>VXTM01000049.1 GCA_009837445.1 Acidimicrobiaceae bacterium
CGGTGTGTCCATCCAGTCGGACGAGCCTGGCGAGGTGATCATCTCGGTCCGTGACTCCAACTTCCAGCCGGTGGCCAACGCGGCGGTCGACGTCTTCACGGCGAGGGCAGACCAGGTTGATGAGGCCTTCAACGAGGACGGCAGTTGCAACACGGCCCGCGTCATCCCCGTAGGCAACACCGATGTGTGCGAGATCGGTGCTCTCGACGCCATAACCGGCCTCGACGGTGACTTGGAACCCAACGCCATCGACGTGAACACGCAAGCGGGCGGCACCACCGTGTGGGCCTGGACCGGAGAGCGCGGCGACAAGATTGAGGACGGCGGCGAAGGGATCGCCCACATCAACCTCACCGACACGGCCCCAGTGACGGCGCTCAATGCCAAGGTCACGACCGATATGACCAAGGGTGCTATCCGGGCAGCCTTCGGCAGCACCATAACCGTCACGATCCAGCTGGTCGGCGCTAACGATGCGGATGCTGGACCCGGCGCGGATGGTGCGAGTTATGTTGTGTTCGTACGTAGCGAGACCAATAGAACCTCCACCGATGCCGCCACCGCAGACTTCAATGCGGCAGCGGATGACCTCGGTACGACTCCGGCCGCTGTTGACGCGAGTTCAGCGATCGCATCGGTCACGAGGAGCGTGCTCAGTGTCGACGCCGACGGTATGGTGACGTTCCCTGTCACGGCTTCTGATCCGGATCCCAACAACGCAGACGATCCGGAGACCGGATCTGTTGACCGGGTGAGAGTGACCTACACCGTGACCCAGATGTCTGGGCCTGCTGATGCTAATGACCCAACCCAACAGGCGGCGGTCACCGATGGCACGGCGACGATCACGTTCTCGGACGCGCCGAGCGTACCTAGAGTCGCTGTGGTAACACCAGCGGTCGACTACCTCGCCGCACCGACTAACGGCGCTGCCAGCAACGTGGTTACCGTGACGGTCACCGACCAGTACGGCAAGCCTGTGCGGGGTCACATGGTGAGGCTGAGTTCGATCCATAGTCCAGCTGGCACTCCCGCCAACACGTCGGTCTTCCCGGTTGCCCGCCGGACTGACTCTTCTGGCTCAGTCCGCATCGGGTACAGCTACACGGGAGGCGGTTCAGTGGAGTCGATCCAGGCGAATACGGTCACTGATCCAGACGCCACGTTTGACCCAGCCGCCACTACGGACGACATCGGCGAAGCGAAGATGTTCTACTGGGCAGCACCGCTCACACCGACGGCGCCGGCGACTACCGCCGAAATCACCACCGGTGTGGACCTCCGCGTAGCTGACGCGGAGCGGAACACGCTGGTCATCGGCGATGACGCCACCGCACTGCAGTCGGTCGTCTACGACGAGAACGACCAGTTCGTCATCGTTAACGGCGCTGTTACGAGCAATGTCACTATGGCGGCCTTCGAGGCGGAGCTCGCCAAGGAGGACACGGGTACCGCCAACGACATCGCAGTGGCTCAGTACAACCCGACGGATGCGAGCGTTGTCGCTCGGTTCACGCTGACGGTGAACGCCTAATCCCAAAGGGCGGGGAGCGGCTCCGGGCTGGTAGGCCTGGGGCCATCCACCCGCTCTGACATAACCACCAACCCCGAGGAGGCCCCGGCACTATCGCCGGGGCCTCCTCGCGTCTTCGTTGTGCTGGTGGCCGGAGGACCACGGCCGGCCGGTCGAGCAACGCCAGTGTGTTTCGCTAACCGCTGCGCCTAGCTGATGCTTTCAGATCCTTTGAGTCAAAATTGTCGCCGCCGTCGCAAGCCGCGGTCACGGCTCGCCTCAAGCATCCCTCAGCGGAACGGAGGCACCTTCAAATGGACGCCAACACCATCGCCATGATGAGCATGATCATGGGATCGTGGATCACGATCTTCGGCGCGATCCTGTGGCAGTCGTACCGCCACGAAGACGGCATCAAGTCCGTGAACACCGGCGTCTCGGCCCTGGAGACCAGAATCGCGGTCCTCGAGACCAAGGTCGATGCCATTGACGACAAGCTCACTGTGCTGGACGGCAGGGTCACTGTGCTGGACGGCAAGATCGACGCCCTGGCCGGCGATGTCGCAGACACCCGGGAGCGGGTGGCCCGTATCGAGGGACACCTGATGGCGCCCGGGAGCTTCACCACAGGCGGCCTCAGCCCCGCCGCCCCCGACGAGCCTCGGCCCGAGGTCCGCAGCTCCGATCCGGATCGGCGCCAGGCAGGCTGACGGCTGTTGCATCGACCGCCGAGTCCGATCGCAACACACTGGCGGCTTCAGCCCGCTTGGCGGTGATCGTCGTCGCCGTCTTCGGGAGGCGTGGGCGAAGGATCCGAGGCGACGCTATTGAGCCCCAACAGGTGGCCCTCCATCCTGGCCAGCCTTTCGCGCGCATCGGCGACATCACGGCCCAAGGCGTCGAACTTGGTATCGAACTTGGTGTCGAGTCGACTGGTCTGGAAGATGATCACACCCACAAGGGTCAGCCACGACCCTGCGATTGTGACCATCAGCGTGATGGTGTTGGAGTCCAGCGTGGTCGTGTCCATGGCGTGGGGGCCTCCCGTTCCGCTCGGTGCTTGAGGCGAGCCATGTGGCCGTGGCTTGCAACGGCTAGTGCCGAGTGTAGCCGAGTGCATGACAGAACATTAAAAGCTCCATATATGTTCTACATGGGCTGCATTGGATTGACATAGCCGAAAGTCACCGGTAGCGTAGCGATTCGTCCGGAGTGGGCTGCGCCCAGCCCGGACAGTTATCGGAGCGGCCCTCGAGGCTCTCCCCTCGATCGAGCACCATCGAACGGAAGGGAGGGCCGAAGATGGCCACCACCCAGGCACAGCGGGCTTCGCTGTTCAACACACTGGCAGAGATGATGGGCCAACAAGACGCGGAGACCCTCGTCGAGCAGCTGCCGCCGACGGGCTGGGACACCATGGCCACCAAAGACGACGTCAGGGTCCTGGGCGCCACCATCACAGCCGCGCTAACAGAGGGCCTGGCCCAAGCAGCCAAAGAACGCGCCGAACTCCAGGCCACCATGGCCACCGGCCTGGCCGAGGGCCTCGCCGAGGCGGCCAAAGAGCGCGCTGAGATCGTTAAGACCATGGCCGACGGGTTCGCCGAGGCGGCCAAAGAACGCGCCGAGATCATCAAGACCATGGCCGACGCGGCCAAGGAGCGCGCCGAGATCGTCAAGAGCCAGGCTCGGAGCCTCTATGTGACGGTCTCCACGGTGGTGCTGGCCGCCGTCTCCATCTGGATCGCGCTGCTGGTCGGCCCGGGGGCTTCGTAGCAATAGGGCAGAGACGCGAGGAGGCCCCGGCTGGATTGCCGGGGCCTCCTCGGGGTTGGTGGTACTAGAGAGGAGGAGCGGAGCCGGGGCTCGGGTCAGCCCCGGCTCCTTACCCTTCTAGCTGCTGGGGATCAGTCGAGATCCAGCGAGAACTGGGTGATGGCCGACGCGTCGTCAGCGATATACCCGGTCCATGCCAGCGTAATCGTGTCTGCCGACCCGCCTCCGGCCTCCGCCTTGGCGTTGTCGGCCAGCCCCTTGGTCACCGCCTTCACGAACTCATCCATGCTCTTCGGCTCGAAGTTGTCAGTGTCGTCGTCGGTGTCGTCGACGAGGAAGTAATCGTTCGAGTCGTAGTTGATCGAGTTCGGGGTTGTCCCACTAGCAGCGTTGTTGACGATGATCTGGCCGTCATCGGTATCGATGCTGAGGATGGTCCTGGCCGCGACCGAGTCACGGGTCGAGACGGGTCTCACCCAGTTGACCTCCGTCGAGGTGCTGCACACGTCCGCGCCGGCCGAGCCGGAGTCCTGGCAAGTCACCGTTCCGTCAGTGGCAATAGGAGTGGCGCCGTAGCCTTCGGTGCCGACTGCGGCAACAGCGTTGCCGTCGGCATCGGTGGTTGCGGCCACGTAGCCGTCCCAAATGGCCACCAGGCTCTCCTGTGAGGCGCCGCCGGTGTAGGTGTAGCCGATCCGCACGCTGCCGCTGCGCAGCGTCGAATACTCCCGCGGTCCATCGCCGGCCGCATTCCGGGGAATGGAGGAACCAACCGTGTCGCCGGTGCCGGTCTCATCGTTGCTGAACAGCGCAACCTCCGCTCCGTGGACGGGGTTGCCGTACTGGTCGGCGACCGACACGGTGACCGCGGTGCCCACTCTGCCGGAGGCGGGCGCGCTCTGGGAGCCGCCGGTCTCGATCGACACCGACGTCACCGCCGGACTCTCGTCGGAGAAGACGAAGTACATGGTGCCCTCGGTTCCGGTGGTAGCCGGCGCAGACCCGACCTGGCCCTGGGTCACCGGGGTCACCACGGCCCGCACTACGGTCCTCTGACCTCGGTTGTTGGCATCGGAGTCGGACGCCGTGAGTGTGAATGTCGCAGAACCGTCGGGGCCGATCGTCACCACTTCAGCGGGATCCGACCTGAGCAGGCCCGTGTTACTGGTGTCGGCGAACACCGCGGCCCTGCCGCCGACGGCGTCGATGGTGGCAGCGGTGACGGAGGCAGCAACTGAGCGGGACGTCCTGGTCACCGAGTACTTCACCGGGTTGCCGGGGGGTGCCGGGGCGTTCGCGTCGTTGGCGCCCTGGAGCTGGAGTGTGACCGTCACGGTCGCGCCAAAGTGGACCCTGTCGACATCGCTGTCGTCGGGCTTCTTGTTGAGGTCATTGCTGAAGTCGACCGACGTGGCCATGACCGGGCCGGAGGCTCCCTTGGGAACATCCACGGTGATGCTGTCGGTGTCGCTGCCGTACTTGTCGCCGAAGTCGCCGGTCCACAACCACACAGTCCGGCCCTCACCCACGTCGGTGACAGCTGCGAGGGTGGTGTTGCCATCAGACTGGGTGATCGGATCGGCGCCATCGATCTCGCACGCCGTTCCACCGTCCACCAGGCTGGTGCGGCTGCTTCGGCAGGAGCCGTCTGCCTTGAAGGCCCCGCCAGCGTCGGCATTCGTCGCGCTGAACGCGTCGATGTGTGCGTTGGGCACTGGCGCGAAGTCGGCGTCGCGCACCGACGCTGTGATGGTCGTGCCCGATCTCTGAGCGGTCAGACCCGCCGGCCGCAGGTTGGTGTGGTTCGCCGCGTTGATGATGAACGTCGCCATATCGCGGCGCGGTACCGAGCCGTCGGGATCGAACACATCGAGCGACTTGCCCGAGGTGATGCCCAACTCGTAGGCCGCGCTGATGGCGTTGTTGACATGACGGGGCTGTGTGCGTATGACGTCGGTGAAATTGTCATTGGGCAGTGAACCGGGCGCGGAGCCGAACACGAACAGGCCCTGATTGGCCCCGGACTTGGCCTTGTTCACCACATCGGACGCGTGGTCGACCAAGCTGACCAGAGCGACCGCCATCTCGGCGCGGGTGATGTCGGCACCGGGCTCGAAGGCCATGCTGCCGCGACCGGACAGGATGCCATTCCTCGCTAGCGCGGTGATGGCGTTCTGACGGTCCTCGCCCAGTTCGGCGATGTCGCCGTAGTCGACCATCATGTCGCCGCCCATCAAGTCGACGTCCATGAGCTTGGCCGCCCTGTACAGGAACAGAGCCATCTCGCTTCGGGTCACGTTGGAGTTCGGGTCGAACGTGTCAGCGGTCTTGCCGATGGTGATCCCGTAGTAGGCCAGACAGTTGATGTTCGGCACGGTGGCGCTGAGGGTGCCCAAATCGGTGAACCCGTGGTCATCAAGCGCCTCACCCACACACGCCCGATCAGACGTGGCGTGATCCGCCTTCGACTTGTCGTCGATTGCGGCCGCGGGGCTCGCCCCGACCGCGAAGAGCGAGGCGATCAAGGCGCTCACGGCGAGCAGTGCCCAACCCG
>VXTM01000021.1:0-95437 GCA_009837445.1 Acidimicrobiaceae bacterium
CGTTCATCTGGGCCTTGGTGGCCAGCCGCTTGGCGTGACCATGCCACAGCGGCACACCCTCGCTGCTGAACACGACCCCGGTGATACGGGCGTCGCAGAAATGCTCCTCAAGCACGCTCTGAGGGATCACACCAGCCCCAGCGACCTCCGCGAACGCCGCGGTGCCGTCCGCGTCGAGGTGCTGGACGATGGTGATGTCAGCCGACGGCCGGCCCCCACAGCCGCACTTGTTGGCGTCTGCGCCGCCGCGGTCGGCCTCACCTGAACTGCGGCCCCCATCACTCGCGGCGCTGCTGGTCTCGGTAGTGCAGGCCTCGCCGTCGGCGTCGGCTCTGGAGTAGATGCTGCCGTGCGAACTCAGAGTCTCCAGCGCATCAGCCATGCGCTGGTCGAGGCTGCGCTTCTCCCCGCCCGCACTGTGCAAGTCGGCCCTTCGCAGCCGCTCAGCTTCTTGAGCAAACCGCTTGCGCACCTTGGCACCCGTCACCGGATCCAACTCGCCCCGAAGATGCACCATCCCGTCGTCGCCGTCCCAGAAACTCAACCGCCGCCGAGCCCGCTGACGCCGATAAAGCTCCTCACCGTCATCGACCTGACGCCGCGCCGCCCACCGACCCGCCTCCCGCGAAAACTGCTCAGGCGACAACACCGCCGCCTGAGCCAACAGATCGCCATCCTGCTCCACCTGCTCGCCGCTGGTCTTCTCACAAGCAGCCGCCAGCACCCTGGCGTTCGCTACCGAGATCTCACCGCTCTCCACAGCATCACGAACGGCAGGCATCTCCTGGAGCGTCTCGACCGTTTTGACCTGGCTGGCCGCATCTCGCCGAGACAACCCCGCGGACTGCGCCAACACGCCCACACCACCATCCCCGTGAAGGTCCCGGGCTGCCACCAAGACAGCGGCGTCGGCCTGCAGCACAGCTACCTGCGCCCCGAACGCCTTCGACCCCTCTAGCACCGCCCGAGCGTCCGCAGTAGGCGTCGCCGCGTCGTTGACCAGACGGATCAACGCCGCCAACCCCTCCCGCACCTGCTGTATCGCTTCCACAACCATGACCACATCATGCCAGAGGAGTGTGATATCTATAGATGGTTTTCAAGATAATTCAAGCTATTTTATTCTTCGAACGCCGGGCTCACTGATTCGATTCGCAAGGTGCACCCACCGGAAGCCGAACCGCGATTCTCTCACCTCCGGAGGCGGCCCGGAGGGGGTGGTGGCGGGGAGTCGGCCTGTAGGCGGGATTCTGTCCGGGAGCCCGTTGCCGGGATCTCCTTGGATGACCATCCATCTATGCGATCTACCCGGGAGTGTCTGCGGGCGGGCCGCCCTCTCCCTGCTCGATCTTGCTCCGGGTGGGGTTTGCCTAGCCGCTCCGGTCGCCCGGAGCGCTGGTGCGCTCTTACCGCACCGTTTCACCCTTGCCGACCCTGGGGCCGGCGGTCTGTTCTCTGTGGCACTTTCCTGCGAGTCGCCTCGACTGGCCGTTAGCCAGCACCCTGCCCTGCGGAGTCCCGACCTTCCTCGATCCGCCTGAGCGGACCGCGGCCATCCAGCCGGCTCCCCGCCACCGCTTCAAGGCTAGACCGTAGTTAGCCTCAAGGGCTGACGCGACGGCGACACCCGCGCCGCCGACACGGGCCGGGAGGAAAGCGATGACCACGCTCGACACCTACGGCGGATGGCCGGGCGTGCTGGGAACGCTCGCAGCCGGCAGGGACATAGGATCCGGCGAGGCCCAGGCCGCGCTCGGGTCGATCTTGGCGGGCGACGCCACCGACGCTCAGGTGGCCGCGTTCATCGTGGCCCTGAGAATCAAGGGACCCGCGGTGGGGGAGCTGAGCGGCCTGGCGGAGGCCATGCGCGACGCGGCCACGCCCCTGAACCTGCCCGCGGACGCCATCGACATCGTCGGCACCGGCGGCACCCCGGGCCGCAAGGCCCACGCTCTCAACGTCTCGACGATGGCGTGCTTCGTGGCGGCCGGCGCGGGCGCGACGGTGTGCAAGCACGGCAACGTCAAGGCCTCGTCCAGCTCGGGCAGTTTTGACCTGCTGGAGGCAATCGGCGTGCCCATCGCCATGGCGCCTCAGGAAGTAGCCGAGATGGTGCGCACCGCGGGTCTGGGATTCGCCTTCGCCAGAGCCTTCCACCCCGCCATGCGCCATGTGGCCGGCGTTCGCTCTGAGGTCGGCATACCCACCGTCTTCAACCTGCTCGGGCCGCTGTCGCATCCTGGCCGTGTGCAGCGCCAGGTCCTCGGCGTTCCGGAGGGGTCACTGGCCCCCACTATGGCCGCGGTGCTGCAGGCCACGGGCTCGGTGCGATCGCTGGTGGTTCACGGCGACGGCCGTTTCGATGAACTCACCACCACGGGACCGAATCTGGTGGTGGAGCTCAACGAGGGCAAGGTCACCGAGTACGGGGTAGAGGCGGCCGAAGTCGGACTGTCCACGGCCACGCCCGACGAGCTGAGAGGCGGCGACGCGGTGGCGAACGCCCGGATCCTCGCGGGTGTGCTGGCGGGCGAGCCTGGACCCAAGCGAGACATGGTCGTACTCAACGCGGCCGCGGGCCTAGTGGTCGCCGGCATCGCCGACAACCTCGCCCAGGGAGTGGAGGCGGCCGCAGCCGCCATCGACGACGGGCGGGCCGCGAAGAAGTTCGACGAGGTGACCACCGCACCGACCGGATGACCCGGTGGACGGCCGAGAACGGCAGACAGGATGCCTCGCCGCGAGACGCTCGAACCCAGCGGCGGGATCACTGATGCGATGACCGTGGACGTTGACACGCTGGCCACCATCGGCCGCACCGCCGGGCTGTGCGCAGTAGGAGTGTGCCGGGCCGAGCCGTTCAGCGAGGTCGCCGCGGTGCTGCACGAGCGCAAGCAGGCCGGACTGCACGGCGGGATGCAGTTCACCTACCGCAATCCGGAGCGCTCTACCGACCCGACCCGCCTGTTGCCCGGCGCGGCGGCGCTGATCGTCGGCGCGCTCGAGTTCGAAGCCGGCGCCGGCGACCCGCCCAGCGACGGAGGCCCCTACGCCAGGGTGGCGGCCTACGCGCGCCGCGACTACTACCAGCCGCTGCGGACTGCTCTCGAGGCCGTCGCGGCGGCGCTGCGAGCCGCTGGCCACCGGGCAGTGGTGTCGGCCGACGGGAACGGCCTAGTCGACCGGGCTGCGGCTCACCGGGCCGGTATCGGCTGGTGGGGCAAGAACTCCAACATCCTGGTGCCCGGAGTGGGCAGCCTCGTGGTGCTCGGAGCCGTCGTCACTGACGCCCCGATAGCCCCGCAGGAGCCCGAAAGTGGCGTGGCCGACGGCTGCGGATCATGCCGCCAGTGCCTCGACGGCTGCCCGACGGGGGCGATCATCGCCCCAGGCACGGTCGACGCACGCCGCTGCCTGGCCTGGCTGGTGCAGGCCGACGGCGTGTTCGACCCCGACTACCGGGTGGCGCTCGGCGACAGGATCTACGGCTGCGACGACTGCTCCGACGTGTGCCCGCCCAACCGGGTGCGGGTCCGTCTCACCGGCCGCACCCGGCACCGCCCCGACCCCGTCAGCGAAGTCGACCGGGCGCTCCCGTCGACGGGCAACGGTGCATGGGTGCCGGTCCTGGAAATGCTGGACGCGAGCGACGGCGCCCTGATGGCCGGCTTCGGACGCTGGTACATCCCGAGGCGAGAGCCCCGCTACTTGCGCCGCAACGCGCTCGTAGTGCTGGCCAACGTGGGGGATCGGTCCGACTCCCGGGTGCGGTCCGCCGTCGACCGGGCGCTGCGCGACCCCGATCCGCTGATCCGCGCCCACGCCGTGTGGTGCGCCCGGCGGCTGGGGCTCGGACTCGACGCGCTGTCGGGACGTGACGACCCGCTGGTGAGGGCCGAAATGGAGCGGCCCGTCCGGCCGCGGGATGCGACGTGACCCGGCACCTCCTGGTGACCAACGACTTCCCGCCGAAGGTGGGGGGCATCCAGAACTACCTGTGGGAGCTGTGGCGGCGGCTGCCTCCGGACGATGTCGTGGTCCACACCACGCCGTATGCGGGTTCGGCTGCGTTCGACGCCGAGCAGCCCTTCACGGTGGTCCGGTCGACCGAGCCGTGGCTCCTGCCCGGCCCACACCTGGTCCGCCGGGTGCGCCGTCTGGCTCAGCGCCACGAAGTCGACCTCGTGGTGATCGATCCGGCGCTTCCGGCGGGGCTGATCGGCCCCCGCGTGGGCCTGCCCTACGCGGTGGTGGTGCACGGCGCCGAGGTGGCCATTCCCGGCCGGCTCCCCGTGCTGAGGCCGCTCCTCCGGCGGGTGCTCGACTCGGCCACGGGAGTGATCGCGGCGGGCGGCTACCCGGCTCTCGAGAGCGAACGAGCCCTCAACCGGCACCTGGCCGCGTTCGTGATCCCGCCGGGAGTCGACACCGAGCGGTTCAGACCCATGGACGACCGGGACCGGGACCGGTGGCGCGACCGCCTGGGGCTGCGGCCCGGCAGCCCGATGGTGGTCAGCGTGTCGCGGCTGGTTCCCCGCAAGGGAATGGACACCCTGGTACGGGCAGCCGCGATCCTGGCCGCCGAAGGCCGCGACCTTCAGGTGGTGATCGCCGGGGACGGCCGGGACCGGGGCCGCCTGGAGCGCCTGGCCGACCGGGTCGGGGCGCCGGTCAGGCTCCTAGGACGGCTCGGCGACGACGACATCGCCGCGTTGGTTGGGTGCGCGGACGTGTTTGCGATGCTGTGCCGCACCCGCTGGCGGGGCCTGGAGCAGGAGGGTTTCGGCATCGTGTTCCTCGAAGCCGCCGCCGCGGGCGTTCCGCAGGTGGCCGGGCGCAGCGGCGGAGCCCACGAGGCCGTCACCGACGGTGAGACAGGAATCGTGCTCGACCCGGCGACCCCGAAGGCCGCGGCCGAGGCCATCGGCACGCTCCTCCACGACCGCGAGCTCCGCGCCCGGATGGGCGCGGCGGCGCGGCACCGGGCCGTGACCGCCTTCTCCTACGACCTCCTGGCCGATCAACTGCGCCTGGCCATCGAGGAGATGGCCGGTCGGCTGCCCCAGGGTCCGCGCCGATAGGCAACCCTGGCCGCATACCGCAAGCACCAGTGACGTTGTTAGGGTCATTCGCCACGCGGCCACCAGCAGGCCGCAGCCGTTGAGCAGGACTCCGAGGAGCGTTGCCCGCCGTGGTCGATCAGGCAACCCAGCGCACCACCATCATGGCCTCGCCCGAGCGCTGCTACCGCGCGGCCACCGACTTCGAGCAGTACCCACGATGGGCGCACGACATCAAGGAGGCGAAGATCGTCGCTCGGGACCGCGACGGTCGAGCCGTCGACGTGGCGTACCGGGTCACCGCCATGGGCCGTTCCACGACGTACACGCTCAGGTACTTCTACGGCTCGGACCCGCTGCGCCTGGCCTGGAGGCTCCAGCGGGGAGATGCCACTACCAGGCTCGACGGCGAGTACGAGTTCGTGCCCGTTCCCGGAGAGACCGACGTCACCGAGGTGACCTACCAGCTCGCAGTGGAACTGGCGGTGCCTCTGCCCGGCTTCGTGAAGCGGCGGGCCGAGTCGCGCATCATGCACACCGCGCTGGATGAGTTGAAGGGCTACGTGGAAGCGGCCGCCCGAATCTGAGCGGGAGTACCTGAACATCATGTATTGCGGCTTGGATATTGGTGGAACCAAGGTGCTGGGCGTGGCCGTCGACCCCGGCGACCCCACCACACCCGTCGCAGTGCGACGAGACGCCACCACAGCCGACAGCGAGGCGCTGGTCGAGACGATCACGCGGATGGTCGCCGGCCTCGAGGCCGAGTGCGGCGCCGCGTTCTCGGCGGTCGGGGTGGGCATCGCCGGGCTCGTCGACTCCGACGGGGTGCTCAAGTACTCGCCCAACATCGACGGCGTCCTGGACCTCGACCTGCGCAGGCGCCTGCGGGCCGAGTGGCGACGGCCGGTGGTGGTCGAGAACGAGGCCACAGCCGCGGCCTGGGCCGAGTCGCTCCATGGAGCGGCGAGGGGCTCCCGCCATGTCGCCCTGGTCGCGCTGGGCACCGGTCTGGGCACCGGGTTCGTGTTCGACGGAAAGCTCTACCGGGGCTGGAACGGTTTCGCGGGCGAGTCGGGCCACATGACGATCGAGATGTCGGGACCCGAGCACGTCACCGGCTCGCCCGGCCCCTGGGAGTACTACGCGTCCGGGACCGGTCTGGGTCGCCTCGCCCGCCACGCCGCCGCCAGAGGCGACTTCGACAGCGCCATCGACGAAGCCGACTCGGTCAGCGCCATCCGGGGCGAGCATGTCCACGCGCTGGTCGCCAAGGGAGACCCGGACGCGCTGGTCGTCCTGGACGAGTTCTGCCGCTGCGCCGCGGTGGGCGTGGCCAACCTCGTGCACGTGCTCGACCCCGAGGTCATCGTGATCGCCGGCGGCCTGATCGACATCGGCGAGCCGCTCGTGCGGGGCATGGAGGCGTGGACTCACCGCCTGGTGCTCGGCGGCGAACATCGGCGGAAGGCGCAGATCGTCGCGGCGCGGTTCGGTAGCCAGGCCGGTGCCATCGGAGCGGCCCTGCTCGCCTCGGAAGCGCCGTGATGCGGGTCGGGATCCTCACGGGGGGCGGCGACTGCCCCGGACTCAACGCAGTGATCCGGGCGGTGGTGCGCAAGGCCGAACGCCACTACGGCGACGAGGTCATCGGCTTCCGCGACGGGTGGCGGGGCGTGGTGGACAACCACTGGATGCCGCTCGACGTGGAGTCCTGCCGGGGTCTGCTGCCGAGGGGAGGCACCGTGCTCGGCACCTCGCGCCACACCCCGTTCAGCCTCCCCGACGGCATGGCCGCCGCGACCGAGACCATGCGCACACTGGCGCTGGACGCACTCATAGCCATAGGCGGTGAGGGCACGCTGTCGTGCGCGTGCGAGATGTCCGATCGCGGCTTCGACGTGGTTGGGATTCCCAAGACGATCGACAACGACGTGGGCATGACCGAACGGACCTTCGGGTTCGACACTGCCATAACCGTCGCTACCGACGCCATCGACCGCCTCCACACGACCGCGGAGAGCCATGAACGGGTCATCTTCGTGGAGGTGATGGGACGCAATGTGGGCCACATCGCCACCTGGGCCGGGATCGCGGGGGGTGCCGCCTTCATTCTCGTGCCCGAGGAGCCTTTCGATCTCGACGACCTGTGCGCGGCGTTGCTGCGGCGCCAGCGCAGAGGCCGCTTCGCGTCGATTGTGGTGGTGGCCGAGGGTGCCCGGCCCCGGCCCGGCACGTTCGAGGTGGCAGAGCCCCCGGTCGACGCCTACGGGCACAAGCGTCTGGGCGGGATCGCCAACGTCATCGCGGCGGAGGTCGAGGCTCGCACCGGGCTCGAGACCCGCGTCACGATCCTCGGGCATGTCCAGCGGGGCGGCACGCCCACACCGTCGGACCGGGTGCTCGCCACCCGCTTCGGCGTGGCAGCCATCGACGCGGTCCATGACGGCGCCTTCGGGCAGATGGTGGCGCTGCGCAATGGCGCCATCGAGCGGGTCTGCTTGCGGGACGCGACCGCGAAGCTCAAGCCGGTGAGCGACGACCTGCTCGACGTGGCCCACACGTTCTTCTCCTGACGCCCCCCCCCGGCTAAGGAACGCGCCGCGGCGAGGCCTCAGGTTTCGTCGACGTCGGGGGAGGTGGTGGTCGTCGGGGCAAAGTCGGGCTGGAACTGCTCGTATGCGCTGGTTCGCAGGATCGACCCGGGCTCGGCGTCGGCGTCGCTGGTCGGGACGGACACCGCTACACCGTCCAGCAGGATCCGGACCCCGTCGACGCCCTCGGTCGCCGCGGCGGTGAACACGAGCTGGGCCGCCGCGAACCGTAGCTCGTCGGCTGAGGGGGCCGAATCCTCACCCTCCGGGGACGGATGCACGATGTCGACGGTGGCCACGCCGTCGATGACGGTGGCGCTCAGGATCTCGAACAGCTCCAGAGTGTTGAAGTAGCCGGCGTCGGACTCCTCGACCGAGGTTGCCTCCCCGAACAACGTGGCCAGCACATCGCCGAGAGTGGCGTTGCGGTCCACCTGGCGCTCCACCTCGACCACGATCGTGCGCTCGATGTCCTGCGGGTTAGTCAGGAGGAAGACGGTTCGGGCCTCTGTCAGGGGTGCGGGGACAGTGGTAGTGGTGGTGGCCGTGAACCCGGGTCTGAGCGTCTCGGGAAGGTCCTCGGGATCGATTGCCTGAGCGTTCTCGTCGGTGGGAAGACCGCAGCCGCCGGCCGCGGCCAACAACGCGACGGCCAGACAACCGGCGGCTGCGCGTCGGCGACGGAGCAGGGGAGGCAGCCTCATGGTGCCGAGGTGTGCTCCCTCTCCTCATCGGGCACCGACACCGGCAACTCGACCACGAAGCGGGCACCGGGGATCGGGCCCGGGCGGTCCTCCACCCAGACCCGCCCGCCGTGCAGGCCGACATGCTCGGCCACCAGGGCCAGTCCCAGGCCGGATCCCGAGTCGCGGCCCCGCCGGCCGCCGGCCCGGCCGCGGTGGAACCGGTCGAAGATCAACTCGCGCTCCGCGGGGATCACCCCCGGGCCGTTGTCCTCGACGCCCAACTGCATCAGGCCGTCCACACGCTCGAGGCTGACGACGACCTCCCCGTCGCCGTACTTGGAGGCGTTCTCGACCAGGTTCGACACCACCCGACCGAGGCGGCGCTTGTCGGCCATCAACACGGTGTCCTCCATGCCGGAGGCCGCTTCGAAGTCGACCTCCGCGGTCGAGTCGAGGCCGAACTGGAAGATGGCGTGCTGGACGAACTCCACGATGTGCACCTCCTCGGCCTCGAGGTCAGCGGTGCCCACGTCGTACCGGTTGATCTCCAGCAGGTCCTCCACCAGCCGCCGGAAACGGGCGATGTCGTCGCTGAGCAGGTCCAGCGCCGTGCGGCCGCGCTCGCCCAGCTCGTCGGCCATGTTGTAGAGCACCTCCACCGACGCGGTGAGCGTCATGAGCGGCGATCTCAGCTCGTGGCTGACCTCGGACGCGAAGCGGGCGTCACGGGCGATCCTCTCCTCCAGGGCCCGGGCCATCTCGTTGAACGAGGCGGTCAACGAAGCCAGGTCCGCGTCGTCGGGTGGGGTCAGGCGCGTGTCGAGGGCGCCCGCGGCCAGCGCCTCGGCCGCCGTCCGCACCTTGAACAGCGGGTTGAGCAGCCGGCCCGCGGCCCACCACCCGACGGCGGCCGCGAACACGGTGGTGACCGCAGCCACGCCGAAGAGGATGATGGCCAGCGTGTTCAGGGTCTCCTCGATGTCGTCGAGGGGAGCGGCCTCGAAGTAGATCGCGTTGGTTGGGGTACCCGGTATGGGGACGCCGGAGACGATGGCGGTGCTGACCCCGATCGTGGTGCGCATCCGCGCCGGGATCCCCGCCTCGACCAGTTCCAGCAGCGAGGCGGGCACCGCCTCCCGGTTGAACACCAGCGGGTCGGCCGATGTCCACTCGTCGCCGACCCGCAGCAGCGGGAACGTGCCCGAGGTCTGCCTCAGCCGCTCGACGATGGCCCGGCGACCCTCGTCGTCGGTCTCGGCGGTGAGCTCGTTGCGGACCCGCCGGCCGTTGTTGGCGAACACCGAGAAGGCGGTGTCGTCGCGCTCCTCCAGGAGATTCTGCCGGGCCAGGGCCAGGGTGGCGAACGAGATCGTGGAGGCCAGCAGCAGCCCGCCGACCGCGAACGCGGCGGTGATGCGGCGCCGGAGTCCCCGGCGGGCGAAGAATGGCACGAAGATCGGGCGCCGCACCTTGTGCTACTTCTAGGGCACGAGCTTGTAGCCGAGCCCCCGTACGGTCACCACATGGCGGGGGTTGGCCGGGTCGGGCTCGATCTTGGTGCGGAGCCGGCGGACGTGCACGTCCACCAGCCGGCCGTCGCCGAAGTAGCCGAGACCCCATACCCGCTCCAGCAGAACCTCGCGGCTGAAGATCTTTCCCGGGTTGGAGGCCAGCTCGACCAGCAGGCGGAACTCGGTCTTGGTGAGGTGGGCCTCGGTGCCCGACACCCGCACAATTCCCGCATCGGGGAGGATCTCGAGGTCGTTGAAGACGATCTCGTCCCCGCCGGCGTCGGAGGCGCGGGCCCGGCGCAGCAGCGCCCTGATGCGGGCCGACAGCTCCTTGGGCGCAAAGGGCTTGGTGAGGTAGTCATCGGCCCCCGCCTCGAGCCCGGCGACCACGTCGTGAGTGTCCGAGCGGGCGGTGATCATCACGATGGGCACATCGCTCGACTTGCGGATGGCCCGGCAGATGTCGAAACCGTCGATGCCCGGCAGCATGATGTCCACCAGCACCACGTCGGCGGGAACGCGGCCGAACGCGATCAGCGCCTCCTCGCCCGAGGCGACCTCGTCCACCTCCCAGCCCTCGTCCTCGAGAGCGAGCCGCAGCGCGGTACGGATCCGCTCGTCGTCCTCCACGGTGAGGATGCGAGTGGTCATCGCCGGTGCCGCCTCCCGGGGCGGCCCTGGCCGGCAACCGGGTCGGCCGTGATCCCAGGCTGCTGGGCCCGCCACTCGACGGCGGCCCGGAGGGTCAACACGGCCACGATCCCCGTCCCGATCGCCGCGCCGACGGCCGTGCCCAGCCCGACGAGCCCTGCGGTGGTGGTGCAGCCATCGTCACAGCTCAAGTCCATCACGGCGAAGCCGATCAGGCCCCCGCACACCCCGGCCACGATGATGGCCGAGAACGCCAGCACCCGGGCAAGCAGCGAGGGCGACGAGTCCGGCGGAACGGCAGGCGGTTGGTCCAGCACCGACTAGAGCGTACCCAACCACCCCCTGCGCCTGCCGTACGGCCGCACAGCGACGAACCGTGTCGTCGGGCGCTGGCAGACTGGAGGGATGCCGGGAGGCCGAGCACGGGAAGGCCCGTGACCACCGAGACCAGAGGACGCCCGCCGGACGGGACCGTCGGCTTCCTGCATGTGGACATGGACGCCTTCTACGCCGCGGTGGAGATACGGCGCCGCCCCGAGCTGCGGGGCAAGCCGGTCGTGGTCGGCGGAACCGGCAGCCGGGGGGTTGTGGCCGCGGCCAGCTACGAGGCCCGCCACTTCGGCATCCACTCGGCCATGCCGTCGGTCCGAGCACGCCGGCTGTGCCCCCACGCGGTGTTCCTGCCCGGCGACCACGCCCACTACGCCGAGGTGTCGGCGCGGGTGATGACCGTCCTTCGCGACGTCACCCCGCTGGTCGAGCCGCTCTCGCTGGACGAGGCCTTCCTGGACGTCCGGGGAGTGGCCCGCCTGCTGGGCCCGGCCCCCGAACTGGCTGCCAGCATCCGCGCCAGAGTCCTGGAGCAGGAGCAGCTCACCTGCTCGGTCGGGGTGGCCTCCACCAAGTTCATGGCCAAGCTGGCGACCGAGCGGGCCAAGCCCCGAGCGGGGCCGTCGGGGCCCGAGCGGGGCCCGGGGGTGTGCGTCGTCGAGGCCGGCACCGAACTGGACTTCCTGCATCCGCTGCCGATCACCGCGCTCTTCGGTGTGGGTCCGGCGACATCCCGGCGCCTGCGCCGCCTCGGGATCGAGACGGTCGGAGATCTGGCCTCCCTGCCCGAGTCGGCCGCCGTCTCCGCGCTGGGAGCGGCCGCAGGACGCCAGCTCCACCAGCTGGCCAACGGCATCGACGACCGGCCGGTGGTCGTGAATCGACCGCCTCGCTCGATCAGCCACGAGGAGACCTTCGCCCGGGACCTGCACACCGCCACCGAGCTCGAAGCCGAGGCCACCCGGCTGGCCGACGCGGTGGCCCGCCGGTTGAGGACCTCCAAGCTGCAGTCTCGAACCATCACGCTGAAGCTGCGTTTCGGCGATTTCAAGACCATTACCCGCTCGGTCACTCTGCCCGATCCCACCGACGGAAGCCGCGACCTGGTGGCCGCATCACGCGAGCTTCTCGCCCAAATCGATGTCGCAGGTGGGGTGAGGCTCCTGGGAGTGGGCGCGTCGGGGCTGGTGGAGGCCTCGGCCCGGCAGCTGACGTTCGGACTCGACGCGAGCGGGGACGGGCCCGAGGGCAGCGAGGCAGCCGACCGGGTGACGGACCAGATCAGGGACCGCTTCGGCGCGTCGGCCATCGGCCCGGCGGCCGCGGTTCGCGACGGGAGCGGGATTCGATCACCCTCGGACGCGGATCAACGCTGGGGACCGGCCGCCGACGGGTCAGACCACAGCTGACAAAAGCTCCGGACACCACGCAGTTGCCCTCGATTCCGGCTATCGTCGGGGCGAACACGCACAGCTGCGAAGCCGAGGTGCCGGAGGTGATGGCGTGCCGTTGTCGGAGGACGAGCAGCGGATTCTCAGCGAGATCGAGTCGCAACTCTACGAGAGCGACCCGGAACTGGCCCGCGAGGTAGCCGAGACCACGGTGTACACCCACGCCTTCCGCAACATCAAGTGGGCTGCGCTCGGCCTGCTGGTCGGCATCGTGATCATGGTCTGGCTGCTGTCGGTGTCGTTCCTGCTGTCGTTCGGCGGATTCCTGGTGATGCTCGTCTCGCTCCTGTTCCTCGAGCGCAACGCCCGGCGGGCGGGCCGGGCCGGGCTGGGCCAGATGACCCAGTCGATGCGGGGCGGGGGATTCCGCCATGTCGTCGGCGGAGCCGGTTCCCGGATGCGAGAACGCTTCGACCGCGACGACCGCAACGGCAACTGAGCCTTAACGATCGCGCTCGGGCGCGGCCGCCGGTTACCGGCGCGCCCTGCTGACGAGCGTTGACGGATCGAGCGCGGCGGCCAGCCGGCTGAGCACGGTTGCCTGCCGGCGGCACGCGCCGACCACGAGCGAACCCACGACACCGGCCCTGATCGCCATCAACGGCGGCGTCTCGCGGGCATAGCGCCCGTGCGTGGCGATGACGGCCAACTCCTGTATGGGTCCCACTGCAGGACGGACCGACACAACCCGGCGGGCCAGCTCCTGGGGAGTCTCGGAAGACTTGGGGTCAAGTTCAACCAGCGCCAGCGCCTCGAGAGCGTTGCTCCACCAGAAGTCGATCAGTCCAGCCGGATCATCGGCGAGACGATCCCTGCGCCTGCGCCACTGAAGGCGCTTCAGCACCGGCACCAAACCAAAGGCGAACCCCAGAGCAACCAGCGCGAGCGCAGCCAGCAGCGCACCGCTGAGCCGGCTCGGGCTCTCAGAGGCCCCGGCCTGCGGATCGGTGGAGGGCTCCGACCGGCGGACCAGACCCGAGCCCGCCTCGGGATCGTCGGTCGGCGCACCGGCGGGATCCGGTCCGGCTGAGTCCGGACGCCCGGGTGCCTCCGCCGGCTCGACACCCTGATCGGCAACGGCCGCAGCCGCGTCCGGACCGGGACCGGCCTGATCGGCAACATGGCCGGTGATGGCGAAGTCCCCGGGAGCACCACGGCCCGGCGTTGGCTCGAACCGGGTCCAGCCGGTGCCCGCGAAGTACACCTCGGGCCAGGCGTGGGCATGCCGTCCCCGCACGACATAGGCCCCGTCGACGAAGGCCCCAGCGATGTCGCGTTCTGGCTGCCACTCGCCCCATGTGAACCCGACCGCCACCCGGGTCGGCAGACCGATGCTGCGGGCCAGGGCCCCGAAGGCCGACGCGAACTGCTGGCAGTAGCCGGCCCGAACGTCGAACAGGAAGTCCTCCAGGCCGTCGACTCCCTCTGAATGCACCTGTAGGTCGTAGCGGAAGCCGCCGTCAAGCCGGAAGTGATCCTGTAGCAGCAGCGCCCGGTGGTAGTCGGACCGCGCTCCTGCGGTTATGCGCTCCGCCTCGGCACGGACGAGCTCCTGCACATCGTCGGGGAGCCGTGTGTTGGTGGCCAGGAACCCTTCCTCCAGCATCGACGTCTCAGATCGGCGCAGCCGGTCCGGATCCCCGATCGCGGGGACGGCCGAGTCGACCGCGTAGGTGAACCGCCTCGGCCCGACCAGCGCAGCCCGGCGCGTCTTGATGAGCGAGCCCGAGAGGGCCTCGTACTCCATGGCCACCCCGCCGTCGTCAATGACCCGTCGAAGCTCGTATGCGGCGGGCAGATACGAGTTCCCGAGCCCCGTGAGCGTCACCGTCTGCGACAGGTGGGGTCCCGATGCCGCCGACGGGTCGAGCGTGGCTGCCAACGGCCCAGAGACCTCCTCGTACTCCGAGCGCGCCCTCCACGCGTCGCCGTCGAACTCGTCCAGGGATGTCAGCCTCCAGTACTGGCGCTCGTCCTCGGGCACGGCCACCGCGAAGAGCTCCACATCGGACAGATCGATGAGACGGCTGCGGACCTGGACGAGCGGGCTGACAAGAACCCTCGGCCCGGCGTCGGCCCCCTCCAGCGAAGCGGGCCCTCCACCGCTCGCAGGGGCGAGATCAGCCCACGGCTCCGGGGTGGGGGGCGGGGCGTCGACCCAGGGCGCGGCGTCGGTGACCTCCAAGCGCTCGAGGTCGATCCACGGCTCGGCCCGCGCCCCGGGAAGGGCCGGACCGGCGACTGCGCCGGCCACAACCGCCGCCAGCAGCGCGGCACCCCCGACGCGGGCCATGGCCCTCGTCCCGCGACCCGGTCCGGCCTCGATCCAGACGTCGGCCCGACGGTTGCGAAGCCGCAGCGCGACCATCGTCAACCCGATGGCGCCGCATGCCAGCGTCCCGTGGAGCACCGCCGCGTCGCCCGTCCCGACCGCGGCCGTGAAGCCGTAGATGACGGCGGCCGGGGCGACCGCCCACCCTGCGGAGCGCAGCCGGAACGCGACCGCATCGGCCAGAAAGGCGCACAATCCAAGTGCGGTCCCGGCGATCAGGACCAGTCCCGGCACCGGGACGACCGGCGCAGGACTGCCGTTCACCACGTCCCAGGCCTCCACCAGGTGGTCGAATGCGGCCGAGACGGTACCGGGCGTGGGCACGACGAACCAGGCCGTCTCGGGGTAGAGCAGCACCGTCGCCGTTACGGCGAGACTGGCGACGCTGAGCAGCGAGGCGCCAACCGCTCGCAGACCGACGCGACGGATCGCGGCGGCGACCACATGGGATGCGAGGGCCAGCGCCAGCACATCGCGCAGGAACGACGTATCAGTGAAGAGCCGCTCCATGCCGGCCGCGACCACGACGGTGACCGCGATCAGGGCAACCTCCAGCAGCCAGTCCCAGCCCCCGCCGCGGCCCGATCCCGGGCCCGATCCCGGTCTTGTTGCCATGCTCACACCAGGTCGGCGACCCCGCGGCCGGCCAATGCGGGCACCCGCCACAGGCTGGGCAGTTGGCCGGGGCCGGTCAGGTGTATCCAGCCACCCTCGTAGTCCAGCGCCGGGGCTGGGGTGGATCGATGCCCTGAGCCGTAGGTGACGATCAGGGATGCCTCCAGGCGCTCGGCCAGTTCATGACGGGCGCCGTCGTCGTCAATGGCCTCGGGGGAGGCCGAGACCGCGACAACAACCGACCCCTCACCGATCAACTGGACGGCGATGCCCGGCTGCCCGCCATCGAGGAGGGCGAGGAACTCGAGCGCCACGCCCACTTCGGAGTAGCTGGACAGCAGCCGCGTGCCGCGACCGTCGGTGGTGAGGATCTGAGCCTCGTCGCCTGAGCGCAACACGGCGTTGACGATGGAGGCAGCCACCGAGGTGGTGCGGTCCTGCACATTCACGAGATTCCCGGGGGGACGGGTGTCGATGATCACCGTCATCCGGCCGGGGCGGGACGGCTGGAACCGCCTCACCGTGAACTCGTCGAGTCTCGCGGTCGAGCGCCAGTGGATATGGCGGAGGTCGTCGCCCTCCACGTACGGTCGCAGGACGTCGAACTCGTCGCTCTCGAGCCCGAGCGACCGTCGATGGAAGTCGCTTGGCAGCGACAGGCCCCCGCCAACAGGCAGCCGAGGCGGAACCAGCGCCTCCACGGGCGGATGCACGACCACACGTGTGCGTCTCTGGACGATCCGTCGCCGGTGCGCCAGTCCGAGGCCGTCGATGTCGCTGACGATCGTCGGGCCTATCTCAAGCACGCCCCGTCGGGTTGGCTGCAGCCGGTAGCTGGAGGTCGCGGTCGAGCCGCCGGCCACCGGCGCCAGACTGAAGCGGGCGTCGGGCTCACCGCTCACGTGCTCGCTAAGGAGCGCCGTCGGGGACGGCAGCCTTCCGAGGTTCGTTACCTGCAGCCTCACGTCGACGGGCTCGGACACCGCCACCATCCCGGACGACACCAGGCGGTTGAGCGACAACCGGGACCGGTGCACGAGCCGCAGCGTCCACGCGACCACTACTGCGGATACGGCCGCGGTCCCGATGACATAGAACTCGAGGATTCCGAACGCCCGGCCGGCAGCGACCGCGACTACCCCGAGCGCGAGCAACCTCCAGCCGAGGGAGGTCGGCACGTCACCGCCCCTTGCGGGGCACAGGCACAGAGTCGATGATCTCGGTGACGATGTCGGTCGAGCGCAGGCCCCGCACCCGGCTATCCGGCTTGACCAGGAGCCGGTGCGGGAGCATCACGGGCGCGAGCGCCTTGATGTCGTCGGGGGTCACGTAGGCGCGGCTCAACGAGGCTGCCCGGGCCCGCGCCACCCTCAGCAAGGCCAACACCCCCCGGGGTGACAGGCCCAGCGAGAGGCCCGGATGCCGCCGCGTGGCTGCGGCTACATCGAGCAGGTAGGAGCGCAGCGGCCCCGATACATGCACCTC
Source organism: Acidimicrobiaceae bacterium (assembly GCA_009837445.1). Lineage (GTDB taxonomy): Bacteria > Actinomycetota > Acidimicrobiia > Acidimicrobiales > Aldehydirespiratoraceae > Aldehydirespirator. The sequence continues at coordinate 16,716 of VXTM01000021.1, forward strand.
CTCGAGCCGCTCGGACATCCATCGGATCACGGCCGCGTCGGCTACCGGCCCGATGAGGTCCACGGGCTCTTGGGCCCGCCTCGACACGAGAATCGAGTCCTCGGCCATGGGGTCCGGGTAGCCCACGCTCAGGCGCATCAGGAATCGGTCCATCTGGCTCTCGGGCAGGGGATAGGTGCCCTCGTACTCCAGCGGATTCTGCGTGGCTATCACCGTGAAGGGAGGCTCCAGGCCCCGGGTGACGCCGTCGACGGTGACCTGCTGCTCTCCCATGGCCTCCAGCAAGGCCGACTGGGCCTTGGGCGAGGCGCGGTTGATCTCGTCGGCCAGGACGATGTTCGAGAAGACCGGCCCGGGACGGAACTCGAAGGATCCGGTGGCGCGGTTGAACACCGACGTGCCCGTGATGTCCACGGGAAGCAGGTCCGGTGTGAACTGGATCCGACCGAAGCTGACGTCGATGCTGCGGGCCAAAGCCTTGCCCAGGCTCGTCTTGCCGACGCCCGGCACGTCCTCAATGAGCACATGCCCTCCACTCACCAGGGCCAGGATGAGATGCTCAATGACGGTGGGCTTGCCCTTGACGGCGAGTTCCATGTTCTGACGGACCAGCCTGAACTGCTCCTCGAAGTCAGCCATCGCGGGCCAGCGTACCGCTCCGGATGCTCCGCAATCGCAGGCATCCCGGCGCTCCGGGCGCCTCGGAGTGCCCGGGTAGGCTTCTGGTTGTGGGCGCGATCTTGGCGGGCAGGTTGGCGCTGCGGTCGGCCCGTGCGGTAGTGACCCGGCCGCGGCTGTGGCCGACGGCGACGGCTCTGCTCGTTCGCTTCGCCCCGGACCGTTGGTGGCGGCAGCCTCCGTTCGTGCCCCTACCCCCGACCGACCTCATGGGCTTCAGATCCGAGACGATGTACGGCGATCCGTCCGAGACTCCCTCGCCCGCGGACCTCGTCGTGTGGCTGGAGTGGTGCAGGGCTCAGAGGGTGCGCCGGCCGCATCTCTGACCGGCGGACGGCTAGCCTGCCCCCGATGTCCGGGGTGCTCGTCCTCAACGCCACCTTCGAGCCACTCGCAGTGGTGAGTGCTCGCCGGGCCGTGTGCCTGGTGCTGGCCGAGAAGGTCGAGATGCTCCACGCCACCGGACGCGCCTTCCGATCCGAGCGGCGATCGGTCGATGTGCCTTCGGTGGTTCGGCTGAGCCACTACGTAAACGTGCCCCGTCCCCGTCACCGCTCACCGAACCGGCGGGCGGTGTTCGCGAGAGACCGCGACGCCTGCCAGTACTGCGGCGCACGGGCCGAGACGATGGACCACATCGTGCCCCGCAGCCGGGGCGGCCAGCACACCTGGGAGAACGTGGTGGCCGCGTGCCGGCGCTGCAATGCCAAGAAGCGGGACCGCCTTCCCAGCGAGAGCGGAATGATGCTGCGCCGCCGGCCTGAGCCGCCGCCGCCGTCAACATGGGTCGAGATCGCCGCGGGCGCTGTGCCCGAGGTGTGGACACCGTACCTGCGACCCGGAAGCGGCCTGCGCACCGCGTGAGCCCGAGCGACAAACCGGCTGGACGCGCGCCGGCCGGAGTCCCAGCACCCGGTGGCGGTTGTGCTGACTGGACAGTCGAGCACGTGCGCGGCTCGGTCTCCGACCTCCTCGCACTGGGGGAGCCGCCAGCCAGCGCGTCGAGGCTGGCCCGGATGTACACCGTCGAGGGGCCCGCCCTGGTGCTGGGCAGCACCCAGAAGGCCAGCGAAGCCGACGCACGCCGCGCCGCGAACTCGGGCGTGGAGGTGCTTCGGCGGCGCAGCGGAGGGGGAGCGGTGCTGCTGCGGCCCGGGGGCCAGGTGTGGGCCGATTTCTTCGTGGCGGCGACCGATCCTCTCTGGCACGACGACGTGACCCTGGCAACGGGCTGGGTCGGCCGGCTGTGGGCGTCGGTGGTGTCGAGCATCTCCGACGCCGGATGCTCGATCCACACCGGCCGCCTCGTCGCCGACCGGTGGGGGAGGCTGGTGTGCTTCGCAGGAATGGGTCCGGGCGAAGTGTTCCTGGGCGGTCGCAAGGTTGTGGGAGTCAGCCAGCGGCGCAGCCGGGATCGGGTGCGGATACAGACGGCTGCCCGGCTTCAGCCCGATGGATCGCAGGCCGCCCCGAGCGCCGCCGATGATGGGTTCGATGAGCTGGATCTGCTGGACCTCAGCGATGTGGAACGGGCCGAGGGTCAGAGGGTCCTGGCCAGCCGCTGCACCTCCATCCCGGCGACGGAGGTCGAGCTGACACGGTCCCTGCTCGCTGCGTTGCGCCGCTAGGGCTGATCCCGCCCCGGAGCCCGTTCGCAGTCGGGTGTTCCACCCGCGATGTCTCCAGTCGGGAGATTCATCCACCCATGACTTGCCTTGTGGTGAGAAAGGGAGTACGGTGGTGCGCTGTGGAGTGGCTGGGAGTCGTCAATGGTGCCCCGGTGAGGGCCCTGGCTCGATGTGGACGAGCGTGAGCGTCAACCATGAACCCGCCTCGCACGTTGTTCGTCGGTGTCCACGAGCACACCATCGACGGCAAGGGCCGGCTGATCCTGCCGGCGGGGTTCCGCAGCCATCTAGCCGACGGCGCCTACGTCACCGCTCTGGACGGCTGCGTGGGAATCCTGCCGGTCGACGAGTTCGCGCATACCGCCGAGGAACTCCGCTCCCAAACGGGCCAGAGGCTGGTGGACATCAACGCGCTGCGGAGCTTCGCGGCCCAGGCCGACTTCGTGGTGCCCGACGCGCAGGGACGCATGCGGATCCTGCCCCACTTGCGGGCCGGCGCCGGACTCGACCGCCGAGTGATCGTGACCGGCATGATCCGCCGCATCGAGATCTGGAGTCCCGAGCGCTGGACGGAGGTGCAGTCCGTCGGCACGGAGCGTCTTGCCGAGGCCATAACCCACGGGCGGGGGATCGCCAGTGCCTGATCGTCCCACCCACCAATTCTACCCAGACCACCGAATCCACCAGGACCAGGGCTGCCGTCGAAGGCTCGCCCGGTCATGTGCAGTTCCCCGATTGGCAGATGGAAGACCCGTACTCCGCCCGCTTGCCATTAGCTCGATCGGGGGAGAAATCCCGACGTGCGCCGTCGGTCGGGGAACTGCAGATGACCGGGCGTTGCCTCACCCGTGCACTCGACGCCGCTCGACCGGCCGCCGGGCCCAGCATGCTGTGGCCCCGCCGCCCATGAGCGGCGAGACCGGAGCCGGCCAGCCCCGATACCACCAGCCGGTGATGTGCCGCGAGGTTGTGGACTTGCTGCGAGACGTTCCCGAAGGCGTCGTCCTCGACGCCACCGTCGGCGACGGTGGTCACACGGACGCGCTCTTGGAGAACCTCCCGCACGTTCGCCTCGTGGGCCTGGACCGGGATCCTGATGCCCTGACGGCGGCGGCCGAGCGCCTCGCCCCTCACCGGCACCGAGTGACGCTGCACCGCGCCACCTTCGATGCGCTCGGCACCGTGCTGGACGGCATCGGCCAGGCCCGGGTCTCGGCGTGCCTGTTCGACCTCGGGGTCAGTTCGCGGCAGCTTGACCGGCCCGAGCGCGGCTTCAGCTACCGGCTCGACGGACCTCTCGACATGCGTATGGACCCGGACGGGCCGGTCACCGCGGCCGACATCGTGAACGGTGAGAGCGAAGACACCCTCGCCGCCATGCTCCGCCGCAACGCCGACGAGCGGTACGCCCGCCGCATCGCGGCCGCCGTCGTCGCCCAGCGGCCCTTCACTACCACCACACAGCTAGCCAGGGCAGTGGCGGGAGCTGTTCCGGCCACGACGCGCCGGCGCGCCCACCCCGCCCGGCGCACCTTCCAGGCCCTCAGAATCGAGGTGAACGGAGAGCTGGAGATGCTCGAACGATCCCTCACCGGCGCCATCGATCGTCTGACCGATGGCGGCCGATGCGCCGTGCTGTCGTATCACTCCGGCGAGGACCGGATCGTCAAGTCGGTCTTCAGGCTGGCGGCCGGGGAGTCCCCGCCGCCGCGGCCGGGGCTGCCTCCGGCGCCGGGCCCTCCGGTCGCCGTGCGGCTCCTGGGGCGGCGGTCCCGCACCCCGACGGAGGCCGAGAAGGCCGCCAACCACCGGGCGGGCTCGGCGCGGCTGCGGGCCGTGGAACGCTTGGTCAGGGATGTCTGATGGCATCCCGGGCTCAAGGGCGCGCCACCCAGCGGGCCCCGGCCACGCCCGCATCACGACCTGAGCGCAAGCGGCGAGACCTAAAGGTCGCCGAAGCCCCCGCGACGGCGCGCCGGTCCATAACCGATGTCGGCACCCTGCTCGCTCTCGGGATGTTCGCGGTGTGCCTGGCCCTGGCCGCGCTGCACGCTGTGCTGGTTGAGAACCAAGCCTCGCTCGACGATCTCATCGAGCGCAACGAGTTGAGCCGGGAGCGGATCGACCAGTTGCAGGCGGAGATCGCCTTCCTCGACTCGCCGGAGGGCTTGGCGGAGCACGCCCGCTCGGTGGGGCTTGTGCCGGCGGCGGAGCTGGTCCCGCTGACCCCGGTCGGGCCCGGTCAGCTCCAGCCCCCGGTCACCGATCCGTTCAGTCTCGGCTTGTCGGATTATGAGCCGCCGCCAGCCGTCGATGCCAGCAGCAGTGCCGGTGCCACACCGGCTGGAGGAGCCTTCACCAGAGGGAAGTCGGCCGGGTGACGCCATCCGGGCGACACTCCGACGCATCTTCGCGGCATCCGAGCCGGTGGGGCTCCGGTGACCCGGTTCGTTCCATGACTGGCCGCCAACTGGTGGGCCGGGGCCGGGTCGTGGCCGTTCTGGTGATCCTGCTGCTCGCGCTGGGCGCCCTCATCTACCGCATCGTCGACGTTCAGGCGACACCCGACCCGCGGATCCTCACCGACGTGGCCATCCCCATAGGCGAGATCATCGTGCCCGCTCCCCGTGGCACGGTGATCGACCGCAACGGCCGGACCATCGCCCTGTCGCTGCCGGCCGCCACCGTCGTAGCGAATCCGCGGGTGATCGAGGACCCCCATGGCGCGGCCTCCGCGCTGTCGGAGGTCCTGGGAATCGAGTCCTCCGAACTGCTCGACAAGCTGCAGGGCGAGGGCGCGTTCCGCTACATCGTGCGCCAGATCGATCCAGAGGTCGGGGAGCAGGTCAACGACCTGGGAATCAACGGCATCAAGGTCATCGCAGAACCGCGGCGCGAGCATCCCAACGGCGACTGCTCAGCCCTGGCGGCCGTAGGGCGGGTGAACATCGACCACGTGGGGATGAGCGGCATCGAGGAGACCTACGACGAGCACCTGTCGGGAACTCCCGGACGGGTGGTGAAGGAAGTGGGGGTGGACGGCACGACCATTCCCGGCGGGCTGCAGGAGGTGACCGAGCCGAACGTCGGGCAGGACATCGCCGTGACCCTGGACCGCAACGTCCAGTTCCAGGCCGAATCGATGCTGTTCGACGTCGTGGCCTCCGCAGGCGCATCCTCCGGGGTGGCGCTGGTCTCGCTTCCCGCCACCGGGGAGATAGTCGCCATGGCCAACGTCGCCCGCGGATCCGACGGCATCGTCAACTGCACCCGCCAGAACCTGGCCGCTACCTGGACCTACGAGCCTGGCTCCGTCTTCAAGCCGGTGACTGCGGCTGCCGCCCTGTCGAGCGGGGCGGTACTCGAGCACGTCGAGATAGCGGTGCCGTCGTACCTCACCATCTGGGAGCATCGCTTCGAGGACACCCCCACCCATCCGGACGTGGAATGGACTCCCACCGAGATCGTCACCCGGTCCTCGAACATCGGAACGATCAAGATGGCTCAGATGACCGGTGAGGAGCGGCTGTACCAGACCATCCGCGCCTTCGGCTTCGGTTCCCGCACCGCCCTCGACTTCAAGGGCGAGTCGAAGGGAATCGTGCCCCCGCTGAGCCGCTGGAACGGCCTCAGCCTGCCCAATATGGCGATCGGCCAGGGGCTGGCGGTGACTCCCCTGCAGATGCTGCAGGTGTACAACACGATCGCCAACGACGGGGTGCGGGTGCCTTTGCGGCTCATCGGCGACGGCAGCGGTCCACCCGCCGAGGAGGGTCCGGCGCCGGTGCGCATCCTCAGCTCGGACATGGCGTCGTCGCTGATGCGGATGCTGGAGTCGGTAGTGCTGTCGGGCACCGGCCAGCAGGCTGTCGTGGAGGGATTCTCGGTGGCCGGCAAGACCGGCACGGCGTGGCAGCCCTGCGACATCGGCTACGAGTGCGTGAACGAGAGAAACGAGCTGATCGGCCGCCATCACACCGCGACCTTCGCGGGGATCGTCAGCAACGACGACGGGCCTGCCCTCGTCGTGCTGGTCGTGATCGACCGGCCGAAGGGGGACGTGATCTCCGGCGGCAGGCTGGCGGCGCCTGCCGTCAGCGACATAGCGGAGTACTCGCTGCGCCAGTTGCGAATCCCGGCTGTCTTCGATGCCGGCCTGGGAGAACGGCGGCGGGCCGAACCCGCGACGGTGCCGACGACGACGACCGAGGCCCCGCCGGATTCGAGCGTCACCGCCGGAGCGGCCGACGCCGGAGGGACCCGAACATGATCGGCCTGGTCGAGCTGTCCCGAACGCTAGGTGCCGACGTGGTCTGGCCCAGCGGCCCGAGCCGGCAGGATCCCTCACCGGCGGGTTCGATCACAGTGCGCGACGTCGAGCACGACAGCCGCCGGGTGGGGCCCGGCTCGCTGTTCGCGTGCGTTCCCGGCGAGGCTCACGACGGCCACCTCTTCGCAGGCGATGCCGTCTCGGCCGGCGCGGTCGGGCTGCTCGCGGAGCGCCCAGTGCCCGCGGACGTGCCCTGTCTGGTCGTCGAGTCGGTGCGGGCCGCACTGGGACCGGCCGCCGCCGCGGTGCACGGGCACCCCAGCCGGCGCCTCGACGTTGCCGGAGTTACCGGCACCAACGGCAAGACCACGACCGTTCACCTCCTCGCGGGGCTGCTGCGAGCGACCGGCGCCGGCGCGGCCGAGATCGGCACACTGACAGGCACGCTCACCACTCCAGAGGCAACCGACCTGCAGCGTCTGCTCGCATCAGCGGTGCGCCGGGGCGAAGGCACGGCGGCCGTGGAGGTCTCCTCGCACGGGCTGGTGCAGCACCGGGTGGACGGATGCCGTTTCCGGGTAGCGGCGTTCACCAACCTCGGACACGACCATCTCGACTACCACGGTTCGATGGAGGACTACTTCGCGGCCAAAGCCCGGCTCTTCACGGGCGAACTCGCCGATCGAGCGGTGGTGGACACGACCACCGGGTGGGGACGACGCCTCGCAGGGATGGCCGCCTCGGAGATGCCCGTCACCGAGGTGGACCAGCGCCAGATCGAGGTCATCGAGGCCGACACCCGATCGAGCACGTTCTGCTGGCGGGGACAGCAGGTGACGCTGCGGTTGGCCGGAGCCTTCAACCGCGCCAATGCCGTCCTGGCCGCAGAGGTGGCCACCGCGCTCGGCATGGAACCGGCGGCCGCCGCCGCCGGCCTGGCCGCGGCCACGCCGGTGCCCGGCCGCTTCGAGTCCGTCCAGGCCGGGCAGGACTTCGCGGTCATCGTCGACTACGCCCACACCCCGGACGCGCTGGCGGCTGCTCTGCGGGTCGCCCGAAGCCTCACCGGCGGCAAGCTCACAGTGGTATTCGGCGCGGGCGGCGAGCGGGACCGCGGCAAACGCCCGGAGATGGGCGCCGCCGCGGCCAGACTGGCGGACCGCGTGATAGTCACGAGCGACAATCCCCGCTCGGAGGACCCCGAGCAGATCATCTCCGAGATCGTTGAGGGGATGAGCCGCGCCCCCGAACGGCGCGAACCCGATCGGCGTCTAGCCCTCCGGCACGCATTGTCGACGGCCGCCGCCGGCGACACGGTCCTGGTCGCCGGCAAGGGACACGAGACCAGCCAGACGATCGGCAGCGAACGGCTGCCCTTCGACGACCGGGCCGTGGTCAGCGAGGAAATCGAGCGTCTGGCGTCCGGCGGACGGATCGGGGCTGCGCGGTGATACGCCTGCTGCTGGCGGGCAGCATCGCCATGTTCGTGTCCCTGCTGGGATGCTGGATGCTCATCCGTGTGCTGGTGCGCTACGGCATCGGCCAGCCCATCCGCGACGACGGGCCGCAGGAGCACCGGGTGAAGTCGGGCACTCCCACGATGGGTGGCATCGCGGTGGTGGTCGCCGCCACCGCCGGATACGTCATCAGCGACGTGTTCGGCGGCATCTACACCCGGTCGGGCATCATCGTGATGCTCACCATCATCGCAGCCTCCCTGGTGGGCCTGCTCGACGACTGGATCAAGGTCGTGGCAGCCCGCAACCTCGGCCTGAACAAGCGCACGAAGATCATCGGCCTGCTGGCCGTCGGCGTGGGATTCGCCTGGGCGATGACCCAGTTCACGTCGGTCCACACCACGGTCTCGTTCACCCGCTTCGACTACCCCGGCCTGGAGCTGGGACGGATCGGCTGGTCGATCTGGGCCATCCTGCTCATCATCGCCACCACCAATGCGGTGAACCTGACCGACGGGCTCGACGGCCTGGCCGCCGGCGCCAGCGGCGTCGGCTACGGCGCCTTCATGTTCATCGGCTTCTGGCAGTTCGACCACTACGACGCCTACCAGGTGGCCCACGCGCTCGACCTGGCCATCGTGAGCGCAGCCATGGTGGGGGCGATCATCGGATTCCTGTGGTGGAACGCCGCTCCCGCTCGCATCTTCATGGGCGACACCGGCTCGCTGGCGCTCGGCAGCGGCCTGGCTGCGCTGGCCCTGGCCACCAACACCCAGTTCCTGCTGCCCATCATCGGCGGCCTGTTCGTCATCGAGACGTTGTCGGTGATCATCCAGGTCGTCTCGTTCCGGGGCTTCCGCCGCCGGGTCTTCCGCATGGCGCCTCTTCACCACCATTTCGAGCTGAGAGGCTGGCCGGAGACCACGGTCATCATCCGCTTGTGGATCCTGTCGGGACTGTGCACCGGGCTCGGGCTGGGGCTGTTCTACGGGGATGCCGTCAGCACCGGCATCGTCGACTCGATCTCGAGGCTCACACCGTGAGAGGCACGAGCACCGGCGCGACGGCCGAGGCAACGGCCGAGGTGCCACCGTCGCTGCTGCTCGCCGGGTTCGGGGCCACCAACCGGGCGGTGGCCCGGGCGCTGCTGTCGCGGGGCCACACGGTGACCGCCTTCGACGACGGACCGGACGCGGCCACGATCGCGGAGGCCGAGGCCCTGGGCCTGGAGCTGCAGATCGCACCCGATGACCGCCGGCTCCGCCAGTTGGTCCGGGCCGCAGACGCCATGATCCCCACGCCGGGGCTGCCCGAAAACCACCGGGCCCTGGCCGCAGTTCTGGACGGCGGCGTGCCGACCGCCAGCGAGTTTGATCTGGCCCGGATTTGGGACTCCCGGCCGATCGCGGCCGTGACCGGGACCAGCGGCAAGACAACGGTCACCGAGATGGCGGTGGCCGCGCTGCGGTGCTCGGGGCTGGAGGCAGTCGCGGCGGGCAACAACGATCTTCCCCTCGTCGCCGCCATCGAGCAGACCGGCGCCGACGTGTTCGTGGTCGAGGCTTCCTCGTTCCGCCTGGCCCACAGCCTCCGCTTCGAACCCCGCGCCGCCTGCTGGCTCAACTTCGCTCCCGACCATCTCGACATCCACCGCGACCTGGCCTCCTACGAGACGTCCAAGGCCCGGCTGTGGCGATGGCTGCCGCCGGGAGCGACCGCGGTGGCCAACCGGCTCGACCCGACCGTCATGGCCCACCTGCCGGAGGACCGTGCCGCCTGGACGTTCGCGCAGCAGGGTCCGGCCGACTGGTGGTGCCGGGCCGGCATGCTGACGGGGCCCTCGGGGCCGGTGCTGAGTGTGCGGGAGCTGCGCCGGGCCATGCCCCACGACCTCGCCAACGCCCTGGCCGCGGCGGCCACCGCGACCGCGATCGGCGCGACCACCGAGGGACTGGGCCAAGCCCTCCGATCTTTCGAGCCGGGCTCTCACCGCGTCGAGTTGGTGGCCTCCATAGGCGGGGTGTCGTTCTACGACGACTCCAAGGCGACGACACCCCATGCCACCGTCGCAGCTCTGAGGGGGTTCGAAACGGCCGTACTCATCGCGGGCGGACGCAACAAGGGACTAGACCTGCGCGGGCTGCTGGACGCGGTCGATTGCGTGAGCAGCGTCGTCGCCTTCGGCGAGGCCGCCGATGAGGTGGCCGAGGTCTTCGCCGCTGATCGGCCGGTGCAGGTCGCGGCCGACATGGGCGAGGCTGTGGAACTGGCCGCCTCGGCCGCCGAACCGGGCTCCGCGGTGCTGCTCTCACCCGCCTGCGCCTCCTTCGACCTCTACCCGAGCTACGAAGCCCGCGGCGAGGACTTCGCCCGCCTGGTCAGGGACCTCGCCGACCGGTCCCGATGCGGGACGGTGCCGTCGTGAGTGCAACCGGACACGCCCGAACGCGCCAGGCGGCGCTGCAGGATGCCCGCCGCAGTCACCCGACGGCGAGGCTGGCCCCGGACGGTCGCGGCCCGCGTCCCCCGATGGGGCGCCGGACCGGACCGTTCCTGGTGCTGATCCTGGCCCTGGCCGCGCTGGTGCTGCTCGGCCTGGTCATGGCCCTGTCGGCCACCGCGGCTCCCAGCCTGTCCGGCACCGACTCGGCGTGGTCCCTGTTCCGGAGCCAGGCCATGTGGCTCGGCGTCGGCACGGTAGGGGTGCTGGTGCTGCTGCGGCTGGACTACCACCGCTGGCGGCGGCCCGCCGCGCTGGGCATGGGCACCTGCCTGCTGCTGCTTGCCCTGACCGCGCTGCCCAGCGTGGGCCTCAGCGCCAACGGGGCCCGCCGCTGGCTCGGAACGGGCTCGATCGTCTTCCAGCCGTCGGAGCTGACCAAGCTCGCCTTCATCGTCTTCGTTGCCGAGTTGCTGTCCCGGCCCGATCGTCACATGGAGGACGTCCGCTCCACCCTGCAGCCGGTACTGATCATGACCGGAGTCGTGAGCGCGCTGCTGATGATGCAGCCCCATCTGGGCGCCTGCCTCCTGATCGCCGGCGTGGCCGCCACCATGCTGTACTTCGCAGGGGCGCGGCTGTCCCACCTGGCGCTGGCCGGCACCGTCGGGGCCTCATTGACCGCGCTCATGATCGCCTACTCTCCGTGGCGCCGCGAACGCGTGCTGGGCTTCCTAGACCCCTGGGAGGATCCTCTCGGCAACGGCTACCAGACGCTCCGGTCCCTGCACGCGATGGCCGCCGGCGGGATTGACGGGCTGGGGCTCGGCTCGGGGCGGGCCAAGTGGGGATTCCTGCCGTACGCCCACACCGACTTCATCTTCGCGGTGATAGGCGAGGAGCTTGGCCTGGCGGGCTCGCTGTTCGTCGTCACGCTGTTCGTGGTGATCGCCGCGACCGGCCTCACCGTGGCGCTGCGGGCCCCGGATCGCTTCGGAATGCTCCTCGCGGTGGGCATCACGTCCTGGATCATCCTTCAGGCCGCGCTGAACATCGGCGCGGCGGTGGCAGTCTTCCCGGTCGTGGGGATCACCCTGCCGCTGCTCTCGTTCGGCGGGACTTCCCTGGTAACGACCATGGCCGCCATGGGGGTCCTGCTGAACGTGGCGAGGCAGATCCGATGAGCGCGCCCGCGCCGCGCCGCCGGAGCCGGTCGGACGAGCGCCCCGGCTCGTGCTGGGCGGTCATCGCGGGCGGCGGCACCGCCGGCCATGTGCTGCCGGGAATCAGCGTCGCCCAGCAGATCGTCGACCGGGGCGCCCGCCGCGATGCCGTGCACTTCGTCGGCAGCTCCCGCGGCGTCGAGACCCGCCTGGTGCCCGAAGCCGGGTTCGGGCTGACGGCGCTGCCCGGTCGGGGCCTGCAACGGCGGCTGGCCCTCTCCAATCTGGCCGCCGCGACCGGGCTCGTACGGGCCTTCGCGCAGGCTCTGGTGGTCCTGCGGCGCCGCCGGCCCGCGGTCGTGCTGGGCCTGGGCGGCTATGCGTCGGCGGCCTGCGGAGCGGCCGCGGCGCTGCTGCGAGTGCCTCTGGTGATTACTGAGCAGAACGCGGTACCCGGCTTGGCGAACCGGCTGCTGAGCCGGTTTGCGGCCGGTACGGCCACTGCCTTCGAGGCCAGTGACCTCCGCCAGGCCACCTGGACCGGCAACCCGGTCAGGGCCGAGGTGCTGGCCGCCGACCGCGCATCGGGCAGGGGAGCGGCCCGGGCCGCTCTGGGGGTCGATCCCGAGCGCCGCCTCGTGGCCGTCTTCGGAGGCTCGCTCGGGTCCCGCCGCATCAACGAGGCCGTGACCGGCGCGACCGAGCTGTGGCGGGCCCGCGACGATCTTCACATTCGACACATCGCAGGGCGGCGCGACTACGACGCGCTCGCCGGTCGGATCACCTCCGCCCACGCGAGCACCCTGGGCTACGACCTGGTCGACTACGAGGAGGACATGGCCACGGTGTACGCCGCAGCCGACCTCGTCGTGAGCCGCTCCGGCGCCACCACCGTCGCCGAGTTGGCGGCCGCGGGCGTGCCGGCGGTGCTCGTCCCGCTACCGGGAGCGCCCGGCGACCATCAGACGGCCAACGCCCGCCGGCTCGTCGAGGCGGGTGGGGCGGTCCTCGTGAGCGACGCCGAACTCGACGGAGCCCGGCTCGCAGCCGAGGTGGACGCGCTGCTGGGCGATCCCGACCGTCTCAAGGCCATGGAGGGGTCGGCCGCGGCACTGGCCCGGCCGGACGCGGCCAGCGCCGTAGTGGACCTCATCGAGCAGTGCGCGCTCCGCCCGCCACCCATCCGCTCGGCCTCCGGGCAGGAGGCCGGCTCATGAGCGCCGTCGACCTCTCCACCCCCAGGGCCGTCCACGTGGTGGGCGCGGGTGGGGCCGGAATGGGTGCCATCGCGTCGGTGCTGCGGTCGATGGGACATCGGGTGTCGGGGTCGGACCTGCGCGACGGTCCCGTGGTGGCCCGGCTGCGGGCTGAGGGAGTGCCGGTCGCGATCGGCCACGACCCCGCCAACCTCGGCGACGCCACCCTGGTGGCCATCTCCTCGGCCATCCCCCCCAGCAATCCCGAGGTTCGGGCGGCCGAGGCGCGGGGCGTTCGGATCGTGCGACGCAGCGACATCCTTCCCGCCATCGCGTCACACCGCAGGACGATCGCGGTGGCGGGCACGCACGGCAAGACGACCACGAGTTCGATGCTGGCGCTCGTGCTGCGGGAGGCGGGACTCGACCCCTCGTTCATCATCGGCGGGGATGTCAACGAGATCGGCACCGGAGCGATGTGGGACTCCGGCGAATGGTTCGTGCTGGAGGCCGACGAGAGCGATCGGACCTTTCTGGCCATCGACGCCGAGGTGGCGGTGGTGACCAGCGTCGAACCCGATCACCTCGAGACCTACGACGGCGCGCCGTCGGCTCTCGTCGATGCCTTCGGCGAGTTCCTGGCCGCGGCCCGCCACCGGGTCGTGTGCGCCGACGACCCGGTCGCCGCCCGGGTCGGCGCAGCCACCGGGGCGACGACCTACGGCACCGGCACGGACGCCGACTTCCGCATGAGCGACGTGTCGCTGCGGATGCCGGAGACGGCCTTCGACCTGTACGACGGGCAGACCCGGCTGGGGCGCATCACCCTGCCGACGCCGGGCCTGCACAACGCGCGCAACGCGGCCGCGGCCGTGGTGGCCGCGGTCGTGGCAGGCGCCTCCTTCGAGGATGCGGCCCGCGCCCTGGCCCGCTTCGGCGGCGTAGCCAGGCGCTTCGAGTTCCGCGGCGACTCCGGCGGCGTGACGTTCGTCGACGACTACGCCCACCTCCCCAGCGAGGTGGCCGCAGCCCTCGACGCGGCCCGCACCGGCCGGTGGCACCGGGTGGTGTGCGTCTTCCAGCCGCACCGCTACAGCCGGGTGTCGTCCATCGGCGCCGACTTCGCGCACTCCTTCACCGGTGCCGACCACCTGGTTCTTACCGGGATCTACCCGTCGGGCGAGGCTCCCCGGCCCGGTGTGACCTCCAAGATCGTTCTCGACGCGGTGCTCGACGCCCATCCGTGGTCCTCGGTGACGTGGCTGCCCCGGCTCGACGAAGTCGCGGACTGGCTGGTCGGCCAGCTACGCCCCGGCGACCTCTGCCTGACGCTCGGCGCCGGGGACCTGACCTCGGTGCCCGACGTGGTGATCGAGCGCCTCGAAGCCGCTGGCGTCACCGGCCACGAGCCCGCGGGGGCGGCAAGTTGACCGCCGCCGTCCGGGACCGGCTGGCCGACCTGGGCCGGCGGCTGGCCGCCTCGGAGCTCGCGCCGTCACTGAGGCGGGATTACCGGCTGGGGGCCCACACCACATACCGGGTGGGCGGTCCGGCCCGGCTCTTCGTCACCATCAATGATCGGGCCGGGCTCGACACGCTGGCATCGATCGTGGCCGACTCGTCCGCCGCTGGCGGGCCGCTGCCGGTGCTGGTCGTGGGGCGGGGCTCCAACCTGCTGGTCGCCGACCGCGGCTTCGACGGGCTGGCGGTGGCCCTCGGCAGCGGGCTGGCGACCTTCGAGATCGACGGCACGACGGTCACCGCTGGCGGCGGGGCATTGTTGCCAGTCCTGGCCCGGGCCTCGGCCGACGCCGGCCTGACCGGCTTCGAATGGGCTGTCGGCGTCCCCGGGACCGCCGGGGGCGCGGTGCGGATGAACGCAGGCGGCCACGGCTCGGACATGTCCGAGTCGCTGGTGGAGGCGGTCGTCGTCGACCTGCACCGCGGCGGCTCCGCCGCGCTCGGCGTCGAGGAGTTGCATCTCGGCTACCGCACGAGCAGCATCGCCACGCACCAGATAGTGGTGTCCATCAAGCTCCAGTTGAGGTTCGGCGACCGGTCCGCCGCCCGGGCCTCGCTGGCCGAGATAGTCCAGTGGCGGAGGGCCAACCAGCCCGGCGGCCGCAACGCGGGGTCGGTGTTCACCAACCCCGAACCGGCCGCGGCGGGCGCTCTGATCGAGTCTGCCGGCGCCAAGGGGCTGCGGATCGGAACTGCGGAGGTCTCGCCCAAGCACGCGAACTTCATCCAGTCCGACGAGGAGGGCTGCGCGGCCGACATCGTCGAGGTGATGCGGGAGGTGCGCCGGCTGGTGACGGAACAACACGGCGTGGACCTGGCGGTGGAGACCCACCTCATCGGCTTCGAGCCATGGGAGTTGCCGTGAGCGGGGCGGCCGTGGCCGTGGACCCGCGGATGAAGGCGCGCCGCATCGCGGTGCTGCGGGAGCAGGGGCGACGGCGCCTCCATATCCTGGTCGCCCTGGCTTCCGTCGTGCTGGTGGCCGGGGTGGGATTCGGCGTCAGCCGCACGCCGCTGGTGGACGTGGACCGCATCTCCATCACCGGTGGCGGGGCCCGCACGGCCGAGATCCTTGAGAGCACGGGTTTCTCGACGGGAATGCCGATGCTCTCGCTGGACCTGGGCGAAGCCGAGAGGTCCGTCGCCTCGCTGCCCTGGGTGCGGTCTGCCCGGGTCTGGCGGGACTGGCCGGGCACGGTGCGCATCACGGTCGTTCCCCGCGTCCCGGTGGCCGAGGTTCCCGCTACCGGGGGCCGCATCGTGCTGATCGACTCCTACGGGTACGCCGTCGAGTGGGCGACGGCTCCGGCTGAACCGGGCGGGCTTGCCCATGTCGCCGTGCCGTTCGCCGGCCGGCTCGGCGACATCCACACCGCCGCGGACGGGCCGCTGGCCGTGGTCGCTGCCATGCCCGACGATCTGCGCGCCTGGGTCAGTGCGGTAACCGTCGATCCGGGCAGCGGGCAGCTGGGGCTGCAACTCATCGGCGGAGCCAACGTCATGCTCGGCGAGCAGAACCTTTTGGACGACAAGATGAGCGCCGTGCGAGCCGTGCTGGCGGGAACCGAACTCGACTGCATCACCGAGATCGACGTGATCATGCCCGACATCGCGACCGTGACCCGTCACGAGCCGTGCCGGCCCCGCGGGTGAAGGCTCAAGCACTACTTCACCCCCCGTGACCCGTCGTCGGGCATGCGGGCTCTAAGATGCAGTGATCGCAAGCCAGGGAGGTTCAACACGGTGATGGCCGATTCTCACAACTACATCGCCGTCATCCGGGTGGTCGGAGTCGGAGGCGGGGGCGTCAACGCCGTCAACCGCATGATCGATGCCGGCCTGCGCGGCGTGGAGTTCATCGCTGCCAACACCGACGCCCAAGCCCTCGGCATGAGCGACGCGGACCTCAGGATCGACATCGGGAAGAACCTGACCCGCGGCCTGGGCGCGGGCAGCGATCCCGAGATCGGAAGGCAGGCCGCCGAGGAGCACGTCGACGAGATTCGTGAAGCCCTCAACGGGTCCGACATGGTGTTCATCACCGCGGGCAAGGGGGGCGGGACGGGCACCGGTGCCGCTCCGGTGGTGGCCGAGGTGGCCAAAAGCCTCGGCGCGCTCACCATCGGCGTGGTCACCCGGCCGTTCAGCTTCGAGGGGTCCCGTCGCTCGGTTCAGGCCGACGAGGGCATCCTGCGCCTCAAGGAGAAGGTCGACACCCTGATCGTCATCCCCAACGACCGGCTCATCGCCATCGCCGACGAGAAGACGTCCATGCTCAACGCCTTCCGCATGGCCGATGAGGTGCTGATGCAGGGGGTCGGGGGCATCACCAACCTGATCACCACGCCGGGGCTGATCAATGTCGACTTCGCCGATGTCCGCGCGGTGCTGACCGACGCCGGCAGCGCCCTCATGGGCGTCGGGTCGGCCACCGGGGAGGGTCGGGCGGTGGCCGCGGCCCGCGGCGCCATATCGAGTCCGCTGCTGGAGTCGTCGATCGACCGGTCCCAGGGCGTCCTGCTCAACATCTCGGGCTCATCCAGCCTCGGCTTGATGGAGGTGAACGAGGCGGCCGAGGTGGTGCACTCGGTTGCGCACCAGGACGCCAACATCATCTTCGGTACGGTGATCGACGACGCGCTCGGGGACGAGGTTCGGGTGACCGTCATCGCGGCCGGCTTCGAGAGCGACCGGCAGGGCTACGGCGGGCGGGACCGCCGCGCCCGCAGGGACCGCAGGCACACCGCGAGGACGGTCGAGGAGGACCTGCAGATCGCCGACGTGTTCGCCACGGCCGAGCATACGGATGCGCCGGGCGGGCTCGACCTCAACGACGAGTTCGATGTGCCCGACTTCCTGAGATGACCGCGCCGCCGGTCCAGCCGATCTGGGCGCTTCCAACTGCGTGATTGAGAGGGTGGTCCCGGCGGGCGACGGGTGGCTCGTCAGGGTCCGCTGCTCGCAGATCTCCGAGGGCGATTTTCGCTGCGATCGCGACGGCGAGGCCGGAGCCGAACGCGACGGGTCCCTCGATCGCCGGCGCCAGCGGCTCATGAGCGGTCAATGGACCTGGCTCCGACAGGTGCATGGCGCCGACGTAGTGTTCGTCAACGAGCCCGGCGGCTGCGCGGGGAAGGTGGCCGACGGAGCGGTCACGGCCGTGCCCGCGGCCGTGCTGGCCCTGCACACCGCCGACTGCGCGCCGGTGGTCGTCGCCGGATCGGGCGCGCTGGGCGTGGCCCACGCCGGCTGGCGCGGCATCGTGGCCGGAGTGATCGGCCGGGTCGTCGACGGCGTTCGCCGGGCCTCGCCCCCCGGGAGGGTGACGGACCTGCGGGCCGTGATCGGTCCGGTCATCAGGCCCTCGAGCTACGAGTTCGGCGTCGACGATCTTGCCGCGGTGGCCGCGGCCGCCGGTTGCGACGTGTCGGGCTCCACCTCCTGGGGTACTACGGCCCTCGACCTCGGCGTCGCGGTGCTCGGCGCGTTGAACGCGGCCGGCGTCCGCGACGTGGAGGACCTGGGGTTCGACACCGCCCGGGACGGCTTCTTCTCGCACCGGGTCCGGGGCGACCGGGGCCGCCAGGCGACCGCGGCCCGGCTGGAGAGACGGTGAGCGCGCCGCCGCCGACTCCCGCCATCGTGGCCGAGCGGTACGAGGCTCTGAGGAGCCGCATCGCCGGCGCGGGCGGGCGAGGAGTCACAGTCATCGCGGTGACCAAGGCGTTCGGCCCGTGGGCCATCGACGCGGCCGCGGCGTGCGGCATCGCTGACATCGGCGAGAACTACGCCCAGGAGTGTGTGGCCAAGCTCGTTGAGGCCTCTGCAGCACCCATACCCCGGGTCCACTTCGTAGGCCGGCTACAGCGAAACAAGGTCAGGATGCTCGCCGGCTGCGTCGATGTCTGGCAGACAGTGGACCGGGTCGAGTTGGCCCGCGAGATCGGCCGGCGCGCCCCAGGAGCCGAGGTGATGATCCAGGTGAATATCTCGGGCGAGGAGACCAAGGCAGGCTGCGCACCCGGCGACACCGAGTCGCTGGCCTCCGCAGCCGGCGACGCCGGACTCCGCCTGGTGGGCCTCATGGGCATCGGTCCGCTCGGCCCGCCCGAGGAGGCCCGCAACGGCTTCAGGAGGCTGCGGCGGCTGGTCGACTCCCTGGGACTGCCACACTGCTCGATGGGCATGACCGACGACCTCGAAGTGGCGGTGGCCGAGGGCGCGACCATGGTCCGGGTGGGAAGGAGCCTCTTCGGGGTGCGTCCCCGTCACGAGTCGCGCGGCGTGTCACAATATGGCGCGCCGCCAGGGGATCGGTGAGGCTCGCAGGCACGCTAAAGTCTTCGCAAGGAGCGACGTATCGATGCTGAAGAAGGCGATGATCTATCTCGGGCTCGGTCCGGACGAGCACTACGAGAGCTACGACGACCCGATCCGCCAGACACCGTCACACGGCGCGGCGCCGGGCCGGTACGCGCCCGAGGCCGCACAGCCAGGGGTCTCGGTCGCATCGGGCACCGCGCCCGGCGACCCGGTCCTGGGACGAACGGTGCGGCCGGTGCACCTAGCACCGGTCGAGGGCGGCGCGGGTCCGGAGGCGGAGTACGACAACCCGGTGCGGGTCGTGCACTCCGTGGCCGCCAAGAGCATGAAGCCCCACGCGGTCTCTCCGGACGCCTTCAACGACGCCCAGGAGATCGGCGACCGGTTCAAGTCGGGCCAGCCCGTGATCGTAAACCTTCAGGCAGTCGATCGGGACTTGCAGCGACGACTGGTGGACTTCTCGAGCGGCCTCTGTTACGCCATGGGCGGCAAGATGGACCGAGTCGCCGACCAGGTCTACCTGCTCACCCCTGCGGAGGTGGAGGTGTCGAAGGAGACCGCCCGGCCCAAGCGCTCCTGACTCGGCAGGCGCCGTAAGTGCTCTGGTTCGTCTGCCTGCTGCTCAACCTCTACCTGTTCGCGATCTTCGGTCGCGTGCTGCTGAGCTGGTTCCCCCTCAATCCGCACGGGGCGATGGCCACCGTCGCCGGTTTCCTGATCACCGTCACCGACCCGGTCATGAGGCCGGTCCGGCGGATGCTTCCGGCCGCCCGGTTCGGCGGCATGGCGTTCGACTTCTCCCCGGTGATCGTGATCTTCGGGATCATCCTTCTGCAGAGGCTCCTCAGGGCGGCCGGGATCTGCTGAGAGGCTGAGTCCGGGCTGCTCTTCGGGAGCAGGACACCGCGGCGGGGCATCCACCAAATGCGGGCATGCCCGTGGCATCATCGCCCGCATGAATGCTCTCAACGACCTCTCCACCGAGGTCCGGTTTCGCGAGCGCATGCGCGGCTACGACTTCGAGGAGGTCGACAGCTACGTCAAGGCGGTGAGCCGGGCCGTGGCCCAGGGCAGGGATCAGATCTCGGACTTGCAGCAGCGACTGGCTCAGGCAGAGCCGAACGGCGGCAACGGCGACGGGCTGAGCGAGACCCGTGAGATGCTGCTCCGCACCCTCGTGCTGGCACAGCGAACCGCCGACACTGCGATCGCGGAGGCGCGGACCGAGGCCAAGTCGATCACCGACTCGGCGCAGGAACGAGCGGCCAAGACGGTCGCTGAGGCTGAGGCGGCCGCGAACGAGCGGCTGCGCTCCTCGGAGGAGCGGGCGGAGCAGACCCTGGCCGAGGCCGAGGAGAACTGCCAGTTGATTCTCAGCGAGGCGAAGCGGACGGCAGCCACCGAGCTGGCCGTCGAACGCGCCCGCAAGCTCGAGGAGATCGAGGCTCTCGAGGCAACCCGCGCCGATCTCGAAACGGCTACCGCCGCCATCCAGGCCAGGCTCGACAGCGAGCGGTGGCAACTGCGCAATCTGGCAACCTCGTTCCAGTCCTTCGTCGAGCAGTTCGAGCCGGTCACTGATCCGGCTGATCCCACCGACGGCCTTGCCGGGTCGAACGGCTCGGTCTTGGACATCGCGGCTGACGAGGCCACCGAACCCGGCGAGGCCGATCCGGCCACCGAGGTCGAGGACCAGGCCGACCCTGATGCTCAGGCAGAGTCAGACATCGAGGTCGCCCCGGACCCCGACCACGAAGCTACGGCCGCCGAGCAAGCCGGTGACGAAGCTACGGCCGCCGAGCAGGTCCTCGACGCGGTTGCCTCCGAGGATGCTGTCGCGGACGAACTCACCACGGAAGCGCTGGATGTCGACGCGCCGACCGACCTCCCGCCGGTGGGATGGACCGAGGAGAGCGCAGACACGGACGACGTCGCTGCCGGCCGCGCCGACCCGGCCGAGCATGCCGGCGCCGAGCAGGCCCACCAGGGGTCGGCCGATCCACACACCGGCGACAGCCCCGACGCCGTGGCTGTGCCGGCGACGCATTCGGCGGCGACCCGCAGCCCAGAGCTCTTCGACATCGAGGCCGAGGACGACGACGAGTTCATCGAGCAACTCCGGCAGGTCGTCAGCAGCGACGCCCCCTTGCCTAGTGCTGACGCCGCCATGGCTGCGTTCTTCGACCACGACGAGGGCGGTGGCCGCGGCGGTAGGCTCGGCCAGCGGGCCTGAACGCCGCACACGCTTGTACCGCTGATATAACCGGGGGTCCTTCGTCTGACGGCAGGACGGGAGCTTGACATGGCCAAGGCCGACGGGGCACAAGCCGGCAAGACCACGAACACCGAGCCGTCCGGCGCCGCGACGTCGGCCAAGAAGTCCGGCGCGAAGGGGTCCGGGGCCAAGCCCCGTTTCGACGCGAAGTTCCTCGAGGACATGAGGCGGAAGCTGCTCAAGGAGCGGGCCAAGTACCTGCACTCGGCCGAGGAGTACCAGGCGGAGGCCGAGTCGCTGCTGGCCACGCGCGAGCCCGGCGACGTCCAATTCGACGAGGAGGGCGGCGAGGGCACCACCGTGGCGGTCGAACGCGAGCGCGACCTCGCCCTGTCCAGCCAGGCCCGCCACACGGTGAGCCAGATCGACGCTGCGCTCGAACGCATCGACAACGGCACCTACGGCTACTGCATCACCTCGGGAGCACCGATTCCCATCGCCCGCCTCCGAGCCATCCCTTGGGCCGCTGAGCGCGTCGAGGTCAAGGCGGGCGGCCTAGGCCGCCGGTAAGACTCCTTAGGATGTGACCGGCGCGGCAACCGCTGGGTCCAGCCGTCGCTATGGTGCCGCGGCTCTGGCCTCGGCCGCGGTCGTGGTGGTCCTCGACCAGCTCACCAAGTGGTGGGCCCTGGAGACGCTCGAAAATGGCCGCGTCATCGACCTGGTGTGGACGCTGCGACTGCGTCTCGTGTTCAACACGGGGGCTGCCTTCAGCAGTTTCCAGGGCCTCGGGCCCCTGCTCGGCGTGGCGGCGGTGGCGGTGGCCGCAATCCTGCTGCTCAACCGGCGGCTGGTGTCGGGCCGGTTGTCGGCCGTCGCGACCGGCTCGATCGCCGGGGGAGCGCTCGGCAACCTCGCCGACCGCCTCTTCCGATCGGACGACGGCTTCCTCGGCGGGGCGGTGGTGGACTTCATCGACGTGCAGTGGTGGCCGGTGTGGAACGTGGCCGACATGGGGGTCGTGCTCGGCGGCGCCGCCCTGGTGTGGGCTGCTTATCGCCGGGAGCGATGAGCCATCCGGGCGAGGTCGTCGGCTCGGCCCTCGACGGCCTGAGGCTCGACCGCGTCGTGGCCCTCGTGGCCGACGTGAGCCGATCCGTCGCCGCCCGCTTGGTGGCCACCGGCGGCGTGCGCCTCGACGGTGCGGTGGTCACGTCGGGCACCAGGCGGGTCGCAGCGGGCGAGTCGCTGTCCGTCGCCGTCGACCGGCGCGACGATCCGCGGCCCGCGGCCGACCCCGACGTTGCCTTCCAGACGGTCTTCGAGGACGCTCACGTGGTCGTGGTGGACAAGCCGGCCGGCCTGGTCGTCCACCCTGGCGCGGGGCACGACCGCGGCACGCTGGTCAACGGCCTGCTGGCCCGCTATCCCGACATCGCCGATGTCGGCGACGCCTACCGGCCCGGGATAGTGCACCGGCTCGATCGCGGCACCTCGGGCCTGATGGTGGTGGCCCGCACGGAGCTTGCGTACCATCTGCTGGTCGAGCAGTTGCGCTCCCGTCAGCCGCAGCGGGTGTACTCCGCTCTGGTCCGAGGTCAGCCCGAGGCGGCCTCGGGCGTGATCGATGCGCCGATCGGTAGATCCAGCCGCAACCCGCAGCGCATGACCGTCACCGACCGGGGACGGTCGGCCCGGACCGGCTACACGGTGGAGCGGCGCTACTGCGTGCCGGCCAGCGCCGCGCTGCTGTCGTGCCGGCTCGAGACGGGCCGCACCCACCAGATCAGGGTCCATCTCCGGGCCATCGGCCACCCGGTGGTCGGGGATCCGACCTACGGCTCAGGCCGCCTCGACGATGCCTTCGGGCTGTCCCGGCCGTTTCTTCACGCCGGCAGCCTGTCCTTCACGCACCCCGTCAGCGGCGAGACCGTCCAGGCGGAGTCGCCTCTCCCGCCCGACCTGGCCGCGGTGCTGGCCGCCTGCAGCTAGCGGATCCAGTTCTCGCAGACCGGCGAGGCTATGTCTAGGTCTCGGAGTCCACTGGCCATGGCGCCTCACCCTGGGCCATCGCCGTGATCTGGGCCAGGCTGAAGGAGTCCAGGAACCGCCGCATGTGCGAGCCCGACGCCGCCCAGATCGCCAGCAGCACGCACTGACCCTCGTGATCGCAGGCACCGTCGGTGTGGGGCTCGCCGAAATCGCCCGCCGAGATGGGCCCGTCCACCGCCCGCACGATGTCGGACAGCTTGATGTCGGACGGGTCGCGGGCCAGGACGTACCCGCCCCCCACACCCCGCTTCGAGCGCACCAGGCCAGCCCCCTTCAGGGCCAGCAGTATCTGCTCAAGGTAGGGCTGGGGCAGCGCGGTGCGCTCAGCGATCTCCCGCACCGAGGTCGGCGCGCTGTCGCTGTGCAGCGCGAGGGACAGCAGGGCCCGGGACGCGTAGTCGCCCCGTGTCGAAACCCTCATCGCCGGGCTGCGGCGACAGGCGGCGCGGCGCAGCTCCCGCGTGTCGACACCCTCAGAGGCCCCGCGGGTAGGTGAGCGAACCCGTTCCATACGGGCGGGGCCGTGGCCCGAGCGGCCCGTGAGCGCAGCGAACAGGAGCGGGAAGCACCCCGCCCCGATTGGACGGGGCTGCACCTACCCGCGCACGTCTCCATGGTGGCATCCTAGATGCCGTGGCCGGTCCGGAACCCATACCCGAGCGGAGAGAGCCGGTCCTGCCCGCGTACGGCGGAGGGTGCGTGGCCGACATCGTGCCCGCCATCCTTGAGCCCGGAACGGCTGAGACGCCAAGCCCGCTGCCCACGGCGGTGCTCGACGCTCGCGCAGTGGTGGTGCTGGTCTTCGACGGCCTGGGCGCCGAACAGCTCGCGGCGCGGCCGCGTGTCGCACCGACGCTCAACGAGATGCACGCGGCCACCATCACTACCGTCGCCCCGAGCACGACGGCCTCCGCTCTCACCTCCATAGCCACCGGCGTAGGGGTCGGCGAGCACGGCATCGTCGGCTACCGGATCCCCACGTACGACGGCAATCTCAACGTCCTGAGGTGGAGGACGCCGGTGGGCGACGGGCTGGACCGCCATCCGCCCGAGCGGCTCCAGCCGGTTGTGTCCTTCGGCGGGCAGCGCCCACCCGCGCTCCAGAAGGCCGAGTATCGCAAGTCGGGATTCAGCCGTGCCTACCTGCGCGACGCCCGGCGCTTCGGCTACAAGATGCTGTCGAGCCTCGTCGTCGAAGTTCGCCAGCTCCTGGCCGCGGGGGAGTCCTTCGTCTACGCCTACTACGAGGGGCTCGACATCGTGGCCCACGAGCACGCCTTCGGAGAGCACTATGAGGCCGAGCTGCGAGCCTGCGACCGGCTGATGGCCGACCTGCTCACGGTCCTCCCCTCCGGCACGGCAGTGGTGGCGATATCCGACCACGGCCTGGTCGACTGCTCCGGGGGCATGGTCAGGATCGACCGCCCGGTTCTCGACTGCTCTCATGCCGAGTCGGGCGAGGCCCGATTCCGTTGGCTGCACGCTCGGCCCGACCGGGACCGGGACCTCTACGAGGCCGCGGTCGACTGCCACGGTCAGCAGGCCTGGGTGCACACCGCCTCCGAGATCATCGACGAGGGCTGGCTCGGCCCCGTCGTGACCGACGCGGCCCGGTCACGGCTGGGCGACGTGGCCCTGGTGGCCCGGGACGGCTGGGCCTTCGGCCACCCCGACGACGGCGGCTCGAACATCATCGGCCGGCACGGCTCGCTCACGTCGGCCGAGATGCTGGTGCCGCTCCTCGTCCACGTCTCCTAGGGTTGGGGCGTAGGCCGCCGACAAGCGTGGGGAGGGAGCATGCCTGACACCGAATCTCCCGAGGTGCTGTCTCCGGACTTGATCGACGTCGCCGGCGGCGAGGGCGACGACGAGATCAACGAGACCATCGACCACCCGGCCAAGGTCATGCGCATAGGCACCATGCTCAAGCAGCTGCTGGCCGAGGTCCGCTCCACCGAACTTGACGAGGCCAGCCGGCAGCGGCTGCGCGAGATCTACGAGACCTCGGTGGGGGAGGTCGGCTCGGCTCTGTCGCCGGACCTGCGCGACGAGCTGTCCCGGCTCGCGTCGCCGTTCGACCAGGCCGAGCCACCGTCGGCCGGGGAGCTGCAGGTCGCCAAGGCCCAGCTGGTCGGCTGGCTCGAAGGCTTGATCCAGGGCATGAAGGCCATGCTGCTGGCCCAGCAGATGACCGCTCACCAGCAGCTCCAGTCCATGCGTGGCGAGCTGCCACCCGGATCCGACCCGTACCCGAGACCCCCCCAACCCCCCGACACCGGAAGCCGCCACGGCACCTACCTCTAGATCCGCCAGCCAGATCCGCCAGCCGCCGCGAACCAGCGAAGCCGGCGGGTGGCGACGGGTCAACCAAGAAACCGGTCCGGCGGGCGCAACGGCGAGGCCGGCGGGTGGCGACGGGTCCGGGCGGCCGACAATGGGGCGAAGCCCCGTCGGCCGCACGGAGCCCGGCGACAGGCCCCGCCGGCCGGACGCGCCAATGCACTTGCGCGAGCCTCTGAACAGCCGACTATGGTGCGAATCACAGCTGTGTGATTAGTCCACAGCTTCATCAACAAGGGCAAACAGTGTCCACAGGAGGCAAGGTGGCTGACTCCTTCGTCCACCTCCACACCCACACCGAGTACTCGATACTCGACGGTGCATCCCGGCTCGACGACCTGATCGAGGCGGCCGTCGCCGACGGCCAGCCGGCCCTGGGCATCACGGATCACGGCAACATGTACGGCGTCCTGGACTTCTACCGCAAGTGCTCGGACCGCGACATCAAACCCATCATCGGCATGGAGGCCTACATGGCCCATGAGTCGCGCTACGAGCGCCCGCCGCGACGGGGACGGGTCGACGACTCCGGCGGGGACACAGAGGGCGGCGGCAAGCTGTACTACCACCTGACCCTCCTGGCCACCGACGACACCGGCTACAAGAACCTCATCAGAGTGGCCAGCCGGGCCTTCATGGAGGGCTACTACTACAAGCCCCGCTGCGACTGGGAGACGCTCGGCGACCACAGCTCGGGCCTGATCGCCACGACCGGCTGCCTCGGCGGCCAGGTACCGCAGGCGCTGCTGCGGGACAACCCTGAGGAGGCCCTCGAGAAGGCGGCCCGCTTCCAGGACATCTTCGGCCGCGAGAACTACTTCGTCGAGATGCAGGACCACGGCATACCCGAGCAGCACCGCATCAACCCCCAGCTGCTGCAGATCGCCCGCAAGATCAACGCTCCGCTGCTGGCCACCAACGACAGCCACTACACCCACCGCAGCGACGCCGCAGCCCACGACGCCCTGCTGTGCGTGCAGACCGGGTCGCTGCTGGAGGACACCGACCGGCTCAAGTTCCACGGCGACGACCACTACCTCAAGTCGGCGGTCGAGATGCGCAGCGTCTTCGCCGACCTCGTCGAGGCCTGCGACAACACCCTCGCCATCGCCGAGCGGGCCGAGGTGAACATCGAGTTCGGCAAGCCCCGCCTGCCGCACTTCGAGGTTCCCGAGGGCTTCGCGGACGACCGCGAGTACCTGGAACACCTCACCTTCGCCGGCGCCCGCGAGCGCTGGGGCGACCCCCTGCCCACCGCGGCAGCGGAGCGCCTGGCCTACGAGCTCGAGGTGATCAACAACATGGGGTTCGCCTCGTACTTCCTGATCACTTGGGACCTCATCGCCTACGCCCGACGCCGGGGCATCCGGGTGGGGCCGGGACGGGGCTCGGCCGCGGGATGTGCGGTGGCCTACAGCCTGCGCATCACCGATCTCGACCCGATCCGCTACGACCTGCTGTTCGAGCGGTTCCTGAACCCGTCGAGGGTGTCGATGCCCGACATCGACATGGACTTCGACTCGCGCCACCGCGACGAGTTGATCAACTACGCGGCCGATCGGTACGGCCGCGAGCATGTGGCTCAGATCATCACCTTCGGACGGATAAAGGCCCGGGCCGCGGTGCGCGACGCCGCCCGCGTGCTCGGCTACCCGCACTCCCTCGGCGACCGCATCGCCAAGGCCATGCCCCCCCTGATCCTGGGCCGCGACACCCCACTTCAGTACTGCTTCGAGGACTCCGAGAAGCACCACGACGGGTACATGGCCGCGGGCGAGCTGCGCCAGATGTACGGCACCGACACCGACGTGGCGAAGGTGGTCGATGTGGCCCGGGGCCTCGAGGGCATGAGGCGCCAGGACGGCATCCACGCGGCGGCGGTGGTCATCACACCGGAGCCGCTGACCGAGTACATGCCCATACAGCGCAAGCCGGAACAGGGCAAGGATCCCGACGAGGCCCCCATCGTTACCCAGTACGAGATGCACGGCGTGGAGGACCTCGGCCTGCTGAAGATGGACTTCCTGGGCCTGCGCAACCTCGATGTGATCACCGACACTGTCGAGCTGATCGGACGCACCCGGGGCCTAGCCGTCGACATCGATGCGGTCCCGCTCGACGACGATGCCACCTACCGGATGCTGCGGGAGGGCGACACCATCGGGGTGTTCCAGCTCGAGAATCCCCAAGTTCGCTCGCTGGTCCGCTCCCTGGCGCCCACGGCCTTCGACGACGTCTGCGCGCTGGTAGCCCTGTACCGGCCCGGGCCGATGGCCGCCAACATGCACCACGACTACGCCGACCGCAAGAACGGCCGGCGCCTAGTGGAGTACTTCCACGACGACGCGGCCGACATCCTGGCCGACACCTACGGCCTGATGATCTACCAGGAGAGCGTCATGCGGGTGGCCCAGCGCTTCGCGGGCTACTCGCTGGCCGAGGCCGACTCCCTCCGCAAGGCCATGGGCAAGAAGATCCGGTCGGCCATGGCAGCAGAGGAGGAGAAGTTCGTGGCGGGCGTGGTCGCCAACGGCTACGAGCAGGGCCTCGGCGCCCAGCTGTTCAAGATCATCGAGCAGTTCGCCGACTACGCCTTCAACAAGAGCCACAGCTACGGCTACGGCCTGGTTGCGTACCAGACCGCCTTCCTGAAGGCCAACTACCCGGTCGAGTACCTGGCAGCCCTGCTCACGAGCGTCAAGAGCAAGCTCGAGAACGCCTCGGTCTACCTCAACGAGTGCCGCCTGCGAGGCATCGACGTGCAGGTGCCCGACGTCAACCGGTCGGCGTCGGACTTCACGCCGGCCCCCACCGACGAAGAGGCCGGTCCCGGCCGCATCGTGTATGGCCTGTCCGCGGTGCGCAACGTGGGGGAGGGCGTGGTCGAGAAGGTGATCGCCGAACGCGACGAGAGCGGCCCGTTCGCCTCGTTCGTCGACTTCGTCGAGCGGGTGCACGTCGACGTCCTGAACAAGCGGACGGTCGAGTCGCTGATCAAGGCCGGGGCCTTTGACTCGCTCGGGCATCCCCGTAAGGGCCTCCAGCAGGTGCACGAGTCGATCATCGACATGACGGTGCGCAAGCGGCGGGAGCACGACGCCGGCGTGATGTCGCTGTTCGGCGAGCAGAGCGAGGGACCGTCCTTCGACGACCGGCCGGAGGTGCCTGAGGTCGAGTACGACCGCATGGTGAAGCTGGCCCACGAGAAGGAGATGCTGGGCCTCTACATCTCCGACCACCCGCTGACGGGGATGGAGGCCAGGGTGCGCCGCCTCGCCGACTGCACTATCGGCGATCTGGCGGCCGGAGCGGGCGTCAGCGACGACGCGGGCTTCTGGTCCGTGGGAGGGGTGGTCACCGGCCTGCAGCGGCGCTGGACCCGCCGGGGCGAGCTGATGGCCAGCTTCTCGCTCGAGGACCTCCAGGACAAGATCGAGGTTCTGATGTTCCCGAGGGTGATGGCTGAACACGGATCGAAGCTGGCCGACGACGCGGTGGTCGTGGTGCGGGGGCGGCTCGACACGAGGGAGGAGACCCTGAGGTTCTTCGCCAACGAGGTGCATCCGGTGACCAGCACCGAGCCGGACCCCCCGCTGCGGGTCAATCTGGGCCTCGAGCACCAGACCGACCGGCTCATCGACGAGCTCAAGTCACTGCTTGCGGCCCATCCCGGCGGGTCGCCGGTCGAGTTGCTGCTGGGCGAGCGCCGGGTGGCGCGCCTGCCCGATGACTTTGCCGTGGACACCGCCAACGGCTTGCCGGCCGAACTCCGTGAGCTGCTGGGGGCCGAGGCGATCGCCGGAGTCTGATCGAATCCCCCAGGGCCGAGCTGGCAGGGGCCCCGAACCCGGCCCCGTACGAGCCGTTCCGTTCGATCGAAACGGCCTACGAGGGTTGCGAAATGTCGCCGTATCCCTGAGACTGGAGCGGACGGCATGGGCGATCTATAGGGGTGGAAGCCACCATGGCAATCGCGATCGAGACCAGGGATTGCACCGCACTGGGGGACTCCGATCTGGCTGAGATGGCCGATCTCTGCGCCATCTCGTCCAGCGCCTACGAGGTGGGCTCCCTCTCCAAGCAGGCCGAGGCCTGGGTGCTGGTGACCGAGGCCCGCGACAACGGCAAGCTGCGCGGTTTCTCGTTCTGCACCCTGGAGCGCATCGGCGGAACGCCGTGCGTGCTGATCGGTGCCGGCCACACCTGCCGCACGACCCGCCGTGACACCGTCCTGAGGGGCATCGTGACGGACCAACTGCGCCGAGCCGCCCTGTCATTCCCCGACGAGGATGTGCTCGTCGGCATGCAGATCAACGATCCGGGTGCTTTCGAGGCGTTCAAGAACCTCCACGATGTCGTCCCCCGGCCGGGCCACAAGGCCTCGGGCGAGGAGCGGGCCTGGGGACGCCGGCTCGCTAAGCGCTTCGGGATCGGCTCGCTCAGCTACGAGGACCGGATCTTCACCACCCGGGGCAAGGGTGGCCCGCCGGTGGTGCTTGACCACGCGAGCCTCAAGCCCGACAAGATCAAAGCCGATGCGGCGGCCCTGCTCGACGGACTGGTCCTGGGGGACGGCGACACCTTGATCGTGCACGGCTGGGTGATGGCCGAGGAGCTCGAGAAGCTCCTGTAGCCACAGGCCGAGCGCCCGCAGCCGGCGCGGCGGAGCCACACATGGAGTTCGAGCAGGCAGTCCGGCGGCGCCGGATGGTGCGCTCGTTCACGAGCGAGCCGGTGGAGCCGGGTGTGGTCGACGAGATCTGCGATCTGGCCCGGCGGGCGCCGACCGCGGGCAACACTGCGGGCATCGAGTTCCTGGTGCTGGAGGGCGCCGACGTGGGTGCCTACTGGGATGTGACCCTGTCCCCGGAGCGGCGCGACGGCTTCGTCTGGCCCGGCCTGCTGGCTGCGCCGGTCCTGGTCGTGGTCTGGTGCAACGTAGCCGGATACCTGAGCCGCTATAGCGAGCCGGACAAGCGCCACACCGGCCTCGGGGCCACCGAGGAGGCCTGGTCGGTGCCCTACTGGTTCGTGGACGGCGGGGCGGCGGTGATGACCCTGCTGCTGGCCGCGCAGGACCGTGGCCTGGGTGCCGCCTTCTTCGGCATGTTCGACCACGAGCGGGCCGTGCGCCAGCGATTCGGTGTGCCGCCAGACCGGCGAGGCGTGGGCACGGTGGCTATCGGCCACCCCGCTGAGGACGACCGCCCGAGCCAGTCCGCCCGCCGCGGCCGCCCCCCACTCGACGAGGTTCTCCACCGGTCCGGTTGGTAACGGTCCAGCACTCGTTCCCGGCGGTGTACCGGAGCGTTCGCGGTATCCTGCGGCGCGATGGCACCGGCTCGGGTTCCGCTCGTCGACTACTTGCGTCTTGAGCCGGAACCGCACTTGGTGGCCCAGGAGTGCACCAACTGCGGAGCGCGGTTCTTCGACCGGCGCAACGCCTGCGCCCGCTGCGGTAGGACCGAGTTCGCGCCGGTTGCGGTCGACGGCTCCGGCGAGTTGCGAGCCTTCACCATCGTCCACCGGGCCGCGCCCGGCATCCCGGTGCCGTTCGTGTCGGCCATAGTCCGCACCGACGACGGCACCTGGGTGCGCTCCAACCTCGTGAACTGCGACCCGACGCCCGACGCGGTCAAGCTGGGCATGAGAGTTCAGCTCACCACCCACCCGATCGGCTCTGACGACGACGGCACCGAAGCCATCGCCTTCGGCTACGAGCCGGTCTGAGCCGCACTGAACGCCGCCACACCGATATCAGGGAGGAACCACGACATGGCAGCCCAGATCTCTCCAGACAGCGTGTGGGTCCTCGGCGCCCACATGACCCGCTTCGCCCGCTACGCGGACCGCGACCTGATCGACCTTGCCTCCGAGAGCGCCATGGCCGCGCTGGCCGACGGCGAAGTCACGGTGGGCGACATCGACATCCTGGCGTGCGGGTCACTGTTCCAGGCCACCGGGGCGGTGGGCCAGCGCATCCAGAAGCAGATCGGCCAGACCGGCGTGCCGGTCTACAACATCTCCAACGCCTGTGCCACCGGGGCCACCGCAATCCGAACGGTGATCATGGCCATCAAGGCGGGCGAGGCCCAGATCGGGCTGGCGGTCGGAGCCGAGCAGATGGGCAAGATGGGCCTGCTGGGCGGCGGCGCCACCAAGAAGGAGAAGAAGGTCTTCGAACCGTCCGGGCGCTACGGCGCGGTGACCGGTGTGGACGGTCATCTGGGCACCGAGACCATGCCGGGAGTGTTCGCCCAGGCCGGCATGGCCTACGCCCACAACCACGACGGGGTTGGCTTCGAGCAGTTCGCCCGGGTCGCCTACAAGAACCACCTGCACTCGACGTTGAACCCGCTGGCCCAGTACCAGAAGGAGTTCTCCATGGACGAGATCCTGGAGTCGCCGATGATGAGCTACCCCAACACGCTGCTGATGTGCTGCCCGACCGGCGACGGCGCCGCCGCGGTGGTGCTGGTGTCGGGGGAGCGTCTGGCGTCGATGCCGGCCCACGTCCGCAAGCGGGCGGTGAAGGTGTCGGCGTCGGTGCTGACATCGGACCCCTTCACCGAGGACTGCCAGGTGCAGCCGGACGTCAACACCCTCACCCGCAACGCGGCCGACCAGGCCTACGAGGCGGCCGGTGTGGGTCCCGCCGATCTCGACCTGGTGGAGCTGCACGACTGCTTCGCCACCGCCGAGCTGATCCACTACGACAACCTCGGGCTGTGCGAGCCGGGCGGCGCCGGGGACTTCATCGACTCGGGCGGCCCGTTCCGCGACGGCACCACGCCGGTGAACGTCTCCGGCGGGCTGATCTCCAAGGGCCACCCCATCGGGGCCACCGGCGTGGCCAACGTCTACGAGATCACCACGCACCTGAGGGGCGAGGCCGGCGACCGCCAGGTTGAGGGGGCCACCGTCGGCCTGGCCCACGTCATCGGCCTGGCCTCAGCCTGCGGGGTCCACATCCTCGAGAAGGCCGCCGCCTGAACCGCCAAGCATCCCACCCGGAGCGAGCCCCTATTTGACGTGGATGGCCACGGCAGCCGACAAGAGCTGACGAGCGCGGTCGCTGCGCCCGTCACCGACCGCACTACCGAGCGTCCACTCCGGACAACGCAAGATCCCGTAGCTCGCGCCGTTGCGGTTCAGCGCCTCGACATGAGGCTCTCACGGTGCTGCTCGATCGACCTTGAGGTCTCGCCGTCCACAGATGAGATCCATGCGCTCGCGGGCGTGCGCAACGACACAGAGGCGACCTACCACTCGTCACAGACGGGACCGAACCTGCGTACACACCTGCGGGCCCTCGACGCCCTGGCCGAGGGGGCCGACTTCCTAATTGGACACAATGTCATCAAATTCGATCTGCCGTACCTGCGCGCCGCGCAGCCCGACCTGCGTCTGCTCAAGCTGCCGGTCATCGACACGTTGTGGCTGAACCCCCTCGCGTTCCCCCGATTCCCCTATCACCACTTGGTGAAGCACTACCGGGAAGGGGACCTCAGGCGCCACACTCGAAACGACCCCGAACTGGACGCCCGCCTCGCCCTCAAGGCGTTTCAGAACCAGCAGGAGGCGCTGCTCGACGCGGAACCGAGTCTGGTAGCCGCATGGCACTGGCTGTGCACCGGTCCGGACCACCCGGGCTTCGACATGTTCTTCGAGGCGCTGCGCCGCTCGCCGAGACCCTCTGAGGCGGAGGGGCGCAGGGCCGTCGGGGAGCGCCTCGACGGTGTCGCCTGCGCCACACAGGCACGCAGCGTCATCGCGTCAGACACTGAGCACGGCTGGTCGCTGGCGTACGCTCTGGCGTGGCTGTCGGTGTGTGGCGGCAACTCGGTGATGCCGCCGTGGGTCCGCCACCAGTTCCCGGAGGCCGGGAAGTTGGTCCGGCGCCTGCGCGACACCGCCTGCGCTGATCCAGCTTGCAGTTGGTGTAGAAGCCGCCACGACGCCCGCAGTGAACTCAAGCGCTTCTTCGAATTCGACGGCTACCGGTCCGAACCCTCCGACAAGCACGGACGTCCGCTGCAACAGGCCATCGTTGAGGCCGCCATGGGCGGCGAGCATGTGCTTGGCATCCTTCCCACCGGCACTGGCAAGTCGATCTGCTACCAGGTGCCGGCGCTGTCCCGATACGACAAGACCGGAGCGCTGACCGTGGTGATCTCACCGCTGGTTGCGCTCATGGCCGATCAGGTCGCCGGGCTCGAAGCCAAGGGGATCACGTCTTGCGTCGCGATCAGCGGCATGCTCACGATGCCCGAGCGCGCTGATGCCCTCAAGCGGCTCAGGCTCGGCGATGCCGCCATCGTTCTGTGCTCCCCGGAACAACTCCGCAGCGTGTCGCTGCGCCGTGCGCTCGACCAGCGCGAGATCGGTGCCTGGGTGCTTGACGAGGCCCACTGCCTCTCGAAGTGGGGCCATGACTTCCGGCCCGACTACCGGTATGTGGGCCGCTTCATCCGCGAGAGGGCCCAGGAAGGCGTGATACCGCCTGTCCTTTGCCTAACCGCCACCGCAAAGCCGGATGTCCGGTCCGAGATCGTCGACTACTTCCGCGAGCAGCTCAATGTCGAGATGCGGGTGTTCGACGGCGGCAGCAAGCGGACGAACCTCGAGTTCGAGGTGGTGCCGACGAGCGAGGCAGTCAAGCTCCACGACATCCACCTGATCCTGGAGCAGCACCTGTCACCCGATACTGAGGGTGGGGCGATCGTCTACTGCGCGACGCGGCGTCACACAGAGGTGGTGGCGGGCTTCCTCGCTGAGAAGGGTATGAGAGCGGACCGCTTCCACGCCGGCCTCCAGCCCGAGGACAAGCAGGACATCCAGCGGAGCTTCATCCATGGCGAGTTGCAGGTGATTGCGGCCACCAACGCCTTCGGGATGGGCATCGACAAACCCGACGTGCGGCTTGTGGTCCACGCCGACATTCCGTCGTCACTGGAGAACTACCTGCAGGAGGCCGGACGCGCCGGACGGGACCAGCAGAGTGCTCGCTGCGTGCTGCTCTACAGCAAGGATGACGTCGACCGCCAGTTCAGCATGTCGGCGCGCTCGCGGCTTACGCGCCGGGAGATTCACAGCGTTCTGCGGGCGCTGCGCCGTCTCAGCCGACGGAACAGGGGTGGCGATGACGAGTTGGTGGCCAGCGTCGGCGAGATCCTCGCCGAAGACGAGAAACATGAGTTCCGGCGGGATTCCATCACCGACGACACCCGCGCCCGCACCGCTGTGATGTGGCTCGAGGATGCGCAGTTGTTGAGACGCGACGAGAACAGGGTCAGGGTCTTCGCATCGTCGCTGCGGGTCCGGTCCGTCGCCGAGGCCCGCCAGAGGCTCCACAGCGCGCCAATCACAGACTCAGAGACCCGGTTCCTCATCAGGATCGTCGAGACGCTCATCGAGTCCGACCCCGATGCCGGAGTCTCCACCGATCAGCTGATGAGCGTGACGGGCTTGGACAGCCCCGGCGTCAGGAGGGCGCTGTGGCGGCTGGAACAGTTCGGGATCGCCAGCGACGACACCGCTATCACCGCCTTCGTACATCACGGCGTACCGAACTCGTCGCGAAAGCGGCTCGACCAAGCCTCGGCAGTCGAGCGCGACCTGCTGGACTGGATGCAAGAGCTGGCACCCGATCTCGGCATCGGCGAGAAGGCGCCGCTGGATCTGCGCGTCGCTTCCCAGCGGCTCCGCGATGCGGGCCACAACGGCGTACGACCAGAACAGGTCATCCGGACCCTGCGGGGAGTCGCTCGCGACGGGCACGACGAGGGCGGAAACTCCGGCAGCCTGACCCTGCGGACACTCCACGCCGAGGCCGTCTCGGTGACACTCAAACGCGAGTGGAGTCCCCTGCGCCGCCTGGCTGACAAACGCAGAAACGGCGCTTCGAGGCTGCTGGAGTTGCTGTTGTCCAAACTGAAGCAAGGTCAGCGCGGCAACGACATTCTGGTCAAGTCCACGTTGGGCGAGCTGACGCGAGCGATCTGCGACGACCTGGATCTCGCCGCCCGAACAACCGATGCCCGCAGGCTCATGGAAGGCGCGCTGCTGTGGCTGCACGAGCAGAACGTCATCAGACTGAACAAGGGCCTGACGGTGTTCCGCTCCGCCATGACCATCCGCCTCGCGGCGGAGAGGCGGGGCTTCACGAACCAGGACTTCGAGTCGCTCCAGCTCCACTACGAGGAATCGACACGGCAGGTCCATGTGATGGCCGAGTACGCCGAGAAAGGGCTGTCGTCCATGGCCGACGCCATCCGGCTGTCACTCGACTACTTCGCTCTCGGAGAGGAAGAGTTCCTCCGTCGCTGGCTCCCGAACAAGCGCCATGAGATCGCACGCCAGACGACGCCCGAGTCTTGGTTGACGATCGTCGAGTGCCTCAAGAACCCGGATCAGCGCCAGTTGGTCATTGATGACCGGGAGCAGACCAACGTGCTGGTACTTGCCGGACCCGGCTCCGGCAAGACGCGGGTGCTCGTGCATCGCATTGCCTACCTGGTCCGGGTCCGGCGCGAGGACCCGCGCGGGATTCTCGCACTCGCCTACAACCGCCACGCCGCAGTCG
Organism: Acidimicrobiaceae bacterium; assembly: GCA_009837445.1. GTDB lineage: Bacteria > Actinomycetota > Acidimicrobiia > Acidimicrobiales > Aldehydirespiratoraceae > Aldehydirespirator. The sequence goes on from VXTM01000021.1 coordinate 52,584, forward strand.
AGATCCGCAGCCGGCTCGCCGATCTGATCGGCGAAGACTCACGCCAGGTCACGGTTCTCACCTGCCACGCGCTAGCGATGCGCCTGGTCGGGGCGAGCTTCTCGGGCGCCGCGGAGACACTCCACAAGGAGGACTTCGAGGACCGGCTCGACCGAGTGCTCGGCGAGGCCGCCGAACTGCTGCGGGGCGAGGGGCTGGAGCCGGCGGAGGCCGAGGAGGTCCGTGAGCGCCTACTGTCAGGGTTCCGCTGGATTCTGGTGGACGAGTACCAGGACGTAGATGGCAAGCAGTACGACCTGATCTCCGCTCTGGCCGGGCGGACGCTATCCGAGCCCGATGCGCGGCTGTCGCTCTTTGCGGTCGGCGACGACGACCAAAACATCTACTCGTTCAGTGGTGCATCGGTGGAGTACATCCGGCGCTTCGAAGCGGACTACAAGGCCAAGCCCGCATACCTGTTGGACAACTACCGGTCCACCCGCCACATCATCGACGCCTCGAACGCCGTCATCGAAGAGGCGCACGAGCGGATGAAGGTCAACCACCCCATCCGCGTCGACCGGGCGCGGGCTCAAGCACCCGCCGGCGGCGAGTGGGCCGACCTTGATCCGGTCGGCCGCGGCCGGGTGCAGGTCCTTCAGCCCGGAAGCGGGCTGATCCGTCAGACGCAGGCCGCGCTCGCCGAGCTGAAGCGATTGTCGGGCCTCAATGCCCGGTGGAACTGGTCGAAGTGCGCGGTGATCGCCCGCGGCTGGAAGTACCTGGAGCCGATTCGCGGCTTGTGCGACCTCGAAGGGATCCCCTGGCAGCTGGCGAGGGACGACCATTTGAGTGTCTGGCAGCTGCGCGAGACCCAGTCCTTGGTGGGCTGGCTTCGATCCCGCCAGTCAGCCATCTTGCGGAACTCGGAAGCGCGCGATTGGCTGCACCGGCAGGCGGAGGGGCGTTGGATCGATCTGCTGAAGCAGGCGGTGCAGGAGCATGACCAGGAGGCCGGCGACGCCGAGACACCCGTCGACTCGTTCGTCGAGTGGCTCGCCGAGTGGAGCCGCGACGCTCGCCGGCGCCAACACGGCCTGTTGCTTACCAGCGCGCACAAGGCCAAGGGTCGCGAGTTCGACCACGCCGTCGTCCTCGACGGAGGTTGGGAACGCACCGGAACGGACGAGGATCCCGATGCGTCAAGGCGCCTCTACTACGTCGCCATGACTCGGGCACGCCTGACCCTGACCCTGACCAGCATGGGATCGCTCAATCCCTACATCGAGCGGCTACTGGGCCATCGGTCGGTGCTTCGGCGCGAACCGGCCGCGCTCCCCGAGCCGCCAGCAGCGGCGCGCCAGACCTGTCTCAGGCTCGGTCTTGGCGACGTCTTCATCAGCTTCGCTGGCTACAGGTCTCGGGGTCGGGTCCACCGAGCTATCGCCGGCCTTACACCGGGCGACGACTTGGGTCTGGACGACAGCGAGAAGCCGTGGCGCCTGCTTGACCAGAGGGGCGTCGCAGTGGGTCGCCTCGCAAGCGGATTTACACCCCCGGAGGGCATGCGCTGTGTCAAGGCGACCGTGTATGCCGTAGTGACCCGCCGCCGCGAGCAGTCGGCACCCGAGTATCAGGAGCGCCTCAAGTGCGACCGCTGGGAGGTTGTGCTGCCCGAACTGATCTTCGAGCCCGCATCGTAGGAGCGTGCAACGCTCGACTGGACTTCGATTAATCCGGATCGGTCGAGATCGCAGCACTAGCTGAGAGGGCTCCGTAGGATCTGACGATGACCGTCGTTGGGATCGACCATGTTCAGCTGGCGATGCCCGAGGGTGGCGAGGCGTCCGCGCAGGAGTTCTACGAGGGTCTACTCGGCCTCACACGGGTGCCAAAGCCTCCCCATCTGGAGCGGCGAGGTGGCTGCTGGTTCGAGAATGACTGCGTCAAGGTCCACCTCGGCGTGGATGCCGACTTTCGGCCGGCCCGCAAGGCCCATCCCGCCCTCGTAGTGGACGGCTTGGATCGCCTGGTTGAGCGTCTGCGGGCGGCCGGTGTCGCGGTCCGCGATGACGAGGCGCTGGAGACACATCGCAGGGCGTATGCCGATGATCCGTTCGGCAATCGCATCGAGTTGCTCGAGTCCGTCGAATAGCCGAGGCCCAATGGCCCCGACGACCGGCACTGGCCAGCCGAGGATCGCGCAATTCTCGGAGAATTTCATAGAATAATATTGAGAAATCCATGAAAATGGGGGATAGATGTCATACCCCCATGGGATGCTGTGTTCATGTTGATCGAAGCCGCTCGACGGGCCGAAGCCGCGGTGAAGGAGATGCTGTCCTTCGCCCACGACGGATCCGCCACGACTGACGAGTTTCGCGACGCCCTGGAGATCACGGAATCCTTCGTGAGGATCGCCTCGGCCTTCCAAACCTCGGCCGCGGCCGCGGTGGCCGGGCGCGAGCAGCACGGCGACGGGGGTGCGGAGGTACTGGCCACCAGCACCGGCCTTTCGCGGCCGGAGGCTCACAGCCGCGTCAAGACGGCTGAGGCGTTGCGGGACGTTCCGGCAGCGCGCCAGGCGGTCGAATCGGGGCGGGTGTCGCCGGCCAACGCCAGGCGTCTTGCGGATGCGATCGACAAGGCGGGCGCGAAGGCCGTCGGCGACGACGGCGGTCTGCTGGCCAACGCCGAGTCAATGCGGCCTGAGCAGTTCAGCCGCGAGGCCCGGCGTTGGGTGGTCACTCGCGAGGACGACGGCGGGGAGTCCGAGCATCGGCGCCAGAGAGCGCGGCGCCATGTGCGCCTCCGAAACGCAGACGACGGCATGGTCCACCTCTACGGCGAGTTCGACGCCGCGACAGGTCAGCGAATCGGCAACCGGCTTCGGGCGGAGGCCAGCCGCATGCACGAGGCCGACAAGAGGGCGGCGGCAGGCTCGGGCTCCGATCGCCAAACGTTCGCCCAGTGCATGGCCGACGCCCTCGACAACCTCACCGCCGGCAACGCAGCGAGTGACGGCAAGGGCAAGCCCATCGCTGACATCTGCGTAGTCGCGCACGTCGACAACGAGACCGGCAACCTCATCGCCGAGCTACCCGACGGCGACAGGCTGCCCCCGGCGGTGCTCGAGGAGTTCGCCTGCAACGCCAAGTTCACGGGGGTCGTCTATGACCGCAAGGGCAAGCCGATCTGGCGGGCCGAGTCCTGCCGCACCGCCACCGAAGCACAGCGGCAGATCCTTCTCGCCCGTTACGGAGGCTGCTTTCATTGCGCGGCCCACCCCGCGCTGTGCCAGGTCCACCACATCAGACCGGTATCGCAGGGCGGGTCCACAAAGATCTCCAACATGGTCCCGGTCTGCTGGCACTGCCACCAGAGGATCCACCACCACAAGTGGCAGATTCGCACGACCAACGGCGTGCATACCCTGCACCCGCCCGGCCGAGTCCACTGCGGACCCGCCCACGCCCCCGACGAACCCGTCTTGCACCTGCCCGGCATCACCCCAGACGCTGTGCAGCCTCGGCCCGAAGCCACCGATGACGCTCCCGAGTCGCAGGAACGGCATCCGCCCCGCATCGCCCATGCCCCTGACCCGCCGCCTGAGCCTCTCGGTTCCTGGCCCGAACCATGCGGCGCCCGGGCTGGTCCCGCGGCGGCCCGGGCCGCTCTCCGGGATGCCAGGGTCGGGAGCGGCTGAGGCCCCAGACACCTGTCAGCGGAGTATCGGAGCAGCCGGCACCGAGACACGGACAGTCGAGGCTCACGCCGGCGAGGATCGGGCGGCGAGTGGCCGCTCAGGCTTCCAGCTGGGTGAGCAGCTCCTCGACGGTCGCAGCGGGGGACTGGCAGGCGAAGTCGCGGCAGACGTAGGCGAAGCCTTCGGGGCGGTCGGCCCACAGGGGGGAGTCGTAGGGCTCGCCCCAGGCCAGGACCGCGCCGGGCAGGTAGCGGGTCTGCACGGCAGCCACCAGGTCCGGACGATCACCGACCACCGCTATCTCGTCTAGGCCGTTAGCGGCCATGTCAATGGCTTCCAGCGCCCGGCCGAAGGCGGTGGGATGCTGGGGTGCCGCCGGACCGAAGAGTGCCATGATCTCGTGAGCCCGCTCGAGGTAGCGGCTCTCGCCGGTGAGCGCGGCCAGCCGCAGCAGCCCGCACGCCGCCAGCGACTGGGCCGACGGGGTGGCGTTGTCCATCAGGTCCTTGGGCCGGGTGACCAGCTTCTCGGCGTCGTTGCCGGTGGTGAACACGCCTCCCGCGTCACCGTCCCAGAACAGCTCCAGGAGTCCGTCAGCCGCGGCCCGGGCCTCGTCGACCCAGCGGGCCTCGCCCGACAGCTCGGCCAGCGTGGTCATGGCGTCAACAATGGCCCCGTAGTCCTGAGCGTAGGCCAGGTGGCGGGCCTGGGCCGGCCGTTCGGCGTCGCCGGCCTGCCATGAGCGCAGCCAGCGACCGTCGTCGCGGCGCAGGTTCGCCACCAGGAACTCGCCGTTGGCGATGGCCGCCGCCCGCCACTCGGGGTTGCCGGTGGCCGCGGCGGCCTCGGCCAGCGCCGACAGCATCAGCCCGTTCCACTCGGTGAGCACCTTGTCGTCGAGGCCGGGGCGGATCCGGCTCTCGCGGCACTCGAACAGCGCCTGGCGGGCGGTCTCCACAGTGACGGGCCGGATCAGGTCCCCCCGCACCGGCCGGTTCAGGATGTTGGCCCCCTCGAAGTTGCCGGCCGGCGTCACCCCCCACCAGGCCACGGCCTCATCGTCGGCGCCGGCACCGGCCGCGGCCCGCACCACGGCACGAAGCTCCGGCTCCGACCAGACGTAGAACTTGCCCTCGACGCCCTCGGAGTCGGCGTCCTCAGCCGAGTAGAACCCGCCGTCGGGGTGGCGCAGATCCCGCAGCACGTAGCCGATGGTCTCGTCGACGACCTGCCGGTAGACCGGCTCGCCGGTCACCATCCAGGCGTGCAGGTAGACCCTGGTAAGCAGGGCGTTGTCGTACAGCATCTTCTCAAAGTGAGGGACGAGCCACCGATGGTCGACCGAATAGCGGGCGAAGCCGCCTCCGAGGTGGTCGTAGATCCCGCCGGAAGCCATGGCGTCGAGGCTTGTCCGCACGACCCGCAGCAACTCGGGACGGTCGCTGCGGTGATGGATCCGCAACGCCGAGGCCAGCGTCATGGCCGCCGGGAACTTGGGCGCGCCCCCGAAGCCTCCCCACTCCGGATCGAAGGACGAGAGGATGGCGTCCCCGGCCCGGTCCAGCACCCGGCCGTCGAGAGCACCCGAGGGTGCGGCCTCCGCTCCCATCGCCGCAGCGGCACGCGACGTCCGGTCGATGAGCGCCACCAGCTGGTCGGCCTGGGCGTGCACGTCGGAGCGCCGGTTGGTCCAGGCCTCGTCGATGGCCGCCATCACCTGGCGGAACGAGGCCATCCCGCCCCGGGGCCGGTCGGGGTAGTAGGTGCCGCCGAAGAAGGGACGGCCGTCGGGCGTGCAGAACACGGTCATGGGCCAGCCGCCCCGGCCGGTCATGGCCTGCACCGAGTCCATGTAGATGGCGTCCACGTCGGGGCGCTCCTCGCGGTCCACCTTCACGTTCACGAACAGCTCGTTCATGATGGCCGCGGTGTCAGGATCCTCGAACGACTCATGGGCCATCACGTGGCACCAGTGGCAGCTCGAGTAGCCGACCGACAGGAGCACCGGCCGGTCCCGCTCGGCGGCCGCCTCGAACGCCTCGGGACCCCACGGGTACCACTCCACCGGGTTGTCGCGATGCTGCCGCAGGTAGGGGCTGGTCTCGCCGCCGAGCCGGTTCACGCGCAGGAGCCTACGGCGCGGGCACGCGATGAGCGGGCCGACCCGGCGCCGGGCAGACTGGCCGCTGTGAGCGCGGGAGTCCGTGTCCTGGTCGTCGACGACGAGCCGTCCTACCGGGAGGGCCTGCAGGTAGCGCTGGGCGCCGAGGGGTTCATGGTGGACGCGGCCTCCGACGGCGAGGAGGCCCTGGCGATGTTCGAGGCCCTCGAGCCCGACATAGTGCTCCTGGACGTGATGCTGCCCCGCATGTCGGGCATCGACGTGTGCCGCCGCATCCGCTCGCTGGCCGACACTCCGGTGATCATGGTGTCGGCCCGCCGGGAGGAGATCGACACGGTGGTCGGGCTGGAGGTCGGCGCGGACGACTACGTGGCCAAGCCCTACCGGGTGCGGGAGCTGGTGGCCCGGATGCGTACCGTGATGCGCCGCAGCCGGGCCCGCATGGCCCACTCCGTCAACACCGGGGCCACCCTCAGCCTCGGCGACGTGACGGTGGACCGCGACCGCCACGAGGTGACCATCGCCGGCGAGTTGGAGCGCATGCCGCTCAAGGAGTTCGAGGTGCTGGCCCTGCTGATGGAGAACGCCGGGTTCGTGGTGAGCCGCCAGACGCTCATCGACCGCGTGTGGGGGTTCGACTACGTGGGAAACACTAAGACTCTCGACGTGCACATCAAGCGGCTCCGGTCGCGCATCGAGCGCGACCCGGCGGAACCGGAGCGGATAGTCACCATCCGGGGCCTCGGCTACAAGTACGTGGCGCCCTGAGGGCACCCGACCGGCCGGGACAGTGACTGCGATCCGCATTTGGGTCGACGGCGCTCGTCCTCGCACGCTGAGCGCTGGGCTTGTCCCGGTCGCGGTGGGCACCGCGGTGGCGGTGGGAGAGGGGTCGCAGACCGCGTGGTGGCGGGCCGGGGCCGCTCTCGTGGTGGGGATGGCGCTGCAGGTGGCGGTCAACTTCGCCAACGACTACTCCGACGGCGTGCGGGGCACCGATGACTCCACCCGGGTGGGACCGAGACGGCTGGTGGGGTCCGGGCTGGTCGAAGCCCGCAGCGTGAAGCGGGCCGCCTTCGCGGCGTTCGGGGTGGCTATGGCGGCCGGCGCGGTGCTGGCCGCGGTGGCCGGATGGGAGCTGCTGGCCGCGGGAGCGGTCTGCATCGCGGCGGGCTGGGCCTACACCGGCGGGCCCAAGCCCTACGGATACCTGGGCCTGGGCGAGGTGTTCGTGTTCGTGTTCTTCGGCCTGGTGGCCACGGCGGGCACCACCTACGTGCTGCTGGAGCGGCTGGACTGGTTCGCGGTGCTCTGCGGCGTTCCGGTCGGCCTCTGGGCGGTGTCGCTGCTGATGGCCAACAACCTGCGCGACATCGCCGGCGACGAGGCAGCTGGAAAGCGCACGGTGGCGGTCCGACTCGGCGACCGCGGCACCCGTGTGGCCTACATGGCCGTGCTCGAAGCGTCCTACGCGGCGGCTCTGGTCGCGTCGGTTACGGGCCGGGCCGCAGCGGCTGCGGTGGTCGGCGCCCCATTCGCGGTGCGGGCGGTGCGCAAGGTCCTGCGGGGGGCGTCCGGGCGGGATCTGATACCGGTGCTGGGCGCCACCGCCCAGGCCCAGCTCGCCTCAGGCCTGGCCATGGCGGTCGGCATCGCACTCACATAGAACCAGACCCACCCCGCCCACCTTCACTGCGTTCGCGGGCTGCTAGGGCAGACTGTCGACCATGAGTCGTGAAGCGGTTGTCGCCCACCTGGAAGCGCTCGGCGTGGCCTACGAAGTGGTGGATTGCGATCCAGACTTCGCCGACACCGCCAACTTCTGCGAGCGCTACGGATACCCGATGGAGGCGTCGGCCAACGCCATCTGCGTGGTGGGCAAGTCGGCCGAGCGGCCCATGGCCTGCTGCCTGGTGCTGGCCTCCATGCGGCTGGACGTCAACGGGGTGGTGCGCCGCCGGCTCGGCACCCGGAAGGCCTCCTTCGCCGACGCGGCCACCACCGTCGAGCGAACCGGGATGATGATCGGCGGCGTCACGCCGTTCGGGCTTCCCCCAGGGCTCCCGGTGTGGATCGACGCCCAGGTCATGGAATGCGACCAGGTGATCATCGGAGGGGGCTCCCGGGACTGCAAGATCCTTTGCCCGCCGGCCTCGCTGCTGGCTATCGACGGCGCCGAGGTCGTCGACAACCTGGCCCGACCGGCCCCCTGACTGGAATCTGTCCATGTCCGGCCGCGGAAGGGGCGGGCGGCGGCGAACCGCGTCGTCAAATACGGGTGGCGGTGATCAGCTGGGCGATGCCGGCGCTCAACCGGCGGTGCTGCACGTCGGTGAACCCGGCGGTGCGCACCATGGCCTGCAGCTCGCCGGACGGGGGCAGGTAGGCGACAGAGTCGGGCAGGTAGCGGTAGGCGTCCCGGTCCGACAGCACGGCCCCGATCAGGGGGACGACCCGACCGAAGTACAAGCCGTGGCCCCAGCGCAGGACCGGGTTGGAGGGCTGGTCCACCTCCAGCAGACCGATGCGCCCCCCGGGCCGCAGCACCCGGGCCAGCTCGGCGAGCAGCGGCGGCACCGAGGTGAGGTTGCGCAGGGCGAAGCCGCAGGTCGCGCCATCGAGCGCGCCGCCGGGAACCGGCAGCTCCAGAACGTCGGCGTTGACCAGCAGTGGGCCCGAACCGCCGACCTCCGGGGGGGCCGCCTGCAGCATTCCCATCGAGAAGTCGAAGCCGACGGTCCAGTGACCTTGCCGGACCAGCTCCCGGCAAAGGTCCCCGGTGCCGCAGGCCAGATCGGCCACCCGCGAACCGGCGGGCAGGGCCAGCGCCCGCACGGTGCGGCGACGCCAGGCCACGTCGAGCCGCAGGGTCATGACCCGGTTCACCAGGTCGTATCGGGGCGCGATGGCGTCGAACATCTCCCGAACGGCCCGGCGCTTGTCGGCGCCGGAGGGCAGGTTGCTCACCCGCGCTGGCGCTTGGGCCAGTACCGCTGGTAGTTGCGGCTCATGGGGTGCAGCAGGAGGGCCACCAGCGCGACGTCGAACAGCAGGCCGATCAACTGGCTGAACGTCCGGCTCAAGTTGTTGATGTCCTGAATGACTTCTAGTAGCGATCCGGCCAGCGTGAGCGCGGCAACGACTACGCCGACTATGTAGCCCCAGCGCCTCTCGTTGGCAATGCCGTAGGCGGCCGTCACGAAGCCCACCGCCAGCACGAGCGAGGACACCGTCAGGAATGCGCCGAGAAGAAGCCCGAATACCAGCAGGACGCCGCCCCGGAAGTACAGCAGCAACTGGGCGATGTACAGCGTCTGAGGCTGGTTGCGGTTGACCCAGATGCGGGGCTCCATGACTCCAGTATGCAGGCGCTAGCTGGGTAGGCGGCGGTAGGCGCGGTCGGTGTGGTGGTGCTCGAAGCCGATCCGGCGGTAGACGGCGTTGGCCGGGTGGTTGTCGGACTCCACGTACAGCATGCCGACGGCCAGCCCGCGGGCAGACAGCCACTCCAGGCCGGCCAGGGTCATGGGCCGGCCCAGCCCCTGGCCCGAGAAGTCGGGGTCGACGGCGATGACGTAGATCTCACCGAGCGGCGGGTCGTGGGCGGGGTGGACCTTGGTCCAGCAGAACCCGGCCAGGCGGCCGTCGCAGTGGTGCAGGCGGAAGCCGTCGGGGTCGAACCACGGCTCGGCCATCCGGTTGCGCACATCGTCGGCGCGGAGGCCACCCTGCTCGGGATGCCAGTGGAAGGCCCGGTTGTTGACCGTCACGAACTCATCGATGTCGTCGATCATGAAGGCCCTGGTGGCCAGGCCCGACGGCTCAGCCGGCAGCCGGCAGCGCAACTGCCACAGGTCGCGGTAGGGCTCGAAGCCGTGGCGACGGGCCGGGTCGTCGTCGCCCGCCGCGACCTCCCTGATCCAGAGTTGGGCTCCGCCACCGGCTTCCAGTCCGGCCAGCGACTCGTCGAGGATGGCGGCCAGTTCTCCCGCGGCCCGGCCCTCGTACACCACGACCTGGGCCTCGCCGCCCGCCTTCGCCGGCTGATTCACCTCGTAGCGCACCGGATCGAGAGTACCGCTAGCTTCACTCCGATGGCCCGCCCCAGAAGTCCCAAGGGCCGAGCCCGGCGCACTAACGAGCGCCTGAGGCTCGAGTACCCCGACGCGGTGTGCGAGCTCGATCACGGCAACGCCTTCGAGCTCCTGGTGGCCACCATCCTGTCGGCCCAGGCCACCGACGTGGGCGTCAACAAGGCCACACCGGCGCTGTTCGCCCGTTTCGGTGATGCCGAGTCCCTGGCCGAAGTCGAGCCTGAGGAGGTGCAGCCCTACATCGGCACCATCGGGCTGTTCCGCAACAAGTCCAAGAGCCTGGTGGGCATGGCCCGGATGCTGGTGGACGACTACCGGGGAGAGGTCCCGGGCGCCATGAAGGACCTGGTGCGCCTGCCGGGCGTGGGCCGCAAGACCGCCAACGTGATCCGCAGCGTGGCCCTAGGGCTGCCGGGCCTGCCGGTGGACACCCACGTGACGCGGCTGTCGAACCTGCTCGGATTGACCGCCGAGACCGACCCGGTGAAGATCGAGCTGGAGCTGAACCCGATGATCCCGGCCGCCGAGCGGGGCGACTTCAGCCTGCGCATGATCCTTCACGGCCGCCGGGTGTGCGTGGCCCGCCGGCCCCGCTGCGAGGACTGCGTGCTCAACGACTTCTGCCCGTCCAGCAGGGTCTGAGCGTCGGGGGCGCCGAACCGAGAAGCTCAGCCGTCACCGGTAGCGTTGTACGGTGCTCAGCCGCCTCGACCTGCGCGGCGACAGCGGTCCCGTCGCCTCCCGCCTGCCGCGGCCCGAGGCCGCGCCCGCGGGCCCACTGGAGGCGGTGCGGGCCATCATCGCCGAGGTCCGCGAACGGGGCGACGACGCCCTTCGCGAGCTGACCGAGCGCTTCGACGGGGCCTCGCCGGCCAGTCTCACGGTGGCACCCGACGAGATCGCCAACGCGGCCGCCCGGACACCGGACCGGGTGCGCGAGGCTCTGGCGGCGGCGGCGGCCAACGTGGACGCCTATCACCGTCACCAGTTGCTCGACGATTCGGTCCACAACAGGGGCGGCGTCACGGTCACCGAGCGCCACCTGCCGGTGCGCCGGGCCGGCTGCTACGTGCCCGGGGGCCGGGCCGCCTACCCGTCGACACTGATCATGACCACGGTGCCGGCCAGGGTGGCCGGCGTGGACGAGATCGCGGTATGCGTGCCGCCCGGACCCGACGGCCGCATAGCCGACGTGACGCTGGCCGCGGCCGCCACGGTGGGCATCGACGAGATCCATCCCGCGGGCGGGGCCCAAGCCATCGCCGCCCTCGCCTACGGAACCGAGTCGATCCCTGCCGTCGACGTGATCGCGGGACCGGGCAACGCCTACGTGGCCCTGGCCCAGCGTGAAGTGGCCGGGGTCGTGGGTGTGCCCGCAGCCTTCGCGGGACCTTCGGAAGTGGTGGTGATGGCCGACGCCGGCGCCGACCCCACCTTCGCGGCGGCCGATGTGATCCTCCAGGCCGAACACGGCCCGGACGGACTGGCGTGGCTGGTCACCTGGGACGAGGCCACTGCCGGCGCGGTGGAGGCTGAGGTCGCCAGGCTGGCGGCCCGAGCCGACCGCAGGGCCGAGATTGAGGCGACGCTGCGCAACTCCGGCTACAGCGTGGTGTGCTCGAGCGCCGAGCAGGCCCTGGAGGTGGTCAACGAGATCGCCCCCGAGCACCTAGAGCTGCTGGTGGCCGACCCCGAGGCTCTCGTGCCGCAGGTCCGCAACGCCGGAGCGGTGTTCTGCGGGCCGTGGGCGCCAGCATCGCTGGGCGACTACGCGGCCGGCCCCAACCACGTGCTGCCCACCGACGGAACCGCCCGGTTCGCCGGAGCACTGGGAGTGCGCGACTTCCTCCGGAGCATGCACATCGTCAGCACCGACCGGGCCGGGCTGGAGGGTCTAGCGCCCCATGTAATCGCGCTGGCCGAGGCCGAGGGCCTCACCGCCCACGCCGAGTCGGTGCGGTTGCGGCTTGCTCCGCAGATCGAGCGGACAGGCGGCGAATCATGAGGGTGCAGCCACGGGACGACATTGCTCTGATGGCCGGCTACCACTCGCCGCAGCTCGACGTGGCCGTGCGGCTCAACACCAACGAGAGCCCCCTGCCCCCGCCGGCCGCTTTCGCCGAAGCGGTGGCGGTCGCGGCCCGGTCGGTGTCCTGGAACCGGTACCCGGACCGCCAGGCCACCGAGCTGCGATCCCGGATCGCGGCCCGCCACGGGGTGGACCCCGACCGGGTGTTCGCGGCCAACGGCTCCAACGAGGTGCTCCAGTGCCTGCTGCTCGCCTACGGCGGGGCGGGACGCCGCGCCGTGGTCTTCGAACCCACCTACGCGCTGCACTCGCACCTGGCCCGGGTCACCGGCACAACCGTCGCCAGCGGCGAGCGCGACGGCGACTTCAACCTCGACCCCGATGCCGCCATGGCACTGATCGCGTCGGCTGAGCCCTCGGTCACGTTCCTGTGCTCGCCCAACAACCCCTCCGGCACGGTGGAGCCCCCGTCGGTGATCGCCTCGCTGCTGGACACGGTCGGCTCGACCTCCGGACTGCTCTGCGTCGACGAGGCCTACGCCGAGTTCTCACCCCACAGCGCCCTAGACCTGGTCGACGACGAGACTCCGCTGGTGGTCACCCGCACCTACTCCAAGACCTGGGCCATGGCCGGGGCCCGCCTGGGCTACCTGATCGGCCCGCGGTGGCTGGTGTCGGAGCTGGACAAGGTGGCCCTTCCGTATCACCTCGACGCCCTCAAGCAGGCCGTCGGCATCGCGGCCCTCGACTTCGTGGACGACATGCAGGCCAGGGTGAGCTCCATCGTGTCGGAGCGTGCCCGGCTGACGGACCGGCTGGGCGGGCTGCCGGTGGACGTGTGGCCCTCGGGTGCCAACTTCGTGCTGTTCCGGCCCCGCGACCGCAACGGCGCCGAGGTGTGGCAGCAGCTCCTGGCCCGGTCGGTGCTGGTGCGCAACTGCGCCTCGTGGCCGCGCCTGGCCGGCTGCCTGAGGGTGACGATCGGCACTCCGGAGGAGGACGACAGGTTCCTGGACGCCCTGGAGGAGATCTTGACCTGAGCGGCGCGGCACCTTTGCGCAGCGTCTAACTCTCCGACACGCCATACCCTCAAGAAGATGAGCCGCACGTCCACCCGCTCCCGCTCCACCAAGGAGACCCGCATCGAGCTGCGCCTCGACCTCGACGGCGACGGCACGACCAACGTCTCCACCGGGCTGCCGTTCTTCGACCACATGCTCGACCAGCTTGGCCGCCACGGCGGGCTCGACTTGTCGGTGAAGGCCGAGGGCGATCTCGAGGTGGACGCCCACCACACCGTCGAGGACACCGGCATCGTGCTGGGCGAGGCCTTCCGCGAGGCTCTGGGCGACAAGGCCGGCGTGCGCCGCTTCGCCAGCATCGCCGTTCCGCTCGACGAGGCCGCGGTGGAGGTCGTGCTCGATCTGTCGGGGCGGCCCTTCCTGCACTACGACGTGGACTTCCCCGGGGAGAAGATCCTCGGGGACCCGCCCTTCGACCCGCAACTGGCCGAGGAGTTCTGGCGAGCCTTCGCCACCGCGGCCGCGATCACGCTGCACATCGTGATGCGCCGGGGCCGCAACACCCACCACATCGTGGAGGCATCGTTCAAGGGCGTGGCCCGGGCCTTGCGCGACGCGGTCCGCGTGGAGGGCTCAGCCCTGCCCTCCACCAAGGGCACTCTGTGAAGGCCCGCGCCAAGCCACTCGTCGCCATCCTCGACTACGGCATCGGCAACCTGCATTCGGCGCAGAAAGGCTTCGAACACGCAGGAGCCGACGCCCGCCTGACCGCGGATCGGGGCCTGATCAAGGCGGCCGACGGGGTGGTGCTGCCCGGGGTCGGCGCCTTCGCGCCCTGCATGGCCGCGCTGGGCCGCACCGGCCTCGACGCCGCCGCCCGCGACGTGGTGGCCTCGGGTCGCCCCTTCATGGGGATCTGTGTGGGAATGCAGGTGCTCTTCGCCGGCTCCGACGAGGCTCCCGGCACCCCGGGCCTGGGAGTCTTCGACCGGGACGTGCGCTGGATCCCCGGGCCGGTGAAGCTACCCCAGATGCAGTGGAACGTCCTGGACCGCCGCCTCGACCACCCGATGCTGGCCGGCTTGGACGATCCGGTCTGGGCGTACTTCGTGCACTCGCTGGCCCCGGAGACGGGCGACGGCACCGATGTGGTGGCCACCTGCGACTACGGGGGGCCGGTGGTGGCCGCGGTGGCCCGCGACAACGTGTGGGCCGCCCAGTTCCATCCCGAGAAGTCGTCGAGGGTGGGGCTGCGCATCCTGGCCAACTTCGTGGCCGCGGCCGCTGAAGCCGAGTGAGTGCGGTGGACCTGTTTTGCGCGGTCGACATCCGCGGTGGCCGCTGCGTGCGCCTGCTGCGGGGCGACTACGGCGCCGAGACCGTCTACGACGACGACCCGGTGGCCCGCGCAGTGCAGATGGCGGAGGCGGGTGCGGCTTGGATCCATGTGGTCGACCTCGACGGAGCCCGCTCGGGGCGCCCGGAGAACGCCGACGCGGTGGCCGCCATCGCGGCCGCGGTTGATGCGCCGGTCCAGGCCGGCGGTGGGGCGCGCTCCGCAGAGACCGTAGAGACGTGGTTCGAGGCCGGCGTGGAGAGAGTGGTGCTGGGCACAGCCGCGCTGCGCGATCCGGCCCTGGTTCGAGACCTGGCGAGCTCTCGTCGCATCGCGGTCGGGCTCGACGCCCGGGCCGGCGAGGTCGCCACCGACGGCTGGTTGCGGGGCTCGGGACGGTCGGTGCTGGATGTGGCCCGCAGTTTCGCCAGCGCGGGCGTGGACGCTTTCGTGGTCACCGACATCAGCCGGGACGGCACGCTCGAAGGACCAGACCTGCAAGGTCTGGCCGGGATGCTCGACGCCACCGACGTCGATGTGGTCGCATCGGGCGGGGTGGGCCGCATCGAGGACCTGCGGGCGCTGGCCGGCGTCGAGGGCCGAGGCGGGCGCCGTCTCACCGGAGCGATCGTGGGCACCGCCCTCTATGAGCGTCGCTTCACGGTGGCCGAGGCGGTCGCCGCGCTGGCCGGGCCCGGAGGGGGCGACTGAGATGCAGGTTGCCCGGGTCATACCATGCCTCGACGTGGACGCCGGACGAGTGGTCAAGGGCGTCAATTTTGTGGACATCCGCGACGCCGGCGACCCGGTGGAGCTGGCTGCCCGCTACGACGCCGAAGGGGCCGACGAGCTGGTCTTCCTCGACATCACCGCCTCGTCGGATCGCCGCGACACCACCGTGGCCATGGCCCGGGCGGTGGCCGACGAAGTGTTCATCCCCTTCACCATCGGGGGCGGCATCCGCACCCTCGACGACGCCCGCCGCCTGCTGCGGGCCGGGGCCGACAAGGTGAGCGTGAACACCGCGGCGGTGCGCCGCCCCGAGCTGGTGCGCGAGATCAGCCTGGAGTTCGGCGCGCAGTGCTGCGTGGTCGCCGTTGACGCTCGCAGCTCGACGGAGGCGCCGAGCGGTTACGAGGTGTTCACTCACGGCGGGCGCACTCGCACCGGCATCGACTGCCTGGAATGGGTCGGAGAGGCCGAGCGGCTCGGAGCCGGCGAGATCCTGCTCACCTCCATGGACCGCGACGGCACTAGGAAGGGTTTCGAGTTGAACTTGACGTCGAAGGTCTCCGAGTCGGTGAGCGTTCCCGTGATCGCCAGCGGGGGAGTGGGAACCCTCGACCACCTGGTTGAGGGAGTCGTTGAGGGCAAGGCCGACGCGGTCCTGGCCGCCAGCATTTTCCACTACGGCGAGCACACCATCGCCGAGGCCAAGACCCGCATGGCCGCCGCCGGAATAACCGTCCGTCCCGCCTGAGCGGACCGCCCATCGGCGAAGACCGGTCATTCGCGATTCGCCCTTTCCGCAGATGCGACTAGCGCACTAGGGTCGCGCCAGCGCCATCGCCCCCGACCGCTGACGCCCGGAGGTCGCCTTTGACCATCGCCGACACCTACCGCCTGTCCTCGCGCTACGCCGACGACTCCGGGACGGTGTTCATGACGGGACTGCAGGCGCTGGCCCGGCTCCCCATCGAGCAGCTCCGGGCCGACCGGCTCGCGGGGCTGACTACCGCCGCCTTCGTCAGCGGCTACCCGGGCTCGCCGGTCGGCGGCTACGACGGTGACCTGAGCCGGGCGATCGAGCAGGCCCCGGACCTGCCCATCGTGCTGGCTCCGGCCCTGAACGAGGAGCAGGCGGTCACCGCGGTGATGGGATCGCAGCTGGCCATGCTCCGCCCCGACTCACGCTACGACGGCGTTGTCGGGGTCTTCTACGGCAAGGCGCCCGGCGTGGACCGGGCCGGCGACGCTCTCCGCCACGCGGTGTTCGCCGGCGCGGACCCCCGCGGCGGGGCGGTGGTGATCGCGGGCGACGACCCCGCGGCCAAGAGTTCGACCATCCCGTCGTCGTCGGCGGGGACGCTCGCCGACAAGCACATCCCGGTGCTCTACCCCGGAACGCCCCGCGAGGCTCTGGACCTCGGCCGCCACGCCGTGTACCTGTCGAGGGCCACCGGGCTGTGGACCAGTCTCAAGATCGTGGCCGACGTGGCCGACGGCTCCGGGACGGTGCACCTCGATCCCCGCCGGGTCGACCCGTTCATCCCGACCATCGACGGCGAGCCCTACCGCCACACTCCCGACGGCCGGCTTCTCACCCCGGAGACGGTGGACGCCGAGCGGGAGATCTACGAGGTCCGCCACCCGCTGGCCATAGAGTACGCGGCTCTCAACCACCTCAACCACGCCACCGTCGACCCGTCCGATGCCTGGATCGGGATCGTGGCCTCCGGGATCACCTACCGGGAGCTGCGCGAGGCCCTGCGCCGGCTGGGCCTGGGTGACGACGCCGAGATCTCGGCGGCCGGGATCCGGCTCATGTGCATGCACATGCCCATCCCGTTCAGCCCCCAGCGGGCCCGCAACTTCGCACGGGGCCTCGAGGAGATCTTCGTGGTGGAGGAGAAGCAGCCCAACATCGAGTCGCTCATGAAGGACGCCCTCTACAACCAGCTCCGCCGGCCCCGGGTGACCGGCAAGTTCGACGAGCACGACGTCATGCTGCTGCCCGGCCACGGCGGCCTCACCGCCGACGACCTGCTGGACCCGCTGCGCCGCCGCCTGTCGGAGCGGATCGGCGAGCGCCTGGCCCCGGAGCAGCCCCGGCGGGAGTTAATCCCGCTGGGAACCGACGTGGCCCGGACCCCGTACTTCTGCTCGGGCTGCCCCCACAACCGCTCCACCAGGGTACCCGAGGGCGCCGCGGTGGGGGCCGGAATCGGCTGCCACACGATGACCCTGCTGATGGACTCCGACGGATTCGGCGACATCGTCGGGCTCACCTGCATGGGCCAGGAGGGGGCCCAGTGGATCGGCATGGCCCCGTTCGTCGAGACGCCGCACATCTTCCAGAACATCGGCGACGGCACCTACTTCCACAGCGGCCAGCTCGCCATCCAGGGGGCGATCGCGGCCGGGCTGGACGTCACCTACAAGCTGCTGTGGAACCGCACCGTGGCCATGACCGGAGGCCAGGATCCCCAGGGCATGCTCGGGGTGGCCGAGGTGTGCCGGGTGCTGCTGGCCCAGGGAGTCGCCCGGGTGCTGGTGACGACCACCGACCTCGCCCGCTACCGCACCGCCGACCTGCCCGAGGGCGTGGACGTCTGGCCCCGCGACCGTCTGATGGAGGCCCAGGAGCTCCTGGCCGGGGTCTCCGGCGTGACCGTCCTCATACACGACCAGCAGTGCGCAGCCGAGGCCCGGCGGGGACGCAAGCGCGGCACGGTGGCCGTGCCCCGCCAGCGGGTGTTCATCAACGAGCGAATTTGCGAGGGCTGCGGGGACTGCGCCTCCATCAGCAACTGCCTGTCGGTGCAGCCCGTCGAGACCCCGTTCGGGCGCAAGACCCGCATCGACCAGACGACGTGCAACCTGGACTTCTCGTGCCTGGAGGGCGACTGCCCGTCGTTCATGACCGTGACCGCGCCGGGGCGGCTGAGGTCGTGGCTGCACCGGACCGGTGGTCGGGACCGCCGCCAGCGGCGCGCCTCGAGAACGCCGGCCCACGCGGCGCCCGAAGACCTGCACGACCCGGTGCCGGTCGTCCCGACCGACGACTTGTCGGTCCGCATCATCGGCATAGGCGGCACCGGCGTGGTCACGGTCAGCCAGGTGATCGGTACCGCGGCCATGTTCGACGGCTATGAGGTACGGGGCCTCGACCAGATCGGGCTGTCGCAGAAGGCCGGGCCGGTGGTGAGCGACCTGCGCCTGTACCGGGGCGCCGAAGCCGCCAGCAACCGTCTCGGCGAAGGTCAGGCCGACGTGCTGCTGGCCTTCGACCAGTTGGGGGCGGCGTCGCCGTCGGGCATGAGCAGGACCGATCCGAAGCGCACCGTGGTGGTCGGCTCGACCTCGCAGACCCCCACCGGAGCGGTGGTGGCGCACCCCGAGCGGGCCATGCCGGAGCCCGCCGAGTTGGAGGCCGTGATCGCAGCGTCCACCCGGGCCGACTGCCGCCACTGGGCCGACGCTCAGGCCATCACCGAGGCCCTGCTGGGCAACTCGGTGACGGCCAACGTGTTCGTGGTGGGAATGGCGGTGCAGGCCGGCGCGCTGCCGCTGTCGCCGTGGTCGGTGGAGCAGGCCATCGAGCTCAACGGCGTCGCGACGAGAAGCAACATCGAAGCGTTCCGGTGGGGCAGGGCCATGGTGGCCCGACCCGATGCCGTACACGCCACGGCCGCCACCGGCCAGGCTCGCCGGGTCAGGCGGCCCGAGCTCGACGAGCAGCTTGCAGCCCGGGCGAGGGACGTGGCCCGAGCGGCCGGCTTCGACGGGACTGCAGCCGGCGGACCCACCGCCGACGACGACGGCTACCGGGGCGCCGTCGACCTGGAGCTGATGGCCTCGGAGCTGTGCGCCTTCCAGTCGCCGCGGCTGGCCCACGACCATCTCGACTTCGTCGAGGCCGTGGCCTCGGCCGATGCTGAGAAGGGGGACGGGTCGGGGCGGCTGGCCCGGGCCGCGGCTCGGGGCTACTTCAAGCTGCTCGCCTACAAGGACGAGTACGAGGTGGCCAGGCTGATGCTCGACGCCGGGGCCACCGCCGAGGCCCGCCAGCAGGCCTCGACCACCTCGGGAAAGCTGGCCTGGAAGCTGCACCCGCCGATCCTGCGGGCCCTCGGCATGAAGTCGAAGATCTCGGTGCCCGTGTCGTGGACGCCGGCCATCCGGCTGCTGGCCTCCATGCGCCGCCTGCGGGGCACGCCCCTCGACGTGTTCGGCTACGCCGCAGTGCGGCGGGCCGAGCGATCCCTTCCCGGCGAGTACCGGGCGGCGGTCACCGCCGACCTCGCGACGCTGGACCCGGGCTGCTACGAAGCCGCTCTACGGAGAGCGGCCCTGCCCGAGGTCGTGCGGGGCTACGAGCACATCAAGATGGCCGGCATCCAGCAGATGCGCTCCGAACTCAAACGGACCTGACCCCCGACCTGAGCGGGATGTAGAGAATCTCAGGGTGTAGAGAACCACCAACGAGCCGATAGGCTCACGCCCAACCCAATGGTGACGACGACTGCTACCGCCACCTTGGACCCACGCTTGGCGTTGTCCCCGGACTTCGCCGAAGCTGTGCGCCGCCATGTCGATGGCTCGGCCAGCGACGCGGACCTGGCGCTTCTCGAGGCCAACACCAGGCTGTGGGTTCGAGCCCTTTACCGACTGCTCGACGACGTCGCAGAATCAATCGACGCCGTCAGGGCCACGGTGAGGGGGCATCAGCGCGCCCTGATAGTGGCCGACCTCGAGAACGACTACCGCGCCATCGACGCCGTGCTGACGAAGCTGGCCGGGCCGCCGCGAGCCCCCCTCGAGAACGGATCCTCGGCCGACGGCCGCAGCGCGGGCATCGTCGAGCTGCAACTGTCATGGGTGCCGGGGCGGGTGATCGCCTGGGCGGCGGGGTCGGGCCGGTCCCCCGAGACCGCGCCGGACGTCCTCAAACGGCTCCGCGACGCCGGTGCCGGGACCGTCGAGTGGAGCGAGCACCGCCCGGTGAAGCTGGGCGGCGGGACCCGGGCCGAGACAGTCTCAGCGCCGATCGAGAGCTGTCTCGGCTGGCTCGTGGCCCTCGGCTCAGCGGCCGAGGAGGACGGGATAGGGGCCAGCGTGTCATGGCTGGGACTGGTGGCCGCGCTGGCAGTGCGGCTCGCCGCCCAGGGGCGCATGGTTCCCCAGTTGAAGAAGGTCCGCCGTCGCTACCGACCCGACGACGAGACCGGCGGGGCCAACGGTGCGCCACCGGCCGCCGCGACCCACCGCGACGTCGCCAGCTACGCGGTGCGCTGGACCCCGGCGCTGGTGGAGTCCGACGTGGTGTCCGCTCTGGCGGATTCCCTTCCCGGCGCGGCCGCGGCCTTCGAGAACCAGCGGGACGCGACCGCCTTCACCCTGGCCGCGCTGGCCGACATCTTCGACGCCATCGCCACGGAGGCGGCCGAACGGCTCGAGGCGCCCGCGCCCCCGCCCGCGCCGCGCACCCGGGCGGATGTGGCCGAGACGGCACTGGCCCGGCTGGACGGCACGCCCTTCGATGTCCCCAGCCGCCACGCCTCCGATCTGGCCCGGCGACTGGACCAGTGGGCTCGCCCGGTTACGGAGCCCTATGACCCGCGGCTCCGGCTCATCGTGCAACTCGACCCTCCCGACGACATCGGTGCCTGGCACCTGTCGGTCCTGTCGGAGGCCAGCTCGGGGGAGCTCCAGCCGGTCGAACGGGCCCTGGTGATCGCGTCACGGGCCCGGCGCCAGGCGGTGAAGCACCAGATGACCCGCCTGGAGCGGCTCTTCCCGGAGCTGGTGCGCCTCGGTGGACGCCGCCGGGGGGAGGTGATCCTCGACGCCGACGAGGCGTGGCAGCTGATGACCGGGACCGGACATGTCCTGCAGGCTGTCGGCTACGAGGTCCGGGTGCCCGCGCTGTCGCGCCGGCGCCCCTCGCCGGCTCTGCGCCTCACCTCGGTCGAGGCTCAGGAGACCGTCGTCGGGGCCCGCCAGCTTGCCGACGTCCGCTGGTCGGTCGCCTTCGACGATGTGGAGTTGACCGCCGCGGAGATCCGGGAGCTGGCCACCCAGGCCCGGCCCCTGGTCAGGAGCCGGGGCCAGTGGGTGGAACTGGACCGGGCCGACCTGAACGAGGCCGCGGCCGCACTGGCCGAACGGGCCGACGTGACCCGCATGACCGGTGCCGACATGCTGCGCCACGCCCTCGGCCTGGAGGGATCCCCGCTGGCCGGGGGGACGATGGTGTCGGGCGAAGGCTGGGCCGCGGACTTGATCCGGAGCGCCAGCAACATCGGTGCCGAACTTCCCACCAAGCCCGACGGATTCAAGGGCACGCTGCGGACCTACCAGGCCGACGCGCTCATGTGGCTGGGTTTCCTGGAGCAGGCCGGACTGGGCGGCTGCCTCGCTCTGGACATGGGACTGGGCAAGACCCCCACGATGCTGGCCCACATCTACCTCACCCGCGGCAACGGCCCGTCGCTGGTGGCCGCTCCGCCCGCGGTCGTGAGCAACTGGGCCAGCGAGGCCCGCCGGTTCGTTCCTGGCCTTCGGGTGGTGGTGCACCACGGACCCAGCCGCACGCCCGCCGACCAAGTGCCGGCCATGGTCGAGCGAGCCGACCTTGTGGTCTCCACCTACGGCACCACCATGCGCGACCTGGACGTCCTCGAGAAGGTCGAGTGGTCGACGGTGGTGCTCGACGAGGCCCAGGCCATCAAGAACCCGGCCAGTGAGACCGCCCAGCAGTTGCGCCGGCTCGACGCCCAATGCAGGGTCACGCTGACCGGAACGCCGATCGAGAACGGCCTAGGCGACCTGTGGGCCATCATGGACTTCTGCAACCCGGGCCTGCTGGGGGCCCGCAACCGGTTCATCGCCGAGATGTCGAAGGTCTCCAAGAAGTCCGATCCGGATGCCGGCGGCGCAGCGGGATCCAACGGCTCCGAGGCGTCCAACGGCTCGCAGCCCGCCGCGGCCGGCAAGTCTGCCGCGGCCGGTGAGGGGGCCCTGGCCGCCCTCAACGGCATCCTCGTGTTCCGCCGCACCAAAGCCGAGCCGGCCATCGCGGCGGAGCTGCCCGACCGCATCGACGAGCTCGACAACTGCACGATGACGGCCGAGCAGATCGGGCTCTATCAAGCCGTCCTCGACGAATTGGTGGCCCGCACCGAGACCACGGCCGAGGGCGGCCCCGAGCGCAAGGGAGCGGTACTGGCCGCCATCACCGCCCTCAAGCAGATCTGCAACCATCCCGTCAACTACGAGGACGACGGCGGCCCTCTCGACGGACGCTCGGGCAAGCTGGCCCGGCTGGAGCAGATCATGGGTCAGGTGTTCGCCGCGTCGGAGCGGATGCTGATCTTCACCCACTTCGCCACCTGGGGCGAGCGCCTGGCCGCCCATCTGAGCGAGCAGACCGGCCTGCCCATCAGCTGCTACCACGGCGGCCTGGCCCGCGGCGCCCGCGACCGCCTGGTCCAGTCGTTCCAGAAGGGCAGGGGAGCGGGTGCCCTGGTGCTGTCGCTGAAGGCGGGCGGCACCGGCCTGAACCTGACCGCGGCCAACCATGTCGTGCTCTACGACCGGTGGTGGAACCCCGCGGTGGAGGATCAGGCCCGCGACCGGGCCTGGCGCATCGGGCAGCGCAACACGGTGGTGTGCCACCGGCTGGTGTGCCCCGGCACCGTCGACGAGCGGGTCGAGGAAGTGGTGGCGGGCAAGCGCCGCATCGCCGACATGGTCCTGCCCAAGTCGTCCTCGGTGGGCGACCTGAACAGCGACCAGCTGCGGGCCGCGCTGGGGATCGACCCCGAGCAGCTGCTCATCGACGAGAACGGCGACAACGGAACCCACGGACGGGAGAGCGGATCATGACGGTCAACGGGGCCGACGCGGCCCGCAAGCGCTCCCGGAGGGGCAGGGGCAAGGGACCCGCGCCGGGCACCGCCAAGACCTCCGGGGACTTCTGGGGCTCCGCCGACAAGCTGCCCCCCGTGCACGAGGTGACAGTCTCCGTCGATCCCTCGGCGGTGGTGAGGTCACTGGGACGGCCCCCGTTCTCGGGCCACGAGGCGGTCAGCGAGTACTACCTGCGGGCCGTCTACGACAACACCGTCAAGCTCGCCGAGGTGCTGGCCACCGCCGGCGACCTGCTCGAGGGCTCCGACGAGAACCAAGCCGACCGCTAAGCCTCGGCCCGAGGAGGGAGCGCCCATGAAGCCGTCAGACTTTCCCCGCGATTCGAAGTTCCGCGACCCCACGACCCCTCCGTTCCAGGACGAGACCGGCATGTACCACGTGATGAGCCATGCGGACGTGATGCGGGTACTCCACAACGCTGACGAGGCCTTCTCACGCGACCAGGAGCCATACCTGCCCGAGGGCGCCCCGATCCACATCGCCATGGAGTTCATGTGGATGGTCGAGCCGTTCACGCTCGACGGCGACGCCGGCCGCCACGACGTGCTGCGGGGTGTGGTGGAGCCGTGGTTCAGGAACAACGCGGTCCGGACCATGGAGCCGGTGATCAGGCGGATCACGATCGACACGATCAACGAGGTGGTGGCCAAGGGCACCGGCGAGGTCGATGTGGCCGTCGAGATGTCCTCGCGCTTGGCCATGCGGGTGATCTGCGCGCTGATCGGCATGGACATGGACCGCGAGGACTGGATGAGAAAGCAGCTGGACATCTTCCTGACCTCGCCCTGGGACGACATGCCCCAGCAATGGGAGCTGCAGGCCTACTTCTGGTGGATGGTGGCCCGGCGACTCAACGAACCCTCCGACGAGCTGCTGGACGTTCTTGTCAGGGCCTGGGCCGATGGCACCATCGGTGATCGCGAGCTGCTCGGCTACCTGTTCGGGTTCACCGCGGCCGGCACCGACACCACCGGCGCCAGCCTGGCCAACGGCTTCGTCTACCTAGCCGAGTTCGATCTCCTCGACTGGGCTCGCAGCCGCGTCGGCGACGACACCGCAATGCGGCGGGCCGTCGAGGAGATCCTGCGCTTCGGCACGCCGTTCCCCATGAAGCCCCTGTACGTTCGCAAGGACGTGAGCTTCGACGGCCTAGACGTCCCCGCGGGAAGCGTGCTGGCGGTGTGGTTCTCGTCGGCCAACCGGGACGACGCCGTCAATGCTGGCCAGCCTCAGGCCCATCCAGACGTGTTCGATCCGGAGCGGTGGCCCAACCGCCACATCGCCCTGGGGTTCGGCACCCACTACTGCCTCGGAGCCGAACTGGCCCGGCTCGAGACCAAGATCCTGCTGGAGGAGGCCCTCACCCGGCTTCCCGGCCTCGAAATGGACACGGCCAAGCCCTTCCGCCGCATCGCCGGCATCGTCGACGCGGTCACCGAGGCTCATTTCACCTTCGATCAGGACGAAGCCGACCGGGTGAGCGCCGGCTGACCGCCAGCGATTGACAGGGCCCATCGGTTCGGGTCACTATTGATGTGATCTATGAAGCTGGCGTGAAGGGCGGCACCCGATGGCTGAAGAGCACACCTACGATCCGAGCGCGTTCACCGGGACATTCCTGAATCCCGGGGCCGCGCCCTACTCGCAGACCGGCCTGTGGATCGCGTGGGGCGGGTACCACCTCGTCGACCACTACGTCAACGAGGTCTCCGAGATGATGGCCCTGCGGGCCGGCGCCGGCATCGAGGACAAGACGCCCCTGTTCAAGACCATCATTGAGGGTCCCGACGCCGAGGCGTTCGTGGACAGGGTGCAGGTCCGCGACGCATCCAAGGTCGACGTCGACCACGGGATCTACACCTTCTACTGCGACGACGAGGGCCATGCGGTGAACGAGGGGATCACGTTTCGCACCGCGGCCGACCAGTTCATCCACATGGGCGGACCCATGGTCGGGTGGTTCAGCGAGTTCGCCGACGGCTACGACATCGAGCTCACGGACACGCTGAACACCGACCGCGACTACAGCGTCCTGTGCGTGCAGGGCCCGCGGTCGCATGACGTCATGGAGGCGGTGACGGGCAGTGCCCAAAAGGACCTGCCGTTCTCCCGGGGCCGGATGATCACCGTCAACGGCCACGAGGTGCGCCTGTGGCGGACCGGGTTCACCGGGGAGATCGGCTTCGAGATGTGGGTCGATCCCGTCGCATCCAGGGAGATGTACTCGATATTCGTCGAGGGTGGACGCCCGCACGGGGCGGTGCCCATCGGCAACGCCGCGCAGGCGGCCACCCGCGTTGAGGCCGGCATGCTGATCATCGGCGTCGACTACCGCCCTTCCGGCCCGTTCGCCCAGGTGCAGTTCGCCTACCTGGACGGCGACCGCTACTTCCACACCCCCGCCGAGCTCAACTTCGGGCGCCTCGTCAACTTCAGGCGCGACACCGACTTCGTCGGCCGGCGGGCGCTCGAGGCCGAAGCGGCCGGGGACAGACCGGGCAAGGTGATGCGGGGCGTGGACATCGACCCCGCCGGCATCGCCGCGCTATACGAGCGCGCCGGGTCGCCGCCGTTCCTGAGCCCGCGGCTGCACCGCCATTTCAACTCCGAGATCCTCGCCGGTGGCGCCAACGTGGGTTTCGCCACCTCGATGTGCTGGAGCCCGGTGCTGGACACGATGATCGGCTTCGCGCACCTCGAATCGCCCGAAGTGCACGCCGGAGACGACGTCACCCTCACATGGCAGATCTACGACGGCCGCGGCGAGGCGGTCGAGGGCGAGGTCCCGGCCCGGGTCGTCGACCTGCCGTTCGTCGAGATGAAGCGCAGACGGATCAACTGAGCCAGCGATTAAGCGACTAGAGGCCGTTAGAACGACGGAGGGCTGGTGATTATCAGGAACCGCGCTCCGGCATCCCCGGAGACCCACTGGTGGGGGGTCATCGACGGGTACAGCAGGGTATCGCCCGGATGGAGCGGGATCGGATCCCTGTCCTCCAAGCGGATCTCGATCGAGCCCTCGAGCAGATGGACAACCTCCTCCCCCTCGTGCACGATCACCTCTGAAGCGATGTTCGGCTCGGCCACGGTCTCGTTGGCCTCGAGGCGACGCCCCTCGCCCGGCGTGAGGAAACGGGTACTGGCCCCCTCGGCCAGGAAGAAAGCCTCACCCTCGCCGGCCCGGACCAGCGTGACCTCCGAGACCGCCGGGTCGAGCAGCGCGACCGTCGTCGTTCCCAGGGCTTGGGCCACCCGGTGCAGCGCGAAGAGGCTGGGCATGGCCCGCGAGTTCTCGATCTGGGAGAGGAACGGCTGGGAGAGGTCGCACCGGTCGGCGAGCTCCTGCATGGTCATCCCAGCGGCCTTGCGGCGCTGCCGTAGGGCGGGCCCGAGCTGCGAAGCGGCCGAGGTCGGCTCAGAAGGTCTCTCGTGCTCTACTGCTCCGTGGTGGGTTCTCATCGCTCTACCTGCGGATTCTAGCTCCCCGGGTCGGGCTCAACCGCCGGCCAGGAACTCCACGAGCGAGTCGACCAGGGCCGAGGGGTTGTCCACTGGCACGACATGTGTACTGTCGCGGATCTCGACTAGACGCGAGTCGGGAGTGAGGCGGTCCATCTCGGCCATCACCTCGCCCCGGACGAAACTTCCGGAGGCATGGACGTGAAGCGTCGACGCCTGGATCCGCGGGAGCCGGTCCCAGTGGTCGTCGGAACGGAAAGGCCAGCGCTCGAAGAAGTAGGGATCGTGCTTGGGGGCCAGACGGCCACCCTCGACCGGGCCATAGCAGGTGGCCGCCACGATGTCGACCATGTCTGCGGGGGCGTTCGGGTAGGCGGCCGCCACCGCGGCGCGGACCTCGTCGTGGTCGGCGTGGTCCCGGGGGCGGGGGAACAGGTCGGTCTCACCCTGCTCGAAGGAGGGCTCCACGTCGACCACGGCCAGACGTCCGACGTTGCCGGGATGCTCGTCGGCGTACTGGATCGCCACCAGCGCCCCCCACGAGGACCCGGCCAGGTCCACCGGCGAGCCGCCGGACACCGCATCGACGGCGCCAACCAGGTCGGCGACGTGGTCTGCGGTGGTGTAGTCGTGGTCGGGCGACCACTGGCTCTCGCCGTAGCCGCGGAAGTCGAGCGCCACCACCCGGCGGTGAGAACGGAGTCCGAGCGCCACCGAGTACCAGTTCCAGGCGTTGCCGGTCACGCCGTGGAGGCAGACCAGTGCCGGGCCGTCACCTCCGAAGTCGAGTCCGTGGATCCGGTTGCCGGCAGCTCCCGGCACGAAGAAGTGTCCTACTTCGGCGGTGGCGAGAGTGGTGGACATGGTGACGCTCCTGAGCAGAGGGAGGGCCGCGCTAGCAGGGCGACCGGGGGCGAACAGTACAGTAACCACCGCGCCGGCCGGCATCGGCCGCACTGATCGACACGAAGGAGGACCGTTGACGACTGTCGAGGCACGAGAGACCGTCGATCCGTTCATTCCCGAGCGGGACTCGAGGTGGTACCGGGCGATGAGGCATTTCTGGCATCCCGTCGCCTACTCCAAGGACGTGGCCGAGGACCAGATGGTCTCGGGCAGGCTGCTAGGGGAGCGCATCCTGGTCGTGCGCCACCAGGGCGAGGTGCGGGCCTTCATGGACGTGTGCCGCCACAAGGGGGCCGCGCCGTCGCTCGGCTGGGTCGAGAACGGGTGCATCAACTGCCCCTACCACGGCTGGGCCTACGACATGGACGGCACCCTGGTCTCCATCCCGTCGCGCCCCGAGCTGAACGGCGTGCTTCAGGTCGGGCTGGTCCGCTACCTGTGCCGGGAGAGCTCCGGCATGGTCTGGGTGAGCCTGACCGACGAGCCGTGGGGAGACCCGCCCGGCATCCCCGAATGGGACGACCCCATCATGCGCTGGCAGACGCCCCCCAGCTACGACTGGGCCACCAGCTCGCCTCGCCGTCTGGAGAACTTCGTGGATTTCTCCCACTTCCCGTTCGTGCACGAGAACGTGCTCGGCACCAGAGACAAGGCTCAGATCGAGGAGCACGACGTGTGGCGGGAGGACGGCGCGCTGCGGTTCGACAAGGTCTTCGTCGAGCCCAACGTCGACCGCATGAAGGAGATGCTGGGAATCGATGAGGACACCATGTCGGTGCGCAACTGGTACCAGCTGACCGTTCCCGGATCGATCTCGCTGGTCCGGACCTTCCCCAACGGCAAGCGCTACGCCCTGTACATGGTCACCGCCCCCACCGGCCCGGCGACGTGCCGCAACTTCTGGCACATCGGCGCCGACTTCACATCCACCTCCGACGACATGGACTTCCTGCTCGAGTTCGAGTACATGGTGCTGGACCAGGACCAGCCAGTCGTCGAGTCGCAGTGGCCCGAGCACCTGCCCGACCGGCTCAGCGCCGAGACTTATGTGAAGGTGGCCGACGACATCACCCTGGCCTACCGCAAGTGGCTGTTCGAGTTGGCCGAGGAACTGGAACCTAACTGAGCCGGCGGCAAGCCTCAATCAACCAAGACACGGGAGGACCTCGATGGGAATACTGGACGGGCGGGTGATCATCGTCACCGGTGGAGCCAAGGGCATCGGCCTGGCCTACTGCCGGGGGCTGGCCGCCGAGGGGGCGACCGTCGTGGTCGCCGACCTCAGCGACGGTAGTGAAGTGGTCGCGGAGCTCGAATCCACGGGAGCCGAGGCGATGTCGCTGCGGGTGGACGTGTCCGACGTCGGCCAGACCGAGGCGATGGCGGCCGCCACCGTCGACGCCTACGGCCGCATCGACGGCCTGGTCAACAACGCCGCCTTCTACATGGCCGCCACCCGGGCCCCGATGGAGGACCTCCCGCCCGACGAGTGGGACCTGTGCTTCAAGGTGAACGTGAAGGGCACCTGGCTGTGCTCCCGGGCGGTGGCGCCCGCCATGAGGGCCCAGGGCAGCGGCCGGATCGTCAACATCGCCTCCATGACGGTGAACGACGGCACCCCCGGCTTCCTCCACTACGTGTCGTCGAAGTCGGCGATCTGGGGCCTGACCCGGGCCATGGCCCGCGAGTTGGGCGACTCCGGGATCGCGGTCAACACCATCACCCCCGACTACATCCCCCACGACGAGGCCTACTCCAGCGTCCAGCCCGAGGTCGACGTGGCCATCCAGGCCCGGCGGGCGTTCAAGCGGTCCCAGGTCCCCGAGGACATGGTGGGCACCCTCATCTATCTGATGAGCCCGCTGTCGGATTTCGTCAC
This sequence comes from Acidimicrobiaceae bacterium, assembly GCA_009837445.1. Classification (GTDB taxonomy): domain Bacteria; phylum Actinomycetota; class Acidimicrobiia; order Acidimicrobiales; family Aldehydirespiratoraceae; genus Aldehydirespirator. The sequence continues at coordinate 81,771 of VXTM01000021.1, forward strand.
CGGCCAGAACATCTGGGTGAACGGTGGCTCAGGATTCCACTAGTCTCCCCGGCGGGGGCCTTGCGGTGCGGCTGACAAGAGCGTTGCCGCCGCGTATAGTCCTCATCAATAAATCCACACACCACCAACTCGCACGACCACCGGCGGACCACAGGGCAGGCGCCCCGTGCCCGGCGGTGGCCTTGTGATTGGTCCCACAAGGAGGGAAACCGCAACACCATGCGCAAGACAACAATGCGGCTACTAGTCGCCCTTGCACTCGTCGCAGGCGTCGTCGCCTGTGGGAGCGACGACGAACCGGCACCCGCCGCGGACACCGGCGCCAGCGATGCGGCTGTAGCAGCAGCCGAGGCAGAGGCCGCCGAGGCACAGGCCCAGGCCGACGCCGCCGCGGCCGAGGCCTCAGCGGCCCAGGCCGAGGCCGACGCCGCCGAAGCCGAAGCCAAGGAGGCGGCTGACGCCGCCGCCATCGCAGAGGCCGAAGCAGCCGCCGCAGCGGCCGCGCTGGCGGCTGCAGAAGCCGAAGGAGCCGCAGTAGCGGAACTCGAGGCTGAGCTCGCCGCCGCGCAGGAGGCCGCAGCCGCAGCCGAAGCCGAAGCCGAAGCCGCCGCCGCCGCCGCCGAGGAGGCGGCCGCGGAGCAGGCAGCCGCCGCACCCAGTGAGATCGACGTGGCCATGCTCGTGGTGGGCACCAAGGAGGAGGGCTGGTACGCCACCTTCATCGACAGCGTCAACCGCGTCTCGGCGTCCAACAAGTACGGCATCACCATCAATCTCGAGATCCTCGAGGGAATCCAGTTCGTCGAGGGCGAGCGCGTCATCCGCGACCTGGCCCAGACCGGCGAGTACGAGATCATCGTGGGCCACAGCACCTATGTGGACGGCGTCGCCGCCAACAAGGCCGACTTCCCCGACACCCTGTTCGTGTACTCGGGCTCCGGCAACGACGACCACGACGGCGGCGACAACGCCTACTGGATCGACGTGTTCATCCACGAGCCCGCCTACCTGGCCGGGATCATCGCCGGCATGACGACCCAGACCAACAGGATCAGCGGTGTGGCCGCGTACCCGTTCCCCAACGTCAACGCGCCCCTCAACGCCTTCGTCGACGGCGCCCGGTCGGTCAACCCCGACATCGAGGTGGCCGGGGTCACCTACATCGAGAGCTGGTTCGACCCGGCCACCGCGTCGGCCGCGGCAGAGGCCCAGATCGCCAACGGCTCCGATGTCATCTATGCCGAGCGGTTCGGCCCGTTCGCCGCGGCCGAGGACGCCGGCAACGTGCGGGCCGTCGGCCACTTCACCGACCAGTTGAGCCTGTCGCCGGTGGTGCTGACCAGCGCAGTGGCGCAGTGGGACACCGCCTTCAGCGACGTGCTCGACGCTTGGTACGACTACACGGTGCACGGCGTGCCCTACAACTCGCCGCCGCAGCGCATCGTCTACCAGTCGATGGTGGACGACGGCTCCTCCCTGGGGGCCATAGCCGGCGACGTGCCGGCCGACGTGGTGGCTGCCGTCGAGGCGGCCCGGGTCGCCATCCTGTCGGGCGAGCTGGTCGTCCCGCTCAAGTTCGACGCGTTCGAGTAGTCGCGAGAAGCCGGGCTGCGCGTCGAACGAGCGACTGAGCGCTCCGATCCGATGGCCGATGCAGCCCAGTCCGGCGCGGCCGCGCCGGGGGAGAACATCCTCGTCGCCGAGGAGGTGACGAAGGTCTTCCCCGGCGTGGTCGCCAACGACTCCGTCAACGTCGCAATCCGCAGGGCCGAGATCCACTGCCTGCTCGGCGAGAACGGTGCGGGCAAGACGACGCTGGCCGACATCCTCTACGGGGTGTACCAGCCCGACGATGGCCGGGTGCTCCTCGAAGGCAAGCCGCTGGAATTGCATTCACCCCGCGACGCCATCGAGGCCGGCATCGGCATGGTCCACCAGCACTTCGAGCTGGTGCCCCCGATGTCGGTCATCGAGAACGTGGTCATCGGCACCCAGGCCAAGCAGTGGCTCGACTTGACCGAGGCCAGGCGCCGCCTCGAGGAGTTCTTCGCCGACTACGACGTGGAGATCGATCCCGACGCGGAGGTCGGCCGGCTCTCGGTCGGGGAGCAGCAGTGGGTGGAGATCTTCAAGACGCTCTACTTCGGCGTCGAGATCCTGATTCTGGACGAACCCACCGCGGTGCTGACCCCGCAGGGCATCGATGAGCTGTTCCGGATCCTGCGCCGGATGCGCGACGAGGGCCTCACCATCATCCTGATCACCCACAAGCTCAAAGAGGTGATGGACCTCTCGGACCGGGTGACGGTGCTGCGCCGGGGCAAGGTCGTCGGCACGGTCGACACCGCCGACGTCGACCAACGAGACCTCGCCCGGATGATGGTGGGGCGCGACGTCCTGATGCAGGCGGACAAGGCAGCATCCGAAGCCGGCGAGCCGGTGCTGGAGGTCGATGAGATCCACCTGGAGTCCGATACGGGACGAGGCTCGCTCGAAGGACTGTCGATCACCGTCGGCTCGGGCGAGATCGTGGGCGTCGCCGGCGTGTCGGGCAACGGCCAGAACGCCCTGTTCGACGCGGTCGTGGGCGTGCGCCATCCCGAGAGGGGCTCCATCCGGATCGCCGGCCAGGACACCACCGAGTCGGCGCCGCACCGGATCGCCACCCTCGGGGTGGCCAGCGTGCCCGCAGACCGCATCGCCCAGGGTCTGATGATGGACTTCAGCGTGAAGGAGAACCTGGTGCTGGGCAACCAGCGCGAGCGGCAGTTCTCCCGCGCCGGGATCCTCAACCGGGGCCAGATCGACGCCTTCGCCACGGAGTCGATCGACACCTTCGAGATCAAGACACCGTCGGCGGCGCAGATCACCAGGACCCTCTCGGGTGGCAACCTGCAGAAGATCATCATGGCCCGGGAACTCTCCGGCCAGCCCCAGCTGATCGTGGCGCACCAGCCGACGCGGGGTCTCGACATAGCCGCCACCGAGTACGTCCGGCGCCGCTTGATCCAGGAGAGGGACCGCGGCGCGGGGGTGCTGTTGATGTCGGAGGACCTCGATGAGATCTTCCAGCTCTCGGACCGGATCGCGGTGATTTACGATGGGCGGATCGTGGCGGTCACTGAACCCGACGCGACCACCCTTGAACAGATCGGAATGCACATGGCGGGTGCCAGCGACACTGACCAGGGTTCACAGTGAGCGAGCAGGTCGCCGACACACCCCAGGACAGCCCGCGCCCCGACGACCACGAAGCGGGCGCAGGCCGCCGCGATCCGCTCTCGATGCTGTTCCAGCCGGGCGCCTGGCGCCTGGAGCGGAGGCTGCACACCCGCCCGGTGTACGAGCTGTACGCCACCCTCATCGCGCTAGCCATCACCGCGGTGATCATCGGCCTGCTGGTGATCATCGTCGGTGTGTCGCCGCTGGACGCGTTCGCATCCCTCTACGAGGGGGCCTTCGGGAACCGGGAGTCGGCCCTCGAGACGCTGGTGCAGGCGACGCCGCTGATCCTCACCGGGCTGTGCGCGGCCATCGCCTTCCGGGCCGGGGTCTGGAACATCGGCGGACAGGGTCAGTTCATCGCGGGAGCCATCGGCACCTGGTGGGTCTACGACACATTTTCCGGCCTTCCCGCGCCGGTGCTGTTCGTGGCCATGTTCGCCGGGGCTGCGGTCTTCGGAGCAGTGTGGGCGACGGTGGCCAGCGTCCTGCTGGTCCGCTACGGAACCAACGAGATCCTCACGACGGTGATGCTCAACTTCGTCATCGACTCCGGGCTGTCATGGCTGCTCTCGGGACCCTGGCAGGCGAACGACACGCCCTACTCCCAGACCGAGCGGATGGTCGAGAGCACATTCCTGCCCCGGTTCTTCGACGACAGCCGGCTGCACCTGGGCTTCGCCCTCGCGCTGGTGATGGCGGCCGCGGTCCATTTCCTGGTGCGCCGCACCACCCTGGGATTCGAACTGAGGGCCATAGGCGTGAACAAGCAGGCGGCCTCGTACAAGGGCGTCAGCGTCGGGGCGGCCATCATCGCGGTCATGGCCATCTCAGGGGCGCTGGCAGGACTGGCGGGCGCGGGTGAGCTGCTGGGCCTTCATCACCGGATCAACTTCGAGTTCGGCGGCCAGGCTGTCGGCTTCACCGGGATCATCGTCGCCCTGGTGGCCCGGCTGCATCCCGCGGGCGTGATCGTGGTGGCCATCGCCTTCGCGGGGCTGCTCAACGGTGCGACCCAGATGCAAGTCGGCACCGGCATCCCGGCCGCGCTCGTGGACGTCATCGAGGGGGTCGCCCTGGTTCTCGTGCTGCTGGCTGCGGTCGCCTGCCGCTACCGACTCAGGAAGATCGCCCACCATGGATAGCTCCGGGTAGCCCGTCGTGGAGGACTTCCTCACCTACTCGGTGATCCTGGGCATCTTCGTGGCGACCTTCAAGATCGCCACCCCACTGCTGATCGCGGCCACCGGCGAACTGGTCGCAGAGGCCAGCGGCATTCTGAACCTGAGCCTCGAGGGGACCATGACCATGGGCGCCTTCTCCGGGTTCCTGATCGCCAACGAGACCGGCAACCTGTGGCTGGGGCTGGTGGGGGCGGCCGTAGGCGGGGGTGCGCTGGGGCTGCTGATGGCGGTGATGACGGCCACCGTCAAGGTCAACCAGATCGTCGCCGGGCTCGCGCTGAACATCCTCGGCCTAGGCGGAGCCTTCTTCTGGTACCGCTCCGTGTACGAGGAGGGCGGCGCCGTCGCATTCCCGACCGTGGACCGGTTCCAGACCGCGACCATCCCGCTGCTGTCCGACATCCCCGCGGTGGGCGAGGTGTTCTTCGACCAGCACTGGCTGACCTACTTCGGGATCCTCATGGTGCCGGCGACCTTCATCTTCCTGAACCGCACCAAGTACGGCCTGGAACTCCGCAGCATCGGCCACAACCCCGAGGCGTGCGACATGCGAGGCGTGGGCATCATCTCCCGCCAGTACACCGCGGTGATCTACGGGGGCGTGATGGCCGGGCTGGGCGGCGCCTACCTCTCGCTGGCAGGGGGGAACCAGTTCTTCGACGACATCGTCGCCGGGCGGGGATGGATCGCCCTGGCCATCGTGATCTTCGGGAACTGGCGGGCGTCGTGGATCCTGGGCGGCTCGCTGCTGTTCGGGTTCCTCGAGGCCACGCAGCTGTCGCTGCAGGCCAGCGGCGTGGACCTGCCCTACCAGCTCCTGCTCGCCCTGCCGTTCCTTCTGACGATCGTCGCGCTGGTGTTCAACCGCAGCCGCTCCCAGGTCCCGCTGTCGCTGACCATCCCGTACCACCGGGGCGAGCGCTAGACGACGGCTGGAGCGGCGATGAGCCTCGACATCGATCCCCACATCCGCCACAGCACCCGCCACATAGGGCGGTCGGTGCCCCGCCGTGAGGACCGAGGCCCGCTCACCGGCCGGGGGCGCTACGTCGCCGACATCAAGATCGCTGGGATGCTCGAGGTCGTCCTCGTGCGCAGCATCGAGGCCCACGCCCGCATCGTGTCGATCGACACGTCAGAGGCCCTGGCCGTCGAGGGCGTGCAGGCCGTGTTCACCGCGGCCGACCTGGCCGATGTGGAGACCTTCCCGGACTACATCCCCTACATCGGACCGGTCAAGCAGCGCCCGCTCGCCGAGGACCGGGTGCGATACGTGGGCGCTCCCTACGCCGCCGTGGTGGCGGTGGACCGGTACATCGCCGAGGACGCAGCCGCGCTGGTCGCGGCGGGGACCACCTACGAGCCGCTGCCGACCGTGGCCGACCTCGACCAGGCCCGGGCCCCGGGCGCGCCGAAGCTCTTCGACGACTGGGAGAGCAACTGCTCGTTCGATGTGGCCCCCCACAAGCCAGAGGTCGACCAGGCCTTCGAGCAGGCCGACCACACCTTCACCGAGACCTACGTCAGCCAGCGCCAGACGGGGCTGCCGATGGAGACCAGGGGAGTGGTGGCCGACATCACCGACGGGACGCTCACGGTGTGGTCCTCGACGCAGAGCCCCCACATGGTCCGCTCCACCATCGCGCTGATGCTGGACATGCCCGAGCCGCAGGTGCGGGTGATCCATCCGACCATCGGGGGCGGCTTCGGCACCAAGACCCACATCTACCCCGAGGACATCGTGGTGCCGTGGATCGCTCGCCGGCTCGACCGGCCGGTCCGCTGGATCGAGGACCGCATGGAGAACCTCGTGGCGTCGGTGCACGCCCGCGAGCAGCGCCACGACGTCGAGGTCGCCTACGACGATGACGGCACCATCCGGGGGGTGCGGTGCGCGTCGATGCTCGACATGGGCTCGGGCGAGATCTTCATGCCGGGCACGGCGCCGGTCTTCGTGACCAACGCCTGCATCACGGGCGGCTACGACTTCCCCAACATGCAGGCCCGCACCATCGGTGTGGTCACCAACAAGACGCCGTCCGGTGCCTACCGGGGTTTCGGGATCCCGGAGGGCGCGTTCGTAATGGAGCGGATCATCGACCGGGTCGCCCGCCTCACCGGCACCGACCGGGTCGAGTTGCGGCGGCGGATGCTGGTGCGACCCGGTCAGACGCCGTATGTGATGCACGGCGGGGGCCGACTCGACTCCGGCTCCCACACCGAGTCGTTCGAACGGGGCCTGGAAATGGCCCAGCCCGCGCTGGAACGGACCCGGGCCCGCTACGCCGGCGACCCGGATGTCCGGGTGGGGGTGGGCTACTCCAACTATGTGGAGCCCACATCGCCCAGCTACCACCTCACCACCGGCCACTGGGGCGGCGGGGACGCGGCAACGGTGCGGGTCGACCCGGACGGCTCGGTGCGGGTGGCGGCCGGTCTGAGCGCCATCGGCCAGGGGGCTGAGACCGTCGCGGCCCAATTGGCGGCCGACGCGCTGGGGGTCTCGCCGGAGACGGTCACCGTGGTGCTGGGCGACACTGAGCGGGCCCCCTACGGCCTGGGCTCGTGGGGCAGCCGGGGCGCGATGATGCTCACCGGCTCGGTGCTGCTGGCCTCGGAGCGACTGATGGACAAGGCCCGGGCCATCGCCGCCCACCTGCTGGAGGCGGCCGAGGCCGACATCGTGCTCACCGACGGCGCGTTCCATGTGGCCGGCAGCGACCAGCCCTCGGTGAGCTGGGCCGAGGTCGGCACCGCGGCGTGGATCCGCTATGTGGACCTGCCCGACGGTATGGAGCCCGGCCTGGAGACCTCGGGCTACTTCCACCCTGAGAACCTGCAGCACCAACTCGACGACACCGGCAAGATCAACGCCGCGGCCAGCTGGTCCAATGGCGCCCACATCGGGGTCGTAAGCGTCCGGGTAAGCACCGGCGAGGTCAGGATCGAGGACTACGTCGTGGTCCACGACTGCGGGACGGTCATCAACCCGGCGCTGGTGGAGGGCCAGGTCCACGGCGGCGTTGCCCAGGGCATCGCCGGCGCCATGTACGAGCACTTCCAGTACGACCCCGACACCGCCAATCCCCGCTTCGCGTCGTTCATGGACTATCTGGTGCCGACGTGCGCCGAGGTGCCCCACATGGAGGTCGACCACTTCGAGTCGCCCGCCCCTGAACAGCCCCTCGGCGTCAAGGGCTGCGGCGAGGGAGGCACGGTGGGGCCGCCCGCGGTGGTGGCCGGAGCTGTGTCCGACGCTCTCTCGGAATGGGGCGTGGACTTGACCGAGTGCCCGGTGACTCCGGTGGCGGTGAGGGCCGCCATCCGATCGGCCGAGGCGGCCGGAGCCGGAGCAGGCTCGTGAAGCCGGCTCCGTTCGAGTACTGCCGGCCCTCGACGGTGGCGGAGGCTCTCGAAGCTCTCAACTCCGCCGAGTCCAGCCGGGTGCTGGCCGGGGGCCAGAGCCTCATCCCGGCCATGAACTTCCGCCTAACCGACGTGTCCGTGCTGGTGGACATCGGCCACGTCGAGGGTCTCGACGCGGTGGCATGCGACCCCGACGGGGTGACCGTGGGAGCGGCCGCCACCCAGACCCGGGTGCTCGACGACGACGGCGCGGCCGGCGTCGTCGGTGGCTTGCGAGCGGCGCTGCGCCATGTAGGCCATCTCCAGATCCGCAACCGGGGCACGGTCTGCGGCAGCCTGGCTCACGCCGACCCCGCTGCTGAGCTGCCCGCCCTCGCAGTCGCCTCCGGCGCGGTGATCGCCGTCTCCGGACCAGACGGTGAACGCATGATCAACGCCGGAGACTTCTTCATCGGACCGTTCTGGACCGTTCTCGAAGACGGCGAGCTCATCACCGAGGTTCGCTTTCCGGCGACGCCGCCCGGCGCGGTGACCATCGTGGACGAGATCTCCAGACGGGCCGGTGACTTCGCGGTGGCCGGCCTGGTCGCGACGGTGCAAGCCGACGGCGGCGCGGTGCGCTCTGCCAGCCTGGTCGGCTTCGGGCTGGGGGGAGTGCCCACCCGGCTGGAGTCGGCCGAGGCCGCTATTGGGGGATGGGCCGCGGACCACCCGGCGGACACCCTCGCCGAGGCGGTGATGGCCGACACCGCCGACGCGTTCGACGACATCCACGCCACGAGCTGGTACCGCCGCGAGGCGGTGGCCGCACTGACGGTCAGGGCCGCCCGGCGCGCCCTGGCAGCAGGGGAGGCCGCATGACCATCCGCGAACCGATCTCCGAGGTGGACGTCGAGGTCAGCATCAACGGACGGCGCCACCGTCACCGGGTACCGGCCCGACTACTGCTGTCGGACTACATCCGCGACACCGTCGGCCTCACCGGCACCCACCTCGGCTGCGAGCACGGCTATTGCGGCGCCTGCACCGTGATCGTCGACGGCGACGCGGTGCGGTCCTGCCTGATGCTGGCGGCGCAGGTCGAAGGCGCCGAGGTCCGGACCGTCGAGGACCTCGCGCCCTCAGGCTCGGACTCCCTCTCGCCCATGCAGCAGGCCTTCCACGACAATCACGCCCTGCAGTGCGGCTTCTGCACCGCGGGCTTCCTCATGACCCTGGAGAGCGTGGACCCAACGGAGTGGAACGAACCCGAACGGGTTGTCGAACTGCTCTCGGGCAACCTCTGCCGCTGCACCGGTTACCAGAACATCGTGACCGCGGTGACCGAGGCCTGGAGCGCGTACCATGGAAGCGGAGGATCCAACGATGGCTGACGCGACCGTCGAAGTGAACCACGACGTCTGCATCGTCTCGGGCATGTGCGCCTCGCTGGCGCCCGAGATCTTCGACATCGACGACGACGGCCTCAAGCTGGAGGTCCTCCAGCCGACGCTGCCGCCCGAGTTGGTGGCCAAGGCCCGCGGCGCCGAGGCCTGCTGCCCGGTAGAAGCCATAAGGGTAAGCGAGGCATAAAGGGGGCAGAGACATGAACGGGACGACGCCATGACCATGACCCAGGATCCGGCCGCAACCGAAGGATTCGAGGTTCAAGGGAACACCCAGCTCGACATGGCCGGCGAGGAGCGGCTCTACCAGCAGTTGAAGCGCTTCTGGCAGCCGGTGGCCTTCTCGGACGATCTGACCGACTCGCCCCATCAGGTCACGCTGTTCGACACCCGCCTGGCTGTGGCCCGCCTCGACGGCGAGCCCCACGTCTTCAGCGACATCTGCCGGCACCGGGGCTCGGCCCTGTCGCTGGGGCGGGTCGACGGCTGCTGGCTGCGCTGCGCCTACCACGGCTGGGCCTACGACGCCGAGGGCACCGTTGTCGACATCCCGGCGAGGCCCGAACTGAACGGCAAGCTGGTAGCCCAGCTGCCTAGCTACCCGACGATCGAGGCCGGCGGCCTGGTGTGGACCTGCGTCTCGGGCGAGACGCCGCGGTTCGGTCCGTCGGAGTGCCCCGAACTGGACGATCCCTCGTACCGGTTCCTGCGCTTCGATCCATACGAGTGGGACTGCTCGGTGCCCCGGCGCCTGGAGAACTACTTCGACTTCTCCCACTTCGCCCATGTGCACCACGGCATCCTCGGCGATCGCGACGAGGCCGAGATCGCCGACTACGACGTGGCCCGGCACGGCTCGGAGCTGAGGATCACCGCAGGTCCGTTCATCGAGTACACCGACAACGTCAAGAACTCGCCGGTCAACCACGACGGCTTGACCTACGAGGCATGGAAGCGCTACCGGGTGTACATGCCCAACGCCATGAAGCTCAACAGCTCGGCCGGGAAGACCGAGGACTTCGTGCTGTACGTGGCGGTCGCGCCGGTCAACCGGCGCCGGACCCGCTGCTTCACCTTCGTGGGCCGGAACTACGCGCTGGACCGCGACCAGGAGTTCCACGACATGCAGTACGTGATCCTGGGCCAGGACCAGCCCATCGTCGAGTCGCAGCGGCCCGAGGAGCTGCCGGTCGACCTGACGGCCGAGATGCATGTCAAAGGGGCCGACGCGGGCACCGTCGAGTACCGGCGCTGGCTGATCAGCATCGCCGACGGCACGATCGAACTGGCCCCCACAGGCTGAGCGCGAGCCGGCCTCGCGGCTGGCGTCCGCGGGCGGGTACCGTTGGGATCCGTGACCACGACCGAGCCCCGCGCCGACACCGCGTCCCGCAACGACCGCCATGACTCCGCACCGGGACCCCACGACGACGACCGCCTGCCGGTCAAGATGCTCAACGACCGGATCCTGGTGGCCATCGGTGAGGCAGAGGGGGAACGCCGCTCGACGGGGGGAATCCTGATCCCGGCCACCGCTCAGGTGGGCAAGCGCCTCACCTGGGCCGAGGTGGTGGCGGTCGGCCCCAACGTCCGCAACATGGAGAAGGGCGACCGGGTGCTGTTCAACCCCGAGGACCGCTACGAGGTAGAGGTCAGGGGCCGCGACTACATCATCCTGCGCGAGCGCGACATCCACGCGGTGGCCGCGGAGCGCCTGGACAAGGGCAGCACCGGCTTGTACCTATAGCCCGCCGGACCGAGACCGCCAGCCAGCCGCGGAATCGTCGGCGCCATCATCGCCTGCTTAGCCCGAGCCCTGCTATCTCAGGGTGAGCCTTATCGCTTGTTCCTGCGCTTCATATCGACGAATGGAAGCTCCGAGACCACCGCGCCGACCTCGTACGTCGAACCGGCCAGGCTCCAGTCCACGAGCACGTTCGTCCCGGGCTCAGCAGAGTCGATGCCGATCCGGGCGAGCCCGATGAGCCCGCCGACCCTCGGGCTCCACGCGATGCTGTTCACGTACCCGATATGGCCGTCCCCGGACCGGACCGGCAGGAACGGGAACCTCCAACGCTGCGGAACACGCGGCGGCACGCCCCGCTCAAGCTGCTGGGCCGCGATGTCGCGCCCGTCGATGCGCAGCCCGACGAGGCGTCGGGCCGGTCCGCCGCTCTGCCGCTCGGCCAGCAGGGCATCCCTGCCGACGAAGTCTCCCTTCCCGAAGTCGACGAACCTCCCGATGTTCATCTCCTCGGGCGTCGCCTCCCACTGAACATGCTGCGGGGCTGTGGGATCACCGGAATGGGTGGAGTTGTCGGGACCGGCTCTCGTGTAATCGATGACAGGCAGGATGAGGCCGGCCTCGATGCGGCCGACGTCCTCGGCCATATCCCCGAGCGGCATCATTCCGAGCGGCTCTCCCGCGGCGTACAGGGCGTCCCACACGTCGAGGGCGTCCTCGGCCCGTATCCAGAACTCGAAGCCGCGCTCACCGGTGAAGCCTTGCCTCCAGACCCAGACGTCGGCCGAGGCGAGTCGGATCTCGGTGCCTCGGGAGAAACGCAGACCGGATAGATCCTGTCCTGCCGCCCTGGCCAGTATGTCGTCGGATGCCGGGCCCTGGATGTGGAGGATACCCCACTCCTCGGTGACGTTCTCGACGGTGACATCGAAGCCTTCGGCGTTCTGCGCATACCAGACATCCAGCGGGCTGGCGGTGTAGCAGAACTGCTGCTCGGACATGCGGAACAGCAGGCCGTCACTTATGAGCTTGCCCCGATCATCGCAGAATACGTTGTAATAGGCATGCCGCAGCTCCATCTTCGAGATGTCGCGGATGACGAGCCTCTGGAGATACTCCGCGACGTCAGGACCCGAGAAGAAGTACATCTCGAGGGGCGACTTGTCCTCCAGGATCGCCGCTGCGCGCATCGCGGCCACCTCGCCCCCGTGATCCCAGAAGGTCTCCGGGCGAAGGTAGACCACTTCACCGGTCGACCACTCGCTCCAGGTGCCCGACTTGGCGAGCGCTGCGACTCGCGGCGTGAATGGCGTTCCGCTGATCCGCATGCGTCCAATCCTCAGCGAAGACGGCCCTCAAAGTCAAGTTCGCGCCGCTGGCGGGCACAGGCAACGGTGCCGCCCGCCTTGACATTTTCCGGGTCGGCGAGCCACAGTATTTCTCTTGCCAATGTTCGGCCCTGTTCACGCTTGCCGGCGTGATTTTCGGCGGCCGGGAAAGGTACCAACCATGAGGGGGCACCGATGATACGACTAACGATCCGACTGCTGGCCGCGGTGCTGGCTTTCTCCACCGTCCTAGTGGCTTGCGGGGACGACGAGCCCGAACCGGCCGCAGCGCCGGAACCGGCCGAGGCGCCCGCGACCACGGCAGACCCAGAGCCGGCTCCGGCCGAGGAGGCCCCCGAACCGGCGGCCAGCGAGGATCCCACGTCGCTTCACATCGCGATCATCTTCGCGGCCCCGGCCGACGACACCTGGAGCACCTCGTTGCTGGGGGCGCTCAACCGGGTCGCTGCGGAGGCTCCCTACGGCCTCGACATCACCCATGAGCACTTCGAGAACATCTCCTACGCCGACGGCGAGAGGGTCCTTCGCCAGACCGCGGAGACCGGCGATTTCGACATGATCATCGCCCACAGCACCTTCTCCGACTCCATCTACGCCATCAGGGACGACTTCCCGGACATCCTCTGGTCATTCACCGGGTCCGGCAACGAGGGCCGGGGCGGCAACGCCTACTGGCTGGACGTCCTGCCCCATGAGGCCGCCTACCTCGCCGGCATCGCCGCGGGCCACCTCTCCGAGACCGGCATGATCGGCTCGGTGGCCGCCTTCCCGTTCCCGAACGTGAACGGCCCGATCAACGGGTTCTTCGAGGGCGCACGCTCGGTGAGGCCCGACATCGAGACCCGGGTCACCTACATCGAGAGCTGGTTCGATCCGGCCGCCGCCCAGGAGGCCGGCGCCGCCCTCATCGAGGAGGGCGCTGACAGCCTCTACGCGGCCTCGACCTTCGGCACCTTCCAGGCGGCTCTGGAGGCCGACCGGGTATTCACCATCGGTGACCTGGACGACCAGGAGGCGCTGGCCCCCGAGGTCGTGATCACCAGCGTGATGATCCTGTGGGATCCGGGGCTGCGGGTCCTGGTTGATGCGTGGTGGGCCCACGAGACCGCCGGCGAGCCCTATGACGCCCCGGCCGAGCGGATCCACTTCTACATGGCTGAGGGCGGCGCCGACATCGCTCCGTTGAACGAGGCCCTGGTGCCCGCCGACGTGATCGCCGAGGTCAACGCCGCTCGGGACCAGATCCTGAACGGGGACCTGGTCGTGGAGTTCAATCCGGGCGACATCACCTGATCCACTCGCGAGCGTCCGGCCCCCGGAGCCCGGCCGGACGCCGCGAAAAGCAGATCGAGGGGGGCCGTCCATGTGAGAGCGGACCCCGCCGGAGCAACGGCAGCTGCGGCGGGCCCACGACCGG
>VXTM01000021.1:95447-225090 GCA_009837445.1 Acidimicrobiaceae bacterium
ACCACTTTTTTTTGGGTGCCCTGCTTATTTTTTTATTATCTCTTGTTGTTTTCATACCGGGCCCTAAATAACTTTCCCCAGTCGCGCCCTCGCGCCGCGGGGCGCGGGCCCCCACGCCGCTAACAGCAGATCGAGGGGAGCCGTCCATGTCAGAGCTGACCGAGCGGGAGCAACGGCTGCTGCGGCGGGCCATCGACGTGTCGAGGCGCTCCCGCCAGAACGGGAACCACCCGTTCGGGGCGATCTTCGTCGACCGCTCTGGGAACGTCCTCGTCGAGGCCGAGAACTCGGTGATCACCACCGGCGACCTGATCGGCCATGCCGAGACGAACCTGGCCCGCGAGATGGGCCTCACCCTCACCGCCGAGCAGATCGCCGCCGGCACCGTGTACGCGAGCTGCGAGCCATGCGCGATGTGCGCCGGCGCCATGTACTGGGCCGGAGTCAACCGCCTCGTCTATGGCATGAACGAGTCGGACCTGATGCCGTTCGACAACGGCGAGCGAGACGAGAACGCCACGATGACCGGTGTCGGATGCCGGGCCGTGCTGGCCAGCGGGCAGCGCGACATCGAGGTCAGCGGCCCCCATCTCGTGGACGAGGCGGTGCAGGTCCATCACGGGTTCTGGGACTCCTAGCGGCTCCCGTCCCGACACCGATGCCCACGGCTGATTACCGTTCGGGGCGATGAACGGCCCCGGCGCTGACTCCGTCCTGCTGCAGGCCCGCGGCGTGACCAAGCGGTTCCCCGGCGTGGTCGCCAACGACGACATCACGCTGGAGGTCCATCGGGCCAGGGTGCACTGCCTGCTCGGGGAGAACGGGGCAGGCAAGAGCACTCTCGCCGACCTGTTCTACGGTGTGCACGAACCCGACGAGGGCGTCGTCGAGCTGCGGGGCGAGCCGATCCACATGGTCTCGCCCCGCGACGCCATCGCGGCCGGGATCGGGATGGTGCGCCAGCACTTCGAGTTGGTCACCCCGATGTCGGTACTGGAGAACGTCGTCATCGGCACCCGGGGCGAGGCCAAGGTCGACCTGCGCGCCGCCCGGGAACGCCTCGGTGAGCTGTGCGACCTCTACGGCGTGGAGATGGACCTGGACACGCCGGTCGGCGACCTGGCGGTGGGACAGCAGCAGTGGGTGGAGATCCTCAAGGCCCTCTACCTGGGCTGCGAGGTGCTGATCCTCGACGAGCCGACCGCCGTTCTCACCCCCGAGGGCATCGAACGGCTCTTCGCGACCCTGCGCCGCATGGCCTCCGAGGGACTCACCATCGTGCTGATCACCCACAAGCTCCACGAGGTGATGGAGATCTCCGACGATGTGACCGTCCTGCGGCGCGGCCGCGTGGTACGCACCTCGCTCACCTCGGAGGTGACCATGGCCGACCTGACCAGGATGATGGTCGGCCGCGACGTGGACTTGGCCATCGACGTGGCCGAGACGTCGCGGGGAGACCTGGTGCTCGACGTCTCCGGACTCGACGTCGCCACCGAATCCGGTCGGGGCTCCCTCAAGCAGGTGTCGCTCCAGGTACACGAGCGCGAGATCCTGGGCATCGCCGGCGTCTCGGGCAACGGCCAGGACGCGCTCTTCGACGTGCTCGTCGGAATGAGTTCCGCCGACGGGGGCCGCATCCTCGTCGACGCGAAGGACGTTGCCGAACTCTCCCCGGCAGACCGGCTCGAGATCGGCATCGCCAGCGTTCCCGCCGACCGCATCCATCAGGGCCTCATGATGGACTTCCGGATCAGCGAGAACCTGATCCTCGGCCGCCAGCGTTCCGGCCGCTACCGGCGGCGGGGCTGGCTGAACCAGACCAGCATCGCAAAGTTCGCTGACGAGTCGGTCACGGACTTCGAGATTGCCGCACCCTCGCCGGCGCATGTCACCCGCGTCCTCTCGGGCGGGAACCTGCAGAAGATCGTCATGGCCCGCGAGCTTGCCGGACAGCCCCGGCTTCTGATCGTCCACCAACCGACGAGGGGCTTGGACATCGGCGCCACCGAGTACGTGAGGCGGCGCCTGGTCGAGGAGCGCGACCGGGGCGCGGCCATCCTGTTGATCTCCGAGGATCTGGACGAGCTGCTGAACCTGTCGAGCCGCATCGCGGTCATGTTCGACGGCCGCATCGTCGGCGAGGTCGACCGCCGCGACGCCACCATCGATCGGATCGGGATGTGGATGGCCGGGGTGTCGGGCGTCCCGGGCGAGGCCCTGGCATGAACACGGATGCTCCGACTACGCCCGGCGCGTCCTCGGGGAGTCTGCTCCGCCGGTCCGGCTGGCGCCTGGAGAAACGGCTGGCGGTCAAGCCCTGGCACGAGGTCGTCACCCTGGTGGGAGCGTTCATCATCGGGTTGGCCATCTGCTCGATCCTGATCGCGGCCTCCGACAAGAGCGTCGTCGACTCCTACCGGGCCCTGTTCGACGGCGCCTTCGGATCCAGGCGGGCGGTCTACGAGACCCTCGTCCAGGCCACCCCGCTCATCTTCACCGGCCTGGCGGCCGCCTTCGCCTTCCGGGCCAGGGTGTGGAACATCGGAGGCGAGGGCCAGTTCTTCGCCGGCGCCATGGGTGCGTTCTTCGTCAGCAACCTGTGGCACGCCCACCTTCCCCGCGGCGTGATGGTGCCGGTGCTGTTCATCGCGGCCGCCGCGGCCGGGGCGTTGTGGGCGTCGATCGCCGGCCTGTTGAAGGCCCGCTACGACACCAACGAGATCATCACCACGGTGATGCTCAACTTCATCGTCCTGCTCATCCTGTCGTATCTCCTAGGCGATATGTGGCGGTCGCCCGACACGTTCTACTTCCAGACGGTGACGCTGCCGGAGTCGGCCCATCTGCCGCTGATAGTCGACGGAACCCGGCTCCACTGGGGATTCGGGATCGCGGTGGCCATGGCCGTCGTGGTCCACGTGTTGCTCAGGCGGACCGCGCTGGGCTACGAGGTGCGGGGCGTCGGCATCAACCGCACCGCGGGCTCCTACAAGGGGATCTCGGTGCCCCGGGTGACCGTGCTGGTGATGGCCATCAGCGGCGCGCTGGCCGGACTGGCCGGAGCGGCCGAGTTCTCCGGGGTGCACCACCGCCTCCAGCTCGACATCTCCAACAACTTCGGCTTCGTGGGCATCATCATCGCGCTCATCGGCCGCCTGCACCCGGCCGGGGTGGTCGTGAGCGCCATCGCGTTCGGGGCCCTCGTCAACGGCGCAGTGACGATGCAGATCCAGACCGGGATCCCGGCCGCTCTGGTCGACGTGATCCAGGGGCTCTCGCTCATCTTCGTGCTGACCGGCGCGGTGGCGGTGCGCTACCGGCTCCAGAGGACCCACACCGATGAATGACGTCCTCGAGGCCCTGATCAACGTGGGCGTGCTGGCCAGCGCCATCCGCATCGCCACGCCGCTGCTGCTGGCCGCGCTGGGCGAGATGGTCACAGAGCGGGCCGGCATCCTGAACCTGGGCATCGAGGGCACCATCACGGTGTCGGCCTTCGGGTCCTTCGTGGTGGCCGACAAGGCCGACTCCCTGTGGCTGGGAGTGGTCAGCGGGGTCGGGGCCGGAATACTCCTGTCGCTGCTGATGGCCGTGCTGGTGAGCAGCATCAAGGTCGAGCAGGTCGTGGCCGGGCTCGCCCTCAACCTGTTCGGCATCGGCATGGCCTTCTACCTGTTCCGGGCGGTTTACCCGCAAACCGGCAGCGAGATGCCCCGCAGCGACACCTTCGACCATGCCGAGATCCCCCTGCTGTCCGACATCCCGGCGGTCGGGGAGGTCGTCTTCAGCCAGCACTGGCTGACCTACGCAGCCATCGGTTGTTGCCCCTTGCTGTGGTGGACGCTGAACCGGACGCAGTTCGGCCTCGAGCTGCGCAGCGTCGGCAACAACCCGGCCGCCTGCGACATGCGGGGCATCAACGTCACCGGGATGCAGTACCTGGCGCTGATGTTCGGGGGCCTCATGGCCGGGCTGGCCGGCGCGTTCTTGAGCGTGTTCCTGTCGGGACTGTTCTTCGTCGATGTCGCCGCCGGCCGGGGATGGATAGCGCTGGCCATCGTAATCTTCGGCAACTGGCGGATCGGGAGGATCCTGGCCGGCTCCCTCTTCTTCGGCTACCTCGACGCCTACCAGTTGTCGCTGCAGGCCCGGGGCGTGGACGTCCCCCACCAGCTGCTGCTGGCCTTGCCGTTCGCGCTGACCATCGCGGCCCTGGTCGTGAACCGGCGCCGCAGCCACGAGCCACTCCACCTAGGCGTACCGTATTTCCGGGGCGAGCGATGAAGGGAGGAGTGCGATGACTCAGATGGAGGACCGGATCGACTACGTCGACGCCGAAACCGAGGACAAGATCTACGAGGCCATGCGGGACAAGTTCTGGTATCCGGTGGCCTATTCCGACGAGCTGACCGACACCCCGCAAGGCTTCGTGCTGTACGGCAAGAAGATGGTAGTGGTGCGCCTCGGCGGCCAGCCGGTCGTGTTCGACGACCAGTGCCTGCACAAGGGCACCGCGCTCTCCCTCGGAGTGGTCGTGGACGACTGCCTGCGCTGCCCGTACCACGGCTGGACCTACGACGCCACCGGCGCGGTGGCCCGGATCCCGGCCCGCGAGGAGCTGTCGCCGCACGTCAACGTGAAACTGCCCAGCTACCCCACCTGCGAGGTCAGCGGCCTGGTTTACACCTGCCTGGGCGACCCCATCTACCCGCCGCCGTCGGTCCCGATGTTCGACGACCCGAGCTACCAGTTCCTGCATCTCGACATCTACGAGTGGGACTGCTCGATGGCTCGCCGGCTGGAGAACTACTTCGACTTCTCCCACTTCCCGTGGGTGCACGACGGGCTGCTCGGCGACAGCAACCAGCCCCGGGTCGACGACTACGACGTGGAGCGGGTCGGGGGCGAGTTGCGGTTCGTGGCCGGGCCGTTCCCGGAGTTCACCGACAACGTCAAGAACGCCCCCACCGCCGACTCCGGCGGCGAGCCCATCTTCGGCGCCATCAAGCGCTACCGGGTGTTCGTGCCGAACGCGATGCAGCTCAACAGCAGCGCCGGCGAACACGAGGACTACGTGCTGTGGGTGTGCCTGGCGCCCGTCGGCCCCCACCGGACCCGGTGCTTCACCTACCAGGGCCGCAACTACGGGCTCGACCACGGCGAGGAGTTCATGGCGTTCGCTCAGCTGGTCACCGACCAGGACCGCCCCATCGTGGAGTCGCAGATGCCCTGCCAGGTACCGATCAGCCTGCCCGAGGAGATGTTCGTCAAGGGGGCCGACCTCGCGCTGCTCCAATACCGGCGGTGGCTGCTAGAGCTCGCGGGATTGCGCGGATGAAGCCGCCACCGTTCGCCTACTGCCGGCCTCACAGCCTCGACGAGGCGCTGGAGTTCCTGGCCGAGCACGGCGACGAGGCGAGGCCGCTGGCGGGCGGGCAGAGTCTCGTCCCCATGCTCAACCACCGGCTGGCCCGCCCGGCAGTCCTCGTTGACATCGGCGCGATCGGAGACCTCCAGCGGATGGACCGCAACGAGTCGGGATGGGTGATCGGAGCCACCGTCACCCAGCGACGGGTGGAGCGGGACGGCACCGAGGGATGCGACCTGCTTCGCCTGGCGATGCCGTTCATCGGGCATCGTCAGATAAGGGCACGCGGCACCGTGGGCGGCAGCATCGCCCATGCCGATCCGGCCGCGGAGTTGCCGGCCGTGGCCCTGACTCTTGGCGCCACGATGGTGGCCGCCAGCCCTGACGGCGAGCGGGAGATCCCTGCGGCCGCGTTCTTCGCGGGGCCCTACATGAACTCGCTCGAGGACGGCGAGGTCCTCTCCCACGTCATCTTCCCGACGGTGCCACCCACCACAAGGTGCTCCTTCAGGGAGTTCGCCAGGCGCAAGGGCGATTTCGCGGTGGCCGGCGTGGCCGCCGCGGTCGACTTCGAGGACGGCTCGGTAACCGCCGCCAGCCTCACCGCGTTCGCGGTCGGGGCCAACCCGGTCCGCCTCACCAGCGCCGAAGCAGCCGTCGCCGGGCGGCACCTCGACGAGGCGGCCCTGACCGACTCTGCCGAGGCCGCGGCCGCAGAGATCGAGCCGTGGGACGACATCCACGGATCATCGCAGTACCGGCGCCAGCTCGTAGCTGCTCTGCTGCGACGGGCATTGCAGGAGGTGGCCCCATGACCGCTCCAACCGCACGGCGGGTCGAGCCCTCAGTCGAGGTGCCGATCAGCGTCACCGTCAACGGAGAGGCGGTCGAGGCGGTGGTCCCGGCTCGCCAGCTGCTGGCCGACTTCCTGCGGGAGGAGCTGCGCCTCACCGGCACCCATGTCGGCTGCGAGCAGGGAATCTGCGGGGCATGCACCATCAACCTCGACGGCGAGCCGGTGCGGTCCTGCATCATGCTGGCCGCCCAGGTCGACGGATCGGTCATCACTACGGTGGAGGGACTGTCGTCGGAGGGCCTGAGCCCGCTTCAACAAGCCTTCAAGGACAACCACGGCCTGCAGTGCGGGTTCTGCACCCCGGGATTCTTGATGACGCTGTCGACCGTAGACCCCGAGGATTACCCCGGAGAGGAGGGGATCCGCGAGGCCATCTCGGGCAACCTCTGCCGCTGCACCGGTTACGGCGGGATCCTCCAGGCGGTGCGGACCGTCTGGAATCGCCCCAAAGATGCCTGACAGCTTCGATGCCTGACACCTTCGAGTTGGGCGGCCGCCCGGTCTATACGGGGGCTCACGTCACCCGCCGGCAGGACGACGCCCTGCTCAGCGGCCAGGGCACCTACGTCGCCGATCTTCGCCCCAGTGGCATGGCCGAGGTGGCGGTGGTCCGCAGCCCGGTCGCACACGGGCGGATCACCGCCATCCGCACCGCCGAGGCAGCCGCCGTCGATGGCGTGATCGAGGTCATCACCGCCGCCGACCTCACCGATGTCGCTCCCTATCCCAATTTCGCCGCCTACACCCAGACCCCCGGAACGTTCCCGCTGGCGCAGGACAAGGTGCGCTATGCGGGTTCTCCGGTGGCGGTGGTGCTGGCCGAGAACCGCTACATCGCCGAGGACGCGGCCGAACTGGTGGAGGTCGACTACGACGAACTGCCCGCAGTCACCTCCCTGGAGGCCGCGCTGGAGCCGGACTCGCCGCGGCTGTTCGAGGACTGGTCCAACAACCGGCTGCTGGACCTGCAGCCCGACGACTCAGAGGTAGCCGCCATCCTGGCCAGCAACCGGGTGCTGCGGCGCCGTTACAAGATGGGCCGCCACACCGCCATGCCCATGGAGACCAGGGCCGCGCTGGCCGAGGTGCACAACGGCCGACTCCACCTCTGGTGCACAAACCAGCACGCCCACATCGCCCGCACCACGCTGTCGTACGTGCTGCCACTGGCCGAGCGCGACATCAGGGTGGTCATCCCCTACGTCGGCGGCGGCTTCGGGCTCAAGCAGCATCTCTATCCCGAGGATGTTCTCGTGTCCTGGCTGGCGCTCCGCCACGGTCGTCCGGTTCGCTTCGTCGAGGACCGGGCCGAGCACATGATCGCCGCCGCTCATGCTCGCGACCACATGATCGACATCGAGGCGGCCATCGCGGACGACGGCCGGATCCTGGCCATGCGGGTCCAGGTCGTCCAGGACCTCGGCTCAGCCGAGATATTCCCCGGGGCCTGGTGCCCGGCGCTGACCACGGCCGCCCACATGACCGGCCCCTACGACATCCGCGACTGCGTGGTGTCGGTGGCCGCGGTGACCACCAACAAGACGCCGGGCGGTTCGTACCGGGGCTTCGGGGTGCCCGAAGCGGTGTTCGCGCTTGAACGGTTCATCGACGAGATCGCCGACGAGGTGGGCGTGGACCGCCTCGATCTGCGCCGGTCGATGCTGCTGCAACCGGCGGACCTGCCCTACACCACGGCGTCGGGCGCGCTGCTGGACTCGGGCAGCTTCGCCGAGTCGTTCGAGAGAGTGGTCGAGCTGGGCGAGCACGCCTACCGGCAGGCCGATGCCCAATATCGCTCAGATCCCGACTCGCGGGTCGGCGTGGGCTACGCGGTCCTGTTCGAGGGCGTCTCACCAACCCACCACGGCGCCTCCGCGCACTGGATGGGACACGAGTCGTGCACGATCGAGGTCCAGCCCGACGGCGGGGTACGGGTGGCGTCGGGCGTCACCGACCAGGGCCAGGGGACGACCACGTTCGTGGCCACTTTGACCGCCGACGCGCTCGGCGTGGAGATCGAGACCGTCCGCGTCGAGCTGGCCGACTCCGACGCCACCCCGTACGGCCTGGGTGCCTTCGGCTCCCGCCAGGCCGTCATCGGCGGCGGCGCCATCCTGTTGGCTGCGGCCGAGGTCCGTGGCAAGGTCAAGAAGATCGCGGCCCACATGCTGGAGGCCCCCACCGACGACCTGGTGATCGAGGCCGGACGGGTGCATGTGGCCGGCAGCCCGGCGCCGGCGGTGACGATGGCCGAGATAGCCACCACGGCCGTCATCAGGACCATCGACCTGCCGCCGGGAATGGAACCGGGCCTGGAGGCGACCGCCCGGT
Source organism: Acidimicrobiaceae bacterium (assembly GCA_009837445.1). Taxonomy (GTDB): domain Bacteria; phylum Actinomycetota; class Acidimicrobiia; order Acidimicrobiales; family Aldehydirespiratoraceae; genus Aldehydirespirator. The sequence continues at coordinate 104,006 of VXTM01000021.1, forward strand.
ACGAGCCCGAGCTCATGGAGCACACGCCCGACACCAAGGGCAGGATCAACGCCAACGCGGCCTACGCCAACGCGGCCCATGCCGCCGTCATCCGGGTCGATCTGGGTACCGGCGAGATCGAGATCCTCGACTACATCCTGGCCCACGACTGCGGAACGGTCATCAACCCCCCGATCGTCGACGGCCAGATATGGGGCGGGATAGCCCAGGGCCTCGGCGGGACCCTGTACGAGGACCTGTGCTTCAACGACCTGGGCCAGCCCCAGACCGCGTTCATGGACTATCTCGTGCCGTCGGCGATCGAAATGCCCGACCCGGTGATCGAGCACTTCGAGAGCCCATCGCCGAACACGCCGCTGGGGATGAAGGGGGTCGGCGAGGGCGGGACGGTCGGACCGGCGGCGGCCATCGGCAACGCCCTGGCCCAGGCCCTGGCCGAGTTCTCGCCCCAGATCCATGAGACGCCGTTGAGCCCAGCGGTGGTACGGGCCATGATCCCCTGATCAGCCCAGGATCGGCCCGCCGGGTACTCCGGCCTCGTAGCGCTCCCAGAAGGCGGGGGCGGCCTGGCGGCAGCGGGCCTTGACCTCCTGCTCGTCGACGGTCAGCAACTCGCGGTCTCGCATCAGGACCTCGCCGGCCACGATGGTGGTGGTGATCATCGACTCGTTCATGGCGAACACCAGGTGGCCGCCGATGTTGGCCGCCGTCAGGGGGGTGGCCGGCTGGTAGTCGACCAGGATCAAATCCGCGGCCGCGCCCTCGGTGATAGTGCCCACCGGGGTGTCGCCGAAGTACAGCGACGCCAGGGCGGCGTTGTTGTAGACGGCCATCTCGAGGAGCTGGTCCGGCGGCAGCCGCCGGGCGTCGCGGTGGGCGATCTTCTGGAGGAAGTAGGCGGCCTCGGCCTCGCGCCACATGGTGGGGGACAGGCCGTCGTTGCCCAGACACACCCGAACTCCGGCCCGCATCTGCGACTCGACCGCGGCGATCCCGTCGCCCACGTTCATGTTGTTGCGGGGCTGGTGGCTAGACGCGGTGCTGGTCCCGGCCAGCAAGCCGATCTCGGCGGCGTCGAGGTGGATGGCGTGGGCCATGATCGACCGCTCGCCGAGCATGCCGTGGTTGTGGAGCCGCTCCACCGAGCGGATGCCGGACTGGGCGAGGCTGCGGTACTGGTCGTACTCGTGCTCGCCGACGTGGACATGGAAGCCGGTGCCGGCCTCCACCGACTCCCGGCAGGCCGCCAGGGTGGCGTCGGAGACCGTCATCGGCGCATGGATCCCGAAGCTGGCCGCGATCCGGCCGCCGCCGATCGGACCGCTTGAGCAGCGATCGACGAAGCGGGCGTTCTCGGCGATGCCGGCTCTGGCCCGCTCCGGGCCGTCGCGGTCGGTGACCTCGAAGCAGAGGACGGCCCGCAGGCCGGCGTCGGCGACCACCGACGCGATCATGTCGAGGACCCCGTCGATGTAGTTGGGCGAGGAGTGGTGGTCGAAGTAGGTGGTGGTGCCGTTCTTGATGGCGTCGACCATCCCGACCTCGACCGCCAGCTGCACCTCCTCGGGGCCAAGCGCCCGGTCGTAGGGCCACCACAGCCGGTCCAGGATCGTCGGCAGGGTGATGGGCGGGTCGCCGGGGACGCTCATCCCGACGGCGAAGGCGCTGTAGAAGTGGCCGTGGGCGCAGATGTTGCCCGGCATCACGTACTGGCCCCGAGCGTCGAGCCGGGGCTCGTCGCGGTGGTGCTCCTCCAGCCGGGCGCTGGGCCCGACCGCCGCGATCCGGCCGCCGGTGATCAGCAGGCCGCAGCCGTCGAGGATCTGGTTGGGCCGGCCCCAGGTGATCACCGTCGCATTGGTGATCAGCACCGGCGCTCCCTCGACCCCGGCCCCGGCAGCGCCGCCGGGCTAGAACCCGTCGGCGAAGGCATCGATCACCTCGCGGATGTTGCCCCTCAGCGGATACATGATCGGGCACGTCACCCCGGCGTCGACGTACTCGCGGACCTTGCGGCGGCAGTCCTCGGCGGTGCCGACGGCCATGATGTCGCGCACGATCTCTTCGGGGATGACTGCGCTGGCCCGCTCGTAGTCCTCCTCGGTGGCCGGCCACCCCATCAGAGCCTTGGCCCGCTCGGCCACCTCCTCGCTGACCCCGCTGGCCTTCATGATGTGGGGCTCGGTGGCGAAGTAGTAGGCGGCCAGCTTCTTGCCCTCGTGCAGCGCGGCGTCGGGGTCGTCGTCGCACATCGACACCACGATCAGCTCCGGCAGGTCGATGTCGGTGATCGACCGTCCCGACCTCGCCGCCCCCTTCTCCACCAGGGCGACGGCCCGGCGGATGTAGTCGACCGACACGCCGTAGTTCAGGCACACCCCGTCGCAAATCTCGCCGGCCAGCTCCAGCATCCTGGGGCCGGTGGCGCCCAGGTAGATGGGTATGTCACGCGGCGAGGTGTCCCCCCACACCACGTCGAGGCTCACGCCGTCGAGGTGCACGAAGTCGCCGCTGTAGGTGACCGGCTCCATGGTGAACAGGGCCCTGATGGCCTCGATGTTCTCTCGCATGGCGGTGAGCGGGCGCACCAGGTCGACGCCGACCCGGCCCGCGATCGGCTCCCACCACGCACCCAGGCCGAGCATGACCCGGCCCTGCCCGTCGACCTTGCCGCCCAGCTCCCACATGGTGCTGAAGCTGGCTGCGATCACCACCGGGTTGCGGGTCCAGATGGGCAACACCCCGGCCGCGACCTTGATGCGGCGGGTGTGGGTCAGGAACGCGCTCATGGCCACGATGCAGTCGCGGGCCAGGCGGTTGTCGCCCTGCCAGATCTCGCTGAAGCCCCGGTCCTCCATGTACAGGGCCAGGTCGAGCTCCTCGCGGATGTCGATCCGGTCCTGCATGTAGATGGCCATGCGCTGGGTCATCGCCGCGCCCTCCCGTCAGCTATCGAAGTCGAAGGCGTCGATCGACGCCAGCAACTCGGCCCGCAGCGGGTCCGGGCAGAAGCTCGCCTCCACAGAAGTCCGGGCCAGCCGGCGCACCACATCGGTGGACCAGCCGTAGACCTCGCTGGCGGTCACGTACTCGTCCTCCAGGGTGATCCGGTAGAAGCCGGACCCGTCGGTGTTGAGGGTGACCCGGGCCCCGGCGTCGACCAGGGTCCGGATCGGGTGGACCTCCCGGCTGGGATACAGGCCGAGCAGGACGTTGGACCACGGGCAGACGTTCAGGAAGATGCCCCGCTCGACGAGCTCCTCCACCAGTTCGGGGTCCTCCACCGACCGCACGCCGTGGTCGACCCGCTGGGTCTTGAGCAGGTCGATGGCGTCCCACACCCCTTCGGGGCCGCTCGACTCGCCCGCGTGGGCCCGGATCCCGAGCCCGGCCGCCCGGGCCCGCTTGAACACGGGGGCGAAGCGGTCGCCGGTGCGCCCCACCAGGGCCTCGTTCCCGTCGATGGACAGGGCCACCACCCTGGGGTGCTGCATGGCCAGCATGGTGTCGAGCACGGCGTGGGCCTCGGCCCGGCTGTGCTTGCGGGAAATGCTGACCGACAGGTATACCGGCGGGTGGCCGTCGCGCTCGGCGTCGGTGAGCCCCGACGCCACCGCGGCGATGAACTCCTCGAGAGGGCCGTCGAAGTTCTTCCAGTGGATGGGGCTGACCATCAGGTCGGTGTAGGAGACCCCCGAGCGGCCCTGGCGCCGGGCCACCGAGTACGACAGCGACGCCACCTGCTCGGCGTTGCGGGGCAGGCACAGGACCCAGTCGAGGAAGGTCAGGAACTCCTGGAGGTCCTCCCAGTCGAACATGGCGTCGGGCGGCTCCTTGAGCAGGGGCACGCCGTTCTCCTCAGCCAGCCTGACCGCGTCCTCCACCTCGAATCCGCTGTCGAGGTGGAGGTGCAGCTCCGCCTTGGGGAGCCTGCGGACAGTGTCCGCGGTCATGGAGCCCATGGTGCCCATCCTCTCGTGGCGCCGTGCCGGGCACCTTGATGCTGGTTGGCTACTGATCGTTGGCTACTGTTGGGCCGGTACCCGCGGCGCAACCGAGCCACAGCCGGCGACGTTAGCGGGCGGTGCCGTGAGGTGAGAAGCCATGATCACCACCTCGGAAATCGAGCCCCCGCCCCGGCCGCTGTATGTCGGCGCCAACGTCACCCGGCCGGGCGATGACAACCTGCTGCGCGGTAGGGGGACCTACGTGGCCGACATCCGGCTGAACGGCACCGTCGAGATGGTCATGGTGCGCAGCCCCTACGCCCATGCCGAGATCGTGTCGATCGACGCCGGCGCGGCCCGGGCCCTTCCGGGCGTGATCGCGGTCTGGACCGCGGCGGATCTCCACGGGGTGTCCCCGTTCCCGGACCTGGCCGCCCTGGCGGCACCGGTGGCGGTGCTGCCCCTGGCCACCACCAAGGTCAGGTATGTGGGCATGCCGGTGGCGGCGGTGGTGGCCGAGGACCGTTACGTCGCCGAGGACGCCGCCGAGTTGGTCGCGGTCGAGTACTCGCCGTTGACGCCGGTCACGAGCATCGAGCAGGCGCTGGAGGTGGATGCTCCCCGGCTGTTCGATGACTGGGACAGCAACCGGCTCGTCGATCTCGCCATCTCGATTCCGGCCGTCGACGAGGCCATCGAGGCTGCGGGCTCGACGTTGAAGCGCCGCTACCGCATCGGCCGCCATACGGCCATGCCGATCGAGACCCGCGTCACCGTCGCCGACTTCGACGGCAGCCGCCTCCATGTGCGGGCCAACTGCCAGACCCCGCATATGATGCGGACCGCGCTGTCGTACGTGCTGCCCATAGAGGAGTCCGACATCAGGGTGACGGCGCCGGCCGTCGGAGGCGGGTTCGGGCAGAAGCAGCACAACTACCCGGAGGACGTGCTGGTGTGCTGGGCGTCCATGCGGTTGCGCCGCCCGGTGCGCCACCACGAGGACCGGGCCGAGCACATGCTGGCGTCCGTCCACTCCCGCGACCAGGTCATCGATATCGAGGCGGCCCTCGGCAGCGACCGCGTGATAGAGGCCATCCGGTGCCACATCTACCAGGACGCCGGATCGGGCGAGGTCTGGCCCGGAGGGTTCTGTCCCTCGCTGACCACCGCGGGCCACATGACCGGCCCCTACCGGATCGACTTGGCCGCCGTCAGCGTGACCGCGGTGGTCACCAACAAGACGCCTTCGGGGTCCTACCGGGGTTACGGCATTCCGGAGGCCTGCTTCGCTCTCGAACGCTTCATCGACGACATCGCCACGGCCGGAGGCCACGATCGCCTGGAGTTGCGCCGCAAGATGCTGCTCGAGCAATCCGACTTCCCGTATCGCACCGCCGGTGGCGCGCAGCTCGACTCGGGCACCTACCGGGAGTGCTTCGAGCGCATCGTGGAGCTGGCCGAGGCCCGCTACGCCGACCATGTGGCCGAGTCGGACGGCGCAGAGCTCATCGGCGTCGGCTACGCGACCTACCGCGAGGGGACGGCGCCCAGCCACTACACCGTCGCCGGCCATTGGACGGGTTACGAGACGTGCCGGATCGAGATCGACCCGAGCGGGACCGCGCTGGTGTCCTCGGGCATGACCGATCAGGGCCAGGGCACGTACACGTTCGTGCAGACCCTGACCGCCGACGCGTTGGCGTTGGACCTCGACCGGGTGCGGGTGCGCCTGGGCGACACCGACCTGTGCCCCTACGGCCTGGGTGCGTGGGGCAGCCGCCAGGCTGTGGTGGGCGGCGGCGCCCTCCTGAACGCGGCGTCGACGATCCGCGCCAAGGCTTCGGCCATCGCGGCCCACATGCTGGAAGCGAATCCCGACGATGTGGTGCTCGACGACGACGGCTTCCATGTGCGGGGGTCGCCGTCGCCTGCCGTTTCGTGGCAGCAGATCGGCACTGCGGCCACCATTCGAACCCTTGACCTACCCGAAGGCATGGACCCCGGCCTGGCCGCCACCGCCCGTTACGAACCGGAGATCCTCGAGCACGAGGTGAACGCGGACGGGGGCATCAACGCGGCCGCGGCCTGGGTGAACGCCACCCATGCCGCGATCGTGCGAGTGGACGGGACCACGGGCGCGGTGGAGATCCTGGACTATCTGGTCGCCCACGACTGCGGCCCGATCATCAACCCGCCGATCGTGCTGGGCCAGATCGTCGGCGGCGTCGCTCAGGGCATCGGCGGCACGCTCTATGAGGACCTCGCCTACAACGAGGACGGCCAGCCCCAGACCGCGTTCATGGACTACCTCGTGCCCTCGGCCATCGAGATGCCCGACCTCGTGGTCGAGCACTTCGGCAGCGACTCCGAGCTGACCCCGCTGGGGATCAAGGGCGTCGGCGAGGGTGGCACCGTCGGGCCACCCGCGGCGATCACCAACGCGGTCGCCCACGCTCTGGCCGATTACCACCCCGACGTGTCGGAGACCCCTCTGACGCCCGAGAAGGTCCTCCGGCTGATGGGCAAGCTCCCTTAGAGCGTCCGCGTATGGGTGGAAGCCCGTCGTGTCGCAAGGGTGTCATTCCCGCTCTTGTTCGCTGCGCTCACGGGCCGCTCGGGCCACGGCCTCGCTCTCGAAGGCTGATCGCGCCCGCCTATTCGCTCGGCCTCTTGGCCGAACTGAGCCGCGGCCGCGGCAGACGAGTTCCGGATAGGCGGGCAGCCGACAAGGAGGCGCGGGTGACGAGCGCTTAGCATCGCGGTCGATCCAGCGAGCAGGGAGGCAGCGCCGTGGCACCGACAGCGATCGTGACCGGAGGAGCGAGAGGGCTGGGGCAGGCCTACTGCCTCGCGCTGGCGGGGGAGGGGTTCAACATCGTGGCCAGCGACCTGATCGACACCGGAGAGACGGTGGCCGGGGTCGAGGCCGCCGGCGGCCGCGCTATCGGCGTCCAGGCCGACATCAGCTCCGCGGCCGACAACGACGCCCTGGCCGCGGCCGCGGCCGACGCCTTCGGCACCATCGACGTGCTCGTCAACAACGCGGCGTATTTCTCCGAGACCACCCGGGGCCCGTTCCACGAGGTTCCCCAGGATGAGTGGGACCGCACCTTCGAGGTCAATGTCCGGGGCGTGTGGCTCACCTGCTGCGCGGTGTACCCCTACATGCAGAGGCAGGGCTCCGGGAAGATCATCAACATCGCCTCCAACACGTGCTTCAAGGGAACGGTCGGCTTCCCCCACTACGTGGCCTCCAAGAGTGCGATCATCGGGCTGACCCGCTGCCTGGCCACCGAGATCGGCCCCGACGGGATCACGGTGAACACGGTGTCGCCCGACCTGATCCCCAACCCGTCGCTGCGGCCCACCGACGCCACCAGCGACCAGTTCGTGGTAGCCGGTAGGGCCCTCAAGCGCACCCAGGAGCCCGAGGACATGGTCGGGACCATCCTGTACCTCGCCGGCCCCGGCTCCGACTTCGTGACCGGCCAGAACCTAGTGGTCAACGGAGGCGCCTTCTTCCAGTAGACCACCCCGGCCGCGGGGCGGGACCGGCGCGCGGGCTTAGGCTGGCAGGCGTGTCTGGAGTAGCGATCACCGCCAGCGACGATGCTCTCGCGGCCGTCAAGTACGACGCCGACGGGCTCGTGCCGGCCATCGTGCAGGACGCCTCCACCAAGGCGGTGCTGATGATGGCCTGGATGAGCGCCGAGACCCTGGCCCTGACCCTGGCCGAGGGCCGGACGGTGTTCTGGAGCCGCTCCCGCCAGGAGGTGTGGCGCAAGGGCGAGACCTCAGGCGAGCGCCAGTGGGTGCGGGAGGCCTACTACGACTGCGACGGCGACACCCTGCTGTTCGTGGTGGACCAGGACGGCGACGGCGCCTGCCACACCGGGAGGTACTCGTGCTTCTTCCGGTCCTTCGACGGCTCCGTCTCATCCAACGGCGGCTGACCGCCGGTCGCGCCCATGCACCAGCCCACCCCCGAGGAGTTCCGGAGGCTGGCCCACACCTACCGGGTCGTTCCGGTGTGGCGAGAGGTGCTGGCCGACCTGACCACGCCGGTGGCCGCCTTCGCCCGGGTGGTCGGGCCCGGCGACGGTTTCCTGCTGGAGTCGGTGGAGCACGGCGAGCGCTGGAGCCGCTGGTCCTTTATGGGCCGCAACCCCATCGCCACCCTGGTGGCCCACGGCCGCAGGGTGGAGGTGACCGGAAACCTCGGGGTGGCCATCCCCCGTGACCGGGGCATGCTCGCCGCACTGGAGGTGCTGCTGGATCACTACCGGGCCCCGTCGATCGAGGGGCTGCCGCCGCTTCACGGCGGTCTGGTCGGTTACCTCGGCTACGACGTGGTGCGCGAGGTGGAGCACCTGCCCGACGTTCCCACCGACGACTCGGGCCATCCCGACGCGGTGATGTCGTTGATCGGCGAGCTGGCCGTGTACGACCACTGGCGCCAGCGGGCCACCCTCATCGCCAACGTGGTGGTTCCCCCCGGCGCCGACGACCGGCTCATCGACCGGCTCTACTACGAGGCGGTGCTGCGGGTCGAGGCCATCGCGGCCGACGGCGCCAAGCCGCTCGACGAACCGCTGGTGTCGCCGCCCGAACCGGCCGGCGACGAGGTGTCGGAGTCGGTGGACACAACCTCCACCATGGGCCTGGAGCTCTACTCCCAGGCGGTGGAGGCGGCCCGCGAGTACATCTTCGCCGGCGACGTGTTCCAGGTGGTGCTGTCGCAGCGCTTCGACTTCGATCTGGGCGCCGACGCGTTCGACGCCTACCGGGTGCTTCGCCAGGTCAACCCCAGCCCCTACATGTACTTCCTGCGCCACGAGCGCCTCGAGGTGGTCGGCGGCTCGCCCGAGCCGATGGTCAAGCTCCTCAACGGCAAGGTGATCAGCCGGCCCATCGCCGGCACCCGGCGCAGGGGGCGCACCGACGCCGAGGACCGCCGCCTGGCCGCCGAACTGGCCGAGCACCCCAAGGAGGTGGCCGAGCACGTGATGCTCGTAGACCTGGCTCGCAACGACGTAGGCCGGGTAGTGGAGTTCGGAACCCTCAACCTCGATGAGATGATGACCCTCGAACGTTACAGCCATGTGATGCACCTGACCTCGCAGGTGTCGGGGCGGCTATCCGAACGAGCCACGCCCATCGACGTGCTGCGGGCCACACTGCCCGCGGGCACGGTGTCGGGCGCGCCCAAGGTTCGGGCCATGGAGATCATCGACGAGTTGGAGCCGGTCAAGCGCGGCCCGTACGCGGGGGTTGTCGGCTACATCGACTTCTCGGGCAACATCGACACCGCCATCACGATCCGCACGATGCTGGTTCACGATGGACGGGCATCGGTGCAGGCCGGCGCAGGCATCGTGGCCGACTCGGTGCCCGCGGAGGAGCACGCCGAGTGCGTGAACAAGGCCCAGGCCCTGCTGGCCGCGGTGCCCGCAGCCAGGCGTATGACACAGAGCCGCAGGAAGATGGCCCCGCGGTGACGGCCGGCATCGTCGCGGGTCCAGTGCCGAGGGACGCGGTTCTCGTCACCGGCGCCGACGCGGCAACCTACCTTCAGGGACAGATCTCCCAGGACGTCGAGGCCGTGGCCCCGGGAACCTCCGCATGGTCGCTGGTGCTGGCCCCGCAGGGCAAGGTGGACGCCTGGTTCCGCCTCACCCGCGGCGCCGACGGCAGCTTCGTGCTCGATGTGGACCCTGGTTTCGGCGAGACGCTCCTGTCCCGGCTGGAGCGGTTCCGGCTGCGGGTCGACGTGTCCTTCGAGCGTCTGGCCGGGTGGCGGATGCTGGCCGTCCGTGGGCCCCGGGCCACCGAGGCCTGGCTCGACACCGTCGATGCAGAGGTGCGGTCGGTTGTCGACTGGCCCGGCTTCGGCGGGATCGACCTCCTGGGTCCGGACATCGCGCTCCCACCGGGCCTGCCCACCGACGGTGCCGACGACCTGGAGGTGGCCCGCATCAGGGCCGGCTGGCCGGCCATGGGCCGCGAGCTGACCGAGCGCACCATCCCGGCCGAGGTCGGGGGCCTGGTGGAGTCGTCGGTCAGCTTCACCAAGGGGTGCTACACCGGCCAGGAGCTGGTGGCCCGGATCGACAGCCGGGGCGGCAACGTGCCCCGCCCGGTGCGCCTTCTGGAAGTCCGCGGCGACGGCGAGGTGTCGCCCGGCGACGAGATAACCGTCGACGGCAAGGCGGTGGGGGAGATCACCTCGGCCGCGGCGGACCCGGACTCGGCCATGACGGTGGCGTTGGGACAGGTCCACCGGCGAGTCGAGCCACCCGCGGCGGCCACCGTCGCCGGGATGGCGGCCACCGTGCTGGCGACGGTGGCCACCCGGTAGGGGAGCGAACCGGGCGCGGCCTCCCGGGCAAGCCGCCGACTGCCGGTCCGGCACCTACCATGGCGGGATGGACCCGTACGCGGTGCTGGGCGTGGCCCGCGACGCCCCCACCGACGAGATCCGGCAGGCCTATGTGGCCCTGGCCCGGCGCACCCATCCCGACGTGCGGGGCGACGACCCCGCGGCGGCCGAGCAGATGCGACGCATCAACCTGGCCTGGGAGATGCTGTCCGACGCCGACTCCCGGGCCGCCATCGACCGCCGCCTGAGCCGGCCCCCGCAGCCCAAGGCGCCCCAGAGCGCCAGCCCGGCCGGCGAGCGGGCGGCCCCTCCCACCGACGACGACATCTACGCCGGCCACTACGACCGCGACGACGACTTGGACGACCGGCCCATCACCGAGGGCAACCTCCCGGGCTGGATGCGCCTGGGCGCGCCGGCCGCCTTCGTCGTCGGCATCTTCGCGGTGATCTTCGGGGTGATGGCCGGCGGCTTCGTGCTTCTGCGGCTCGGACTGCTCCTGCTGGGCCTGTCGGTGCTGCTGTTCATGCTGTCACCGTTCGTGGTGCTGATCCGCAGCCGGGGCGGCCCGCTTCGCTAAATCCCATCAGGCCCGCTCGGTCTCCCAGGCAGTAGCGTCGGGTTGTGTTCGTGAAGATCTGCGGCACGACCAACGAGGACGACGCGCTGCTGGCCGTGGCCATGGGGGCCGACGCGGTGGGGTTCATCTTCGCGCCCTCGCCCCGCCAGATGTCGCTGGACAGGGTGCGGGACATCGTCCGGCGCCTGCCCAGCGACGTGCTCAGCGTGGGGGTGTTCCGCAACGAGATGGCGTCGCGCGTCGTGAAGATGACCTCCGACGCCCGGCTGGGAGCGGCCCAGCTGCACGGCCACGAGTCACCCGAGGACACCGCCTGGGTGGCCGAGCGGGTTCCGGTGACCATCAAGGTATTTCCCCCAGGCCATGAGGGTCTGCAGCATCTGGGCGCCTACGGCGCCGACGCCGTGATGATCGATAACGAGCGGCCCGGCTCCGGCGAGGTGTTCGACTGGTCGCTGGCCGAGGGCGCCCCTCTGGCCGGTCACCGGCTGATCCTGGCCGGCGGCCTGGACGCCGACAACGTTGCCGGAGCCATCCGCCGGGTGCGGCCTTGGGGGGTGGATGTGGCCAGCGGGGTGGAGAGCCGTCCGGGCCGCAAGGACCCGTCCAGGCTGCGAGCCTTCATCGAGGCGGCCAAGGCGACTCGCAACATCGGTGCCGACGAGACGTCTACCGGGGAATCGGAGCCTTCACAGGCCGCCAGCACCGGCCCCTACGACTGGGAACAGGACCTGTGACGCACGCCGGGGAGGCGGATGCTGGAGGCGGGTTCATGGGCGAGCCGAGCGCAGACGGGCGCTTCGGCGACTTCGGCGGCATGTTCGTGCCCGAGACGCTGGTGCCCGCCTGCCAGGAACTCGACCAGGCCTTCCGCTCCGCCTGGGGCGACCCCGGCTTCCGGGGCGAGCTGGACCGGCTGCTGCGCGACTACGCGGGACGTCCCTCGCCGCTGACGGAGTGCCCCAACCTGTCCACCGAGCTCGGCCTGCGCATCCTGCTGAAGCGGGAGGACCTCAACCACACCGGCAGCCACAAGATCAACAACGTACTCGGGCAGGCCCTGCTGGCCCGGCGCATGGGCAAGACGAGCCTGGTGGCCGAGACCGGCGCGGGCCAGCACGGGGTGGCCACCGCCACCGCGGCCGCGCTGTTCAGCATGGACTGCATCGTGTACATGGGCACCGTCGACATCGCCCGCCAGGAGCTCAACGTCTTCCGCATGCGCCTGCTGGGCACCGAGGTGCGGGCGGCCGAGACCGGATCGCGCACCCTCAAGGACGCGGTCAACGAGGCGATGCGCCACTGGGTGGCGGTGGCCGACACCACCCACTACTGCCTGGGCTCGGTGATGGGCCCCCACCCGTACCCGTGGATGGTGCGGGAGTTCCAACGGGTGGTCGGGGAGGAGGCTCGCCGCCAGTGCGCCGAGATCCTCGACGGAGGGGTGCCCGACGTGGTCACCGCCGCAGTGGGCGGCGGCTCCAACGCGGCCGGGATCTTCGGCGGGTTCGCCGACACCGGCGCCCGCCTGGTGGGGGTGGAGCCAGCCGGGGGCGCGGCCGTCGGGCGGGCCGTTCCCGGCATCGTCCACGGCTCGCGGTCGTACCTGATGCAGGACGAGTGGGGTCAGGTGCTGGAGGCCGAGTCGATCTCGGCCGGGCTGGACTATCCCGGCGTGGGCCCGGAGCACTCCCATCTGGCCGCCACCGGGCGGGCGACCTACGAGCAGGTCACCGACGCCGAGGTGATCGAGGCGTTCAGCCTGCTGTCGCGCACCGAGGGCATCATCCCTGCGCTGGAGTGCGCCCACGCCCTGGCGTGGGTGTCGCGGGCCCGTTCGGATCTGGCCGGCCTCACCGTGCTGTTGAACCTCAGCGGCCGGGGCGACAAGGACGTCGACCAGATGATGGGCATCCTCGGGTGACCGTGGCTGCCGACGCCGCCCCTCCCGGCGGTGCCGAGCACAGCTGGGGGAGGCTGGAGCGCGCCCTCCGGGACCGTCGCGATAGCGGCGGAAAGTGCTTCGTGCCCTATCTCACCGGCGGTCTCGGCGACGATTGGCTGGAGACGATCTGCGCGGTGGCCGCGGCCGGAGCCGACGCCATCGAGATCGGGGTGCCGTTCTCCGACCCGGTGATGGACGGAACCATCATCCAGCAGGCCAACGACCGGGCCCTGTCCGAGGGAGCGACCCCCCAGTCGATCCTGGCCGAGGTGAGGGGAGCGTCGGCCGACATCGGGGTGCCCACCGCGGTGATGACCTATGCGAACATCGCTCACCACATGGGCTACGAGCGGTTCGCCTCGTCGCTGGCCGACGCCGGCGTCAGCGGCTGCATCCTTCCCGACCTTCCCCTGGAGGAAGTGGGGGAGTGGGCTGTCTGCGCCGATGCGGCTGGCGTGGAGACGGTGCTGCTGGCCGCGCCCACCGCTCCCGACGAGCGCCTGCCCCGCCTCTGCGCCCGGTCCCGGGGCTTCGTCTACAGCGTCGGCCTAATGGGCATTACCGGGGTCCGTGAGGCGCTGGCCGCCAGCGCCACCCGCACCGCGGCCCGCATCAAGGCAGTCACCGACATGCCGGTACTGGTCGGCGTGGGGGTGGGAACGCCCGCGCAGGCGGCCGAGGTGTGCCGGGTGGCCGACGGGGCGGTGGTCGGCTCGGCCATCGTCACCCGGATGCTGGAGGGGGCCGGCCCCGACGGCGTGGCTTCGCTGGTGGCCGAGTTCCGGGCCGCCCTCGACGCCGCCCACAGCTAGCTGGCTCACCGTAGGGTCTGGCCGTGGCTAGGCGCGCCCGGATGATGGACCACGACCTGATCGTGGTGGGCGGGGGCGCGGCCGGGCTGGGCGCGGTGCGGGCCGCGCTCCGGGCCGGAGCCGATGTGGCCCTGGTCACCGATGAGGCTCCGGGAGGGGACTGCACCTTCACCGGCTGCGTGCCGTCCAAGACGCTGCTGGCCGCGGCCCGCGACGGCCTGAGCTTCACCGATGCCATGACCCGGGTGCGCTCCACCGTCGAGCGCATCGCGGCCACCGAGTCGACCGACGTGCTGCGCAGCCGGGGGGTCACCGTGATCGAGGGACGGGCCCGCTTGGCCACCCACGACACGGTGGCGGTGGGGGAGCGGCGCATCACGGCGCGCCGCATCGTGGTGGCCACCGGCTCGCAGCCCTCGCTTCCCGACCACATTCCGGGCCTGGCCGAGGCCGAGCCCCTCACCAACGAGACCGTGTTCGACCTGACCGACACCCCGAGGTCGCTCGGCATCATCGGCGGCGGGCCCACCGGCTGCGAGCTGGCCCAGGCCTTCGCCCTCCTGGGAGTCGAGGTCACCCTGTTCGAACAGTGGTCCCAGTTGCTTCCGTCGGAGGAGCCCGAGGCGGCGGCGACAGTGAGGGCGGCCCTCCAGGACTGCGGCGTGCATGTGCGACGCAATATCAGTGTGGCAGGAGTGGAGTCCCTTGGAGACGGGGGCTCTGGCCCCTACCGGGTCCTGCGCAGGCACCGTCGCTCCGGGGGACTGTCCGATGCCGTGGTAGTCGAGCGGCTGCTGGTGGCTGCCGGGCGGACGCCGGCCACAGACGGGTTGGGCCTCGAAGACATGGGCATGAAGCTCGGCCCGGGCGGCGTCATCCTCACCGACGCCCGTCTGGCCACCTCCATCAAGGGCGTCTACGCGGCCGGCGACGTGGCCGCCTGGCCGCCGCCGCCGACGGCCGCCGGCCACCGGTTCGAGGACCACCTGGTCGAGAAAGGGGTCATCGACACCGACGGCCGGCTCAGGGCGCGCCCCGACGGCGAGCGAGTGCAGGCCGCGCTGGCGGACCTCGGCATCCGAACCGGCACCCTGGTGATTCCTAACATCCGCTTCGGCGTGCGCGCCCGCCTTGCCGAGGCGCGGCGCCGCTTCGAGCAGCGCGACCGCTGGCACCTCCACTTCTCCCGCCCTCGGCGCCCGGGGCCGCGCCGGAGGGGCCATCGGGAGTTCGCCACCACCTTGCCACCGCGAATGCGACGAATCCAGCAGCGCCAGACACTCGTCCGGATCTCTCCCGGACGGGGAAGGCCCCGCTATGCCGGTCTCCGGAGCGTGCTCGCGGCCGGGCCGAGGGCCATGCTCTCCCACGCGGCCGACGAGATGGGACGGATCGCGGTTGGCAACGCGCTGGGCAAGGGCCTCCGAGGGCGGTTCCGGGCATCGATGGTGCCCCGGGTGGTGTTCACCGATCCCGAGGTGGCGTCGGTGGGAGCAATCCCGTGGCATGCGCCACCGGGAAGCCGGGTGGCCTACCTGCCGCTGTCAGAGGTGGACCGGGCGATCACCGACGGCCACACCGACGGCTTCATCGCCATCGTGGCCGGGCCCCGCCGCCTGCTGCGCAACGCGGGCGGGGGCCGCATCCTGGGAGCCACCATCGTCGCGCCGAGAGCAGGCGAGATGATCCAGGAGGTCGTGCTGGCCATGCGCACCGGCGCGTTCGCCGGCCGCCTGGCCCAGGCCTCGCACGCCTACCCGACGTGGTCGAGCGGCGTCCAGAAGGCCGCGGCCCAGTTCTTCGGAGAGATCGACGGCCGCCAGGCCCGCCGGGTCGGCTGAAGGCTGCCGGACCGGGAGCGACCAGCGCCCGGCTAGCTGGTGAGGCCTCCGTCGACGCTGAGGATGGCGCCGTGGATGCCGGGGCAGTCGTCGGAGGCCACGAAGGCGAACAGCGCGGCGATGTGCTCGGGCCCGCTCATCGGCTTGAAGGCCATCATGCGGCGGATGAAGTGCCGGTCGGCGTCGGGGACGATCTCGTAGTTCTGGGTCATGGGGGTGTCGACGCCGCCGGGGGCGATGGCGTTGACCCGCACCGGGGTCTTGGCCAGTTCCGCGGCCAGGGCCCTGGTCAGCTGCACCACCGCGCCCTTGGTGGCGCAGTAGTGGGACGTGTACGCCAGTCCTTGGAGCCCGGCATTGGACGCGATGTTGACGATGTTGCCGCCTGAGGTCAGCAGATGGGGGAGTGCGGACTGGGTCAGGAAGAACATGCCCTTCACATTCACGTCGAACATGAGGTCCCACTTCTCCTCGGTGATGTCCTCCACCCGGTCCTGCCACGAGACGCCGGCGATGTTGCCGAGCACGTCGATGCGCCCGAAGGCGTCCACACAGGCGGTCGCGGCCGCCATGCAGTCGGCGACCGACCGCAGGTCGCAGTGCTGGGTGGTGATCCGGCCTCCCGACTCGGCGACCTGCGAAGCGGTCTCGGCCAGGCCGTCGTCGTTGACGTCCACACCGAACACGTCGGCCCCCTCGGAGGCCAGGCGGATCGACACCGCCTGCCCCATGCCGGAGGCCGCTCCCGTGATGAGCGCAACCTTGCCGTCGAACCGCCCCATTTCGTCCCGCCTCCCGTTGTCGGCGCCCGTCAGCGGCGGAGGCTACCGGCCCTTCGCGGCGCCGGTGCGGCGGAAGGTGACGCTCATCCGGGGCGGGGCGGAGGCAACCTTCGGTATCGAGTGCTCCCAGTCCTGCTGGCAGGAGCCGCCCATGACCAGCAGGTCGCCCGACGCCAGAGTGAACGAGCGGCTCCGGCCCCCGCCCACTGGCCTAAGTGTCCGCTCTTGTTCGCTGCGCTCACGGGCCGCTCGGGCCACGGCCTCGCCCGTATGGGCCGCATCCGCATGCCGACCCGCTCGGCCTCTGAGCAGGAACCGGCGGGGGCCTCCCAGCGACACGATCGCCACCACGGCGTTGGCGGGGTCGATCCCGATCCGGTCACTGTGCCAGGCCACCGAGTCCCGGCCTCCGCGGTAGTAGTTGACCCAGACCGAGTTGAACCGGCAGCGGTAGCGGTCGCCCAGAGCCGAGGCCATCTCGTCGATGACGGTGGGAACACCGACCGACCGGAGCCGCAGGTGGGCTCCCAGACGCGGTTCCTCCACCATCTGCCCGTACATCGGGCGCTCGGCCCGGGTCCACCGCAGCTCCGCAGCGAGATGCTCGAGAAGCTCGTCGCCGCCCTGCAGCCACCGGGTCGCCACCTCGATCCAGCTCCTGCCGTCCAGCTCCAGGTGCTCCACCGCCGCCGAGGCGTTCACGGCCGGCTGCCCCTGGGCGAACAGGTCACCCTGGAACGGCCCCACATCGGCCTGAGTGCCTGACCTGGTGCCCCATCTGGCGCCCGATCCTTTGCCCGATCCGGCAGTCGTCACGAGGCCAATGTAGCGAACATATGTTCGTCATCAAAGCCGGGGTCAGGTGGTCGCCTGGCAGACCGGAACTAGCGTTCCCCGGCGGTGCTGTTCCCCACGTTCACCTTTGCGGCGTTCTTCGCCGTGGTCCTGCCGGTGAGCTGGGCTCTGAAACGGTTCCCGACGCCGTGGAAGCTGTTCGTCCTGGGCGCCTCGTACTGGTTCTACGCGGCCTGGGACCGGCGTTTCGTGCTGCTGCTGGTGGCCATGACCCTGGTGAACGCGGCCGCGGCCCGGATGAACCGGCGATTCGCCCACCCCGGCGCCCGCCGGGCCGCGTTGGCGGTGGCGGTGGTCTTCGACCTCGGGGTGCTGGCCTTCTTCAAGTACTACGGCTTCTTCACCCAGAGCCTGGAGAGCAGCTTCGGGATCTCCAGCCCGGCTCTGAGCATCGTGCTGCCCATCGGCATCTCCTTCTTCACGTTCCAGGCCATCAGCTACGCGGTGGACGTCCACCGGGGTGACACCGATCCCGCGCCGCTGCTCGACTTCGCCGTCTACCTGTCGTTCTTCCCCCAGCTGGTGGCCGGGCCGATAGTCCGGGCCAGGGAGTTCCTCCCGCAGATGCGGTTCCCGCGCCGGTCCCGCCACCGGGGCAACGGATCCGGCCGGCGTGAGCTCGAGGAGCCGGTGCAGTTGGAGCTGTGGTCGGATCGGGGCCTCGACCGGATCGAGCTGGGCCGGGCGGCCCAGCTGATCGGCAGGGGGATGTTCAAGAAGGTGGTGGTGGCCGACTTCCTGGCCGGGGCCATAGTGGACGAGGCGTTCGCCTCCCCGGGCAGCTACGGCGCCGTCGACGTGCTCTTCGGGGTGTACGGCTACGCGGTCCAGATCTACGCGGACTTCTCGGGCTACACCGACATGGCCATCGGAGTGGCCCTGCTGATGGGATTCCGTTTCCCGCAGAACTTCGACCGGCCCTACGCGGCGGTGTCGATCCAGGACTTCTGGCGGCGCTGGCATATGACGCTGTCGCGCTGGCTGCGCGACTACCTGTACATCCCCCTGGGCGGAAACCGGCGGGGCCGGGTGCGCACCTACGTGAACCTGCTCGTCACGATGGGGCTGGGCGGCCTGTGGCATGGGGCGGCCGGCGTGTTCGTCGTCTGGGGCCTCTACCACGGCGTCGGGCTGGCAGCCGAGCGGCTGGCCGGCCAATTGCGGCCGGCCCGAGCCTTGGCCGGGAGAGCACCCGACGCCGGCCCGGCCGCGTCGCGGGCCTCGAGCGCACCTGGTGCCGGATCGGCGCTGGGGGAGTGGCTGCGGGTGCTGGCCGTGTTTCACTTCGTGTGCGCGGGCTGGGTGCTGTTCAACAGCGAGACGCTGGCCCACGCCGGTGACGTCTTCGAGCGCCTGCTGTCGGGGTGGGGGACCGGCACCGAGCTGCTCACACCGACGGTGCTGGCCGTGATCGTGGGATCCGTCCTGGCCCAGTACGTGCCGCTCGACTTCGCCGAACGTTGGTCGAAGCGGACGGCGGCGGCCCCCTCCGCGGTGACCGCGGCCGCGTTCGCGGTGTGGACAATGATCGTGGTGGCGCTCGGCCCCGAGGGCGTCGCCGACTACATCTACTTCCAGTTCTGATGCGCAGGCTCCTGGTGAGGCGGACCCGGCGGTGGCTGAGCTTCGTGGTCGAGGCTGTGGGCCGCAGGCTGCGAGGGCTGTGCCGGGCGGTGGGCCAGGTCCGACCGCCGCTCCCGGACACCGGTGACCACGAGACACCGACGAAGTCCGTGCGGGCCTCGGTCCTGTCGGCGACCCTGTGCCTGGGGGTGGCCGCCCTGCTCGTCAGCGGCAAGATCGTGGAGATCGCCGACCGGCTGCCTCTGGGCCCGGATCGGGACCGCTGGCTGGAGGCAGCCACCGAGACCGACGACCTGGCCAACAGCGTGTCACTGAACCGTCCCTACGACCTGCTGCGCGACCTGCGGGGTGTCGGGGACGAGGCCGGCCAGCAGATTGATGTGATCGGCGACGTGGAGGACCTCCTGCAACCCGAGGCACCCACCGAGCCCGACCAGGCGATCGACGACGCCGGGGCGCCCAGCTCGTCGGGCGAGTCCCCGGTGGCCCCGACCACCACCGCGGCCACCCCAAGCCCGACCACCACGACGGTGCCCGAGGACCCGCCGGCCTACGTTCGCCCCGTGCCGGTGACGTCCGAGACTCCCCTGAGGGTCTGGGTGGCGGGCGACAGCCAGGCCCTCTACCTCGGGCAGGGCTTGAGGCGCGACAGCCCCCTCACGGACGTGATGGAGATAACCCTCGACCAGCGGCACTCCACCGGCCTGTCCCGTCCGAGCTACTTCAACTGGCCGGTTCACCTCTTCGCGATCGCAGGGACCTACAACCCCGAGCTGGTGGTGGCCACCCTGGGCAGCAACGACTGGCAGTCCATGACAGCGCCGGGCGGCGACCTCCTCGACCGGGGGACCGACGAATGGAACGCCGAGTGGTCCCGGCGCCTCGGCGTCCTCTTCGACGTCCTGAAGCCTCGTCACCGGCACGTGATCTGGGTCGGCCTGCCCCCGACCCGCCGCGACGACTTCCGGGAGGGCTACGCGCTCATGAACCAGCTGGCGGCGGCCGAGGTGGCGAAACGAGACTTCGTCTCCATGATCGACATCTGGGACATGTTCGGCGGCGACGAGCCCTACCGCGACGCGGTCCCATCGCCCGACGACCCCGAGGGCAGGCCGGTGCTCGTTCGCCAGCAGGACGGGGTGCACCTCAACCGGACAGGCTCGAGCTGGGTGGTGGGCGTGATCAGCGGCGAGATCCAGCAGATCATCGACAGGATCAGCCCCCAGAGGCCGAGCGGGTAGGCGTCGGGCTAGTTGTCGGTCGGGTTGCGGGGGTACAGCCGCAGCCGGTTCAACTCCCCGTCCTGGCGGGCCATGACCTCCCACCACAGCTCCTCGGGAGCCTCCGCGAACGGGTCGGAACCGTCATGCTCGAGCACGAACCAGGCATTCTCCTCCAGCTCGCCCTCAAGCTGGCCAGGAGCCCATGCCGCATAGCCGGCGAAGATGCGCACCTGGTCCAGCCCGCCGATGTCGCCCGGGTTCTTCTCCAGATCGATGGTGCCGATCCGGCCCACGACCTGTGACCAGTGGTCGTCGGCATCGTCGAGGGCCACCGACGCCAGCGCGATCACCGACGACTGGCTGACCGGCCCCCCGACGAACACCACGCGGGGCTCGCTCACCGCGGCGTCCCACTCATCGATGGCTCCCTTGACGGTCAACTCGCTCGGTCGGTTGAGCACCACGCCGAGAGCGCCCTCTGCTCCGTGCTCAAGCATCAGCAGCACCGTTAGCCGGAAGTTCGGATCAGCCAGGCTCGGGGCGGCCACCAGCAGCTTGCCGCGAGTCGATTCCATGCGTCGGGTCTTCCAGGTAGGGGACTGGTGGGAGCGGCACGGTGACGATCCGGCAACCCGATAGCGGTGGCGGTGCGGCGGGGTGGCGGTGTGGCACCATCTAGGGCCGTGGTGTCGACCATGCCGCCGGTGCTGCTCACGATAGCCGCTTCGGACCCGTTGGGGGGAGCAGGCGTGCAGGCCGACCTGGCCACGTTTTCGGCTCTCGGCGTGCATGGTGCCAGCGCGCTCACTGCGGTGACCGCGCAGTCCCTGACCGCGGTCACGGCCTCCGATCCGGTTCAGGCGAGCCTGGTGGCCGCCCAGATCGACGCCGCCGCCGACCACCTCGGGGTGGACGGAGCCAAGACCGGGCTGCTGCGCCGCCGTGAGATCGTGGAGCTGGTCGCCGACAGGATCGAGCGGGGCGTTCTGCCCGCGGTGGTTGTCGATCCGGTGATGGTCGACGGCCGGGGAACACGCTTCGTGTCCGACGACGTCGAGGACGCCTACCGCCGGCGGCTGTTCCCGCTGGCTCGGGCAATCACGCCGAACCGGGGCGAGGCGGAGCTGCTGGCGGGCACGTCGCTGCCGAGTGCCGAGGCGGTGCTGGACTACGCTCAGACCTTCCGGAGGCTCGGCGCAGACGCCGTCGTGGTGACCGGCGGCGCCTTCGAGGGCGATCCCGACGACGCGGTGATCACCGCGTCGGGCGACGCCTGGATCGTCCGGAACACCCGGATAGCGACCGACAACGTGAGGGGCAGCGGCTGCACGTTCTCAGCCGCGCTGGCGGCCAACCTGGCCCTCGGCCGGGATCTGCGGGCAGCGGTGAGCGCGGCCGGGCGGTTCGTGCGCGACGCCATCGGAGCCTCGGCCGGCTGGATCCTCGACGGTCCGGGCCCGGTGTCGCACGCCCAGGCTGAACAGCCAGGCGGATCGGCCGCCTGACCCGATGACCTCACCGTAGTGCCAGATTGGCCTTACTTTACATAATGTATATTTCCGGCGGTAGCGAGAAGGGCCTAAGCAAGCGAAGCCCCGGCGTGTAGCTTTGTGGGCCGTGCCCCGACGACTCGAGATCGAACTCACCAGCCGCCGAGACGACGGCACCTGGACGTGGAGGGCCGCCGGCGCACGGCAGCCCAAGGGCGAGGTCTCGGGCGACCTGGTTCCCGACGCGGCCGCGGTCGGCTCGGTGCTGAAGGCCGAGGTGGACGGTGGACTGGACGGTATAGAGATCACCGCCCTGGCAGCCCCCCGAACCCGCGCGGAGCCCGCAGGACGACTCGAGTTGATCGGAGGGAGCGCGGGACCGCCGGTTACCACCGCCCTGGTGTCGCGTTCCGGGCGCCGCAGCCGCGGCGACCGAGGCTTCTCGGACGACGATGGGCACTCCCCGGGCGGGCGGCGGCGCGGCCGTGACCAGCGCGAGGCGCGCAAGGGCCGCGACCGCAGGGACCGCTCCGAGCGTGACTCACGCCGCAAGGACCGGGGCGGCGACGGCGCCCGGGAGGGCGGCGAGGGCCGCAAGCCCCACCGCGATCGTGACGGTCGCGGCGGCCGCCGCGACCGCGACTCCGACTCGGGCCGCGACGCCGGGCGGGACCGCCGGCGCGACCGGCGCAGCGACGAGCAGCGCGCCTCGAAGGGCCCCCGGTCCAAGGAAGGCAAGCGCCCCACCACGGCTCCCCGTCCAAGGACGCCCGGCCTCAAAGCCAAGCGGGTCCATCGCCAGGCGGCGCTGGAGGCACTCCCGGAGGAGCAGAGGCCTCTGGCTCGCGAGGTGCTCAAGGGCGGGGTGCCCGGCGTGCGCCGCTCGATCGACCGCATGAACGCCAAAGCCGCCAAGGAAAAACTCCCCCAGATCAAGTCGGATCCGATCCTGGCGCTGGCGGAGCAGCTCGCGCCCGTCATGAAGGCCGCAGAGTGGCATGACCGGGCCGACGCCGCCCTCGCCGGCATCGCCAAGATCGACCTGCGGGACATCCGCTCCGTGATCGCGGCGGCCGACCGGGCCGCCCGCGATGACGAGACCAGGGCCCTGGCCGAGAGCCTACGAGCCGGGCTGATCCAGCGCCTGGAGGTGGACCACCGCAAGTGGCTGGACGAGTTGGCCGGAACCATCGGCGAGGGTCGCACCGTAAGGGCGCTGCGCATCAGCTCCCGGCCGGTCAAGCCCGGCTCGCCGCTGCCGCCCGATATGGCCGAGCGCCTCGCCAATATGGCCGCCGCCGACCTGAACCCGACCGCCAACCAGCAGCGCTGGGCCACGGTGGTGGACTCGGTGGCGGTCTCCCCCGTCCGCACGCAGGTTGTCCCCGAGGGCATTCCCGAGAGACCCAGCGACGACCTGATGGCCACTATCCGCCGGCTGGCAGACCGGGTTCCCCAGATAGCAGCGCTCTTCGGCATCGAGCCAGCGCCAGCTGCGCAGCCGAGACGGCGCCCACCCCCTCCCCCGCCGAAACCCGCGGCGGACGGCGAGACGGCGGCTGAAGAGTCTCAATGATCGAGTTCACCGCTGACGGCAACGTCGCCGTCATCACCATGAACCGTCCCGAGGCCCGCAACGCGGTCAACGGCGCCATCTCCAGCGGGCTTGAGGCCGCGATCGATCGGCTCGAGGCCGACGACTCGCTGTGGTTGGGGATCCTCACCCACACCGGGCCGGTGTTCTCCGCCGGCGCCGATCTGAAGGCCATCGCGGAGGGACGGTTCCGGGAGTTGTCCACAGCCAGGGGCGGCTTCGGCGGGATCGTGCTGCGCTCACGGACGAAGCCGCTGATCGCGGCCATCGACGGTCCAGCGCTCGCCGGCGGAACCGAGATCGCGCTCACCTGCGATCTGCGGGTGGCGTCGACCGCGGCCCGGTTCGGCCTCCCCGAGGTGAAGCGATCGCTGATCGCCGCCGCCGGCGGCCTCGTGCGGCTGCCGCGCACCATTCCTGCGGCCATCGCCATGGAGATGGTCCTCACCGGCGACCCGATCAGCGCCGAGCGGGCCCTGGATCTCGGTCTCATCAACGAGCTGTGCGAGCCCGGCCAGGCGTTCGACGCCGCCCGGCGCCTGGCGGACCGTGTCAATGCCAACGGCCCGCTGGCGGTGAGGGAATCCCGCAGGCTGGTGCTGGAGAGCTTCACCCAGACCGATGAGGAGTCGATCACCGCAGCCGGCAGGGCCCAGATGGGCCTGCGCAGCACCGAGGACTTCGCCGAGGGCCCTCGCGCCTTCATCGAGAAGCGGCCCCCGGTCTGGAAGGGCCGCTAGAGGCCGAGCGCGAACTCAGACGATCGTCGGGATCACCCCGTGGTCGTGCAGGAACTCGGCCAGCCCGTCCACTAGCCGCAACCCGGCGACCTCGGTCACGGGCCACCACCGGGCCTCCGATGCGTCGCTCCCGGCGCAGGGGGTCAAATCGCCACTCACCGTGGCCTCGAAGTCCAGGATCACGAAGTGGTGGTCGTCTCCGATGCGCTCCACCCAGCCCACCAGCCGGCCGCAGACCCCGTTCAGCCCGGTCTCCTCCTGCAGCTCGCGGGTCACGGCCTCCATCAGCATCTCGCCAGGCTCGACCCGTCCTCCCGGCACGGACCACTCCCCCGCGCCCGGCGGGCGGCCGCGCCTCACCAGCAGCAGTTCGTCGGCGCGGCGAACGATCGCGCCCACCGCGACCTCCACGTCTGAGATCATCGAGGAGGTTTGGCGTTGTCTGTAAGCGAGTGGTGCACGGTTATGGCCCGTGCGACCAGACCGTGGGTCTCGAAGAAGTTCTTCGTTTCCCGGTCGCCGGGCAGCGCCAGGCTGTCGACCCCGATGCAGGCGCGCCGCCGGGCCCAGTCCATCAGCGCGTCCATCATCGCCTCCCCCACCCCGACACCCCGCGCCTCAGGCATCACATAGATGTCGGTAACTCGCCCCAGCACGGCACCGTCGTGGAGCTCGACCAGGCGGATCACCCCGTAACCGACGACCGCTTCGTCGATGGTGCCGACCACCACCAGCGCGTCGTCTGATCGATGGTCACGGTCCAGGCTCTGCTCCAGCGGCTCGGCTCGCGCCTCCAGACGGGCCCACACGTAGCCGCCGCGGCGGGGAGCCAGCTCGGCAGCTGCGGTGACCGCCAGCTCGGTGACCGCCGCGATGTCGGAGTCGGCCGCCCGTCTAGCCCCCTCGTCTATCGAGGTCACCCTGGATCCTCTCGATGGACTCGCAGGGCTCCTCGCCCGACGGGCAGACCGGATTGGCCCGCGATCCGAACTGCGACACGCTCACGATGAGGAAGCACTGGTTGCAGGTCCATTCGTCCGAACGCGGCGGCGCCACCGACGCGGCAGCCTTGGTCTGACCGGGGGCCTCCTCCTCCTCGTCCTCCTCGTCGTCGTCACTCGCCGCGATGCGGTCCCGGAGGATCTCCTCCAGGTCGGCCTCCACGTCGCTGGGGTGAACCTCCTCGTCGTCGTCGTCCTCAGCCGGCAACGGGACATCGTCGTCGTCCTCGTCGTCCTCGTCGTTCTCCTCCAACTCGGCTTTACCGTCGTCGTCGCCGATGCCGTCCTCGTCGTCGGTGAAATCCTCGTCGTCGGTGAAATCCTCGTCATCGCCGAAGTCCTCATCGTCGCCGAAATCCTCGTCTATTTCGGCTTCGAATTCCTCCCCGTCGCCGAAGTCGAGATCGGCGTCGTCAAGAGGGTGTTTGTCGGTCATCTCTACTGCTGAGGGGTCGCGGCCGGGGGACGTGGGCGGATCATAGACACAGATCGACGAAGTGCGACGGCATTTCCGGGCGGCGCGACTAGGCGACTGCTCGAGTATGCGAGCGAATCCGGCTCATACCAGGCCAGGCCGTGGCTCGAGCCGGCTTACAGGCTCGAGGACGGGTGGGACTGCGATGCCCTCAGTTGCTCGGCCCGCTTCTCCGCGTCGAGCCGGCCCAGCCCGAGATCCTGCTCATGGTTGACGAACGACATGAGCTCCGCGACCGCGACGTGACCGGCCTCCTCGGCGATGAGACGGTGCATCTGCTGGCACACGCGCCGGTAGGCCGGATGTCCCTGCAGGGTGGTGCGCAGCTCGACCATGTGCATGGCCTCGCGGGCGTTCATCTGCATCGAGTAGCGCACCCGGTAGGCGAGGGCGACTGCGTAGGCGGCCTGATCCGGCAGCTCGGCGCTGAGCGCCTCGTAGAGCCGGGCCGACCGGCCCATCACCTCGTCGAACTGCTCGTCCACACCGGCCGCGCCGACCGCTTCGGGCCGGACGAAGCCGTGGCGGGTGGACAGGGGCTGCCATTCGATGGTGAGCATCCGGTGGCGCTGCAGGTCGCGGAACGCCCCGTAGTCGGACAGCACATCGAAGCGGTAGTAGACGCGCTCGAGGGCCCGGCCGGGCCGGTGGCGGCGGTTCGTGCGCTCACCGCAATAGGACCGCACCACATCGACGCGCTCGGCGGCCGACATGGACCTCACCCTGGCCTCGATGGTGCGCTCCGGAAGCGACGTGTGGGGGTACAGCATCGCGGTGATCACCTTCGTCTCCCCGTCGGGATCGAAGTCCATCAGCTCCACCGAGTCGTCGGTCACCGGGCCTCCGACGGCGTCGCCGAATACCCGGCCGGCCAGGTCGTCCATGGCGGCGCGGTTGCCCGCCATGTAGCGGGTGGTGAGCTCGCCCCGGTCGGGCAGGTCCACCCGCTTCAGGAACGATGGGATCACCTTGCGCAGTTCGGTGAGCATCATCTCGGCATAGGAGCGCGACTCGGGAAGGGGGTGGGCCCGCATCCGCAGCAGCAGGGCCTCATAGGACTGGCCCGTCCCGTAGATGCCCACGTTGCTCAGGGACGCAGCCGGCAGCATCCCGCGGATGGAGTCCAGCGCCCGGGCCTTGATGGCCTGCCGGTAGGCGAAGTCAGAGTCGCCCTCCTGCTTGGGAACGTTGGCCCGGAAGAAGTCCTGCATGACCGGGACGAGCTCCGAGTAGGTCGTGAACATGCGGTCGATGTCGCCCACATAACGGGTGCCCAGCGACGAGTTGAGCACCTGGGCGTCCCGGTAGTAGCGGTACCGCCCGCCCAGCCGCTGGTCGTAGGCGATGTAGCGGGTGCTCTGCTCGAGGTAGGCCATCAGCCGGCCCCACTCCAGCACTTTGGTGAGGAGGTTGGAGGCCTGCTCGCAGGCCAGATGGACACCGCCCAACTGGGCCACGGAGTCGTCGCCGTACTCGAAGAAGACCCGGTCGTACAGGGCCTCGGCTCTGCGCAGGCCGACGGTTGCGTCGATGGTGATGTCGCCCGTGATGTCCAAGTCGTCGACGAACTCGTCGAGGAACAGCCGGCGCAGACTCGACATCGAGCGCGAGTAGCGGGCGAACAGGGCGCCCTTCACGACCTCGGGCAGGTTCACCAGCGCGAACACCGGCTGGTCCAGGTTGGTGAAGTACCGGCGCAGTATGTCGGCCTCGTCCGCAGAGAAGGACTCAGCCGCGTACAGGTTCACGGGGCGCGACACTAGAGGCGCAGGCGGGGCTGGGCGCGGATCAGGAGAAGGCTTCAGGTCGCCGCGAATGCGGCTCGTGCGGCCGGCATCGCGGAGGCGTCCAGCCAGCAGTCCAGGGCGGTCATGGCCAGCACCTTGGCGCCGTCGATGACGGCCGCGTCGCCCTCCGGCCCGCGGGCGTACTCGGCGAAGGCCGGAGTGTGGATGGCGACGTCGTCGGGAGCGACCTTGACCATGGGGTGTATGGAGGGGACGGCATAGCTGACGTTGCCCATGTCGGTGCTGCCCACCACCCGGGCGTCCGAGCCGGAGACGGTCTCACGGCCCACCGCGGCGAGATTGTCCAGGTAACGATCGAGCAGCACCGGGTTGTCGTTCATGTCGGCGTACGCCGGGTCTCCCCACTCGATGTCCAGCTGGCAGCCGGCCGCGTCCGCGCCCGCCTGCAGGCAGGCGGCCACCCGCTCCTTGAGCGGCTCAACGGTGGCCAGGTTGGTCGAACGCACGTACCACTCGGTCTCGGCGGTGACCGGGACGATGTTGGCCTTGGCGCCGCCGTCGATGAAGATGCCGTGGATCCGCTCGTCGTCGCGGATGTGCTGCCGCAGCGCGGCGATCGCGTTGTAGCCGAGCACGGCGGCGTCGAGCGCGTTGCGTCCCTTCTCGGGGGCGGCGGCGGCATGGGCCGCCGCGCCGGTGTAGCGGGCGTTGAGACGCTGCACCGCCACCGCGTGGAACACCTTGAGCTCGTGGTTGGCGGGATGGATCATCATGGCCGCGTCGGCGTCGGAGAACGCGCCCGCTCGCAGCATGATCTCCTTGCCTCCCCCGCCTTCCTCCGCAGGGGTTCCCACCACTGCCACCCGGCCGCCGGCCTCACCGGCCAGCGCGGCCAGGGCGAGGCCGGCCCCCAGGCCGGACGCCGCGATGATGTTGTGCCCGCAGGCGTGGCCGATCCCAGGGAGGGCGTCGTATTCGCAGACCACCGCCACCAGCGGCCCGTCGCCGTCGCCGGCCCGGGCCTCGAATGCGGTCTCGAGGCCGTAGGCGGCGCGCTGCACCGCCAGTCCGTGATCGGCCAGCACCCCGGTCAGCAGGTCGTGGGCGTGGTGCTCCTCGAAGCACAGCTCGGGCCGCTCATGGATGCGGTGGGACACATCGAGCAGCTCCGGTGCCAGCCGGTCGATCTCGTCGCAGGCGCGCTGCTTGGCTTCAGTGATCTCCATGGTGACGATCCTAGGGCCCGCCGGGTCGTGGCTGCGCTCCGGCGGGGATCCAGACCTCCAGCGCCTTGGGCTCCACCCTCAGGCTGAGGGTTCGGGCCCGTTCCAGGCGGTGGCCGTCCAGGTAGACGTCCAGTGCGGGGTCCAGGTCGTATTGGGCTGCCGCGATGCGGCGCTGGGTAATGTCCGGATGGGGCACATGGGTTCCCGAGGGCAGGCGACGGCGGGCCGCCAGGCGCACCGGGAGCGGTGGGCTGGCGTCGAACACGTCGAGGCGGCCGTCGCCGGGATGGGACCGGGGCGCCGCGTTCCAGCGGCCGATGAACGATGCGTTGGCCGCCACCAGCAGCCGGCCCCGCCACCACGACCTGCGGGCGACGAGATGGGCGACGAACCATCCGAGCCGCCCGTCGATCAGCACCGCGCCCACATCGACCTCGAAGCGGGCCCCGGACCCGGTCGCGGGCGAGGTCTTGCGGTCCTGTGCCATCCCGAGCGTCCGGGCCAGGTCGCCGCCGGTGAGCACCACCGGCGGCACCGGCCGCCCGGCCCGACGGGCCTCGGCGACGATCCGGCCCGCGGCGGCGTCGCTGTCCGCAGTGGAGGCGCCCGCCGGGATCTCCCCCTCCTCGCCGAAGTCGACACCCCATCCGGGGCCGCGGCCCCCGATCACGCCGCCCCCGGCACCCTTGGTGTCACGGCGCCGGCATCGGTCTCGTCCATTGCGCCCGACGCGGCCACCACTCCCCTGTTCAGCGCATCGACGGCTTCGCGGGCTGCCCTGGCAGTCTCGGCGCTCGGCGATACCGCCGCGATGCGGCGGGCCAGGTCGATCACCTGCTTGAGGTTGCGCACCAGGTCGCCGGCGGAGAAGCCCTCGTCCAGCAGAGCTTCGAATGACTCCTGTGCAGCCCAGCGGTGAGCCGCAGGCGCGAATCCGATCTCCAACGATCGGATGGGTTCCACCCCGAAACGCTGCTCGGTGCGGTGCAGGTCGTCCAAATCGGTCTCGATGCGGCGCAGGCGGCGGTAGGCGACGCCGGACGGGATCCACACCTCGGGCCTCCGTCCCGGCGACCGGTGTTCGTAGGTGAACGCCGACAGCACCGAGGCGAGTTCCGGCGGGGACAACCCGTCCAGTCGCCCTGAATGCAGCGCCTCTGCCACCGCGAGGTCCGCCTCGTGGAAGACGCGCGACACCAGCGAACCCGAGGCTGTGAGCTCCCAGCCGTCGAGATGTCCCCTCCAGCGCAGCACCGCGGCCACCGCGTCGAAACGACCGGCGAGGTTCACCGGTGACGAGGATTCGTCAGCCTGATGCTGGGCGAAGGAGCGGGCCATTAGGTCGCGGGCCGCCTCGACGGGCATCCGTCCCAGCAGGCCGGCGACCATGTTGTAGGTGGGCCGGAACGCCGAGCGCAGCTCGAAGGATCGGCTGGCGGCCAGGGCTGCGACGTCGGAGAAGCTGAAGTCCTGCGACCACAGCATCACCGCCCAGCCGCGGTCGTCGATGCCGCGGCGGCCGGCCCGGCCCGTCAGCTGGGTGTACTGGACCGGGCTGAGCGGCGCGATGCGCTGGCCGTCGTACTTGGTGGGCTTGTCGATGACGACGCTACGAGCGGGCATGTTCACGCCCAGCGCCAGAGTCTCGGTGGCGAACACCACCCTGACCAGGCCCTCCGAGAAGCAGTGCTCCACCGTCTCCTTGAAGACCGGAAGCATGCCGGCGTGATGCGATGCGATGCCGAGACGGAGCCGGTCGGCCCAGCGGCGGGCTCCCAGCGCGGCGAGATCGCCCCTGTCGAGACCGGCGAGGCGGGCCTCGACGACCTCGTCGACGCGGGCGGCCTCGGCGTCGCTGGTGTAGCGGGCGCCGTCGCGGGCCAGGCGGGCGGCGGCCTGATCGCATCCCTTGCGGCTGAACACGAACCAGATGACCGGCAGCAGGCTGCGCTCCTGCAACTGGGCCAGCAGGTCGATGCGTCGAGGAGGTCGCCAGAGCCCGCCGTCACGGTTCTGCCCGCGTGCTCCGGGATCGTTCGACCGGCCTCGGCCCCTCCGACCGGTGCCCCGGCGCCCCCGGCCCGCGCCACCACCGGTGCGGGGACCTCGGCCCATTGCTGTGGGCTGGTCGAAGCGGCTGCCTTCGGGGTTGGGGCGGCCGCCGGCGAGGGTGGGAACGATCTGCACCGAGTCGGAGCGGCGGCGGCCCACGGCATAGAGGTTGGTCAGCGGCACAGGTCTCCGGCTCTCGGCCACCACCGCGGTCGGGCCGTGAACCCGGTTGAGCCAGTCGCCCAGCTCCCGGTGGTTGGAGACCGTGGCCGACAGGCACACCAGCACTACATCCGGCGGAAGATGGAGGATCACCTCCTCCCACACCGGCCCCCGGTAGGGATCCTCCAGGAAGTGGACCTCGTCGAGGACGACCGCCCCGAGCCTGGCGTCCACCCCGCCTGCGTAGATCATGTTGCGGAGCACCTCGGTGGTCATCACCACCGCGTCGGCGTCGCCGGCGATGACGTTGTCGCCGGTCAGCAGCCCTACCCGCTCTGGTCCCAGCCGGCGACAGAGGTCCCGGTACTTCTGGTTCGACAGGGCCTTGATGGGCGTGGTGTAGAAGGCTCGGCGGCCCGCCGACAGAGCCGAGTCGACCGCATGGTCGGCCACCACCGTCTTGCCCGAGCCGGTCGGGGCGCTGACCAGCACCGACAGTCCGGAGTCGAGATGTCCGATGGCGCGACGCTGGAACCCGTCAAGTACGAATCCAGCCCCTGCCCGAGCCGTCACGACCGCGCTGGGTCGCGCGCTTGCCGGCGGCTCACCGCCCGGCCGCCTCGCGCTTGCGTTGGCGGCGGCGGGTGAGCACGCCCCACAGGATCGAGAACTCGTAGAAGGCGTACATGGGAATCGACAGCGCCATCAGGGTAAAGGGGTCACCGCTGGGGGTGATGACCGCCACCAGTATCACGATCCCGACCACCGCGTAGGAGCGGATCCGGCGCAGGGTCCGGTTCTCGACGATGCCCATGGCCTGCAGCCCGATGAGGACTATCGGGAACTGGAAGGCGATCCCGAAGGCCACCATCATCTTCACCACGAAGCCCAGGTACAGCTTCGGGCTGAACAGCGACACCAGGTCGGGGCCGCCGATGTCCTTCAGGAAGTCGAGGGCCCGGGGAAGGCTCCAGTAGGCGAGGGCAGCGCCCAAGGCGAACAGCAGCACGCCGGCCGCCACGAACGGGATCGCGTAGCGCTTCTCGTGGCGGTACAGGCCGGGCGCGATGAACCGCCACCCCTGCCACAGCAGCACCGGCATGGCCAGGGCCAGGCCCGAATAGCCGACCAGGGTGATCCGCACGCTGAAGGGTTCGAGCGGGCTGTGGACGAAGAGATTGCAGCCGCCGTCGGGACCGAACAGCGCGGAGTCGACCCGCTCCT
Source organism: Acidimicrobiaceae bacterium (assembly GCA_009837445.1). Classification (GTDB taxonomy): domain Bacteria; phylum Actinomycetota; class Acidimicrobiia; order Acidimicrobiales; family Aldehydirespiratoraceae; genus Aldehydirespirator. The sequence continues at coordinate 135,666 of VXTM01000021.1, forward strand.
CGGGCGGGAAAGTCCGGCAGTAGGGCTCCAGCAGGAAGTCGAGGATGAACGGGTAGAAGATCCAGCAGATGACCGCGCCCACGACCACCGCCACCGCCGACTTGATCAGGCGGTTGCGGAGTTCGGCCAGGTGCTCCATGAGCGTCATGTGGCCGCCCTCGTCGAGGTTCCCCGTGCCGCCGTCGTTGTCCGTGTTGGTCATCGCTCTCAGGCCGCAGTCTCGGTACCGGAGTCCGGCTCATCCGGAGGCGATTCCTCGCCATCCTCGGGCGGCTCCCAGTCGGCATCCTCCGGCATCGCCGTCTTCTCCTCGATGGGCTCCTCGGCCGCGCCCCGGAGCTCCTCATCAGCAGCCTTCAACGCCTCCTTGGACTCCTCGATGGGCTCCGCGGCCGCCTCACGGAACTCCTTGTCGGCCGCCTTCAGGGTCTCCTTCATCTCCTTGATGGGCTCCTCGGCCGCCTCACGGAACTCCTTGTCGGCCGCCTTCAACGCCTCCTTGGACTCCTCCAGGGTCTCCTGCAGGGGCTGCGCGGCCTCTCGCAGCTCCTGCTGGAAGCCCTGCCCGATGCGGCGGACCTCGCCGACCACCCTGCCGATCTGGCGGATGGCAGGGGGCAGCTTGGTGGGCCCGAGCACGATCAGGGCGACGAGCAGGATTACAAGGACCTCTCCCCCGCCCAGATTTCCCACCGCGGCAGCCTAGCCAGGGGGTCGGCGGCGGCTGCGACCGCGCCGGGTGCCACGGACCCGGTCGGCTCGGGTCCTGGTGGCCTCGGCGTGGTCACCCAATCGGGCGGCCGAGCGGGACAGCTCGTCGCCGGCCACCGCAGTCGCCGACGACCTTCTCAGCGCCCCGGTCAGCTCCGCGGCGGCTTGACCCACGCTCCGGAGGCCCGTGACAAGCACGACCAGTGCGATGACGGTGGCCGCTGCCGGCGCCAGCATCCACATGGCCTCCAACGCTACTGCCGGCTGCCGCCGGTCTCTCAGGTAGCGGCGTCGCCTGCGGGGCGGGCCAGCACCTCGACCATGCGGTCGACGTGGTCGCTGTAGACGGCGTCGATGCCCGCGTCGACCAGCTCGGCGATGTGGCGGACCTGCTGGGCGTCCCAGCCGAGGGCGTGCAGCTCGAACCGGTGGTACAGCGTGGTGAGGCCGCCGTTCCAGTCCTCGCGGTGGAAGTTGACCGCGTCGATTCCGGCTGCCGCGAGGTCGGCGGCGTGGCGCTCGGGGCCCTTCGGGAGCCGGTCCAGGCGGGTGGAGTGGACCAGCTTGACCTCGAGCGCGGCCGCCCGCCATCCGCCCAGGACGTCGGCGCGGTGATGGCAGATCCAGAGACGCTCAGCGGCCCCGCGGGCGCGGGCCGCGGCCAGGAGGCCGTCGAAGGCGGCGTCGTCCTTGATGTCCACGCTGAGGGGCAGGTCTGTGCCGCAGGTCTCGTAGTACTCGTCGATGGTGGGGATGTGCGCGGGCAGGCTCGCCCGGGATGTGCGCCTGATGGGCCGGCCAAACAGCCGTCGCGTCGACAACGTCGGCAGGCCCCACACGGACCCGTCGTGGTTCAGCACGACCACCCCGTCGGCGGTGATCCAGACGTCGGTCTCGATGCCGGTGGCGCCCATCTGATGGGCCAGCTTGAACGCATCCAGCGTGTTCTCGCGGGCGTGGGCCCTGGCCCCGCGGTGGGCGAAGCCGATGGGCGGGTCGAGCAGGGCCGGAATGCGAGTGGCCATCAGCCGCGATTTCCTCTGACCGCGGGCCGCAGACCGCGGCTAGACGCCGCCCAGGTCGTTGGGGGGCCAGAGCTTGAAGAAGGCCCGGCCCACCACCGTGTCCGCATCGATCGGGCCGAAGTAGCGGCCGTCGCGGCTGTCGGGGCGATTGTCGCCCAGCACGAGGAGCTTGCCCTCGGGCACTACGCAGCGATCCGGTTCGGGATCGTTGACGCAGCCGGGAATGGGCACTGTGGGATGGGTCGATCCGGCCGGTGGGAGGTAGGGCTCCTCCAGTTGGGCGCCGTCGATGTACACCTGCGTGCCCCGGATCTCGAACGTCTCACCGCCCAGGGCGACCACCCGCTTGATCAGGTCGTCGGCGTCGGCTGCCTGACCGGGCTGGCGGAAGACGATCACGTCGCCCCGGTTTACGTCGTGCAGGCGGTACCCCAGCTTGTAGACCACCACCCGGTTGTCGACCATCAGGGTGGGCTCCATCGAGCCGGACGGGATCACGAACACCTCCACCAGGAAGGCCTTTAGCAGCAGGGCCAGCCCCAGGGCGCAGACGCCCACGACCAGCCACTCCGACAGCACGCTCCAGGCCCGCCGGGCCGCGGTCGGAGGGGTCGAGCCGGCCTCGTCGCCGTCGAGCGGCCCGTCCGGCGGGGTGCGCCACGCCAACGGGAGCGGTTCCTCCGGTGCCTGCTCCGCGGGTGCGGCACCCCGTGGGGTGGGCTGGGGTCCGAAATCGGCGTTCATGTCCGGTACCGCGCCAGCATCCGTCCCGCGGTGGTCGCCCGCAGGTCCGGGTCGATGTCCGGGTCGCGGGCCAGCAGCTCCGCCTGCGGACCCAGCTGCACCAGCACACGGGCCAGCCAGGACTCGCTCGCCACTGCGAAGACCGCGTCGACCGTGCCGTCCGGGCGCTCGGTGCGCTCCCGCGCGTCGTGGTAGTCGGCCGCCCAGGCGGCCTCGGGCGCTAGCCGGATCGCCACCGTCCGGTCTATGTCCGCCATGCCGAGGATCGGTTCCTCCCCCGCATCCAGTTGCACATCGATCGGCGTGCCGGTGACCGTGAGGGTGCGGATCCTGTCGACGCGGAACACCCGTTCGGCACCGGCGCGGTGGCACCAGCCGGACAGGTACCAGACGCCGTCGTGGCTCAGCAGCCGGGCCGGGTCGACGGCCCGAGAGGTCATGGCGTCGCGGCCGAACGAGTAGTACTCGATCTCGATCCGGTGCCGACGGCTGATGGCGCGCCGCAAGTCATCGAGGGTCTCTGACGGGGCCTGGCCCAAACACACGTCGATGTAGTCGCCGCGATCCTCCCCTTCCGGGCCGAGCGACAGCGTCAGCTTGGCCAGGGCGCGCACCAGCGGGTTGGCCTCGTCCTCGTCGACACCGCTGCCCTGCCCGCTCACCTTCGCCATGTCAAGCACGGTGCGACCGGCGGCCAGCAGCCGGGTCGCCTCCTCTCCGGACAACTGCATGGGCCGGGAGAACCAGTCGGCGGCGTACTGGATGTCGACGATCCCATCCTCTATGAAGACGTTGATCAGCGTGTCGGGGGTGAAGGGGTGCACGCCCACGAAGAACAGCCTCTGCTCGAGGTCCTCCAACAACTGCTCGCGGGGGTAGTCGAAGCGGGCCGCGATGTCGTCGAGGTGGGCGCCATCCTGCTCCACAACCCAGGGCACGACGCCGAGCAGGCGGGCCAGGCGCTCAGCCACCGACAGCTTGGTCGGTTTCGCAGCCGGCGCCGACGTCACCGCATCACCCTAGAGCTTCGGGCAGTGGGTGATCGATCAGGACTCAGGCCAGAGCCTCCAGCCAGGCAACCACCTCGTCACGCAGCCATCCGGGTTCGAGCACCTCGGCATGCTCAAGGAATTCCAGGACGAACGACCTGAGCGCGGCGGGCTCGCGCACCTGGAGCGTCAGCACTATCGACCCGTCCTCGCGGGGCTCGCCGTCGACGCCGGCACGGTGGCAGGCCCAGCTGGCCTGGTCGGCGTCCACCAGCACCCGGACCTCGATCGGGTCGCCCTCACCGAATTCCCAGGGCTTGACGGTGCCGGGATCGGACCCCTCCCCCACCGGGTGGCCGGCCGGGCCCAGCTCGTCGACCGGCCCGCCGATGCGGTCGACCCGGTACGTGCGCTCGGTGCCGTGGCCGACGTCCCACCCCACCAGATACCAGTGGCCCTGGTTGAACGACAGGCGCCACGGCTCGACGTGGCGCTCGGTGTCGCGGTAGGGGAACGAGACCGCCCGTCGCCCGATCGCGGCCGCCACCAGCTTCGCCAGGGAGTCGTGGAAGGGCAGTTCGCCCACCTCCTCCACCTCGCCCGCCGCGCCGGCCGAGGCCGCTCCGCCCAGCCGGGCCAGGCCCCCGCCCGAGCCGCCCTCGAGGCGCACCAGGTTGGTGGCCAGGTGCAGCGCGGCCAGTTCGTCGGGGTCGAAGCGCACGTCGCGCCCCGCGTAGGCCCCGGCCGGGATCCGGTAGCCCTCCACCGGCGGGTCCAGGCGGTACAGGGTCGACACCTCGATGGGCACCCCGATGGCCCTCAGGTCGGCCTTGTCGCGCTCGAACATGCGCCTGAAGGCGGCCAGGTCCTCGGAGTAGGCGCCGGCCATACGCGCCCGCAGCTCGCCCGCGCTGAGCGGCTGAGCGGCGTTGCGCAGCGCCGCGGTGAGGTTCAGTAGCCGTTCGAGCTTGTCCATCGGGTCCGAGGTTGGTCCGGGATCTCGACGCTACCGGGCCGGAGTTACAGGGACGCGATGAGCTTCTCCACCCGCTCGTCCTGCGACTTGAACGGGTCCTTGCACAGCACGGTCCGCTGCGACTGGTCGTTGAGCTTCAGGTGCACCCAGTCGACGGTGTAGTCGCGCCTGCGCTCCTTGGCCCGGCGGATGAACTCGCCCCGGAGCCGGGCCCGGGTGGTGTCGGGAGGGTTCTCCACCGCGTGCTGGATCTCGGCGTCGGTGACTAGCGTCTCCACCATCCGGCGGCGCTGCATCCGGTAGTAGAGGCCGCGGCTGCGGCTCACATCGTGGTACTGGAGGTCGACGAGGGCCACCCGGGGGTCGGCCAGTTCAAGGTCGTGGCGCTCCCGGTAGGCCTCCACCAGATGGTGCTTGATGACCCAGTCGATCTCGCGGTCGAGCGTGAGGGGGTCCTGCTCGATGGCGGTCAGGCAGTACTCCCACATCGTGAGGGCCTTCTTCTCCTCGTCGGAGAGGTCGTGGTGCTCGGCGTAGCGCAGGGCCCGGTTGAGGTACTCCGACTGGATCTCGAGCGCGCTGACCTCGCGCCCGGTGGCCAGGCGCACCCGGCGCCGGCAGGTGGTGTCGTGGCTGATCTCGCGGATGGCCCTGATCGGGTTCTCCAGGGTCATGTCGCGCAGCACCACCCGGGGGTCCTCCAGCATCCTCAGCATCAGCGCGCAGGCGCCGACCTTCAGGAACGTCGTGTACTCGCTCATGTTGGAGTCGCCCACGATCACATGGAGGCGGCGGAAGCGCTCGGCGTCGGCGTGGGGCTCGTCGCGGGTGTTGATGATGGGCCGCGACCGGGTGGTGGCCGACGACACCCCCTCCCAGATGTGCTCGGCCCGCTGGCTGATGCAGTACATGGCGCCCCGGGCGGTCTGCAGCACCTTGCCCGCCCCCGCGTATATCTGGCGGCTGACCAGGAACGGGATCAGCACCTCGGCGTAGTCGCTGAGGTCGTCGCGGCGGCTGGTGAGGTAGTTCTCGTGGCAGCCGTAGCTGTTGCCGGCCGAGTCGGTGTTGTTCTTGAACAGGAAGACGTCGCCGCGGATGCCCTCCTCGGCGAGGCGCTCCTCGGCATCGCCCAGGAGCTTCTCGACTATGCGCTCCCCCGCCTTGTCGTGCACCACCAGGTCGTGGGCCGAGTCGCATTCGGGGGTGGCGTACTCGGGGTGGCTGCCCACGTCGAGGTAGAGCCGCGAGCCGTTGCCGAGGAACACGTTGCTGCTGCGCCCCCATGACACCACCTTGCGGAACAGGTAGCGGGCCACCTCGTCGGGGCTGAGGCGCCGCTGGCCCCGCAGCGTGCAGGTGACGCCGTACTCGTTCTCAATGCCGAAGATGCGCCGCTGCACCCCGCCACCGTACCCCCCACGGCCCCACCACAACGGATCGGCCCAGTTCGGTGGGTTTAGGCGTCGAGGATGGTGGCTACTTCTTCGTCAGTTAGGCGGCGGAAGGCCCGGCGGCCGTTCGCCCGGTCGAGGACGGCGGTCTCGAGGCTGTCGGCGCTGAGGGTCCGGTCGGGTCCGGCCAGCGCGGCCACTGCGGCCCTGACGCCGCCGGCCAAACCCCGGGGGGCGTCGGGCAGAGCCTCCTCGAAGCGCTCCGAAATCTCCTCGGTCTCGCCGCCGAGAACGACCCAGTCGTCCTCGTCGACCACGGTGCCGTCGTAGAGGATGTGGAACAGCTGATCGCCCCGGCCGTCATCGTCGAGGCCGATCTCGGCCACCAGGATCTCCACCTCCATCGGCTTGACCTCGTGGGTGAAGACCTGCCCGAGGCTCTGGGCGTAGGCGTTGGCCAGGCTGCGGGCGTCCACGTCCTCGCGGCTGAAGGCGAAGCCCTTCAGGTCGGCGTGGCGCACGCCGGCGATGCGGAGCTGGTCGAACTCGTTGTAGCGGCCCACCCCCGCGAAGGCGATGCGGTCGTAGATCTCGCTCACCTTGCGCAGCGTGCTGGAGGTGTTCTCGGCCACGATGGCGATGCCGCCGCCGTAGCGGAAGGCGACCAGGCTGCGGCCCCGGGCGATGCCCTTGCGGGCATAGTCGGCCTTGTCCTTCATCACCTGCTCGGGCGGCGCGTAGAAGGGCATGGTCATGACTTGCCGCCCCCGTCGGCCTCCCGCCGGCTCCGGTGGCGGCGCAGCAGCCGCTCCGTGCGCCGGCGCAGCTCGGAGTCGTCCAGGCGCTGGTACCCGTCGGCGTCGATCACGGCCACCACCGGGAACACGTCGCGCACCGGGTCGGGGCCGCCGGTGGCCGAGTCGGCGTCGGAGGCCACGAACAGCGCATCCAGCACCAGGTCGGTGGCCGCCGTCCTCGTCATCGACGGGCGGAAACCCAGCTTCACGACGGTGTCGGCGTGCAGCGAGCCCGAGCCGGTGGCCGCATGGTCGCGCTCCTCGTAGCGCCCGCCGGTGACGTCATACTCGAAGATCCTGCCCCTGGAAGCCGCTGTGTCGAAGCCCGCGAATATGGGCACCACCACCAGGCCCTGCATGGCCGCCGGCAGGTTGGCCCGCACCATCTGGCCCAGCTGGTTGGCCTTGCCCTCGAGGCTTATGGGCGTGCCCTCCACCTTCTCGTAGTGCTCGAGCTGGAGCTGGAACAGCCGCACCATCTCCGCCGAGGGGCCGGCCGCGCCCGCGATGGCCACCCCGGAGTGGCGGTCGGCCGGGAACACCTTCTCGATGCGGTGGTTGCTGATCAGATGGCCTGCAGTGGCCCGCCGGTCGCCGGCGAGGACCACACCCGAGTCGTAGCGCACGGCCACGCAGGTCGTGCCGTGAGGGATCTCCATCGGTGCCGCCCGCGGGTGGTCGGCAGCCGCCAGCGGATTGGTGTCGGAGCCGGCGCGGCTGAGGCGCAGCAGCGCGGCGAAGTTCGGGCCGGGATCGTCGTGCGGCCCGAAGCGGGGCAGGCTCACTCGCCGCCCTTTTGGATGTAGCTCTTCACGAAGTCCTCGGCGTTGGTCTCCAGCACCTCGTCGATCTCGTCGAGCAGGTCGTCGAGCTGGGCCTTGATGTCGGAGCCCCGCTCCGACGCGGGCGGCGACTCCTCCACCGACTGCTCGCGGGGCGACGGGGCCGGCTTGCGGATCTGCTCTCGTTCGGCCACTGGATTCCTCCCGGCTCGTCGTCTGGGACCTAGTTGTCCACAAGGACTTTAGAGGCCGAGCCGGTGGGCCGCACCCAGTCGGAACGTCGCGAGGCCCACGGGCCCGAGCGGCCCGTGAGCGCAGCGAAGGTGAGCGGGATGCGGGCCCGAGCGGCCCGTGAGCGCAGCGAACAAGAGCGGGAGACTACGCGCCTGCGGAGCCCAAGCGTCGCAGCAGCTCCATCGCGGAGCCGCACTCGTCGAACATGTCGCCCACGTGTGCGACCGTTCCCCGGGCCGGCTCGGTCATGGAGACCCGCCGCAGGGAGCCCTCGCCCACATCGAACACGATCGAGTCCCAGTTGGCCGCCACCACCTCGGCCGCGAACTTCTGCAGGCAGCGGCCCCGGAAGTAGGCCCGGGTGTCGGGCGGGGGCTCGGTCATGGCCCGGACGGCGGCGGCCTCGTCCACCAGAGTCTCCAGCCCGGCCCGGGCGGCCAGGGACCGGTCCGGGCGCAGATCGTGGTACTGGATGTCGAGGGCCCGCAGCCGGACGTCCTGGAAGTCGAGGCTGTGGCGGTCCCGGAAGCCCTCCAGGAGCCTGAGCTTGGCCACCCAGTCGATCTGACCGGCCAGCCCGGCCGGGCCGCGTTCCAGGCCGCCGAGCACGTCCTCCCACCGGGCCAGCACCTGGTGGGCCACCTCGCCGCCGGCCGCGTCGGCTCCCCGCTGCTCCACATAGGTGCGGGCCGCGGCCAGCAGCTCCCACTGCACGCCGAGAGCGGTGATGGTGGTGCCGTCGGCGAGCTCCAGCGGTTGGCGCAACTGCAGGTCGCGGCTCACCTGGCGCAGCGCGGCCACCGGCGCGGCGAACCGGAACTCGCGGGGCATTGCGTCGTCCTCGGTGAGGGCCATCACCAGCGCGGTCGTGCCGACCTTGAGGAAGGTCGCCACCTGCGACATGTTGGCGTCCCCGACGATCACGTGCAGGCGCCGGTACTTGGCCGCGTCGGCGTGGGGCTCGTCGCGGGTGTTCACGATGGGACGCTTGAGGGTCGTCTCCAGGCCGACCTCCTCCTCGATGAAGTCGGCCCGCTGGGAGATCTGGTAGCCGGCCTCGTCCAGGCGCATGCCGGAGGTCTCGCTGCCCATCTTGCCGGCACCGCAGAAGATCTGGCGGGTCACGAAGTGCGCGGTGGCGTGAGTGACGATGCGGGAGAACGGCACGGCCCGGCTCACCAGGTAGTTCTCGTGGCAGCCGTAGCTGTTGCCCTTGCCGTCGGAGTTGTTCTTGTAGACCACGATCTCCTCGCCCGGTGGCAGCAGCATCCGGGCCGCCTCCATCGAGCGGGCCGCGATCAGCTCGGCAGCCCGGTCGTAGACGACCACCGAGCGGGCGTCGGCGCACTCGGGGGTGGACAACTCGGGATGGGCGTGGTCGACGTAGTAGCGGGCGCCGTTGGTGAGCACCGCGTTCACCAGGTGGGTCTCGATCTCGGGAGCGAGCGACCCCGCCGGCGCGCCGCCGCGGGCGTCGTTGCCGGGGGTCTCGTCGGTGAAATCCCAGCCCACCGCGGCCCGGCCCGGCTCCGGCGCGTGACCGTGGGCGATCAGGTAGGCGTTGATAAGCAGCGACGAGGCCGAGATGGGGTTGGGCTCGGAGGCTCCCCGGTGGACGATGCCGTACTCGGTCTCGAGCCCGAGCATCTTGGGGACAGCCATGGCGCCCGACGCTACCGGGCCTCGCCGGGCCTGCTGGAGGCGGGGGCTAGAGGATCTGCGAGAGGAACAGCTTGGTGCGCTCCTCCTGGGGGCTGGTGAAGAAGTGCTCGGGCGTGCCGGTCTCCACGATCTGGCCGTCCTCCATGAAGATCACCCGGTCGGCGACCTCGCGGGCGAAGCCCATCTCGTGGGTGACCACCATCATGGTCATTCCCGACAGGGCCAGCTCCTTCATCACGTCGAGCACTTCCTTGATCATCTCGGGATCCAGCGCGGAGGTGGGCTCGTCGAAGAGCATGATCCTGGGCTCCATGGCCAGCGCCCGGGCGATGGCCACCCGCTGCTGCTGGCCGCCCGAGAGCTGGCCCGGGTACTTCTCGGCCTGCTCGGGTATGCCGACCCGCTCCAGCAGCGAGCGGGCCAGGTCCTCGGCTTCGGCCTTGGGCTTCTTGCGGACCCAGATCGGCGCCAGCGTGATGTTGTCGAGCACGGTGAGGTGGGGGAACAGGTTGAACTGCTGGAACACCATGCCCACCTCGGAGCGGATCCTCTCGATGTTGCGCAGGTCGTTGGTGAGCTCCACGCCGTCTATGACGATGCGGCCCTCCTGGTGGGCCTCGAGGCGGTTGATGCAGCGGATCCAGGTGGACTTCCCCGAACCGGACGGGCCGAGTACCACCACCACCTCGCGCTCCTTGATGACGGCGGTGATCCCGTCGAGAGCCTGGAAGTCCCCGAACCACTTGTTGACCCCCTCACACACGATCATGTCGTCGCGGGCGGCGAGCTCCTCGGTCAATGCGGTGGTGGCGTCGCTGACGCTCATGGCTTGATCCCCCTGCGGTGTGTGTCGTCTGGCGGCACGGCTAGCGCTCCCCTACTCCTAGCCGCTTCTCGAGGCGCTGGCTGTGCTTGGACATGTTGTAGGCGAATATCCAGTAGATGAACGAGGCAAACAGCAGGCCCTCCCGCTTGACGCCGAGGAACTCCGACTGGGCAGAGATGACCTTGTCGGCGATCCGCAGGAAGTCGAAGATCCCGACGACGGCCAGCAGCGAGGTCTCCTTGAACGTGGCGATGACCTGGCCCACCAGCGGCGGTATCGACACCCTGAGGGACTGCGGCAGCACGATGAACAGGGTGCGTTGCACGGTGGTGAGCCCGACCGCGTCGGAGGCCTCGTACTGGCCCTGGCGGACGGCCTGGAGGCCGCCCCGGACGTTCTCGGCCAAGTAGGCGGCCGAGAACAGCGCGAAGCCGATGGTGGCCCCGGCGATGTCGGTCAAGGACATGTTGTCGGGGAGGAACAAGTTGAAGATCAGCGTGAAGAAGAACAGGATCGTGATCAGGGGCACGCCCCGGAACACCTCGATGTAGGCGGTGGACAGCACCCGGAAGATCGGCAGCTTGGACGTGCGGGCCAATGCCAGCAGCACCCCCAGCGGGAAGGCTGCCAGCAGCGTGAACACGGCCACGATGAGGGTGATGCCGAAGCCGCCGATCAGGGCGTCGGTGGGCGTCTCGACGGTGGAAGGCGAGTTCACCAGCGTAACCAGCCAGTGAAAGACGGCCATGATCGCCACCCAGGCGGCCACCAGTCTCAACCGCTGGGTGCGGTCGCCGGCGAAGTTGTGGGCCAGCAGGGCGACCACCGCCAGCAGAAGGAAGCTGATCCGCGCCTTCTGCAGCATCGGGTACCAGCCGAAGTATGCGGCCACCCAGTTGAGCACGGCCACCCCGACCAGCACCACCGCCATGATCCGGCCGGCCTCGCCGATGCGGGGGTGGGTCAGGTACCAGACCACGAGGCCCCCGAAGACGGCGAAGAACACCGCCATCGGGATGTCGGTGGACAGAACGTGGTCCCAGTCGAGGTCGGGGTCGCGCAGCACCGCCCAGTACAGGACGAACGGGGTCATCACCCAGAGCAGGTTCAGCGGCACCCGCAGCCTCGAAACCGCCCCCGCCGTGCTCAGCGCCCGCCCCAACAGGAAGGTGCCAACCAGCAGGGCCCACATGACCGTCCAGGGCAGCTTGGTGGTCATCGCCACCGTACTGCCGGGCTCGGAGATGAACTCGCCCTCCAGGAAGGCGTAGTGCCCCCACGGGTATAGCCACGCCGACAGCACCATGATCCCGGCGCCGGCGAAGAACACGTGGATGGCCGGCACGAAGGTGTTGCGGCGTCGGGCGTCACCCAGCCCGAACCACAGCGCCGCGCCCGAGCCGGCGAGCACGACCGCGCCCAGCCACCACCAGGCCCGGTCCGCCATGGCGTCGGCGAACGACTCCCGGACGATCTCGCCGGTCGCGTACTGCTGCACGATCAGCACCCCGACGCTCGCCAGCATCAGCACGCCGTGAGCGACCCTCGGCTCCGGCCCGTCGCGCAGGTAGGTGCCCTGGAGGTGGAACCACGCCGCGAGGGCGACGTTGGCCAGCACCAGCACGCCGAGCACGGCCAGAGCGTTGGCGTCCAGCCAGCCGACGAAGGAGTCGCCGACCGCGGCGGCGGGGTCGCCGTGCAGGGCCATGCCCTCGTCGTCGACCATCGCCGAGGGCTCGCGCAGCAGGATCCCCAGCCCGATCACGCCCCCTGTGCCCATCAGGTTCATCGACAGCTTCTTCAACGAGATGCCGGCGCCGGTTCGAGCCAGCAGCCCCACCGACAGACCCGACATCACCGCGATGGCGCCGACGCAGACCCAGATGCGGATGTACTGCTCCTGGGGGTAGGCGTGGGTGAACAGGAACCGCATGTTGGTCTTGACGGCTCGCCAGGTCCGCTCCTCGCTGAACGTGAAGTTGAGCAGGCCGCGCACCGCCAGCAGCACCAGCAGCGTGAAGACGACGGTGAGCACCGAGTTGACCGCGGAGGAGAACAGGTTCTTGCTCAACCACTCCCCCGCCGACAGGCTCGGCTCCTCGGGCTTCCGGGCAGGCTCTTGCTCGCCGGCCCACGCCTCCGCCGGGTCTACGACCGTTGCAGCCGGATCGCCCATCGGCGCCGTCATCTCAGTGCTCCAGGCATCTCAGCGCTCCACGATCTTCATTCGGATGTTGAAGAAGTTCACGATCACCGAGATCGTCAGCGAGCAGGCCAGATAGAACAGCATCCACAGGGAGATCACTTCGAGCGTCTTGCCGGTCTGGTTGTAGACGATCTGGCCCACCTGGACAAAGTCGCTGTAGCCCACCGCGATGGCCAGGGAGGTGTTCTTGGTGAGGTTCAGGTACTGGTTGCCCAGCGGCGGGAGAATCACCCGGAAGGCCTGGGGAAGGATGACGCGGCGCAGCATGGTCACCCGCCGCAGGCCCACGGCCAGAGCGGCCTCGGTCTGGCCCTTGGGCACGGCCAGGATCCCGCCCCGCACGATCTCGGCGATGAACGACGCGGTGTAGAGCACGACACCGAAGAACACCGCGGTGCCCCCCTGGGTGAGGTTCAGACCGGCCGGGCCGGGGTTGGGGAAATTGCCGATCTGCTCGACGTCGGGGGCCTTGATGTCCATGGGTCTGCCGGTGCGGCCGTCCCCGAACTTGTTGGCGATCACCTCGAGCAGGTCGGTGCCGGAGTTGATGATCCAGCTCGACAGGCCGGGCCAGCCCACCAGCACGAACGCGATTACCGCCAGCGCGCCCACCCCGGCGAAGATGATCCGGAACTTGTCGTCGTCGGTGAGCTTCATGAGCCCCGCCGGCGTGCGGCGCCGGGCCAGGAAGCGGCGGATCCACCATGCGGCCGCCGCTAGGGCGGCCAGCGACAGCACCACTTGCACGATCACCGGCGTCAAGGAGGAGAACCCGTCGCCGATGAAGTCGAAGATGGCGCCCACCCAGCCGAAGATCGGATGCGCCACCCAGCCCACGGCGCCGAACAGCGCCAGCACCCCGACGAAGCTGGCCACCGGGTAGGTCTCCTGGCCGGTGGCGTCGTGGCGCCGGTCCTGGCGGCGCTTGACCCACCAGCCGACCAGCACGCCCGCTGCGATGAAGATGAGCCACTGGTAGAAGCCGTCATCGATGTGCAGACGTGGTACAGACACTCCCTTGTTGGAGAGGTGCAGGACGCCGTTGATGGGCCCCTGGTCCAGTTCCACGTTGGGAAGGGTGGCGACCAGCGCCCAGATGAAGATGATCTGAACCAGCAGCGGGATGTTGCGGGCCGTCTCGATGAAGATGCTGCAGATACGGTTGACGATCCAGTTGCTCGACAGCCGCCCGACGCCGACGAGCACCCCGAGGATGGTGGCCGCGATTATCCCGCCCACCGCGATGCGAATGGTGTTGACCGCTCCGGCCCACAGCGCCCGGCCGGCGGTGTCGGGGTCGGTGTCGATGCCCTCCCGGAGGTCGCTCCCCAGGCCGATGCCCAGGAAGTCGTACTTGATCTCGATCCCCTGGCGGTTGAGGTTCTCAAGGGCCTGGGTGGTCAGGAAGAAGAGCGCGAACACAACCAGCAGGAGCGTGAACACCTGAGCCAGCCACTTGACGACGGTGGCGTCGCGGTAGAAGGGCGGACGCCCCGACTGGGTCGCAGCCAGCGTGGTCTGGTCAGTGTTGGACACGCCTGGGCGCCTCCAAGGCGGTCGGTGGCGGATAGGTGGCTACAACGGCAACGGGGGTCCGGGACTGCTGTCCCGGACCCCCGTCAACCTAGACGAGAATGTTCGCTAAGTGAAGCCTTTGACGTGTCCGGTCTAGCGGGCCGGAGGTGCGTAGATCAGGCCGCCGTCGAGCCATCCGGCGTTGGCCGAGCCCTCGCGGGTCAGGCCGACCGGGTTCAGGTGGCGGGCGTAGATCTCGTCGTAGTTACCGACCTGGGCGATCACCTGGTAGAAGGCGTCGGGGGCCAGGCCCATGTTCGACTGCTGCTCATCGTCAGCTGCGCCGAGCAGGCGGGCCGCCTCTGCGTCGGGCGGGTTGGCCGCCATAGCGTCGACGTTGGCCGAGGTGATGCCCTTCTCATCGGCGATGATCGTGGCGTACACGGTCCAGTTGACCACGTCCGCGAAGCGGGACTGGTTCTGACCGTAGGTCGGGCCCAGTGGCTCCTTGGAGATGGGCGTGGCCGGGAAGATCACCCAGTTCTCGCCGGCGGGCTGCTGGTTGGCCTTGCGGCCGACCAGGGCCGAGCCGTCGGTGGTGATGACGTCGCAGGCGCCGTTGATGAAGTTCTCGGTGACCTGGTCGAAGTCCTCGAACGTCGTGAGCTGAATCGAGATTCCGGCCGCATCGGCGGCATCGGCGATGTTCTGCTCGGTAGTCGTGCCGGCGTTGGTGCACACCACCGCGCCCGCAATGTCGACCACCTGCGAGGCCCCCGAGAAGCCGGCGGACTCGCGCGCCATGAGCTGCTGGCCGTCGTAGTAGGTGGTCGGGCCGAAGTCCATGCCCACCTCGGTGTCACGGCTCTGCGTCCAAGTGGTGTTGCGCATCAGCACGTCCACCTCGCCCGTCTGCACCGCAGTGAACCGCTCAGCCGCGGTCAGCGGGGTGAACTCGACCGCGTTGGCATCGCCGAACAGCGCCGCGGCCACCGCACGGCAGTAGTCGGCGTCGAAGCCGGTCTGGGAGCCGTCGGGCTGGGTCTCAGAGAACGCCACCGCCGAACCGGACACGCCACAGTGCAGGTCGCCGCGGGCGAGGACCGTGTCGAGCAGGTCGCCTTCCTGGGTCACGATGACCTCGTCGGCGGCAGTGGTTGTGGTCTCCTCCGGCGCCGCGGCCGTGGTCTCCGGAGCCGTAGTGTCTTCGGGCGCTGCTGTGGTGCCGGTGCCGTCTTCGTCGTCGCCGCAGGATGCAGCAATGAGCGTTACCGCGAGCATGACAGCGAGCACGCGCCAGACAAGAGCTTTCTTAAGAGTCACAGTCTCCCTCCGTGGGTGTGTGGTTGCGTGACGGTGCCACAGTACTGACAGACCTGTCCGGTTTCAAGTGCTGGGTAGTCCTGAAAAAATATCTGATGATATGATCTTAAAGATTGTTCAACGCGCCGGTGGCGCATATATGAGGCCGCCGTCGCTCCAGCTTGCGTTGATCGAGCCGCGGGTCAGTCCCGCCGGCTCGAGGTGGCGGGCGAGGATCTCTCCGTAGTTGCCCACCTGCGAGACTGCCTGGTAGAAGGCGTCGGGAGCCAGGCCCATGGCTGACTGCAGCTCCCCCTCGCCGCCGAGCAGGCGGCGCGTCTCGGCGTCGGGCGGGCTGGCGACCATCTCGGCCACGTTGTCGGAGGTGATGCCCTTCTCGTCGGCGATGATCGTGGCGTAGACCGCCCAGTTGACCACGTCACCGAAGCGGGACTGGTTCTGCTGGTACACGGGGACGAGGGGCTCCTTGGAGATCGGGGTGGCCGGGAAGATCACCCACTCCTCGTCGGCGGGCTGCTGCTTCGCCTTGCGCCCGGCCAGGGCCGAGCCGTCGGCCGTGGTCACATCGCAGGCGCCGGTGATGAAGTTATCGATGATCGTGTCGAAGTCCTCGAGCGTGGTGAGGGTGATGCCGATACCGGCGGCGTCGGCGGCGTCGGAGACGTTCTGCTCAGTCGTTGTCCCGGCCAGGGCGCACACCACCGCGCCGGCAATGTCGGCCACCTGCGACGAGGCGGAGAAGCCGTCGGACTCGCGGGCCATGAGCTGCTGGCCGTCGTAATAGATGACCGGACCGAAGTCCAGGCCCACCTCGGTGTCGCGGCTCTGGGTCCAGGTGGTGCTGCGAAAGAGCACGTCGATGTGGCCGGACTGCAGAGCCGCAAAGCGCTCTGCGGTGGTGAGCGAGACGAACTCCACCGAGTCGGCGTCGCCGAAGATGGCCGCGGCGACGACTCGGCAGTAGTCGGCATCGATCCCGAAGACGCTGCCGTCTGGCTGGGTCTCCGAGAAGATCACCCTGGTGCCGGAGACTCCACAGAGGAGCCTGCCTCGCGCTTGCACTGTCTGGAGGAGGTCAGCATCGCCCCGGTCGTCGACGGCATCGGCGGCCGTCGTAGAGGGTTGCTGGGCCTCCGACGCCGCCGCCGTTCCGGCCTCCGGCTCTCCGGTGAGCTCAATTCCTGCGGTGTCCTGCGGGTCGGGTTCTCCGCAGGCCGCCAAGGCAAGGGCGGCGGCCAACAAGGCTCCGAGCAGCCGAGACACTGTCAGGCTCACGGCCGAACCGGCCGCAGCGTCTGTCCCGCTCTTGTTCGCTGCGCTCACGGGCCGCTCGGGCCACGGCCTCGCAAGCTAGGCCTCTAGAGGTACTGGCCGGTCTGCACCCGCTCGATCGAGCGCCCCCCGGAGGCTTCCTCTTCGTGGTCGCTCGACACCAGCGTGCGCACGAACACGATGCGCTCGCCCTTCTTGCCGGAGATGCGGGCCCAGTCGTCGGGGTTGGTGGTGTTGGGCAGGTCCTCGTGCTCCTTGAACTCCTGGCGCACCGAGGCCAGGAGGTCGGAGGTCACGATGCCGCGGGGGCCGCCGGAGATCTCCCGCTTGATGGCCAGCTTCTTGGCCCGCCGCACCACGTTCTCGATCATCGCCCCCGAGGCGAAGTCCCGGAAGTACATGACCTCCTTGTCCCCGTTGGAGTAGGTGACCTCCAGGAACTGGTTGGTGTCGGCCGGCCGGTACATGTCGTCCACCGTCTGCTCGATCATGCCGCGCACGGCCTTGTCGGAGTCGCCGCCCCCGACGGTGTCGACCATCTCGGCCGCGATCGGAAGGGAGGGCACCAGGTAGCGGGCGAAGATGGCCGCCGCGGCCTCGGCGTCGGGGCGTTCGATCTTGATCTTCACGTCGAGGCGACCAGGCCTCAGGATGGCGGGGTCGATGAGGTCCTCGCGGTTGGAGGCTCCGATCACGATCACGTTGCGCAGCGCCTCGACCCCGTCGATCTCGGCCAGCAGCTGGGGAACGATCGTCGACTCGATGTCGGAGCTGATCCCGGAGCCGCGGGTGCGGAACAGCGACTCCATCTCGTCGAAGAACACGATCACGGGCCAGCCCTGCTCGCTCTTCTCCCGGGCCCGCTGGAACACGAGGCGGATCTGGCGCTCGGTCTCGCCCACGTACTTGTTGAGCAACTCCGGGCCCTTGATGTTCAGGAAGAAGCTGCGGGCGTTGGCGTCTCCGGAGAGGTCCGAGACCTTCTTGGCCAGGCTGTTGGCCACCGCCTTGGCGATCAGGGTCTTGCCGCAGCCGGGCGGACCGTAGAGCAGCACTCCCTTGGGCGCGGGCAGGTCGTACTCGGCGAACAGGGCATGGTGGACGAACGGCAGCTCGACCGCGTCGGTGATCTGCTCGATCTGGGAGTCGAGCCCGCCGACGTCGTCGTAGCTGATGTCGGGCACTTCCTCGAGGATGAGGTCCTCCACCTCGGGGCGGGGCAGGCGCTCGATCACCAGGTCCCCCGAGGAGTCGATCAGCACGTTGTCGCCGCTCCGGATCGGTCCTGCGGCCACGGCCGCGCTCAGCTCAACCACCCGCTCCTCGTCGGCCCGTCCCAGCACCAGCGCGCGGTCGCCGCCGGGCAGCAACTCCTTCACCGTGGCCACCTCACCGGTGCGGTCGGGCCGGCGGGCCAGCACCACGCTGAACGACTCGTTGAGCGCGACTTCCTCCCCTGCGGACAGGTCCTCGGCCAGGTCGGGATGGACGGCCACCCGCATCTTGCGGCCGCCGGCTCGCACGTCGACGGTGCCGTCGTCGTTGCAGCCGAGGACGGTCCCGTAGCCGCTGGGCGGCTGGGTGAGCTTCTCCACCTCCTCGCGCAGCGAGCCGATGTGCTCGCGGGCGTCGCGCAGCATGGTGGTGAGCCGCTCATTCTGGGATACCGCCTGGGTCAGCCGGCCCTTGGTGTCGGCGAGGCGCTCCTCGAGCATGCGGACCCGCTTGGGCGCGTCGTGGAGCCGGCGGCGCAGGGAGGCGACCTCCCCTTCGAGCTCGGAGACGAGGCGGCGCAGGCGTTCAAGATCCTGCTTCGAGTTGTCGCTGCCGGTCTCGCTCACGGCTCACCTCCTCGCTGGTCGGATCGGGCTGGATTGACGACACCCTAGACGGCGCAGGCCCCTCGCGGTGCAAGGGGGTGGTTCGCGGTGTTGGCATTTTCGGCGGCGAGTTGGCAGGCTTGGGTCTCCAGCCCCGCTATGCTGTAGTAGCTGCCGCGAGCCGCGGGCGCTCCTGGCCCCGTTCATCAGCCCGCTGAAGAGAGGTTCCTCCAAGGACATGAAGGTCTGGATTGATCAGGATTTGTGTACGGGCGACGGCTTGTGCGAGGAGATCGCCCCCGACGTCTTCACCCTCCTCGACGACGGCCTTGCCTATGTAGTGGAGGACGGCAACGTCTTCTCGGACCCCGGTGGCCCCGACGGGCTGGCCGCAGTGCCCGCAGGCCAGGAAGAAGCCGTGATCGAGTCCGCGGAAGAGTGCCCCGGGGAGTGCATCTTCATCGAGGTCTGACCCGACCCCAGGTTGGACTCGCCGTAGCCGGCCCGAATTGAGTCACTCGGGGAATCGAGACGTGCAGGATCTCCTGCCCACGACCGTGATGGGCAGCTACCCGCAGCCGGGCTGGCTCGTCGACCGCGACCTGCTGGTGGGCGAGGGGGTGCCCCGGGTGCGCGCCGAGGGCATCTGGAAGGTCGATCGAGAGTTCCGGCAGGAGGCGATCGAAGCGGCCGTGCTGAGCGCGATCGCCGACCAGGAGGCCGCGGGGGTCGACATCATCACCGATGGCGAGATCGGCAGGGAGTCCTACTTCAATCACTTCGCCAACAGCCTGAGCGGCGTCGATCCCGAGCGGCTCGGCAAGGGCGTCAACCGGCGTGGCGGCGAGGCCGTGGTCCCGCTGGTGAGCGGACCGATCCGCCGGACACGCCCCATCGAGCTCGACACGGCCCGGTTCCTCCGGGCCCATACCTCGAGCAGGACCAAGGTGACGGTCCCCGGTCCCTTCACCCTCAGCCAGCTGGCCCAGAACGACCACTACCCCGACCAGCGCTCGCTGGCGATGGCCTACGCGGCCGCCATCAACGCCGAGCTACGGGACCTGCACGCAGCCGGCATCGACGTCCTGCAGCTCGACGAGCCGTACCTACAGGCCAACGCCGAGGTTGCCCGCGGCTTCGCGGTGGAAGCAGTGGCGGCCGCGGTGGACGGCATCGATGCGACCACGACCCTCCACACCTGCTACGGGTACGCCCTCTACATGGGCGACAAGTCGGGCGGCTACCCGTTCTTGAGCGAACTCGCGGCTGTACCGGTCGACTATGTGGCCATCGAGGCCGCCCAGCCCGGCCTGGACCCCTCGGTGGTCACCGAGCTGTCACCGAGGTCGGTGGTGCTTGGGGTCCTCGACCTGGGAACCGAAGAGGTCGAGACGCCTGCCTCCATCGCCCAGAGGATCCGGTCCGTGCTCGAGCACATCGACCCCCACCGGCTCTCGGTATCGCCGGACTGCGGCATGAAGTTCCTGCCCCGCCGGGTGGCCCGAGCCAAGCTCGCCGCCATGGTCGAGGGCGCCCGCATCGTACGGTCCGAGCTGACCGCCTAGAGCAGGCTCTCCACGCAGGAAACCAGCTGGCGCACTGTCCGCACCTCGAAAGTGCCGGCGCAGTGCCGGGCGTAGGCCTCCATCTCCGAGTCGTGGGTGTCCCACTCCCGGCGAGGCTCGGGATTGAGCCAGTACACGGCCCGGCACCGGCTGGAGATCTCCTCCAGCACGTCGGCCCGATGGTCCAGGTAGTTGGTGCGGGCGTCGCCGGTGATCATGAGCGTCGAGTGCGGGCCTAGGTCGGATTGGCCGATCTCGTCCCAGAACTGACCGAGCACCGCCCCGTAGTCGGAGTGACCGTCGCCGGCGATCACGTCGGTGTTGCGCATGAGCTGCCAGGGCTCGATCCCGTGGTCGGTGGCGGCCAGCAGGTCGGTGACCTCGTCCACCGCGTCCACGAACACGAACGATCGGCACCGGGGGATCTCGGCCGAGAGCGCGGACATGAGGGTGAGGGTGAATACCGAGAAGTGCGCCACCGAGCCGGAGATGTCACACAGCACGAAGAGGTCGGGCCGATGGGGCCGGTTCCGGTGGTAGGCCACGTCGATGGGTGTGCCCCCGCTGGCCAGCGACCGGCGGATGGTGCGACGGAAGTCGACGCCGCGGCCATGCCGGGCCCGCCGGCGGCGAGCGAGACGGGCTGCGAGCCTGCGAGCCAGCGGCCTCACCGCATCGCGTATCTCATCGAGCTGGTGCCGGGTGGCGCTGAGGAACTCGATGTCCTGCACCGCGGTGTCCGGCAGCCTCTGGTCGGAACTGCCGAGCCGGTAGCGCACCTCAGCTGCCATGAGGCGCTTGAGGTGCTCAATCCGCTCCCGCAGCTCGGCGGTGGGCACATCGGGATTGGCCTTGCGGGCATCGCTCATGATCCGGGCGAGGTCAGCCGCCTTTAGGGCGCGCTGAAGGTGGTGGCGCTCACCCCGCAGCTCGCCGTCGAAGCCCCCGTGCTCGGCCACCAGCTGCGCAGCCAGGGCGGCCGGGTCGGCGTCGAACGCCACCACGCTCACGGCGTCGACGGCCGCGGCCTCCCCGCCGGTGCCCCCGCTCGCGGCGCTCAGCGGGAACAGCCTGTCGAAGGCGGCGTCGAACAGCTCGAAATGGCGTGCGTTCTTGACCAGCGTGGCTCGCAGCGCGCCCCGGAACTCCGAGCGCGAGCCCAGATCGACAAGGGTCGCGGCCTGGGCCGCGTCGATTATCTCCGCCAGGGTGACCTCCACCCCGCGTGCCTGGAGGCTGTGGCCGAGCTGGGTGACCCGCTCGGCTATGGCCTCCCCCGTGAGCGACTCCTCCGTTCGGTTTCGCGGCATCCAGTCAACCTTGGCATCCGGTCGACCTTGGTACCCGGTCAACCAGCCGCTGCTAGCATCTGTATACCGCACGCTAGCCGTGGGGTCACACGATGCAAGGACTACGTGCTGGGCAGCATTGCCCTGCGGGAGAGGCCCCATGACGGACTACAAGACTGTGTTCGGCTCGCTTGAGGACTACGCCAAGGGCGGGGTCCATATCGTTGACGACGATCCGAAGTACTACGCCTTCTCCAACATCTTCGAGGTGGCCTCGCAAGCCGCTCCCTACGAGAAGATCGCCGTCGGCAAGAACCTCGAATACGTGCTGGAGGCGATCCGGGCCGAGGGGACCAGCGAGTGGCGGGCCACCCCCCACGACGAGTTCGCCCTGGTCATGGACGGAACGGTGCGCATCGAGCTGTGCGATCCCGCCGCCGAACTCGTCGACGCCTCCGCCGGCGGCTCGGTAACGCTTGACGAAGAACCGAAGGGGAACTCCATGGGCACGGTGACCGCCCAGCGGGGCCACATGACCATGCTTCCGGCCGGAAAGGCCTACCGGATGCACTGCGACGGCGTGGGTGTCGTGCTGCTCCAGACCATCGAAGGGCCCGACACCGTGTACCGGTGGTCCGACATCTGCCAGACCTTCTAGGCCTAGGGAGGACATCAATGACTATCACCGACGAAGCCCCCAACCAGCTCGGGTACCGGCAGTTCCGGGTGGGCGGGTTCACGTTCAGCCGGGACGAGTACTTCGTCACCGTGGAGTGGCCGACCGGCAACCACCAGATGCCGGTCGACCACTGGCTGCGATGCACCCAACGCGACGTGGCCTGGGGGTTCTTCTACGGCATCGTCAACTTCGACTCGGTCATCGGCACCATGAACCACTACGGCACCGTCGACATGTTCGCGGGCCGCTTCAACGAGGCCTACCGCCGGGCCGAGGTGGACTACAACGAGACCTTCGGCCACGAGGAGCTGCTCGAATGCTTCAAGGCCATGCTCTCGGACTGGACCAACGAGGGCTACGACCCCTTCGCGGCGCCCCTCGAGACGGGCACCGCCTTCGGGCCCAGCAGCGGCAGCAACGACGAGGCCGTCACCCGCAGGCGGGTCGTGGCCGATCGCATGGTGAGCGTGCCCGGCGACGAGCCGCTGCGCAGCGACGATTCCGGCTTCCCCGTGAACCGTGCCTTCGCCGACGTCGACCAGGGCGAGCCGGTCATCGACGCCGCACCCGGGTACGAGGACGAAGTGTGCTCGTTCAACCTGTTCGCGTACCTGTCCCGGTCTGACGTCACCTGGAACCCCTCGGTGGTGTCAGCCTGCAAGGAGAGCCTCTACTGCCCCACCACCGAGGAGTTCACCCTGCCGGTGATCCACGGCAACGACCGGGTCGAGTGGTTCGTGCAGCTCAGCGACGAGATCCAGTGGGACGTCGAGGACCGCGACACCGGGTCCAAGCGAGCCCGGGTCATCATGCGGGCCGGTGACGTCGCCGCCATGCCGGCCGACATCCGCCACACCGGCTACTCCCCGAAGCGTTCGATGCTGCTGGTATGGGAGAACGGCTCGCCCCGGATCCCCGAGATGATCGCCAAGGGCGAGGCGCCGGTGCACCCGGTCGACTTCTAACAAGTCGGCCCCAAGTTGTCCGCTATGTGGTAACTTGTCTGCATAGCGGACACCGCTGGAGAGGGGGTTCGTCAGTTGTCGAGGGTCGAGAGTTTCACCTACGACGCGCTCCCGGGCCGGGTCGTCTTCGGGGCGGGCTCCCGCAAGTCGCTGGCCGCAGAGGCCGAGGCCCTGGGCGCCGAGCGGATCCTGGTCATCGCGGACCGCGCCACCGACACCCTCGCCTCCGAGATCGGCGCCGTCCTCGGCGACTTGGTCGTAGGCCGGTTCGACCAGGTGGCCCAGCACGTGCCCGTCCCGCTGGCCGAGGCGGCAGCAGCCCAGGCACGCGACGTCGGCGCCGACGCCGTGCTCACCATCGGCGGCGGCTCGGCCACCGGGTTCGGCAAGGCGGTGGTCCTCAACGTCGGCATCAAGCAGATAGCGGTGCCCACCACCTATGCCGGCTCGGAGATGACGCCGATCTGGGGAATGAGCGACGGCGACCGCAAGCAGGTGGGCGTCGACTCCAGGGTGAAGCCCGCCCTCGTCGTCTACGACCCTGAGCTGACCCTCACCCTGCCGCCGCGTATCGCGGGACCCTCCGGCATGAACGCTCTGGCCCACTCCGTCGAAGCCCTTTACGGTCCCGGCGCCAACCCGTTCATCTCCTTCATGGCGCTGGAGAGCATCCGGGTGCTGTACCGGGGCCTGCCCGCCGTGGTGGCTGATCCCGACGACCTCGGCGCCCGCACCGACGTCCTCTACGGCGCCTACCTGGGCGGTGTGGTGCTGGCCACCGGAGGCACGGCCCTGCACCACAAGACGTGCCACGTCCTCGGCGGGATGTTCAATCTCGACCACGGCGGCATGAACGCAGCCGTCCTCGGCCACGCCGTGGCCTACAACGCGCCCGCGATCGGCGAGCTCATCGACGCCATCGCGGCGGTAATCGACGTTCCGGCGGGCCAGGTCCCCGCCTCACTCTTCGACCTCGCCGGCGACATCGGCGCACCCACCAGTCTCGAAGCCCTCGGCATGCCGGCCGGCGGGCTCGACGAAGCAACCCGACGGGTTGTGATTGAAGCGGCCGCCAACGTGCGGCCACCGACCGGAGACGGGATCCGGCAGATGCTGGACGACGCCTTCCATGGCCGCAGGCCGGCGTAGCCGCCGGGGCTGACACCGAAAGGAAACCCAATGGCAGAACCCAACAAGCGCACAACCTCGAGACGGCAGTTCCTGGGCAGCGCCGCCGCAGTCGGACTCGGTGGCGGGCTGCTCGCCGCGTGCGGTGACGACGAGGAGGCCGCGCCCGCAGCGACCACCACCACCGCAGCCGCGGCCACCACCACGGCCGCGCCGACCACTACCGCAGCCCCCACCACCACCGCCGCGGGCGCCTTCTCGGACCTCCCGCCGGCCAAGATCGGCTTCGTCACGCCGAGGACCGGCCCTCTGGCCGCCCTGGGCGAGACCGACGACTTCGTGCTGGGACAGATGCGCGAGCTCTTCGGCGACCGGATCGAGATCATCGACAAGGACACCGAGACCGACGCGACCCGCGCCGGCGAGGTCACCAACGAGCTCATCGCCGAGGGCGCCCACCTGGTGCTCTGCGGCGGCACGCCCGACACCACCATCCCGGTGGCCGCGGCCTGCGACCTGGGCGAGACCCCGTGCCTATCGACGCTGGCTCCCTGGCAGCCCCACTACATCAACGTGAAGGGTGGCGCCCCGGGTCCCGAACCGGCCTCGGTCTGGAACCATCACTTCTTCTGGGGCATCGAGCACCTCACTGCGGTGTTCCTGGACCTGTGGGCCCAGGCCGACGTGGAGCCCATCATCGGCGCCCTCTGGGGCGGTGATCCCGACGGCCTTGCCTTCGGCGACGCCGAACTCGGGCAGCCCCCCGCGTTCATCGCCGAGGGGTACACGATCGTCGATGACGGCCGCTTCGACCTGGGCACCCAGGACTTCTCCGCGCAGATCGCGTCGTTCAAGGACAACAACGTGCAGATCGTCACCGGCGTGCTGCCGCCCCCGGTGTTCGCCACCTACCAGGCCCAGGCCCTCCAGCAGGGCTTCAACCCTCCGGTAGTGACGGTGGCCAAGGGCCTGCTGTTCAGCAGCGCAATCGCCACCTACCCCAAGGGCGACGGTCTCAGCTCGGAGATCTGGTGGACCGACCGGTACCCGACGATGTCGTCGCTCACCGGCCAGAGCGCCAACGAACTGGCCGAGGCCTACATCGCGGCCACCGGCCGCAACTGGGAGCAGCCGCTGGGCTACGGCCACGCGGTGTGGGAGGTCGCCATCGACGCCCTGCGGCGGGCCGGCACCACCGAGAAGACCGCGCTCAACGAAGCCATCGGCCAGACCAACCTGGACACCCAGGTCGGAAACGTCAACTTCAACGCGGGCCCCGTCCCCCAGCTGACGACGACCAGCCTGGTCGGCGGCCAGTGGGTGGCTGGTGAGCGGTTCCCGTTCGAGCTGTTCGTGGCGGTCAACACCTTCCTCCCCGACCATCCGATCGACGGTCCCCTCCGCCTGATCGAGTAGTACCGACACCCGGCCGCCCGGCTCATCGGGTCGCACTGCCGCGCGACTAGCTTGGGCGGATGGCCCCGCTGCTTGAGGTCGTCAGCGTCGACAAGTCCTTCGGAGTGAAGGTCGTCGACGATCTCTCGCTTCAGGTCAACGCGGGCGACGCGCTCGGAATCGTCGGCCCGAACGGGGCAGGAAAGACCACGCTGCTGAACCTCATCGCCGGCGACCTGAGCTGCGACCGGGGCTCCATTCGCATCGAGGGCGAGGACGTCACCAGGACATCGTCCGATTGGCGGTGCCGGCACGGCCTGGCCCGGACCGCGCAGATTCCCCGGCCCTTCGAGGGGATGACGGTGTTCGAGAACGTGCTGGTGGGCGCGGTCTTCGGCGCGGGCGTGCCCATGTCCGAGGCCAACGCCACG
The DNA here is from genome assembly GCA_009837445.1 of Acidimicrobiaceae bacterium. Classification (GTDB taxonomy): domain Bacteria; phylum Actinomycetota; class Acidimicrobiia; order Acidimicrobiales; family Aldehydirespiratoraceae; genus Aldehydirespirator. The sequence continues at coordinate 161,394 of VXTM01000021.1, forward strand.
CCGGCGGCGGTCGAAGCCCTGGAGCGGGCGAAGCTGCTGGCATCGGCCAACACCAGGGCCGGAGCTCTGCCCCTGTTGGGCCGCAAGCGCCTGGAGCTGGCCCGGGCCCTGGCCACCCGGCCGAAGATCCTGCTGCTCGATGAGATCGCCGGGGGCCTGACCGAGGCCGAGGTGCTGGAGCTGGTTGACACCATCCGCGACATCCACGCTGGCGGGGTGACCATCGTGTGGATCGAGCACATCGTGCACGCCCTGCTGGCGGTGGTGGATCGGATCATGGCCATGAGCTTCGGGACGAAGATCGCCGAGGGCGACCCGGCTGAGGTCATGGCCAGCCCCGAAGTTCAGGAGGTCTACCTGGGGGTGGCGCCGGAATGACCCTGCTGGAGGTGAGGGGCCTCGACGCGGGTTACGGCGATTTCCAGGCGCTGTTCGGGATCGATGTGACCGTCACCGAGGGCGAGACGCTGGCCATGATCGGCGCCAACGGTGCTGGCAAGACGACATTCCTGCGGGTTCTGGCCGGGCAGGTGCCGACCAGAGCGGGATCCATAGTGTTCGACGGCACCGACATCGCCGGCGTCAAGGCCCACCGGCGGGTCGGGCTGGGGATCGCGCTAGTGCCCGAGGGCCGCATGCTGTTCGGAAGCCTCACGGTGCGCGAGAACCTCATCATCGGCGCCCACGCCGGACGCCCCGGCCGCTGGGACCTCGAGGCCGTCCTCGATGTGTTCCCCCTGATACGGCCGCTGCTGGAACGTCCCTCCCACGTCCTGTCGGGCGGTGAGCAGCAAGCTGTGGCCATCGGCCGGGCCCTGATGTCCAACCCCCGGCTGATCCTGCTCGACGAGGTCTCGCTGGGACTCGCGCCGGTGGTGGTCAAGTCGCTGTACCAGGCGCTGCCCGCCCTGTCAGAGGGGGGCGCCACCGTGCTGCTGGTGGAGCAGGACATCGGGCAGGCCCTGGAAGTGGCCTCCCGACTGGTGTGCCTGCTGGAGGGGCGGGTGTCGCTCGAGGGCAAGCCGGCGGAGGTTCCTCGCTCCGACATCACCGCGGCCTACTTCGGGCTGCCCGCCGGCAGCGGTTCAGAGGCGTCAAGCTGATGGAGTGGCTCAACGCCATCGTCCAGGGGATCATGCTGGGCGGGCTGTTCGCGCTGTTTGCCACCGGGCTCTCGCTCGCCTTCGGGGTGATGCGCTTCGTAAACCTGGCCCACGGGGACCTGGCCATCCTCGGGGCATTCGTGGCCGTGTCCGTCACCTCCGCGCTGGGCCTCAACCCGTTCGTATCGCTGGTGATCGTGGTGCCCGTCATGCTGGCCACCGGGTACGCACTCCAGCTAGGCGCGTTCAACTTCACGATCAGCGCCGACCCGCTGCCATCGATCCTGGTCACGTTCGGACTCGGAATCGTGATCCAGAACGTGCTGCTCGAGACATACAGCGCCGACTCGCGGGGCCTGGACGTGGGCTCGATCGAGATCGAGAGCATCAGGATCACCGACGCCATCGCCATCGGCTGGATCCCGCTGATCACGCTGATCGTCGCGGTGGCAGTACTCGGAGCTCTACAGCTGATGCTGTCACGCACCCCGCTGGGTCGGGCCTTCAGGGCGGTCTCCGACGATCCGCCGACGGCCCGGCTCATGGGGATAAACGACCGCAACCTCTACGCGGTGGCCATGGGCATCGCCTTCGCCACCGTGGCCGTGGCCGGCGTCTTCCTCGGAATCAGGCAGAGTTTCGGGCCCCTCGACGGTCCGGCCCAGCTGCTGTACGCCTTCGAGGCAGTGGTCATCGGGGGCCTCGGGTCGGTGTGGGGCACTCTGGTGGGCGGGCTGCTGCTCGGCGTGGCCCACACCGTGGGCGGACAGTTCGAGGTTGCCTACGGCTACGGCTCCGGCCCTCTCGTCGGCCATCTCGTGTTCCTCGTGGTGCTCGCCACCAAACCCAGCGGCCTGCTCGGGCGGAGAGCCGAATGACCGGGCACCGGGTCACCCGCTCGGACCGCCAGTCCACCGCGGGGCTGGCCGTGTCGGCCGTACTGCTGGTGGTGCTGTTCCTGCTGCCCTGGTGGGACAGCGACGGCAGCCTCCGGGTGCCGCTGGTCGCGATCCTCTACTACCTGGCGCTGGCGCAGATGTGGAACCTGCTGGCCGGGTTCGCGGGGCTGGTGTCGATCGGCCAGCAGATGTTCGTGGGCATCGGCGTGTACACGTTGCTGAGTTTCGCCGAGGACTTCGGCGTCGACCCCTACCTGTCGGTGCTGCTGGCCGGTTTGGTGGCGGCAATCCTGTCCCTGCCGGTGGCCGCCTTCGCCTTCCGCCTGCGGGGCGGGTACTTCGCCATCGGCACCTGGGTGATTGCCGAGGTCTTCCGGCTGATCGCGCTGGAGAGCGACTTCCTGGGCGGAGCCAATGTCCGGACCCTCACCCGGGAGTCGCTGGGCGGTTACTCGCTCGACACCCGCAACACCGTCACCTACCTGATGGCCCTGGGACTGGCCGCAGGGGCCACCGCCATCGTGGTGCTGGTGCTGCGGTCACGACTGGGCCTCGCCCTGCGCTCCATCCGCGACAACCAGGAGGGGGCCCGGGGCCTGGGCGTGTCCGTAGGCAGGGCCAAGCTGGCGGTGTGGGTCATCTCCGCGTTCTGGACGGGCATGACCGGCGCGGTGATCCTGCTCCACAACCCGTCGACCCGGGCCGAGTCCGCCTTCAGCGTGTTGCGCTGGACCGCGCTGGTGGTGTTCATCGCCATCATCGGAGGCGTCGGCTCCACCACGGGGCCTATCGTCGGGGTGGCCATCTACTGGTTCGTGAGGGAGTTCCTCGAGGATGCCGAGGAGTGGCGGTTCATCATCCTGGGCTTAATCGCGGCCGCCATGGCCATCATGGCCCCCAGAGGTGTCTACGGACTGCTCCAGAAGCGGTGGCCGGTCCAGTTCTTCCCCGTCCGCCGAAGACTTGTGGGTCCCGGTGTAGGCGGCCCCGCGCCCGGTGGCCCGGCCCAGCCGGTGGCCGACGCCGGCCACCCACCGGTGTGACCGGTGCCGCCTACATCGTCGACGCGGTGCGAACGCCGGTCGGCAAGATCGGTGGGGGCCTAGCCGGGGTCCGCCCCGACGACCTGGCAGCCACCGTCATCGCGAACCTGCTCGAGCGCTCCCCCGGCCTCGATCCGGCCACCATCGACGATGTCCATTTCGGCAACAGCAACGGTGCGGGCGAGGAGAACCGCAACGTGGCCCGCATGGCCGCCCTGCTGGCCGGCATGCCCACCTCGGTTCCCGGAACGACGGTCAACCGGCTGTGCGGATCGGGGCTGGAGGCCGTTGTCGGAGCCAGCCGGGCCATCGCGGTCGGAGACGCCGACCTGTGCATCGCCGGCGGCGTCGAGTCGATGACCCGGGCTCCGTGGGTGGTGGCGAAGCCGGAGCGTCCCTACGAGCGCGGCCATCAGCAGATGCACTCCACCACGCTGGGCTGGCGGCTGGTCAACCCGCGCCATCCTGATCGTTGGACGGTGCCTCTGGGCGAGGGAGCCGAGATTCTGGCCGAGAAGTACGCCATTACCCGGGCCCTGCAGGACGGCTTCGCCCTGCGCAGCCATCAGAAGGCGGCCGCAGCCTGGACCCGCGGCGAATTCGCCGACGAGGTCGTGGGTGTCCATGGCGCCGAACTCGACCGCGACGAGACGATCAGGCCCGACACATCCCTCGACGGGCTGGCTCGGCTGCGACCGGTGTTCCGCCGCGACGGCTCGGTGACCGCAGGCAACTCCTCGCCCATGAACGACGGCGCCGCCGCGCTGCTGCTGGCATCCGAGGCCGGCCTCGCCTCGACGGGGCGGACACCCCTCGCGCGGGTGATGAGCCGGGCCGTGAGCGGCGTCGACCCGGATCTCTACGGCATCGGCCCGGTCGAGGCCGCCCGCACGGCTCTCAAGCGGGCCGGCATCGGCTGGTCGGACCTGGCCGCGGTCGAACTGAATGAGGCCTTCGCAGCCCAGTCACTGGCGTGTCTGGCGGAGTGGCCCGAGCTCGACCGGCGGATCGTCAACCCGCTGGGAGGCGCCATCGCCATCGGCCACCCCATCGGAGCCAGCGGGGCGCGCATCCTCACGACGCTGGCCCATCACCTGCGGCACCGGGGAGGCCGCTACGGCCTGGCCGCCATGTGCATCGGGGTCGGGCAGGGCATCGCGGTCACCATCGAGTCCTGCGCCTAGAGGCCGAGCGGATAGGGCGGCGTGGTCATTCCCGCTCTTGTTCGCTGCGCTCACGGGCCGCTCGGGCCACGGCCCCGCCCGTATGAACCGGGTTTGGCTCGCCTGCCCGCGGGGCCTCTGGGCTAGCCCGTCGGCTCGAGTACGAAGTCGTAGTCGCAGCGACCGCCGTTCATGTCGACGATCAGCGAGTCGCGCACACCGAAGACCACGTCACTGTCGAGGAAGTCGCTCTCGCTGTCGAAGAGGTGGGTGATCACCGTCTTGTGCCCCGGCGCCGAGACTACGAAGTGCACGTGCGCGGGACGCCAGTTGTGGCGTCCGGTGGCGTGGAGCAGCGCCCCGGCGGGGCCGTCGTCGGGAACCGGGTACGACACCGGCCGCACGGTGCGCACCTCGTAGCGCCCGTCGACGCCGGTGGTGAAGACGCCCCGCATGTTCAACGGGGTCTGATCCGAGTCCTGGACATCGTAGAAGCCGTTGCTGGCCGCCTGCCACACATCCAGTGTCGCCCCCTCGATCGGTCCGCCTCCCAGCGAGCTGACCTCCCCCAGTATCGTCAGCGGCTCGTCCGCATCCATGGGGTCCACGACTATCGAGTCGCCCATCTGGTGCGGTGTGGCTCCCTCCACGTGGAACGGGCCGAAGACGGTGGGCTCGGTCGTCCCCTCGGCCCCCATCTGGTTGATCATCTCCACCAGCATCGAAACGCCGAGCGTGTCCGACAGCAGGATGAACTCCTGGCGCTTCTCGTCGCACATGTGCCCGATGTCGGCGAGGGCCTTCATGCTCGCGAACCACTCCTCGCGAGTTAGGCCGACTTCAAGAACAAACTCGTGCATGTGCCGGATTGCGCACTTCATGATCTCAGCGAGCCTCGCGTCGGGAGCGTCATCAAAGCGGGACAGGACCTCCGCCAGGTGCTCGGCGGGCGTGATGTTGGACACGGATGCTCCTTTCTCCGGTGCGCGGTTATCCCGCGGCCGGGCGCTCCGGACAGGCGCTCGGCCGCGGGAGTCGCGGTCGGTAATGGACGTGCTCAGTACTCGATGGTCTCGAGTTGGGCGAGCAGCTCCTGGCGGGAGTCCTCGAACTGGGGCGAGATCATGATCTGCGCGCCGAGGCTGTCCCTGGGCTCGTCGATGGCGAAGTGCTCGGGCTTGGTGTAGGTGGCCTCGAACAACGGTCCGCCCGGGGTGCGCACGTAGATCGAGTAGAAGTAGCCCCGGTCCTTGACGTCGGACACATCGGTGTAGCCGAGGCCCTCCAGGAACAGCTTGACGGCCATCTGCGACTCGAGGCTGTCCACGCTGAAGGCGCAGTGGTGCACGTAGCCCTCACCGAACGTCCAGCTTCCAGGCTCGCGGTTCGGTTCGAGGATGTAGTCGACGATGGCCCCAGGGCCGCCGTCACCCATCTCGTAGCGGGTGGCGTTGCCGTCGCCCTCGACCATGCGGCTCCCCCAGCCCATCTGCATGAACTGGTCGGTCAGCTCCATGTCGCGCACCGAGCAGCTGATGCTGTGCACGCCCCGGACGCCGAACTCATCGGGGATGTCGGGGTGGGTGGCTGGGGTGCGCTCGTCGTCGGCCACCCCGACCAGCTCGTAGTCGATCCCGCAGGGATGCTGGAAGGCGAGGCGCTTCTCGCCGAAGCGCTCGACCGGGGTCACCTCGAAGCCGTACTCCTCCAGGCGGTTGCGCCACCAGTCCAGCGACGACTCCGGCACCGACAGCGTGAGCACGCTGATCTGGCCGCTGCCCTTCTTGGCGGTGAGGCCGGCGTGACGGAACGGGAAGGTGGTGACCAGGGTGCTCTCCTCGCCGACGTCGTTGCCGTAGTAGAGGTGGTAGATGGGGGCTTGGCCGTCGTACAGGAGCGTCTTCTTGACGCTCTTGAGGCCCAGCACCTCCGTGTGGAAGTCGTAGTCCTCCTGGGCGCCGCCCACATTCAGGGTGATGTGGTTGTGGCCACTGAGGATCGATGTCGGATTGTTCACGGCGGCTCCTTCGATTGACGGGATTGCTGCCAGCCGACACGTCGAGCCCGTTGACGCGGCGACCCGGCGGGAGCGCGATACTACGCCCGTGCCGACTCTAGCAGCAGCGCCGTACGTCTGCCGGTAAACTGTCCGCATAACGGTCAACCGTCAGTTGTGCCGGCGAAGCCGAACATCAGAGAAAGGACTGCCATGAGCCAAGCCGTAGCCCAGAGGCTTCACCACAACGCGTACGTCACCAAGGACCAGGAGGCCACTCGGGCCTTCTACGAGGACATTCTCGGCTTCCCGCTGATCGCCACATGGTCGGAGGCCGACGAGCTGTTCGGCGCGGTCCGGGTCTACTGCCACACCTTCTTCGGCCTCCAGGACGGCAGCGCGCTGGCCTTCTTCCAGTTCGCCGAAGAAGAGGACCAGAAGCTCTTCGACCCCGCCCTCGTGCCGTCGCCGTTCCGCCACATCGCCCTCAAGGTCGACGCCGACACCCAGGCCGACCTCGAGCGGCGCATCGAGGAGTCCGGCTGGAACCCGGAGGGGGGCAGCTTCGTGCTGGAGCACGGCTACTGCCGCTCGTTCTACACCCACGACCCCAACGGCATGCTGCTCGAGTTCACCGTCGACGCCCCCGACGCGGAGGAGATCGCGGCCGACCGGGCCGCCGACGCCCACGAGACCCTGCGGCGCTGGCTAGCCGGCGACCACACCAGCAACAACAACTACCGCTAGTCCGGCGCAGGCGCCTCCGAGACTGGCAGCATGGCCAGGTTCGACCATTCGCGTGTCACCGCGGCCGCGGTGTCGAGCAGCGCGGGGAGGTACTCGCCGGTCAGGTGCTCGATGGACGTCTCGGCCGCGTACACGGTCACGTTCATGGCCGCCGCGATGCGGCACCCGTCGTCGCGCACCGGGGCGGCGATGGAGCGGATGCCGACCGTCAGCAGCTCGTCGGACAGGGCCCAGCCCCGCTCGCGCACGTCGGCCAAGTCCTCGTCCAACTGCGCCCGTGAGGGCACCACCCGCGGGATTATCCCCGACGTCGACGGCCGCTCCAGGACCGCGTCGAGCTCGTCGGCGGTGTGCTCCGACAGCAACACCTTGCCCATCGAGGTGGCTACCGCCGGGAAGCGGGTGCCGATGCTCACCGAGAGCGCGATGATCTTGGCCACCGGGACCCGGGCCGTGTACACGATGTCGCTCCCGTCGAGCTGCGACATCGAGCTCGACTCGTGCGTGCGGGCCACAAGGGCCACCAGATGGGGACGGGCGACGTCCCACAGGCCCTGGGCCGCGATGGCAGCCGTACCGATCTCGAGGACCTTGGTGGTCAGCGAGTACGCGCCGCCCACGGAGCGGACGTATCCGAGCTGTTCAAGGGTCATCAACAGCCGCCTGGCGGTGGGCCTGGCCAACCCGGTACGGGAGGCCACCTCGCTGACGGTCAACTCGATGGCGGTGGGGCCGAATGCCTTGAGGACGTCGAGGCCCCGGGCCAGAGCCTCCACGAACTCGCGCCGCCCCCTCTCCTCCGCCGCCGGGCTCATGACACGAACCCGGTCGTCGAGCCGGCCATGACTGCGGAGACCCGGGCCACCGACCCTTCAGCGACCGGCACGGCCGCTGAGACTGCCCCGCTCGACGGGATCCTCGTCGCCGACCTGTCCCGGGTGCTGGCCGGGCCGTACTGCACCATGCTCCTCGCCGATCTGGGGGCGACGGTCATCAAGGTGGAAAGCGCGGCCGGCGACGACACTCGGGCTTGGACCCCGCCGGAGAAGGACGGCATATCGACTTACTTTATGTCCATCAACCGGAACAAGCGGTCGATCGTTCTGGACTTCCGCGACCCAGACGACGTGGCGCTGGTCCACGAGCTGTTCCGGCGGGCCGACGTGGCCATCGAGAACTTCAAGCCGGGTGCGCTGGCCAAGTTCGGGCTCGACTACGAGACTGCCCGGGCCGTCAATCCGGCCCTCATCTACACCTCGATCAGCGGTTTCGGCACGGCCGAGGGTGCGTCGCTGCCCGGTTACGACCTGGTGGTGCAGGCCGTGTCGGGGCTAATGAGCCTCACCGGCGACGCCGACGGCCCCGCCTACCGGGCGGGCATCTCGGTGTTCGATGTCATGACCGGGCTCCACGCCACCATCGGGATCCTGGCCGCCCTCCACCACCGCAGCCTGACCGGCCAGGGCCAGTTGGTGGAGCTGAACTTGCTGTCGTCGGCGCTGTCGGGCCTCGTCAACCAGACCGGCGCCTATACCGCTTCGGGGACCGTGCCCCACCGAATGGGCAATGCCCACCCGAGCGTCTACCCCTACGAGGTGATACCGGCCAAGGACCGGGACATGATCATCACCGCCGCGAACGACCGGCAGTTCAAGGCCCTGTGCGAGGTTCTGGGCATCGGCGAGCTGGCTACCGACGAGCGATTCAGGCTCAACGCCGACCGCACCCGCAACCGTGACCAGATGCACTCGCTGCTCATGGAGCGGGTGGCCCAATGGAACGCCGACGACCTCTTCATCGCCCTGAACGACGCGGGAGTGCCCTGCGGGCCCATCAACTCCATCCGCGAGGGCATCGAACTGGCCGAGCGTCTCGGCCTCGAGCCCAGGGTGACCCTCGGCGCCGGCGACGAGAGTGTCGACCTGGTGCGCAATCCCATCGGGTTCAGCAATGCCTCGCTGCGCTACGAGCACCCGCCCCCCGGACTGGGAGAGCACAGCGACGACCTTCGGGACTGGCTGTCCAAGAGGCCGAGCGGATAGGCGAGACGATGCGGCCCATACGGCGCGAGGCCGTGGCCCGAGCGGCCCGTGAGCGAAGCGAACAAGAGCGGGAATGACCCCCTGTCGGCGCGAGGCGCTTGCACCTATCCGCGTGGCCCCTACGCCGCAGCCCGACACATAGACAGCCGAATTACCGATCACGGGAGCGGGCAATGACCGGAGCCACCTACCGCACCGGCCTCGGCACCTCCGACGCCGACAGCATCACCGTGCTGGGCCACAGCCTCGCCGACGACCTGCTCGGTCAGGTGTCGTTCGGCGAGCTCGCATTCTGGCTGATGGCCAAGCACCGCCCGACGCCGCAGCAGCGCAACATGTTCGAAGCCGTTCTGGTCGCGCTGGCCGATCACGGCTTCACCCCCACCGCCATCGCGGCCCGGGTGACGCTGCTGAGCGCACCCGAATCGATCCAGGGTGCGCTGGCGGCAGGGCTGCTCGGAGGCGGAGACCGCTTCCTCGGCGTGACCGAGAACGCGGCCCGGTTCCTGCACACCGCTCTCGAGGGCTGCGACTCGCTGCCCACCGATGAGGCCGGCTGGGACGACCTCGCCGCCGAGGTGGTGGCCCGGACCCGGGCTGAGGGCGGGTTCGTGCCGGGACTAGGTCACCCTGTCCACAAGGACGGCGACCCCCGCACGCCGGCTCTCTTCGAGCTTGCCCGCCGCAACGAACTGTTCGGCCCCCATCTCGAGCTGCTCGCAGCCATCGGCCGGGCTCATCCGGCGGTACTGGGCCGCAGGCTGCCCCTCAACGGCGCCGGCGCCTGCGGTGCGGTGCTGGGCGACATCGGCCTGCCGCTGGGCGTCGCCCGCGGCGTTGCGCTGCTGGCCCGCTGCGCCGGGCTGCTGGGCCATCTGGCCGAGGAACTCGACGACCCCATAGGCAACGACATCTTCATGGCGGTGGACCGAAACATCGACTACCGGCCGCCCCCAGCGCCGCCCGCCTGACTGCGGGCAGCCGCCCAGCTGCTCGGCCTCTAGTCGCAGGCGGGGACTTCGACGGGCTGATTGAGGTCGGACGAGGCGAGCAGCGTGGCCAGCGGACCGGCCCGGGTGGCGTACGCCACCCCTCCCCCGCCGCGGCGCGACGCGCCCCAGGCGACGCCCACAGCCGTGGTCTGGCCGTCTACGCCGGTCACCAGCGCAGCGCCGGAGTCGCCCACCTCCGTCTGGGCGGCGAGGAGCCACGACTGTCGCTCGATGCGCTCGTCCCCGTTCACTATTTCCGTCCGCACCGTGACCGGACGGTCGATGCGGAACGGCGTCGGGTCCGGGGATGCCTCGGCCTCCCAGGCCAGCACCGCGCCGACGGTGCCGTCAGGAACGGCCTCGCTCAACGGCAGGGGACGCAGGCCGGCACCGGAGACCCGCAGCACGGCCAGATCGTTCACGGCGTCGAAGGCCACCAGCACCGCGCTGAGCTCCCGGCCGTCGTGCAATTCGACCGTCGGCTCGTCCATGCCGACCATCAGATGGGCGATGGTGACGACGACGTCGCCGTCCGTGACCGCGAAGCCACTCCCCTCGCGCACGATCCCGCGGCAGGCCGGACCGTAGACCCTCACCGACGACTCCACCGCCGCGGCGAGATCCGCTCTCGACAGGCGGTGGTCGTCAGGCACCGGACCCGGGTCGGGCGGGTCGTCGAGCGGCGGCCTGATCGACGAGGTCGCTGGGACCGTCCCAGCACCTAGCGGAGCCTGTGGCTGGCGGTTACCCGACGCCGTGGTCCCGTCCTCGAGCACCGCCACCGCCGCGATGACCACGCCCGCAACGACAGCCGCGACAGCCACCCCGAGTAGGAGCCACCGCCCCGACGTCACTGCTCGATCAGCCGGCTGACGGTGAGGAAGCCGGTGTGGGCCACCATCCGGTGGTTGGGGCGCACCGCGTCACCCTCCACATGCCATCCCCGCTGGAGGACCTCGACCGTCTCATGGAGGTCGAAAGGAGAATCGTCCAGTGTCCGGCGCAGTCTCTGGACCTGCACGATGCTCGGCGTGTAGGCCAGCAGGATCCCGCCGGGGCGCAGGGCCACCGAGGCGTGAGGCACCACCTGCCAGGGCTCAGGCAGGTCCAGCACCACCCGGTCGAGCCCGGTCTCGTCGATGCCCTCGTAGACGTCGCGCACCTCGGTGCGGTACCGCTCCAGCGCCTCCGCCCCGCAGAAGCGCTCCACGTTGGCTCGGGCCCGGGCGCAGAAGTCCTCGCGCCGCTCGTATCCCGTCACCACCGCGCCCGCCCGCAGCAGCGCCATCGACAGCGCCCCGGAGCCGATCCCGGCCTCCAGCACCCGTGCGCCAGGAAAAATGTCGGCCAGCATCAGGATGGGGCCGATGTCCTTGGGGTAGATGACCTGCGCCCCCCGGGGCATCTTCAGCACCGCGTCGGCCAGCGTCGGCCGCAGCGCCAGGAACGAGGAGCCCCGAGTGGACCGCAGCCTGGATCCCTCCGGCGCGCCGATGATCTCGTCGTGGGCGATCACCCCGGTATGGGTGTGGAACTCGCGGCCGGAGGCGAGGTCGAACAGGTAGCGGCGGCTCTTCCGATCGATTAGCAGGACCGGCTCGCCCGGCTCGAACGGCCGTCCGGTCATCGTCTCTCGCGATCGGTGAAGCGCACCGGCGCCGGCCCGGCGGCGCGCTCGGCCAGGCGGCAGAAGGCGCACACCTGAGCGTCGGTGGGCGACCCGCAGCGCTCGCACGGCGCCAACTCGCCGCGGTCGCGCTCCACCTCGGCCCGGAAACGGTCCGACGCCCTGTCCAGGAAACCAAAGTAGAAGTCGTGCTTGGCGCCGGGCGACTCGACCTCGATGTCGTTGAGCGCGGCCTTGTAGGCCAGGTGCTTGTTGCCGGCCGCCATGGGGCATTCCTCGACGATGTAGTCGATCCCTCGCAGCAGGCAGTAGGCCGCGGTCTCCCGCTCGCCCAGGCGGACCAGCGGCTTGATCTTGCGGGGGAAGCCGTCGCGGGCCTCCAGCACCGGCAACTGCCGCCCGAGGTACTCGGTCTGCCACCGCAGGGTGTTGCCCATCAGCACGGCCGCCTCGTCGTCGAGGTTGTGGCCCGTGGCGAGAGCGTCATAGCCGCCGCGGCGGGCCGCGTCGTCGAAGAGGTGCCGCTTCGACAGACCGCAGGCCGAGCACGGCGCCCTCTTGGCGGCCCGGGCACCGGCGGGAACGTCGAAGCCGTGGGCCTCGGGCAGGTCGACGGTGTGGAGGGTCAGGCCCCGACTCTCGGCGTACCGGCGGGCGTAGCGGGCGGACTCCTTGCTGTAGTCGCCGATGCCGAGCCCCAGGTAGAAGCCGTCGACGGCGTAGCCGAGCTCGGTGAGCAGATCCCAAACCGCCAGGCTGTCCTTGCCTCCCGACACCGCCACCAGCACCCGGTCGCCGTCGGCCAGCATGTCGTAGCGGCGGATGGCCTTGGCCACCTGGTCCCGGCACAGGCGCAGGAAGTGCTCGACGCAGAAGTTGGCGTTGTGGCGGCGCACGTCGATCACCGCCGGCCCGCGGCACACCCGGCACTTCATGGGTGCGCTCCAGCCCGCCCGTCGCCGGCGCCGCCGGAGATCACGCTGCGCACCTCCACCTCGGAGCGGTCCGGGAGCGTCCGGTCGCCCGGCACCAGCTCACCGTTGCAGATCACCAGGTGCGATTCCCGGTTGAGGCCGAGACGGTCGAGGAGGGCGCGCACCGTCACCGGTCCCTGCACCTCCAGTTCCCTGGTCGGGTTGCGCAGCACGACTCGCATCCGAGCAGCGTGGCGCCTAGGGCGGCCTCAGGAGCCGTCCGGTTCGACGTTGCGGATCTCGATACCGGTGGACGGCTCCAGACGCTCCGACAGCACCGTCATCGGTTCGCGGGGGCCGACCGCCCTCCGCACCACCTTGACCGCGCTGGTCGCGACGAACGCCGCGAACCAGAACCGCGAGCTGCCGAGCAGGCCCCTTCGCATCGCTTGGCGGCTGATCCAGGCTGCCGCGGTCCGCCCGCCCGGGGGGCCCACCGGTCAGATCCGCCTTACTTCGACAACTGTCCTGCGGAGCCGGCCGGCCCTGCGTCCCAGCAGGTAGGCGAGGCCGATCAGGACACTGGCGGCTGCGGCCGCACCGTAGGCGACCTTGACGAGCAGCGGCTGGGTCTCGCCGTCGATCTCGGCTTGGAGGTCGCGCAGCGCATCCTCCAGCGAATCGCGGGTTATCCGCTCGGACTCCGCGCTCACCCGAGTCCCCTCTTGCCGACCTGGCGCACCAGCAGCGCTATCACGCCGCCCAGCGCCGCGACGACGATCAGGTACGGGATCCACGAGAGACTCCCGGCGAAGACGGTCCCGGTCTCGGTCTGCAGGGCCCGCAGCAGCGACAGCATCAGCAGGATCACCCCCACCACGAGCGCGAGGCTGCCGGCCAGGCCCATCGAGACCCAACGGCCAGCGCCCTGGAGCGGGCCGAGCAGCTCCTGGCGGACGTACGCCTTAACCAGGTCCACGACTTCTGCTACGCCCTGCCTGCGTGCCAAGGGTGGGTCCTCCGCGGTCGGTGGACTCCTGACGCTACCCGCTGCCGAGCTCGATCCGGGCCCGCAGCAGCTCGGTTGCGTCGGCCACCAGGCGGCGGGCCAGCGCGAGCCTCTCGGTGGCTGTGGGGGTGCTCAACACCTTGAACCGGTCGAAAGGTCCCAGTGGGGCCAGGGCCGCGGCCCGGTAGGAGGCCATGGACGGGTCCCGGCCCAGCTCGACGGGACCGGGCGCCTCGGCCTCCGCGTGACCCAGATGCCCGATCTGCAGGCGGAGGGCCAGTCCGCGGGCTTCGGTGACCAGTCCGGCGAGCTCGTCGATGGACTCCGGGTCCGCCCTCACGACGGGCTCCGGCTCGTCGGGCCAGTCCTCGATCTCGGCCCAAGGATGCGGGTCGTCGATAAGCCACCGCCGGACCCGGATGCGGCGGTGTCCCAGGGCCATCACCAGCAGCCGCCCGTCGGGCACCGGCCGGGCCTCAACCACGCGGGCCATGGTGGCGACATCGCACCGCACATCGGAGCCGCCGACCTCTCGGCCCCGCTCGATCAGCGCCACCCCCATCTGCCGGTCGCCCCCGAGGACGGTCTCGAGCATGGTCAGGTAGCGGGGCTCGAAGACCTGCAGCGGCAGCGGCGATCCGGGCAGCAGGACCGATTGGAGCGCGAACATGGGAGTGGCCATCTCGTCCGCCCGCGGCTATTCGCTGTCGGCCAACTCAGCGATCGGGGCGACCACCGGCTGCCTCGCCGGCGCCGGATGCAGCGCCGCGTCCGCGGAGGACGGACCGTAGGGGTGGCCCGACACCGCACGGATCAGGCCCTGCTGCAGATCGTTGCAGGTGCTCAGGAACAGGCCCTCGCGGTTGGCGATCAGAGAGAACGTGAGCACGTCGCCGTTGCGGGCCACGGTCACTCCGGCCAGCGCCGACACATCGTTGAGGGTCCCGGTCTTGGCCCACACCGTGCGGGACAGCGGGCTCTGCCCGTCGGGGCCGGCGCCGGCCCCTGCGGCCGGCTCGAGGCCGGCGTCGCAGTCGCGGAGGGTCCCGCTCTCCCCCACCACGGCCAGGCCCCTTACGAGCGGCGAGTCCGGCCCGGCCCGAAGGAGCAGCTCGGCAATGAGGTCGCAGGTCAGCCGGTTGTGAACCGACAGGCCCGAGCCGTCGGCGATGACGATCCCGGCAGTCTGAACGCCCAGCAGACGCTCCAGCACGTCCTGCACGCCCTGGACCGCCTCGGCCCGGGCCGATCCCGACAGCCGCCTGCCGATCTCCTTGAGCAGCATCTCAGCCGTGGTGTTGTCGGAGTTGCGCAGCATGCGGGCGACGATCTCCGCCATCGGCGGCGACTCGACGGTGGCCAGCGAGCGAAGCTCCGACAGCGGCGGCGCAGTCCCCTTGCCGGCGTCGGCGGAAACACCGACTCCCCGGGCCTCGATCAGTCCGTCCAGTACCTGGGCCGCATGGAGGGCGGGATCCGGGGCCCGCACGTTCTGGCTCCGGCTGGCGGAGTCGGCCGAGGGCGGGAAGGAGACGTAGCCGTCGTTCAGCAGCAGCGCAGAGAGCGGGCCGACCTGGTTGTTGTTGACGTAGGACCGCTTCCAGACGGAGCCGGCGTCGGGCTCGACGACCTGGGTCGTGTAGTCCCGCTCCGCCTCCGGGAAGCGGGACTCGTCGGCCACGATGCCCCCCTCGACGGTGAGGATGCCCTGCGCCCGTAGGGCAGCGGCCGCTTCGACCGCCAACTCGGTGAAGTCGGTGTGGACGATGGGCTGGTCGAAGCGCCTCACGTAGGCGAGCGTCGACAGGACCGGATCGCCCCCTCCCACCAGGTAGACGTCGCCCACGAGCACGCCGTCGGCGGCTGTGCTCAGCGCGTCGGCGCGGACGAGCACCTCGGTCGTGTACGTCGCGGCCGGACCTGCGATCTCGAGGATCGCGGCCGCGGTGACGACCTTCATCAACGAGGCCGGCACCATCAGCGCATCAGCCCGTTCCGAAACGACGGGCGCCGCGCCGCGGTAGACGGCCAGGCACGTCTGCGGCGGAGCGCTCGGCTCCTCGACCACACCGGAGAGCCTCTCGAGCAGGCGGGTCCGGGTCACGGGCGCCGAGACCCATCCCGGCGTCCGGCGCACGCTCAGTATCGGCGTGGCCACCACCATTTCGGGCGGACCGGTCTCGGTGATCCACCCCGGGTCGGAGGAGGCGTCGGTACGCCGAGCCTGGACGAACGAGCCGACCGCGGTGGTCAGCAGGGCCGCCAGCAGGATCGAAACCAGGATCCGACGCATCGCCAAGCATGGTACGCCGCGCGTCCCAGCGGACCCGCTCACCCAGAGGCCGAGCGGTTGGCGGCGAGCCCAGCCCATACGGACGAGGCCGTGGCCGAGCGGCCCTCAGGTCGCAGCGAACCAGAGCGGGACCGGGGTGGCCTGTTCGAAGTCCTCCTACACTGCCGCCAAATCCGCTCGTGCCTCCGGAGAGCCGACCATGGACATCGTGGCCGCCCTGTTCATCGACGACATCCAGCTCCGCCAGGTGCCGGGACCGTCCACCCGCATCGACCTCACCGGGGTGCAGTTCTCGGCGGCTGCGCCCACCGAAGTCCCGCTGGTGTGGGCCCCCCATCTGGTGGTGATCGTGCGCTGCGCGCCCGACGAGTCGGGCGTCGGGGCCCTGGAGGTGGCGTATTTCCGGGGCGACGAGCGCATCGCTCGCAACGTGCAACCCCTGCAGGTTGAGCCGGGCAAGTTCAACTACCGGCTGGTGCGGGCCGAGCTCGAGTTCGCCGACTACGGCACGGTCGAGGCCCGGGCCCGCATCGACGCCGGACCCATCATGGTGGTGCCCTACACCCTCCTGCCGCCCCCTGCATGAGGGGCCGCACCGGACCGCCCCATAGGTCGTTCCCCCCGCCGGTGGCATGTTCTATGGTGAGCCGGCGGCAGGCATCCGGCGACGGGCGGGAGGGTCCGTGACTCCCATCGAGCGGCTCGGCATCAACGTCATCAAGGCGCTGTCCATGGACGCGCCCCACGCGGCCCGCTCGGGCCACCAGGGGACCGCCATGGCCCTGGCCCCGCTGGCCCACGTTCTGTGGACCCGGGTCATGCGCTATGACGCCCAGCGGCCGGACTGGCCCGACCGTGACCGGTTCGTGCTGAGCGCAGGCCACGCCTCGATCCTGCAGTACGCCATGCTCTACCTCACCGGCCACGGTCTGACGCTCGACGACATCAAGGACTTCCGCCAGTGGGGATCGGCCACGCCGGGCCATCCCGAGGCCGGCTGCACGCCGGGTGTGGAGGTGACCACCGGTCCGCTCGGCCAGGGCATCGCCAACGCGGTGGGCATGGCCATCGCGGAGAGCCAGCTGCGCACCCGCTTCGGCATCGGGATCTGCGACCACCGGATCTTCGTGATCGCCGGCGACGGCGACCTGTCGGAGGGCGTCAGCCACGAGGCGGCCTCCCTGGCGGGCCATCTCGGCCTGGGCCGGCTGGTGGTCGTCTACGACGACAACGAGGTCACCATCGACGGAGGCACCGACCTGGCGCTGTCCGACGACGCCGCGACCCGCTTCCGGTCCTACGGCTGGCATGTCATCGAACTCGGCGAGGCCGCCGAGGACCTGGACGCGCTGGAGTCGGGCCTGCGCGACGCGGCCGCCGACGAGGACCGGCCCTCGCTGGTGATCCTGCGGTCGGTGATCGCCGCACCCGCGCCCCAGGCGTCGGGCACCCCCGCGGCCCACGGCTACGCCATCTTCGACGAGGAGATCGCCGCGACCAAGAAGCTGATGGGCCTGCCCGCCGACGAGTCGTTCCACGTGCCCTCCGAGGTGGTCGATTACTACCGGGATGCGGGCACGGCGGGCCAGGCGGAGCGCTTCGCCTGGGAGGCGAGGGCAGCCGCCTTCGACGGAGACCGCTCCGGCCTGGAGGCGTGCCTGGCCGCAACGGGCCGTCCCGGCTGGGAGGAGGCGCTCCCCGCATTCGAACCGGGCCAGTCGGTGGCCACCCGCAAGGCCTCCAATGTCACGCTGCAGGCCCTCCTGCCGGAAGTCCCCGGGCTCACCGGCGGCGGGGCCGACCTCACCGGCAACACGGGCACGGTCCTGGCCGACAGCGGCGTGTTCTCGGCCGGCGGCCCCGGGGGACGCCAGATCTACTTCGGGGTGCGAGAGCACGCCATGGGGGCCGTCGCCAACGGCATGGCCCTGCACGGCGGCGCCATACCGGTGGTGGGGACGTTCCTGGTGTTCGCCGACTACATGCGGCCAGCGGTGCGGTTGGCCGCGCTGTCGGAGGCCAAGGTCGTCTTCGTCTGGAGCCACGACTCCGTCGGTGTGGGAGAGGACGGCCCCACCCACCAGCCCGTGGAGCACGTGGCCTCGCTGCGAGCCATACCGGACCTGACGGTGATCAGACCGGCCGACGCCACCGAGACGGTGGGGGCATGGCGGGTGGCGGTGGAGTCCGGCGGACCGACCGCGCTGATCCTCACCCGCCAGGGGGTGCCCGTGCTCGAAGGCACCCTGGCCGAGTCGGTGGCTGCGGGGGGTTACACCGTCCTCGAGCCAGACGAACCCAGCATCACCCTGGTGGGCACGGGCAGCGAGGTATCGGTCTGCTGCGACGCTGCTGACCTGCTGGCCGCCGAGGGGATCTCGGCCCGGGTGGTGTCGCTGCCGTCGTGGGAGCTGTTCGCCCAGCAGCCCTACTCCGAGCAGGCCCGCGTGCTCCGGCCTGACCTGCCGTCGCTCTCGGTGGAGGCGGGCACCACGATGGGATGGAGCCGCTGGACCGACGAGGCGGTGGGCATCGACCGCTTCGGTGCCTCGGCGCCGGGGGCGCAGGTCATGGAGAAGCTCGGCATCTCCGCCCCCAATGTGGCCACCAGGGCCCGGGCCCTGGTGGAGGGCTCAATGTCCCGAGCGGCGCTGTGAGACCGGCGAGGAGGCCCCCGAAATGACCGCGACCACCAGATTGCAGGACCTCTACGCCCGGTGCGGGCAGAGTCCCTGGCTCGACAACATCCGGCGGGGCTGGATCACCGGGGGTGACCTGAACGACTGGGTCCAGCAGGGCGTCAGGGGTCTGACCTCGAATCCGTCGATATTCCAGAAGGCCATCGCCGCGGGTGCCGACTACGACGACGAGTTCCGCTCAGCCATCGCAGACGGCCTCGACGTCGAGTCCTCCTACTGGCGCCTGGTCACCTCCGACATCGCTGCGGCCGCCGCGATCCTGCGTCCCGTCTACGACAGGTCAGGCGGGCTCGATGGATTCGTGTCGGTGGAGGTCGCCCCCAATCTGGCACGTGACGCGGCCGCCACCGAGGCTGCAGCCCGCGACCTGCACGAGCGGCTGGCCGTTCCCAACCTCTACGTGAAGATCCCCGGCACCGCCGAGGGCCTGGAGCCCATCTCCACGATGATCTCGGAGGGGCGCAGCATCAACGTCACGTTGATCTTTAGCGTAGACCGCTACCTGGAGGTCGCCGAGGCCTACATCTCGGGCCTCGAGCAGGCCCAGGGCGACCTGTCGGGGGTGTCCAGCGTGGCCTCTTTCTTCGTGTCCAGGATCGACACCGAGGTGGACCGCCGCCTCGACGCCATCGGCACTCCCGAGGCGCTGGATCTGAGGGGCCGTGCCGCTGTCGCCTGCGCCAAGGTGGCGTACTCGCACTTCCAGCGGATTTACACCGGACCCCGGTGGGAGGCTCTGACCGCCCGGGGCGCCCGGCCCCAGCGGCTGCTCTGGGCCAGCACATCGACCAAGAACCCGGCCTACCCGGACACGCTCTACGTGGACGGCCTGATCGGCCCCGACACGGTAAACACCCTGCCCGACGCCACGCTGGAAGCGTTCGAGGACCACGGCTCGGTCGAGCCCACCCTCGCTGCCGGACTCGACGATGCCATCGACGTGCTCGAGAGGCTCGCGGCCGTGGGCGTGGATCTCGACTCGGTGACGGCCCAACTCGAGGACGAAGGCGTGGCCGCGTTCACCAAGAGCTTCGACGAGTTGCTGGGCGTTCTCAGTGACAAGGCCGACGAACTCCAAGCCGCGTCCTAGTTAACCTGCCCGCGGTGACGGAGCGGGACCGTCTGCAGCGCCTCGAGGACGAGAGCGTCCACATCATCCGGGAGGTGGCCGCGCAGTTCCGCAAACCGGTGATGCTGTACTCGATTGGCAAGGACAGCTCGGTGATGCTGCACCTGGCCCGCAAGGCCTTCCATCCCGGACCGATCCCCTTCCCGCTGCTGCACATAGACACCACCTGGAAGTTCTCGGAGATGATCGCCTTCCGGGACCGCATGGCCGGCGAGATCGGTTTCGATCTGATCGTGCACACCAACCAGGACGGGCTGGCCGCGGGAATCAACCCGTTCGACCACGGATCGGCCCACTACACCGACGTGATGAAGACCCAGGCCCTCAAGCAGGCCCTCGGCGCGGGGCGTTTCGACGCCGCCTTCGGCGGGGCCCGGCGCGACGAGGAGCGATCACGAGCCAAGGAGCGGGTGTTCAGCTTCCGGGACGGCCAGCACCGCTGGGATCCCAAGAACCAGCGGCCCGAGCTGTGGAATCACTACAACGGCCGGGTCCGCAGCGGGGAGAGCATCCGCGTGTTCCCTCTGAGCAACTGGACCGAGCTCGACGTGTGGCACTACGTCGGGGCCAACGAGATCGAGATAGTGCCGCTGTACCTCGCCGCGCCCCGTCCGGTGGTGGAACGCGACGGCACCCTGTTGATGGTGGACGACAGGCGCTTCCGGTTCGAGGCGGGCGAGCGGCCCAAGACGCGATCGGTGCGCTTCCGCACGCTCGGCTGCTACCCCCTGACCGGGGCCGTCGAATCGACCGCCGCCACCGTTGCCGAGGTGGTGGCCGAGATGGCTGCAGCAACCCGCTCAGAGCGGGAGGGCCGGGTCATCGACCACGACCAGTCGGGGTCCATGGAGCACAAGAAGCGCGAGGGCTACTTCTGATGGGCGGTGAGCGGGTGGCGCCGACAGCCTCCGCCGACCTGCTGCGGGTGCTGACATGCGGGTCGGTGGACGACGGCAAGTCGACGCTGATCGGCCGGCTGCTGCACGACTCGGACCTCCTCTACGAGGACCACCTGGCCGCGGTGCGCAAGGACTCGGCCACGACCGGTCACGCCGGGGGGCAGGTCGACCTGGCCCTTCTCGCCGACGGCTTGGTGGCCGAGCGGGAGCAGGGCATCACCATCGATGTGGCCCACCTGTACTTCTCGACGCCTCGCCGGAGCTTCATCATCGCGGACACGCCCGGACACGAGCAGTACACCCGCAACATGGTGACCGGCGCCTCGACCTCCGAGCTGGCCGTCGTCCTCGTGGACGCGGCTCGAGGCATCACCACCCAGACCCGTCGCCACAGCCTGATCGTCAACCTCCTCGGCATCTCGTCGGTGGTGGTGGCGGTCAACAAGATGGACCTCGTCGACTACCGCCAGGACCGGTTCGAGTCGATCGCGTCCGCCGTCCGCGAGCTGGCCGCCGCGCTGGGCCTGCCCGATCCGGTGTGCATCCCGGTCTCGGCCCTTCACGGCGACGGTGTGGTCGAACCCGGCGCGAACATGGCTTGGTACGACGGCCCGTGCCTCATGGAGCACTTGGAGCAGGTGGACGCGGCAGTCCACGCGGCTGGGGCGTCCGGGATCGTCGGGGGGCGGCTGCGGTTGCCGGTGCAGCTTGTCATCCGGCCCGACCACCGGTTCCGCGGCTTCGCCGGGACGGTCTGCGAAGGCACGCTGCGGGCCGGGGACAGGGTCCGAGTCGAGCCCTCCGGCCGCACCACCGCCATCTCGCGGATCGTGACCTTCGACGGCGACCTCGAGGAGGCCTCGACCGGCCGGTCGGTGGTGGTCACCACCAGCGACGAGATCGACATCGGCCGGGGCGACGTGATCGTCGATCCGGCCCACCCGCCCCAGCGGGCCCGCCTGATGACGGCCACCATCGTGTGGATGGCGGAGGCCGACCTGGCGGTGGGGAGGGAGTACCTGCTGGCGCAGGGCGGCCAGACGATGAGCTGCCGGGTGGCGGAGGTGATGGGTCGGCTGGACGTGGACGCGCTCGAATCGGTGCCGGCCGCCGCCGTGAGACTCAACGACATAGCCACCGTGACGGTCCGCACCGATGCCGAGCTGATCTTCGACCCCTACACCCAGAACCGGACCACGGGCTCGTTCATCCTGATCGAGCGGTCCAGCAACGCCACGGTGGCCGCCGGGATGATCGAGGCCGCTGCGCCGGCCGCAGCGTGGGAGGCCGTCCCGGGAGCGACCCTCGAGCGCCAGCGCAGCTCCATCAGCGGTGCCGAGCGGGCGGCGCGGCTTGGCCAGCGACCGGCCACGGTGCTGCTGACCGGGCTCACCGGCGCGGGCAAGTCGACGATCGCATCGGCCCTGGAACGCGAGCTATTCGAACGGGGTCGAACCACGGTGCGCCTCGACGGGGAGAACATGCGTCTGGGCGTGAGCCGGGATTTGGGATTCTCCAGCCGGGACCGCTCCGAGAACGTGCGCCGCACAGCTGAGTTGGCCCGCCTGGTGAACGACCAGGGTCTCATCGCCATCGCTGCGCTGGTCGCGCCAAGCGCAGCCGTCAGGGAGCGCGCCCGCGAGCTGATCGGCACCGACCGGTTCGTGGAGGTGTTCCTCGACCCCCCGCTGGAGGTGTGCCGGGCACGGGATCGCGCCGGGTTGTACGAGGCCGCCGAACGGGGTGAGATCAGGCAGTTCCCTCCGGTGTCCGCCCCCTACGACAAGCCCGCCGACGCCGACCTGGTGCTGGACACGTCCCGCCTCGACGTCGACGCCTGCGTCCGGGCCATCACCGCGTGGCTCGAGGCCGGCGGGTTCATCGGCTCCGCCGAGACGCCCGAGCCGTGACGGGTGAAGGGTCGTCACCCTCCGGCGAGTCCGCCGTGGTGTGGAGCGCACCGACGGTGACGGCCGGCGACCGGGCCGGCCTGCTCGGCCACGGCGCAGTCACCGTGTGGCTCACCGGCCTGCCCGGTTCGGGAAAGTCGACGCTGGCCCACGCCGCGGTGGCGATGCTGGCAGCGGAGGGCGTGCTGGCGTACGTGCTCGACGGCGACAACCTGCGCTTCGGCCTCAACTCCGATCTGGGCTTCTCGCCCGACGACCGGGCCGAGAACATCCGCCGGGCCGGCGAGGTGGCCGCATTGCTGCGCGACGCGGGAGTAGTGGTGCTGGCCTCGTTCATCTCGCCCTACCGCGGCGACCGGGACCGGGCCCGCAGCCTGCACCCCGACGGCGCCTTCGTCGAGGTGTTCGTGGACGCGCCGCTGGAGGTGTGCGAACGCAGGGATCCCAAGGGCCTGTACGCCAAGGCCCGGTCGGGGGCCATCGCGGGATTGACCGGGCTCTCAGCCCCCTACGAGAAGCCCGAAAACCCGGAGCTGCGCATCGACACGTCGGCCGACGATGCGCAGACCTCGGCGGCTGTGATCGTGGCCGAGGTGCTGGCACGCGTCCGCGGATCCAGTGACGGAGGCGACAGCAACGTCGGTTAGCGTGGAGCCTGCATGAGCTTGGACCACTTCGACGATCCGGTCGAGCTGGCCGCGCAGGCCCGCTCCATACGGGATCTCGCCCACGGCTCCAGGGTGACCTACTCGCCCAAGGTCTTCATACCGCTCACTAAACTGTGCCGCGACCGCTGCGGGTACTGCACCTTCGCCCAGCCGCCGGCCCGGCTGGAAGCGCCCTACCTGACCGAGGAACAGGTCCTGGAGATCGCCCGGGCCGGTGCCCGGCAGGGCTGCCATGAGGCGCTGTTCACGCTGGGCGAGAGGCCGGAACTGCGCTACCCGGTGGCCCGCGACTGGCTCGACCGCCACGGCTACGCCAGCACCGTCGACTATGTGGCCGCCATGGCCCGCAGCGTGCTGGACGCCACCGGCCTGCTCCCTCACGCCAACACCGGCGCCATGAACGCCGGGGAGCTGGCGACGCTGCGCGAGGTGGCACCGAGCCAGGGAATGATGATCGAGACGCTCAACGCCGGCCTCGACGCCCACCGGGGCGCCCCCGACAAGACTCCGGAGCGCCGTCTGGCCACCCTCGAGGCCGCCGGCGAGCTCCAGATCCCCTACACCACCGGCATCCTGGTGGGAATCGGCGAGAGCCGGGCCGACCGTGTCGAGGCGCTGGAGGCCATCGCCGAGTCGCACCGCCGGTGGGGCCACGTCCAGGAGGTGATCGTCCAGAACTTCCTGCCCAAGCCGCAAACGGGCATGCAGCACTGGGCGCCGTGCCCGCGGGCCGACCACCTCGACGCCATCTCCCTGGCCCGGGTGATCCTGCCGCCTGAGGTGCATGTTCAGGCGCCGCCGAACCTGGCCGCCGACTTCGGCGAGCTGCTGGCCGCGGGGATCGACGACTGGGGCGGTGTGTCGCCGGTCACGGCCGATCATGTGAACCCTGAGCGTCCCTGGCCGGACCTGGACCGGCTGAGGGAGGTGACCGAGGCGGCCGGGCATGTGCTGGCCCCCCGCCTGACCGTTCACCCGTCGTACGTGCGCGACGCCGGCCGCTGGATCGACGAGGGGCTGCACTTCGCGGTGATCGACCGCAGCGACGCCGAGGGCTTCGGGCGCGACGACCCCGGCTCGCAGTTCCCGGAGCGGACCATGGAGCGGGCCCGGGCCGGCGACGGCGCCGACGTGGAGCTGGTCGGAGAGCGCTCCACCCAGTGGTACTCGGGGGCGGGCACCGACCCGACCGTCCTCGTCCCGGGCGGGGCCGCTGCCCGTGGAGCGGTCGGCGAGGTGCTGCAGGGCGTCACCGGTGGCTCCGAGGTCGGTCTCGACGAGATCGTCACCCTGTTCGGCGCCCGGGGCCCCGAAGTGGCCGCAGTGGCCGAGGTCGCCGACGACCTGCGGCGCTCCATCGTGGGCGACGACGTGACCTGGGTGGCCAACCGCAACATCAACTACACCAACGTCTGCACCTTCAAGTGCCGTTTCTGCGGCTTCTCCAAGGGGCCCCTGTCCCTCAACCTGAGGGGCACCCCCTACCTGCTGGAGATCTCCGAGATCGTGCGGCGGTCGCAAGAGGCCTGGGAGCTCGGGGCGACCGAGGTGTGCCTGCAGGGCGGGATCCATCCCGAGTTCGACGGGAACTACTACATCGACGTGGCCCAGGCCGTTCACGCCGAGGTGCCCCACATCCACATCCACGGGTTCACCGCGCTGGAGGTGACCGAGGGCGCCCGGCGCAACCGCGAACCCCTCGACGGCTACCTGCGCCGCCTGATGGACGCCGGCCAGCAGTCACTACCGGGAACCGCCGCGGAGATCCTCGACGACGAGGTCCGGGCCACCCTCTGCCCCGACAAGATCACCACCGACGAGTGGCTGGAGTGCCACCGCATCGCCCACGGCATCGGCCTGGGCTCCAACGTGACCATCATGTTCGGGTCGATCGAGCGACCGGAGCATTGGGCCCGGCACATGCTGAGGACCCGGGAACTGCAGGCTGAGACCGGCGGGTTCACCGAGTTCGTGGGGCTGCCGTTCGTCCACATGGCCTCCCCCATCTATCTCCAGCGCCGGGCCCGGCGGGGGCCGACGTTCCGCGAGGTGCTGCTCATGCACGCGGTCGCCCGCATCGCCTACCGGGGCTACATCGACAACATCCAGGGCTCGTGGGTGAAGCTCGGCTTCAAGTCGATCGAGCAACTTCTCCAGGCCGGGGTCAACGACCTAGGCGGCACTCTCATGGACGAGAACATCTCGAGAGCCGCTGGCGCCGAGCACGGGCAGGGCGCCACCTCCGACGACTTCCAACGGCTGGTCGAGCCCCTCGGGCGCCGCCTGGTGCAGCGGACCACGCTCTACGGCCGGGTCGACCCCGATGCCTCGCACCGGGCCGCCTCCAACGGCAGGCGGCGCGTCCGCGTGGCCGTCACGGCCCGGTAGCCTCCCAGCCACGCGGGCGGCTACCCATCGGATCGCAGGAGGTGCGCGGCCTTCTCGACGGCCCTACGGGCCTGACCGAGCCGCTTCTCAGTGTCCGAGGGCTTCGTTTCACCAGCCTCGATGGACTCCCGGAGACTCTCAAGTGCTAGATCCGCAATCTCTTCGGCAATGGCCGAGAGCCTCTCTGAAATATCATGACGCTTATCAACCATGCCTGACACCTTAACGCAGACCTAGCGCATGCAGAACTTCAGGAGGACCTTCGGCGCGGCCCGCAATCCCCGTCTCCTGGCTGCCTCGGCGGCCACCGGGGTAATCGTGGCCGTGCTCGTGGCCGCTTTCGAGACGGTGGCGCTGCACATAGTGCTCGAGCGGGTGCTGGAGCAGCACCTCGCGGTGCTGGCGCTGGCCCCGATCCTTGGCATCGCGGCTTCCAAGCTGGTGCTGCGAACGGTGGGCGGCGACACTTCCAGCCGGACCGCCGACGAGTACATCCGAGCGTTCCACGAGCGCCATCCCAGCATCCCGATGCGGTACCTGCCGGCCAAGCTGCTGGCCGGGATCGCCACCATCGGCGGGGGTGGCGCGGTGGGCCTCGAGGGCCCGTCGATCTACGCCGGGTCCTCGACGGGTCTGTTCGTCCACGAGCGCCTGGGGCGCTTCTTCCGGCGCGACGAGGCCCGGATACTGCTAACCGCCGGGGCCGCAGCCGGGGTGGCCGCCGTGTTCAAGACACCGGCCACCGGGGTGATCTTCGCCATCGAGGCCCCCTACCGCGACGATGTGACCCCCCAGGCGCTGCTGCCGTCGCTGATCGCGTCGGCGGCCAGCTACGTGACCTTCGTGTTCCTCGTGGGCACCACCCCGGTCGTCCCGTTCCTCGGCGACGGCGGGGTGGGCGCGGGCAGCACCTCGGTGCTGGACGTGCAGATCGGCGACCTGCTGGGCGCGCTCATCCTGGGGATCGCGGCCGGGCTCGGGGGCCGGGGCTTCGCCTGGTTGGTGCGCCGGGCCAAGCACGCCACCCACACGATCTCCTGGCCGAGGCGGGCGCTCGCGGCGGCTGCCGTCATGGCCGGGCTGGTGCTGCTGGCCGACGCCGCCTTCGACGAGGTCCTCAGCCTCGGCCCCGGCATCAGGGCCATGGAGTGGGTGGTGCAGCAGGACGCCCTGGGGCTGATAGCGCTGCTGTTCGGTGTGCGGATCGCGGCCACGCTGGCCACCATCCTGGGCGACGGAGTCGGGGGACTGTTCATCCCGCTGGCGACTCTGGGCGTGATCGTGGGACAGTTCGTCGGGGTGGCCCTGGACGCGGAGTCGACCGGCCTGTACGCCACCCTGGGGCTGGCCGCCTTCCTCGGAGCCGGGTACCGGGCCCCTATCGCGGCGGTGATGTTCGTGGCCGAGTCCACCGGAGCGGCCGCGTTCGTGGTGCCCGCGCTGGTGGCCGCGGCCGTGAGCCAGGTGGTGGGAGGCCCGTCGTCGGTGGCCGAGTACCAGCGGTCCAAGCGGATGGGCCACCTCGAGCAGCGCTTCACCCTGCCGCTCAGCTCCATACTCACCACCGACGTCCTGACCGTCCCACCCGATGCCACCGTGTCGGAGTTCGTGTACATGCACGTTCTCGGCCGGCGTGAGCGGGTGGTGCCGGTGGTGTCCGGCAGCCAGTACCTGGGAATGGCCGAACTTTCCAGGCTCTCGTCGGTGAGCAGGGACCAGTGGGAGACCACCTCGGTGGAGTCGATGATGGCGACGGACCTGCCGGCCGGCTCCCCGTCGTGGACGGTGCGCGACGCGGTGGTCGCCATGGAGGGCGCCGACATCGAGGTCCTGGCGGTGACCGACAACGCCGGCAACTTCATCGGCGTGGTCACCGAGGACGACGTCGTGCGTCTCGGCGAGATCTTGGACGAGACCGAGGGATGACCGGCCCGAGCGGCTGACTCCGGCGAGCACCGGAGGCAGCGCGAGTCAGTCGTCGTCAGCCGCCAACTCCGCCTCGGCCAACTCCTCGTCCTCGAACTCCTCGGCCCAAGATGCGTGCTCGGGCTTCACGTAGTCGTCCGGTTCGTTGAACGATTCGATCAGACCCTGGAGGTCATCCACCTGCGAGCGCTTGAACTTGCGGGCTTCCTCATACCTTCGGTGTCGACCCTTCTTCACGGTCCCAACTCCCGGTTTGACGATTTCGCAGCGTTCGAAAGTGTATCGGAGACCTGCGACCGGCCCACGCACACGCCTCTCCTCCAGGTCAACGATCAAACGACCGGTCGGCCGCTGCGCTCCTCCAACACGAGCTGGCCGTCGTCGAAGGCCAGCGCAGCCTCGCCGTCGACCAGCCGCCGTATCGGCTCACCCACGATGTCGGATCTCCATCCCGTCGACAGCCGGGCGTCGGCGTCTCCTCGGATCAGGGCTTCGATATCGGCGCGTGTGGCCAGCAGCGAGGGCTCGATCATGCGCTCCCGGGCGAGCTGGCCGACCCAGGAGGTGACCAGGCCCACCGCGGGACGGAGGCGTTCGGCTTGATCGGAGCGTCTCCGGGGCGCCGGAGGCGGTCGCCAGTCCGAGGCGAGCCCGTCAGCGACAGCCTTGAGGATGGCTGGCCCCAACCGGCCGCGGGCCATCCCCTCGCCCACCCCCCGCACCGCCGCCAGATCCTCGACCGTGCGAGGTGCGGACCTGGCGATCGACACGACGGCCATGTCGGGCAGGACGTGGCGCACGGGCTGGTTGACCCGGGCCGCCCTCAGCTCGCGCCACATCGCCACCGATCGCACAACCGGCAGATCGCGGCGCCTCAGGTGCCGGACGTCCTTGAGCCTGGTCCAGGCGTCCTCGGGTCGCTGGATGCGGCGGCTCCGCTCCAGCAACAGATCGAATTCGGTCTCGGCCCAGCCGAGCCGACCCAGCTCCTGCAGCCGTGACGACAGCCGGTCATGGATGTCCAGCAGGTGCATTACGTCGCTGGCCGCGTACTCGAGCTGCGAGGTCTTGAGCGGCCGCACCAGCCAATCGGTGAGCCGGTCCGCCTTGGGGGGCCTCCAGCCGATCTCGCTCTCGTACAGCGAGGACAGCGCAGGCGTGCCGTGGCCGAGGAACCCGGCCGCTATCTGGGTGTCGAAGATCCGCTCCGGGACCGCCCCGCAGCAGTGCTCAAGGACCTCCAGGTCCTGACCGGCTGCATGGGCCACCATCAGCCCGTTCCCGGAGAGCACCTCCGACAGCGGGCCGACATCGACAGCCAGAGGATCGATCAGCACCAGGTCATCGGGCCAGGAGACCTGGATCAGGGCGGCCTCGGGGCGGTAGGTGCGCTCGCGGTGGAACTCGGTGTCGAGGGCGTACCGGGGCTCGCCGCGGAGCGCGGCCACCGCGGTTCGCAGCCCGGCGTCGGAGTCGATGTAGCGGTAGTCCCCCACCGCCCCAGCTCGGCCTCTCAAGCCGGCTCGGGGCCCGTCTCGACCGGCCGGCCCGACTCGTGCCAGGCCTTGGTGCCCCCGGCGACATTCACCGCGTCGACGCCGCAGGCTCGCAGGAACCCGACAGCTTGGCCGCTTCGCCCCCCCACAGCGCACACCACGCACACCGCCTGACCTGCGGCTGCGGCCCGGAAGTCCTCCACCGCCTCGGGGACCGTCGCCAGCGGCACCAGCACGGCGCCGGGTATGCGGACCTCCTCGTACTCGTCGAGCTCGCGCACATCGAAGACTGCGGCGCCCGCGGCTCGCCTGCGGTCGAGCTCGTCGATATCGATCTCGGGAATCTCAGCGGCGTCCATGCCTGCCTCTTTGGTGGGGTAGCCGGCAATCGTAGTGCGACACCGGCACCTGGCCGTGTCAAGGTCGGGCCCGCCTCCCGGGAGGAAGGTCCTCGGGCCGGTCGGCGTCGCGGAACCAGCCCTCGCCCGGCACCTCCACCTCCACGGCGTGCAACTGCCGGGCGACTTCGCGGAGCGCCCTCACTCCCCTCTCGAACGCCTCGGTCAGCGGTCCCAGGCAGCGGCGCCGCCAGGCTGCATGGGCCCACTGGGGAGCCCCGGCGCCGATCGGGACTATGAGGTCGGCGTCAGCCGAGCCGCCAGCGGAGTCGGCGGCGGCCGCCAGTCCAGCCAGAACGCGGCGCACTGCGGCCGCGTCGGGCGAGATCACGTCGCAGGGCATGGTCACTACCGCCTCGAGCGCGTCGCCATGCGAGTCGAGGACGCCGAGCGCGGTGATCACTCCCCCCAGCGGGCCCGCCCCGGGGTAGCGGTCCTCTAGGACGTCGAGGCCCAGCGCGTGCAGGCGTTCACGGTCGCCGCCCACCACCAGCACGGGTGCGGGTCCCGCGGCCCGCAGTGCCTCGACGGCCCGTACCACCATCGGCACACCGCCGATCTCGACGAACGCCTTGTCGGTGCCCATCCTCGAACTGGCGCCGCCCGCCAGCACCGCGCCCAGGCAGCGCACGGCTTCGGCCACGGACTCTCCGCTCCTACCCCGCTCAGACCTCAGCGTCCGGGCCTGCCACTGCGTCCGGCGGCGGCCAGCCGGGGTCGAGTTGGAGCAGGAACAAAGCGCACCGCTGTGCCTCGTCAATCTCGCCGATTGCAGCGGCGACGCGCTGGAGCCCGCTCAGGGCGCGCAGGAAGCCGCGGTTGGACTCGCGGGCCCAGCGGACGTAGCCGGAACCGCGCCAGCCGCTGGCCCGTAGACGGTCCAGGCCCCGGTGGTAGCCGGTGCGGAAGGCCGCGTAGGCAAGCGCCGGTGTCGCCGCGCTCGACTCCAGGGCCTCGCCCAGGGCGGCCCAGGCCTCCAGGCTGAGCGGCCAGTGGGCGCAGGATGCGCCCACGGCGCCGACCGGGTCGTCGCTATCGGCCGCGGCGGCCAGCGCAGCCCGGATCTCGGAGGGCTCGGGGGGCAGAACCGTCTCGGGCGGGCCGTGAGAAAGCAGGGGAACGGGAGCGTCACTCATCGCCGCTGAGGCTACCGGTACCCTGCGCGCCGGTGATAGGAGACTGGGTCGACGCCGAATCGCTGCAGCCGATCCTCCTCGGCGCGACGGTTGTGCTGGTCGTCGGCGCAGCTCTGGTGTGGCGCGGGGTTCGCAGGCTTCTGCTGCGCCTGGTGCTGGTCGCGCTCATCGGGGCACTGGCCGCGAGCTTGTGGCTGCAGCGGGCCGACCTTCAGGACTGCGTGGACACCTGCTCGTGCCGGCTGTTCGGCCAGGAGGTCGATGTCCCCGCCGACGTCAACCCCAACTGCGGCTAGGGGACGCGCTCGAGGCGCAACACGTTGGCGCTGCGGGACCGGTTGTCGGAGCCGGCCAGAACTGCGACGATCTCGCCGGAGCGCACGAAGTCCCGGTCGCGGGCCACCTCCACCGCCTGGCGCACCATGTCGTCATTGGAGCCCCGGTCCTTGACCAGCACCGGCGTGGTGCCCCAGCTCATCGTGAGCTGCTGCACGGTGCGCTCGTTGTGCGACATGCCGATGATGCGGGCCTGGGGCCGGAACCGGGCCATGGACCTGACCGTGAAGCCGGTGCCGGAGATGGCCAGGATGGTCGAGATGCCCAGACTGTCAGCGGCCCGCCACGCCGCCATCGTCATGGCGTCGGTGATGGAGGCCGCGTCGTGGGTGGTGTCGTCGGTCATGCGGAGCTCGGCCAGGCGCTCGGCCCACAGCTCGTAGTTGAACTCCTCGTCGGCCCGCTGCGCGATCCGGTCCATGGTGCGCACGACGTTGGGGGGGTCGGTGCCGATGGCGGTCTCGCCCGACAGCATCAGTGCCGAGGATCCGTCGAACACCGCGTTGGCCACGTCGCTGGCCTCGGCCCGGGTCGGCGACGGGCGAGACACCATCGACTCGAGCATCTGCGTGGCCGTGATGACCGGCCGCCCGCCGGCGATGCATTGCTGGATGATCTGCTTCTGCAGGTGGGGCAGCTCCTCGATGCTGCACTCGCTCCCGAGGTCGCCGCGGGCCACCATGATCGCCCCGGCCGTCTCGATGATGCCGGCCAGGTTCTGCACCGCCGCCCGGGTCTCGATCTTGGCCACGAGCATGGGGCCGCGGGGATGGGGCTCGGTTCCGACCCGCCGGATGTCGTGGGCCGAGCGCACGAAGGAGATGGCCACCATGTCCACCCCGAGCTCGACGAAGGCGTCGAGCGCGAGGAAGTCGGCGGGGGTCGGGGTGGCCATCCGCAGCCGGTCCGCGGGGATGTGGATGCCGGGACAGCCCGACAGCACCCCGCCGTGGACCACCTCGACCTTGAGCCGGTCGCCGCCCTTGCCGACGACGTCGAGCACCACCCGTCCGTCCCCGACATCGAGGGTGTCGCCCACCAGCACGTCGTCGAGCAGGCCCTCGTAGTCCACCTCCACAACGTCACTGGTCGAGCGCTCATTGCCGACCACCAGCTCGACGAGGCTCTCGGAGCGGAATCGCACGGGATCCTCGCCGAAGGTGGCGGCCCGCACCTTCGGGCCGGGAAGGTCGACCAGGATTCCCACCGGCCGGCCCTCCTGCTCGGAGACCTTTCGGATCCTCCGGTAGCGCTCTATGGCCTCGTCGACGGTTCCATGAGCCAACCCGATGCGGGCTACGTCCATGCCGGCGGCCATCATGTGGGCCAGCGTGGACTCGTCCTCGCTGGCCGGACCGATGGTGGCCACAATCTTGGTGCGGCGTGTCATGGATGTAACGCTACCGGGCCGTGGGGACTTCCTGTGGATAACTCTCCGGCCGGTCCCGTCTGGGACCGGTACGGTTCCGGTGTGGCGCGGCATCCCTACCTCGACGTGGAAGGTCCCATCGCCTTCGCTCACCGGGGCGGGGCCGAGGAGTTCCCCGAGAACACACTGCGGGCGTTCCGCCATGCCGTCGAACTGGGCTATACCCACGTGGAGACCGACGTCCACGCCACCTCCGACGGGGTGGCCGTGGCGTTCCACGACGACGCCCTCGACCGGGTCACCGACAGCCGAGGCGTCGTCGAGGAACTGACCTGGAGCGACCTCCAGCAGGCCCGGGTGGCCAGCACCGACCCGATCCTGCGCCTCGACGAACTCCTCGAGGAACTGCCCGACACCAGGATCAACATCGACCCCAAGAGCGACGCCGCGGTCGAGCCCCTCGTCGAGGTCCTCCAGCGCCTCGGCTCGGTCGAGCGGGTATGCGTCTGCTCGTTCTCGGACCGCCGCACGCAGCGGGTGCGCGACCGGATCGGCGAGAGACTGTGCGTCGGCGCCGGCCCGCGGGGCATTGCCCGCCTGCTGGCCGCGTCGGCCCGGTTGCCCGCCCCGGGCTCCCTCGACTACCACGCCGCCCAGGTCCCGGTGCGCTCCAAGGGCCTGACGATCGTGAGGCCCGCGGTGGTCTCGGCCGCACACCGCCACGGCATCGCGGTCCACGTCTGGACCATCGACGAGCCCGCGGAGATGCACCGCCTGCTGGACATGGGCGTTGACGGCATCATGACCGACCGGCCCGCAGTGCTGCGCCAAGTGATGATCGAACGCGGCCACTGGAAAGCCTGACCCTGGATCTGCCGCCCTCGACCTCTACGCCCAACTCGGCAATCAGGTGACCGGCAGTTGGATATACCGCTTCTTTTGGCGAACTTGGTTGTAGTACTCCTTCATCTCCAGCTCGCGGGCCGCCTCGTTATCCAGGACGACCGTGGCATGCGGATGCAATTGGAGCGCGGAGGCCGGGATGAAGGAGGACAACGGGCCTTCGATGGCCTGAGCAACGATCTTCGCTTGCTCCGTGCCTGTTGCGATCAGGATTGCGTGGCGCGAATCGAGAATCGTGCCGATGCCCTGTGTCACGACGTGATCCGGGACGTTGTCCGTGCCGCCGGACACGCTGTAAGCGAGTGAATCCATGTCGTCTCCACTGATCTCGACATCCAGGAAACGCTCGGCTACCACCTCCCGTGTCCACTCGGTGAGCGTCTTCACCCTTGTTCGCGATGCGAGCGAACTCAACGGTTCGTTGAACGCTATGCGCCCACGGGGGCCGACGCCCAAGAGTTGAAGGTCAATGCCGCCGACTCCGACAATGGCCTTCTCGAACCGCTCGCACTCCTCGGCCAGTTCCACATCGGGCTCCGGTCCAGAAGGCAACTGGTTCGGGAGGACGAACACGTTCTTGCTCCTGATTCCGATGCCTTCCGTGAGGTAGCGAATCCTGTTGCGGGACGTACCGAGGTCATCGTCGGAGATCCCCAGGTATTCGTGGAGCATGAAGGCCCGAACCGCTCCGAAGGAAATCGCCTCCTGCTGCGCGATCCGGATCATCTCGGTGTAGGTCAGCTGCGGGATCGCCTCCGTCGCGAGCCCCAGGACGGCGGCTGGCTTGGAGCGAACAAGCTCGCAGACGTGACGTGCCACTAGCGAGGCAGCCTCCGGCTGCGACGTGCAGATGATGACTTCCATATCGCTTCACTCCCAAGGCACGAGACGGTTATGTACCGCCGCTAGCAGGTCCTCGTTGTCCCTTTGCATCGCGGCCTGAAACAGCGACTGATCCGCCTCGGACTCGGCCGGGCGCTCGATTTGGGCGCACTCCGATGAACGGACGATCTCGTAGACCTCGCGCGTGAACGGCTCATCGGGACCGACAACGATCGGCGGAATGCATTTTCGCTCGAACGGTGCCCAACGGGGTCGCCCCCACAGCAATCGCCGTTCATACCAGTCCACGGACACCGGTCCGCCCTCGTCGACAGGTTGCTGCATACCCCGGGGACCCCGCGTGAGCGGATAGACGTTCATCCCACTGGCCGAGGCGAAGAACGCAAAGAGAGTGTCCCATTGCGTCGACCACTGCAACTGCACGGCGACCATCGTGTGCGAGCGCAACAGTCCGGGGGTGATCGGGTTGCCGGCGGTATTCCAGACGCGTAGGTACGGATCCTCGGCCGTCGCGTCCAGGGCGACCTCGGGGTCGCGGACTCTCATGAGGTCCGGGAGCAGCGGAATCCCTGAAGCGGAACTGGCACCGACTGCGATACACGGGGGAATGCGGACTCG
Source organism: Acidimicrobiaceae bacterium (assembly GCA_009837445.1). GTDB lineage: Bacteria > Actinomycetota > Acidimicrobiia > Acidimicrobiales > Aldehydirespiratoraceae > Aldehydirespirator. The sequence goes on from VXTM01000021.1 coordinate 195,940, forward strand.
TGCTCGGGTCGTGTACTGGCGCAGATCGATGCTGTCATCGGTGTCGCCCCCGACGCCCACGAGCAGGCCGTCACGGGAGTCCCACGAGGCGGTCTTGCTTGAGGCCGTGATCGCGGCGGCAGCGGGTTGCCACCACTCCCCTGGCCAATAGGTGTGGTAAGAGACGCACGTCGCATAACCGAAGCCCAATTGGCCGAACTGCCTCGACCCGTCCAAAGGGTCGGCCAGGAACACCTCGGCCGGCTCCGACGGGTCCGGGTAGGGGATCTCCGCAGGGCGGTTCGAGTCCTCCGACACGAATATCGCCTGGGGTCGGAGCAGCTTCGCCTGGTTCGCCATCCAGTCCCGGGCGGCCAGGTCTGCTTCTGTCGCACGCCCGCCGAGGTGGTCCTCCAGGTCGACGTACTCGCCTGGCTCCCGGTCGGCCAGCAACGCATAGGTACCGGTCGTCAACTGTTCGACGATCGACCGCATGCTCGTGTTTCTCCCGCCCGTCCGCCAGTGCCCGCGCGTAAGGATGTAGCTGTGTATGCTTGTATTCGGATATGACCGTATCGACAGACCGGTGCGGCTGGATCCTGCAAGATGCTCTACCCCCGAAAGGTGGTTCGATGGCTAAGTTACACGAGTCAGTGACGCAGGCGGACACTGCCGAGGCTCAGGATGTGAAGCAGAAGCGCCAAGCCGAGGCGAGGGAGGCCTTCTCCGGGCGACCGACGACCGTCCGGTTCCCCACCAAGATTCAGAAGCGACTGGCGGTCGCGGCTGAGATCACAGGCAAGTCCGTCTCGGAACTCATGCGAGAGGGCGCCGAGTGCGTCATAGAGAGGTATGTGGGCAGTGATGCCGAGGCCGCCGCCGCTCGCATTAGTGCTGCAGCCGATGCGAGCGCGGCCCGCATGAGGGATCTCTACGGCCTCGGCGATGCGCCCTAGCAGCACCGCGACTCGGGTCCTCGCGCACATCTCGCCGCATCCAGACGACGAGGCGCTCGGGAGTCCCGGCGTGCTTCTCGCCCTGAAGCGGACGGGGTGGCGCGTCGTCAACTTCGTTGTGACGATGGGACGACCCGAACACCGTGAGCGAAGGAGCCGCGAGGCTGTCTGCGCCGCACGCACCGCTGGCTTCGAACTCCGTACTCCACGGGAGCCGATCGGGCTGAGCAGTGCCGACGACCTCAGCCTCGGGTTCTATCGCGTCCGCTCGGAGGTCCGATTGCTCCTGGATGAGCTCCGTCCCGCAATCGTCGTCGCGCCTTCCCCTCACGATGGCCACCATGGCCACGAGATGGTCGGGCGGGCAGTCCTGTCGGCGCTGCGGGACTCCGAGGTCCGGCCGAGACTATGGCTCTGGGGCCTCTGGGCCGACTTGCCGTTCCCGACCATCTACGCGCCCTTCGACGACGCGATCATGGAGCGCGTGCAGCAGACGATCCGGTGCTACACCGGGGAAGTCGACCGCAACGACTACGCGACGCTGCTCTTCAGTCGCGCCCGGACCAGGGCGATCCTGGGGGTCGAACGGGTCTTCGGATACGGACAGGAACGGGTGCGGTGCGCCCCGTACGCCGATCTCTTGACCGAATGCCTGCCCGAGCAGGGGGGTTGGCTGCTCGGGAGTGCCCGCTTGCTCAAGCCTCCGTCTGAGCCGGCTGCCTGTGCCACCGAACAGGACATCGGGTGGTGGCTCGAGTCGACGAGTCCGCACGACAGGCGCCGACGCCTCGGCCGAGTGCGGGTGCCGGGCTTGGATGCACCCCCGGGCGTCCCGGCCGTCGCGCCCTCCGCCGAGCGGCAGCCATCCACAGGCGTCGGCGGGCCAGAAGGGCGTGTGCGATCCGTCTGACTGTGACCGAGCTGTGCATAACTGGGCACTGGCTGGGGATTTCTCGCCGATGTTCGGGATTTGGGTGGGGATTTCGCGAATCCGGGTTGACAACCCGGTTAAGACCCCCCATGATGCGCACCGTCCGAAGTGAGCAGCGATAGAGACACCGAACCACAGCAGAGGGTCTCGGCCCGAAGCAGCGGAGAGGAGTCGATGGAGCGGTCCGCAGAGGACACCCAGCCAACCAGGCCAGTTCCCTAGGGAGCAGGTGGGTCAGCCGGGGACACGGAGGTTCTGCTCCGGGTGAGCGGTAGGAATCCCCGACGGGGGAGGGCAACCGCAAAGCCGAAGGAGGATCGCCTCACCGGGAAGCCCGGTGACATCCGAACACACCGCCGGGTGCGAGAGGGAGTCACCGGAATCGCCTCCAGGTGAGGGTGTCGCACAGGCATCGGAATCGAATCCGATCCCGACGGGGATAGGAGCGGATCCGGAGCCAGGTGCGGTGCCGACGGGCACCACCGGAGGATTCGGATTCACGCCACGGAGCCGTCCGGGGCGGGGGTCAGGGCACAGGACCGGATACGGGAATGGGCCCCGGAGTACCGCAGACTCCGCCGGGAGGATGCGGTCGGTGGTAAGGCGCTCTCGGAGCCCCGAGAAGTTGAGCGGCGCAGGTCGCGAGGCTACTCGGGGCTCCGTCGCGTCCCGGCCCCTGCCGTGCGGTGGCCCGTACACTCGGCCCCCGGATGGCCAGTCACAGTGCAGCGGAACCCGGGCCGGTGATCATCGGCGCCGGACCGGCCGGGCTGACCGCGGCCTACCAGTTCGCCAAGCACGGCGTTACCAGCACCGTGCTGGAGGCCACCTCCACCGTCGGCGGCATCTCCCAGACGGTGCAGCGCGACGGATGGCGCTTCGACATCGGCGGGCACCGGTTCTTCACCAAGGTCGGCGCGGTGCGAGATCTGTGGCACGAGATCCTGGGCTCCGAGGACTTCCTGGTGCGGCCCCGGTTGAGCCGCATCTACTACGGCGGGAAGTTCTACGACTACCCGCTGAACATACGCAACGCCCTATCGAACCTCGGGCCGGTCGAGGCCGCCCGGTGCGCGGCCTCATACGCATGGGCCCGGCTGCGACCGCCCAAGGACCAGAGCTCCTTCGAGGGCTACATGGCGGCTCAGTTCGGATGGCGCCTCTACCGGACCTTCTTCAAGACCTACACCGAGAAAGTGTGGGGCGTCCCCGCAACCGAGATCCAGGCCGACTGGGCGGCCCAGCGCATCAAGAACCTCAACCTGCTGAGGGCGGTCACCAACGCCCTGCTGCCGCGCCGCCGGGCCACGTCGATCACGAGCCTCATCGACTCCTTCGAATACCCCCGCCACGGCCCGGGGATGATGTGGGAGACGTGCGCCGGCCTCGTGCAGGCCCGCGGGGTGCAGTTGCTGATGGAGCACCCGGTCACCTCGGTGCGCCACCGCGGCGGCCGAGCAGTGTCGGTGGTGGCCCGGGCCGGCGACCGCGACGTGGAGGTCGAGTGCAGCAGCGTGATCTCGTCGATGCCGCTCCCGCTGCTGGTGGAGTCGATGGACCCGGCACCCCCGGCGGAGGTGCTGGAAGCAGCCAGGGGCCTCACCTTCAGGGACTTCCTGACCGTCGCTCTGGCCGTGCCGGCCGATTCGGCCTTCGCCGACAACTGGATCTACATCCACTCCCCCGACGTGCGGGTGGGCCGGGTCCAGAACTTCCGGTCGTGGTCGCCGCACATGGTGCCCGACGCCGGCATGACCTGCCTGGGTCTCGAGTACTTCGTGTTCGAGGGAGACGACCTCTGGACCGCGCCCGACGAGGAGCTGGTGTCGCTGGCGTCCCGCGAGCTGGAGACGCTCGGCCTGGTCCCCGCCGGCGCGGTGGCCGAAGGATGGGTGGTCCGGATGCCCAAGGCCTACCCCATGTACTCCCAGGGCTACCAGCGCCACGTCGAGGTGCTCAGATCCTGGCTCGAGGCCAACGCCTCCAACGTCTGGCCGGTCGGGCGCAACGGCATGCACCGCTACAACAACCAGGACCACTCCATGTTCACCGCCATGCTCGCGGTGGAGAACATCGTGCTGGGCACGGCCCACGACGTGTGGAGCGTGAACGTCGAGTCGGAGTACCACGAGGAGCTCGACGAAGCCTCGGCCCCAACCCCGTCACCCCAGTCCGACTAGCGGGACTACGATCCGGCGCCGTGGCGACAGTGGCTAAGATCGGCGATCTAGCCGCCGAGGCCGGGCTGCGCCGTATCCACGTGCTCGCCTGGCGCGATCTCGACGACATCGAGGCCGGCGGCTCCGAGCTCCACGCCGACCGCGTCGCCCGCCTGTGGGCCGAGGCCGGCATCGAGGTGACGATGCGGACCTCGTTCTCGGCCGGTTCACCGTCGGTGGCCGTCCGGTCCGGCTACCGGGTGATCCGCCGGGGCGGGCGGTACATGGTCTTCCCCCGAGCTGTGCTGGCCGAGCTGGCAGGAGGTCACGGAGCCAGGGACGGGCTCGTCGAGATCTGGAACGGCATGCCGTTCCTGTCGCCGGTGTGGGCTCGGGGCCCGAGGGCCACATGGGTGCATCAACCCCACACCGATCTCTGGGACCGGGTGCTGCCCCGCGGCCGGGCCGCCGCGGGCCGGGTCTTCGAGCGCGACCTGGCGCCCAGGCTGTACCGCAGCACCCCGGTGGTGACGCTGTCGGAGTCGGTGCGCCGCCAACTGGTGGACGCGTTCCGCCTCCGGCCCGAGCGTGTCCACGTCGTGCCGCCCGGGATCGACGACCGGTTCGTGCCGAACCCCCGGGCCCGGGACCCGGAGCCGCTGCTGGTGGCCGTGGGCCGGCTCACCTCCGCCAAGCAGTTCGACCGGGTGATCCGGGCGGTCGCCAGGCTCCGGGAGCACGCTCCGGCCCGGCTGGTGATCGCAGGCTCGGGCACTGAGAGGGACCGGCTGGCGAGCCTGGTGTCCGCGCTGGGCGCCGAGGCCTGGTGCGAGCTGGCCGGCCACGTTGACGACGACGCTCTGGCCTCCCTGTACCAGCGGGCGTGGGTTCTGGTCAGCGCCTCCTCCGCCGAGGGCTGGGGCATGACCATCACCGAGGCGGCCGCCTGCGGAACCCCCGCAGTCGTCTCGGACATACCGGGCCACGCCGACGCCGTCAACGACGGCGAGACCGGCCACCTGGCCACCAGCGACGGCGACTTCGTCGATGCCCTGGCGAGGATCATCACCGACCCGGCGCACCGCGCCCGCCTGGGCGACGCGGCCAGGGCCCGGGCGTCCAGCCTGACCTGGGAGCGCACCGCCCACGACACGCTGGCCGTGCTGGCCGGCGAGGTCCGCCCTAAGCACTGATGCCACAAAGGCTGATGATGTGGGCACGCCGAGCCGTGGCGTGGTGGCGCCACCGATCCCGGTGGACGATCGCGGTGGCGGCCGCGGTCGCTTACGGGCCGCTTCTGGCGTCCAGCCCCGGGCTGGTAGGGGCCGACACCAAGACCTACCTCTATCTCGACCCGGGCCGGCTCATGAGCCAGGCCGGCGTACTGTGGGACGCCGACCGGGCGTTGGGAACGGTCACTCACCAGAACATCGGCTTCCTGTGGCCGATGGGCCCCTTCTACTGGTTCTTCGAGACGCTGGGCGCTCCCGACTGGGTGGCCCAGCGCCTGTGGGTCGGCACGCTGATGCTCGCGGCCGGGCTCGGGGTCCGCTACCTGTTGCGCACTATTGGCTTCGACGGCCGGGGCCTGCTGATCGCCATGCTCGCCTACGAGCTGAGCCCTTACGCGCTGAACTACTCGGCCCGCATCTCGGCCGTCCTGCTGCCCTGGGCCGGATTGGGCTGGCTGATCGGGCTGACCGTCCGCTCGGCCCGCGCCGGCGGCTGGCGGCACCCGGCGCTCTTCGCGCTCGCAGTCGTGACCGTCGGCAGCGTCAACGCCACCAGCCTGGCGCTGGCCGGGCTCGGGCCGGTGCTGTGGCTCATCCATGCCGCGGTCACCGACCGCAGCATCGGACCGCGCCGGGCGCTGGCTACCGCAACCCGCATCGGTGTTCTCACCGTCGCGGTGTCGCTGTGGTGGATGGCAGGCCTCGCATTGCAGGGCGGCTACAGCCTGAACGTCCTGCGCTACACCGAGAGCCGCGAGGTGGTGGCGCTGGCCTCGACCGCTCCCGAGGTGCTGCGCGGCCTCGGCTACTGGTTCTTCTACGGCAACGACAAGCTCGGCCCCTGGATCGAGCCCAGCGTCGCCTACACCCAGGGCGGGTGGCTGATCTTCGTCGGGTTCGGGCTGGCCACCCTCGCACTGGGCTCGGCCGCGCTGGTGCGCTGGCGCCACCGGAGCTACTTCGTGCTGCTGGCCGCGGTGGGCGCCCTGATCGCGGTGGGATTCCATCCGCCCGAGGACCCATCGCTGCTTGGATCGCTCTTCGAGCGCTACTCCCGCACCGGTCCGCTGCTGGCCATGAGATCGCTGCCGAGGGCTGTTCCCCTCCTGGCCCTGGCCATGGCGGTGTTTCTCGGCGTCGGGGTCAATGCCCTGGCCTCGAGGATGCGGAGGGTCGGAGCGATCGCGGCCGGGCTGGTGCTGGTCGGCGTGGTGCTCAACAACCCGGCCATGTGGAGGATCCGCATGGTGGAGGAGCACCTCAACCGGCCCGAGGAGGTTCCCGAGTACTGGCTGGAAGCCGCCGAGGCCCTCGACCGCGGCAACGACACCGGCGAGAGCCGTGTGTGGGAGATCCCCGGATCGGACTTCGCCTCCTACCGCTGGGGCAACACCGTGGACCCCATCACGCCGGGCCTGATGGACCGGGGCTACGTCGCCCGCGAGCTGGTTCCGTTCGGCTCGGCCCAGTCGGCGTCGCTCCTCGGCGCCGCCGACCGGCGGCTCCAGGAGGGAACGCTGGACCCGGCCAGCCTGGGCCCGGTCGCCCGGCTCATGTCGGTGGGGGACGTGGTGCACCGCGCCGACCTGATCTTCGAGCGCTACCGGACCCCGAGGCCGGTCGAGACCGCCGACTTCCTGCGCCGGGTACCGGGCCTGGGGATGGCTGAGGGCTTCGGTGAACCCGTGCCCAACGTGGCCGGACCGGAACAGACCCTGGTCGACGAGATCCACCTGGCCCGCCCCGCCGACGCCGAGCACCCCTCGCCGGTATCCCGCTACGAGGTCGACGATCCGCTGCCGGTGGTGCGCACCCGGCCGGTGGCCGGGGCGACGGTGCTCGTCGGCGACGCCGACGGGATCGTCGACGCGGCCGGCGCGGGGGTCATCGACCTCGACCGGTCCCTGGTGTTCGCCGCGGATGTGGCCGCCGATCCAGCGCTCGGCGACTTGGTGCTGTCGGAGCCGGCCCACATAGTGGTGACCGACTCCAACCGGCGCCGGGCCCAGCGCTGGGGGACCCTGCGAGAGAACCGGGGCCACACCGAGCAGGCCTCCGAGCAGCCGATGCGCCATGACCCTCTCGACAACCGCCTGCCCGCCTTCGACTACGAGGCCATCGCGGCCAACACCGGCCCGGTCGACGATGTCCGCACCGTGAGCGAGCAGCGCGGCCCGGTGGCGGCCCAGGCCACCGGCCACGGCAACCCGGTCACCTACACCAACGACGACCGGCCCTACAACGCCCTGGACGGCTCGCTGGACACGGCCTGGGTGGTGGCCGCGTTCAGCGAGGCCATCGGCGAGCGGCTGCGCCTGACGCTGGCCGAGCCGGCGATGGTGGAGTCGATGCGCCTGGTGCAACCCCAGGGCCGCTCGGAACGCCACACCGTCGAGAACGACCGTCACATCACCGAAGTGGAGATCAGCGTCGACTCCGGTCGCCCGGTCACCGTCGCGCTGGACGCGCGGTCCCTGTCGCCGCAGGGCCAGACGGTTCCGCTGCGGATGGAGGTGTCGGTGATAGAGATCGAGATAACCGGCACGAGCATCGGGCGCCGGGTCACCTACCCCGCGGTGGCGCCGGTCGGCTTCGCCGAGGTCGACCTCGGCCTGGGACCGGTGCTGGAGGTGATACGCACCCCCCGAGCCCTGCTCGACCGCATAGGCGGTGGGCTGGACGATCACGCAGTGACGGTGGTCCTGACCCGGGAGCGGTCCGACCCCCGGGAGCCGGTGCGCACCGACCCGGAACTGCGGATGGTGCGAGCGGTCCCGCTGCCGGGCGGCTTGGACGTCGAGGTCTCGGGCACGGCCCGGCTGGCGACCACTGCACCTGCGGGGCTGATCGACGAGCTCGTCGGGCTGGCTGATACGGCCGCAGGCCGGGCCTCGTCGTCGGGGCATCTGGCGGGCGACCTTCCCAGCCGGGCGCCCTCGGTCCTCGACGGTGACGGGACGACCGCGTGGACCGGCCGTTTCGGCCCCCAGGCCGGTCAGTGGCTGGAGCTGAGCCGCGCGGTGGCGTTCGAGCCGGGCGTCATCGAGCTAGACGTAGTGGTGGACGAACTCCACTCCACTCCGGCCGCGGTTCAGGTACTGGTGGACGGCACCGACGCGGGGACCTATGAGCTGGGTCTGTCGGGTGCGTCGGGTGCGTCGGCGGGTACTGCGCCCGACACGACCGCGACCGTGACCATTCCGCTTGCGAGCGCCGGAACCACGCTGCGGCTGGTGTTCGTCGATGTGGCCGAGCGCCTGACCCGGGACTGGTACAGCAACGGCATGGTGGCCCTGCCGGTGTCGGTGGCCGAGGTGCGGGTCGGTGACAGCCCGAGGCTCGACCCGTCCGCGGGCATCGACACGGGCTGCCGCGACGATCTGTTGACCATCGACGGCCGGGCCGTGCCGGTGCGCATAACCGGCACGGCCGCCGACGGGCTGGCCCGCCGGGAGTTGAGGGTCGAGGGTTGCGCACCGGCCGTGCTTGGATCCCCCGAGAGTCTGGTCATGACCGAGCCTGGATCACGCACCGGCTTCGACATCGACCAGTTGGTGCTGAGCGGCCCGCGGCGGGTGCTCGCGCCGGCAGGCACCGGCCGCGTGGACGCGGTCCGCCACCGCGACACCTCCTACACGGTGCGGGTCCCCGGCCGGGACACCGACCGGTGGCTCGTGCTGGGCCAGAGCCACAACCGGGGCTGGGAGGCCACCATCGACGGCGCCGATCTGGGTCCGCCGGTGGTGATCGACGGCTTCGCCAACGGCTGGCTGCTGCCCGCCGGAGCGGACGCGGTGGTGGAGCTGCGCTGGACGCCCCAGAGGCTGGTGGACTGGGCGCTGCGCCTGTCGGTGCTGGCCGTGGCCGCGGCTGCGCTCATCGCCTGGCGGGGCCGCCCCGACCGCGGCCCGCCCCGTTCGGCCCTGGCCCGTACCGAGCCCGAACGGCCCGTCCTGCGCTGGCCCTGGCACCAGGCAGAGATGCACCCCTCGTCAACGGCTGCGGCCACCGTCGCGGCCGCGGCTGCCACCGCTCTGGCCGCGGCCAGCGTGCCCGACTGGCACGCCATGGCACTGCTCGCAGGTGTCGTGACCGTGCTCGCCCTGCGCCACCGCCGGCTGTGGTGGCTGCCGCCGATGACTGCCGCCGTGTCGCTGGGCATCGCGCTGCTGTTCGTGCTGATCCAGCAGTACCGCCTGCGCTACCCGCCCGACTTCATCTGGCCGTTCAGGTTCGAGTCGGTCCACATCCTCGGCATGGCCGCCATCCTTGCCCTGGCCTGCGACTACGCCGTGACTGTGGCCCAGGCGCTTCACCTTCGGCGGCGGGCTACCGCAGGGGCATCGAGGCGGGGGTGACCACCGCGGGTAGTTCGGTGGCCCCGGTCAGGTCGGCGTCCACCGCGGCCGCGCAGGCCCGGCCCTCGGCGATGGCCCAAACGATCAGGCTCTGGCCCCGCCCCATGTCGCCGCACACGTAGACGCCGTCGACGTTGGTGGCCCAGCGGTCGTCGCGGGCCACGTTGCCCCGGCCGTCGAGCTCCACCCCGAACTGCTCAATGAGCGGCCCCTGCTCGGGACCGACGAAGCCCATGGCCAGAAGCACCAGCTCCGCCGGGATCTCCTCCTCGGTGCCGGGGACCGGGTCGAAGCTCATCCGGCCGTCGGTGATCGTCTGCTCCACCCGCACGGTGGCCAGCGCGGCCAGGTTGCCGTGCCCGTCGCCGAGGAAGGAGGTGGTGTTGATGGCGTAGTCGCGATCGCCGCCCTCCTCGTGGGCCGACGACACCCGGTAGATCATGGGCCAGGTCGGCCACGGGTTGGCGTCGGGACGCTCGTCGGGCGGGCGGGGCATGATCTCGAACTGGCGGATGGAGGCGGCCTGCTGGCGGTGGGCGGTGCCCAGGCAGTCGGCGCCGGTGTCTCCCCCGCCGATGATCACCACCCGCTTGCCCTCGGCGGTGATGGGCGGCTCGTCGAGGTCGCCCTCCTGGACCCGGTTGGATCCGGGCAGGTACTCCATGGCCTGGTACACGCCGTTCAGCTCCCGGCCCGGAATGGGCAGGTCCCGCCAGGCGGTGGCCCCGCAGGCCAGCACCGCCGCGTCGAAGCCGTCCATCAGCTCGGCGGCACTGATGTCAGCGCCCACGTCGGTTCCCGGCCGGAACTCGGTCCCCTCGGCCTCCATCTGGGCCAGGCGGCGGTCGAGGTGGCGCTTCTCCATCTTGAACTCGGGGATCCCGTAGCGCAGCAGGCCCCCGATCCGGTCGGCCCGCTCGAACACCACCACCCGGTGGCCGGCCCGGGTGAGTTGCTGGGCCGCGGCCAGACCGGCCGGCCCCGACCCGACCACGGCCACGCGGTTTCCGGTGCTGACGGCAGCCGGCTGGGGGACTATCCAGCCCTCGGCCCAGGCCCGGTCGACGATCTCGACCTCGACCTGCTTGATGGTCACCGGCGGCTCGTGGATGCCCAGCACGCAGGCCGCCTCGCACGGTGCCGGGCACAGCCGGCCGGTGAACTCCGGGAAGTTGTTGGTGGCGTGGAGGCGCTCGATGGCCCGTCGCCAGTGGCGGCGGTACACGAGGTCGTTCCAGTCCGGGATCAGGTTCCCCAGAGGGCAGCCGCTGTTGCAGAACGGGATGCCGCAGTCCATGCAGCGCGACGCCTGCTGGCGGAGCTTCTCCTCCGGGAAGTGCTCGTACACCTCGCGCCAGTCCCTGAGCCGCACCGGAACCGGTCGGCGGGTCGGCAGCTCCCGGTCATGGACCAGGAAGCCGCGGGGGTCAGCCATGCGCGGCGGCCATCACGGCGGCCACCTCGTCGGTGCCCTCGGCCCGGGCCTGCTCGGCGGCCAGCATCACCCGCTTGTAGTCCATGGGCATGACCTTGACGAAGCTCCGCGAGGCCGAGGCCCAGTCGTCCAGCAGCCGGGCCGCCACCTCGCTGCCGGTCTCATGGCGGTGGCGCTCCACCCGGTGGCGCAGCCAGACGAAGTCCTCGGCGTCGAGCGGCTCCAGCTCGACCATCTCCGGGTTGACCCGGATTGGAAGCTTGCCCTTGGGGTCGTAGACGAAGGCGACGCCGCCCGACATCCCCGCCGCGAAGTTGCGGCCCACCGGGCCGAGCACGACGGCCCGCCCGCCGGTCATGTACTCGCAGCCGTGGTCGCCGACGCCCTCGACGACCGCGGTGGCCCCCGAGTTGCGGACGCAGAACCGCTCCCCCACCAGGCCCCGCAGGTACATCTCGCCGCTGGTGGCCCCGTAGCCGATCACGTTGCCTGCGATGACGTTGTCCTCGGCCGCGAAGTTGGCGCCGGCCGGCGGCCTGACGACGATGCGGCCACCGGAGAGGCCCTTGCCGACGTAGTCGTTGGCGTCGCCCTCGAGGCGCAACGTGATGCCCCTGGGCACGAAGGCCCCGAACGAGGTGCCCGCAGAGCCGGTGAAGCTCACCACGATGGTGTCGTCGGGCAGGCCCCCGGCTCCGTAGCGCCTGGTCACCTCGCTACCGAGCAGGGTCCCCACGGTCCGGTTGACGTTGCGGATCGGGATGTCGATGGTCACCGGACGGCCGTCGTCGAGCGCGCCCTCGGCCAGCTGGGTGAGGGTCTGGTCCAGGGCCCGGTCGAGGCCGTGGTCCTGCTCGATGCTCTGGTGACGGACCGAGTCGGGCCCCAGCGGCGGGAGGTGCAGGATGGGCGAGAGGTCCAGGCCGCTCGCCTTCCAGTGGTCGACGGCCTCGGTGGTGTCGAGCAGCTCGACCTGCCCGACGGCCTCCTCGATGGTGCGGAACCCGAGGGAGGCCAGCAGGGCCCGCACCTCCTCGGCGATGAACTCGAAGAAGGTGACCACGAACTCGGGCTGTCCCGTGAACTTCTTGCGCAGTTCGGGGTTCTGGGTGGCCACGCCCACCGGGCAGGTGTCGAGGTGGCACACCCGCATCATCACGCAGCCCATCACCACCAGAGGCGCGGTGGCGAAACCGAACTCCTCGGCGCCCAGCAGCGCGGAGATCACCACGTCGCGGCCGGTCTTGAGCTGGCCGTCGACCTGCACCACGATGCGGTCCCGAAGGTCGTTGAGCAGCAGCGTCTGCTGGGTCTCGGCCAGACCCAGCTCCCAGGGGGCGCCGGCGTGCTTGATCGAGGTGAGCGGCGAGGCGCCCGTCCCGCCGTCGTGGCCGGAGATGAGGACCACGTCGGCGTGGGCCTTGGACACCCCGGCGGCGACGGTGCCCACCCCGACCTCGGCCACCAGCTTCACGTGGATGCGGGCTGCGGGGTTGGCGTTCTTGAGGTCGTGGATGAGCTGGGCCAGGTCCTCGATGGAGTAGATGTCGTGGTGGGGCGGCGGCGAGATGAGCCCGACCCCGGGGGTGGAGTGGCGGGTCTTGGCGATCCACGGGTACACCTTGTGGCCCGGAAGCTGGCCGCCTTCGCCGGGCTTGGCTCCCTGGGCCATCTTGATCTGGATGTCGTCCGCGTTGACCAGGTATTCGCTGGTCACCCCGAAGCGGCCCGAAGCGGCCTGCTTCACCGCGCTGCGGCGCAGGTCCCCGTTGGGGTCGCGCACGTAGCGGTCGGCGTCCTCGCCGCCCTCTCCGGTGTTGGACTTGCCCCCGATGCGGTTCATGGCGATGGCCAGGGTCTCGTGGGCTTCCTTGGAGATCGAGCCGTAGCTCATGGCGCCGGTAGCGAACCGCTTGACGATCTCTGATACCGGCTCGACCTCCTCGATCGGGACCGGGGGCCGCACGCCGGTGCGGAACCGGAACAGCCCCCGCAGCGTGCCGAGCCGGTTCGACTGGTCGTCGACGCGCCGGGTGTACTCCCGGAAGATGTCGAAGCGGCGCTCGCGGGTGGCGTGCTGCAGCTTGAACACGGTCTCCGGGTTGAACAGGTGGTACTCGCCCTCGCGCCGCCACTGGTACTCGCCGCCGGCCTCGATGGTGCGGTGGGCCCGGCGGGTCGGGTTGGCGCCGAAGGCCCGCCGGTGACGCACCGCCACCGCGGCCGCGATCTCATCGATGCCGATGCCGCCGAGGCGGCTGGCCGTGCCGGTGAAGTACTTGTCCACCAGCTCCGGGCCGAGCCCGATGGCCTCGAAGATCTGGGCGCCCGTGTAGGAGGCCACCGTCGAGATGCCCATCTTGGACATCACCTTGAGGATCCCCGCGCAGGCGGCCTTGATGAAGTTGCGATGGGCGGCCTCGACCCCGACGGCCGGGTCCAGCCCGTGCAGCCCCTCCGTCGCCATCTGGGTGATCGTCTCGAAGGCCAGGTAGGGGTTGACGGCGTTGGCGCCGAACCCGAGATGAAGGCACAGGTGGTGCACTTCGCGGGCGTCGCCGGTCTCCGACACCAGGCCCACCCGGGTGCGGGTGCGCTCCCGCACCAAGTGCTGGTGCACGGCCGAGACGGCCAGCAGCGACGGGATGGGAGCCATCCGCTCGTCGCTGCCCCGGTCCGACACCACCAGGATGTTGGCACCGGTCGCGATGGCCGCGGAGGCCGCGTTGCACAGGCCGTCCAGAGCCCGGCTGAGGCCGTCACCGCCGTCGGCGACCACGAACAGGGCGGGCAGCACCTCGGCGTGGAAGTCCTGGAGTCCGTCAGGCCCGTCGACCTCCACCAGCCGGTCCAGCTCGGCGTCGGTTATGACGGGGCTGTCGAGGTGCACGGTCCGGCACGACGACGGCTGCGGGTCGAAGAGGTTGCCCTCGGGCCCGACCCGGGCGTACAGCGACGTGACCAGCTCCTCGCGAATCGCGTCGAGCGGCGGGTTGGTCACCTGGGCGAAGAGCTGCTTGAAGAAGTCGTAGATGGGCCGGTTGCGGTCCGACAGCACCGCCGGAGGCGTGTCTGTGCCCATCGAGCCCAGCGCCTCCTTGCCGTTGACGGCCATGGGGGCTAGCAGCAGCCGGTGCTCCTCGTGGGTGTGCCCGAACACCTGCTGGCGCTGGATCAGCGAGCCCTCCTCGCGCCGCTGGCGCTCGCGGGCCGGCAGGTCTTCGAGACGGACCAGGTTCTGGTCCAGCCACAGCCCGTAGGGGCGGCCCGAGGCGAGGCGGTCCTTGATCTCGTCGTCGCGCACGATGCGGCCCTCGGCGGTGTCGATCAGGAACATGCGCCCGGGCTGAAGCCGTCCCTTCTCAACCACCGAGCTCTGGGGCACGTCGATGACGCCGGTCTCCGAGGCCATCACCACCAGGCCGTCGCTGGTGACCTGGTAGCGGGAGGGACGCAGGCCGTTGCGGTCCAGCACCGCGCCGATGACGGTGCCATCGGTGAAGGCGATCGAGGCGGGACCGTCCCACGGCTCCATGCGGGTGGCGTGGTACTGGTAGAACGCCGTGCGCTCGGCGCTCATCTCGGCGTGATGCTCCCACGGCTCGGGGATCATCATCAGCACCGCCTCGGCCATCGAGTAGCCGCCGAGGGTCAGCAGTTCGAGCACCTCGTCGAAGCCGGCGGTGTCGCTGGCGCCGGGGGTGCAGATCGGGAAGGCCCTCTCGATGCCCTCCAGGTGCGGCGACGACAGCAGGGTCTCGCGGGCCCGCATCCAGTTGCGGTTGCCGGCGATGGTGTTGATCTCACCGTTGTGGGCGATCATGCGGTAGGGGTGGGCCAGCGGCCACGACGGGAAGGTGTTGGTCGAGAACCGGGAGTGGACCAGCGCCAGCGCGCTCTCCACCCGTTCGTCACGCAGGTCGGCGTAGAACGACGTGAGCTGACGGGAGATGAGCATCCCCTTGTAGACGAGGGTCCTGGCGCTGAGGCTCGGGAAGTACACGCCGGTATGGGGCGGCGCGGCGTTGCCCATGGCCGCCTCGTCGTCCTCGGCCGCCGAGTAGCCCGCGCCGCCCGGCCCGATCTCGTGCTCGATGCGCTTGCGCACGACGTACACCCGCCGGTCCAGCTCGATGCCGGCAAGGTCGTCGCCCGCGATGAACACCTGGCGGAAGCTCGGCATCGCGGCCCGCGAGCCCGGCCCCAGCACCGACGTGTCGACCGGAACCTCCCGCCATCCGATGACGTGCAGGCCCTCGGCGCGCACGATCCGCTCCACCTGCTCGGCGGCCTTCTCGGCGTCGTCGACCGCCTGGGGCAGGAAGCCGATCCCGGTGGCGTACTGCCCCGCCGGCGGCAGCTCATGGTCGACCACGTCTCGCAGGAAGCGGTCAGGTATCTGGATCAGGATGCCGGCACCGTCACCGGTGAGCGGGTCGGCGCCCAGCGCTCCCCGGTGCTCAAGGTTGCACAGCGCCTTGACCCCGAGGGCCACCACATCGTGGGATGCCTTGCCGCCGATGTTGCACACGAAGCTGACGCCGCACGAGTCGTGCTCGTTCTGCGGGTCATAGAGGCCCTGGCGCTGGGCGGGGTCGGCAGCCATCGGTCTCCTCGCGGAGGCTGGATCGTCGTAGGTGGCGTTCCCCGAGCTGATTGTTGGTGCCCGAACCGCGGCTAGCACGGCAGCGGCAGGGACATCATTGGCCCATCACCGCTCGAAACGCTTGCACCAAGATACCGAGAAACCCCGTCATTCGCCCAAATCGAGGCGCCGCGACAGGTTCTGGAGGGAGAAGCGGCCGCGGCGCACCGCCGCGCTGCCCCGGTCGGCCAGGTTCAGGGCGGCCAGCAGGATCGGGAAGATCTCCAGGCGGCCGATGACCATCAGAAGCGCCAGCACGAGCCTGGCCGGCTGGCTGAAGGCCGCCGCATAGTTGGACGTGGGGCCGGCCTCGCCCAGCGCCGGGCCCATGTTCCCCAGCGCCGACACGACCGCCCCCAGGGCGGACTCGAGGTCACCCTCCAGCGCGGTCACGGCCAGCATCCCGCAGATCACCAGCAGGAAGTGGAGCAGGAAGAAGCCGGCCACCCGCGACACCACCCTCTCGCTGACGATGTCGCGCCCGAGCCGGATCGGGATCACCGCGCTGGGTGTCTGGGTGTGCTGTACGCCCCGCAGCATCGTCAGCGAGAGCACCCGCATCCGCATCACCTTGATGCCGCCAGAAGTCGAGCCGGTGCAGCCGCCCACCACCATCAGGAACAGCAGCACCAGCTGGGCCCCGGCCACCCACGTCACGTAGTCGCCGGGCGAGCCCGGTCCGGTGGCGTTGGACAAGCCGGTGCTGGTGCCCAGCGACACCACCGTGAACACCGCAGCCCGTATCGACGAGCTCAGCGACAGGTGGTTCTCCAGCCACAGCAGCAGCACGATGACGGTCGCGGCCACGCCCAGCATCGCCAGGTACGTGCGGAACTCGCTGTTGCGGTGATACGGCACCGTGCGGTTGGCCACCGCCCTCCAGTGCAGCGTGAAGCTGGTGCCCCCCAGGATCATGCACACGATCACCACCGTCTCGACGGCCACGCTGTCGTAGTGGCCGATCGAGTCCGCGTACGGTGAGAATCCCCCGGTGGCTGCGACCGTGAAGGCGTGGGCCACCGCGTCGTAGATCGAGGAGAAGCCATCGGCCACGAAGAAGGCCACCGCGGCGCAGATGGTGAAACCGATGTAGACCATCCACAGCCGCCGGGCGGTCTCGCTCACCCGGGGGGTGAGGCGATCGGACGACGGCCCGGGCGCCTCAGCTGTGATCAACTCCAGGCCGCCGACACCGAGGAACGGCAGCACCGCCACCGCCAGCACCACCACGCCCATGCCGCCGTACCAATGGGTGAGCTGGCGGTACATCATCAGGCCGCGGCCGGGCATCTCGAAGTCGGCCAGGACGGTGGAGCCGCTGGCCGAATATCCCGATGCCGACTCGAACACGCTATTGACGACCTGCTCGACGAAGCCTGCGCCGCCGGTGGCGAACGTGCCGGCCAGAACGAACGGCACCGCGCCCACGCAGGTGATGGCCACCCATGTCGACGCCACGGTGCTGAAGACGTGGCGCTTGCGGATCTCGCCGGGGCGAGTGAGGTACCACATCAGGCCGCCGGCCGTGCCGGTCACCAGCCCGGAGACCACCAGCGCAGCGGTGTCCCGCCCGGTGGTGAAGGCCTCCAGCAGCCCGCAGGCCAGCATCCCGACCGACATCGCAGCCAGGGCGATGCCGATCACGTGCAGCGTCGTCGAGGCGAACCGGCCGCGCAGGGGCGCTCCCGCAGGGCCTGCCGCGGAGAGGACTAGACGTCTAGCCATCGGCGTCGGCGGATTCCGGACGCGGATCGCGGCGCTGCTCGGCCCGCACCACCAGGAAACGGGACTGCCGGACAGCCGTCCGGTACCAGCGCAGCAACAGGCCCACGCCGGCCATGAGGGGCGGGATCGACATCCGGCCCGCCATCATCAGCGGCACCAGCGCCAGCCGGCCCGGCCAGTCCAGGCCCTCCAGGCGGCCGAAGGCACCGATCTCGCCCATGGCGGGGCCGACGGTGCTGACCGCGCTCACCGATGCCCACACGCTGCCCAGCAGCGACACGCCCGAGATGCCCAGCAGCAGCACGCCGACCCCGACCAGCGCGACCCAGGCGATCTGATGCCCGCCCAGACGGTCGAGGGTGCGGCGCGACAGGGTCTCGCCGTCGCGCCTCACTAGGATCAGGGCGTAGGGATCGAGCTGGCGGCGCAGCTCTCCCCCGGCGGAACCCATCAGCAGGCGGGCCCGCATGACCTTCATCCCGCCGCCCGGCGAGCCCATCATCGTCCCAATCCCGGCCGCGACGAGCATTATCACCGTCGCCGAAGTCCCCCACCCGGTCCAGTCGGCGACCGCAAATCCGGTGGTGCTCATCATCGAGACCGCCATGAAGCCGGCTTCTCCCCATCCGATGTCGCGGTGCACGGCCATCGCGGCAGTGGCCACCGCGAGCAGCAGCACGAAGGTCCTGAGCTCCTGGGAGCGCCACAGGGGCCGGAGCCTGCCGCGGGCGATCCACCAGATCAGGAAGATCCCCGCGCCCGCGACGAGCATCCCGGCCGCTGCGACCGCTTGGGGGCCGGCGCCGTAGCCGGCCAGCGAATCGGCCCGTCCGGTGAACCCTCCGGTGGAGGCCGTTCCCAGCCCGAGGACGAGGGCCTCGGTCAGCCCGAGGCCACAGAGCAGGTAGGCGACCACGCAGGCCGCGGTGAAGCCCCCGTACAGCACGAGCACCCGCCGGGTCCCGACGGAGGCGTTGGGCACGAGGTCCATCCCCCGCCGCCCGGTGGTGTAGCCGATGAGCGCGGTGGAGCGCAGCACCACCGGCAGGGTCACGACCGCGATCAGGATCGCGATCAGACCTCCCACCCAGCTGGTGACGCCCCTGAACAGCAGCACAGTGCGCGACGCCTCGGAGGCGTCGAGCAGGGTGACCGCGGTCGTCGTGAATCCGGCAGCGGACTCCACCAGGGCGTCGTCGAAGCTTCTCAGCGCGCCCGTGCCCGCGTAGACGGCCGCGCCGAACAGCACCAGCAGCGTCCACAGCAGGCCGATGCCGGCGAAGACCCGGCCCGCGGTAGCCCGCTCCGGTGCCGCCACCCGCTGTCTCGCGACTGCGGCGACGATCGCGCAGGCGGCCCCCACGCAGGCGAAGGCGACCGCGTCGGCGTTGTCGTCGCCGATGCCGGCCAGGCCGCAGAGCATGGTCCCCACGCCGACGACGAGCCCGGCATCGACAATCGACGCCAGCGCCCATGAGACGACCCGGGCCGGTGCCTCGTCGGTCCTGCCGGCGATCAGCGGACGGGTACGATTGAGGCGGCCCCGACGCAGCCTGCCAGCAGCCAGGCGGCTCCCTGCGCCGCCTACTCGTCGCACGTCAACAGCTGGTGGACCTCCCGCACCGAGTCCGGAGTGGCGAAGGCGACCACATGGTCGCGACCCCGCAGCCGGCTCCTGCCTCGGGCGATATGCGGTTTCCCGTCGCGCACGATGGCCCCGATCAGGATGCCCTTCGGCAGCTTCAGATCCCTCACCAGAGAGTTGTCGGCCGGGCTTCCCTTCTCGACCTCAAGCTCGACCACCTCGGCGTCGGACTGCAGGAAGGTCGCCACTGCGGCCACGTCGCCGCGCACGAAGCGCATGACGCCGTCGGCGGTGGCGGTTCGGGGCGAAAGGGCCACATCGACGCCGGCGGAGTCGAGCAGCGACAGCAGGGCCAGCTTGTGCACCACCGCGATGGTCTCGGTGACGCCCACCGACTTGGCGTAGAGGCAGGCCAGTATGTTGGCCTCGTCCTCGCCGGTGAGCGCGGCGACGGCATCGAACCGGCCCAGGTCCGCCTCCTCCAGCAGGTCGGCATCGGTGATGTCGCCCTCGAATACCTGCACATCGGTCAGGTCCTCGGCCAGCTCCAGGGCCCGCTCGGCGTCGCGCTCGACGATCACCACCTCCACGCCGCGCGCCACCAGCCGGGCCGCGAGGATCTCGGCCGTGTGGCCCCCGCCCAGCAGTAGCACATGGCGGGCCGTGCCGGTGCCTAGCCCGAGGAGTCTGGCCACCCTGCGACGGGCCCCCCGCTTGCACACCACCCGCACCAGATCGCCCTCCATCAACCGGTAGTCGGTGCGGGGAATGTAGGTGGCGTCGCCCCGGGAGATCGATCCGACCATGAACTCCCAGTCGGGCTCGTACTCGGCCGCCAGGTCCGACAGGCGTCGGCCCACGATTGGGGCGCCGGCCTCGAGGCGGGCCCCGATCACGATGGCCTCCCCCTGGGCCATGACCAGGATCTCCGATGCCCCCGGGTAGTCGAGCAGGTTGAGGATCCGCTCCGCCGTCTGGCGGTCGGGATCTATGACAAGGTCGGCCCTGAACGCCTGCAGCAACTCCGACGAGGCTCTGCTCCGCAGTTCCGCCGACTCGATGCGCACGATGGTCCGCTCCACGCCGTGCTGCTTGGCGATGAGCGACGCCACCAGGTTCACCTCGTCCTTGCTCGTAACCGACACCACCAAGTCGCAGTTGTCGATCCCCGCATCGGCGAGCACGCTGGGATGGGTGCCGCTGCCCTCTACCGTGAGCACGTCCAAGTCAGCTGCGACCTGGCGGAGGCGGTGGGCGTCGATGTCGACCACCGACACGTTGTGGCGCTCGTGGCTGAGGCGGGCGGCGACGTAGGAACCGACCTCGCCGGCCCCCACGACGATGACATGCACGCCTAATTTCTAGCGCCTCGGACCGCCTGCGGGCACGATCAGGCCAGCGGGCCGCCCTCCGCAATGACCAGGCCGGTTTCGGTGACGACCGCGTCGAGAGGGACGTCCCACGAGTCCCGGGGAACTACGTCGACCTGCTGGAAGGAGTGCGCGACCCCCACGGTCACCGGCCGGGCCGCATCGGGGGCCAACGCAGCCAGGGCACGGTCGTAGAACCCGCCGCCCTGCCCCAGCCGGTGACAGCCCCCGTCGAAGGCGGTGAGGGGCACCAGGACGAGGTCGTGGTCGGCGAAGGCCACCACCTCGCCGCCGACCGGCTCGGGAATCCCGAACGCCCCCGGCTCGAGCGTCTGGCCGTCGCGCCAGGCCACGAACTCCAGGTCGTCCCCCACCACGCGGGGAAGGGTGAACACCTCGCGGCGCTCGCCGTCCAGGAGCCCGTCGAGGGGAACCTCGCCCCTCACCGCCAGGTAGGCGGCCACCCGCCGGGCCTCGGCCATCGCCGGCAGCGACTGGAGCCTGCGCCCCACCGCGGCGGAGGCCGCAGCCACATCGGCGGGGCTCAGCCCGGCCCGCCGGGCCCGCATGGCGGCCCGGAGCCGGGCCTTGGCCTCCGCCACTGAATCCACCGCCCAAGAGTAGGCTCGCAAAGTTCTACGCCTTCACTGAAGGGAGCAGACTCTTGCAAGCAATTCCGTACATCGCGCTGGTGTCGGCCCTGGCGGCACTCGCACTCGCAGCCTTCTTCTTCAAGGACGTGTCCTCGGCCCCGCCCGGCAACGAGCGGATGGTCGCGATCATGAAGCAGATACAGGCCGGCGCCCGGGCCTTCCTGCGCCAGGAGTACACCTGGGTGGCGGGCTTCGTGGTGATCATGGCGGTGCTGATACCGGTGATCACCGGCGTGGCCCTGTCGTTCCTGAGCTACCTGCTGGGCGCGGTGCTGTCGGCCGGCGCCGGGTACGCGGGCATGACCGTGGCCACTAGGGCCAACGCCCGCACTACCAACGCAGCCATCGACGGACCGGCCAAGGCGCTGCCGCTCGCCTTCCGGGGCGGCGCGGTCATGGGCTTCTCGGTGGCCGGGCTGTCGCTGCTGGGACTCACGTTCACGTACCTGCTGTTCGTCGAGTGGATCGGCACCGACGATGCCTTCGAGATCTTCACCGCCTTCGGCCTGGGCGCCAGCTCCATCGCCCTGTTCTCCAGGGTGGGCGGGGGCATCTACACCAAGGCCGCCGACGTGGGTGGCGACCTGGTCGGCAAGGTCGAGGCCGGCATCCCCGAGGACGACCCCCGCAACCCGGCCACCATCGCCGACGCCGTCGGAGACAACGTGGGCGATGTCGCCGGAATGGGTGCCGACCTGTTCGAGAGCTACTCGGGCTCGATCATCGCGCCGGTGGCCCTCACCGCCTTCAGTTTCGGCCTCGCCGCCGACGCGGCCGACCAAGAGCCGATCGTCCAGCTGCTGGTGTTCCCGATGGCGGTGGCCTTCGTCGGAATGATCGGGGCCATCATCGGCTCGTTCGCGGTGCGAGGCGGCAGCAGCACCGAGGTCAAGGCACTGGCCAAGCAGCTCCACCGGGGCACCACGGTGGCCATGATCCTCACCGTCATCGGCACCCTGATCATGGGCCGGGTCTTCTTCGGCGACGGCGACCTCTTCGAGGCCTGGTACGGGCTGCCCCTGTCGGTCATCGGCGGGCTGATAGTGGGCTGGGGCATCGGCAAGGTGGCCGAGATCTGGACCAGCGACCACTTCCCGCCGGTGCGCCGGATCGCCTCCCAGGCCGAGACCGGCCCCGCCACCACCGTGCTGTCCGGGGTGTCGGCCGGGATGGTGTCGGTGGCCGCCTCGGTAGGGCTCATCGCCGTCGGCGTCCTGATCGCCTACTGGGGCGGACAGCAGACCCTCGGCGACACGACCTTCGGCGGCGTGTACGGCATCGCAGTGGCCGCCGTCGGGATGCTGGCCACCACCGGAGTGGTCGTCTCGGTCGACGCCTACGGGCCCATCGCCGACAACGCCGGCGGCATCGCCGAGATGGCCGAACTCGACCCCAGCGTGCGGGAGGTCACCGACGCGCTCGACTCGCTGGGCAACACCACCGCCGCCATCGCCAAGGGCTTCGCGGTCGGCTCGGCCGCTCTCACCGCGCTGGCGCTGTTCAAATCGTTCGAGGTGGCCCTTACCAGCGCGGCCGCCGAGAAGGGCGAGTCCTTCGTGCTGAGCCTCGACGTCGGCTCGGTCGACGTGTTCATCGGGCTGTTCCTCGGCGCGATGGTCCCGTTCCTGTTCGCCGCCCTCACCATCGATGCGGTGGGCCGGGCCGCCAACAAGATGATCGAGGAGGTGCGCCGCCAGTTCCGCGAGATACCCGGGCTGCGCGAGGGCACGCCCGGCGTGGAGCCGGACTCCGCGGCGTGCGTGGCCATCTCCACCCGGGGATCGCTGCGGGAGATGCTGGCACCGGGTGCGCTGGCCGTGGTGGTGCCCCTCGTCATCGGGTTCATCGACGTCGACGCCCTGGGCGGGTTCCTGGCCGGAGCGCTGGTGAGCGGCTTCGCGCTGGCGATCTTCATGGCCAACGCCGGTGGGGCGTGGGACAACGCCAAGAAGTACATCGAGGCCGGTGCGCATGGCGGCAAGGGCTCTGAGCCCCACAAGGCCGCGGTGGTGGGCGACACCGTTGGTGACCCGTTCAAGGACACTGCGGGGCCGTCGATGAACATCCTCATCAAGGTGATGACGATCGTTTCGCTCGTGTTCGCTTCGGCGTTCGTCTAGGGCGCTACTTCTACGACGGTTCTTAGGCCTTGAGCAGCTCGGAGGCGGTCGAAGCCCTCGTTGACGCCGGACAGGGGAACCCTGTGCGAGATCATGGACTCGAGGTCTAGGTCGCCGCGCTGCCATAGGGCTATCAAGAGCGGGATGTCGCGGCTGGGCCAGCAGTCGCCTAGCAGGCTGCCCACCAGCCGCTTCTGCTGGATCATGAACACTGTGGTCGAGCCGATGTTGGTGGTGTGCTCGGGCGGTGGCGCGCCCACCACGACTGTCGTGCCGCCGGGTCCGGTGATCTCCACCCCCAGGCTCGCGAGGCCGGCCACGCCGGCCGTCTCGAAGGCGTAGTCGGCTCCCCGGCCCCCGGTGGCTTCGGCCACCGCGGCCTTCAACTCGGCCGGGTCTGCGCCCACCGCATCGGTGGCTCCGAGGCGCAGGGCCGCCTGCCGGCGGGACTCGACCGGGTCGGAGGCGATGATGCGGGAAGCTCCCGCGATGCGGGCTCCCTGAACCGCCGAGATCCCGACGCCGCCCAGACCGGTGACCACCACAGTGGCGCCGCGCTCCACCGACGCGGTGTTGAGCACGGCCCCCACTCCGGTCTGCACCGCGCAGCCGATCAGGCAGGCCACTTCCAGGGGCACGTCGTCATCGAGGCGGACCACGCCGGAGGCCGGCACCACCGTGTGCTCCGCGAACGCGCCCACACCCAGGCCGCGGTGCACCAGCCGGCCGCGGCGCGAGAGCGGCGACGAGGCATCGGGCCGGGTGCCGGCCACGAAGCTCATGGCCTGCGCGCAGCGGCTGGCCTGCTGGCGGGCACAGCCGTCGCAGTGCCCGCACGGCGCCAGCGGCGTGATCATCACCTTGTCGCCCTCGGACACGTGGGAGACCGCTTCGCCTACGCCGACCACCATTCCGGCCGCCTCGTGACCCAGCACTGCCGGGAACATGTAGCCGCCCTCGATGATGGTGAGGTCGCTGTGGCAGATGCCGCTATGGCTCACGGCCACGCACACCTCGCCCGGGCGGGGGTCGGCCAGATCGACGTCGTCGACCAGCTCCAGCGGGGACAACGGATCGGACAGCAGGGCGGCTCTCACGGCGGGGACAACCCTACTGGCACCGGTATGGGCGGGTCCTCCGTGGCTTAGTGCGTCCGCGAATAGATGGGAGCCCTTCGCGCCGCGAGGGGGTGATTCCCGCTCTTGTTCGCTGCGCTCACGGGCCGCTCGGGCCACGGCCTCGCTCGTGCAGGCTGTTCGCGCACACCTATTCGCTCGGCCTCTCGGTGCAGCCGCTGCCGGACGCGGCTGTAGTGTGCCGTCGTGGTCTCAGAGCTCTTCGATCCCGGGGCCTGGCGCACTATCGACGGCTTCGACGACCTCACCGACGTCACCTACCACCGGGCTGTCGACCAGGGCACGGTGCGGGTGGCCTTCGACCGTCCCGAGGTCCGCAACGCCTTCCGGCCCCACACCGTGGACGAGCTCTACCGGTGCCTGGACCACGCCCGCATGACCAGCGACGTGGGCTGCGTGCTGCTGACCGGCAACGGGCCGTCGCCCCGCGACGGGGGCTGGGCCTTCTGCTCGGGCGGCGACCAGCGCATCCGGGGCCGCGACGGCTACCGGTACGCCACCGGGGAGACCGGCGACACCATCGACCCCGGCCGCTCGGGCCGGTTGCACATCCTCGAGGTGCAGCGCCTGGTCCGCATGATGCCCAAGGTGGTGATCGCAGTGGTGCCGGGCTGGGCCGTCGGCGGCGGCCACAGCCTCCACGCAGTGGCCGACCTGACCCTGGCCAGCGACGAGCACGCCCTGTTCAAGCAGACCGACACCGACGTTGCCAGCTTCGACGGCGGCTTCGGCTCGGCCTACCTGGCCAAGCTGATCGGCCAGAAGCGGGCCCGGGAGATCTTCTTCCTGGGGCGCACCTACTCGGCGCAGGAGGCCCACGAGATGGGCATGGTCAACGCGGTGGTCCCACACGCCGAGTTGGAGGCGGTGGCGCTGGATTGGGCCCGGGAAATCAACGCCAAGAGCCCGACCGCGCAACGGATGGTCAAGTTCGCCCTCAACCTGGCCGACGACGGCCTGATCGGTCAGCAGGTGTTCGCGGGCGAGGCCACCCGGCTGGCCTACATGACCGACGAGGCCGCCGAGGGCCGGGACGCCTTCCTCAACAAGCGCCCCCCGGACTGGTCACCCTTCGGCTGGCACTACTGACCCAATAGGCGGGAGACGCCGGAGGGCCACCCGCCGGGAAGGGGTCGCTGCCACCCGATAGGCGGGAGACGCCGGTGCTCGCTTGCGAGCGAGTAGGGCGAGGTCCGTGCGAGCAAGCGAGCACCGGTGGCCACCCGCCGGGAAGGGACGGCTGCCACCCGATAGGCGGGAGACGCCGGTGGCCACCCGCCGGGGACGCCGGTCACAGGCATCAAAGGACGTTGCCGTACCGGTGAGTGGTTCGGCTGATGGCCTGCTCGCGCAGGTAGTGGAGCAGCTCGACCCGGCCCTCGGCGGTGACCGGGTCATCGGCGAGGTGAACGCCGGCCTCGTTGGCCGCAACCCGCAGGTCGTCGCGGCAGGTTCCCAACACTCGCACCCGATCCACTCCGAGGGAGCCGAGCCGGGCCGCGAACTGTTCGCCGGTCTCGTCGGTGGCGTGGGACTCGACGAGCGAGACACCGCAGCGGCCGGCCGCGGCCCGGACCCGGGTGACGTCGCGGGGCGCGGCGTCGGTTTCGGCCCTTAACGCGACCCGGGCCAGCGGCCGGTAGCGCAGCACGTTCGACTCGCAGAACAGCCCGGCCGGGTCGCGCTCGACGCCGAACTCGTGTTGCCAGGCCGCCTCGTCGCTGGCGCGGGCCGCGGCAAGCCACTCGCCGTCGCTGATGCCGGTGTCGACCGGGTGCCAGGTCCCTAGCCGGGCGACGTAGTTGGGTCCGCCGGCCTTGGTGCCGGGTCCGACCGAGGACCACTTCCATCCGCCGAAGGGCTGGCGGCGCACGATGGCGCCGGTCGTGCCCCGGTTGACGTAGGCGTTGCCCACCTCCACTGCGTCGGTCCAACGGTCGATCTCGGCGGGATCCAGGGTGTGGATGCCGCCGGTGAGCCCGTAGGGCGTGGCGTTCTGGACGGCGATGGCCTCGTCGAGGGTCTCGGCGCTCATGAGGCCCAGCACCGGGCCGAAGCACTCCGTTCGATGGAACCACGAGCCCGGCCGCACTCCGAGGCGCACGCCGGGGGTCCACGTCCCGGCGTTGAGGCGGCGGGGTTCGACCAGCCACTCCTCACCGTCTTCGAGGCGGGTCAGGGCCCGCAGCAGCTTGCCGGCGGGCTCGCCGATGGTCGGACCCAAGGATGTGGCCAGATCGGTGCTCGGGCCGACCTTGAGGCTGGTCACCGCGTCGACGAGTTGGCGACGCAGCCGGCTGGAGCGGTAGGCCTCCCCCACGCAGATGGCCAGGCTGGCCGCCGAGCACTTCTGGCCGGAGTGTCCGAACGCGGAGGCCACCAGGTCGGCCACCGCCAGGTCGATGTCGGCGTTGGGGGTGACGACCAGGGCGTTCTTGCCCGAGGTCTCCGCCAGCAGCCTCATTTCCGGCTTCCAGCCCAGGAACATCTGGGCGGTGTCGTAGGCCCCGGTGAGGATCACCGCATGCACATCCCGGTGGGTGACCAGGTGCCGGCCGACCCCGTCGTCGGCGGTGCGGATGTAGGAGACGGCACCGCGGGGCACGCCCGCGGCCCAGCAGCACTCGGCCACGATCTCGGTACAGCCGGGCGTCTCGGGCGCAGGCTTGAGGATGGCGGCGTTGCCCGCGGCCAGGGCCGCGAAGGTCCCGCCCGACGGGATGGCCACCGGGAAGTTCCACGGCGGCACCACCAGCACCGTCCCGAACAGCTCGAACCGGGCCAGGCCCGAGCCGGCGAAGGCGGTGCCGTCGAGGTCCAGGGCCCGCTGGCCGTACCAGCGGGCGAAGTCGATGGCCTCGGACACCTCGGGGTCGGCCTCGGCGACGGTCTTGCGGCCCTCGTGCACCATGGCGGCCACCAGGTCGCCGCGCCGGCGGCCCAGCTCGTCGGCCACCCGCCACAGCAGGTCCCGGCGCTCGGCGGGCGGGCGGGCCGCCCACTCCGGCTGGGCCTCGGCGGCGGCCGCCACCACCCGGTCCACCCCGTCCACGGTCGTGGTGACAGCAGTGCCGGGTCCCCGCCACTGCCGGGAGACGATCCGGCTGGCCCATGCCCGGTTGGGGGCCAGCACCGGGTCGGTGTCGGGCTCGTTGAAGAACCCGCCGGCAGGATCGGCCGGCCGGGTTGCCCGGCTGCGGTCCTGGCCTCGGCGCGGGGACCGCCCGACCGACCACCGGTCCGCCACCGCAGCCCGGAACTTGGCCGCCTCGGCCTGGAAGGCACCGCTGGCGGGTTCCAGGCCGAACAGGTGGTGGATGAAGTTCTGGGGCGACGCGTTCTCCTCCAGGCGGCGGAACAGGTAGGCGATGGCCACGTCGAAGTCCTCGGCGGCCACCGCCGGGGTGTAGAGCAGCACCCCCCTGCCGTCGGCCCGCAGCAGCTCGGCCTGGGTGGGGGCCATGCCCTCGAGCATCTCGAACTCCACCCGGTGACGGACCCCGCGCCGGGCGCTGAGCAGGTCGGCCCAGGCCACGTCGAACAGGTTGTGGCTGGCCACGCCGATCCGCACCGACGCCGTGCGCTCGGCGGTGAGCACCCAGTCGAGGCAGCGCTTGTAGTTGGCGTCGGTCCCGGCCTTGGTGGCGTACGGCGCCTGCGGCCACCCCCGCATGGCTGACTCGACCCGCTCCATGGCCAGGTTGGCGCCCTTCACCAGCCGGATCTTGATCGAGCCCGAGCGGCGCCCGGCCGCGACCAGGCCGTTGTGCCAGTCCACCAGCGACTTCAGGGCGTCGAACGAGTCGGGCAGGTAAGCCTGCACCGCGATGCCCGCGTCTACCGCGGCGAACTCGGGCTCCTCGAGCAGGGCCTGGAAGGCCGCAGTGGTCAGCTCCAGGTCGTGGTACTCCTCCATGTCGAGGTTGATGAACGTCGGCGGGTCGGTGCGGGCCGCGGCCCGCAGCAGCGGCCGGAGCGCCTCGGTCACCCGGGCCAGCGACCCCTCGAAGTCCCAGGGGCTCAGCTGCGACACCACCGCGGAAACCTTCACCGACACGTAGTCCACGTCGGGCTGGGCCAGGGTGTCGAGCACCTCGGTGTGCCGCCGGCGGGCCTCCGCCTCGCCTAGCACCGCCTCGCCGAGCATGTTCACGTTGAGCGAGTAGCCCGCCTGGGCCCGGGTCCGGAGGTGGGCGCTCAGCCGGTCGGGCTCGGAGTCGACCACGAGGTGGCCCACCAGCGCTCTCATGCGCCGGCGGGCCAGCGGCATGACCAGCCGGGGCAGCCAGGGGCCGAGGCGGGCGCCGGCCCGCACGAGCGCCCGGTCGAGCGGCGACAGGAACGAGGGCAGCTCAGCCTCCTCCACCAGCGACGCCAACTGCCGGGCCGACACGGCGGGGTCCTCGGGGCGGATGACCCGGTCCACGAACCGCATCGCGAACTCGGTCCCGGGCCGGTCGGTCACCACCCCGGCCAGGCGCCGGGCCGCAGTCCGGTCCCGCCCCGATCCCCGGGCTGCGCCGGCCTCCAGCCAGCGGCCCACGCGCTCGACCGTCTCCTCTGTCAGCAGTTGTGGGTCGCGGGTGTCGTCGTCCACGCCTCGCTCACCCCTTCCTGCCGCGGGGAAGAGCCTCTGCGTACCCGCCCATGATCGCGCCTGGCGGCGGCGCTGCCCAGTGCACGGTGCAAAAGGCGATGCCGGCGACGGTGCCGGCGGCACAGGCGCCCGCCCCGTCTAGCGGGGTTCGCGGGGCAACTGGAGGACTCGCTCGACCCGATAGGCGGGAGACGCCGGTGCTCGCCTTGCGAGCGAGTAGGGCGAAGCCCGTGCGAGCAAGCGAGTACCGGTGGCCACCCGCCGGGAAGG
>VXTM01000021.1:225100-355327 GCA_009837445.1 Acidimicrobiaceae bacterium
AGTAGGGCGAAGCCCGTGCGAGCAAGCGAGTACCGGTGGCCACCCGCCGGGAAGGGGCGGCTGCCACCCGATAGGCGGGAGACGCCGGTGCTCGCCTTGCGAGCGAGTAGGGCGAAGCCCGTGCGAGCAAGCGAGTACCGGTGGCCACCCGCCGGGAAGGATGAACGGTGCCCGTCGGCGCCCCGTCTAGCGGGGCTCGCGGGGCAGCTGGAGGACTCGCTCGCCGAGGATGTTCCGCAGGATGGCGGACGTGCCGCCCTGGATGGTGTAGGCGGGCGCGTAGCAGATCGAGTTCGGCACCGCCTCCCCGACGGTGGCGGCCGGGCCCAGCACCCGGGCCGCGAACTGGGCCACCCGCTGCTCGTGCTCGGTGCAGTACGCCTTGGTGCCCGCGCTGAAGTCGGCGCCACCCTGGCCCAGCGCGCCCCGGTACACCATGAGCCGCCCGAGCCGGTAGCCGGTCTCGATGGCCGCGATCTCCTGGCGCGTCCGCGAGTCGGAGAGGTCGGCGTGTTCGAGGGCGAGGTCGTACAGCGGCCGGTTGGACACCAGCCGGTCGATGCCTCCCCTCTCGTAGCCGAGCTGAACCATGGTCTGCTTGAACGCCCCGCCCTCGGTGCCGACGAGGTTGGATGCCGGCACCCGCACGTCGGTCAGGAAGATCTCGCAGAAGTGCGACGTGCCCACCATGTCGCGCACCGGCCGCACCTCGATGCCGTCGAGGTCCATGGGCACGATCAGCTCGCTGAGACCCCGGTGCAGCGGACCCTCGGTTCTGGTCCGGCATATCACGTAGCAGAACTCGGCGCTGGCCGCGCCGCTGGTCCAGATCTTCTGCCCGTTGACGACGTAGTGGTCGCCGTCACGGACCGCGGTCGTCTTCAGCGAGGCCAGGTCCGACCCCGCGTCGGGCTCGCTCATCCCGATGCACCACGTGGCCTCGCCTGACAGCATCCCGGGCAGGAGCTCCGTCTTCTGGCGGTCGGTGCCGTAGAGGTAGATGGAGGGGCCCATCTGCCGGTCCGCGAACCAGCTCGCCGCGATCGGCGCGCCCGCGCTGATCATCTCCTCGGCCATGATGATGCGCTCGATTCCGGGCCGTCCGCCCCCGCCGTAGGCGACCGGCCACGTCATGCCGATCCACCCCTCGGCCGCGAGGACCTTGGAGAACTCCTTGGAATGGCCGTTGATCCACGAGTCGTGCCACCGGCCGTACTCGGCGACGCCCCGCTCGGCGACGGCGCGGGCCCGGGCTCGCAACTGCTCCCACTCGGGCCGCATGGCGAAGTCGAGGCTCATGAGCGGGCCGGGTTCCGTCAGACGGCGACGTTGACGAAGGCGGCGACAGTCTCGATGTGCGACGTCAGGGGGAAGAGGTCGACCACGGTCCAGCGATCCAGTGCGTAGCAGGAGTCGACCAGGCTGCGGGCGTCCTTGGCGAACGACGAAGGGTCGCAGCTGACCAGCACCACCAACTGCGGCCTGCTCGACAGCAGGGGCCGCACCGCGGTGTCTCCCAGCCCGGAGCGGGACGGGTCGGCCACCACGACACTGGCCGGTGATGCCCGCCACTTCTCCACCGGGATCTTCAGCACCTTGGCCCCGATGCCCAGATTGACCCGGGCGTCGGCAGCCGCGTCGGCGCTGCGCTCGATGGCGGTGACTCGGCGGCCGTCGCCCACCGTGCCCCCGAACAGCCCGACCCCGGCGTAGGCGTCGACCATCGGGCCGTCGGTGGCCAGGGCCTCCAGCATCTCGTCCACCTCGGCCACCAGGGCCTCCGCGCCCGCGGGCCGGTTCTGGAAGAACGACCGGGCCGAGATCCTCCAACGCCGGCCCGACACCTCCTCATGGATCCAAGCCCGGCGGTCGGAGTCGAGCTCGTCGGTGCCGACCACCATCACATCGTCCGGCACCGACACCTCGCCCACCGTGGGGTTCACCACCACCATCCGCTCGCCGGTGCGGGATCCCACCCTGATGAACACCCCGTCGGCGTCGCCGTAGCGGCCCTCCACCAGCAGCTCCTCGGCGGCGTCGTCCACCGCTCCGCAGTCGTCGGGGATCACCACCTCGTGGCTGGAGCGGGCCATGAACCCGGCCCGGCCGTCCACGACCTTGGCCCGGACCGTGGTGCGGCCCCGATCGACGTCCAGCATTCGCAGCTGCGGAGCCGGCGCGTCCACGCCGTGCCGGGTCAGCTGATCCACCACGATCGAGGCCTTCATGCGCATCTGGGCCCGGGCGTCGACGTGGAGCATGTCGCAGCCGCCGCAGCCCTCGAGATGATGCTCGCAGGCCACCGGAACCCGGTCCGGCGACGCCTCGATCACGTCGATCAGCCTGGCTCGGGCCCAGCGCCGGTCGACGGTGTGGACCTCGGCGGTGACCAGCTCGCCCGGCAGGGCACCCTCGACGAAGACGACCCGCCCGTCGCAGCCCCGCGCCACCCCGACGCCGTCGCGCGCCGTGGCCGTCACCCGCAACTCCACGACGCGACGGTATCGGCACCACCGGCGATAGCGACCAACCTTCCCGACACCTGTGTCTGCGGCCGCCAGCCCGCCCGACCGGTTATTCGCCCGGCTATTCGCCCGGCCTCTTGCCGCGCCGTCGGGTCCCGGCTCGTCTATGGTGCCAACGTGGATGTGGAGATCGCTCCCTCGATGCTGGCGGCCGACGCTTCCCGCCTGGGCGACGAGTGCCGGTCGATCGCCGAGGCCGGCGCCCACCGGGTCCACTGGGACGTCATGGACGGCGTGTTCGTGCCCAACCTCACCTTCGGTCCCGACGTGGTGGCCGCCTGCCGCCCAGCGGTCGACCTGCACTTCGAGGCCCACCTGATGGTGGTGAAGCCCGACGAGCTCGCGCCCCTCTACGTCGAGGCCGGCTGCGAGACGGTGCTGATCCACGCCGAGACGTGCCCGCACCTGCACCGCTCGCTGGCCGCCATTTCCGAGGCCGGCGCCCGCTGCGGCGTGGTGATCAACCCCCACACACCGGCGTCGAGCATCTCAGAGGTGATCGGGATGATCGACGAGGTGCTGGTGATGACGGTCAACCCGGGCTTCGGGGGCCAGCGCTACATCGCCTCCGTCGAGTCGAAGATCGCGGCGGTGCGCGCCATGATCGACGCCTCCGGGCGCGACATCGACCTGGAGGTCGACGGCGGCATCACCGCGGCCACCGCTCCTGCCGCGGTCGCGGCCGGCGCCAACGTGCTGGTCGCGGGGTCAGCAGTGTTCGGTCACCGCGAGGGCCCGGCCATCGCCATCAAGGAACTCGCCTCAAGCGTCTGAGCTTCGTCGAAGCGCCCTCCGCCCGCCGGGGCGGCTAGAGCATCTCGCCGCGCTTGACGATGACGTGGTCGATGATGCCGTATTCCATGGCCTCTTCCGCGGTGAACCAGCGGTCGCGGTCGGAGTCGGCCTCGATCTGCTCGACGGTCTGGCCGGTGTGGTGAGCGATGCGCTCCTGGAGGAGCTTCTTGGTGTAGGCCATCTGCTCGGCCTGGATGGCGATGTCGGTGGCCTGGCCCCGCACCCCGCCGAGCGGCTGGTGCATCATGATCCGGGCGTGCGGAAGCGCGTAGCGCTTGCCGGGAGCTCCCGCGCACAGCAGGAACTGTCCCATCGACGCGCCGAGCCCGATGCAGATGGTGCCCACCTCGGGCTGGATGAACTGCATGGTGTCGTAGATGGCCATGCCCGAGGTGACCGAGCCGCCGGGACTGTTGATGTAGAGCCAGACGGGCCGGCTGGCGTCCTGGCCCTCCAGGTACAGCAGCTGGGCCATGATGAAGTTGGCGATCTCGTCGTTGACGTCGGAGCCGAGCACGACGATGCGGTCCTGGAGCAGCCGGTTGTAGACCTCGCTCTGGCGGTTGGAAGCCGAGTTCGGCGTGTCGAATCCGACTTCGGCGGCACCGGGCCGGAGCTGGGGCGGCAGTGATTGCGAGCTCATAGCGCGCAGGCTACCGCCGCCTCCCCGGCGATCCCCGGCCAGGGCCGCGGGCTAGCCTGACTGAGTTCGCGGACGTGGCGGAATCTGGCAGACGCGCTGGGTTTAGGTCCCAGTACCCACATTGGGTGTGGGGGTTCGAATCCCCCCGTCCGCACTTAGGACCCACTCCCGCTCGCTGAATACAGTGGCTGGCTCGTGGCTGGTGAGACACCAAAGAAGTCGAAGCGGGGCTCCCGGGAGGCGGGAGCCGGGCAGGCCGGCGACAAGCCGAGGCTGCTCGCGGGTGGCAACCCCCAGATCGCGAAGGCGGACGGCGACGCCCCGGTGCAGGCGTACATCGCGGCCATGCCGGGCTGGAAGAGCGATGTCGGGCGGCAGCTCGACGACCTGATCGAGCGCACCGTGCCCGGCGTGCGCAAGGCGGTGAGGTGGAACTCGCCCTTCTACGGCGTCGAGGGTCACGGGTGGTTCGCGAGCACCCACGTGTTCACCCGCTACGTCAAGGTGACGTTCCTCAACGGAGCGTCGCTGGAACCGCTCCCGCCGGGATCGGGCAAGGACCCCGACGCGCGCTGGGTCGACATCCACGAGGGCGACTACGACGAAGACCAGATGGAGATATGGATCCGGCAGTCCGCCGCCCTGCCCGGCTGGCAGGGGTTCTGACGCAGGTTTCTGACAAGGAGGCAACTCAGTGCCAACAGCAATCGTCACCGGAGGAGCGAGAGGACTGGGCCGCGTCTACTGCCTGGCGCTGGCCGGCGCAGGGTTCGATGTCGTCGTGGCCGACCTGCTCGACACCGGCGACGCCGTCGACGAGATCGAGGCAGCCGGCGGTCGGGCCATCGGGTGCCGCACCGACATCAGCTCCGCCGCCGACACCGAGGCGCTGGCCGCCGCCGCAGCCGGCGAGTTCGGCACGATCGACGTGCTGATCAACAACGCCGCCTTCTACTCCCAGATCGTGCGCGGCCCGTTCCACGAGGTCTCGCAGGCCGAATGGGATAAGACCTTCGAGGTCAACGTCCGCGGCACCTGGCTCGTCTGCTGCGCGGTCTACCCGTACATGAAGGAGCAGGGATCGGGGAAGATCATCAACATCGCCTCCACCACCTGCTTCAAGGGCACCGTCGGGTTCCCCCATTACGTGACCAGCAAGACCGCCATCATCGGCCTGACGCGGTGCCTGGCCGCCGAACTCGGCCCCGACGGCATCACGGTCAACACGGTGTCGCCGGACCTGATCCCCAACCCGTCGCTGCGTCCCTCGGACGAGGTCAGCGACCAGTTCGTGGTGGCGGAGCGCCCCCTTAAGCGCACCCAGGTGCCCGAGGACATGGTCGGCACAATCCTCTACCTGGCCGGCCGCGGCTCCGACTTCGTGACCGGCCAGAACATCGTCGTCAACGGGGGCGCCTTCTGCCAGTAGGCCCGCCGGGGCCTCAAGCGAACGCTATAGCCGTCAGCCGGTCGAACGAGGCTCGATCAGGGCTGCGGTGTCGAAGACGGTGAGGCTGGCGAAGAGCTCGGTCACGACGTCGCGGTCTCCGGCGATGTCGGCGCCGCCGAGCGCGGCTGCGTCGGCCAGCGCCTCCGAGAACGTGGCCCGATCGATCCGGATCGAGGCGACCGCCGCCTTGTCCACCACGCCAGCACGATGGTGGATCGCCGACCGCCCGACGCCCAGCACATGGTCCTCGCCGAGGTCGGTGAAGTGGAAGTTCAGCACCAGCGGGCCTCGCGTGAACCGTGACGGATCGAACCGCACCCCGATGATGTCGAAGAGATGCTCAGCCTCCATGGCGCGGTTCATCGAGCGGGTGAGTATCCGGCCGCCCTGCGGGCTGCCCTCGCGGAGCTCCTTGGCCCCCATCAGGTAGGCGTTGCGCCAGGTGGCCGACTCGGACTGGTACCCGAGCTGTTCCAGCGCGTCGGCCTGGAGCTCGCGGGCCGGCTGGTTGGAGGGATCCGCGAAGACCACATGGTTCACCACTTGGGCCACCCACCGGTACTCGCCGCGCTCGAAGCTCGAGCGGGCCCTCGACAGCACCGCGTCGGCGCCGCCCATGTAGTCGACGTAGTTGGCGCTGGCCTCCACCGCCGGCAGCGGGTCGAGGTTGGCCGGATTGCCGTCGTACCAGCCGAGGTAGCGGTTGTAGACCGAGCGGCAGTTGTGCGAGACCGTGCCGTAGTAGCCGTGCACATGGGACTGGTCGAACTCGTCGGGAAGGCGCAGCTCGGCCGCGATCTCGGTCGGGCCGAATCCCTGGTTGGCGAGCCGCATCGTCTGGTCGTGCATCCACCGGTACACGTCGCGCTGCATGGCCAGGAACCCGCGCACGTCGCCGGTGCCGAAGCGGGGCCAGTGGTGGCTCGCGAACATCACCTCGGTGTCGCCGGCCCACAGGTCGATGGCCTCCTGGATGTACTTGCTCCAGGCGAGGGCGTTGCGCATCTGGGCGCCCCGCAGCGGGTACAGGTTGTGCAAGGTGTGGGTGCAGTTCTCGGCCATGCACAGCACCCGACGCTGCGGGAAATGGAAGTTCATCTCCGCGGGCGCCTCGGCGTCGGGCGTGTTCTGGAACACGACCCGGATGCCGCTCAACGTCATCTCCTGGCCAGTCTCGGAGACGGTGTCGGTGGGTGCGATCAGCGCCGACGGCCACAGCCCCAGAGCCGAACCGAGACCGCAGTCGACGTGTCCGAGGGGTCCTGGCGGCAGCAGGGGGCCGAACTGGTAGGCGGCCCGTCGGGCCATGATGGCCCCCGCGATCACGAACTCGCCCACGACCTCCTCCAGGAACCCCTCCGGGGCCACGATGCGAACGTCGCCCCGATCGACCGCGTCCTGGTCGGTGACGCCGAGGATGCCGCCGAAGTGGTCGACGTGGGAGTGGGTGTAGATCACCGAGGTGACCGGCCGCTCCCCCAGCGCCCGGTTGGCGAGGTCGAGCGCGGCCGCCGCGGCCGGCGCATTGGTGAGCGGGTCGATCACCAGCCAGCCGCCGTCGCTGCCGGCCAGGAATGTGATGTTGGAGATGTCGTAGCCGCGGACCTGCCAGATGTCCTCGGCCACCTCGAACAGCCCGTGGTTGACGTTGAGCCGCGCCTGCCGCCACAGTCCCGGGTGCACGGAGTCGGGCGTGGTCGCGGACTCGCCGACGAACGCGTGACGGGCAACATCGAAGACCGCGTGGTCGCCTACGGTCACCCGGCCGCCGTCCAGTTGCGCGATCAGCCCTCTGGCGGCCCGTTCGTGGTCGCCCGGATCATCAAACGACAACACCACCGACCGGTTGGCCGCGACGGTGGCCGCCGAGGCCGGTTTCGGAGCAAGGCGACCGGAGTCGGCGCTCATGGCGACTCACCGCGGCGCAGGATCTCCAGCAGGGCTCGCAGGGCCCGGGCCCGGTGACTCATGGCGTTCTTGGCGGATGCGCCCATCTCGGCGAAGGTGCGCCCGCCCCCCTCGGCGGGAGCGAACACCGGGTCGTAGCCGAAGCCGCCGGAGCCCCGGGGATCGACGGTGATCACGCCCTCGACCACGCCCTCGGCGGCAAGCTCGGAGCCGTTGGGAAAGCACACCATGACCACGGACCGGAACCGGGCGGTGCGCTGCGGCGTCGGCACGGCGCGCATGTCGGCCATCAGGCGGGCCAGATTGTCTGCGTAGCTGGCCTCGGGGCCTGCGTACCGGGCCGAGTGCACCCCGGGCGCTCCGCCGAGCGCGTCCACCTCCAGGCCGGTGTCGTCGGCCAGGGCCGGTGCGCCGGCGAACTCGCACACCGCCTGCGCCTTGAGGCGGGCGTTGCCGGTCAGGTCTTCGGCGTCCTCGGCCACATCGCCGACGCCCTCGGGCCGGGGCAGCAGCACCGCGTGGCCAGCCAGCACTTCAGCCATCTCGGCCACTTTGTCGGGATTGGCGCTGGCACAGACCAGCTTGATCATCGAGCTGCAGGCGGTTCGGCCAGCAGGGCGCGCTGGGCGGCGACGATCTCGGTGATCCCCTTGGTGGCGAGG
Source organism: Acidimicrobiaceae bacterium (assembly GCA_009837445.1). Lineage (GTDB taxonomy): Bacteria > Actinomycetota > Acidimicrobiia > Acidimicrobiales > Aldehydirespiratoraceae > Aldehydirespirator. The sequence goes on from VXTM01000021.1 coordinate 233,084, forward strand.
TCGAGCAGCTCGTCGAGCTGGAGCCGGTCGAACGGTTCGCCCTCGGCCGTGCCTTGCACCTCCACCAGCCCGCCCGAGCCGGTCATCACGACGTTGAAGTCCACATCGGCTGCGGCGTCCTCGGTATAGGGCAGGTCCAGCAGCGCCACCCCGTCGATCAGCCCGACGCTTACCGCGGCGCACTCGTCGATGATCGGCGACGAGGCGATCTCGCCGGCGTGAACCAGCCGGGTGATGGCGTCGTGCAGGGCCAGAAAGCCGCCGCAGATGGCCGCGGTGCGGGTGCCGCCGTCGGCCTGGAGCACGTCGCAGTCCACGATCACCTGGCGCGGCCCGAGCGCCTCGAGGTCGACCACGGTGCGCAGTGACCGGCCGATCAGGCGCTGGATCTCCTTGGTGCGTCCCCCCACCCGGCGGTTCACCCGCTCGGGAGAGGATCCCGGAAGCATCGAGTACTCGGCCGTGAGCCAGCCCGAGCCCCGATCGCGGAGCCACCTGGGGACGTCGGTGTCGACCGAAGCGGTGCACAGCACCCGCGTGTTGCCGAAGACGGCCAGCGCCGAGCCACCGGCCATGGTGGTGTAGTCGCGGCAGAACTCCAGCGGTCGCAGCTCGTCGACCCGGCGCCCGTCGACCCGGCGACCGGCAGCATCGATCGGGCTCATCTAGACGTCCACCCTCCGACTCAAACCGTAAGCACCAGACCGGGCCGGGCCACTGCGACGTCGCCGTCGAACGCCTCGCTCGCCTCGGCCAGCTGGGCGTCGGGATCGCATCCGGGTGCCAGGTGGGTGAGCAACAGCCGATCCGCTCCGGCCACCGAGGCGGCCCGGGCCGCCTCGCGGGCGCTCATGTGGGGGATGCCCTCCCCCTCGCGTTCGCAGCCGTGGCTGGCGTCGCACACGGCCACATGGATGCCCTCCCCCAGCGTGCGGAAGTCCCAGCCGGGGCCGGTGTCGGAGCTGAAGGCGAGGCTGCGGCCGCCTGCGTCCACCCTCGCGGCCAGCGTCTCCACTGGATGGTCGGTGAGGGCGAAGCTCCACCGCTGATCGCCGACGGTCAACTCCGAGGCCGGGTCGATGACTGTCCAGGCCAGCGGGTCGGTCTTGCCCGAGCGCATCACGGTGATGGCCTGGTCCATGGCCCGGGTCTCGGCGGTGCCGTACACGGGGACATTGCTGCGGGGCACGAACCAGATGAACACGTTGCGGATGACCGGCAGCTCCAGCCAGTGGTCGGGATGGCAGTGGGTGGTGACGATGGCGGTGACCTCATTGAGGTCGATCGCCTCCTGCAACGGCCCCAGCGTCCCGGGTCCGCAGTCCAGCACCACTGCGGCGCCCTCGCTTCGCACCAGATACCCGGTGCAGGGGTTGCCCGGTGCGGCGTAGGAGCCGCTGCAGCCCAGGACCGTCAGAGTGAGCGACACCGGTGATCCCTCAATTCGAGGCGGTGCGAGCGCTGACGGCCTAGCGCTCCTCCTTGAAGACCACATGCTTGCGGATCACCGGGTCGTACTTCTTGAGCTCGATCCGGTGGCGGGTGTTGGTCTTGTTCTTGGTGGTCACGTAGGTGTAGCCGGTGCCGGCGGTGGACCGAAGCTTGATGATGGGACGCTTGTCGCTGGCCATCGCCGTCTCCTCGCTCTAGATCTTGCGGCCGTTGCGGCGCATCTCTGCGACCACGCTCTCGATGCCGCGCCTGTCGATGGTCTTGATGGCCTTGGTGCTCAGCCGCAGCTTGATCCAGCGCTTCTCGCTGGGGAGGTAGTAGCGCTTGGTCTGGATGTTGGGGTCCCAGCGGCGGCTGGAGCGGCGATGCGAATGAGAGAGCTGCTTGCCGAACCGCGGCTTCTTGCCGGTGACCTGGCAGATCTTGGACATTCGATGAAGGCTAGCGAGCCATCACCCGCACTCCACTAGAAGTAGATGATCTCCGAGGCCCGCTCGACCACTTCGTCGAGGTCGCCGGTCCAGGCCTGGCTGGACAGGTACTTCCAGCCGCCGTCGGACACGATGAACACCACGGTTCCGGCGTCGATCCGGGAGGCCACCCGGCACGCGCCGGCCAGGGCCGCTCCCGACGACAGGCCCGCGAAGATCCCCGCCTCGGCCAGCCGGCGGGTGTGCTCCACCGACTCGCGGGGCCGCACGATGCGCTTGCCGCTGAGCAGGTCCGCTCCGCCCCACTTCTCGTAGACCGGGGGGATGAAGCCGTCGTCGAGGCTGCGCAGGCCGTCGACCATCTCGCCGGCCGGGGGCTCCACCGCGTAGACCTCGATGTCGGGGTGCATCTCCTTGAGGTAGGTGCCCACACCCAGGACGGTGCCGCTGGTGCCCAAGCCAGCCACGAAGTGGGTGACGTCGGGGACGTCCCGCAGGATCTCGGGCCCGGTGGTCTCGTAGTGGACCCGGGGGTTGGCCTCGTTGGCGTACTGGTACAGGAACACCCAGTCGGGGTGCTCCAGGATCATCCGGCGGGCCAGGCGCACCGCTCCGTTGGAGCCCTCGGCGCCGGGCGACGGCACGATCTCGGCCCCGAATACCTCCAGCATCTGGCGGCGCTCTGGGGAGGTGTTCTCGGGCATGACGACCGTGATCGGGTAGCCCCGCATCCGGGCGATCATGGCCAACGCGATGCCGGTGTTGCCCGAGGACGGCTCCAGTATCCGCTTACCTGGGCCGAGCGTGCCGTCGGCCTCGGCGTCCAGCACCATGGCCTTGGCGATGCGGTCCTTGACCGAGCCGGTGGGGTTGGCGCTCTCCAGCTTGGCCACCAGCCGGACATCGGGGTTCGGGCTCAGCTGGGAGACGTCCACGGCCGGCGTGTTGCCGATGAGGTCTAGTGCGTCGCGCTTGACTGGCATTGGGGTGGTCCCGTGGCTGTGGCTAATCCCGAGTAATCCGATCAGGATTATAACTGCGGGTCAGCACCAACGCGGCGGGCACGGTCAACGCCGAGATGGCTGCCAGAGCGCCAAGCGACCACGCGTAGGCCGACGACAGGGCGTCCGCCAGTGCAGCGTCCGCCACGGTGCCAGAGTCGTCGAGCAGGCCCCGGACCGCCTCTACGTCGCCCGCCTTCCGCTCGACGACCCAGAACAGGACCATCCCGGCGACGGCCGCGCCGTAGGCCCAGCCGAGGGAGCGGATGAACTGATGCGCCGAGCTCACCCTGCCCATCTCGGCGGGGTCGGCCTGGCCCTGCAGCAGCACCAGGCCCGAGGTGGTGATGGTGCCGATGCCCCACCCCACCCACACGAAGGCCGCGAACACCAGCGGGAACGGAGCCGCGGTCGCGGCCGCCACCGTGACCGCCACCGCCCCGCTGGTGAGGATGAAGGATCCGATCACGACGACGCTCTGGACCCGCATGCGCTCCTGGAGCTTGCTGGCCACCCACGACGCGATCGCCCATCCGACCGTCGGCCACAGCACCGCGAAGGCGGCGAACGACAGCGACGTGCCCCGGGCCCCCTTCAAGTACAGGGGCAGGAAGACGCTGGTCCCGGTGCCGCCCGCGATGGACGCGATGGCCACCACGTGCACCGGCCACCAGTAGCGCCCGGTGATGTGGGCCAGGTGGACGATCGGTCCCGGGCGGCGGCGGGCATGGCGCACGTACAGCCCGTACAGCAGGGCGGCCAGCCCCATCAGGGCGACGCTTGACCACTGCAACGACGACGTGGCCAGCAGAAGAGTGGCCGCGATCGCGCCGACGAGCGCGAGTCCCCGACGGTCGAGCGGCTCGGCCTCGGCCATGGCCTCCGCGGGAACCCGGTTCCAACCCGCCGCCGCCGCAGCCGCGGCCACCGGCAGGTTGACCGCGAAGACCGACCTCCAGCCGAGAGTGCTCACCAGCACTGCCGCGAGCGCCGGCCCGCTCACTCCGACGACTCCCCACACCGACGCCACCAGGGCGTAGGCCCGCGGCCGGAGGGCGGAGTCGTAGGCCAGGCCGATGCAGGTCACCCCCGTGCCGATCAGCGATCCGGTGAACACACCCTGGAGCATCCGCGCCCCCACCAGCACCTCCATGCTGGGTGCGGCTGCGCACAGGGCGGAGGCGGCCGCGAAGCCGACGATGGCCAGCCGGTACGCCCGCCTGACCCCGGCCCCGTCGATGAACGGCCCGATGGCCAGCACCGCTATGGCCGCGGCCAGCAACTCGACGGTGATCACCCACTGGGTCAGCGCGACCCGGCCCAGGTCGGCCCCGATCTCGGGGAGGGCCGCCGGGACCGAGATGGCGTTGTAGAAGGCCAGCGCCATCGATGCCGACACCGCCAGCGACACCGCCCGGTTCTCGGGCGCCAGCAGGCCCCGGGCCGGGCGTCTCATCGTTCGAGGTTACGGGGCCATCGACGCCGAGTGATTCGACGCCGATTCTTGAACGCTCCGGCGTCGCGCTCAGCGAGGCCGCGGCCCCGATCGGTCTCGCCCTTGTGCCAGGGCAAGGGCCGCGGGCACGGTCAGCACCGACAGCAGCGCCATGACACCCAGCGACCATGTGTAGGCGGCGCCTACTGCGGTCGCGACCGCACCGTCCACCACCGGCTCAGCGTCGCTGAGCAGGCCCCGTACGAGTTCTGCGTCACCGGTACGGCGATCGACCACCCAGAACATCACGAGGCCGGCTACGGCGGCTCCGTAGGCGAATCCGAGGGACCGGATGAAGTGGTGCGCCGAGCTCACCCTGCCCATTTCCCGAAGGTCGGCGCGACCCTGCAACAGCGCCAGGCTCGACGTGCTGATCATGCCGATGCCCCAGCCGACGCAAGTGAACGAGGCGAGCAGCAGCGGTACCGGTGCCTCCGCCCCGGAGGCCACGGTGGCCCAGACCGCTCCGACCGCCATGAACCACGAGCCGATCACGGTCACCGTCTGGGCCCGGAGGTGCTGCTGGAGCTTGCCCGACACCCAGGCCGCTACCGACCACCCCAGCGTCGGCCAGATCACCGCGAACGCCGCGAATGCCACCGAGGAGCCCCTGGCCGCCTTCAGGTACAGCGGCAGGAAGACGCTGGCACCGGTGCCGCCCGACACGGCCAGGACCCCCACGATGTGGATGTAGCGCCATCGGCCTGCGGTGACGTGTGACAACCGCACCACCGGCCAGCGGCTGCTGCGGGCGTGGACGACGTAGAGCGCGCCCACTGCCACGCCCACGACCACCAGCGCGATGCTGTACCACTCCAGGTACGAGGTGGCCACCAGCAACACGACGGTGAAGGCGCTCAGCAACAGTAGGCCCCGCCGGTCCACGGGCTCCGCGGCGGCCCGGGCTGTGGCCGGCAGCCGGCTCCAGCCCACCGCGGCCGCAGCGACCGCCACGGGGAGGTTCGCGGCGAACACGGCCCGCCACCCCAAGGTGCTGACCAGCACCGCGGCGAGCGCGGGCCCGCCGATGCCCATGATCCCCCAGACCGACGACATGAGCGCGTAGGCCCACGGCCGCACGGCGTCGTCGAACACGAGCCCGATGCTGGTGAGAGCGGTGCCGATGAGGGCGCCGCTGCCCAGTCCCTGCAGCACCCGGGCCAATACCAGCAGCTCCATGGTGGGCGCGGCCGCGCACATCGCTGAGGTCCCTAGGAAGGCCACCACCGTTATCCGGAAAGCCCGCCGGGCGCCGGCGCCGTCGATGTAGGGGCCGACGGCGAGCACCGCGATGGCGGCGGCCACGAGCTCCACTGTGACCACCCAGGGAAGCAGCGCCACCCGGCCGAGGTCGTCGCCGATGTCAGGCAGGGCGGCGGTGACCGAGAGGTTGTTGTAGGAGGCCATGGCCACGGCCGACATCAGGGCCAGCGATGCAGCCCGGTACCTGGGGCCGAGCAGACCGGAGGACTCGGCGCGCGTCACCACCCGAAGCTATCGGTGCGCTACTGCCGATAGAAATACGCCCGATGCGCGAGCCCACCATGTTCTTCGAGGACTTCACCCCCGGTGACGTGATCGAGCTCGGCACCTACGAGATGACCGAGGCCGAGATCATCGACTTCGGCCGCCGCTTCGACCCGCAGTATTTCCACACCGACCCTACGGCCGCGCTGGACTCCCCCTTCGGGGGTCTGATCGCCAGCGGCTGGCACACCTGCTCGGCGTGGGCGCGGCTGTGGATCGACACCGTGATCTCGAAGGCCGACGGGCGCGGCTCCCCGGGGATGCAGGAGGTGCGCTGGCACGAGCCGGTGCGGCCCGGGGATCTGCTGACCGCGACGGTGGAGATCCTCGACGTCCGGCCGTCGTCTCGGCATGCGGACCGCGGAACGGTGTTCATCGGCTGCTCGATGACCAACCAGCACGGTCGCGTGGTGATGACCTGCCACGGGCGGGGCCTGTTCGGCCGGCGCCACCCGACCGGCAAAACTGCCGCGAGCGCCGGCGCTGTGGCTTCGGGCGCCGTTGAGACCCTCGACGTCCGATCCGGCGACGGCGTCAACTTGAAGTTGAGGATGATGGGAGGATCGGGCCCCGACCTGCTGGTGTGTCACGCCACCGGGTTCCATGGGCTGGCCTACCGGCCGCTCGCGCAATGCCTCAAGGAGCACTTCAGGGTCTGGGCTCTGGACTTCCGGGGCCATGGCGCCTCGGGCGCCGCCCCCGACGGCGACTACGCCTGGAGCGGCATGGGAGTCGACGTGGCCGCCTGCGCGGCGGTGATCGGCGGCGACCGGCTGTACGGCTTCGGCCACTCGATGGGCGGCGCGGCCCTGCTGCTGGCGGAGCGGTCCGCTCCGGGCCTGTTCGAGGGGCTGTTCCTGTACGAGCCGATCGTGCTGCCGCGGGGCTTCTTCGCCGCTCCCAACGCCAACCCGCTGGCGGCGGGGGCCCGCAACCGCCGTGAGGTCTTCGACTCCCGCGCCGAGGCTCTGGCCCGGTACTCGAGCCGGTCGCCTCTCGGGGTGATGCGGGCCGATGCGCTGGCCGCCTACGTCGAGGGCGCCTTCGTGGACCTCCCGGACGGCCGGGTGCGCCTGGCGTGCTCGGCCGAGACCGAGGCCCGCACGTTCGAGGCCAGCGGCGGCCTAGCGACGGAGGAGGCGGCCGGGATCGATGTGCCCGCCGCGGTGGCTGCGGGAACGGTCGGCGGGGTTCCCAACCCCGGGGCTTTCGCGTCGGCGGTCGCCGAGGCGCTGCCCCAGGGGCGGTTCATGAGCTTCGAGGACCTGGGCCACTTCGGCCCGCTGGAGACACCCGGCGTAGTGGCCGCCACGGCCGTCCGGGAGCTGCTCGGCAACTAGAAGAGGCTACGCGGGGTCGTCGATGGTGACGGGCTCCTCGGTGACCTCGCCGTCGAGTATGCGGTAGGACCGCAGTGACGGCTCGGGATGGCGCAGCGACACGATGATGAAGCGCCACGCCCCGAAGGGGTCGAAGCGGGCCGCGTCGGCGATGTCGGTGGGTGACGGGTAGTTGGTGGTGTGGGTGTGGGAGTGCATCACACCCATGACGGTCAGCCCGGCGTCTTCGGCGGTGCGCTCCACGTCCATCATCTCCAGGCCGTCGAGCACGTAGATCTCGCGGGACTCGGCCGCGTTACGCATGCCGAAGAACCGTTCGATGCGGTCCGAGCCGGGACGGCCGGCGAACAGCCCGCAGGCCTCGTGGGGAAGGCCGGAGATGGCGTGGGCCACCATCGTCGCGTGCATTCCCGCCGACATCTCAAGCATCGCCCCGCACCATACCGGCGGGGTCTCGCCCGCCATCTCACCGCCACCGGTACCGTGGCTGCGATGGCCAAGTCGCAGAAGCCCCGCGACGTTCCTGAAGGCGCGTCGGTGGTCGCCACCAACCGGCGCGCCCGGCGAAATTTCGACGTCCTGGAGACCCTGGAGGTGGGTCTGGTGCTCGAGGGCAGCGAGGTCAAGTCGCTGCGGGAGGGCCAGGTGCAGATCGCCGAGAGCTGGGCCCGGGTCGACCGGGGCGAGCTGTGGCTGCACAACCTGCACATCTCGCCGTACTCGCACGCTGCCGGGTCGTTCCGTTCCGACCCCGACCGGGTGCGCAAGCTGCTGGCCCATCGCCGCGAGATCTCACGGCTCGGGGCCCGGGTCGCGCAGGAGCGGCTGGCCCTGGTGCCGCTGGCGCTGTATTTCAGCGGGGGTCGGGCCAAGCTGACGCTGGCCCTGGCCCGGGGCCGCACGCACGGCGACCGCCGCCGCGACATCGCCCAGCGCGACGCCGACGCGGAGGCGGCCCGCTCGATGGCCGCGGCCCGCCGGCGCCGTTCCCGAGACCGGTAATGAGCCGCGCCGAGTTCGCCAACCTGGTCGGCATCGTCGCCACCGCGGTGACGTTCGTGCAGATCCTGCCCCAGATCGTGAGGCTGATACGCACAGGGCACGTCGAGGGGGTGTCGCCGGCTTGGGCCGCCGGGGGCGCGACCATCAACCTGGGCTGGCTCGCCTATGTGATCGAGGGGAGGTTCTGGGTCACGATCCCGTCGATCATCGTCGCCATCGTCAGCTTTGTGCTGGCGCTCTACCTGCTGTACCGCAACGGGGCCAGCATTCGCGCCGGTCTTCTCATGAGCGGCGCGATCGCGCTGGGATGCGTGGTGATCCAGCAGGCCGCGGGCTGGACGGTGCTGGGCACGGTGCTCGGCCTGTCCAACGGGCTGTACCTCGGGCCCTCGGTGGTGGCCGCGTGGCGCTCGCACACCCCGGTCGGGGTGTCTCCCTGGACCTGGATGCTGACCGTGCTGGAGGGCGTGAAGTGGGGCTTCTACGGCGTTCTGGTGGAGGCGGTGCCGATCATGGTGTACGGGTCGACCGCGATCCTCCTGGCGCTGCTGGTGCTGCTGCGGCTGTGGGCGGCCCGCGACCGCATCCGGGCCGCGCTCGCTTCCCCGGCCTGAGTGTCGGAGGCGGTGAGTATCATGGTTGATCCCCTTCGGGGGAAGCAGCTTGAAAAGAGACTGCACAAGGGGGCTGACCGGTTTCGACGTCGGGACCAGGAGGCCGCGGAGTGCGACCGGAGTTGCTCAGACTCCCTAAACGGGGCAACCAAAGAGACGCCGATGACGACGCTCTCGTTCTCGTCGCCTGATCTGTACTGATCTAGCTACGAGATTCATCGCGACCAGCAATGGCACGCGGGGCCAGACCGCTGCAGCCTGGCACCAGAAGCAGCGGTGGACGGCAGGGAAAGACCCGCTGACGGCAGGCAAAGACCGCTGGCACCGGAGGAAGATCCGGCGGCCGGATCCTCGGATCCCCACGACCCGGCGTGGCGGCAGCCGAAAGCCGCAATCTCGGGAATGGTCGTAGCGAGCCCGGCAACCGCCTGACGGACGGGAGTTCGATTCTCCCCAGCTCCACCACTCAAAACCATATAACCGCAGGTCAAAGGGCAAAAATTGCGGGCTAGAGAACTCGCAATGTTGGTTGCAGTGTCACCATCGCAAGGGACAGCCGCTGACTTGACAGCCGCTGTGTTGTCTGTGTTGTCCCGGGTGATGCTTGACGCGTTGGCTCCGGTAGGGGTGTGACACTTGTGGGACGCGGTTCCGGTAGCTGGGCGACACTGGCTCCGGTAGCTGTGTTACACCCGAGCGGTCCAAATCTGTCAGTGAGCCCTGTGCTCTCGATTCCACTACTCCCTTGAGCGGGATCCGGCCAACTTGTTGTGCCTGGCGGAGGACGGCCTGTGCACCGACAGCATGGAAGACAACTGGTGTCGGAAACCCGTCCCAGCACCCAATCGCTGGGTCCTCACTGACTGAAGGTCTAGGAACACCGAACCGTCCTCGCCGAGGATCCCTGGGGCCGCGCCCGGCCGGTGCCAAGGTTCCGGCGTCCGACAAACATCCGTGCTGACCGGCGGCACCTCCTATGTGCTCGGGGGCGTTGGGGGCTGGCCCCCGCTGGGGGCCCTCAGAAGAACACGGTGGCCTCGTCCGGGCTGGATATCTCGGTGAAGTACTTGCCGAAGACCCGGATTCCCGCCGTCTTGGTCTCGTGGTAGGAGATGTAGATCCATCGGAGCAGGTGAGCGAAGGGCGTCGGATGGACTGCGCCGGCAACGAAGTCGGCCTCTTTGGGGGACAGCACCGGCTCGATGCCCCCGTTCTCCGATTTGAACGTCTTGAAGGTGGTGCCGTCCAAGAACACGGCGATGTTCGGGCTGAGGGGCCCGTACTGGCCGCAAAGGGCGGCATATTGCTCGAGCATGGACTCTTTGGCCGTGTTCATCTTGTCCCCCAGCACAAACCCGAACACGTCGTCGTTTGGCTCGTGGGCCTCGGGGCCCTGGGCTGCGATTCCGGTGGCCGAGGGCAGCACCTGCCCGTAGTTCCGCACGACTCGAGCGTGAACGAGTTCGCCGTCGCGCTCCAGCTGCTGCTTCTCGAATTCCCGCTTCAGGGACTTCACAGACTCGATCTTCGCAAACGAGTCCCGAAGCTCCTTTGCCCCGATGACGCTCTTAACCTCGCCAACGGCGATTACCCCCTCGCTCGGATAGCAGGCAGCCTCTGAGCTGCTGCTCGGGCGGAAGACGGGGCATATGTCCTTCTCATAGATCACGACATCTATTTGGCGGCTGGTCCCGCCCGTCGTGTCGATCACGCATCCGGTCCCGACGCCCATCGCGCCGGGCAGCATCTGCCCTAACCGGTCCCTCACCGAGCGCTCCATGGCGTCTCCGACCTGACCGGGGGTGGTGGCCTGCCGGGCCCGCTCGAATTCCGTGACGAGGTCCTCGCCCATTCTCTTCACGCACTCAGCTGAGTCGAAGCTCTCTTGCATCCTGTTCTCCAAGGGGTCTTGAGTTCGCCTGCCGACGCTGCCTCTGCTGTGAGCCTCCCCGCATCGGCGAGGCCCACAGGCCATCTTTGCACGGCTGCACCTTAGGGAAGAGGGCGACGTCTGAGCGCGGCGCGCGCCGACCCGGAGTCTCCTCTCCAACTCGCCTGACGGCAAGGAGTCCGGCACCTGGTGCCCGGACCCCTGCCCCGGGGAGGGGCTTGAGGACAGCGTCGTCCCGTACCTGTCGCTGCACTCGGACGACTCCGACGTCCCCGGCGACCAGCTCTGCCGATTCGGCACGCGACTGGGCAGCATCGAGCGTCTCTTCAGCCCGTTCGGCCGGCTTCGCACCACCACGATGCTCGCCGCCGCATGCGCGGACCAGACCCTGACCGCGGGCGGCGTCCCCAGGCGTCCATGACCTCGCGGCGCTGCTCGAGCAGTTCAGAGAGCGCCGGTAGGCGGCTTCGACGGTGTTCTTGACGACGTGCGCGAGACACGATTCGGCCAGCTCACGGCTGACGGCGGACTCGGCGCACCAGTCGCGAAACGATGAGCGAAGCCCGTGGGGGGTCACGCCCAGGTCCAAGTCGTGGCAGAGCTTGGAAAGGGCATCGGGAGTGATCTGCCGGCCACGTGCCGACGGGAACACCAGCGAGCCAGGGATGCCCTCGCTGTAGCGGCCCGCCTCATCCAGCACGGCTAGCGCCTCGGGGCTCAGCGGCACCCGGAACTCGCGGCCGACCTTGGTGCGCTCGCCTGGGATCGTCCAGACGTCGGCTGCGATCTCCCCCCAGCACATCCCGCGGACCGTCAGGTCACCAACGCCGTTCTGCTCCTGCATTCGGATGGGGCTCCGCGGCACGCGTGACGCCGCTTGACGGTGTTACTTGGATCTGACCAACGGGATCGCAGCTGAATCCAAGTACGACGCGCCCCGGCCAACCCTGGATGTCACAGCCAAGCCCTACTGTCGAACATCTGTTCGTTCAAGGAGGTTGCTGATGTTCCGCCGTCATGTTTCGACGCCCGCTTCGTCGACTGGAAGTACCGCTCGACCGATTGCCCTTCCCGGGAGCGAGTCGTGGTCTACGGTGGCCGACATGGCCCCCGTCGCGAGGCCCCGCACCAACGGCGCCATGAACACGCTGTTGGCGCGGGACGCCCCCGCACACGACTGGTACCGCTTCGTGCTGTCGTTCCCGCCTCACCTCGTGCGCGACTACGCGCAGCGGTTCGAACTCGACGCGGATAGCCGTGTTCTCGATCCGTTCTGCGGCACGGGCACGACCCTTGTGGAGGCGAAGAAACTCGGCGTGCCTAGCTGTGGCCTCGAAGCGGTGCCGCTGTCCCGGCTCGCAGCCTCCACCAAGGTCAACTGGACTCCAGATCCTGACGAGTTGCTCAAGCACGCCGAGCTCGTGGCCGAGAAGGCGCTCGCTATGTTGGCTGCGGACGGTATCTCCGATGAGCCGGCGTCATCGGTCCCACGGGGAGTGCGGCTGCGGACGCTTCCCGCCACTAGCGCGAAGCTGCTGCTCAAGGACTCCATCAGCGCTCTGCCGCTTCACAAAGTGCTGGTGTTGCGTGACGCCCTCGACGGCGAATATGACTCGGCGTTTGCTGACCACGAGCGGATCGCGCTGGCTCGGATCCTGCCGGTGGAGGTCGGCAATCTGCGCTTCGGGCCCGAGGTGGGCCTCGGAACGGTCAAGCTCGATGCTCCGGTCGTGTCTGTGTGGCTTGAGCGCGTGCGAATGATGTGCGCCGATCTGCGCCAGCTCCGGCCGCGCGCCGCCACCTCGGCTGTCGCCCTAGACGCAGATGCCCGAATGGTCGGCGAACTCCTGGAGCCCCGCAGCGTCGATGCGGTCATCACCTCGCCGCCGTATCCCAACGAGAAGGACTATTCGCGCACAGTGCGTCTCGAATCGGTGCTTCTGGGCTATCTCAGCAGCCGGTCGGATCTTCAGGCGATGAAGAAGGGTTTAGTGAGGTCCAACACCCGCGGCGTCTATCGCGACGACGCTGACGACGCCTGGGTTCAAGACGACGCCGAGGTCGAACGGATCGCCTCTGCGATAGAGGCCCGCCGCATTGAGCTCGGCAAGGACTCGGGATTCGAGCGAATGTACCACCGGGTCACGAAGCTGTACTTCGGGGGGATGGCTCGTCACGTGGTCTCGTTGAGCCGGGTGCTGAAGCCCGGAGCCCGCCTCGCGTACGTGGTGGGCGACCAGGCCTCCTACCTGAGAGTCATGATTCGCACCGGTCAGATCCTGGCTGAGATCGCGGAGCGTGCAGGATACGAGGTCGAGTCAATTGACTTGTTCCGCACCCGTCACGCCACGGCTACACGCGAGCAACTCCGCGAAGAAGTACTGGTGCTGAGATGGCCCGGCACCACAGACGCCGCCAACCACCGATGAGGCACTCGCAGACTCCTGCCGAGGGACTGGCCTGAAGTGTCCACGGCGAGCTTGGCGCAGCAGATCATCGAGTGGATCTTCGCCCAGCGCCACAATCCAGGTGACGATCAAGTGACCTTCACAAGAGACGACTTGATTTCTGCCGCGGCCGCACTGGGAGCATCCCGCCCCAAGAATCTCGGCGACATCGTGTACTCGCTGCGCTACCGGGTGCCGCTTCCCGACTCCATCCGACAAACAGCACCACCTGGCCGCGAATGGGCAATCTTCCCAGGCGGCAACGCCGTCTACACGCTGCGGACCGTGCCCTTCAATCTCATCGAGCCACGAAAGGGCCTTCGGACGATCCGCCTACCCGACGCCACACCCGGCGTCATCTCCAAGTACTCCCTAACGGACGAGCAGGCCTTGCTAGCCCGGGTCCGATACAACCGACTACTAGATGTGTTCACCGGCCTCGCCTGCTACCCCCTCCAGAGCCACCTGCGCACAAGCATCACCATCGCCAACGCCATCGACGGCACGCCAAGCAGTTCGCAGGTTGAAACCGACGACGTCTACGTCGGCCTGGACGAACACGGCGCGCACTACATCTTGCCAGTACAGGCCAAGGGCGGCTCCGACTCACTGAGCGTCATCCAGATATGGCAGGACCTACGAGTTGCTGAGCAGAAGTTCACCGATCTGATCGCCCGCCCAGTGGCGGCTCAATTCATGGAGCAGAGCGTCATAGCTCTCTTCGAGTTCCAAGAATCCAACAACCAGATCACCATCGCCCGCGAGCACCACTACAGTCTCGTCCCACCAGAAGAACTTGAGTCACACGAATTGGCGGCCTACCGGACTGCTGCACAAAACGCCATTCGATGAGGCCGAACACCGAATCAAGACCTAGCCAGCACGTTCACGTTCCCTAACCTCAGATTTGTTGTGCACGGGTTACGCTGCTGGGGTGATGTTCTCTGGACGACATCAATGAGGGCAGCTGGACCGGTCCTTCGGACTCCGACGAGATGCGGGATCGGCTGGACTGGTTGAAGGAGATGGACAGCAAAGGGCGACTACTTAATGAGACCGTCTCGACCCGGAACGGCCTGCTGACCATCACCGCCCGATGGATCGACGTTGAGGACAACGCCGACAACTAGAACTCTCCGGTTACGGCAGTCGTCCATATGAGGACGAGACGATGCAGGCTGCCTCCCCCTCAGCCCCGACTGAGCCGCTCACCCCTCGCCGATGATGAACGAGACGAACAGTCCCATTGGTACGGACGCGAAATCTACAAGCCCGTTCGTCGAGGAGGCCATAGCGCAGTGATCGTCCAGTTGCACGGGTACGTAGCTGGATCTACAGGTGCGGAACCACAAGCTCCCCACTAGTTCAGGACTCTGTGCTCATGCAGTGACGACTCAGTACGACTCGATAGCAGCTCGGACCTTCCTAATCGTCTCAGCGATGTCTTTCGATTGAAGGCCACCGACTTCGCTGGTCGTGAATAGTGTTTGTTCCTCCTTGAAACCGTTCTGTTCGTACCACTGGAGCTTTCGTTTCCAGTCGCCCGCGTAGATCTTGAGATCTAGCATGCCAAGGTGCTCCCAGATCACCGGATCACCCGCATCGGTGACAAACGTGAAGTCGGGAAGCTTGAACGTACCGTCGCCGGAGGCCGATTCTAGGCGCTGCTCATAGCGAGGTCGGAGGCCGGCTGCAAGACAGTCATCCATGATCTTCAGCTCTGACTTGGATCGTACGGGGATGCCATTGGAGGCCCGATGAATCAAGTGCGTCGCCCACCGCTTTTCGTCCTGACCTCGGACGCTTGCGCGGAACAGGTTGCTGTTGCGTTTGATCGTGTCCGAAGCTGTGACGTTCGCAAGATTGAGCACTGTAGAAAGGTCGCTGCCTTCGACCAGCAGCACGAGATCATCGCGAGATCGGGTGAGCGCCGTGTAGAGCAGTTCCCGTGAGCTGATTCGGGTGTGTCTAGGAAGTACGACGATGACCGTATTAAAGTCAGAACCTTGAGCCTTGTGAATCGTCAGCGCATAGGCGAGGTCGAAGTCACCATCACCCTTGTCATCACCAAAGTCTCTCCGCAGGAAGCCGAAGTGAACTCCGGGACGTCCAGCGAACATGATGTCCATCACCGATCCTCGTCCGGGCGTTGCCTTGGCTCGCCGATCGTTTGAGCACAAGCCAATGTCTCCGTTAGCGAGGTACTCCTCGACTCTTTGCTGCGTCTGGAAGTTGTAGCCTCGCTTAGTCCGAAGATTTCTCGTCAGTAGAACCTTGTCGAGGCGGATAATCTCGTTTGGTCCGAAGGGATTGGTCCACCTGCTATTGGTTCGGCAGGCGTCAAGCTGTTTTCCCCGCCAAGTACGTTGTACCCATCGGTTGAGTTCCGCAACACCCCACTTATCGCCGCGCACTGGAGAGAGAATCTGCCAATTCTCTGCCAGGTCAGGGACCGTGACATTCCAGTACTTGCCATCAGAGTGGATACCAAGCAGCCTGTTGAATCTGTCGGTGTCGCCTGGGAGGAGATCCAGTTTCTCCTTCAGGACGTGGCGCAGTACTTCTTGCAGGTCTTGTTCAGTTTGCCAATAGCGGACCTCGAGATCGTTCAGTGTTGATTTGGTGAGCAGATCGCCAATGACTGCCTCAGCGTTGGCTGGCAGCGGATCACCTGAGAAGAGTTTGGCGAACCGCAGAGTGTCCGAGTCCTCTCCTTGATGGTTGCGGACCTCCACTGAAAGTCGAGCGTGGGCACCCTGGCGGTGCGACACCTTGTCGAGTGTGTCCTCCTCATCATCATCGAATACGATTTCACCCGACAGATGGGCCACCAGATCGCTGAACGGGCGTCCGGCTCCGATGGGCGGCAACTGTGCCGTATCGCCGACGAGGATTAGGCGGTCTACGTTCGGTGAGAACGTGGACAGCACGGCCAAGAGCGTCTCTTCTGTTAGCATCGATGACTCATCGATCACGACAGTTCGGTGCGCGTCATAGGTACCATCTTGAAGAATGATTGGCTGTTGGGTTCCGGTGTCATATGCACGCTGCGACAGCAGGTACTGCGCTACAGTCTGGACCGAGTTTCCTTCCTCTACGTTCCGGGAGAGCCGGACGCGAGCCTTGCCAGTCGGTGCAAGGAACAACACCGCTCCGCCGATCTTCGAAGACCTAGAAAGCGCCCCGAGTACGGTTGTCTTGCCGGTACCTGCACGTCCGACAAGTACCGTGAGTTTTCGCGAGACTATTACCTTGAGGGCGTGCACTTGCTCGCTGAGTGCACTATCCACCCGCTTGGGCTGGGTCGCTCGCATGAGGTCCAGGTTGGACTTCACCCGAATCGACTGTTCCAAGAGTGGAAGCCAGTCCTCATCCACCTGATGCAACTCTCTGCGGGCTCGAGCTGACAACTTGCGACGAAGTTGATCAACCATCACAGCTCTCCGGGTGAGTTGCGCCCAGCCGTCGTCGGAGTGGACGCTTACGAGGCCGGTCAGTTCCTCGGCATGAGCTGGCATCCAGTCAGGGCCAATCGTTACCGGCGCGGAAACGGACAAGGCCTGGGTGGCCTCCCGGATGTCATCGAATCCAAGGAGAGTATCTCCGGCAATCTCAGCCTCGCGAAGCACAGCGACAATTGCCGCCCGCATGCGCCTTGTATCGGCAGTAGAGACCTCGCTGTTGGCTCCACTGGTATCTCCCAGCAGTGCCCGATCTACGGCTGCAAAAGTGATCGGAGCAGACGAGAGCGAGCCAGCATCGTACTCCGAGAGGAGATAGAGGTTCTCGATGATTTCCTCATCGCGGATGGGCCGGGCGACCGTCTGTGCCCTCTTCGTCTCATCCCACCAGCGCGCCGCCTGCTCATTGTCGAGCGCCACGCGAGAAAGAGCCTCCGCCAACTTCAGTTTCTCGGGACGGTTACAGAGATGCAGCCACTCTCGAGCGAACGCGTCAATCTCGCGCTCGTACCTCTCATGGGGCGGCTCGACCGAGCCGTCTAGCACCCGTCTCACCGCGCGCCATGGCGCGTCACGAAACCCGGGATCCGTCGAATCCAAGCTGTGAACCAGACTGCTCGCCATGGGCAGGCCCGCGGCACGGAGCACCGGTCCGATACCGGGGTACTGCCCGCGCAGCGTCCAAGCTTGGGCGAGCTTCGCGTCTAGCCAATCCTCGCAACCCGCCCAGTCACCGCGGGCAATGCCGTGCTCACGAATCAACTGAACGACTCGGATCGCCTGCGTAAGCACGGACACAGCGACATCGTCGGCAACATGTTCCGATCGGTACGAGAACTCGATCGCGTGGCCGTTCTCGGGCGAGATCCGAAGCTCGCGACTCAGCTCTCGTCGCCGTCGATCCTCGCCAAGATCGCCAGTCGATACGAGGTACTCGTGATAGGGGACGAGCAGTCCACCATGACCACCCGGTCGCAACGAGTGCGCTATGTCGCGTTCCCAGATGGGATGATCAGGAGCGTCTGGTTTCGTTGTGTTCCGGTAAGAACGCTCCTTGCCGACAGCGACCACGGCACCAACGCCTACGATTAGCCGATGGACATCCTCAAAGATTGGCTGACGAGATTTCGTGTAGAAAAAGGCCAGAGAGTCGTTCGGGACGATTGGAGCGAAGAACGCCTCAAGAATTGCTTGCTGCACATGCGGCTGAAAAACCCATTTTGACTTGTAGGAGCTAGGCCAAGTGTCCTGGGGCAGTGCGTCGGCTACCTGTGGCTGAGTGAACTCCTCCAGGCTGTCCCTATCGAGCCACCGGAACGGAACGGCATGAGCCGTGTACGGCTCGACTTGCCACGCCGTCTCCTCAAGGTGCCCGTGCGTCTCCCGGAGCCATTCCCGGTACGGGTGCTCGTGGCTCCTGGTCCACTCGTTTGGCGACAGGAAGCCACCCGATTCGTTCGCGCACGGCGGAAGCTCGGATGGACGATCGAAGTCAGTGAAGGGCATGCCCTTGCGCGCGATCTCGACCGACACGTCCTTTCCGCGAGCGATGTTCTCATACTCAATGCAATGGCAGTTCGCTTCCGGATCATGGCACACAGTGCCATTCCAGGCCATATCATGCCAAGGCACGCGGATTGAGATATGTCGGGCACGTGCGGTCACCCGCAAATCGTATACGTGAAGCAAGTCCTCAGAGCCTTGCAGCGCACGCTGACGGTGTCTCTCCCGCTCCACTTCACCTCAGTGCTGGCCTTGATCCCATTTCGGGAACGTGACTCGGTGGCAACCGAGGGTACGCCTGAGAGTGCGCAGCGTAAGTCTGGCAGCGTCCTCGTCGACGAAGCCTGGGCACAAGCCGAACTGTGGAGAACACGCGAGAGGCCTTGATGAGCTGACCTCCGCGAGCCCGACCGATGCGCCTGGTGAGGAACTCCAGCGTCGGTAAGGTTGCGGCGTGAATCATGATGCGTTCGTATCGGATGCTTCGCCAGCGCGGGCTGTGATGTTGAACGCAATGGTCGTGAGTTCGCTCCAGCCGCCCAATCGCGCCATCCGGCGCTCCGCAACGGAACGACCCGGCCGGACAACCAACTAAAGTGATCTCAGCCGTGAGTTTGTCGGAACTAACTTCTGACGTGGCGGCCGTCTCGGACAACACCGGCCAAGTCCGATCACGGCGTCTCCTGGACCAGCGTGTGAGTGTGTGTAGCCGATGCGCCTCTGATCGCGAA
The DNA here is from genome assembly GCA_009837445.1 of Acidimicrobiaceae bacterium. Taxonomy (GTDB): domain Bacteria; phylum Actinomycetota; class Acidimicrobiia; order Acidimicrobiales; family Aldehydirespiratoraceae; genus Aldehydirespirator. The sequence continues at coordinate 251,979 of VXTM01000021.1, forward strand.
TTCCTCAGGACCAAGACGCGTCCCGACTATGAGGGCGGGCCAAGCCCGATGCAACTGGTGGACCTCTTTGCTGGAGGTGGTGGCCTCACGATTGGGGTTGCGGAGGCAGCGCTCCGGATGGGACGTGGAACGGAGGTCGCCCTCGCAGTCGAGAACGACGATCGCGCCGCCGACATTTATGGGCTCAACTTCCACCGCGCGAACCTGGTGCGCTCCAGCGTCGAGGCATTGTTCGACGGCGAGCTGGCAGCTCCGTTCACAGCCTCGGAGAGGGGCATCGCCCTTGCCGTAGGTGAAGTCGACGTGCTTGTCGCTGGGCCTCCGTGTCAGGGGCATTCGAACCTCAACAACCACACCCGGCGTGAGGATCCCCGCAACGCCCTGTACTTGAGGGCCGTGCGCGCCGTGGAGGTGCTTCGGCCGGCTCTCGTCGTAATCGAGAATGTCCCCACCGTGCGACATGACAAGGGCGGTGTCGTAGAACGCGCGACTCAGGTCCTTGAGGCCGCCGGGTTTTCGGTCGCGAGCGATGTGTTTCGCCTTGTGGAGTTCGGTGTGCCTCAGCGGCGGCGACGGCACATTCTTCTGGCAGCGATGGATGATCGAATCGACCCGTCCGTCATGGGCCGCTCAAGTTCGACGTGCGATGACCACGCTGCGCGGTCCGTGCGATGGGCGATCGAGGATCTCGTCGACCAGACAACGGAGTCCGGGCCCGACGCAGCCTCAAAGCCGGCACCTGTCAATCTTGAGCGGATGCAGTGGCTCATCGATCAGAACGAGTACGACCTTCCGAACCCGATGCGCCCGAAGTGCCATCACGGCTCGCACAGCTACACCTCGATGTACGGGCGCCTGAGATGGGATGCCCCCGCGCAGACGATCACGACCGGGTTCGGGTGCATGGGCCAGGGCAGGTTCGTGCATCCGGCGCAGCCTCGCACGCTCACGCCCCATGAGGCGGCACGCTTGCAGACGCTGCCTGACTTCTTCGACCTCGACACTCGCAAGGGTCGAGGGGCTTGGGCGACAGTGATCGGCAACGCTGTGCCGCCTCTGTTCATCGTGCATCTGCTGGCGCCGCTGCTCGGCGCGCTTCCCAGCCGAACTGTCCAAGAGACCCGACTCGTTGACTTGACGTCGTACGAACCCTCGGTGCCGCTAGCACTCATCGGCGATTCGGTGAGTTAGCGGTGGCCGCACTCGGCTCCGCCGATGCGGAGACCTTCGTCGCGTGGATGCTCAAGGGCGTAGTCGCTGACGCACGCGGCGACCGCGTTCAGGAGCTGGCTGTCGCGCCGGCTGGAAGGCTGTGGCTGGGTCGCCTAGCTCCCGAGATCGTCGTTCAACAGAGCCGCCTCGGCGAGCGCGGCGAACGCCTTGAGCCATGCGAGGTCGGACTTCGGCTGCGTCTGAGCGAGTTCGACGGCCGCACCGTGCGATGCACTGGCCGTTTCGTTGTTTGGCATGAGATCGACAGCGACGGCGAGGCTGATTCGCCGAAGTGGCGCAAGCGTGGCCCCATCGAGGTGACAGCCGATCTCCGGACGCCGAGAACCACCGGCATTATCGAGTCCGCAGGCCGAGACGGCTTCGCTGCCGCGCTTGGGGCGGTCGGCGCCGATGGCATCATCTGTGAGTTCCACTCGGAGGTTGAGATCGGCAAGGACGGCCCGGAGCTCGTGGTCACGCTGGTGAACCTCTCGCCGGAGGAACTGCCGAGATGGGACTCCAACGTCTACGAGGCGCGCCTCTTCGTCAACGCCGGCGAGACGCTGCCCTTCACGCTTGACAACCTTCCGGACTCGTTCCGCTACGACCGGCGGATCAGCGCCTACGGAGTGAACGGCGGCGTAAGGCAGATCAATGCCACGACCTTCTGCACCACTGACGTTGCGGTATGCGACCAACCGAGACCTAAGTACTGGGACGACGACCTCGGCCCACCTCCCGACATCACCTTCACGAACCTCGCCACAGACCCGATTCCCGCGCTTCGCCACCTTGTGGACGCATGCGAGAGTTGGGGCTCCGATCATTGGGCACCGGCAGTCCTCACCCGCCGTGCCGGCGAGGAGGACTGGGACGACGGCATGCGGGCCGAGGCCGACGCCGAGGCGACCGAGTTCTCTGAGGAACTTGATCGGCTTCGACATGGATTGAGCCTTCTCGAGGCCAACGACAGTCTGCGCCGGAGCTTCCAGCTCGCCAACCGAGCCTTCGCGCGTTCACCGCTCGTGCCGCACTCTCAATGGCGTCCCTTCCAGCTCGGCTACTTCCTGGCCAACATTGCATCCCTCCTCGACGACACCCGAGACGGAGGTCGCGGCGTCGTCGACACGTTGTGGTTCGCAACCGGGGGTGGAAAGACCGAGACGTACCTGCTGTATGTCCTCACAGCTGCCTTCTTCGACCGGCTGCGGGGCAAGCGCGAGGGCATCACCTCCTGGGGGCGCTTCCCTCTCCGGATGCTCTCGCTGCAACAGACCCAGCGCTTCGCCGACGTACTGGCTGCTGCCGAGCTCACACGCCGCGAGGAGCAGATCTCTGGTCATGAGTTCTCCCTGGGATTCCTCGTGGGGTCCGCCGGGACGCCCAACAGGATCAGGCGAGGGACCGACCAACGCCCCGGCGAGCCCGACCCCAGCGATCCCCACATGCCGGAGCGCTACAAGGTGCTGCTGCGCTGCCCGTTCTGCGGCAACGACGACCTCCAGATGCGCTTTGACCAGCAGCGCTGGGCTCTAGACCACGTCTGCACCGCCCAGGACTGTCCGCGAGAAGGCGTCCAGCTCCCGTTTCGCATCGTCGACGAGGAGATCTATCGCTCGCTGCCGACTGTCGTGCTCGGGACCCTCGACAAGGCTGCAAGTGTCTCAATGCAGGCAGCGATGCGCTGCCTCTACGGCACACCCTCTGGCCGCTGCTCCGAACGCAAGCACGGCTTCACCTACGCCCCCCGCCACGCGTCGCCGGGAGGTTGCCTATTCCCCGGATGCCAGACCGACTCGGCGCCCCTCGCCCAGGACGCCCACCTGTACGCGCCAACGATCCGCATGCAGGACGAACTGCACCTGCTGCGTGACAGCCTCGGTGCTGTCGACTCGCATTACGAAGCACTCCTCGACGCGCTGCAGGACCACTACGGCCCGGCCCCGAAGATCATCGCCTCATCGGCGACACTGGCAGGACACGACGAGCAGGTCGCCGCCCTCTACCAGCGAGAGGGCCGAACGTTCCCCCGTCCCGGACCGCAGGCGGGCAGGTCCTTCTGGTCACGGGACACGGAGGCTCTGGCTCGTCGGTTCGCGGGCCTAGCGCCGCGCGGTGTGACTCTGGAGTATGCGACCGACCAGCTTACGGAGTCGCTCCAGCGAGTGATCCGGCGAGTCGTCGAAGACCCCGAAGCCGCTTCGGCTGACATGGGCGTCGACGTAGCATCGCTCCCCGAACTGGTGCTCAACTACGGCGTCGATGTCGTCTACGGCTCCAACCTCAAAGACGTCGAAGCCGTCGCAAGGTCCTTCGACTCGCAGATCCAGCTTGACCGCCCGGTCAACGCAGCGACACTCACTGGACGCACCCCGTTGGACGAGGTTCGCACGACCCTGGCCCGCCTAGTCGACCCCGAGCCGGACTTCTACGAGCGCATCCATCTCGTCGCGGCCTCCTCGATGCTGTCGCACGGCGTCGACGTGAACCGCCTCAACGTGCTCGTGATGCTCGGGCTGCCCCTCGCAACCGCCGAGTTCATCCAGACGACCTCGCGGGTCGGGCGATCCCATCCGGGCCTCGTCGTCGTGTTGCACAAGATCGGGCGAGAGCGCGACGCGGCCGTGTACCGGACCTTCCCGTCCTTCGTAGCCCACGCCGATCGCCTCATCGACCCCGTTCCGATCACCGCGAGGAGCCGCCGGGTGCTCGAATTGACCTTCGCCGGTCTAGTTCAGGCCCGCCTGTACGGCATCCACGAACCGGCCGCGCTCGCAGCTGGACTGAGCCAACTGACGACGCCCGCGACGGTCAAGCGCGCCTTCGCCCGACTGCCAGTGCACGAAGCCAGCGAGCTTGCGGCCTTGATCGAGATGCTCGGGTTCAACGGGCCGCTCGACGAAAATCTGCGCAACGATATGGCCTCGTACCTGCGGGAGTTCTACCGGGCACTGAACGACCCAGCCAGCAACGTGACTTGGGTCAGCGAGCTGTTCCCGACCGGCGCGCCGATGCGGTCTCTGCGAGACGTCGAAGAGCAGGCGCCGGTGATCTCGAGGGGAACCAGGTCGTGAGAGTCGAACGCGGCGCCTCGCAAGTCCTCTTCGGCTTGCTTCCCGGCCAGACCGCCGATCTCGAAGGCCGCATCTGGAGGGTCATGCGCTGGCTTGACCCGGTGCCGATTCCACTCGACCAGGACGCGGTGCGCGCCTCGCTGCTGCACGCCATCGCTCCGTGGATAACCACCGGCAAAGACGACGGCCTCGGACGTGATCTGCATGCCCGTGCGACTGTGGAGGTTGTCAGGCTCAACATGGACCGCGGTGTCCTCGTGGAGCCCTTCCCCCAGCAGTGGCGCTGCAAGCAGTGCGGCAGCCTCGCCTCCAAGCGCGACGAGCGATGTTCCTGCGGCGGACGCTCTCGCGCCCAGATGCAGTTCGTCACCTACCACGAATGCGGCGCATCGGGGGCACCGACACTGCCCCGATGCCGCACCCACAACGCAGTCGCCGTGCGGCTGCCGGGCACCGCGACGGCACGAGAGCTTCGGTTCTTCTGCCCGCAATGCCGCACCGCGCTGACGCCGGGAGGATTCCCGTTCCAGCCATGCTCATGCGGCGACGGCGGAAAGAGTTTGACGGTGCATCGAGCGGCGGTCGTCTTCTCTCCCCGGTTCGCTGTGCTTGTCAACCCGCCCGATCCTTCCGATGCCGCCCATCTGCGCGCCGCTGGAGGAGGCGCGCGAGCCCTCGAGTGGATCCTCAACGGGATGGACGCCGACGATCCCACCTCAGGAAGACAGACGTTCGCCGGCCTCAGGGACACCCTTCGACAGTCTGGGCTGTCCGACCAGGCTGCACGCGATCTCGCTCAAGCCGCGGTCGACAAGGGCGAGGCCGACGCTGGAGACGGCACCGCCGACATCGGACTCCCCGACTCCGTTCGCGACAAGGCGTACGAGGAGGCCTTGAGTCTCGCCTCAGCAGTACGTGGCGGCCGCACACGCGTCAGCGACATGGTGGACGGAACGACACCGCCGCTGCGCACCCTGTATGAAGGCGCCTACTACGACGCAATGCGCCGTGCACACCTAGAGGGCGTCGAGTTGCTCGACAACTTCCCGGTCGCGACCCTCGCCTTCGCCTACACCCGTGGCGATCTAGACCCGGGCGCGGCGCGGCTGGTCCCATTCCGTGAGCGCGGCGGACTCCGCGCCTACGGATCGCTGACACGAACAGAGGCACTGCTGTTCCGTCTTGACCCCCTGCGCGTCTACCAGCACCTCAAGCGAGCAGGACACCGCCTCCCAGACGCAGACGACCCGCAAGGCGCGCGGCTGGCGCTGCTAGAGCGCATCGGAATCCCCCATCCCGCCCAAGAGGACCCCCAAGCGCTCGGCGGTGATCTGCTAACACTCGTCCACTCCTACGCACATCGAACCGTTCGCCGCTTGGCGTCCTTCGCCGGAATCGAACGAGACGGACTAGCCGAATACCTCCTCCCCCACCACCTCTCCTTCGTCATCTACGCAGCATCGCGTGGCAACTTCGTTCTTGGCGGCCTTCAAGCAGTCTTCGAGACGAGCCTGCATCGGTTCCTCCAAGACCTGGTCGACGGCGAGTCACGATGCGCACTCGACCCGGGTTGCAGAAGCGGAGGCGGCGCCTGCATGGCCTGCCTCCACCTCGGCGAACCGTCCTGCCGCTGGTTCAACCGGTTCCTGAACCGCTCCGAACTCTTCGGACCACAAGGATTCCTCAAGGAGAGTACCTGAGATGGACGACGCCGAATTGGTCGGCGGAGTCCTCGACGCCGCATGCGACCCCCACCACGCGGCGCACCAGCTAGCCGACCTGCTACTCGCACCTCTCGCGGACCCCGCCGCAGCCGCCCAAGCCGGCCTGGCCCCTGAACTAGTAGAGGTACTGCGCGCCCGCCTCGGTGACGACCCGGACCGAGTCAACACCGCATGTCAACAAGGAGCAGCATGGGTCCTCGGACGAAGATCTGTTGCTGCCCAAGAACCATGGGACCTGGTCGCGTCCCTGCCCGCCGGAACAGACCTGCCCCCTGGTCTCAGCCGGACAACCGGCGAGACCATGGTCCAACTCGTCGTAGAAGCCACAACAACCCTGAGGCTCGCCACCCCCTTCATCGACCGCCCAGGAATGTCATTCCTCTGCGAACCCCTCGCAGCGGCAACGGCACGGGGTGTGAGACTTGAGATACTCCTGCCGACCCGCTCCTCCCACGCCAACGATGCACTCAACGACCTCGAGAACGCGATCATCCGTCACGGAGCCATCGATCATCTCCAGATGTCGCGATTCCGCACTGATGCACCATGGGCACACCTGAAGGTACTGACGGCCGACTCCTCGGTCGCCTACATCGGCAGCGCGAACATCACACGAGCGGGCCTCGCGGGAACCAACCTTGAACTCGGCGTGCTCGTGCGCGGCAGCAGCGTCCAAGCCGTAGAGCGAATTCTCGACATCTATCGAGAGTCAGGAACATCGACGTCTTGAATCGGCGGGAATCCGGTGTTCCGCCCGGGCGCACGGGAGCCGCGAATGTTCGGTCCGCGAGCCGGAGTGGCCCCGTCTAGCTGCGGACGATCCCCGCGTCGGTCTCGTTCCGGAGCGCGTCGCGAACTGATTCCTGCACGCAGTCGGCCACCAACTCGGGGTCTTCGTGCTCCCAGAACCTCAGCACGGTCCATCCGGCCTGCTGCAGATAGTGGGTGGTCTCGGCGTCCCGTTCGATGTTGCGGGCGATCTTGTCGGCCCAATACTCGGGGTTGGTAGCGGGCTGTGTGTGGTGCTCGGGGCAGCCGTGCCAGTAGCAGCCGTCAACGAACACCGCGATCCTGCTCTTGCGCAGCACCAGATCGGCGGTGCGGGGAAGCTCAGGCTGGGGCCGGACCGAGACCCGGAAACGAAGACCCCGCCGGTGCACGGCAGATCGCACAGCCAACTCAGGCTTGGTATCGCGGCTCCGGTTGCCCTGCATCGACTTGCGCGTACCAGGCGACGAAGCCCAAGACCCGCTCCCAGAGCCCTCGGCCACCTGCAGGACCCTAGCGGCCGGTCCCGGCCTGAGTGACAGCCATTGCGGATCAACCAGACAGCCGGGACTCGGGTCACGGCGGCGATATCAGTCTCAGGTTGCTACATGTCCGGGCAGGCGACGACCCGGGACAGGTACATCACAAGCCACGAGGCGACGCCGACTCGACAGAGTCAATCATGGAGCGCACTCATCGCTCCCAGCCCAAGAGGCACCGGGTGAGCACCACCATTTCGCGCTACAGGCAACTGCTGGAGCGCCGGCGATGATTCGGCCGCCACAGGCAACGAGCCGCAATGGGAGGCCCTTGGTCCCGCTACCACCCACACGGGCCAGAACCCCGGCGGCGGTCGCAGGCGAGGACGCAGAGGGCTCTGCACGGGGAGGGGTGGGTCCTTGAGGGGTTGCGTTCCTGCTCATTCCCGGCCGCGTTCCTGCTGGTGAGGTTCCAGGGTTCGTTAACCCGTGTTTGGAGCCGAGGTGATGTCGGCGGTGATACGAGTCGGGTGGTTTGTGGGGATGCGTTCCCGTTGGCGTTCGTAGGTCGTTTGGCCGCCACACGTTTGCACTAGAAGTGCCGCCCTCGAACACCGGGGCCTTTCGATCATCGAACAGTCAGGTGTTTCGAGTATCGAACGGCGTCGCCTTCGGACCGCGAACGCTCACGAACGCTGAGAACGCTCGCGAACGCGGCTGCGGCAACAATGCATTTCAATCCGTGTCGTTGTCAGAGTCGATCCCGGCGCCAAAGTCGAGCGTGCAAGCAGAACAGTGGGCGCCTGGCGCTTCGCCCCGTTGACCGGCCGTGGTGATCAGGAGGTGGTCATCTCATCGCTACAGGAGCTAGGCCGCCGCGCGGTCTGAGGCGGCGGTCCGGCCGTGAGGTGCTGGGAGGGGATATCAGCGCTGTCGATAGGGCCATCTGGGTGATCTCGGCCTCCGTGCGCACGCTGTAGCCCTCAGACAGGGCTGCCAACACGGCGCTTGCCCGCACCCACTGCGCCTAATAGCGGATTGAGCTTCATCTAGGCGCCGCGGCAAGCGCCACCACCGGCCTCTTCTACCCGCTCCCTCCCGCCGCCGACACCGAGTGATGAGTTGCGTTCGGGCAGGTCAGCAGGGGTGCGTTCGTGAGCGTTCGCGAGCGTTCACATCGCGTCTCTAGGTTGCGGGCATGACTCGGCACGGCCTCACCCACACGACGGGCGGCTTGCAGCTCGCGTCGAGACACCAACTGCTGCAGGACGACTCCAGCCGGTCTGGGCCCTTGTGGCGTCTGGCAGGCATGAGTCGACTGACGAAGGCCATCCGCCTGATGATCTGCGCCAGTGACCAGCGGCAGACCGCGGAGTTCGCGCCGCAGCGATTGTGCACCTCTGGTTGGTGGCGGCCGACCAACCGTGACGAGCGCGACGCCACGGCGTGGCCGCAGACCGCGAGCCATGCACACAGCGGTGTGTCGCCGCGCCAGATCGTCGCGGCAACCAGCTGGCTGAGATCGCCCCTCCGAAGGACCCCAACACACTCGCTGGAGCGCTCAAGACCATCGCGTACACCTACAAGGCAAGCGAGGGAAGCCCGAAGGGATTCCGCGTCATCCGCTCTCGCGCACTCCTACCCGAGTGACCAACGCTCCCACCGGAGGTAGTCCATGCGCGCGATTTCACGACCCGAACGCCAGATTCTCCGGGTCGCCGACCTCCAAACCCAGCTAGGGCTGTCAAGAACAACCATCTGGCGCCTTCGGCGAGCGGGCGAGTTCCCCCCACCCATCCGACTCAGCGCCAACGCCGTCGGTTGGCCCGCTCACCTCATCGACGAATGGCTCACAGCGCGCCCCGAGGCGTGACTAGAGGCACAAGCCCGCTCAAGAGCGTTCCCGCGTGCCTCGATCCGGTGGCGAGATCTACATTCGTCAAGGGTGTCGCCCTCTTCTCGCGGAACTACCCGCCCCATCGGAGTCGCACACGGTGGTCGACGACCATCTGAGGCACTGCAGGCCCGATGAGTGCAGGGTCGCCGAGTACTACCGCCGCTGTCACCCGCGGCAACTACTCTCGACGCTGTGGCAAGCCCCATCGACATGACGACGATCACCGCCCCCGCGGCCGCTGCGGCTGAGGCTATGGAGCCCTGCGAGAGGGCGATCCTGTCAGTGCTGCGCCTCTGGCCGCGCGGCGCCGCTGAAGCTGCGATCGCGCACCGCGCCGGCCTCGACGCCGCAACGGCTGCTGTGGCGCTACGCCGCCTCCTCGATGTCGGGTTGGTCGTGTCTAGCGAGGAGACCCCGCCGGTGCGGGGCCAGCATGAGCGCATCGTGTTCTGGCGCCTCGCCGGCGCCTCGGCTACCGCGGCACTGATGGCGGATGTGCCTCGACCCGATCCCGCCCAGCGTCGAGGACCCCGAGGACCGGTGCCCGGTGAGTTCTGGCACCACTTCTGTTCGGGATCGGACCCTGCCCAGCTTCAACTGCCCCGCGACGCCACGCTGGTGGGCTGCCGCCTCATCGAATCGTTCGACTCCGAGGCCCGATCCTGGGTGCTATCGAGCTTCACCGTCGACCAGCTCTCCGCCTGCCACCGCCGCTACCCCGACCCCAACTCAGAAGCGCCTGAGCTGATCGCCGCGGCCATCGAGGCACTGAGTTGACCGCCATCGGGGACTACAGCGACGTCCTCAACGACAACATGATCGCAGCGTGGCCCCGAGTCGCCGCCGCCCTGGAGGATCTCGACTGCGTGTTGATGGGCGGCACCGCGGTCGCCATGGTGCTGCGGCACCGCCACAGCCACGACCTCGACTTCATGACCATGCAACCCTTCGACTCGCGCGCGGTCGCCGCCAAGCTGCTGTCATCCGCCGCCCGGGCCGCCTACAAGGACGACGACCGGGAACACATCGCCAAAGTCGCCTTCGACGGCGTACCCGTAACCGTCATGAGAGACCTCCGAGGATTCGTCAAGGGCCACGCCACCCAGCTCGCCGCCCCCAGCGTCATCGACGGCATCGCCGTCGGGTCAGTCCCAGACCTCATGGCCACCAAACTCGAAGTGATCCAGCACCGCCAACAGGGCCGCGACTACATCGACATATCCGCTATGGACCGTGCCGGCGCCTGCACCATCGAAGACGGCCTGCGCTACCACCGACAGCGCTACGCCCCCACCGTCACCTACGAAGAAACCCTCCGCATCGCCCGACTCGCCACCAGCCCACCGCCCGCAGACCCCGACCCCGCCTTCAACGACCACCTCGCTGGAGCTGCCGGCCACCTCGCCGCACGCCGGCGCGCCGTCCTCGACTGGGCGCTCCAATCCGGGCAACGGCCACGCCCACCGCAGCCCGAACCCCCTACACACGAATTCTGACCCATCCAAGGTTGATGACTCAAGTCCACTCCGAATGCTTCAAGTACGCTAGCGAAAACGAATACGTCATGGTCCGCTACGCTCAGGGAGATTGGCAAACTCGCGATGCGGAATTGCTACTGTATCTAGAGGTTCCAGAGAAGCCGCCCATAGTTGGTATCGGACTGACCGGGCGAGCCGTCCACTGCCTGCGGAATGCGGGTCGGGAAGCCCGAGACATCACTGGTACCATCTCACGCGCAGGGTTAATGATGCGGATCGCAGCTGGCAGAGACGACATCCCTTGTGCCGCCTTCGTGCCAGCAGGCGATGCTCCCAAGCTACATGACTACTTGCGTTGGCACGAGTCTGTCACCGATCCATCCGTTCGACAGACACTGGACGACTTCAAGTTCGGTCTACTGCCGATGCGCGACGCAGCCTCGTCCCGAATGACTCTCATCGCGAAGACAACGAGGGAGATGGCTGCAACAGCTCGGTTGCGAGAATTCTTCCGCATTTATTTGGTCCCTCTGCGCGCTGGTGATGTGGACACCTTCGGTCTAATCTCAGCTTTCTTCGATGACCACGACGAACCGCTCTATATTCGAACACCGCTCTTCGACGATGAGCTAGCCCACAAATTCGTGCAATTGCTATCGTCAGACTCCTTCGACATACACTTCTTTGACGAACACAATCGGAGGTTGATTGGCTTCCGTGCCAAGAACCCAGATGCCATTCGCTTTCGACACTTTGTGAACACGATCCGATTCGTGCCGGGTGCCCTAGAGTTCGCCCGTCAGTTCGACGACGACATGATTTCATGGTTTGTGGCTCGGTCAACAGCAGACGACGACGCCTCGCTCAGAATCAACCTGATTGAGACGCTACCTCCCGACAACTTGTCCGAACAAAGCCAGGCCTCCCCGGGCGACTTGAATGAACGTGACATTGAGATGTGCCTGCATCGGGCGTTCAGCTATGACCAAGTCTACCGGAACCCCATACGAGCAGACAACGGACGAGAGTTCGTGGACGTGCTTGTGGTGACCAATAGGACTGTGCTGCTAATTCAGGCCAAGGACAGCCCGGTTACCGAGGAGATCCTTGGTCGTGCCATGGATCGCAAGCAGGCCAATGCCGCCAAGCATGTCAAGAAGGCCGCCGGGCAACTGAAGGGATCAATCAACCACCTCCGATCTGGCAACTCCATCGACATCATCACGGATGGGCAACCCTATGAGCTCCACATGTCCGATCACGAGGTCTTCGGCCTCGTGGTCGTCAAGGAACTGTTTGATCCGGAGCGGCCCGCCTGTAGCCAGCTAGTCTTCTCCGTCTTTGAAGAGACCGACGTTCCCTGTCTACTTCTTGACTATGTGGATTTCCAAGAGCTGACGTACTCCCTACCTACCGAGGAGAGTCTCGTGGACACGCTTAAGCAGATGTTCGCAGCCGCACGCGAGCATGGCTTGTTCGCACGCTCACGCTTTGGCCTGGTTACGGATGGGCCGACAGTGCACTCGATACCGGACGTTGCCGCCAGAGAGCGGATGTCGCCTCCGTCAGCGCCAACCGATGTTGGCTAGCTGCACCTAGAGCACGGGGAACCCGTCCGTGTCGCGGTGCACGGGCATGGATCATGTCAGTGCTTGGTGTCCTTGGGTGGGTGGGGGTCGTTGCCGGGTGCGACGGTGTCGCTGTCGCGGAAGCGGCCGTCGCGTCCCTGGATGCGCACCTCTCCCCCGCCGGCGTTGCGCACGATGTCCTTGGCGTGCTGGATGGCCTCGGCTTGGGTCTGGGTGTGCTTGGAGGAACGCTTGGCGTGCGCGGCCTTCACGTCCCATCCGCCGTCAGGGTTGCGAACGACATAGCGGTCGCTGGGCTTCGGCATGATGCAAGCTCCTTGGCTCGTGATTTCCTTGTGCGCCGTCGCCCGTGTCTCCCGGGGAGATCCACGGCTCCGCCCGCGTTGGCAGGTTACAGTATTGGGATTACAATTCCAAACAAATGTTCGCCTCTAGTCCGACGGGTCGGCTAGACGCCACCGGTCGCGGGACATCCCCGTGGCTACATTGGTCGCAGGCGTCGCCGCCCAGGCCATCCCGCACCCGGGATACCAGGGCACACCGAGGAGGGGGCACATGCCCGAGATGACGTCCACCCAGCGGCAGATGCTCGCGCTGTGCAGCCTGGTCTCCGCCGGTGACCGGTGCGACTGGGGGGTTCTCGCTCGACAGGCCCACCGCGAGCGTTCTCTCGATGGTCTGGTGGCCGGCGACATTCCGGAGACCAGCGCGAACGCCCACAGGACCGGATGGGTGATCAAGACCGCCTCAGCGGAGAGCTGGACAGCCGCCTGGGAGCGAGCGGACTCGGAGTACCGGGCTGCGACCGCCGCTGGGGCTCGCCTGACGACCGTGCTTGACGACGACTTCCCGCTCAACTTGCGGCTGATCCACAACCTGCCGCCGTTCCTGTTCTACCGGGGCGACCTCGACGCCGACCGTGACGCCCACAGCGTCGCCGTGGTAGGCACCCGATCAGCCACCCCCGACGGAATCCACCAGGCCCGCCGCGTGGTCCGCTCGCTAACGGACAGGAGCCTCACCGTCACGTCGGGGCTGGCAATCGGTATAGATGCCACCGCTCACCGCGAGACCCTCGCATGTAGCGGGCGCACGATCGCCGTGCTGCCCTCGGGAATCACCCGGCTAGCCCCAGCCGCCAATCGGGATCTCGGAGAGGACATTGTGGCCTCAGGCGGGCTCATCGTGTCGCAGTTCTTCCCCACAGCCACGCCAGCCAGATGGACCTTCGGCAAGCGCAACGAGGTCACCTCCGGCATCAGCCAAGGCACCGTCGTGATCGAAGCATCAAGTACATCCGGAGCCCGAATGCAGGCCCGCCTCGCCTACGAGCACGGCAAGCGAGTGTTCCTGCTCGACACGCTCGTCACCGAGCAGCCCTGGGCGCAGCAGATGGTGCAGCGCCGCAGGGCAGTCGCCGTCTCGTGCATCGACGAGATCACCAGCCGGATCGCGTCGCCCGACCGGGTGCGCGACGTAAGCGACCTGCTTCACGTAGAGCCAGCGCTGTTGTAGGCGCACCTATGGCGCCTCCGGCCGACCGCCACGACTTCCCCGACTGCCAGGGCTGCCCGTACGTCAACCCTGGCCAGTGGACCATCTGCGTGCCGTGCGCGGCCGAACAGCTGTCCTCCATCCAGGATCCCTGTCCGATCTGCGCTCAGGAACGCCGAGACGGCCGTTGCCACAACCGCCTCTGCACCCGTCCGGCCAATAGCCGACACTTCGAGGGCATAACGGCCATCACGCTTCACAACGATCCGCTAGTCGACGTCATGCAGCGCTTCAAATACAGGGGCAAGACGGGTTGGGGAATGATCTTCGCCCGTCTACTGATCGGCCACCTGTACGAGACATGGGATCCCGCAGACGTGGACCTCATCATCGCCAACCCGCCGAATCCGGGTCGCAACCACACCACGCTCGTGATCGGACACGCCGCCACCTACGACACCGCTGACGACTGGCCCTTCGACGACACTCACGATCCCGCGATCATCAAGACGACCGACACAGCTCAATCAGCGGGCAAGGATCTCCCGGGCAAAGAGAGCGCCGCTCTGGAGCACGGCAACGCGCTGGTGCTGCGTCATCCAGACCGGATCGACGGCAGCCGCGTCATCGTCTACGACGACATCTGCACCACCGGCCTCCAGCTAAACGCCGTCGCTCGACACCTACGCGAATGGGGCGCCGTCTCGGTGCATGGCGTCGTGCTCGCCCGCCAACCCTGGAGCGAAGGCAGCAACTGATTGCCCCCGGCGGTCCGCGGACCGCGCCGCGTATGCTCCGTACTCGGCAGGCGCAGGCATCGCGGGCTGGGAGGCTACCGAGGTGGACATCCAACAGATCGTCGGAGCGGCCCGATCGGTCAGCCAGTTGCTGTCGAACACGCGCTATGGCTTGGATTTCTATCAGCGCGAGTACAAGTGGGCGGATGCCCAGGTAGCAGAGCTTCTCGACGACCTGGCGGACCGCTTCCTGGATGAGTACGAGGGTTCGCATGAACGGCGGCACGTAGCCTCCTATCGACCGTACTTTCTCGGTCCAATCGTTACCGCTCAACGCGACGGCGTCCGCTATCTCGTGGACGGTCAGCAGCGGATCACGACCTTGACCCTTCTACTCATCTGCTTGCGGAGGTGGCTCAAGAATTCGCACCCCGAGGACGCCCAAGCGCTCAATCTGCTGATCTTCTCCACATTCATGGGCAGGAGGACCTTCAATCTCGACGTACCAGAACGTGCGGATTGCCTCCAGGCCATTCTAGATGATGAGGACTTTGACCCTAGCAATGAGCGCGAGTCTGTACGCAATCTCTGGGACAGATACCGAACCATCGTTGAGCGCTTCCCCGATGATCTACGTGGTGACAACGGGCAGGTGCTTCCGTACTTTACGGACTGGTTGCAGCACCGAGTGACTCTGGTCGAGATCGGTGTACCGGATCAAGACATGGCACTCGAGATCTTTGAGACAATGAATGACCGAGGTCTTCGCTTAACGAACATCGACATGCTAAAGAGCTACCTCGTTGCCCGAGTTGGCGACGAGGACGTCATTCATGACCTGAACGAACGCTGGCGAAGGCACATCACTGAGTTGACTGAGGTTGAAGATAATGCTGATGCAGAGTTCGTTAAGGCTTGGCTGCGAGGAAACTACGCGGACACGATACGTCAGCGTAGGGCCAAGGCGTCACCAGGTGACTTTGACATCATCGGTACTGCATTTCACAAGTGGGTACGCGATAAGTCCGAGGATCTAGACCTACGCAGAGAGGACGATTATCGTCGATTCGTGGATCACGAGTTCTTTCCGTTGAGCAGACGCTACATCGAACTGATTGACGCCTCTTCAAATCTCCGAGCTGGCCTGGAATCCGTGTGCTACAACGCTTGGACCGGCTTGACACTTCAACTGGCTGTAATCCTCGCTGCGATCACTCCTGAGGATGATGACGATACCTTCCGGCAAAAGGCTGCTCTAGTCGCCGGGGCGCTGGACATCTATGTCGTTCGTCGAATGGTCAACTACCGGAACTTCGGGTACTCAACAATCGTCTACACGATGTTCAATCTCATGAAGCAGCTACGTAACCAATCAACTGAGGTAGTTCGAAGAGTCTTGTCCCAATGGCTCGAAGACGAAGAAGAGCGCCTCGACGGGATGCTCTGGCTGGGACTGCACGGACGCAAGTACTCACATATTCGGTATCTCCTCGCACGAATGACATCTTGGTTGGACACGGAACTTGCAACTGGCGTACCCTTCGATGAGTACATGAACTGGAAGCGGAGCCCGCCATTCGAAGTAGAACACATCTGGGCCAACCACTTCGAACGTCACGCTCATGAGTTCGACTCCGAACACGACTTCGCGGAGCACCGCAACAAGATCGGTGGGCTATTGCTTCTTCCCAAGGACTTCAACGCCAGCTACGGCGACATGCGATACGAGGAGAAGGTCGAGCACTATTTCTCTCAGAATCCGCTCGCAAAATCACTACATCCAACGATGTACGAACACAACCCAACCTTCCGACAGCTACGTGATGACCACGACCTCGCCTTCAAGCCGTACACCTCATTCACGAGAGCAGCCATCGACGAGCGTCAAGAGCTCTTCCGTGAAGTCGCAAGAATCATCTGGAACCCGGCGAGGTTCGGACTAGACGCATCTGTCTGAGCAAGCGGTAGCTACTTACGTGTCTAGCCATCAACGGCTAGGCTTCGGCTCGGATATCCACCTCCACCTTCTCCCCAGGGGGCAGGACCTCACTCGTCCATAACCCCCTGGGGGAAGGTCACCACCCTTACACCCGCTCGGTCATCTCCGGGATACTCACGGGGCACCACCTCCTCTCGACACGCTTGGGATGTGCGTCGAGGCTAACCGGCCGGGCTTGGTGGCCGAGCCCTCGTCGCGGCTACGTTGCGGGCAGCCGTATCAACACCGCGACCCCAAGCCGTGGGGTCCGCGCGACCAGACCACCCCGCAAGCGGGCCGAGGATGCCGCCATGGCTCCCCTCGGGTCGGTCGCACGGTGTTGATACGGCTCAGCATCCAGCCCGCTTCGAGGGGAGCCACCCAATGCCCGACAAACGCCGCCCCAAGGCCTGGGCAGTGCTCGTGCTGATCCTGGTGGCCGGGTTCGCTGCGCTAGTGGTCATCGACCTCACCGACGAACCAGGAACACCACCACCACCTGTCGCCACGCAACCAGCCACAACCACCCGCCCAACTCCCACCACCGATCCGCCAAGGCCGCGCTGGTGCTCCCTCTATGACGGCTGGAAACAGGCGGGCGACACCATGGCCAGCATCGAACGCACCCACGGCTCCAAGGTCACCACATGGCCCGACGACGCCTACACCCGCTGGGAGCGCGCCCTCACCGCCCAGATGAACAACGCCGACCGGCTATGGGACCGCACCGACGTGCCCAAGGGCTGGGACGCCCGCGCGAGGGCGTGCCGATGAGCCTGCGAGCGTGCCGCCACTGTGGCCACAAGGTGCACCAGCAGACCACAGACTGCCCCACCTGCGGAGGACCAACCCCCGGCCTCACCACCGGAGAACGGACCTACAGCGGGCTACTGCTCGCGGCGCTGCTTGCGGTGGTGATCGTGCCGCTGGCGGTGCTCTTCTACGGCTGCATCAGCGCCTTCGCCGGCTGACACCAGCGCCCGCCCGGCCTTGTCCCACGTCTCCAGGTCGATGAGGGGTTCCTCACCGGGCAGGCACGCCGGCGGCAGCTCAGGATCAGGAGCCATTGTCGGGGACTCCGAGATGCGTCTTGATGGCCTTCAAGTCGGCCACGACCCCGTCGATGCGGTCGCCTATGCACATCATGTCCGTCTTGAGGCCGTGGACATCGTTGCCCAGCTCGACGAGCTTGCCGCCAATCTGCGCGAGCGTCCATTGCTCTACGTCCGTGGTCGCCATCAAGCCACTCCCTGATCGGTTCCGTACAACTGTACGGTACAGGGCTCAGCCATGGGTTGACAAGGCTTTGCTGTTGTGGTGGCCGTGGCGGGTGAGTTGTTGCCAGCTCAGGCGCTTGCCGTTCATCGAGGCGGTGGCTTCGGCCATGCGCTCGACGACGTGGCAGCGGCGGCGGTTGAAGCGGAAGGTGTGCTCTTCCAGGTAGCGGTGCAGATGCTCAGGGCTCCACCAGTGGTAGGTGCCCACGTAGATGCGCTTCAATGTGGACCAGTAGTTCTCGACGTGGTTGGTGGTCGCACCGTTGTCTGCGACGTACTGGCCGAGGGTGTGCAGCACCTTGTGGTGGTCGTAGCCCAGGGTGGGGAGCATGTCGTAGATGTGGCTGCCGTCGGTGTGGACCTCGATGCCCTCCGCCGCGGCCACAGCCCGCACGATGGCCGCGGCCATCGGAGCGGTCACCTCATGCACCGCCACCGCGGTGGCCTGGCCGCTGGCGTTGTCGATGACACCGAACACCGGAGTGTGAGGATTGACGCCCTTCTTGTCGGCGTGCTTCCACTTGGACTTGCCACCGATGTACGCCTCGTCCACTTCGATGGGGCCGTCGAAGCCGGGCAGGTAATCCTCGGCCAACGCCCTGCGGATACGATGCGACAGATGCCAAGCCGACTTCTGTGTGATCCCCAGGTCCGCGGCCAACTGGACCGACGACTTGCCCTTGGGGTTCGCGACGATCAGGAACAGTCCCAGCAGCCACGTCTGCGCACCCAGCTTGGAGTCGTGCATGGGGGTGTCGGTCTTGAAACTGAAGTGACGGCGACACGACTTGCAGCGGTAGGGCTGCGGACGACGCGACTTCACGACGCTCACTGTAGTGCTCGCACAGTGCGGACATTCGGGGCCCGTGGGCCAGCGCCACTTCTCGAACTGCGCTTCGGCGGCCAGGTCATCGGGGTAGCGGCGGAAGAACCCCGGCAGGCTCATCCCGTTATTCACGATGTCATGCGGTCTGCTCATAGCCACACAGTACCGAGGGGGTATGACATCAAAAGATGCTCTGACCTCGGCTTTGGCTACACAAGTAAGTAGCTACCGAGCAAGCGGTCCGAAAGCCTCACATGAATCAGATCGTGTGTGGCCCGGCATCCGCCGTCGGGCCTTTCGGCCGTGACGATGGCGAGCCCCTTCGAGCGACGGTGCCGCAGATGGATCGCGAATGCGGTCTCGCCCTTGAGGACGCCGCCGCGGTACCAAGCGATCTTGGCCATCCGACCCCAGACGCGGCGCTGCGCCTGGGTCAGCACATCGGAGTGGTCGGCCAGGTAGGCCACCGGGCTGCACCGTAACTCGCGGTTGGGCACAATAGAGTTGATGGTCGCCGGGAGTGGTTTCGTCTTTGATCTGTTCCATACGCTGGTTGACCCAGAGCACTTTCGCTCGCCCGAGTTCCGAAGGGTGGAGGCGGTCGCTGACGCTTGTGGGATGGATCGGAAGAAGTTCGGCGAGTTCTGGTCAGCAACCTATGTCGAGCGGGAGACGACGCCGATCGACCCCGTTGAGCTGGTGGAGCGGTTCTGCGAGGCAGAGCGGGAGCCGCTCACTGCAGTTGAGCGGGCCAGCATCGACGAGATTCTGGGCGTATGCCAGGACCAGGCGCTGCGCGCCCCAGAGCCCGGAATCGTCGACCTAGTAGCCAGGTTGGCGCGTCAGCGACCGATCGGGGTGCTAAGCAACTGCCATCAGCGGGAAGTTCGATGCTGGGCCGAGTCGCCGCTGGCTCGTCACGTCACGGTGTTCGGGCGATCCTGCGACATCGGAGCGATGAAGCCCGACCTGAGGCCGTACCGGTGGATGGCCGCCCAACTCCGGATCGAGTCGGCCGAGTCGGTCTATGTCGGAAACGGATCTTCTGACGAACTTGCCGGTGCACGACGGGCAGGTTTCGGCTACATCGTGCATTGCAACGTCTTCGATCGCAGCAACGGGCTCGTCAAGCCAGAAGAGCAGCTGCGGCGGGCAGGCCAAGCCGACACAACTGTCGACACAGTGGAAGAGCTAGACGACGCTCTGAGCTTCACCGGGCATTGCGCAGGCTCTCATGTGTCCTCCGCTTAGATGCCGCATGGTGACGGTACGACCAGTCTGAGGCGCATGGGCAACAGCGGCGGGATGCGGCGTGTGCTGCTGGTCGGGTCGTTGCCGTATCGCGACGAGGCCGCGGCCATGGCCCGGGCGTATGAGCTAGCCGGCGATCGGCTCATCGCGCTGCCCGATGGGGAGATCGGCGAGCGATCCGATCAGTACCCCAGCGGCGACCGGTCCCAATGGGTAGCCGGGCTTGCCGGGCGGCTGTCACGCGAATCGGAGCTGTTCGACGTGCGCGATGTGGGCACGATCAACGAGCAGGGGTTCCCGGTCGACTTCGACTCGACGATGCGTCTGCGTCCCAAGACCGGCTCCGCTGAGCTCGGCCAGCGCCTCGTCCTCGGCTATGACACCTTCGCCGCTCGCAGCTGGCCCCACTTCGTCGGCTTGAGGGCATCGGCGCAGCGCCGTGATCTGCGTATGCAGGTAGGGCTGCCCACCGGGCTGGGCGTCGCCGCATCCGTCCTAGCCCCGGTGAGGGCGCTGCGATTCGCTCCGGCGTTCGCGACGTGTGTGGCCCGAGAGGCCCAAAGCACGGTCAGCTCGATCGGTGCTGAGAACCTGCTGTTCCAGGTCGAGGCGCCCGCGGAGGTTGTCATGGCTCACCGCATACCCCGACTGGTGTGGCGGTTTGCTGTGGGGTCGGTTATCGATCTGGTGCGACAGCTTCCCGACCGGGTTCCGGTGGGTCTTCACCTCTGCTACGGCGATCTCAACAATGTCGCGGCGATCACTCCGCAGGGCTTCGACAGGCTGATCGGCTTCGCTCAGGCCGTGCTGCGCCGGTGGCCCCGATCGCACGCTCTCGCCTACATCCATCTTCCCTTCGCGGCTGGGTCATCACCGTCGCCGACCGATCCAGCGGCCTATCGGTCGTTGGGTCGGCTTGAGCTTCCTGCCGGTTCGCGCCTAGTGGCGGGATTCGTGCACGAGGATCCCACCGTCGAAAGCCTTGAGACGCTCCTAGCGACGATCGAAACAGCGCGGCGTGCCCCAGTCGACGTCGCCACCGCCTGCGGATTGGGACGGCGCAGCCCAGAGATCGCGGATGAACTCATCCAAAGGTGCGTCCACCTCGCAACCATCGACTAGACATCACGACCTGGTCGTCCCAGCCAAGCACCGCCTCGCCCACACCGGCTAACGGTCGTCGGCCCAAGAGCCGAGTTCCACCACCAGGCTGCCTTCGGCGAGAGCGGCTCTGCATGCCTCAATGACCCGCTCGGCCGGTGCGTCCGACGAGACCACATGAGGCTCAAGGGATCCCAGGTCGGAGAACTGGTCATACATGGCTTCGGCGCCGGTCGCCTCGTCGGTGTCGCCACGGCCCTGCACCCGTTCCGATGCCGTGACTCGGCTGGGTCGCAGGACGAGATACTGCAGACGGATGTTGCGGGCACTGAGGCGGCGGGCGACTCGTTGCAGGAACCAAGGTCCGACGATTCCGTCCCACACGACTGTGTAGCCCGCGTCGGCGTACGCGGCCGCGGCGTCGGCGGCGACGTCCATCACTGCCGCGTTCTGCGCGTGTGCGGCTGGCAGCCATGGCGCCACGAACCCCGACCGGATGAACCGATAGAACCAGTCCGACTCCAGATGGACACCTCGCTCACAACCCGAAGCGAGAGCAGCGCTCACGGTTGTCTTGCCCGAGCCCGGCGGGCCCGACACGATCACCACTTCTCCGCCGCTGAGCATCCAGCGATGGTACGGCGTTGCCCGTCGCGATCTTGAAGTCGCCGGCCTCGACCGAGACACGGACCCGAGACAGCCCACGTAGTCTCGAAGCAGCACGGCCTCTGAGGATCCAAGGCGGAATCGAGCGCGCATGAATACCAGACGAGCGCAAAGGACCGCACTTGTAACCGGAATCTCCAGGGCCGCTGGTATCGGATATGGGATAGCCCGACGTCTCATCGACGACGGATTCCTGGTGGTCGGCACCGGTTTCCGAGCCTACGACGAGTCCATGCCGTGGGGCTCGGATGCGGAACTGCCTCCCCTCGTCCGAGACGGCACGATCGACTACTTGGAGGCTGACTTTTCCACGGACACGGCTCGCACGCGCGTTATGGACCGGATAGTCGGAGAGTACGGATCGGTCACGTCGCTCATCCTGAACCACGCTTGCAGCCACGAGGAAGGCGTTCTTGAACTCACACCTGAGACGCTTGACCGCAGCTGGAAGGTCAACGTGGAGTCCAGCCTGCTTCTGGTTCGTGATTGCGCACGACTCGGAGACTTGGAAAGTGTCGTCCTGGTTACGAGTGGACAATCGGTGGCGCCGATGCCAGATGAGATCCCCTATGCCCTTACCAAGGGGGCGCTCCAGTCCATCGTGTCCTCGCTGTCGGCAGCTCTGGCCGACACGGGAACGACCGTCAACTGCGTCAACCCAGGTCCCGTTGACACCGGGTGGTCCTCCGGCGACCTCTACGAAGCCATCCGATCACGATTTCCTGCAGGCCGGTGGGGCCACCCCACTGATGTGGCCAATCTCGTGGCTTGGCTTGTAGGACCAGATGGGCGTTGGGTCACTGGTCAGACAATCTCCTCCGAGGGTGGCTTCCGCAGGTAGATCAAGCCCGACCAATCGAGGCCGGAATCCGAGTCGCACACCGCCACCCCGCCACGCCCGACTCGACAACCTGTCAACCACCCGCTACCGACGACACCACCAACTCGCGGCTTCAAGCCGCACAGCCACCCGCGTTAACGACCCCGGGTCCGCTCCGGTGCCTCCGAAGTCCTCAGCCTCCCTGCCGACGGGCGCTCCCGCCCGCGCGGCCATCTTTGTCCATCAGCGGTCTGCGAGCTACCCACGCCGATATCCGCGAGCGACCGTCACGCCCAAGAATGTCCCTAGGAGGGCTGCAACCGTCTCTCAGCTTCGGGTTATCATGCACTCGCACCAATACACCGGCGCCTAGGCTTCGGCTCCATCCGGGGCCGGTGCCGAACGCCACCCCCTACGGCCGTCTACTAGGCGGCCGTAGCTGCGTTGTGGGGGCCAATCAACATCAGCGTGCAAGGTCCCTGCACGAGCAAGTCGAGGCTGAGCAGATGGGGCTAGCGGACCGGTGCTCGGCCGCTAAGGCGTCATGACCTTGGCCGCGGCCTCAACCGCGGCTTTGAACTCCGCTTCGGCCTCGGCGGGCTCACCCCCGCCGCCTACGCTTCCCACTGGAGCCAACACCAACACCAACCCGAACACCCATAGCGCCCGGACTTACAAACGGGTCCCCCTCAGCGCGACTACCGACGCCCGCAACCTGCATGTCGGACGGCAGAGTGCTGCTACAGCGACTGGAGTTCCGCTACAACAGCCGCCAGTCGACTTGTGAGGTTGTCGAGGT
The DNA here is from genome assembly GCA_009837445.1 of Acidimicrobiaceae bacterium. GTDB lineage: Bacteria > Actinomycetota > Acidimicrobiia > Acidimicrobiales > Aldehydirespiratoraceae > Aldehydirespirator. Next base: position 275,149 of record VXTM01000021.1, read on the forward strand.
GGTGTACGGCGACGTCGTAAGCCACTGACCGCGCGTTCACGCCTTTGCTAGAAGCGTCCTTTGTGAACGAGTCGCCTCGGAAGCTCTGCTCCCACTTCTGGAGCGCTTCCTTGAGCGGTCCACTGGGGCCTGGGTCGTCATTGGCGGTGATGGACTCTCCGAAGGTGAAGTACCTAGTTCTCATCCATCCCCAGCCGCCATTGGAGGGACTGTTGAGCCACGCGACGGTCACTGGCGAGTCCCAGCCAGCACATCCGACACGGATCGTGACGCTCTGGGGTCCCCAACTCAATTGGGCGCCCGATTGTTCGGCTACGTCCAACAGGCCGGCGGCTGCGTTGCGGGTCTCAGTGCTCGCGAACTCCGCCAAGAAGGACTCCCGGTCGAGTCTGCGGCTGATGCCAGATGCCGGTTTGGCTGTTGTGCCGAACACCCGGGGCACGAACGTCTCGCCCTTGCCGCGTCCGAATGGCTTGATCTCAACGGCGAGAACCTCGACGGTGGGCATCTGTGCGTTGAGGAATTCCACGATGCGCCGAAGTGAATCCGGGATCTCATCTGCCACGAACAGCAGCCTCATGCGGCCCGCAGCGAGACCTGTGGCGGCCTTGTCCCAGAACGCGGCGGTATCCAGCTGCTCGTCGGCCGGCATCAGATCCTGGAGCTGGCCCTCGGGGTCGCAGCCTCGAGTCTTTGCGGTTGCCTCGTGGGCGACGCGCAACTCATCGGCGCTCCAGGTGTGCGCGGCGTGGGCCGCGTACTCCAGCAGTTGGCCGACCACGCTGCGGCGCACCTCGCGATTGGTGCCGCGCTTGATCTCAACCAGAGTCACCAGCGCGTCTTGATCCACCAGCACCAGATCCACAGCCCAACGAGCCGCGGAATCGGCGTCTTCGGCGACTGCTTTCTCTTCCTGGACCAGCACCCAACGCAGCGGATCACCTGGGCGCATCTGTTCCCCATCCAGTAACTGCAACTGGTCGACCAGCAGCCCTTGTAGTTGGCTCTCCGACGCGAACCGGTGCTCTTCGAGGGCTACCAGTTCGCCGTCTTCGCCTGTGGCATATATCCGCTCCGACATCTCACCTCTCCCAAGATCAGACCCCGACGACTATCCCGACGCCGCCCAATGTACGGGCACCGCTGACATCGGCCTGTTGCAGTAATCTGACGTATCCGGACGACAAGTGCGATCAACCCCGAGAATCCGGAGAGTGACAGTCTGTCGAGCCCTTCGCTAGCGGTCCGGCTCACGGATTCGCGTCGGCTGGGCCTTGACTACTGCTGCTGCAGACTTTCGGGTTGCTCGGCGTCGTGGACTTTGAGCGTTGGATGGCCGCCTGTACCGCCGGTTGGGTCGACTTCGAACAGGTCAGGCCGCGACTGCACAAGTGGCAACAGCCGCGAGCTGGGCATTCCATAGCTTCGGGGGTCGAACGCAGGGTCGATTTGCCGTAGAAATAGTCCCACCCTGCTCAGGAGCGCCCAGCCGTCCTCGCCTTGTGCCAGCGCCGCAGCGTCGGCGACCATCTCTGTCCATTCGGGCCGTGGCCCGTCGTCCGCGGCTGCTTCGCTGCCATCGCCCTGTGGAGGCTGGGAGGAGCGAAGGTTGTCGGTGTAGACGAAGACGTCGCATGCAGTAACGAAGGCTTTGGGTGTCTCGCGACGGCCGATACCCATAGCAACAAGACCGTGCTCGCGGATGCGGGTTGCCAGCGGCGCGTAGTCGCTGTCGCTAGACACGATGCAGATGCCGCCGAGTTGACCGGCATGCAGCAGGTCCATCGCGTCGATCACGAGGGCGATGTCGGTGGAGTTCTTCCCCGAGGCGTTGGGGAACTGCTGAACCGGATGCAACGCGTGTGCCTTGACCGCCTCTCTCCACTGCGACATCTGTGGTGAGGACCAGTCACCGTAGATGCGCCGTGTCGAGACCGCGCCGTGCTTGGCTGCCTCCGCCAGCGCCGGGGCAAGCAGCGATGGCTGGGCGTTGTCAGCGTCGATGAGCACCGCAATACAGCGCGCGGCCTGACTGGGAATCTGATCCGGCAACGAGGGCAGGAACGACACGGCAGCGTGCTCTGCGGCCAGTTGTTGGTGTCCTGATGTTCGCAGGAATCCAGCGAGCGTCGCGCCTTGTGTGGTCGCAGCGTGCGAGAGCCGCTCATGCTCCTCCTCGCTGAGCCGGACCATAACCGTCTTCTCACTCGCCACGTAAGCAATAGTATTCAACCGATTGTCAATTACTGATGGAGTGGGCGCGCAGGCAATTTCGCACCGAATCCCGCGGCAACCCGCTCAACATCGGCAAGCTGAAGCTCACAACAAGAATGGCCAGCGTGAACCCCGAGAGGCTCAAGGGTGGCCAGATCACCGGGATGCGGGCGCCCGCAGCGGCGGATCAGCCGGCCATTGGAGCCGCTCGACCCACGACAAGCCGTTCAGCTCGTCATTCGTCAGCGTTCAGTGCACGCTTGACGCCGATAGCCCCAACTGGATGGCGATGGCCCAGTGGCGGAGGTCCGCCGCTGGCCCATGACTTGAGTCTTGCTACGTGATGTGCCGTGCCCAGGCGTCCATGACATCGCGGCGTTGATCTAGCAGGTCGGAACGTCGGTAGGCGGCTTCGACGGTGTTCTTGACGACGTGGGCGAGGCACGACTCGGCCAACTCGCGGCTGACGGCTGACTCGGCGCACCAGTCGCGGAACGAGGAGCGGAGCCCGTGTGGGGTCATGCCCAAGTCCAAGTCGTGGCAGAGCTTGGAGAGGGCGTCAGGAGTGATCTGCCGGCCACGTGAGGACGGGAACACCAGCGAGTCGGGAGCGCCGTCGCTGTAGGGGCGTGCTTCGTCGAGCACTGCGAGCGCCTCGGGGCTCAGCGGGACTCGGAACTCGCGGCCGACCTTGGTGCGCTCGCCTGGGATCGTCCAGATGTCGCCGTCGACCTCCTCCCGGCGCATCCCGCGGACCTCTCCAGAGCGAGTCGCGGTCAGAGCCAGCATCCTCATAGCGAGCTTCGTGGTCGGGAAGGCACCTGAGCTGTCGATGGCCGCGAGCGCGGCGGGCACCTCATCTGGCGGCAGCGCCGCCATGTGGCGGCGAGCGACGCCGTTGCGGGGCAACGCGGCCAGAAGCGCCTCGCCGGCGGGATCGTCTCCACGGTGCCCGGCGGCCATCGCCCACCTGAACGCGAGCGAGAGGCGCTGGCGGAGCTTCTTGGCTGTGTCGTGACGGTCGGTCCACAAAGGCCCGATGACCCGCAGCACGTCTCCGGTATCGATCTGGTCAACAGGGCGGTGAAGTAGGTTGTCGGCGTGGTTGCGGACGCTGTTGCGCCAGATCTCCGCCGAGCGTCCGCCGTTCTTCCACGACGCCGAGCGGCCCTCGATCACGGCCTCCAGCGCGTCGGCAAGAGTCGGGGTCGGGTTCTCGGCGATGCGCGGGTCGATGCCGGACTCAATCTTGCGTCGGTTGTCCAGCGCCCGCTCGCGTGCGGTGGCCAGTCCCACCACCGGGAACGACCCCAGACCCAGGTTGGTGGCGCGGCCGTTGATGCGGAGCCTCTGGACCCAGACCTTCGACAGCCGCCCGTTGGTCATGCGCCGGACCCTCAGCGTGAGCCCGTAGCCGCCGCGGCCGTCGCCGTAGACGCCGGGGCGGTTGACCTGCTTGACGAAGGTCGCGGACAGTGGCAGACCGGCCCGCGAGTTCGATTCTCTCACTTCTGGTTGTCACTTTCTCTGTCGCGAATGTCACTTGATGGGATGCTACGCCCTGCAATCGGCTGAAACAGGGATAGGCCCTCTCACCTCGGAATATAGGCGACAAGAAGCGACAAGCTGCAACCCCCCGAAATCCGAAAGAAATTCTCCCCAGCTCCACCACCACCCCACCGCTCCCGGGGTCACCGATCTCTTGGCAATCTTTGCCAAGAGAGTACAATCAGCAGGCATGACGACGATGAACGTGTCACTGCCAGACGAACTCAAGAGTTTTGTCGACTCCCAGGTCAACCATGGCCACTACGGATCGACGAGTGAGTATGTACGTGATCTGATCCGACGGGACCACGACCGCCGTCAACTCCGAGACGCGATCCTTGAGGGAGCCCGCACCCCCGTCGCCGGCAACGCCGACGCCGCCTACTTCGCGTCGCTCCGACACCGAGCCCAAGCCGACGCCTGAACAGGTCGGTGCAGGTTGACCTTCGCGCCCTCGCCGCCGCCGACATTGAGGCCGCGGTTGACCACTACCGCGAGGAAGCCGGCCCGCAGGCGGCAATCGACTTCATCGACGCGCTCGAGGCGGCCATCAACCATCTCCGCCACTATCCGAACAGCGGCTCTCTCCGATTTGCGTTCGAACTCGAGATCCCGGGGTTGCGGAGCTGGTCTCTCCAGGGGTTCCCTTACCTCATCTTCTACGTGCCCCAAGACGACCGCATCGACATTTGGCGCGTCCTCCACGCCCGGCGCGACATCCCAACCCACCTGACTGCAGAGGAGTAGCGATGTCAGATACCACCGCCGATGATCGATTGACGGCCGAGGACATCAACGCCTACCTGGCCGAGCACCGCAACTGGGGACGATGGGGGCACGACGACGAGTTGGGGGCGCTCAACCTGATCACGGCCGAGAAGAGGCGGAAGTCGGCGGCCGCGGTGCGCACGGGCCGGACAGTGTCGCTGAGCCGTCCCCTCCCGACAGGGCCGGGACCGGACAATCCGCACCCGGCCCGCCACTTCATGCAGCGATTCCCTCGAGATCCGGGGGGCGGGGTGGCGGTCGACTTCATAGGCGTCAACTGCCACGGACTGCCACTGACGCACGTGGACGCTCTTTGCCATGTGTGGTCAGAATCCGGCATGTGGAACGGCCGTGATCCCGATGAGGAGATCTCCTTCAACGGAGCAGCCTTCGGCGGAATCGAGGCATGGAGGGACGGCATCGTTACCAGAGGGGTACTTCTTGATGTCCCCAGGTATCGAGGACAACCGTTCGTCACCTTCGAGGAGCCCGTGCACGGAGCGGAACTCGAAGCGATCGCCGAGTCGCAAGGCGTCGAGATCGAGCCGGGAGATGCCGTCGCGGTGTACTGCGGCCGCGAGGAGTGGAGTCGCCGTCATGGGCCGTGGGGAGGCATGACCGGTGCGGGCTCCCTACCGTCTGCCAGCGATGAGCGCCCCGGCCTGCACGCCTCTTGCCTCCGGTTCCTAAGGGAGACCGACACTGCGGTCCTTGTCTGGGACATGATGGACCTCACGCCCTACGGCCTCGCGATCCCGTGGGCGGTCCATGCCGCGGCGTGGGCCTTCGGCGTCGCTCTGGTCGACAACGCACTGCTCGAACCGTTGTCGCACGCGTGCGAGCAAGAGGGTCGTTACGAGTTCCAGCTCGTCGTGGCCCCACTCGAGATACCGGGAGGCACCGGGTCGCCAGTCAATCCTCTTGCGATCCTCTGACGGGCAGCACCCACCACGGCCACCAAGCGACGACCAGCAGAGTGCAAGCGTGCTAGGTGAGGACGGCCGCCCGCTGACCGTCTACTTCTAGGTGTAGTCTGTTGTAGCGCAAGCCAGCTACGGAGGGTGGTTGCATGCCACGACCGACATCGTTCCGCCTTTCCGAGGAACTGCTGGAGCGCATCGAGGCAGAGAGCCGCTCCGCCGGCGCCTCGATCACGCAGCTGGTCTCCTCCCTGCTCGACGAGGGCCTCAAGACGCGCCGCTTCCCCGGTGTCGTCTACCGCAACGGTCCCCTCGGCCGCCGCGCCGCGCTTGTAGGCGGCCCGGACGTGTGGGAGGTGGTGCGAGATCTCGCCGCCGCGCCGGGCCGGGGGATGGACCGCGTTGAGAATGTCGCCGCCGAGACCGGACTGACCGCAGCGTTGGTGCTGCTAGCAGCGGACTTCTATGGATCGTTCCCTGAGGAAATCGATGCGCTGATCGAAGCAGATGAGCGTGCTGCCGAGGAGGTCCTCCGCCAGGCTCGCCGGCGCGAGCAGCTGCTGTCGCCTTGAGGTGGCTGCTCGACGAGATGCTGCCGCCTGCCACTACAGCGGAGTTAACCGCACTCGGGCATGAGGCGCTCAGTGTGGTCGAGGCGGGACTCGGAGGCAGCGATGACGCCGCCGTCTACGAGACTGCCGTCGAGCAGCAACGGGTCGTTGTGACGGAGAACTTCGCGGACTTCGCCACCATCACCAACGACCGACTGGCAGCGGGCGCGCCGTGCGTGCCCGTCGTCTTCGTCAGGAAGCACCAGCACCCCCGCGGCTCGGCGTTGGCCCCCGCCCTGGCACGCCACCTGCACGAGTGGTCCATCGCCAACCCGAACCCCTACCCCGGCGTGCACTGGCCGTGAAGACAGCGTTCCGTACTGGCGCAATACAGCCCGAAGCCCGATTCCGAGCCGCCCGCCGACGTCCTTGGAGCGACGTTCCTGGGCTGCGGCGGCTAGGCGGCGCGTGACGCCAGGAGGTCTGCGACTCGGGTTGCGGCCTTGTGGCCGCTGGAGAGCGCGCCGTTGACCGACGGCACCCCCATGTAATCGCCCGAGTGCCCATACTTTGGCCACTACCTGGCGGCGGTGGCTTCGATCTCTACTAGGAACTCGGGGAATGCGAGCCTGGTGACGCCGACGAGGGTCGATGCGTACTGGCTTCCGGCCTCACGGAGCCGTTCGAGCTCGCCGGCGTGCTCACGGAAGAGGTCCATGTCGGTGGTGAAGATGTTGATGCGCACGATGTCGGCCAGGGTCATGCCAGCTTCGGCGAGGACAGCCTCGATGTTGTCAATCACCTGGCGGATCTGGCCAGCCATGTCGCCCATATGCACCGGATTGCCGTCGGCGTCGAGCGAAGTCTGACCCGACAGGTAGAGGGTGCGGGTCGGGTCGGCTACCTCATGGCCCTGGTGGAATCCGTATTCCTCCTGCCACGTCCAGGGGTCGATGATCCGGCGCTCCATACTGCGAACCCAGATCGTACGTCACACCCCTACACCGTCGCGGGGATCTCGCCGCGTCGTGCAACCGGTCCTTCGACGTGCTGGCCTGAGTGGCCTGCGAGCACTACGGTCAGGAACCACTAGGTCAGGGCGCACGGCGGCGCGTACTGGCCGGAGGAATCAACTCTCGCGGAGCAATTGTGATCATCCTCTCGAACGGCAAGACGCAGGAGTTCGCCCAGCGGAGCGACGACACCGAGACGCTTTGGGTGCGGCTGAACGAGCTCCCCGACGCCACCGGCTGGTCGATGAAGCCGCAGGGCGCGTGCCTGGGCGACCTGTGTGTGCCGCTGCCGGAGCACAAGCGCGAGGAGTGGATCGCCGACGCCGACGACTGGGTGTGGTTCAACTACTCGGAGTTCGCCGAAATGCTGGGCCAGAAGTACGTGCGCGACGGCGACGTGTGGAGCCTCGGCTCGATACCCGAAGTCCGTCGCATGGGGCTGGAGTCCGCAGTGGCCCCCGACTTCGAGGTGACCGATCGCAACGGCGACACGCTGAGGCTGTCGGACTTCCGCGGCCACAAGGTGGTGCTGTTCACATGGTCGTCCTGGTGAGGCTGCCGCTTCAGCCTGCCGGTCTGGCAGGAACTGTACGAATCGATCGGCCCGGACCGGTTCGAGCTCATCAGCGTGGCCCAGGACTCGGGAGGCCCCGGCGCGGTGGACAAGTGGTTCGACCGGGCCAAGCCGACCTACCGCTGTGTCGTCGACCCGACGCACGAGATCAGCTCGCTGTTCGGCTGGGTGAACGTGCCGTCGGCCGCCTGGATCGACGAGGACGGCCAGATCGTCCGCAGCAACGAGGGCGTGTACCCGGCTGAGACCACCATCGGCTTCGGCTTGGGCAAGGTGCGCATGGGCGACGACTCGTTCGCCGTGGCGACCCGCGATTGGATAGAGCGGGGCGCCGACAGCGAGCACGTGTGGACGAGCCGGGAGCTGGCCGAGCGGCTGAAGCCCGTCGACGACGACAGGCTGATGGCCGAGGCGACGTTCAAGCTGGCCCTTCACTTCGAGGCCATGGGCGACAGCGAGCGGGCCCTGAGGCACTTCGGCGCGGCGCAGGACCTGGCCCCCGACAACTGGAACTACCAGCGGCAGGGCTGGACCCACAAGGGGACGGCCTATGCCACCTGGAAGATCCTGAGGCGGACCAGCGACATGCGCAAGAGCACGGACGAGAGCTTCTACGACCCCACCGGGCTGCCCGGCGAGAACTTCCGCCGTTATGTCGAGCCCGAGTGGTTCTGGACTCCCGCCGTCCGGCGAGTCAAGCAGCTGGTCCGCCGCTAGCCCGCCCGGCGGGCGGCGGAGTGGACGGCGTCGATGTCGATGTAGCAGCCCTGGAGGTGGCGGCGCTCGGTGGACCGGAAGGCCCGCCGGCCGTGCAGCACCCGGCGGTTGTCGAAGGCCACCAGCTCTCCGGGCCGCAGGGTGATTTCGACGGCGTGGTCGTCCCGGTCAAGCAGGGCGACGAAGGCCCGGTAGGCGCGATAGAAGGACGCCGTGCCGGCCCGGCCGCCGGCCGGTGGCTCCATCGAGCGGTTGTTGACGCTCACAGCCCGCACCGTACTGTCGCGGTCGACCTCGATCAGGGGGCGCCGGGCCCGCAGGTCCACGTCGGCGCCGTGGAACCGGAACGTCACGTCGGTCGTCGTGAGCGTCTCGAACGCGGCGGGGTCCTCCTGGCGCAGGCCGGCGGCGACCGCGAAGCCGTCCACGAACCGGCTGGCACCGCCGTCGCTGGCCGAGGCCAGGCAGTGCAACAGCTGCACGGTGGGGCACGGCTCCCGGTACGGGTTGTCGGTGTGGGCGGGCAGGCCGAGCGGCGTGAAGGCGAGGTTGACGGGGTCGGGCTCGGCGACCACATCGAACAGGGCGCCGTAGTTGGTCTGGCGCACGAACCCGACGGTGTTGCCGACCTCGAGGACCGTTCCCGGCTCGACGCCGCAGTCGTGCAGCAGGGCGATCCCCCGCCGGGCGAGTTGGTCGACGAACGGGCCGAGGTCGCCGGTCCGACTCGTGCTGTCGGCCCGGAGCCGTTGGGCGAACTCGGGCGGCCAGGCCTCGGCGCAGACGTCGCCGCGCTCGGCCGCGGGGATGCGGCAGACGTGCCGCTCACCCGAACAGTGGTGCAGGGTGACGGTCAGGCCGTCGCCGTTGCGGTCGGTGCGGACCACCGTCCATCCGTCGAGCATGGACGGTTCGACCAGGTGCTGGTCGTTTCCAGGGTCGCGGCACTCCGCGCATCGGCAGGCGTCGCGGGCCCAGGCCGGGTCGACGGGCCGCCCCGGCTCCAGCGCGTCGGCGATTAGGCCCCGGTAGGTCTGGAGCGGAGGGAGGGCGAGGCCCTCGACCTTGCCCTCGTCGTCGTAGGCGCGGAGCTGCAGCGCCTCGGCTGCGAAGGCGCCCGCCGCGAACGCGTCGGCGTCGTTCGGAGCCAGCGGGCCTCCCTGCTCGACTAGCGACATCTGCGAGGCGAGGCTGAGGCGGTCGTGGTAGGCCGGCTCAACGGCCACCCGGTGCCGCTTGGCGGCGACATGGCGCCGGATGGGCTCGACGATTGCGGGTGCGAGCAGAGGCTGGAGGGCCCGGGCTCCCACCTCGGCGTGGCCGGGCAGCCCCCACCGGCCGGCGGGGCCCAGGATGTGGCCGAGGTCGTGCAGGAGGCAGGCCAGCACCATCTCGTCGCCGGCGTCGTCGGCCTCGGCCAGCGCGGCGGACTGGAGGGCGTGGTCGAGCATGGTCACCCGCTCCCGGTACGACACTCCGGCTCCGGCGGCCAGCAGGTCCATCACCACATCGACGAGCGGGAGCTCCCGGCCCAGCAGCGACGACCCCTCCCAGCGGGGGTCGGGAGCGATCCCGCACAGGTCGGCGACCGTCGGGGTCACGTCGAGCAGCGAGGCCGCCGCCCAGCCCGACCCGGCTGCGACCCGTCCCGGTGCCCGCACCACCACGAAGGTCTCCATCACGTCGAGAACCTGGTCGGCGTGGTCGGTGCCGAGGCCACCGTGGTCGGTAGTGACCAGCACCGACGCCCCGTCGCCCACCGCGTCGAGCAGCCGGGCCAGGTCGGCGTCGGCCCGGCCGGCCGCGTCCACATATTCGGCGCTGTCCCAGCCCTGGGTGTGACCGGCCAGGTCGGGCGCCACGAGGTATACGAACGTCAGGTCGTGGCCACCGTCGGCCACTGCCGCGATCGCGGCGTCGACCATCCGGCGGTCGTCGTCGGGGTCGTAGCCGCTGTCGATCACGAACCGCTGGGTGGCCGCATCCCGCTCGATCACGGCGTCAAGCGGCAGCCAACTGACGAACATGGCGGTGGAGCGACCGGCCTCGCGGGCCGCCTTCAGGAACGACGGCGCGCTAGTGCGCAGCGGCGCCGGCGTGTTGTCACTCAGCCCGTGGGTGGCCGGGTCGATGCCCCGCAGCATCGACGTGTGGGCCGGCACTGTCCATGGCGGTGCCACCGTCCGGGCCGTGAAGCACGACGCCCCCTCAAGGGCGAGAGTAGTGAGGGCGGGCATGGCGGCGCGGGTGATGTGGCGCGGCGCCAATCCGTCGATCGACACCACCAGCACGGGCGGGCGCGCAGCTTGCGTGCCCGCAGAATAGGACGGCGCGCTGCCGTCGCCGGCGATAGCCGACCAGTGCTCAGAGCATCAGACGGACGGTCACGGTGACGCCCTGGCCGAGACCGTCGCTGGCCACGGTCGTCGTGCCGCCGTGGGCTTCGACTATGGCTCGAGTGATGGCCAATCCCAGGCCGGTGCCGCCGATCCCGCGGCTGCGAGACTCATCGGTCCGATAGAAGCGGTCGAAGACGTGGGGGAGGTCCGTCTCCTCGATGCCCATCCCGTCATCGGTGATGGAGACGGTCAACTCGTCGCCCTCCGGCCACGCCCTGATCACAACGCTCCCGCCGGGCTCGGTGCAGTGAATGGCGTTGCTCACGACGTTTCCCAATGCCTGGCTCATCCGCATCCGGTCAAGGTTCATGTCGGGCAGGTCACCATGCACTTCAAGCGACAACTCGACCTGGCGCGCCCGAGACTGCGGCTGCCAGCGGTCCACCTCCACAGCCAGCAAATCATGAACCGAGCACTTCTCGAGGTTGAGCGTCAGCTCCCCATGGTCCGTCTCCGCCAGCCAGTCCAGATCGGTCACGAGACCGCGCAGGCGGTCTACTTCCTGGATGATGTGCTCGGAGGCGCTGTCGGCACTCTGAAGCCCGTCGCGCAGCCCCTTCGCCTCCAGCATGATGACACTCAACGGCGTGTTGAGCTCGTGGGAGACGTCGTCTATCAGCCTCTTGCGAAGGTCTCGCTGGGTCTCCAGAGTGGAGGTCATCCGGTTGAAGGCCACGCTCATCCTTCCCAGCTCGTCCGAGGAGGCGACCGGCAGCTGGGCCGTCTCCCCCTGGGCGATGGCCTGGGTCGCCTCCGTCAGAGCGGCGACGGGTGCCGTGATCCGTTTCGACAGCCACGCGGCGAGGAGCACGGCGACGCCGGTCGTCAGCACGCCGCCGATCACGGTGATGTACAGGAGCGTGTCGAGGAACCCGTCCGACTCGGTCGACAGGAACTCGTGGTTGACGTCCACATAGACGTGGCCAACAGGCCGGTTACCGGCCAGATCGAACACCGTCTCACGGCGCCCGTCCAGTTCGGGCGCGGCCTCGCCGGCTGACAGCAGCGACAGGTTGTCGGTCACCACCCGTCCATCGGCGCCGACGACGACGACCCGTACCGAGTCGTGGTGGAGCGGCTCGGAAGCCTCTCCCCCGCCGGCTTCGGACCCCTCCGCGTGCCGAGCCTCGCCGTATATGTATCCGGCCCCGGACAGCGAGCTGTCCACGGTCTCCCAGCCGCCGGCCGCCGTGTAGTCCCGGCTAAGACTCCGGGCTAGCTGGATCGCCTCATCGTCGCCGATCTCGTCTACGAACTCACCGAGGCTGGTCTGGGTGGTGTAATAGCCCACGCCGACACTGACCAGCACGGTGATGACGACGACCAGCACGGTCGAGCCCATGATCCGCCAGCGCAGGGACATCGTTCACTCCCCTACGAACCTGTAGCCGGCGCCGTACACGGTCTCGATGGGCTGCCTGCCGTCCCGGTTGATCTGCTTGCGTAGGCGCGAGATCTGGCTGTCGATGGCCCGGTCGAAACCATCGAAGTCGTCGTCGAAGGTCAGCGAGATCAACTGGTCACGGCTGAGCAACTGGTTCGGGTGGCGCATGAACGTCGACAGCAGAGCGGTCTGCGCATGGCTCAGCGTCACCGGTTCCTCATCGACGGTCACGATCCCGGTGGTCTCATTGAGTGTGATGTTGCCGCGGGTCAGAACCCTCTGGACTCTGTGCTGGACCCTGCGAAGCACCGCCTCGGCCCGGGCAATGACCTCGTCCGGATCGAAGGGCTTGATGACGTAGTCGTCGGCTCCGCTCTCGAGTCCGACGATCCGCTCTGCGGGGGCTTCCCTGGCCGTCAGCATGATTATCGGAACGTCCGACTTCTGGCGGAGGATCTTGCAGAGTTCCACTCCGTCGATGCGGGGAAGCATCAGGTCGAGGATGATGAGGTCCGGGTTCATGCGGCGGGCGAGCTTCAGGCCGGCCAGGCCGTCATGAGCGACAGTGGCGGAGAACCCGGCCCGCTCGAAGTACACCTTGACCCAGTTCGCGATCCTCTTGTCGTCCTCGATGATCAACACTTTGCCGCTCGCTGCCACCATCGCCAGATTACCCCTCTCAAGATTCTGGGCCGGTCGGGCGAGGCGGACAGGAGTGGGAGTGACACCGCTCCTGCCCGCGCTCGCTCTCAGGCTCTAGCCGGAGCCGCCCTCGCCGCCCGATCCGTGCTCACCAGCACCCTCGCCGCCGGAGCCGTGGCCTTCGCCGCCAGCTCCTTCGCCGCCGCCTTCAGCACCCTCGGCCGTGTGGGGCTGGGGTCCCGGGCCGGCGCAGTCGAAGACCTCCATGTGCACGACGTAGCCGTCGAAGGAGACCCCCGCCAGTGCCGGCTCAGCGGCCAGCGCCACGCTCGAGGTCGCCGCCTGGCCGGGGACCAGGTCGCCCAGCTTGTCCGGGCCCAGCTCGCCCACCGTTGTCGTTCCCGACTTCAGATGGGGCTCGGCCTGCACATAGCACTGCGTCTGGGAGCTGATGTTGGTCACCGTCGAGTGCACCGTCTGGGTCGCCTGCTCATACCAAGCCGACACCGCCAGCGGGCCCAGAGTCCCGTCCCACGCCTGGTCCAGCGGGATGACTGGGCTCGACATCGCGGCCTCGTTGAGTTCAACGCCGGCGCCGCCCTCTGAGCCGGACTCTCCGCCGGGGCCGTGACCCTCGCCGCCAGCGCCCTCGGCGCCGGAGCCGTGCTCACCGCCGCCCTCGCCGCTGCCGACCTCGGCATGGGCGACCCAGCCGGTGAACGGAGCCTGCGTCGAGGGCAGGTTGACCGCCATGACCTCTCCGGCCGCCAGGTCCACCGGAGTGGTCGGGCCGAGCTCGGTCCCGTTGTCCAGGTGCACCTCGATCCGGACCCGGGTCAGGGTGCCGCTGGTGGTGTTGGCGACTGTGCCGCTGAAGGAGTTACCGGCCGGGTCGTAGTTCATGATCAGCCGGGCACCGCCGCGGACCGCGTCGAAGGTCTCGTCGGGAGCCAGCATCGCTGCGCTGCCCTCCTCGCCTCCGCCGGACTCCGCGCCCTCGCCGCCGCCCTCGCCGGCCGATCCGTGCTCACCAGCGCCCTCGGTGGCGGAGCCGTGCTCACCGGCACTCCCCCCGCCGGAGCGGCCCTCAACCGGGTCATCGGCGGCGCAGCCAACCAGTACCCCGGCGCCGAGCACGGCTCCCAGAATCGACCCGATCAGGAACCTTTTCGTCTTGGGTATCTTGCCAATCACGCTTCCACTCCTTTCGTGAGAAATCCGTGATGCTGCGCACGGTAGGAATGGAATGTTGCGCAACTTTGTCAACGCAGAATCTCCTCCGAATCTCCTCGGAGCGCCCGCAAATCCTCCTCGGGGACTGCCTCCCATAGCCTGAGGGCAAGCCCATGACATCACCTGAACACGCTCCGACTCCGATGGCCTCGACGGCCACCAGTCCCCTCACCCGGGTCGACATCGGCGAGGTCCAGTTGGCGACCCGGGTGCTGGAGGGCAGCAGTGGGCAGCTGCTGCTGTTCATCCACGGCTCCCTCGACGATCACCACACCTGGCTGCCGCTGACCCGGGCCCTAGCCGGGACCGGTCACACCATGGTGGTGTACGACCGCAGGGGCCACAGCGCCAGCACCGACGTCGCCGGCCAGGGAACCATCCGCCAGGACGCCGACGACGCGGCCCGGCTGATCGAGCGGCTCGGGCTGGGACGGGTTCACGTCGTGGGGCATTCCTACGGGGCCGCAACGGCGGTCCTGCTGGCTGCCGAGCACCCGGATCTGGTCGCCTCGCTGTACCTGCACGAACCGCCGGCGTTCGCCCTTCTCACCGGCCGCACCGAACTGGAGGAGCTGAAGGCGCAGACCGGGGCCGTGGCGCGGGAATCGGTGGCCCTGCTGGACGCCGGCCGCGTCGAGGAGGGCACCGCCTACTTCGTCGAGGAGATGGCCTTCGGCGCCGGCAGCTGGAGCGAGCTGTTCGACGACCAGGCCCGGGCCGTCATGATGGCCAACTCCGACACCTGGCTGGACCAGTCACGGGACCCCGAGCGACTGGCGCTGGACGTGACCGCCCTCAACTCCTTCGACGGGCCGGTCACGTTCTCGGTGGGCAGCCGGACGCTGCCCGCGTTCACGGCCGCCACCGCCGAGATGCTCAGGCTCGTGCCGGGGGCCTCCGGCGCCACCATCGAGGGTGCCGGCCATGGCGCCCCCACCTCCCACCCCGACGAGCTGGCCGCCGCCGTCCGCCACCACCTCGACTCGGCCTAGCGCCCGCCGGCCGGCCGGTCGCCGGTCAGAAGGGCTGAATGGTGTGGTGGTGGGTCATGGCCGAGCCGGCCGGACCGAGCAGCATGTGGGCTCGCAGGTTGCGCTTGTGGAACAGGCGCACCAGCTCGGCGTCGTGGCGGCCGGCGGTGTCGGCCAGCACGAACGCCTCCAACTTGGCCTCGCCGTCGCGCCAGTCGTGGGGGCGGCCCCCCAGGAGCCGCTCCAGATCGTCGAGGTCGGCCTGGTCGACGGCGTCGCCGATCTCGTCGCGGCGCTGGAGGTGGCGGGCCAACCGGAACAGGATGCGCAGCTCGTGGCGGACGAACTCATCGTCGGTTGAGATCGACCGCAGCGCCCGCACCAGGTGCCCGTGGCCGATGTCGGCGGTCGAGGAGCGGGGCGCGGGCGTCTCCACGGCGGGCAGTTCGATGCCGATGTGCTCGGCCCAGGCCTCGGTGGCGAACAGGTTGGTCTCGCAGCACCAGTGCAGGTTGGTCATCAGGTCCGACGCCGGTGCGGGGTCGCGCAGCGCGTGGCTGTAGGCCAGCTGGTTGGACAGCGTGAACGCCATGTGGTGCCAGCGGACCGCGTCGAGGTCCACGGGCGCGCCTGACAGCTCCTCGTAGCGGGCGTAGAGCCTTCGCATGTCGCCGTAGCCGACGATGGTGTCACGCATGCGCCAGGCGGCCAGGTCCATCATCGGATCGCCGATGTGGCCCAGCTCCAGGTCGAGCACAGCCACGATCCTGCCGCCGGCGTGGTGGAACTGGCCCGAGTCCCACACCACCGGCGCCTCCCGGCCGGCGGTGTCGATCGGGTTGCGGCGCAGCCAGCCCAGGCAGAACTCCAGAAACGGGTCCGGGTGCTTCTTGAGGGCTCGGTAGTGCTCCTCGTAGCGACGCAGCCCCACCAGCCCGGCCTCCGACACATCCGCGGCCCGCCGTATCCCGGCCGCGGCGAACGGCTCGACGGGCAGCGCGTGGAGCCGAGCCAGGATGGCCAGGTAGTCGTCGACGGCCGCGGCCCGCTCGGTGTCGCTGGTGTCGCCGAAGTGCTCCTGGCCGCCGACGCGGTCGATCACGAACGCCATGGGCTCGTCGATCCAACCGTGCACTTTGGCCACCGGGATGCCGCTCTCGCCCAGGAGCCGCTGGAAGGTCATCTCGTGGCGTAGCGGGAAGATCAGCGGCATGTCGGTGCGGTCGCCCCGCACCACCAACTCGTGGCGGGTGCCGTCCCGGTCCACGGTCGCGAACCACACCGGCCGCCAGCGGGGCTGGCGGGCCAGTTCCACGACCTGGCCGCCGAAGTCCTGCTCGAACCAGCGCACGATGTTGCCGTCGGCGGCGGCCAGCGACTCCGGGCTCATCATGGCGGCGCGCCTCTCCCCTGCTGATCCCTGCTAGCCGGGCTGCTCGGCCCGGGCCGCCGGCATCGACGGCCCGTCCATTGTGGTCTAGGTTCGCGGCTCCCCCATCGGATCGCCAAGGAGGAGCGATGAGGTTCAGCTTCGTAACCCTGCCCGACTACCCGCTGTCGGAGTCCCTGGAGCACATCAGGACCGCCGACGAACTCGGCTTCTACGGGTGCTACGCGGCCGACGAGACCTGGCACAAGGACCTGTACGTGCTGTTCGCCGCGGCCGCTTCGCAGACCAGCCAGATCCGGATGGGCCCCAGCCTGGCCCCGATCGCGCTGCGGGAGCCGACCCTGGTCGCCCAGGCGGTGGCCACCCTCGACGAACTCACCGGCGGCCGGGCCGAGTGCGTGATCTCCAGCGGGAACTTCAGCCTCCTGGCCCAGTACGCCACCGACTGGACCGGCATCAAACCGCTGTCGCGGGTGAAGGAGGCCCATCAGGTGATGCGCACCTTCCTCGACGAGGGCGCCCTGACCTTCGAGGGTGAGTTCTTCAACTACGCCGGGCTGTTCACGTTCGCCCGCCCGGTGCAGGAGCACCTGCCGCTGCTGATCGGGGCGTTGCGGGGCCCGAAGTCGTTCCAGGCCGCTGGCGAGCTGTCCGACGGCACCCACGCCTTCGCCCAGTACTCCCGGGAGGCCTGCGACTACATGGTGGACAACCTGCGCATCGGCGCCGAGCGGGCCGGCAAGAATGTGCAGGACCTCGACATCGCGGTGTGGAACGTGTTCGCCATCGGGCCCGACTCGGCCAAGGCCAAGCAGGCGGCCCAGACCATCGGGGCGTTCTACATCCCGGCCATGGCGGTGGAGCAGATGGAGCGCCACGGCGTCTCGCAGTCGGACGTGCAGCCCATCCTCGACGCCTTCGGCGAAGGCGACGTGCAGGGAGCCATCGACAACATGACCGTCGACATCGCCGAGAAGCTCTCGGTGGCCGGCACCCCCGAAGAGGTGGTCGAGAAGATCAAGTCGGACATCGAGCCCAGCGGCGTGAACCACTTCATCGCCTGCATCACCGACTCGTTCCTGCTCAACGCCTTCACCGGCCGCGACATCGAGGTCCCCGACGTGCAGGGCCAGCTCCAGCTAATCCACGACGAGGTAATGCCAGCCTTCAACTGAGCGTGCGCCAGTCCTGGCCGCACCGCTGGCGCGACCGGAGCGAGATCAGAGCGTGGTCGGGCGGTTGACGAACCGGCCGGCGGTCGGGCTGTAGAACCAGCCGCCGCCCGCCTTCGTGCCGCCATCGACTGGGATGTTGTGGCCGGTGACGAAGCTCGACAGGTCAGAGGCCAGGAACAGCGCCACCCGGGCCTGGTCGGCCGGCCATCCGAGGCGGCCGGCGGGCGCCCATGCCTCCCACAGCGCCTCGTGGTCCTTGTAGCCGCGGAGGTAGTCGACCTGGGGGGTCTCGGTCAGGTCGGCGCCGATCCCGTTGGCCCGGATGCCGCGGCGGCCGTAGCCGGCCGCCAGCGACGTGGTGAAGTGGGCGACAGCGGCCTTCATGGCGGCGTACACCGGCTCTCCGGGGTAGCCGCGCATGCCCTCGACCGAGTGGACGTTCACGATCGATCCCCCACCTCGCCCGATCATCGAGTCCAGGAAGGCCCGGGTGACCGCCACCACGTGCCAGAGGTTGACCCGGTACATGGCCTCCCACGACTCCGGGCCGGATTCGTGGAACCGGACCAGGGGCCGGTAGTCACCGACGTTGTTGACCAGGACGTCGACGCCGCCGTGAGTGTCGAGCACCGCGGCCGCGAATTCCTCGACGCCGACCTCGGTGCGCACGTCCACGACATGAGCCCGGGCCCGCCCACCGGCGGCGGTGATGGAGCCGACAATCTCGGCGGCCCGGTCGGGGTCGATCTCGGCGATCTCGACGACGGCCCCGTGCTCCGCGAACAGCTCGCTGATGGCGGCACCGATGCCGGCGCCGCCTCCGGTGACGACCGCGACCCTGCCGTCGAGCAGGCGGTTCCAGTTGTCGATCTCCGGGACGCCGGCGGGATCGGTCGGGTCGGCTGTCATGCCGGGCCGGCACCGCCGGGCTCGAGGTCGAGGTAGTGCTCCAAGTGGCGGTTCATGTTGATGATGCGGCACTCCTCGCTAGACAGCGTCAGGTGGGTGATGCCGGGCTGGTGCAGGCCGGTCTGCATTGTGCGGATCACGCTCAGGTCCTGGTTGAGGACAAACCCGAAGTCGGCCTGGTCGAGCGGCACGGTGGCGTGGACCGGCGACGAGGCCGGGGCGCCGGCCGACGGCGCTCGATCCAGCTGGATTATCACTAGCTCGGCCTCGTCGGGGCTCGGACCGGGCCGGGCCGTCATCACCGTGAAGAGGTCGGCACTGACCAGCACCGTGGTGTTGGGAAACAGGTTGTACTGGCTGAGGCTGGTGATCTGGGCGGTGTCGTAGCCCGACAGGTCCACGCCCAGCGTCGCCTGGTGGTCGCGGATCTTCTGGGCGATCACGTCGCGGAGGGTCTGGCCGTCGGGCACGTCGGGGGTTGGGCACGGATCCTTGTAGGCCGGACCCATGCGGCCGCCCTGGGTGATGACGAACGCGTCCCACACGTCCTGGTCGTCCACATCGCGGCCCAGGCGGGGGCTCGGCACCCCGTAGTGCTGGTAGGACGCGCTGTGGCGGTCCCAGATCCGCTGGGGTGCGTTGACGTCGTCGATGCTGGCCAGCATCTCCCGGTGCAAGCCCTGCACGTGATAGGTCTCCGAGAAGCCGTCGGCGACCACCTTCCAGTTGCAGTTCACCGGCGTCTCGGTGGAGTAGGCGCCCCGGAACTCCTCGAGGTTGGCCCAGGCGATGTCGTCGGGGACGCCCTCCAGCCACTCGTCGAGCGGCCCGGCGTCGAGGTCCAGGTTCACGAACACCAGCCGGGCCCAGGTGTCCACCCGCACCGGCACCAGCGACAGTTCGTCGTTGCGCAGCACGCCGAAGCCCCGCCGCGACGGCACCTCTCGCAGCCGGCCGGAGAGGTCCCACGCCCAGCGGTGGTAGGGGCAGCGCAGCTCGCTGGCGCCCGTGCCCGAGCCCACGCAGATCGTGTTGCCCCGGTGGCGGCACACGTTCTGGAACCCCCGCAGCACACCGTCGTCGCCCCGCACGATGAGGACTGAGTAGCGGCCCAGGCGATGCTCGAACCAGTCGCCCGGATTGGCGACGTGGTCCACCGTGCAGGCCACATGCCACACCCGGGGCCACAGCCGCTCGTGCTCCAACTCGGCGAAAAAGGCCGAGATGTAGCGTTCGACCGGGATCTTGACGGGGGCCTCGGCGGCCAGCGGAGAGGTAGTGACCGCGGTGCCGAGAATCTCAGTCTCGCCCGGCGGGGCGGCGTCGCCCATGCCCACAATCGTGGCACACCGCCAGCGCTCACCACCCCTTCACTGGGCCGCCCGCCTGAGGGAGGGCTCGTCACTCGGGGTGTATCCGGGGGAAGCCGCCTCCGGCGAGCACGAGGGTTGCCCACTCGCCGGAGGCTCGGCGTCCGACTTCGGTGAGGGGGAGCAGGAATCCCGCGACCTGATCGCACTGCGACGGCGAGATCCCCCCTACCGCGAGCCATCCCTCCGGCGATACGCGGGCCACCAGCTCGGGGGCCAGCTCCACAATCGCCGCTCTAGCGATATTGGCCACCACCGCGTCGAAGGCGCCCTCGATGTCGCTCAAGGGCGCCAGCCTTGCCTCCATGCGGTCACCCGCGCCGTTGAGTCTGGCGTTGCGCCCGGCCGCCTCGACGGCATCCGGGTCGATGTCGACGGCCACCACCTCCGCAGCGCCGAGTCTGAGGGCGCACAGTCCGAGTACGCCGCTCCCGCAGCCCACGTCGAGGACCCGCTCCCCGCCGGCGACCCGATCGACGAGTTCCTCGATGATCTGGGCCGTCGTGGGATGGCGACCATCCCCGAAGCCGCCCGGACCGAGCTCGACCAAGCCCGCGAGACCCCGGCGATCGTGCTCGGACCACGCCCGGCACACGGTGACCCGCCCGTCGAACGTGATCGGGCGGGTGTCCTGACGCCACTTCTGGAGCGCGACGCCTCCGTCTGGCCTCGAGACCGCCATTAGGCCGTCAGCCCGGAGCGACGCAGCCAGGCCAGCGACGCTTCGCTCGTCCGGCATTCGTACGAGCGCCACCCGACGGGTATTGCTCGGCGCGACCACCTCGATCACGCTCGCGCCGAGAGCGCGGAGCAGCTCGCACACGCCGGCCAGCTCGTCCTCAGTGGTCGCAACCGCGATCATCACGACACAATATGTTCGACCTGCAGGCAAGCCGGGAGGCGCCATGACCGAGAGCCACGACCTGGGTCCCATCGGTGATCGGGTGCTGTTCGAGGACGAGCAGATCAGGGTCTGGGAGATGGTGCTCGAACCGGGCGAGCGGTCGCCCATGCACCACCACGAGCACGACTACATCGTGGTGGTGGTGGAGGGCGACCACGTCACGGTGGAGCCGCTCGAGGCGGGCTCCAAGTCGGCGCCGGTGGTGCCGGGGCACAGCGTCTTCCTGCGCAAGGGCGGCACCGAGGTGGCCGTCAACTCGGGAGCGGTGCGGTACCGGGACGTCCAGATCGAGTTGCTCGACTCCTGAGCCGCTGAAGCAATAGCCTCGGCGCGGTGCGAGCCGCCTTCTATGACGAGTTCAACGGGCCCATAGCCGTTGAGGACCTGCCCGACCCGACCGTTCCCGACGGCGGCGTGGTCATCGAGGTGCGGGCCTCGGGCCTGTGCCGAAGCGACCTGTTCGCCTGGCACGGCCACGACCCCAGCATCCCCCTGCCCCATGTGCCCGGCCACGAACTAGCCGGGGTGGTGGCCGAGGCCGGGCCGGGCGTGTCCCGCTGGTCGCCCGGCGACCGGGTGATCGCGCCCTTCTGCTGCGGCTGCGGCGCCTGCGAGCAATGCGCGGCCGGCAACGAGCAGATCTGCGACAACTACTTCCTGCCCGGGTTCACCCACTGGGGCTCCTTCGCCCGCTACTGCGCCATCGACCACGCCGACACCAACCTCGCCGCCCTGCCCGAGGCCATGTCCTTCGAGCACGCCTCGATCCTGGGATGCCGGATGATCACCGCCTACCGGGCCCTGATCGAGCGGGCCCGGCTCTCATCCGGGGAGTGGCTGGCGGTGCACGGCTGCGGAGGGCTGGGGCTGTGCATGGTGATGATCGGAGCAGCCGCCGGCGCCCGGGTGGTGGCCGTCGACATCGACGAGCGGGCGCTGGAACTGGCCGCGGCCATGGGTGCGGCTGCCGCGGTGACCGCCGACCCCGACAACGGCCGGGCCGCTGTCGGGGCGGTGCGTGACACCACCGGCGGGGGCGCCCACGTGTCAGTCGACGCGCTGGGCAACGCCGAGGTGGCCGCCAACTCGGTCCACTGCCTCCGCAAGCAGGGCCGCCACGTGCAGGCCGGACTGCTGGCGGCGCGGGCCACCGCGCTGCCGGTGGCCACCATGATCACCAAGGAGCTGGAAGTGCTCGGCACCAAGGGCATGTCGGCCCGCCAGTACCCGGCGCTGATGGGCCTGATCACCGCCACAGGAATGGACCTGGGCCTGCTGGTGAGCCGCACAATGGGCCTCGACGACCTGCCCGGAGCCTTCGAGACCATGGAAGGCTTCGGCGGGTACGGCGTCGCCGTCGTCACCGAGTTCTGAGACTTCCCGGCAGCGAGGCTCCGCCCGCAAGCCCTCCAGTACGCTGACCGCCGTGGCCGACGACGTCCTAGCACCCGAAGAGGACGAGGCGTTCCGGGCCCGCTGCCGGGCCTTCCTCGCCGAGCACGCCACCGGCATCGACCTGGGCGGGCGTCCCGACCCCCGGGGCGAGCTGCGACTGCGGGCGGCCCAGAGGTTCCAGCAGGCGCTGGCCGCCGCAGGGCTGGCCGGGCTGACCTACCCGTCCGAATACGGCGGCGCCGGGCTGACCAAGGCCCACGACAAGGCCTGGCGCGAGGAGTACAGCGCCTACCCCAACATGACCTACGACCTGCTCATCTCCCACGGGATGTGCCTGCCGATGCTGGCCGAGTACGGCAACCACGACCAGAAGTCGGCCCACCTGGCCCGGATCGTCTCCGCGGAGGACGTGTGGTGCCAGATGTTCTCGGAGCCCGGAGCAGGCTCCGACGTGGCCAGCCTGCAGACCCGGGCCGAACGCGACGGCGACGAGTGGATCATCAACGGCCAGAAGGTGTGGACCACCCTGGCCCACCTGTGCTCCTACGGGATCATCATCGCCCGCACCGACCCCGACGTGCCCAAGCACGCCGGCATCTCGATGTTCATCGTCCCCATGGACTCCGAGGGCGTGGAGGTCCGGCCCATCCACCAGATTGACGGCGGCACCCACTTCAACGAGGTGTTCTTCACAGACGTGCGCATCAGCGTCGACAACCTGCTCGGCGACCTCAACAACGGCTGGCGCATGGCCACCGCCATGTTGATGTACGAGCGGGTCGCCATCGGCTCGGGAACGACCGGAGGGATATCGACCGACCGCACCGACCGGCTGATCGAGGCGGCCCGCAAGCGGGGGCTCGACCGCGACCCGGCCCTGCGCCAGAAGCTGATGCGGCTGCACATCCTGGAGACCTGCCTGTCGCTGGTGGCCATGCGCACCCGGGCCGAGCTCAAGGCGGGACGCACCCCGGGGCCGGGCGGATCGGTCGGGAAGCTGGCCACCGTGCAGATCGCGGACCTGCACACCGAGGTGTCCATGGCCATAGTGGGGGCCTCCGGCGTGGCCTGGGAGGACGAGGCCGACGGCCACTGGCAGCGCCAGGCTCTCACGTCGCTCCAGGCCGGGATCGCCGGAGGGACCTCGGAGATCCAGCGCAACATCATCGGCGACCGGGTGCTGGGCCTTCCCCGCGACATCAGCGTCGACCGGGGCGTGCCGTTCAAGGACCTGAAGGTCGGCACCCAGGCCGGCTGAGCCCGCGCCGGGCTACAGCAGGTGGCGGGTGGTCTGGTAGACGGTGCGGATCGCGAAGTTGGACCGCAGCCGGGCCACGCCCGGGAGCCGGGACAGGTGCTCGTTGTGGATCCGCTCGAAGTCGCGGTGGTCCTGCACCGCGAGGTGGACCAGGTAGTCGGCGTCGCCCGCCACCAGGTGGCAGGACATGACCTCGGGGCAGGCGCGGACCTCCTCCTCGAAGTGCCTCAGCGACTCCTCGCTCTGGCTGACCAGCGACACCTCCACGAACACGTCGAGGTCCCGGCCGATGGCCTCGGTGTCGAGGATCATCACGTAGCCCGCGATCACGCCTTCGGCCTCCAGCCGACGCACCCGGCGGTAGCAGGCCGACGTGGACAGCCCCACCCGGTCAGCCAGCTCGGCGTGCGAGACCCGGCCGTCGGTCTGGAGTTCGTTGAGGATGAGACGATCGATCGTGTCGACATCAAGCATGAGCAATATTTTGCGCCAAGACTGCCTTCGGCGCAAGAACCATAGCGCCTGAATGAGCACCAGAACTGTTTTTGCCAGTTTCTTGCCGCTGCGGCGCGTGTATTCTGTCTGCAATCGCAGGTGGAGGGGTTCACATGCGAATCGGAGTTCCCAAGGAGACCAAGAGCGAGGAGCGCCGCGTCGGGCTCACCCCCGACAGCGTGCGCGAGATCTCCGACCGCGGCCACGAGGTGTACGTGGAAGGGGGCGCGGGCACCGGCGCCGGGTTCGACGACGACGAGTACAAGGGCCGCGGGGCCATGGTCGTCCCCACCGCCGAGGACCTCTTCGAGGTCGCCGAACTGATCGTCAAGGTCAAGGAGCCCCAGGCCCCCGAGCGGGCCCTGCTGAGGGCCGACCACACCCTGTTCACCTACCTCCACCTCGCCCCCGACCCCGACCAGGCGTACGACCTGCTGGCCAGCGGGGTCACCGCCATCGCCTACGAGTCGGTGACCGACGGCAACGGCCGCCTTCCGCTGCTCGCCCCCATGTCCCAGGTAGCGGGACGCCTCGCCATCCAGGCCGGCGCCCGCTGCCTGGAGGCATCCGCCGGTGGCCGGGGGGTGCTGCTGGGCGGCGTGCCCGGGGTGGCCGCCGCGCCCGTGACCGTCATCGGCGGCGGTGTGGTCGGCACCAACGCAGTGGAGATGGCCCTCGGTCTCGGCGCCGACGTGACCGTGCTGGACCGAGACGCGAGGGTGCTGGAGTCGCTGGCCGCCCGCTTCGGCCCCGCGCTGCGCACCCTCTACTCGAGCCCCAGCCGGCTGGCCCAGGCGGTCTTCACCGCCGACCTGGTGATCGGTGCCGTGCTGCTGCCCGGTGCCCGAGCGCCCCGCCTGATCACGAGACAGATGGTCAAGGTCATGCGGCCGGGCACGGTGATCGTGGATGTGGCCATAGACCAGGGCGGCTGTGCCGAGACGTCCAGGCCCACCACCCACGCCGAACCGACCTACGTGGTCGACGACGTGGTCCACTACTGCGTGGCCAACATGCCGGGCGCCGTGCCGCGTACCTCCACCCAGGCCCTCAACAACGCCACCCTCCCCTACGTGATCAAGCTCGCCGACCAGGGCGTCGTCGAGGCCGTCGCAGCCGACAAGGGCCTGCAGGACGGCCTCAGCGTGCGCAAGGGACAGATCACCGAGCCGGCGGTGGCCGACGCCCTGGACCTCCCCTACGTCGCGCCCCTGGACACGCTGGGCTGACCCGGACTGACCCTGGACTGACCCGGGCCATAGCGCAGAACCCGAGAACTGGTTCATGCCGCCCGCCAGCCCCTCCCCCAGGCTGGCGGGCGGCATCGCGCCCGTGAGCGCTAGTCGTTGATGTGCATGGCGACCGCGAGGTTCGCCCCGACAACCGCGACGCCGACCGCGATGACCAGTACCAGCAGGTTGACCTGGAACATGGCGGCGTCGTCCACCTTGAACCCGGCCAGGAGCCGCAGGCCGTCGGCGTCGCTGAACTGATCGATCACGTAGTTGCGCAGCAGCGCGTTGCTGGTCATGGCCACGGCCGCGCCGAGGAGCCCCTGCACCAGGCCCTCAAGCATGAACGGGATGCGGATGAACGCCTTGGTGGCCCCCACCAGCCGCATGATCTCGATCTCGGTCCGGCGGTTGCCGATGGCCACCGCCAACGTGTTGAGGATCAGCAGCGTGGAGGCCGCCAGCAGGACGATCGAGCCGATGAACAGCACCCGCCCGGCCCGGTCCGAGAGGTTCTGGACGTCCCGGATCACGTCACCGGCGAAGGTGACGGTCCGCACCCCGGGGCGGCCCTTGAACTGGTCGCCTAACTCCTCCACCACGTCGGGATCAGGGTCGATGGGCACGACCCGGTAGTACGGGGGGATGTCCTGTTCGGCGGCGATGTCGAGAACTTCGGGGGTGTCCTCGAAGAAGTCCCGGAACTCCTCGTAGGAGGCCAGCCGGTCGACGTACTGCCAGTCCAGCACGCCGGGGCTCTCATCGAGCTGGTTGCGGATGCCGGCGTCCTCGGCCGTCCCGACGTCGGCGTTCATCCACACGATGAACTCGACGCCGTCCTCCCAGCGGGCGGTGGCGCTGTCCACGGCTCGCTGGAACAGCAGGAAGCCGCCGAACATCGCCAGCGACACTCCCACCGTGATCACGGTGGCCAC
Organism: Acidimicrobiaceae bacterium; assembly: GCA_009837445.1. Taxonomy (GTDB): domain Bacteria; phylum Actinomycetota; class Acidimicrobiia; order Acidimicrobiales; family Aldehydirespiratoraceae; genus Aldehydirespirator. The sequence continues at coordinate 301,146 of VXTM01000021.1, forward strand.
CGCCAGCAGGATGTTGCGCCACAGGTTCTGGCCCGTCTCGCGCAACACGTAGCGGAAGCTGAACATCAGGAGCTACCCGGCAACAGAGCGAAGTTGAACACTACGGACTATCCGGTCCGCTACTCGTAGACGCCTCGGGCCTGGTCGCGTACGACCATCCCCCGGTCGAGCTCCACCACCCGCTGCCGCATGCTGTCGACGATGCTGCTGTCGTGGGTGGCCATCACCACCGTCGTGCCGATCTCGTTGATCCGCTCCAGCAGGCGCATGATCCCCACCGAGGTGGTGGGGTCGAGGTTCCCGGTGGGCTCGTCAGCCAGGAGGATCATGGGCCGGTTGATGAAGGCCCGAGCGATCGAGACCCGCTGCTGCTCGCCCCCGGAGAGCTCGTGGGGGAACCGGTCGATCTTGCGGGACAGCCCGACCAGCTCCAGGATGGCGGGCACCTGGCGCTTGATGACGTGGGGACCCTTGCCGATCGCCTCCAGGGCGAAGGCGACGTTCTCGGCCACCGTCTTCTTCTGCAGCAGCTTGTAGTCCTGGAACACGTAGCCGATGTTGCGGCGCAGGTAGGGCACCCTCCAGGAGCTGAGCCCGCCGATGTCGCGCCCGGCCACGAATATGCGGCCGTGCTCGGGAACCTCCTCGCGGTTCAGCAGCCGGATGAACGTCGACTTGCCCGAGCCCGACGGGCCCACCAGGAAGACGAACTCGCCCTTGCCGATGTCTATGGTCACGTCGCGCAGGGCCACCACGTCGCCCTTGAACACCTTGGTGACCTTCTCCATCTTGATCACTCGGAAACACCTCCGACGATGGGGCCTCCCATGGGGCCCCGCTCGGCGACAGTACCAGCCCCCTCGGCCGGTTCTGCGGCACCCGAGGCCCGGCTCCAGCGCAGCCAGGACTCCATGAACGGATCCAGGTCGCCGCCCAGGACCGCGTCCACGTTGGGGGTCTCGTAGCGGGTCCGCTGATCCCTGACCATCTGGTAGGGCTGCATCACGTAGCTGCGGATCTGGCTGCCGAAGCCCACCTTGCGCTGCTCGCCCTTGATGCCGGCGATCTCGTCGGAGCGTCGCTTGCGCTCCAAGCTGATCAGCTTGCCGGCCAGCATCTGCATGGCCCGCTCCTTGTTCTGGTGCTGGCTGCGCTCGTTCTGGCAGCTGGTCACGATCCCGGTGGGCAGGTGGGTGATGCGCACCGCCGAGTCGGTCACGTTTACGTGCTGGCCCCCCGCGCCCGAGGAGCGGTAGGTGTCGACTCGCAGGTCCTTCTCGTCGATGACCAGCTCGTCGGAGACGTCCTCGAAGAACGGGGCCACGTCCACCGCGGTGAAGGCCGTCTGGCGCTTGCCCTCGTTGTTGAACGGGGAGATCCGCACCAGGCGGTGGACGCCGTGCTCGGAGCGCATCCAGCCGTAGGCGCCGCGGCCCTTCACCAGGAAGTCCACGCTGGAGTACCCGGCCTCGGTGCCCTCCGACAGCGCGGTGACCTCCAGGTCGAAACCGCGCCGCTCGGCCCAGCGGCGGTACATCCTCAGCAGCATCTCGGCCCAGTCCTGCGAGTCGGTGCCGCCCTCGCCCGATTTGATCTGGCACACCGCGTCGCGCTCGTCGAACTCGCCGGTGAACAGCGAGCGCACCTCCAGCTCGTCGAAACGGGCCCCTATGGCGGCCACCAGCCGGGAGATCTCAGCCTCCTCCGAGTCGTCGCCCTCCTCCACCGCCAGCTGGTTGAGCGTCTCCGCGTCGGAGATCTCGGCCGCGAGGCGGTCGAGTCTGGCCAGGTCCTCGTTGATGGACGCCAGCTCGGAGGTAACGGCCCGGGCCCGCTCGGGCACCTCCCACAGGTCCGGCCGGGACGACTCGGCCTCCAATTGGGGGCGCCGGGCCCGCAGCGCCTCAACCCGCAGATAGACCTCGGCCTCCTCGAGGCGGCCGCGCAGCCGGCGCAGATCATCGGAGAAGTCGTGCACGCTCGGCCTCTAGGCCGCGCCGGGGCGGCCGTGGCACATCTTGTACTTCTTGCCGCTGCCGCAGGGGCAGGGCTGGTTACGTCCCACCTTCTCAAGGTCGCTCTTCACGACCGGCGCGCGGCTCGCGGGCGGTTGCGCGGCGGCCGGACGGGCCTGGCGCTGCGGCGAGCGCGCCGCCTGCTCGTCGTTGTCCGCCTTGCCGGCGCTCACGCCCTCCAGCCTCTGGGTGTCGGTGGCAGGGCGCTCCGCGAGCTGCACGTGCATCACGTAGCGCACGAAGTCCTCGGCGATGCTGTCCATCATCTGCCCGAACATGTCGAAGCCCTCGCGCTGCCACTCGGTGGCCGGGTCCTTCTGTCCCATGGCCCGCAGGTGGATGCCCTCGCGCAGCAGGTCCATCTCGTGCAGGTGGGACCGCCACTTCTGGTCGATGAGCCGGAGCATCACCTGGCGCTCGACCTGTCGCATCACGTCGCCGCCGAGTTCTGCCTCCCGGTCCCGGTAGTGGTCCATCGCCGTGCCGCTCACGAGCTCGGACAGCTCGTCGTGGGAGGCGACCGCCTCGAGCGCGGAGGAATCGACACCGCCGGGCCACAGACCCGACAGCTCGGTGGCCAGCTGGTCGCGGTCCCACTCCTCGGGATGCTCCGAGGAGCAGTGGGTTCCGATAGAGCCGCCCACGGCCGACTCCAGGTACTCCTGAGCGTCGGAGCTCAGGTCGGCGCCGTCGAGGATCTGGGCCCGGCGCTGGTAGATGACCTTGCGCTGGGCGTTCATGACCTCGTCGTACTTGAGGACGTTCTTGCGGGTCTCGGCGTTGCGCTGCTCAACGGTGTTCTGGGCCCGCTCGATGGCCTTGGTCACCATGCCCGCCTCGATGGGGACGTCCTCGGGCAGGGCCTTGTCCATCACCCAGTTCATGGCTCCGGTGGCGAACCGGCTCATCAGCTCGTCCTCGAGCGACAGGTAGAAGCGGCTCTCGCCCGGGTCGCCCTGGCGCCCGGAACGGCCCCTGAGCTGGTTGTCGATGCGGCGGCTCTCGTGGCGCTCGGTGCCGAGCACGTACAGGCCGCCGAGCTCCAGCACCTCGCCGCGCTCGGCATCGGTGGCGGCCTGGTGCTTGGCGGTGAGCTCGCCGAGGCGCTGGGCGCCCTCGGGCGACGCTTCGTCGAGGCCCTCGGCCCTCAGGTCGCGCCGGGCCAGGCCCTCGGGGTTGCCGCCTAGGAGGATGTCGACGCCCCGCCCGGCCATGTTGGTGGCCACCGTCACCGCGCCGAGCCGGCCCGCCTGGGTGACGATCTCAGCCTCGCGGTGGTGCTGCTTGGCGTTGAGCACCTCGTGGGGGATGCCCCGCTTGTCGAGCAGCCGCGACAGCTTCTCGGACTTCTCGACCGACACGGTGCCCACCAGCACGGGCTGGCCCGCGGTGTTGCGCTCCTCTATGTCCTCGGCGCACGCCGCGAACTTGGCGTCCTCGGTCTTGTAGATCAGGTCGGCCCGATCGCCGCGGATCATCGGCCGGTGGGTGGGCACGCTCACCACGTGCAGTCCGTAGGTGGAGGCGAACTCGCTGGCCTCGGTCTCGGCCGTGCCGGTCATGCCGGCCAGGCGCTCGTACATCCGGTAGTAGTTCTGCAGCGTGATGGTGGCCAGCGTCTGGTTCTCCTCCTTGATGGCCACCCCCTCCTTGGCCTCGACCGCCTGGTGCAGCCCGTCGGACCAGCGCCTTCCCTCCAGCACCCGGCCGGTGAACTCGTCGACGATCTTCACCTGGTTGTGCTGCACGATGTACTCGTGGTCGCGCCGGTACAGCTCCTTGGCCCTCAGCGCGGCCTGCAACTGGTGCACCAGGTTCTGGGCCACCATGTCGTAGAGGTTCTCCACGCCGAGCATCCGCTCGACCGCGTGCACGCCCTCTTCGAGGGGCGCGACCGAGCGCTTCTCCTCGTCCACCTCGTAGTGGACGTCGCGCTGAAGGCCGCGTGCGATCCCCGCGAAGCGGGTGTACAGCTTGGCCGCGTCGGCCACCTGGCCGCTGATGATCAGCGGGGTGCGAGCCTCGTCGATGAGGATCGAGTCGATCTCGTCCACGATGCAGTAGTGGTGGCCTCGCTGCACCTGCTCGGCCCGCGACATGGCCATGTTGTCCCTCAGGTAGTCGAAGCCGAGCTCGTTGTTGGTCCCGTAGGTCACGTCGCAGGCGTACTGGCGCCGCTTGTGGTCCCAGTCCCGGTTGCCGGGGACGATCAGTCCGACGCTGAGGCCGAGCCACTTGTAGAGCTGGCCCATCCACTCGGCGTCGCGCCCGGCCAGGTAGTCGTTGACCGTCACCACGTGCACGCCCTGCCCGGTCAGCCCGGTGACGTAGACCGGCAGCGTGGAGGTAAGGGTCTTGCCCTCGCCGGTGCGCATCTCGGCCACCGCACCCCAGTGCAGGGCGGCGCCGCCCACGAGCTGAACGTCGTAGTGGCGCTGGCCCAGCACCCTGACCGCGGCCTCCCGGACAACCGCGAAGGCCTCCAACACCAGGTCGTCGGGCGACTCGCCCCGCTCCAGCCGGCTGCGGAACTCGCCGGTGCGGGCCCGCAGCCCGTCGTCGTCGAGTCGCTGCATCTCGGGCTCGAGCGCGTTGATGTCGGGGACCAGCGCCTGGAGGTCCCGGAGCTTGCGGCCCTCTCCGGAGCGCAGGACCTTCTTCAGCAGCGACATCGAGGACCCCCGGCGCTCGGCCTCTCAGCCGGCCTCGTCGATGAGGCCCACCGCCCCGTCGTCGCGGCGGTACACGACGGCGGAGCGCCCGGTGGTCGAGTTGATGAAGAAGAAGAAGCCGTGGCCCATCAGGTCCATCTTCAGCGCGGCCTCCGGGGGAGTCAGGGGGCCGAGGTGGAACCGCTTGGTCTTGACAATCTGCAGCTCCGGCTCGTCGTCGATCGGCTCGGCCCCGTCGACGCCGCCGGAGCCGTCGGCGGAGGCCGCGGCCACGGCTGTCTGCGAGTCCGGCGCGGCGCCGGTGCGGATGGTGTCGCCGCGGCCGCGATGGCGGTTCTGGAGCTTGGTCCGCAGCTTGCGGATCTGGCGCTCCAGCTTGGCCTCGGCGAGATCGACGGCGGTGAAGGCGTCGGGGGCGTGCACCTTGCAGCGCAGGTGGTGGCCGTGCCCGGTGAGGGTCACCTCGCAGGTCTCCCGGTCGACGATGCGAGGATTGCGGGCCTCGTCGAAGTGGACCTCGGCGGTGTCGAGATCGTCGAGGTAGCGGTCGAGCTGCCCGATCTTGGTTCGCACGGCCTCCTCGAGGCCCGGCGTGATGTCCTTGTGGCGGCTGCTGATGGAGATCTCCACTTCCAACCTCTCTGGAGTCGATTCAACGTCGATGCGCCCTCATGGTATTGGTAGCGCGACGGGCTGGCGCGGTGCCTCGGGCGCCATCGTGGCCACCGCGGCCGCCACTGCGGTGGCGCCGCCGGCCCGGAGCGCCGCGGCCGCGACCCGCAGCGTCGATCCGGTGGTGCACACGTCGTCGACGACCAGCACCGAGCCCCGTACCCGGCCCCGCCGGTCGGCCAGTCTGGGGCCTGCCAGACGACCCTCGCGGGTGCGAGCCGTCTGGGGCTCGTCGTCGAGCCGGCGCAGCAACCGGCGGGCCCGCAGACCCAGCCGGCGGGCCAAGGCGCGGGCCAGCAGCTCAGCCGGATCGAAGCCTCGCTGGCGCCGGCGCGCCGGGCTGCACGGAACCCACGTGACCACGTCCGCGGCCTGCGCAGCGGCCGCCATGGATGCCATCCGGTCGGCGATCGGGGTCACGCTGGCGGTGATCCGGCCGTACTTCAGGGACCGCACCAACTCGGCCGCCGCACCCTCATGGCACCACCCGGCCCAGATCTCGTCCACGCCCTCGATGACCGGCCCCTGCATCGCCGCACCATACAGCCTGAATTCGAAATTGCTCAGAAATAAATGAAAATTAGTAGCCGCTGCAGGGTCTAGGGCACCGCTCCGGCGTCGGCGGGGGCTACGTGGCCTTCGGCGCGCATCCAGGCGATGGAATCGGCCAGGGACTCGGCCGCGGAGCGCAGGGTGACGCCGGTGTCCTGCTCGGTGAAGGAGTTGTCGCCGGCGCAGGTGTTGTACATGTACTCCACGCCGTCGGAGGTGAGTATCAGGTCGCGGCCGAAGCGGCGGGCCAGGTCGCCGACCCGGCCCAGGAATGCCACCATCGCCTTGGGCATCGACACCGACTTCAGGTCCCGGCCGGTGACCTCGCACAGCAGCGACAGCAGGTCCTCGGCGGTAAGGTGGTGGCCGAACATCACGTAGCGTTTGGGGCCGCGGCCGGGCTGCATCGACGCCGCAATCACCGCAGCCACGTCCCGCACGTCGATGTGGTTGATCGAGTAGCCCGAGGAGCGCAGGAAGGGCTTCGTCAGCCACAGCTTGAGCGGCTCGAACTGGGTCGACTCGTTGTAGTCGCCCGGGCCGACCACCCCGCCCGGATAGATGATGACCACACCGTGGCCCTGGGACTGGTACCTCCGGGCCAGCCGCTCGGACTCTGCCTTGGACCGCGCGTACGGCATCGGGGAGTCGCCCACCGGATGGTCACCGGTCACCGGATCGGTCTGGTACGGGAACAGGGCCGCCGAGCTCGACACGTGCACGATCGGGTCGCAGCCGGCGTCGGCGGCGGTGCCCAGCACGTTGAGGGCGCCCGCGAAGTTGCTGGCCTCGATGTCGGCCGCCGAGCTCGGGTCGGTCCCCACCACCGCGGCCGCGTGCACCACCGCGTCGCAGCCCTCGACCGCGGCCGTGACCGCCTCGGCGTCGGCGATGTCACCCTCCGCAGTCTCCAGCGCGGCCAGGTCGACCCCCACCCGGGCGGTCACCGTCTCCAGCTTGGCCGGCGTCCGCACCAGGACCCTCACGATGTGACCGGCGTCCTGGAGGGCCTTGGCCGCGTAGGACCCCACGAATCCGGTGGCGCCGGTTACCAGAATCTTCATAGCACTGCCTCCCGAAGGTACTCGCGCTGCTCCTACGGCACCGCCCCGGCTTGGGCCGCGGTGACGTGGCCCTCGTCGCGCATCCAGGCGATGGTGTCGGCCAGCGACTCGGCGAACGGACGCAGCGTGACGCCGGTGTCGTGCTCGGTGAAGGAGTTGTCGCCAGCGCAGTAGTTGAACATGTAGTCCACGGCCTCGGAGGTGAGCACCAGGTCGAGGTCGAACCGGCGGGCCAGGTCGCCGAGGTGGCCCCAGGCCGAGAACAGTGCCTTGGGCATCGGCAGAGACCTCAGATCCCGGCCGGTCACCTGGCGCAGCTCCGACAGCAGCTCGTCGGCGGTGAGGTGATGGCCGAACAGCAGGTAGCGCCTCGGGCCGCGGCCGGCCTCCATAGACGCCGCGATCACCGTGGCCACGTCGCGCACGTCAACCATCGTCATGGTGTAGCCCGACCGGGGAAGGGGCCTGGTGAGCCACAGCTTCATCGGTTGGAGCTGGACCGACTGGTTGTAGTCGCCGGGGCCGATGGTGAGCGCGGGATAGACGATGACCACGCCGTGCCCCTGGGACTGGTGCCGCCGGGCCAGGTGCTCGCACTTGGCCTTGGACCGGGCGTAGGCCCCGCGGGCGTTGCCCACCGGATGGTCGGTGGTCACCGGATCGGTCTGGAACGGGAACAGGGCCTCCCCGGTGGAGACGTGCACGATCGGGTCGCAGCCCGCGCCGACCGCGGCGTCCAGCACGTTCTGGGCGCCCGCGAAGTTGGTGCCGGACACCTCGTCCTCGGCGGTGGGGTCGATGCTCACCACCGCGGCGGCGTGGACGACGGCGTCGCAGCCGTCGACGGCGGCCTCGACCGCGGCGGCGTCGCGGATGTCGCCCTGCACCGTCTCCACCTTCGAGACGTCGACCCCCACCCGGGCGGTCACCGTCTCAAGCTTGGCCGGTGTCCGCACCAGCGCCCTCACGCTGTGGCCGGCGTCCTGGAGAGCCTTGGCCGCGTGGGACCCGACGAAGCCGGTCGCGCCGGTGACCAGGACTCTCACCGGCTATCCCCCTCCCGCCCGGGGATAGCTCACGGGTTGTGGTCCTCGAGCAGGGCCGAGCCCAGTGATGCGGCGCTGTCGGGTGTGCGCCGATCCTCGATGGAGCGGTGGCGGGCCGCGATGGCGTCGTCGAAGTCGTGATCGGTGAACAGCCAGAGCTCGCCGCCCCGGATGGCCCGCACCACCATGTCGGCCACTACTGACGGGCGCAGCGCCTGGGCGTACAGGTCGCGTATCGCGGCCCGCATCTCGGACTCCGGGCCGCCAGCCACCGCGTCGGAGTCCCACAGGCCGGTCACGCCGGGCTGGTCCTGCAGGTGCTCGGGCCGGTTGCGCTCGGAGTCCAGGATGTTGGTGGACACCAGCCCGGGGCACAGGCACGTGACCCCCACCCCGGTGCCGTCGGCGAGCATCTCGGCGTGCAGAGTCTCGCTGAGCGCCACCACCCCGTGCTTGGAGACGTTGTAGGGGCCGATCCCGGCCGAGGTGATATGGCCCAGCACCGAAGCGGTGTTGACGATGTGGCCCGAGCCCCGCTCGATCATGGACGGCAGGAAGGCCCGGCAGCCGTGGATGACGCCCCACAGGTTGACCCCTAGGCACCACTCCCACGACTTGAGCGTGAGTTCCGAGATCGGGCCGGTGGCAGCCACACCGGCGTTGTTGCAAAGCACGTCGGCGGGTCCGAAGGCAGCCGTGCAGGCGTCGCGCAGCGCCTCCACCGACGGCCACACCGACACGTCGCAGGTGACCGCCACCGCCTCTCCCCCGGCGTCGGTGATGGACTGCACCGTCTCGTGCAGGGGCGGCTCCTCGATGTCGGCCACCACCACCCGCATGGACTCGGCCGCGAAGCGCTCGGCTATCGCCCGACCCATGCCGCTGGCGCCGCCGGTGACCACGGCCACCCGGCCGGCGAGGTCCTTCACGGGGCCAGCGCGGCCAGCGCGTCGTAGTCGACGGCGCCGGAACCGGCCTCGGGGTGCAGCACCTGGATGCAGACCTGGGTGGCGCCGGCGTCGGCGTGCTCGGCCAGCCGGCGCTCGATGGCGTCGACGTCGCCCCAGGCCACCATGGCGTCCACGAAGCGGTCCGAGAGCCCGTCGATGTCGTCGTCGTCGAAGCCGAGGCTCTTCCAGCAGTTCCGGTAGCCGGGGGCCCGGGTGTAGAACTTCATCACGTTGCCGCCGGTGGCCCGGGCCTGTTCGGCGTCGGTGGTGAGCATCACCTTCTGCTCCACGCACAGCTGGGCGTCGGGGCCCATGACCGAGCGGGCGAGGGCGGTGTGCTCAGGCGTGGTGTTGTAGGGGTGGGCGCCGTCGGTGCGCTCTGCGGCGAGCTCCAGCATCCGCGGGCCGAGGGCGGCCAGCACGACCGGCACCGGCGCCGGCGGCTGGACCGAGGTGTAGCGGGCCGCGTCCATGGCGTCGAGGTAGGACCGCATAAACGACAGCGGCTTGTCGTAGGGGATGCCGCGGATCTTGGAGACGATCACCGGGCTGGAAACCCCGAGGCCCAGCGTGAACCGGCCGCCGGTCTGCTCGGCGACGGTGTAGGCGCCCTGCTTCATCACGCCGGCGTGCCGGTTGTAGACGTTCGCGATGCCGCTGGCCAGCCCGAGCGTCGACGTGACCGCGCCGAGGTGGGCGGCCAGCGCGAACGGGTCGCGCCCAAACGTCTCCCCGATCCATAGCTGCGAGTAGCCCAGCTCCTCCACTGCCTTGGCGAACGAGACCGTGTCGGCCCCGCTGAGCGCTTCCGGGGCCGCCCAGCACCCACGTTCGACCGCCATCTGTGCTCCCTTCGGCCGGCTGCCGGATTACCGTACCCGTGCCCGTAGGCGCCGCCGCATCGCGCTGCGGGGGTGTTGAGCCCGGTCAGTAGCGGTAGTGGTCGGGCTTGTAGGGGCCGTCGACATCAACGCCGATGTAGTCGGCCTGCTGGGGGGTGAGCCTGGTCAGGCGGACGCCGAGGGCGTCGAGGTGCAGCCGGGCCACCTCCTCGTCCAGCCGCCGGGGCAGGGTGGTCACGTCGATCGGCATCGACCCGGCGTTGGCGTGCAGCTCGATCTGGGCCAGCACCTGGTTGGTGAAGCTGCACGACATCACGAAGCTGGGGTGCCCGGTGGCGTTGCCCAGATTCAGCAGGCGGCCCTCCGAGAGCAGGATCACCGAGTGGCCGTCGCCGAAGACGTACTCGTCCACCTGAGGCTTGATGTTGACCCTCTGCACGTCCGACATCCGGTTCAGCCCGGCGACGTCCACCTCGTTGTCGAAGTGGCCGATGTTGCCCACGACGGCCTGATGCTTCATGCGGGCCATGTGCCCGGCGCTGATGACGCCCGCGTTGCCGGTTGCGGTGACGAAGATGTCGGCGATGGACACCACCGCTTCCAGAGTGTTGACCTCGTAGCCCTCCATGGCCGCCTGAAGGGCGCAGATCGGGTCGATCTCGGCGATGATCACCCGGGCCCCCTGGCCCCGCAGGGCCGCCGCGCATCCCTTGCCCACGTCGCCGAAGCCGCACACCACCGCCACCTTGCCGCCGATCATCACGTCGGTGGCCCGGTTGATGCCGTCGAGCAGCGAGTGGCGGCAGCCGTAGTGGTTATCGAACTTGGACTTGGTGACCGAGTCGTTCACGTTGATGGCCGGGAACAGGAGCTCGCCCCGCTCCAGCATCTGCTGCAACCGCATCACGCCGGTGGTGGTCTCCTCGGACACCCCGGCGATGGACGGCACGATGCGCGAGAAGAAACCGGGATCGTCGCCGGCGATGGTGCGGAGCCGGTCCAGGATGACCGACCACTCCTCGGGGTCGTCACCGGCGGCCTCGGGCACCTCGCCGGCCCGTTCGAACTCGAGCCCCTTGTGGACCAGCAGGGTGGCGTCGCCGCCGTCGTCGAGGATGAGGCTCGGCCCGGCGCCGTCGGGCCAGCGGAAGATCTGCTCGGTCGCCCACCAGTACTCCTCCAGCGTCTCGCCCTTCCAAGCGAACACCGGTACCCCCCTGGGCTCGTCGGCGGTGCCGTCGGGTCCTACCGCGACGGCCGCGGCGGCGTGGTCCTGGGTTGAGAAGATGTTGCAGCTCGCCCACCGGACCTGGGCGCCCAGCGCGACGAGCGTCTCGATCAACACGGCCGTCTGCACGGTCATGTGCAGCGACCCGGCGATGCGGGCGCCGGCCAGGGGTTGGTCGTCCAGGTAGCGGCCCCGCAGCGCCATCAGTCCGGGCATCTCGTGCTCGGCCAGACGGATCTCGGCCCGTCCGAGCGGGGCCAGCGACAGGTCAGCGACTCGCATGTCCATAGAAGCCTGAAGCTACCGGTGGTTGCCGACGGTGGCGCAGAACACCGTGCCCCGGCCATGAATGACCACCCGGGGCTCATCGGCGCCCACCCAGGCGGCTGCGCCGCGGTCCATTGTCAGCCCGTTGGCATCGACGCAGCCGCCGGTGCATAGCAGGACCGACGGTCCCGCTGTCACCGTCAGCGATCCGTCAACCTCAAGCCGGCGCAGCGAGAACTCCGGCGCGGGCGTGCTGTAGGTGACGACCCCATCGACCGGCTCAGGGTGCTGAACCGGGGCGCCCGATGGGGCACCGTCAACGATCTCGATCAGGACAGCCGGGTCGACGTGCTTGGAGGTCAGCCCGGCCCGCACGACATTGTCGGATTCGGCCATCAACTCGACCGCGGTGCCGCCCAGATAGGCGTGGAGGCATCCCGCGTCCAGGAACAGAGCCTCGCCGGGAGCGAGCACCACATGGTTCAACAGCAGCGCCACCGCCACCGCGGCGTCACCGGGGTGGCTGGTCCCGAGTTCGGCCACCGCGGCCCGGAGGCCGGACCATTCGTCGTCATCCCGGGAGGCCGCGCAGGCGTCGGCCGCGGCGGCGGCCAGCGCGGCCGCGGCGGGCTGTTCGAGGCTCAGCAGCCACCCGAGCACATCCCGCATCTGCGGGCCCGGCAGGCCATCGATGCGGCGTCGCAGCGGGTCGAGGCCGGGCCCGTCGAGGGTGTCGAGCAGCGCCGCGGTCCGCTGCGGATCGCGGAACCCGCAGAGCGCCTCGAAGTCGCCCAGCGCGCAGATCAGCTCGGGCTTGGGCGAGCGGTCCCGGAACATCCGCTGCGGCCCGTCACGGGGGATCCCCATGGCCTCTTCTCGCTCGAAGCCAGCGGCAGCGTCCCTGGCCGACGGGTGGGCCTGAAGAGACAGCGGTGAGGCTGCGGCCAGCACCTTGAGCAGGAAGGGCAGCCGGCCGCTGCGCGCCGCCACCTCGGAGCCGAGAGCCGTCACCGGGTCGGCGGCTATCAGCCGGTCGAGAGGCTCGGCCCGGACCCCGACCTTGGCCGGCGCAGCCGGGTGGGCGCCCAGCCACAGCTCGGCCCAGGGTTCGCCGGTTGCGGGGCGGCCGAGCAACTCCGGGATGGCGGTGGGCGATCCCCAGTCGTAATGGCGGATCACGCCTTCGATCAGCTCCACGGCGTGACCACCCTTATGCAAGCCCGTCCCAGTCAGGACGAGTCAGGTGAGGTCGCCGCACCACGCTGGGCTGCCAGCGCGGCGACCGCGTCGCCCACCAGCACGAGGTCCAGCAGCTGGGCCAGAGCCCCGTCGCCGCCCGCCCGCACCTCGTGGACGGCGGTCACGGCCGAGCCGAGCAGATCGACGCGGTCGGCCAGCCCCGGAGGCTCGAAGTCGTGGCGCAGCACAACCGCGACCACCCCGGCCTCCACGCCCCTGGCCAGCGTGGCCCACGTCGCCGCCTCGGCCTCGTCGGCCGGAAGGTTGCGACGCACCGACGCCACGTCGCCGACCCAGTTGAGGCGGTTGACCCAGCGACGGGCGGCGTGCTTGCCCACCCCGCCCGAGCCGCAGACCACAGCCATGCGGCCCGCGACAGCGTCGGCCAGCGCCTCCACCGGCCCCGGGTCGGAGTCGAGCAACCTGCCCCTGGCCTCGATCTGCTCAGCGCTCTCGGAGATCAGCCGGTTCATGCCGGACAGGACGCCGACACGCTCCAGCAGCACAAGCACCGGAACGATGACCACACCGAGCCCCGCGGCGGGTCCCGCGAACGGGTCCACCCTCGTGACGGGCACGCCCCAGCCCGTGCACAGCTCCATCAGCTCTCCGCCGGAGGTGACCGCCACCATGCGAGCCCCGCTGGCCTGCGCGACCCGGGCCGCGGCCACCGTCGGCTGGTCGTCCCCCGACTGCGAGACGGCCACCACCAGAGACGACTCCGAGAGCCAGGCCGGGCTGATGCCGCCCGTGGCCAGCACCGGAACCGAGCCCTGAAGGTGAGCGACCGACTCGACCACGTCACCGGCCACCCCTCCCCCGCCGGCGCCGACGATCACCACCTCGGATACATCGCCGGGCGCGGGCAGGCCCTCCACATCGGCAGCCGCGACGGCGGCGTCACGCACCTGGCCGGGCAGGTGACGCAGAGCCTCATGCAGGTCTTCGGTGGCCATGGCAACCCCTGACCTCAGCCCTCGGCGTCGCCGGCCGCGCCGACGTCGAAGGTAGGACGGACTCCATCGGCCTGCGCTTTGGCCACAAGGCGCTCATGCTCGGCGCCGTCGACCTCGGTGGCCTCCTCGGTCAGCATCACCGGGATCCCGTCCTCCACCCGGTAGCGAAGCCGCAGCCGGGGGTTGTACAGCGCCTGCTCGTCCGCGAAGTAGAGCAGCGGCCCCTTGTCGGCGGGACAGGCGAGGATCTCCAGCAGGCGGGCATCGAGTGTCATGGCGGCGCTTACCTCCCCAGACCGCGGGCGGTCAGTGCCTGAGATGCTACGGAGTGAACAGGGCTCGTACCTCAGCGACACGGGCTCGCGCCGCCGCGGCGTCCGCCGCCTCCAGGTTCAATCGCAGCAAGGGCTCCGTGTTCGAGGGTCTGACGTTGAACCACCAGTCCCCGCAGTCGACGGTGAGACCGTCGAGCCGGTCCTGCTCGCAGGCCTCGAACGCGGCCGCCACCCGCTCGATGACCTCGGACGGATCCGGCACCTCGGTGTTGATCTCCCCCGAGGCGCTGTAGCGCCGCATCGGCGCGACCAGGTCGCTGAGCGGGCCGTCATGGCCGCTCAGGGTCTCCAGCGCCACCAGCGCGGCGATCATGGCGCCGTCGGCGCCGTAGTTGTCCCGGAAGTAGAAGTGGCCGGAGTGCTCGCCTCCGAAGACCGCCCCGCTGGACGCCATGGCCTGCTTCACGAACGAGTGGCCCACCCGGGTTCGCACCAAGCGGCCTCCCCCCTCGGACACGACCTCGGCGAACGCCTTCGAGCAGATGACGTTGCCGACGATCGCGGCGCCGGGCTCGCGCTCGAGGAACCGGGCCGCGATAAGCGATGCGGTCAGCGAGCCCGGCAGCGGGCAGGAAGACTCGTCCACCAGGAACACCCGGTCAGCGTCGCCGTCGAAGGCCAGGCCCGCGTCGGCGGAGCAGGCCCGCACCCGGTCCTGGAGATCTCGCAGGTTCTCGGGCTTGAGCGGGTCGGCGGGATGGTTGGGGAATGTGCCATCGAGTTCCGGATACAGGTAGTCGACGTCGAAGGGCAGCGTGTCGAACACGGCCGGGGCAACCAGGCCACCCATGCCGTTGGCCGTGTCGACCACCAGGCGCAGAGGTCGCAGGGCCGCTACGTCCACGAACGCCAAGACATGCTCCACGTAGCGGTCGAGGAGATCCCGGTGAGCGACCCGTCCCGGTGCAGCCGCCGGCACCGGTCCCGACTCGGCCAGGGCCTTGATGTCGGCCAGCCCGGTGGCGGTCCCTATCGGCGAGGCCCCCGGGCCGCAGAGCTTGATGCCGTTGTAGCCGACCGGATTGTGCGACGCGGTGAACATGGCACCGGGCGCGTCCAGCATCCCGGAGGCGAAGTACACCATCTCGGTGGCACACAGCCCTATGTCCACCACGTCGACTCCGGCGGCGACAACCCCCTCGCAGAAGGCCTCCGACAGCTCCGCCCCGTCGGGCCGCATGTCGCGGCCGACCACCACCCGGGCAGCCCCGTTGACCTGCACGTGGCCCGCGAAGGCGCCGCCGATCGCGAAGCAGGCCGCGGCGTCGATCTGATCGCCCACGGTGCCCCTGATGTCGTAAGCCTTGAAGATCGCTTCGTAGTCGCCCACGGCGCCGTCGGATCTCAGGGGTCGCCGTGCGGGTAGCGGCCCAGCATCGCCCGAGTGCGGATGCGGAACATGTCGAGCACGAGTTTCCAGCCGTCGCTGGCGACCCGTACCGACGACACCCGGCTGTTGACCACTTCCACCGACACGTCACGCACCCGCATTCCGAGCCGGTCGGCCAGGAAGAGCAGTTCGACGTCGAAGGCGAACCGGTCCATGACCGAGGCATCGAGCAGCTCGCTCGCCGCCTCCCGCGAGAACGCCTTCAAGCCGCACTGGGTGTCGCGGCCCCGGCCGAGCCGGAGGAACCTGCAGACGGCGGCCACCGCCCGGCTGCCGGTGCGCCGCAGCCACGACGCATCCGTCACCGCGACCGAGTCCGGGTGGCGGCGGTCGCCCACCGCGGCGTCAGCCCCCTGCTCCACCTCCTCGAGCAGGCCGAGAATCTGGTGGGGTGGGTAGGAAAGGTCGGCGTCGGTGAAGGCGACCACCGCTCCGGAGGCGATCCGCATCCCGGCGCGCACCGCGGCGCCCTTGCCCCGGTTGACCGGGAACTCCACGACCACATCGGCGCCCGCGGCCCGGCCGGCCGCGGCCGTGCCATCGTCGGAGCCGTCGTCGACCACCACGATCTCGACGCCGCCTTCATCGTGCACGGACGCCAAAGCGGACCGGAGCGTGGCCACGGTCTCGCCCAGGCGGCCAGCCTCGCGGTAGGCGGGAACAACCACCGAGAGTCTCACGGTCGGCGTAAATGTCTCCGGGACACCAGGATCCACCCTACGGCGACTAGGCCGCCGAGCGTAATTACGAGCGCGATCCACTCCACCGCGCTGTGCCCGTAGTCGAGGCGCACCTCGGTGCCGGTGGGCACGACCACCATGAAGTTCGGGGTGACGCGGTACGGCCCCTCGGCGCCCGATGCCGACCAGTTGGGGAAGTAGGAAGTGTGCACCAGCACCGGCGCCCCGACCCGGTCGACGGAGAACGAGATCGAGTGGTCTCGGCGAACCACATCGCTCACCACTGCCGGTTCGACATCGGCGCGGGGCGCGGCCCCCGGCAGCAGTTCGGCCAGCCGGCGCATCTCCTGCTCCCGGGCCACATCGTTGCCGGACCCGCCTGCGGCGCCGGATTCCTCCTGGGTGGCCGGCAGGGCCATCCTCGGCCATTCGGAGGGTCCGTCGGCCGCCAGCAGCGGCGCATCGGGGCCTTCGGCCAGGAAAGCGCCCACCGACGCTTCCAGCCAGGAGTCGCTGGAGCGGCCGACGCCGTCCACGACCACCGGCAGCCGGGCCAGCCCGGTCACGGGCGCGCTCTGAGCCACCTCGAAGACGACCCATGGGCCCGAGGACGCCACCTCTGCCAGCCCGGGCACAGCCCGAGCCTGGCGCAGCGCATCCTCCGAGAAGGCCAGGTAGTAGCGCACACCCATGGCCCGCAGGTGCTCGGTCCCCCGAGCGACATCGAGTCCGCTGTAGGGGAGGTCGCGCTGGGCCCGCGATGGAGCGGCCGACAGTTCGGACTGCATCAGGAAGTGGTACGGCGTCGTGGCCGACGCCTCGAAGTAGAGGCCCTCCATGGAGCCGATGCACCGGTCGGTCCAGTACGGCAGCAGCATGGGCGCCATCGGCGTGCCGTAAGAGCCGAGACGGCCGGCGCCGTACTCCCACAGCGACGGGCCGCAGCCCCGGCTCTCGCCGACGCGCCCCATGGTGTCGACCAGGTCCCAGTACTCGGCGCTGCCCCCGCCGTCCGCGGTCGGTCGGCGGCCCTCGTAGCCCTCGAAGTTGTACTGCACCCAGTAGGTGCCCAGGTTGTACTCGCTCGAGCTGAGGGGTCCCCAGCGGTAGACGCCGTCATCGCCGAGCCTGCCCCCGGGCAACGACCGCAGCGGCAGCGCCACCATGACCAGCACGGCGGCCGCGGCCAGCGCGACGCACCCACCGGCCACGAGAGGTCCAGCGAGGGCTCCGAGCCGGCCCGTATCAGCCTCCGCCTCGACGCGGGCTGCATGCCTCCTGTCGAGCCATGAGCGAGCCCACCCGATCAACTCGCCGACGGCGAGGGCGGCCGTCAGGTACACCGTGAGGTAGTAGAAGGGCAGGATCCGCACGTTCCACAGGCGTCCCTCGGGCATCACCACGAACGCCGCCGCGAATATGGCGCCCGTCACCGCCAGCGCCACATGAAGACGGGACCAGCGCTCCGCCCGCGGCCGGGACCTCCTGAAGAACAGCAGCGCCGACCCGGCGACCGCGACAACGATGAAGAACTGGAGTGCGGGATGGTTGACCAGGAACCCGTAGTCGAAGGAACTGCGCGACCACAGCGACGACAGGTAACGGCGCTCCTTGCCCCAACCCATGTCGTTGAGCAGGCCCCGATTCCACCAGAAGGGCAGGACCCACCACGCGCTGAGCGCCGCGCTCAGCGCGCCGGTCACCAGGGTCCACTTCAGCCGCTGGAGCCACGCGGCCCGCTGCCACCGGCCGGTCAACAACAGCGCGGCGGTTGCGGCCAGCGCCAGAAAGGCGGAGAACAGATGCAACAGCCCGGTGAGAGCCAGCAGAGCGCCAGCCAGGACACTGTGGCGGTTCGAGTCCATGCCCCGGGCCGCGACGCCGACGAAGAGCACCGCGACGGCCAGGCCGAGCGAGTAGGCGAACTCGCCCGCCATGGTCGACATCAGATTGCCGCCGTAGATGTTGAACGAGCGGTCGAACAGGAACAGCAGCGTGGCCACTGAGGCCAGGGCCTGACCCTCGAATCCGACTCCGCTGGTTCGGACCATGGCCCACACCGCGATGGGCAGGGCGACCACTCCGGCGATCGCCACGACCTTGAGGGCCACGCCGTAGGGCATCGGAACCACGAGAACGGCCAGCAGGACGGCGGCAACCGCGCCAGGGGCTCGCCAGCGGGGCCGGGCCCGCAGCAGGTGCCACGCCCACCCGCCGCAGGCGGCCGGCAGCAGCAGCGCGGCGATAGCGCGGTTCGTCTCGGCATCGCCGACGAACAGCTTCGCGGCCCCGGCTATCGCAGCGATTCCCACTGCCAGAGCCCAGCGCTGGGCAGCCGCCCATCCCGTCCGCCCCAGGATCAGCATCGCGAGCCCGCCCACGGCCCCCACCACCGCCAGGTAGGCGAACACCCCGACACTCAGGTCGAGGCCGGCGTCGACGATCACCACCAGCAGCGACGGGATCACCATGTAGAAGGCGAAGGCGGGGAAACCCGCGTACCAGTCATGGGTCCAGCCGGTGAGCCTCAACTCCGGAATCAGCACATCGCGCAGGTAGGCCGGAGCCCACACGTGAGCGCCCAGATCTCCACCCGTCGGGGTGGTGTCGTCGAACCACAGCCAGGGTCTGAGGTTGACGACCAGGAACACGACCGTCAGCGCGACGACAGCACCCACCAGCACGGCGCCGACCCGCGTGCCCGCTCCGCCGAGCGGCCTCACGACAGCAACACCGCGACGGTGATCGCGTTGAAGCCGGCGTGAGACCACAGCGCCGGACCGAGACGGCCGGTCCGGAGCACGAGCAGCCCGTTGACCGCCCCCACCAGCACCAGGGCGGGGAACTGAACCAGCTGGAAGTGGGTGATCCCGAAGGCCACCGATGCGATGGCCACTGCCCAGACCGGTCCGAGCCGGTCCCGCAGCGCTCCCTGGAGCAGGCCCCTGAAGAAGACCTCCTCGCTGATGGGAGCCATGACCACCGTCATCACGACGAGCAGGGCCACATCCGACGGCCCGACGGCCAGGTCGCTCAGCTCGCGTGCCGGCTCCTCCACGTCCAGATCGCCGAAGATCCGGAATATGGGCCAGTACAGCAGCGGTACGGCGGCGAGCTGCGTCACCAGGCCGACCGCCAACCCGACGGGCACGTCCACCAGACGCATCACCCACCCGAGCTGGCTCCTCCAGCGGAGGCCGTAGCGCCGGGCCAGCAGCGGCGTGCCGAGCAGGCCCAGCCACAAGGGCACCTGCAGCATCACAAGCCCGCCGATCCCGATGCGGCTCATCAGGTTGTCCTCGGTCTCCAGGAACTCCGGCCCCAGCAATACCGCCACCGCCACGAAGGACGCCGCCAGAGAGGCGACGAATCCTGCGGACCATCCGGCTGCCGCCCAAGTAAGCCGAGTCGTGGCCGGCATCTGGGGCCGCATGGATTGCAACCGTACCGGACTAGTCTGGAATCGTGGCCGACAGCCCGCCGCCTCCGCCGCCGCCCGAACCTCAGGACCGCAAGCGGAACCAACCGCCGGCTCCCCGGCCCCGGCCGGAAGCCCAGCGGCGCTCGCGCCTTGTGATCTGGTTGATGATCGGCGCGGTCATCGCAGTCTTCATGGCCACCACCATGCTCCCCGACGATTCCGGAGCCGAGATCTCCTACCCGGACTTCCTCGACCGGGTCACCGACGGCGGGATAGTCCAGGGCACCTACAACAACAACAGTGGCAGCATCAAGGCGACCGCCGTCGACGGCACCGAGTACGTGTCCAACGGGCCGCTGCCGCTTCCCGACGCCGACACGGCCCTGATCAACCAGCACGTGCCGGAGTTCCGCTACGACACGCCCGAGACCAACTTCTTCCTGTCGATCATTCCGCTGCTGCTGCCGATCGGCCTGCTCATCCTGTTCTTCTGGTGGATGCAGCGCCGGGCCCAGGGGCAGATGGGGAGCATCATGTCGATCGGGCGGAGCCGGGCCAAGACCTACACGACCGAGCGGCCCGGAACCACTTTCGACGACGTTGCCGGCTACGAAGGGGTCAAACAGGAGATCACCGAGATAGTCGACTTCCTGAAGATGCCTGAGCGCTTCGCGGAGATCGGCGCGAGGGTCCCGAAGGGCGTCCTGCTGGTGGGTCCCCCGGGCACCGGTAAGACGCTCATCGCCAAGGCGGTGGCGGGCGAGGCCGGCGTACCGTTCCTGTCGGTGACCGGCTCGGACTTCATGGAGATGTTCGTCGGGGTGGGCGCCAGCCGGGTGCGGGACCTGTTCGAATCGGCCCGCAAGATGGGCAAGGCCATCATCTTCATCGACGAGATCGACTCCATCGGACGCAAGCGGGGCGCAGGCCTCGGCGGCGGCCACGACGAGCGGGAGCAGACCCTGAACCAGATGCTCTCGGAGATGGACGGGTTCGAGGGCTCCGAGGGCATCGTGATGATGGCGGCCACCAACCGGCCCGACATCCTCGACCCCGCCCTGCTGCGCCCGGGGCGCTTCGACCGCCAGGTAGTGGTGCCTCTGCCCGAGCTCTCGGACCGGCAGGCCATCCTCGAGGTGCACGTGAAGGGCAAGCGCACCGCTGACGACCTCGACCTCCACGTAGTGGCCCGGGGCACGCCGGGGATGAGCGGCGCCGACCTGTCCAACCTCATCAACGAGGCCGCCCTCTACGCGGTGCGCGACGGCGAGGAGGAGATCGCGGCCCGCCATGTGGAGCAGGCTCGCGACCGGGTTCTGATGGGCCAGAAGCGGGAGTCGCTGGCGCTCTCCGACGACGAGAAGGAGGCCATCGCCTACCACGAGGCCGGCCACGCGGTGTGCGCCGCCGTACTGCCCACCGCCGACCCGCTGCACAAGGTCACCATCATTCCCAGCGGGATGGCGCTCGGGGTGACCATGCAGCTACCCGAGGAAGACCGCCACATCTACCGCAGCGACTACATCCTCGACCGGCTGGTGGTGATGTTCGGCGGCCGCATCGCCGAGGAGCTGGTGTTCGGCATTGTGAGCACCGGCGCCGCCGATGACCTGATGCGGGCCACCGCGCTGGCCAAGTCGATGGTGCGGGAGTGGGGCATGAGCGACAAGCTCGGCCCCATGGCGTGGGGCTCCCAGAACCAGGTCTTCCTGGGCGAGGACCTGATGCAGACCCGCGACTACAGCGATGACACCGCCCGGGTGATCGACGAGGAGATCGAGCGCATCCTGCGCGAGCAGCAGGACCGGTGCCGGTCGACCCTCACCGAGTACCGCCACGGTCTCGACCTGGTGGCCCGAAAGCTGCTGGAGCACGAGACCATCAGCGGCGAAGAGGTGGCACGCCTGATCGCGGTGTCGCAGGGAGCCACGCTGCCGCAGGACGGGCCGGAGGGCTCGACCGTCGCCGACTCGCCGCCGGACCCCGACGCCCCGCCGACCGCGGGCAACGGCTCGGGGGCTCCTGCCGGCGTGCCCACGCCCGCAGCTTGACCGCCCGAGCCGCCGCCGCTCCCTAGAGGCGCTCACCGGCGGGAGTGACCACGCCGCGCCGCGAGGCGATAGCGCCTATTCGCGGACGCTCTCCGCTGGTCAGCGGATATCGATCGCGGGAACCGGTTCGGAGACCGCCGCGCCCAGCGAGGCCGTACGTGAGGTCAGCCCGATGAGTTCGGTGGCGGCAATGACCGGCGCAGAGGACTCCACCTCTACCACGAAGCGGCCCGATCCCAGGCGGTCCAGCGCGACGCTGGCACGGCGGCGGGGTCCGACCTCCAGCCGGCGCACCGTCGCCCCGTCCACGCTCAGGGTGACCTGGGCGATCCCGACCGAGGACGGGTTCACCACCACCAGGATCGAGGACTCGCCGCCCTCGGTGGCCGCGGGCTCGGAGTCGGCCGCTTGGGCGGCCACCAGCCAGCGGTGGGCGGCGGCATCCGACCCGATCGTGGCGGTGGAGCCCGCCACGGCGGCGGCCGCCTCGCTGCCGGCGTCGGCTGCGAACGTGACGCTGTGTATCGAAGCCGCCACCGTGACGTCGTCAAGCGAACGCACTCTCACGCTGAAGGGCCCGATGCCCTCGAGGCGGACCTGCTGGGAGAGGTCGACCAGAGCTGTCCGTCCGGGCCTGACTGTGATCTCGATCGGGCTGACATCGGTTCCCGGCGCCTCGGCCAGGATCTCCAGGTCCACCTCGGCGACCTCCGCCGACGGGTTGGCGATGGCCACTACGTCCCGGCGGGCCGGGCCCACCCCCGCCACCGGCAGATGCCACAGCGGGGCCGCTCCGGAAACAGCCGCGGATGCCCGGGCACCGCGGCCGGCGATCAGCCCATCGGAGAGCTGAATCCACGAGGCGGCCACGCGGCCCGACACGACCTCGACGAAGGCCGCCACGGAGGTCGCGACGGTGATCTCGTCGGTGATGTCGACCGCGACCACCCGTTGGGCCGGCACCACCAGACCGTCGATCGTGTCACGGCCCACGTCGGCCACCAGTTCGATGTCGGCCACCGCGATGTCCGGGAACGGGTTGAGGAGCATGATGATGAAGCGCTCGCCCTCCACCGCCGAGCGGGTCGCTCCATGGGGCACCAACCAGCTGCTGGCCGTCCTGGTAAGACAGGTCGAGCGGCCGACGTCTCCCTCCCGTGCGGCGAGTATCTGCTCGACCACCACGTCGGTGCCGTCCACCTCGACCACCGCGCCGACCCACCGGGCGCCGGGAACCTCCTCGGACGGCTTCACCAGCACCCGGCCGCGGGGCTCGATCTCGACGTCGACCGTCCGGGCCTCGGAGGGATCGGACCCGCCGGGCAGGACCGACACCGCCGCGGTCCGCCGCTGGTCCGAGCCGCTCGCCAGAGCGATCGTCAGCTCGGCCTCGCCATCTGGGCCGCTGCCGCCGGGGCAGAACCAAGTGCTCACGGCGCCGGCCGGCGCAGCCAGGACCGAGAGGTACCGGACCGGGCGATCCGGCACGGGCCGGTCGGGCAGGTCGACGAGGACGCCCGCGGCCAGCAGGCCGGCGATGGCCACCATGGCGAGCACCCTCACCGAGCGCATCAGTGGCGGTCCATCCGGCGTCGCAGCCAGGCCAGCAGCAGCACGACAGGTGCAGCCGAGCCCAGAAGCTGACCGGCACGGCGCCACCAG
Organism: Acidimicrobiaceae bacterium; assembly: GCA_009837445.1. GTDB lineage: Bacteria > Actinomycetota > Acidimicrobiia > Acidimicrobiales > Aldehydirespiratoraceae > Aldehydirespirator. The sequence continues at coordinate 324,188 of VXTM01000021.1, forward strand.
GGCGACGAGTAGGACAGCTCGGCCTGGCCGCCGTCGGCAGGAAGGTAAGCCCTCGCCCAAGCTACGGCCTCGCGCCGGGCGGCCGTCTCACCGTCGACTCTCAGCTCCCAGCCGGGCCGGGGCGTGTGCCCCACCAGAACTTCGGCGCCGTCGGGGATCTCCGCCGACCACGGCGGGCCTGTTCCGGAGAACACCGGAACTCCTGGGGTGATCGGATGGGCTTCAAGGTCTGCGATCTCGTCCACGCCCTCGTCGAATCCGGGCGCGTGCACCGCCCGCATCGGCGTCCAGGACGTGTTGACGAACATGTCCACTGCGCTGTTGGTTCCCTCGACCAGCTCCAGGTCGAGCTGGTTGCGGATCGCGGCTGCGAGTCCGGCCGGCACCGGCTGGGCTTGATCCTCGCCGACGAACGGCGCGGGCGCGAGCCTGTGCAGCAGCACCACATACCGCACGCCCATACCGGCCAGAACCCTCCCGGCCCGGGTGGTCCGGCCCGCGTCAATGTCACCGATCGCGGTCTCGATGAGATCGGCGCGGCCGGTGTCGACGGGCAGGGCACGGTCGGCGATCGTGACCGCGTCCCCGGCCGTTACCGCCCAGGCAACCCCGGGCTCGAGGCTGTGACCCTCGACCGAGAGGAACTCGGGCGCGCCGATCCATAGCACCCGGTAGGCCCCGACCAGGGTCGGGGGCTCGAAGCGAAGAGCTGCGTGGTGGTCGCGCTCCACCAGGCCCCAACCGCCGGTCTCGAGCACTGTGACCCTGCCGAAGGCCAGCACCAGCGACGCCGCCACCATGACCGGGACCAGGGCCTGGCGCCAGCCGAAGTGGCTGAATCGCAGGTCGTGCTCGATGGACAGCACGGCCATGCCGCACAGCGCGGCCACCGCCACCGCGGCCGGGGCCAGCAGCAGTTGCAGGTCGGGAAGCCCGAAGGGCAGCATCCCCCGCTGCGCAACCAGGGCCAGCGCCCACGCTGCCAGACCCACTACCCAGAGGCGAATGGCCTGCTCGAGGCGCCATCCCCTTCCCAGTAGCAGCGGCACGATCATTGGCACTGCGAACAGCCATGTCAGGGCGCCGCTGTCGTCGGGTCCGACCGCGAATCGCAGCATCTCGGCGAAGGAGACCGTGCCCGCCGAGCCGTCGCGGCCGTCGGCGATCGGCGCCCACACCGGGCCGGTCGCCAGCACGTCCACGACGGTCGGCAGGGCCACGAAGGCGATGACCGGCACTGCGAGCACGGTGGCGGTCAGCAGCCCCCCGACGGCGCCGGGCCGGGCCGCGAGCAAGCTCCCGAGCACCAGCCCCGCGGCGATCAGCGCTACCAGACCGACCGCGGCCGGGACGACCAGCGCGGCGAGACCGGCGACTGCGCCCAGCGAGACCGCAGCCGACACGAGACCGTCGAGACCCTTGGGGCTGGACCGGAACGGGGCGGCGCGCGACGCCCGCAACAGAGCACGAAGCATCCACGGCGCGGCGGCGTAGCCGACCAGGCCGGGAATGGACCCGCTCGCGACCGACGAGGATGCCAGCGGGACGAGCAGGTAGGCGACCAGCGTGGCTGCCTGGGCCCGGCGCGAGCCGGTCACGGCCAAGAGCTGGTAGGCCCCCAGAAGGCCCACACCGATGGGCAGAACCACGGACAGCGTCCGGAGCAGGCCCACGCTGCCGGCCAGCAGCCAGCCGCCCACACCGAGGAAGAAGAGGACGCCCGAGTTGGAGGTCGGCGCGCCCGCATTCCGGTCGCTCCACCCGTTCCACCACGTCCTGATGAGGTCGTTGGCTGTCTCTGGAAGTTGTACGAAGTCACCTACCGCGGGCACGCCGTCGGACAGGAGGCGACGCGACCCGAACAGCACCACCACGACCACCACGGCCCAGGTCAGGAAGGTAAGGCGGGTCGTGCCGGTTCTCAGTCCTCCCAGCACGCCACGGCCCGCGACGCTCAGCAGGCCCTGCGACTCGCCGCCGAACTGCCGCCTCAGGAAGGAGACCAGCCGGACGCTGCCGAGGTACTGCAGGGCGGTGACGTCGGCCTGGCGCACCCTGCGGACCTGGGTGTTGGCCCGCCGGCGCTCGAGCACGACGTCGAGTCGGGAGATGTTCCACACCCAGGCCGACACCACGTCGCGGACCCGGCCGAAGCGGGCCGTGAACACTCCCAGCACAACCTCGGCGACGGCCATCAGCACGGCCAGCGGCACGAACAGCGTGAGCGAGATGCGGCCGTGGTTGACCAGCATGGCCCGCAGGGCGTGGCGGGCCTGGGTGCGCCTCACGTCGTCGATGCCGGTGCGGGATGCGAGCCCGCCACGGTGGCGGACCACCGCCCCCCCGACGAACATCACCCGGGCCCCGGCCATCTGGGCGCGCCAGCAGAAGTCGACGTCCTCGCCCCGGAAGGTCATGCCCGCGTCGAAGCCGCCGAGCCGGACGAACAGCTCTGTGCGGATGAGCATCGCCGCCGACGGGAGGGCGAAGGAGTCGCGCACACCGTCGTGCTGCTCCTGGTCGAGCTCGTGGGCCCCGGCCCGGTCGGCGGCAACGCCGAAGCGGTCGACATCGTAGCCGGCGTGCCGGATGATCTCGGGGCGGTCCCATTCCACGATCTTGGGCCCGACTACCCCTGCGCTGCTCCGCAGCGCCTCGGCCACGAGGACGCTCACCGCGTCCGAGGACAAGGCCACGTCGTCGTGGCAGACCAGCAGGAAGTCGGCGGAGAGCTCGGCTGAGAGCACCGCGTTGGCCGCCTCCGAGAAGCCGGACACGCCGGCTGCGTCTATCACGTCGGCGCCTTCTGCGACGGCGGCCACCCGCGGACCGAGCCCCGATCCAGCCGCGTCCACGACCACGACGCTCAAGGACTCGTAGTCCTGGAGGGCCAGCGACTCCAGGGTCTCCTCGAACCACTCACCCGGCCGGTGTGCGACCACCACGGCCAGCACCGTGGGATGCTGCTGAGCGGTGCCGGACGCGCCCGGAGCGGGCGCCGCGCTGTCGACGGGAGATGCGATCAACCGAGGCTAATGGGCGCCCCGGTCAGGCCGGTGACGGGCTAGCGGGCCGGCTAGCGGCCCAAGCCTCGATCAGCTCGGAGGCGGTGACGACGGTGGCGACCATGGCCAGGGTGTTGTCGATCACGGACGCCGCGTAGGCGGCGGGGACTCCGGCGACCGCGTCCCGTACAAGCACCACCTGGTAGCCGAGATCGACGGCGCTGAGGCACAGGCCCACAATGCCCACGTTCACCGACACGCCCGTGGCGACGACGGTGGTGACGCCGAGATTCCGCAGGGTCTGGTCGAGCGGGGTCGACGTGAACGGCGTGAGCCCGTGCCAGCGGGCCACGACGAGGTCACGGGGATCCTCCCCCAGTTCGGGTACCAGCCGGGAGCCTTCGGTGCCGGACTCGGTGGGCGCGGCCCCTTCACGGCGCAGCCGGTCGGCGAGGCCCAGGATCCGGCAGTTGACCGAGCCACCCGCGCCGTCGGGCCGGGTCCCCATCGTGCAGTGGACCACCCGTGCGCCCGCATCCCGGGCCGCCTCGCACACCGAGGCCGCGGCGGCGATCGCGCCGGTGGCTGCGACCTGCTCGGCGAGCGCAGGCATCATCCCGCCCGGTCCGACGACCCCCCGCTGCAACTCCATGGTAAGCACCGCGGTGGAGCCGGGATCCACCAGAGACGCCAGCCGCCCGCCGCGGTCCGATGATGCCGCCATGCGACAAGTGTGGCAGGCGCCACATAGGGTTTCGCGTCATGCGCTGTCGGGATTGGGTGCGGTAAGGCGCGTGCGGGCTCTCGTCACCGGCGCCAGCGGCTTCGTGGGCTGCCATCTGGTTGCGCACCTCGCGGCCTGCGGCGACGAGGTGACGACCAGCGAGGCCGAGATCACCGACCCGGAGGCGCTGGAAGCCGACTTCGAGGGTTGCCGGCCGGACGCCGTGTACCACCTGGCCGCGCAGGCCGACGTCAAGGCGAGCTTCACCGCCGCCGCGGCCACGCTGCGGGTGAACGTCGAGGGCACCTTCAACGTCCTGGACGCGGCCCGCCGGGCCGGCGCGGGCCGTGTGGTGGTGGTGAGCAGCGCCGACGTCTACGGCAGGCTCGATCCCGACGAACTCCCCGTCGGCGAGGCCACCCCAATGCGCCCGGTGACCCCCTACGGGGCGAGCAAGGCGGCCGCCGAGATGGTCTGCGTGCAGGCCGGCGCGGCGCGCGGCCTCGACGTGGTCCGGGCCCGGGCCTTCAACCACCTCGGCCCGGGCCAGAGCGACCGCTTCGTGGCGGCCGCGCTGGCGGTCCGCATCGCTCAGAACGAACGCACCGGCGCCAAGACCGTGCCGGTGGGGAACCTGAAGGCCCGCCGCGACTTCACCGACGTGCGCGACGTCGTACGGGCCTACCGGCTGCTGGCCGAGCGCGGCGTCTGCGGTGAGGCCTACAACGTGTGCAGCGGAACCTCCCTGAGCGTCCGGGACCTGGCCGACGCCCTGATGGCGCGGGCCAGGCACCCCATGCGCCTGACCGCCGACGACGAATTGTTCCGACCCGTCGACGTGGCCGAGGTCAGAGGCGACCCGTCCAAGCTCCGGGCCGCCACCGGCTGGAGCCCCGAGGTGGAGCTGGAGCAGACCCTCGACGAACTGCTCGACTACTGGCGCGACCTGACCCCGGAGTCGGAACTGCCGCCGCGGGGCGATAGCCAGTAGACCATGGCACGGCGCGCCCTGATCACCGGCATCACCGGCCAGGACGGCTCGTACCTGGCCGAGCTGCTGCTCGAAAAGGGCTATGACGTAATAGGCATGGTGCGGCGTTCCAGCATCGTCAACTACCAGCGCATAGCCCATATCCAGGACCGGATCCGGATCGTGACCGGCGATCTGCTCGACCAAGTGTCGATGATCGAGATCCTGCGGACCTACCGGCCCGACGAGGTGTACAACCTTGCGGCCCAGTCGTTCGTGCAGACCTCATTCAGCCAGCCGGTGCTCACCGGCGAGACCACGGCCCTGGGGGTCACCCGGATCCTCGACGCCATCCGGCTGGTCGACCGTAACATCCGCTTCTACCAGGCCAGCTCGTCGGAGATGTTCGGAAAGGTGCGGGAGGTCCCCCAGAACGAACAGACACCGTTCTATCCCCGCAGCCCCTACGGGGTGGCCAAGGTCTACGGCCACTGGATCACGGTCAACTACCGCGAGTCCTACGGGCTGCACGCCACCTCGGGGATCCAATTCAACCACGAGAGCCCGCGCCGGGGCATGGAGTTCGTGACCCGCAAGATCACCCATGCCGCCGCCAGCATCAAGCTCGGCCTGGCCGGCGAACTGCGGCTCGGCAACCTGGAGTCCCAGAGGGACTGGGGCTACGCCCCGGACTACGTCGAGGCCATGTGGCAGATGCTGCAGCAGGACGAGCCCGACGACTACGTGATCTGCACCGGCAAGACGCACTCGGTGCGCACCCTGTGCGAACTGGCATTCGAGCATGTGGGTTTGGACTACCGCGACCATGTAGTCGTGGATGAGCGCTTCATCCGGCCTGCCGAGGTCGACCTGCTCGTGGGCGACTCGTCCAAGGCCACCGCCGCGTTCGGATGGAACCCGAGGACGTCTTTCGTGGAGCTGGTGCGGCTGATGGTGGACGCCGATCTGGCGCTGCTTCAGAGCCGTCCCGACCCCGCCGGCTGAGAGGCCAAGCGAATTGACGCTGATCACGGTCCTGGCCGGAGGGGTGGGCGCGGCCCGCTACCTGGCTGGGCAGTTGCAGGTGACCTCCCCCTCCGACGTCACCGCGGTGGTCAACGTGGCCGACGACATCGAGTTGCACGGCCTGCATGTCAGCCCCGACATCGACACCGTCGTCTACACGCTGTCGGGAGCCATCGACCCCGAACGGGGCTGGGGCCTGGCCGACGAGACATGGAACGCTCTCAACGAACTCAGGACGCTGGGAATCGACGCCTGGTTCAATCTCGGAGACCGCGACATCGGAACCCACCTGTTCCGCACGACCCTGCTGCGCCAGGGGCACACCCTGAGCGAGGCGACCGCTCGCCTGGCCGCGGCCCGCGGCCTGGGCTGCCGGATCCTGCCGGTGAGCGACCAGCCGATAGAGACCCGGGTCACGCTGGCGGAGGGCACCGAGATCGGCTTCCAGGAGTACTTCGTCCGGCTCGCCCACGATGTCGCCATCTCCGGGGTGCGGTTCGCGGGCTCCGGTGATGCCCACCCGGCCCCCGGGGTGCTCGAGGCCATAGACACCGCCGAGGTCGTAGTGATCGCACCGTCCAACCCGGTCGTGTCGATAGGCCCGATCCTGGCCGTGCGGGGCGTGACGGAGGCACTCGCCGCCCGGCGGGCGCGCAACGTGGCCGTGTCACCGATCGTGGCGGGCGCGGCCCTCAAGGGACCCGCCGACCGGATGCTCCGGGAACTGGGCGAGGAGGCGAGCGTGGTGGGCGTGGCCCGCCGCTACCGGGACGTGGTCGGCGCGCTGGTGATCGACGAGGCCGACGCCGAGCTGGCCCCGGCCGTCGACGATGCCGGGGTGAGGCCGGTGGTGGCCCCCACGATCATGTCGTCGCCCGAGGCCGCAGCCGAGCTGGCCCGCCGCACTATGACCGCGGTGTCGCCGTGACGTGGGGAACCCCGACCAGCGAGGCGGTGTCGCCGTGAGCCTGGAGATCTTCGGGATCGACGGCATCCCCGAGGTGCGCCCTGGCGACGACTTGGCCGCGCTCATCGTGGCTGCGGCCGGATCCGACGGGCTGCGGAACCGGGACTGTGTGGTCGTCACCCAGAAGGTGGTGTCCAAGGCGGAGGGACGGCTCGTGGCCGTCGACCCGAATGATCCGACCAGCCACAAGCCGCTGGTGGAGGCCGAGTCGGTCCGGGTGCTGCGCCGCCGGGGCGACCTGATCATCTCGGAGACCGCCCAGGGCTTCGTGTGCGCCAACGCCGGGATCGACCTCAGCAACGTCGAGGAGGGCTGGGCCGCGTTGTTGCCGGTGGACTCCGACCGCTCGGCCCGGCGCATCCGCGACCGCATCCGGGCCCTGGCCGGCGTCGAGGTCGGGGTGGTTGTCTCCGACACTTTCGGCCGGCCCTGGCGCAGGGGCGTGACCGACACCGCCATCGGCTGTGCGGGCATCGCGGCGGTGGTGGACCTGCGGGGAACCTCCGACGCGCTGGGCCGGGAACTCAAGGTGACCGAGGTGGCGGTGGCCGACGAGATCGCGGCGGCCGCCGACCTGGTCATGGGCAAGGCCAAAGGGGTGCCCGTGGCAGTGGTGCGGGGCCTGGAGGAGTCCTGGTTCCGCACCGGCTCCGTGGCCGAGGAGATAGTCCGCCCCCCCGCCGACGACCTCTTCCGCTAACCGCCCCCGCTGCCGTAGCCCGCGGGGTGGTGGTGGGTGAAGTTCCAGTGGTCGGCCAGCATCTCCGGGATGCTGCGGCGAGCCTGCCAGCCGAGCTCGTGACGGGCTCGGGTGCAGTCGGCCCAGGAGGCCTCCACGTCGCCGGGCCGGCGCCCGGCCATCTCGTACGGGACAGGCCTGCCGACCGCCTCGCCGGCCGCGGCCAGCACCTGCAGCACGGAGGTGCCCGATCCGGTGCCCAGGTTGTAGACCCGGCTGCTCGCCGGGGCTATGTCGACGTCGAGGGCGGCCAGATGGCCCTCGGCCAGGTCCATGACGTGCACGTAGTCCCGCACGGCGGTGCCGTCGACCGTGGAGTAGTCGGCGCCGTACACATCCAGCCGCTCGAGCCGGCCGGAGGCGACCTGCATGACTCGGGGCACGAGGTTCGCCGGTTCACCGAGCGGATCCTCCCCGATCAGCCCAGACGGGTGCGCGCCGACCGGGTTGAAGTAGCGGAGCATCACCGCGGTCAACTCCGACGCGGCCGCGGTGTCGGCCAGGATGCGCTCGCCCATCAGCTTGGTCTCGCCGTAGGGGCTCTCCGGCACGGTCGGCGAGTCCTCGGTGACCGGCAGTGTGGCCGTCGACCCGTAGACGGTGGCCGAGGAGCTGAACACCAGCCGCGGCACTCCCCTATCGACGGCGGCAGCGACCAGCGAGATGGTCGACCCGAGGTTGCTGCGGTAGTAGCCCAAAGGGTCACGCACCGATTCGGCCACACTCTTACGGGCCGCGAAATGGATCACCGAATCGATCCGGTGCTCGCCGAAGACCGCGTCCAACACATCCGGATCGCCGACATCCCCTTCCACAACCGGCAGGTCCGGGCGGGTGAGGCTTCGGATCGGGTCGATGACTGAGCGGGAGGCGTTGGAGAAGTCGTCCAGGATGACCGGATCCCGGCCCGCGTCATGAAGCGCGACGGTGGTGTGGCTGCCGATGTAGCCCGCGCCCCCGGTGACCAGCGTCGCCATCAGACGCCCTGCGGCACCCTGGCGCCGGACAGAGCCGATCCCGGCGCCACCTCGAAACGCTCGCCCACAAGCGTCCCGTCGGTCACCCGGGCACCCCGACCGACCGTCGCGCCCGAACCGACCACAGAGTCGAGAACGGTGGCGCCCGCCTCGATCACCGCGCCCGAATGGACCGCCGAACCCCGCACCACCGAGCCAGCCCCCACCACCGCCCCGGCCATCACGACGCTGCGCTCGATCACAGCTTCGGGATCGACCGAGGCATCCGCCGACACCCCTGCGACCGCCGGCCCGCGCCGGCCGTCGAGCAGGTCGAGCTGGACCCTCAGGTAGGTCTGGGGGGTGCCGGCGTCGACCCAGTAGGTGTTGCGCCGCAGAGCCCACAGCGCGCCGTCGGTGACCATGGCCGGGAAGACCTCCCGCTCCACCGACACCCGGCGCCCGGGCCCGATCCGATCGATCACCGAGGGCTCCATCAGATAGGTCCCCGCGTTGATCCAGTTGCTCGGCGCCGGGGGCTGCGGCTTCTCCAGGAAGGCGCTCACGCGCCCGTCGGGATCGGTCACCACGACCCCGTAGCGGGATGGGTCCTCCACCTCGATCAGGTGGATCGTGGCCTCGGCGCCGGCCGAGCGGTGGACTCGCAGCATCTCATCGGTGTCGAGATCGGTTATCACATCGCCGTTGGCCACCAAGAACGTGCCCCCGGAGGCATCCATGCCCGACGCCCCGAACGCGAAGCGGATGGCCCCGGCGGTGTCGAGCGGCTCGGGCTCGACCACGCAGCACAGCTCCACCCCCGCGCAGCGCCCGTCGGGGTAGGCGGCCCGGAAGGCGTCGTCTTGGTAGCCCAGGGCCAGGACCACCCTGTCCACGCCGTGGCGGGCCAGACCGGACACGGCGTGCTCGAGCATGGGCCGGTGCAGCACCGGGAGCATCTGTTTGGGTGTGGTCAGCGTCAGCGGCCGCAGCCGGGTGCCGAAACCCCCGACGAGCAGGATCGCCTGCACCTCGGCGCCCCGTTCTATTCCTCGGCCGGGGAGTCCGTCGGGTCGAGGTCGGTTTCCGGCCCGGTGGAGATCAGGTTCCCCGCGGATGCCCCGAAGGCCGTCTGGAGGCGGTCCTCGGGCGGCGGGGGCACATCGGCGCCGGCAGGCACCCGTGCGAACGTGAACGCCTCCAGATCGCCCAGCAAACCGATGTCGCCGAAGTCGTCGGTGAATTCCTCGGCGGGCTCGTACAGGTCGACCAGGCCCGTGACCGGCTCGTCGCCACCGGGTGCCGAAGGATCGATCCGGGCGAATCGCACGGCCCGGATCACCGTCGGCTCACCATTGCAGTCGGATCCCGCCTCAAGCACGCCGATGCCGGGGCCGCTGATCTCGTCGTCGGTGACCCTCGCCCCCATGGACTCGAGGAACACATCGAGCCGGGCGTCGTCACCAGAGGCTGAACTGTTCCACGGGTGGATGTGGATCACTCCGTCCTGGTGCGAGTGGATGCCATCGGGATCGGCGGCGCTGGTAAAAGCGGGCAGGAACCGGTCGCAGTCGTAGATTGCGTAAGCCGAGTGCCAATGGTCGTGGCCCACCCTCGGCGCCTCCGCCGGAGCCCGCGACGACCGGGCGAAGATCACAAGCGCCACGCCGAGGATGACGACAGCCCCGAGAATGAGCGGGAAGCCCAGCTCGCGGCGCTCGCGGCCGCCCTTGGGCGCGGCGGCCGCCCGGGCGGCCCGCTGGACCTTCTTGGAAGAACTCGGCTGGGCCACGGGCCGTCACGCTATCGGCTCACGCCGGATGTCAGTGACGGCTCAGTTCGGAGAACAGCGCCTCGTAGGCTCCCGCGACCGTCTGCGGAGACATGCACCTCTCGACGTAGGCCCGGCCCCGCCGTCCCATGGCGTCGCGCCCGCCGGGGTCGTCGGCAAGCGTTGCGACCGCGGCATCGAACGCAGGCTGGTCGCCGGGAGCGACCGCGACGCCGCAGCCGGCCTCGTCGATCATGCGGGGCAGCTCCGTGTGGGGGTCCACCGACGCCACCACCGGCCGGCCGGCGGCCAGGATCGAGTAGATCTTGGAGGGAACGCTCGAGCGGGCCAGCCCCTCACGCAACACGACCACATGGATGTCGGCCGAGGCCAACACCTCGTCGAGGCGTTCGGCCGGCTGGTAGCCGACGAACACCACGTTGGGCAGGCCCGCGGCGGACGCCTCCAGGGCCGGTCGGGCCGAGCCTTCGCCGTTCACCACGAACACGACATCGTCGCGATGGCGGTGGGCGCGTGCCGCGGCCACCAGCAGGTCGAGGGGCTGCGACAAGCCGACGTTGCCCGCGTACATCACCACGGTCCGGTCTCCCAGTCCGTGTTCGGCCCGGTACGCGGTGTTGCGGCTGCGGGGGCGGATCCGGGATATGTCGACGAAGTTGGGAATCACTCGCACCGATCCGGACCGGCCAGCGTCGAGCTTGGCGGCCACGTTGGCCCGCATGTCATCCGACAGCACGGTCACGGCCGCGGCGCGGTGGTAGATGAACCGCTCAAGGCGGCGGGCCGCGGCCACCAGGCGCCCGCCTCTGATGGCCCCGGTGTCGATGGCTGCGTCGGGAAAGATGTCCTGCAGGTTGAACACGAGCGGCGCCCGCCAGCGGCGGGCCGCGGCCCAGCCGGCCAGGCCGAGCGTGATCGGCGGCGACATCGCCAGCACCGCGTCAGGCCGGCCCCGCGCCACGACCGCGGTGGCGGTGGCCAGCGTGGTGAAGCCCGCGAAGCCGGCGGCGCGGGCCGCGACGCTCCCCTTCGCCGTCGGGAACGGGTGGACCCTGGTGACCCTGACCCCGCCGCGGGCGATCCCCGGTCGCACCGGGCGTCCCCGCCAGTCGGGCTCCACCCGGTGCTGGCGGTACCAGGGAAGGGAGGTGACGACCCGGATCTCGTGGCCCCGGCGAGCCAGCTCGGTGACGATGGCGGTCATGACCTCGCCGGTGGGGGCGACGTCGGGGGCGTAGTGCGGGCAGAGGACGAGCAGCCTCACTGGGCCGGCTCCACGGCGCGACCGGCCGCGGCCCGCCAGGCCTCCAGCAGCCGGCTGGCCGCCCGCTCGGGAGCGAAGTCCGCGGCCCGGGACAGGCCCCGGTCCACCTGCTCGCGGATCCGGGATGATCCCGACTGCGCCTCGGACAGCGCATCGACCCATCCGTCGACGTCGTCGGGATCGACGAGGATGCCGCACTCGCCCACCACCTCCGGGAGCGCGGTCGTGTTGGCGGCGATGACCGGGGTTCCCGACTGCATCGCCTCCAGCACCGGCAGGCCGAAGCCTTCGTAGCGCGACGGGAAGGCGACCGCGCTGGCGTCGGCCATCAGGGAGGCGAGCCTGGCGTCGTCCACCCATCCCAGGTGCACCACGCCGGGAGTGCGGGCTACTTGCTCGGCGACCTGAGGGTGGGCACGGCCTCCGGCCCCCGTAAGCACCAGCTGGACGTCGCGGTGGCGGGCCCGGACGGCCGCGTGGGCCGCCAGGAGGGTGGCGTGGTTCTTGTGGGGATATGTGGCCGCCGGGTACAGCACGAAGGGCTGCTTGACAGGACTCCCGAACGGTTCGGCCACGGACCCTGTCGCGCCGGTTGAGGATCGGGGGCGGGCGTAGGTGGGCGGCACCACCCGGATGCGCCCAGCCGGCACCGACAGCCGTTCCGACAGCCGGTCGGCCACCCACTGCGACGGCACGGTCACCAGGTCGGCGGAGCGAACGCTGCGGGGCAGGGCCCAACCGAGATACCGGCGCTTCATCGCCGAGAAATTGGCGGGAAGGTCCAGCGGCTGTATGTCATGGACCGTCAGCACCGACACGCCGGACCGTCGAGCCGGGAGCCGGCCGCCGAAGTGGTGCACGATGTCGAACCCGGACGACAGGCGGGCCAGCCAGGTCGACTCGACCACGGCCCGCCGCACCCGGCTGTCGGGCCGCCAAGAGGCCTCATGCCAAGCCGGCCAGCCCAACTCCGGATGAGCGGCTCGCACTCCCGCCATGGACGCCAGCTCCAGCTCCACGGCCGGGGCCTGATCCGGGATCTGCGACGCCACCGCAGCCAGCAGCCTGGTGGCGTAGGGCTCGGCCCCTCCCACCTGTGCGGGCACCACCGAGCACAGGTTCGCCAGCACCCGCAGATCCGTCACCGCGCCCGCCTCACCCGCCGGCCTCCTCATAGGCGCTCCGCACGCCGGCCGCGGTGGCGCTCCAACTGAACGCCGAGGCCCGGGTCCGGGCCGCGGCAGAGCGCCGGGAGTGCTCCGCGTCGTCGTCCACCACCGCGTCGACGGCCGCGGCGAGCGCCTCGACGTCGGTCGGGTCCACCACCGACGCCGGGTCGGCGCACACCTCCTCGGTGGCGGTTCCGGCGCTGGTCACCACGGGCGTGCCCTGAGCCATGGCCTCCAGGACGGGCAGTCCGAAGCCCTCCATCAGGCTCGGGTAGACGAACACCCTGGCTGCGGCGTACAGCGCGGGCAGGTCCCGCTGGGGGACGAAGCCGAGGCGGATCACCTTGCAGGCCGCGCCGGCAACCAGCTCGGCCGCGTCGAGGCCCCAGCCGTCGGGGCCGGCCAGCACCAGCGGTACGGCGGTGGAGGTGCGCTCCGCGGCGCGCAGCAGCCCGGTCAGGTTCTTACGGGGCTCCGCGGTGCCGACCCACAGCGCGAAGACCTCAGGCAGGCGGTAGCGCGCCCGCATCGCCTCGACCTCGGCGGCCCCGGCCGTGACCGCGGCGGCCGCCAGCGGCACGACCCGGATCCGCTCCGGCTCGACGCCGTGAGCGCGCAGGTCGTCTGCAGTTGCGTGGGACGGCGCTATCACCACCGCGGCCTGGGCCCGGGCCAAATGGAACCCCCGGGTGGCGAAGCGCACACCGCGGCGGGTGAACCACTCCGGCCGGCTCAGGAAGGCCAGGTCGTTGACGGTCACGACCAGCCCGGCCCGGCCCGGCGGGGGCACCACTCCCCCGGTGGCGTGGACCACGTCCACCGGTCCGGCCAGGCGCTGGACCGACGGCGACCGCAGGCGGTGCCAGGCGTCATAGAGAGCCCTCCGGGGCAGCGGCGCGTGACGGACCGGAATCGAAGGACCAAGCCCGTCCGCCGGTGGGTGGCGGTGGCGGGCCGCAATGCCCACCAGGTCGACGTCGCCCCGTGCGGCCAGCGCGTCGAGGGTGCGGGCCGCGGCGACCGCGGTACCCCCCGGCACCCGATGCCAGCACTGCTCCACCACCGCGGCCACGCGAATCATTGGGCCGAGTCTCCCACGCGAGGAACCGACATTCGCGGCCGGCGCGCTAGTCGTTGTCGCCGCGCAGGCCGAGCCCGCTGTAGGTGAAGCCGAGGCGCTCCAGTGCAGCCCGGTCCAGCATGTTGCGGGCGTCAACCACATGGCGCTGGGCCATGACGCCGGCGATCCGGGCGAAGTCGAGCCGGCGGAACTCGTCCCACTCGGTTGCCACCACCAGCGCGGAGGCCTGGTCACAGGCCGTGTAGGCGTCGCCAGTGATCGAGATGCCGGCGGCCTCGGCGGCCGGGCTGGCCGAGACCGCAGGATCGAAGGCCCGGACGGCCGCGCCGGCGGCGGTCAACCGTCGGGCGATCTCGAGGGCGGGCGAGTCCCGGGTGTCGTCGGTACCGGCCTTGAAGGCCAGACCGAACAGCGCGATCCGGGCGCCGTCTATCCGCACCCGGCGGGCCACCTTGTCGACGATCCTGTCGAACTGCTCGTCGTTGGCAGCCACCACGCTGCGCAGCAGCCTGTAGTCGTAACCGGCCTCCGCGGCTGCGGCGACGAGGGCTCTGGTGTCCTTGGGCAGGCACGAACCGCCCCAGCCCGGTCCGGGCCTCAAGTATTCGCGCCCTATACGGGGGTCGTAGCCCATGCCGGCGAGCACGTCGTTCACGTCGGCACCCACCGCTTCGCACAGGGCTGCCACAGAGTTCGTGAACGACAGCTTCATGGCCAGGAACGCGTTGGCGGCGTACTTGGTGGTCTCCGCGGAGGCGAGGTCGGTGATCAGCATCGGCGCGTCGAGCCCGGCGAACAGGCCGGCTACCCGCTCGGCGACGGAGGCGTCGTCGGCTCCCACCACAACCCGGGCCGGATTGAGGAAATCGCTCACCGCCGACCCCTGGCGCAGGAACTCAGGATTCGAGGCCACCGCAACATCGGCGCGGCCCAGGACCCGGTGCAGCATCGCCGCGGTTCCCGCCGGCGCTGTGGACTTGTTCACCACCACTGCTCCCGGCTTCAGGTTCGGACCGATCTCGGAGGCGGCGGCCTCTAGGTAGCTGAGGTCGGTGCCGCCCTGCGAGTTCGACGGTGTGGGAACGCACAGGTATACGAAGTCGGCCCTGGCTGCCGCCTCGGCGGAGCCCAGGACGAAGGAGAGCCGATCGGCGTCCAGGCCGGACTGCACCAGACCGGCCAGCCCGGGCTCGCGAATCGGAACCTCACCCCGCTGCAGCGCGGCGATCCTGGTGCCGTCGACGTCGGTGCAGATGACCCGGTGGCCGAGCTCGGCCAGACATGCCGCAGTGGTGAGCCCCACATAACCGGCCCCGATAACGGCGATCACTGCCAGCGGGCCGGACCCGTCGACGCCGTCGGCACCCATCACCGGTCCGCCCGGATCAGCTGCACGACTCTCCCTCCGGCGGGCGGCCCTGGATTACAGGCGGCCCCGAGTCGGGATCCTGCGACTGAGCGGCCAGCGCTAGAAGGTCACCGGTCGCGGTAGCCAGCGCCGGTGACGGTGACACGGCGCTGGCCGCACCCGCCGGAGCGAGCGCGTTGCCCGTGGGGATGGCCACCGGCGCGAATCCGGCATCCGGGTCGGGCAGCACCGGCGGGCGGCCGCGGGCTTGCACCTGGGCCCGCACCTCGGCCATCGGCGCCTGGAACACGAAGTGGATTCCGCCGTAGTCGGAGCCGAGGACCACCACCACGCCGTCCACCCGCTCATCCTCGACGACGTACGGCACCGGGTCCAGGTACCGGGCCACCGTCATGGCCTCGGCCCAGTCGGCAGGACCGTGCAGCACCACGGTCTCACCGATGTCGGGGGAAGCCATCGAGTCCAGAACCTCGAAGCCCTCGCCGGCGAGCCTCTCGGCCGCGTCGTCCCGGAAGATCTCGTGGTAGCCGGCGATCGTCAACGACACCTCCGAGGGCCTGACCGAGTCGGCTGAGCCCCTGAAGATCTCCAGCAACGGGGCGTTCGCGCCCTTGTAGGCGGCCTCGCCCTTGTAGGTGCCGTCAGGGTGCCACACGGTGTACACCTCGAGCCGTTCACGCTGCAGGTTCTCGGGATTGAAGTCGGCGAAGGCCTCACCCAGGGCGATCAGCTCCGCCAGTGTCAGATCCTGGTCAAGCGTCAGGCTCCCGGAGGCGGCATCGAGCAGCTCGACCATGGTGGAGGGATTGCGGGCCCCCCGGTTGATGGCCCGATCCAGGGCCAGCACGAGGAAGTCCTGCTGCCGCTTGATGCGGGTGAAGTCGTCCCCGCCGGTGATCCTCCAGCGGCCGTCGATCAGTTCGGTGTAGCGGCGGCTGCGGACATAGTGCAGGGCTTGCTCGCCGTCGAGCACATGGCAGCCGGGCTCGGCGATGCTGAACGCCAGCCTGGTGTCACGCACCGGGTGATCGAACCACACCGGAACGCCGCCGAGCGTGTCGACAACCTCCCGGAATCCGGCCAGGTTGACCTCCACGTAGTGATTGATCTCGACATCGAACATCGATGTCACGGTGGCGACAAGCATCTCGGCGCCACCGATGTACAGCGCGGAGGTGATCCGGTTGTCCTGCGCCCCCGGGATCTCGGCCCACAGATCCCGCGGGATCGACAGAACCCACGCCGACCCGGACACCGGATCGAGATGCACCAGCATGATGGTGTCGGCCAGACTCCTGCCGGTGGGGTCGACGACGCGGCCGTGCACTACCGGGTCGTCGGGGTCGAGCCCGAGCGCGCTGTCGGTCCCTACGATCAGGAAGTTGACGGGCTCACCCGGCTCGGTGTCGGTTCGCAACAGCGGGTCCTCGCCGTACTGGCCGGTGCCAACGATGACCACCCGGTCGACCTCTCTCCAGACCTCCTCCACATGCTCGGCCAGGTCGGCGAGCCACACCGCGCCGACGATGACGCCCAGACAAGCGACCGCCACGAGGCGCTGCGGCCAAGTGCGCCGCAGCACCACATCGCGTCCGTCGGTCACAGCGCGCCAGCGTACCGGCGGCGTCTTGGCCTATTGAGCAGGAGACACTCTTAACGAAGGTGGATGACGTCGCCGGCGTCAATGCGAAAATCCCGATGACCGGAGGACACCAGCAGACGTCCGGCGCCGTCGATCTGTTGGGCGACCCCCTCCACCGAGGTGCCGTCCGCGAGCTCGACACGGACGTTGCGTCCGATGGTCGCCGACGCGGCCCTGAGTTCTCTGCGGGCCCGGGCGGGATCGGCGAGATAGCGGCCGAGCCCGTCGAGCAGCCAGGCCAGTACCTCGTCGCGGGATGCTCCCGCCCCGGCCTGGGCCAGCGATACCGCACCCGGCTCCGGCGGTGCGGCCGCGACGTTCAGGCCCAGGCCCACCACCACCACCGGCGGCTCGCCGTCGACGATCTCCGATAGGACGCCGGCCAGCTTCCCGGCGACGCCGGGGCCCTCCAGCAGTAGGTCGTTGGGCCACTTGGCCCGGACCTCGGCAGCCGAGTCGTCGAGGGCGCCGGCCGCGGCGGCCAGCGCAGCGGCGGACACCGCGGCGGCGCGGTCGGAGGCCTCGGCGACCGTGGCCGGCAGCCGGAAGCTCACCAGCAGCGATGCCTCCGGGGAACCCGCGGCGGCGGCATCGACCCAGCGCCGGCCCAAGCGTCCCTTTCCCGCGGTCTGGTGGTCGGCCACCAGGACGGCCGGCGTCCTGTCCCCTCGACGGGCCCCCGAGGCCAGATCGTCGTTGGTGGAGCCGGTCGAGGCCGTGTGCAGCAGGGACCCGAGGCCCGCTCGCAGGGCCGCCGCGGAACTGAGCGGCAGCCGGTCCGGCGCCGGCGCCGCCGGGGTTGTCGGGGACTCCATATGGAGCATTCTGTGCGATCCGGGCCGCGATCGGCTATCCAATGACCTCGTGTTCTCGAAGGTTCTCGTAGCAAACCGGGGTGAGATAGCGGTCCGGGTGATCCGGGCCTGCCGGGAAATGGGCGTCACCGTGGCGGCCGTCTACTCCGACGAGGACCGCGACGCGATGCACGTGCGTCTCGCCGACGAGGCCTACGCGCTGGGTGGCTCGGCCGCGGCCGAGAGCTACCTGCGGACCGATTCACTCATCGCCGCCGTGGAGCGCAGCGGCGCCGACGCCGTGCATCCCGGCTACGGATTCTTCAGCGAGAACGCCGACTTCGCCCGGGCGGTTACCGCCCGCGGGGTTGCCTTCATCGGCCCGCCGCCCGCGGCGATCGAGGTCATGGGGGACAAGATCTCGGCTCGGGGCGCGGCGGTCAAGTCCGGGGTGGCTCCGGTGCCGGGCACCACCGAGCCCGTCGTCGATCCGGTCCAGGTCGAGGCGTTCGGCTCGGCGCACGGCTGGCCGGTGGCGGTCAAGGCCGCCTACGGCGGGGGCGGCCGGGGCATGAAGGTCGTGGCCACGGCCGCGGAGGCGGCCGCCGCGGTGGAGTCGGCCCAGCGGGAGGCGCTCGCCTATTTCGGGCGCGACGAGCTGTACATGGAGCGCTACTTCGACCGGGCCCGCCATGTCGAGGTGCAGGTCCTCGCCGACGCCCACGGCAACTGCGTGCACCTGGGCACCCGGGACTGCTCCGCACAGCGCCGCCATCAGAAGCTCATTGAGGAGGCGCCCGCGCCCGACATCGATCCTGCGGTGCTGTCGGCGATGGGCGAGGCCGCGGTGGCGGTGGCCCGCGGCTGCGGGTACATCAACGCAGGCACCGTCGAGTTCCTCTACGCCGACGGCGAGTTCTACTACCTGGAGATGAACACGAGGCTTCAGGTCGAGCATCCGGTCACCGAGATCGTGACCGGCATCGACCTCGTGGAGCAGCAACTCCGGATCGCGGCCGGCGAGCCGATCGACTTCACCCAGGAGGACATCACGATGTCCGGCTGCTCGATCGAGATCCGGGTCAACGCCGAGGATCCCGCCGGGGGCGCCTTCCTCCCCTGTCCGGGACCCATCACCGGTCTGCGCCCCGCCCAGGGTCCCGGCATCCGGTGGGACGGCGGCTACGAGGCCGGCGACACGGTCAGCCAGTACTACGACAACCTCATCGGGAAACTCGTCGTCTGGGGCCGCGACCGCAACACCGCCGTTTCCCGATGCCTGCGAGCCCTGTCCGAGATGCAGGTCGACGGGGTGGCCACGACCATCCCGGCCGCGCAGGCCATCCTGGCCCATCCGGACTTCGCGGCCGTGACCCATTCGACGCGGTGGGTGGAGGAACAGCTCGACCTGACTGCCGTCGGAGGTCGCCCGGCGGCCGACGACGCCGGCGCGGATGCCCGCGGGACCGGCGTGCGCCGCACCGTCGACGTGGAGGTCGAGGGCAAGCTCTTCAACGTGGCGTTGTGGGCACCAGACACCGCCGGCGGCGACAACAACCGGCCCAGCGCGGCGCGGCGGCGGTCCCGGGGGCCGTCGGGTGTGGGCACTGGCGCGGCTGAGGTCACCGTCCCGATGCAGGGCACGATCGTGAAGCTCCTGGTGCAGGTGGGCGACGAGGTGGAGGCGGGCGAGCCGGTGGCCGTGCTCGAGGCGATGAAGATGGAGAACAACATCGCGGCCGGCCGTTCCGGGACCGTCGCCGAGATCCGGGTGCAGGTGGGGGACTCGGTGGGAGGCGGAGACACCATCGCAGTCATCGGCTGAATGGACGGCTGAATGGACGCCGCCCGCCCTCGCCCGCCGAGATGGCAGCCGGCACTGTGGGCCGTCGCCGTCGCGGCGGCCGCGGCCGGGGCGGCGCTGCGCTTCGTTGCGCCGTCGCCGATGTGGCTGGACGAGGCGCTGTCGGTGAACATCGCCTCGCTGCCGGTCAGCGACGCGGTGGAGGCGCTCCGCCACGACGGCCACCCCCTGCTGTACTACCTGTTGCTCGGCTTCTGGCTAGAAGCCTTCGGCGACTCCGACTTCGCGGCTCGCTCGCTGTCGGGGCTCTTCTCGCTGGCCGCGGCCGCGGTGATCTGGGCCGCGGCCCGGCGGAGGCTGGGCGCGGAGGCGGCCCGGTACGCGGCCGTGCTCGCTCTCACGTCGCCGTTCCTGGTCCGCTACGGCAGCGAGGCTCGCATGTACGCGCTGGCGGTCCTGCTGGCCGCGGCGGGCTGGCTGGTCACCGAGAGGGCCGTCGAGCGGCGCAGCCCCGCCCGCCTGGTCGCGGTGGCGCTGGTGGTGGCCGCCGGGCTCCACACCCATTACTGGATGATCTGGCTGGCCGCGGCCGCCTCAGCGACGCTGGCTGTGCGATGGCTGCGCTCGCCGGCATCCCGAGAGGTGCTGACCCCGGTGCTGGCCGCTTACGCGTGCGGCTGGATCGGGTTCGCCCCCTGGCTGCCGGTCCTGGTCGAGCAGGCGGTCCACACCGGAACCCCCTGGGCGAAGTGGGCCCGACCGGCCGAGGTGGCGGTGGAGACGATCGAGGCGCTGGGCGGCGGCACCCGCTTCGAGCCGGTGCTGTTGGGGGTGCTCCTGGCCGGAGCGGTCCTGCTGGGTGCCACGCTGCTGAAGACGAACTCCAGCGGTGTGGAGCTGGGATGGCCGGGCCGGCACCCAGGCGCACCCCTGGTGGCAGTGACGGTGCTCACGCTGGGACTGGGCGGGATGGTGGCCATGTTGTCGGGCGGAGCGTTCGAGGCCCGCTATACGGCGGTCGTCGTTCCGGTGCTGCTGGCCCTCGCCGGCCGGGGCTTGTCGGGGCTGCCCCGCTGGATGGCCCCGGCCGCTCTCGCCGCAGTAGCGGTCTTCGGAGTGGTCGTCGCGATCGACGAGGCCCGGCGCGACCGCAGCCAGGGTCAGGAGGTCGCGGGCATCATCGACAGGGAAGCGGGGACCGGTGACGTTGTGGTCGCCTGCCCGGACCAGCTCGCGCCCGCCGTGCTGCGCTACCTGGAGGGGCCTGCGACCTTGTTCATCCACCCGCCGACGGAGGATCCGCGCTTCGTCGACTGGTACGACTACCACCAGCGCATCGACCAAGCCTCACCCACCGCCACCGCCACGGGCGCGCTCGACACCGCCGGAGCCGGCGGAGCGGTGTGGCTGGTGACCGCATCGGGCTACCGCGGTTTCGAGGGACTCTGCGAGACGATCGCAGCCGAGCTGGAGCTCACCCGCCGATCGGAGACGGTGCTGTTCGCCCGGCCCGTCTACGAGCACATGCGCCTGTACCGGTATCCGGCCGGGGCGCCGTGAACAGCCCTCCCGTGGCTCTGAAGGTGGCGCTGGCCGCCTGGGCGGAGGCTCGGCTGTACGTCGCAGCGGCCTACATCATCACCACGGCGGTAGTCAACCGCCTCGAGCCGCCGCCCGACTTCACCCCGGTCTCGGACGGCCTGCTGGCGTGGGACGGGCGCTGGTACGAGGCGATCGCGTCCGGCGGCTACGTCGACGCCGCTGATCCGGCCCTGCGCTTCTTCCCGCTGTGGCCGCTCCTCGGGCGGGCTGCCGCCTGGCTCCCCGGTGTCGGCGCCGGCGCCGCCCTGGTGATCCTGGCCAACGCTGCCGCGCTGGCAGCCGGCGTGCTGTTGCACAGTCTGGTGGTGTCCGAGACCGGCGACCGGCGCCTGGCGCGGCGGGCGGTGAGGCTGCTGGCGCTGGCACCGCCGTCGTTCGTCCTGGTGTTCGCCTATTCCGAGGCCCTTTACCTGACACTGGCCCTGTCGGTGTTCCTGCTGGCCCGTCGCGGGAACTGGTGGGCGGCGGCAGCCGCCGGGTACCTGGCCGGGCTCACCCGGCCGGTGGGCGCGCTGCTGGCGGTGCCGGCCGTAGTGATGGCCTGGCCGGAGCGCTCCCAGCGCCGCCCGGGCGCGGTCGCGGCCGTAGTCGCACCGCTGGCGGGAGCAGCCACCTTCGGTCTCTGGGCCCAGGGAGCGCTCGGTGATGCCTCCGCCCCGCTCGACCAGCAGCGGGACTTGCGGGGCGACTTTGTCGACCCGGTGAGCCGGCTTGTTCGGGGAGCCTGGCGGGGAGCGCACGGCGACACCGGCGAGTTGCTGCACTTCCTGGCTGCCGTCGTGCTGATCGCCCTGGCCGTTGTGGCCGCCCGGAGGCTGAGCCGTCCCATGGCCCTCTACGCGGTTGTCAGCCTTGCGCTGCTGCTGGCCGCGGAGAACCTGAACAGCCTCGAGCGGTACGCACTGAGCGCCTTCCCGCTGATCATCGCGGCGGCGATGGTGAGCCGCCACCGCTGGCTGGACCGGTGGATCGTCGGGGCCGTCGGCGCGGGCCTGGTGTGCCTGACGACCCTCGCCTTCGGTGGCGTGTACGTCCCGTGAGCCTCACGCCGAGACCCTGACTCGGAGGGCCTCACGCCGTATGGGCCGCATCGGCTTGCCTATTCGCCCGGCCTCTTAGACTCTCGGGCTGTGGCTCTGAGGATCGCCCTCGCCGGCTGGTACGGGTCGGACAACCTGGGTGACGAGATGATTCTGAGTTGCATGGCCGCCGCCCTACGGGCCCGGGGGGTGGAGCCGGTAGCGGTGTCGATCGATCCCGAGCGGACTGCCGCCGTCCATGGCGTTGAGGCGGTGGCTCATCGCTCGCCCCTGGACGGCGCGGCGCTGCGCCGGTCGCTGCGCGGTGCGCACGCCATGGTCCTCTCGGGGGGCGTGGTGCAGTCGGAGACGTCGCCGTGGAACATGTGGTTCCACATGTCGCGTCTTCGCGCCTACAGGCGGTCGGCGTCGGCACTGTCCGCTGGCACACGACCGCGAGCCGAGGTCGCGGCCATCGGCCTGGGGGCGGGACACGTCCGGGGCGCCCGGAGCCGGCGCATGGCGGTCTCCGAGATGCGCCGGGCCTGTCACGTCGTGACCAGGGACGCCGCCTCGGCTCAGCGACTGCGCGACTGGGGCGTGCCCGACGTGGCCGTCGGCGCCGACCCGGTGCTCGCCGGAGACGCCGCGCTCGTCTCGAGCCGAGCGGCTGCGACCCGACCGCCGCACTCGCGCCCCCAGGGGCCGACCGGCTCGACGGTCTCCCGCAGCGACTCCCAGGACACGATCTGCGTGATCCTGCGCCCCCCGAATCGCCGAGGCATCCGCACGGCCGCGGCCAAGGCCCGAACGTCCTGGCAGCCATGGACAGGGCAACTGGCGCGATCTCTCGACGCGCTGGCCGAGCACAGCGGCATGACGTTGCGCCTGTTGCCCTTTCAGCCGAGCCAGGACACCCCCATGCTCGCGGCGCTGCGACAGACGATGAGAACGGACGCAGAGCTGGTCACGCTCAACGTCGACAACGTGCTCGCCGAGGTCGCCCGGAGTCGCTTGGTGGTCACCATGCGCTATCACGGCGCCATCGCCGCTCTGCTCAACGATCAGCCGGCGGTGGTGCTGGATTACTCTCCGAAAATGAGATCGCTCGCCGCCGAAGGCGGAGGCTGGGCGTCACTCGTCGATCTGGCACCGCTCGACGCTCGGCGCTTCGAGCCCCACACGCTGCTCGACGCCGCGAACGAGGCGCAGGACAAGTCGCACCGGACGGCCGAGGCACGCGGCTTGCTGCGGGCGCGCCTGAAGATCAACGACGCCGCGCTCGACGATCTGCTCGAGCGGATCCAGTGACCGGCTGACGGAGCGTGGAGCCAGTCGAGCCAGCCGCTCCGATGATGGGCCGCCCGTGGCAGCGAAGCCTTCTGAGATGGCTGAGAATCGCATACCTCGCCGCGCTCGCCGCCGCCGTGCCGGTGCTGGTGCTGGCGCGCCGGGAGGAAGTGACCGACCTTCTCGGAGACCTCGCGGGCGCAAGGCATGTGCTCGTGGCGGCGTCGTTCGCGGCGGGGTTCGTGCTGATAGCGCTCAGTGCGTACTTCTGGCTCGTAAGCCTGCGCATGCTCGGCCAGCGCCCGCGCTTCCGCGATCTGACCGCTACCGCGGCTCGTTCCCTACCGGCCAGGTACGTGCCGCTGATGGTCACGTTCGCGATCAGCCGAGTGGCTCTGATGCAGCGTCGCGGCGTTCCGGGGGGACCTCTCGCTCTCACCGCTTCGCTCGAGATGGCCGTGAGCCTCGCCGTCTCGGTGGCTTACGGCCTGGTGCTGCTGGGGTGGGCCGGCGAACTGCCGGGCGGCCTCGCAATCCCGTTCGTCGCAGCGGTCGGGGTGATCGTCGCCGCTTCGCCGTCGGTCGGGGGACGGGCCGTCGCGGCGGTGGCCCGGCGACGCGGCCTGGACAGCCTGGCCTCGGTCAGCGGATTCACGTGGCCGGGCTATCTGCACATGATCGCGGCATCGGCCTGCTACTGGACTTGTGCAGCCGCCGTGTTCTGCCTGTACATGCGCGCCTTCGATGCCGCCGACGGCTTCGGGACCGCCCACCTCGCCGGTGCCTTCGTGCTCACCTGGGGAGGCCTGCGATTCCTTTCTGTGATCGCGCCGCAGGGAATCGGCGTGGTGGAGGTGACCGTTCCGTCACTACTCGGCGCAGCCGATCCCCTGGCTCTCGGCATATTGATATTCGGCTTCAGGGTGGTGCTGCTGCTGCGCGACCTGCTGGCCGCGGCCGTCTCGGAGCTCGATGCGTCGAGGCGCACGAAGGTCGAAGCGGGCCCGGTGCAGCGTTCGGATGGCGCAGAGCCTTGATCCACGTCTTCATCGGCACCCAGGCCGAGTACATCAAGATGGCGCCGCTGCTGTGGCGCATGGAGTCGGCCGGCCTCCCCTACCGCCTGATCGACTCCGGACAGCACGCCGACCGGTCGGAGTCGTTCCGCCATGAGCTGGGCCTGCGGGTGCCCGACTACGCGATGGGAGGCACCCGCAGCGTCGACTCGGTGCCCGCGGCCATGTGGTGGGCGGCAGGACTCAGCCGCAAGCTGGCACTGCGCCGGCGGCTCGATCGCACCGTCTTCGGCGGCTGCGGTGGGATCTGCGTGGTTCACGGCGACACGCCGACGGCGCTGATCGGCGCGCTCATGGCGAAACGCGCCGGACTGGCATTGGCCCACGTCGAGGCGGGCCTGCGCACCTACCGGTGGCTGCATCCCTTTCCGGAGGAGATCGTCCGGGTTGCCGTCGACCGGCTCGCCGACCTGCTCTTCGCGCCCGACGGCGCAGCAGCCGAGGACCTGCGCAAGCGCCGGGTTAGAGGGCGAATCATCACTGGATCGTCCAACACGATCAGCGATGCGCTGCGCGCGGCCCTGGAGTCCGGGGGCGCCCACTCGCACAGCTCGCCGAGCCGTCCACACCCGGTGGTGGTGACCATGCACCGGGTGGAGAACCTGCACCGGCGACACCGGAGGCAGGCGCTGGTGCATCTGGTCACGCGGCTGGCGCAGACGACTCCGGTGCGCTGGTATGTGCACGAGCCCACACGGCGGGCGGTCGGGGCCGCAGGCGAAGCCGGTCTTGAGGCCGCCGGCGTGGAACTCGTGCCGATGGTTCCTCACGCCGAGTTCGTGAGGGCGCTCGCACAGGCGCCATTCGCGATCACCGACGGGGGCTCCATCCAGGAGGAGGGCGCTCTCCTTGGGGTGCCCGTGCTGCTGTGGCGAGACCGCACCGACCGGGCCGACGGCCTCGGCGAGAACGCCGTTCTGAGCCGCTACGACCCCGAAGTGGTGGCAGCGTTCCTGGCCGACCCCGAACGCTGCCGGCGCGCTCGGAGGCTGCCGCAGTCAAGCCCGTCCCAGGAGATTCTCGAGGTCCTCGCCGATTGGGTCGACGGCTGAAGATTCAGCCGGTTAGGTGTTCCCGCAGAGTTTGCGAACGCGCTCGGAGACCCCGTAGCGGCAGATGCACACGAAGGCGGCGACGCCGTCCTTCCACGTGATCTTCTTGCCTTCAGCATAGTTTCTGCTCGTATAGGAGATGCCGGTCTCCCAGATGCGCCAACCTCCGGCGGCCACCTTCGCGGTGATCTCCATGTCGATCCCGAAGCGGTTCTCGCGCAGGTCGAGGGACTGCACGACCTCGAGGCGGAACGCCTTGTAGCAGGTCGCCACATCGGCCAGGCGCACGCCGGTGACCATGTTCGAAAGCTGTGTCAGCATCCGGTTGCAGATCATGTGCCAGTAGTACGGCGCCCTGTGCGCCGGGCCTTCCTGCATGCGGGTTCCGTACACCACGTCGGCGTCGCCGCTCGCCAGAGGCGCGAGCAGCGCGTCCCAGTCACCGGGGTCGTACTCGAGGTCGGCGTCCTGGATTACCACGAATTCGCGGCTGGCCTCTGCGAAGCCCCGCCGCACCGCGGCGCCCTTGCCGCGATTGGTGGGCTCTAGCAGAACCCTCACACGCGGATCGTCGTATCCGGACAGCCGATCGCGGGTTCCGTCCGTCGAACCGTCGTCCACCACTATCAACTCGCCGGTGAAGCGACTGGCTAGCACCCTGGCGATTATCTCGTCGACGGTTGCGACCTCGTTGTAGCAGGGCATTACCACCGATAGGCAGCCGTCGGAGGCGCTCACGGGCCACAGCCTACGGCTTGCCGGCAAGAGAACTCTGGTAGTAACTGTCGGCGTGCGGCGGCTTGTCATGAGAATGAACGCGTGAAGCTGGCTGTCGACGCAACCTCGCTTCTGCTGCCGCGCACGGGGATCGGTGTGTTCACGTCCGAGATGCTCAGGGCCCTGGCTGCCCGCCCCGACATGCAGGTGTCGGTGTTCAACACCAGCCCGAGGGGACGGGGGCAGGGCTGGCTGCCCTCCGACATCGGTGACGGGGTGCACGAGGTGCCGGGCCGGATGCCCGCCGGAGGGGTCAGATGGCTATGGGACTGCCTGTCGGTTCCGCGGCTGGAATGGTTCGCCGGAGAGGCCGACGTGGTGCACGGGCCCAACTACCGGGTGCCGCCCACATCGCGGGCCGCGCCGGTCGTATCGGTGCACGACGTCAGCTTCGAGCACGGCCCACCGATCGGCGGCCCGGCCAGCCGCGCTCACCGGCGGTCGGTCCGGGCCGCGGTGCGAGCGGGCGCTTGGATCCACACCGACTCCGAGTACGTGGCCGCCGAAGTCCGGGACATCTACCGAGTCGAGCCCCACCGGGTTGTGGCCGTGCCGCTGGGGGTGCGCCTCCCGCCTGCGGGACCGCATCCGGCGCCCGGCTCGGAGTATGTGCTGGCCCTGGGCGCGGTCGACCTACGCAAGAGCCTCACCACGCTAGTCGCGGCCTTCGACGCGCTGGCCTCCACGAACCGTGACCTGCGCCTCATCCATGCCGGTCCCGACGGGGACGCCTCCGCTGACCTCGCCGACGCCGTCGACCGCAGTCCCCACCGCGATCGCATCCTGCGCCTCGGCTGGGTCGACGACGACGCGAGGGCCGCTCTCCTCGCGCAGGCCGCGGCCGTCGCCTACCCATCGCTCTACGAGGGGTTCGGCCTGGTTGTCCTGGAGGCGATGGCGGCCGGCCGGCCGGTAGTCACCACGCCGGTCGCGGCCATCCCAGAGGCGGCCGGCGACGCCGCGCTGTACGCCGAGGCCGGAAACGCCGATGCGCTGGCCAGCGCCCTCCAACGAGTGCTGGAAGACCAGGAGCTAGCGGCGGAACTGGTCGCCCGAGGCAGGGACAGAGCCAGCGGCTTCACCTGGGCGCGGACCGCCGACGGCCTGATCGACATCTACCGGCTGGCGACAGGCACCATCTGAACCACGGACCGCTGCAAGGCGCGAGACGGCATCTGGACCTCGGCACGCAACGCGGTCTCCGAAACCTGCGCTGTGCCAGACAGTGCGGCAGCCGCCGCTCCGCTAGACGGAGGCTCCAGCGGCCGCCAGGCGCTCGGCCTTGTCGATGTAGTCGCTGGTCTCCCGGATCAGGCGGAGGGTTTCCTCGAGAGGGTCGCAGATGCCCGAGTAGAAGCAGTCGCCGTGCAGCGCGTCTCTTGCAAGCGAGTACAGCGGACGGAGCTGCCGAATCGCGTAGTCGTCTACGGCGAGCTGCTTGAGCATTCTGGTGGTATCGGGGGATTTGCCGGGCTCTTGGCCCGTACGAGCGATGATCAGCCCGTCAGTGGCTCGCTTGGTGGCGCACCACGCTTTCTCTGCGGCGTCTCTGATGTCGGAGGCGTTGAGGCGCTCTAGGGCCATGGCGTGCATGACGCGGGCGTCCACGAAGGCGGTCTCCGCTCCATTGGAGGACCCCTCGGGAGCGACGGCACTGTCAGTGTCGCCGGTGTTGGACGGTTTGCTACCCATGATGGCATCGACCTCCAATGGTCCTGCGGGTCTTGTCAAGATGTGCTCATCGTCCGCGAATGCTAGCGGACCCGCATCACTAAAACAACCGTAATATAATGAAACACTATAACTTCGGCCCACCCCGATTCTCGAAGGATCTTTGCCGGGCCCTCGGCACGCCACAGTCGGTGACGTTGCCGAAGCACGAACCGCGCTGCACCCGCGTCGGCTAGCCTCTGTCGGTGTGAGTCAGGCCGCTGGCGGCGAAGCGGTGTCTGGGCCTCTAGCCAGCCTGCTGAGGTCGCTGGGGCTGAGCTTGCAGGAGTCGGAGCAGCTGGCTGCGCTGGCTGCACCGGCACCGGCTGAGCCGACGTTCACGGTGGTCGTGCGCACCCAGGGCCGGCGCCGGCGCAGCCTGCTGGAAGCCCTCCAATCGCTGGCCGTGCAGACGTGGACCCGCTTCGGCACGGTCGTGGCCGTCCACGGCACCGCGGAGGCTGCTGCTGCGGTGGAGGCTGAGGCAGGCGAGGCCGCTGCCTCAGGGGCTGCACCAACGGACTGCAGGGTCCTGCACGTTGAC
Source organism: Acidimicrobiaceae bacterium (assembly GCA_009837445.1). Classification (GTDB taxonomy): domain Bacteria; phylum Actinomycetota; class Acidimicrobiia; order Acidimicrobiales; family Aldehydirespiratoraceae; genus Aldehydirespirator. The sequence continues at coordinate 352,560 of VXTM01000021.1, forward strand.
GAGGGTGGCACACGCGCCAAGCCGCTCAACGCCGGCCTCGATGCCGCCGGCGGCGACTACGTGTGCTTCCTCGATGACGATGACCTGGCCGAGCCCAACTGGCTGGCGGTGTTCGCACGGGGCGCAGCCGACGCGCCGGGACAGATCATCCGGGCCCGCACGGCCCGCCAGCCGTGGCTGACGGAAGGTACGGCCGAGCCTCGGACCCCGGCCGGGCCGGTGGAGTACGTGTATCCGGCGACGTTCGATCCGCTGGCGCACTTCTCGTACAGCGAGACGCCGATCTGCTCGCTGGCGCTGCCCCGAGCAGCGCTCGACAGCTTCGGCCTGCGCTTCGACGAGGAGCTGACCGTCTGCGAGGACTGGGATCTGCTGGTGCGGGCCTCGCAACTTCTCGGGGTTCATTGCGTTGACGAGGTCACCACGCTGTACCGCCGCAGCGACCGTGCGAACTCCGAGACCGAAGCCAACCGTCAGGCCTGGTTCCGCAACCGGGCCAGGGTGATCGACAAGCTGGCCCGCCAGCCGTTGGTGCTCGACGGCTCGGAAGTCCACCGGCTGGCCGACGCGCGCTACGAGTACGGCGGGGGGCCCAGCAAGCGCCTCGAGAACATCCGCACACGCGAGCTGCTGACCGCGCTGCCAGGACGCCTGCGGGCCCGGCTCGTCAGGACTCTGCGACTGAGGTAGGCCGCCGGAGGGCTGCGGCCAGCAGCAGCACCCAGATGTGGGAGAACCACAGCACGAAGCTCTCGGTGACGTTCTCAACTAGAACGAACACCGCCACCGCGACCCACATGCCGGTGTCGGGCGACGGGCGCAGCCACAGGCCACGGCCCGCGTTGACCGTGGCCAGCACCACAAGGATCACAAACGGCACTGTGCCAACGACGCCCAGGCCGAGCGCGGTCTCGACCAGGCTGTTGTGGGCACTGCCCCGCTCCAGTAGCACGTGCTCGGCAACCAGCTCGGGCACCTCCCAGAAGGCGAAGAACCCGTAACCGCCCCAAGGCCTCTCCAGCACACGGTCCCAGACGAGACTCCAGATGGTCCGCCGCTGCGAGAACGTGGAGACATCCCAGGCAGCCGCAACCACGGCCGCGCACCCCCCCACGGCTACCGCTCCCCCGCCGGCCGCGGCGGCACAGGTCTGCCACGGTCGCCAGTTGCGCGAGCGTGACACGCCGACCGCCGCGCCCAATGCCGAGGCCAAGGCCAGCGCAGCGGCCAGCGCCAACCAGGCGGTGCGGCTGCCTGCACCGATGAGCGTCACCAGCGACGCGGCCACAAGCGCTGCGCCCCAGACCCGCCGGTACCGGGAAACGCTCATCGCGGTTGGCAGCAGCCAGCGCAGCCCGCCGATCACACCCAGGGCGGCCAGGGGCGCCAGCGAGTTGCGGTTCGTGTAAATGCCGATCCAGTTGCCGTCGCGGTCGGTGCCGACGTCGTGTTGCAGCACGACCAAGACCAGGCTGCCGGCCACGGCGACGCTCGCCAGCGTCACCAGGGTCGTCGACAGCTCGTCATCGGTGAAGCCCGCTAGGGCGACGGCCAGCAGGGTCAGGCCCAGATAGACGACCGACCGCCACAGCGTGGCGCTCGGGTAGACGCTCCAGAGACTCGACGCCACAGCGACCGCCGAGTACCAGGCAATGGCTGCCAGCGCGGCCCGCGACAGCGCCGCGCCCGCCGCGGTGCGGTCACCCGGATCGTCCCATCGGGCGCGTCCGGTGCCCTCGCCGTCGGGACGCCATATGGCCCACGCGAGAACTGCTGAAGCTCCCGCCGCGGCCGCGAAGAAGGGCCAGACCGCCGTGTCGTTCCAGAGCCCGGGTCTGTCCAGCAGCCCCGCGAACCGCAGCACCGGCCCGTTGCTCAGGACCAGAAGCAGTCCCGCGCCAGCGGCCACATGCCACCAACGGCGTAGATGCGAGCCGAGGACAGCTCTCACGCCGGGCAAGCGGTGTTCGGTGAACCGCGGGGTTCGGCGCAGCCGCGCCTCGCGGGGTGCCACGGACCGGCTGCGCCCACACCGGTACCGTAGCCGACTCGTCACCACGCCACCCAGCACGCAGGCATTGGTCAACCGTGGGCATCGACCGGACGCTTCAAGTACGGTGCTCGCTCCGGCCACGCTGATTGGATGGGCCTGAATGCGGGGAATCGGGCGGATAGCAACGGCTGCGGTGATCACCGTGGTGGTCGCCGCCGCGGTGGTGTCAGCCCCGAGCGCGGCGGCCCAGCAGGACCGCTACCCCGACGTCACCGGCGGCGTGCACAAGCCGGCCATCGACGCGCTAGGCGGCACCGGCATGTTCGACGGCACCCTCTGCGACGACGGCCGGTTCTGCCCGACTAAGCCGATCGAGCGCTCAACCATGGCGGTATGGCTTATCCGCGCCCTCACCGACGCAGACCCGCCCCCGGTGGAGGATTCCAGATTCGCCGACGTCCCGGCCAGCGAGTGGTGGGCGGGTCACGTCGAGCTGCTCGCGCAGCTCGGGATCACCGCCGGCTGCGGCACCGCCCCGCTGCGCTACTGCCCCGAACGACCCGTCACCCGGGCAGAGATGGCGACCTTCCTGACGCGTGCCTTCAACCTAGAACGCGGCGAGCCCGCCGGCTTCGTCGACGTCGACCAGGGCAGCACGCACGCAGCCGGCATCAACGCCATCGCGGCGGCCCGCGTCACGTCCGGCTGCGGCACCGCCCCGCTGCGCTACTGCCCCGAACGACCCGTCACCCGGGCAGAGATGGCGACCTTCCTG
>VXTM01000021.1:355337-390260 GCA_009837445.1 Acidimicrobiaceae bacterium
GCTGCGCTACTGCCCCGAACGACCCGTCACCCGGGCAGAGATGGCGACCTTCCTGGCACGCGCCTACGTCCCCACGATCGATATGGCCGGCATCGAGCCCGTGGTGACGGTCGATGTGGGCGACAGGAGACCGACGGTCGGTCACCCCACCGGCATCGCCGTCGCGGTCACAGATGTCGACGGCATCCCGTTGCCGGGCGCGAGGCTGGAACTCGTCGTCGACGGCGAACTTCGTGACATCGCGATCGCGGACGGCGACGGGCGGGCGACCTTCACCCTCGACAGGCCCACCGGCCCGGCCAACGAGGGCGGCTACGACTCCATCCAGGTGCAGGTCGCGACCACCGATGTCGTGTCGCGCCCGACCGGTGTGTTCTGGCAGCCGGACGAGTCCCGCCGCATCACCATCTCGGTGAGCCCCGACTCGTCGCACTCGGGCAAGGTTCGGACCATTACGGCGCAGGTGGTCGACGGCAATACCCCGATGGCGGGTCGGACGGTGGAGCTCCACATTGACGGCACGCTCGCCGGGCGGGCTCCAACCGACGACGACGGCACCGCCACGTTCACGCTCCGGAAGCAGGTGCACGGGCCGTTCGACCTGGCCAAGGTCGTACTGGTCGGCGACCGCAGCGTCGCGAGCAACGAGGTGCTCATCAGCTGGCCCCTGAGCACGAGAGGCGTCCACGGCTCCAACGACTGGGAGATCGTTTGGCGCGACGAGTTCGGCGGCACCTCGCTGGACGCATCCAAGTGGAGAGCGATCAACAACTGCCCGCCCGTGTACCTCGCCTGCGACACCGACCGGCCTGAGAACGTCGAGGTCTCCGACGGATTGCTGCGCCTGCGATCACTGCGCGAGCCTTACGCGGGCACCAACAAGTGGACGGGCAGCGGCAGTCAGTTTGGTCCGCTGACGAGCTTCACAGAGGGGGACTTCCTTCAGAGGGACTTCACCGCTGGCCGGGTGGACAGCACCCGGGACTTCACCTACGGCCGGTATGAGCTGCTCGGCAAGCTGCCGCAGGGGCACGGGACCTTCTTCGCGTTCTGGATGCGGCCGCGCAACTCCGAGTACGGTAACGACGCGGCCGGCGGGGAGATCGACATCGCCGAGGGGGCCAACATCGGCCGGGGCGGCAACCGCCGGGGTCAGATCGACGCCCAGCTTCCGGGCGACGGATGGGGCGTCCACCATGTCGTCCACATGGGATACCCCTTCACCAACCCGTTCACGCTGACCAACCTGCCGGTCAACCCGGCCGAGTCGTTCCACTTGTACGCGGTCGAGTGGGACACCGCCTCGATCCGGTTCTACGTGGACGACGAGCGGGTCCTGACCGTGCCGCAGAGCGACTGGTTCTCGCATCCCAGAGACGACGAGGAGCCGGTGGAGAACCCGTACGCGCCGTTCGATCAGCCCTTCTTCATCGTCATCAACAACACCATCGGCAACTGGGCCCTGGAGACGTGGCCCGGCAACCAGGTCCCCGACACCACCGTGTTCCCGGCCGAGTTCGTCGTGGACTACATACGGGTCTACGAATGCCGCCCGCCGGCGGGCACCAGCGTTCCCGGACCAGGGCAGGGCTGCGAGACACCCTGAGCGCGCACCGGTAGCCGGCATGGTCGGTCCGTGCCGCATCCTATGATCACGGCGACTATGGCGGTCAACCACACCGACCCCTCCGCTCGGCCCCTGCGGCTGTCGCCCGCGGCCCGCACCAGCGCGAGGCTGGTTCGCAGTTTCGCGGAGCGCGAGACCAAGGCGCTCTACAAGCGCAACGTGCTGGGCTGGCTCTGGTCGCTCCTCAAGCCGTTGACGACGGTGGCGGTCTACAGCCTGGTGTTCGGCGTGATCTACCGGGCCACCGCGCCGCCCACCGCCAACGGCCAGGCCGAGGTGTTCGCCCTCTACCTGTTCTCCGGGCTGGTGGTGTGGAACGTCTTCTCCACCATCGTCAACGGCTCGATGCGCTGGATGGACGGTGTGAGCGAGCTGCGCAAGAAGATCTACTTCCCCACCGAGACGGCCCTCATCGGAGGCGCGGCCGCCACCCTGCTGCAGAGCAGCCTCGAGGCCCTGGTGCTGGTGTTGATCATGACGGTGCTGGCCAACGTGTCCTGGACCCTGGTCTTCCTTCCGGTGGCCATGCTGCTGGCCGCCATGTTCGCGCTCGGACTCGGCTTCGCGGCCGCGATCGTCAACGCCCGCTACCGCGACATCCAGCACCTCACCACCATCGTCTTGAGCGTCGGGTTCTTCATGGTGCCGATCGTCTACACGCCCGACATCGTGCCCGACAGGGCATACGGCCTTCCCGTGGCCCGGATCGTCGAGTTGAACCCCCTCAACTCTGTCATCGCGGTCGCACGAGACGCTGTCTACTTCCTAGAGACTCCCGACCTCGCCGACCTGGCCACGGCCGCGGCGTGGGCGATCGGCACCTTCGCGATCGGCCTGGCATTCTTCCGCCGCCGGTCAATGGCCATAAGCGAGGAACCGTGAACGAGCCCGCCCCAGCCCCGGTGCAGGCCGTCGAGGTGTCCGACGTCTCGAAGCGCTTCCGCCTAGAGCTCAACCGTCCGACCTCGGTCAAGGAGGCGGTGCTCAGCTTCGGCCGTCGCGATGTGCGGCACCTCTGGGCACTGCGCGACGTGTCGCTGGCCATCGAGAAGGGCTCGTTCTTCGGCCTCGTCGGACACAACGGCAGCGGCAAGTCCACGCTGCTGCGACTCATGGCCGGAATCCACCGCCCCACCAGCGGCCGGATCACGGCCCGGGGCCGGGTCTCGGCCCTGCTCGAACTCGGATCGGGATTCCATCCCGAGCTGACCGGACGTGAGAACGTGTTCCTAAACGGAGCCATGCTCGGACTCAGCCGGCGCCAGATGGCCGCCGCCATGGACGACATCATCGAGTTCAGCGGAGTCGGCGACCAGATCGACGCTCCGGTGAAGATCTACTCCAGCGGCATGTACATGCGTCTCGGCTTTTCAGTGGCCGTGAACGTCGAGCCCGAGATCCTGCTGGTGGACGAGGTCATCGCCGTGGGCGACGAGGAGTTCCAGCAGCGGTGCCTGCAGCACATGGAGCGCCTCCGCTCGGGCGGGACGACCATCGTGCTGGTCTCCCACGACACCGCACTCGTACGGGAGTTGTGCGATCGCGTCGGCTGGCTCGACGGCGGGCACCTCCGCTCCGTGGGAGATCCCGACGAGGTGGTCGACACCTACCTCGTCCATGCAACCGAACCCAGTTGAGCGGCGCTAGGCTCCCGGCCCGGCGGGCGGTCAACAGGACGCGGGGTACCTCGATGCCTTCCCATCCCATTCGTTTGCTGCTCGGTGTGATCTCGGTTGCCGCGGTCCTACTCTCCGCGGCCGCCGTGCCGGCATCGGCTCATCCCCACGGACCGACCGACGACGACTACACCTTCATCGGGGGCGGATGGGGGCACGGGACCGGATTAAGCCAGTACGGCGCCCTGGGACGGGCCGAAGCTGGACACACCTACGACGAGATCCTCGCCTTCTACTACGACGGCACCACCCTGACCACCGATCCCAGCCTGGTTCCCGACGATGTCGACGTGCGCATCGCGATCCACAGCACCACCGTCTTCAGACCCACCGGGCTGCTGACGGTGTCCATGGACGGCCGTTTCCTGGACACCACCGCCAACACCCTGACCGTGCGCCGCGGCAACGGCGGCTGGCACATCAACTCCAGCAACATCGACTGGTGCCGGGGCTTCTGCAGCGGCACGGTGCTCACGGTGGACTTCGACGACGGCGAGCCCGTGAGGGTCTCCAACACATCCAACGGCACCGAGCGCTACGCCCACGGCCAGTTCCAGTTGACTCCGGCGGCCGGAGGCGTGGCCAACTGTGGCCGCCAGAGCTCCAACCAGTACTGCCTGGTGATCGGCGAGCTGACCATGCAGCGGTACCTCTACGGCCTTGACGAGATGCCCCACTCCTGGCCGGCCGAGGCGCTCAAGGCCCAAGCCGTGGCAGCTCGCAGCTACGCCACGGCCATCATGCGGGAGCGCACCGGCTGGGCCGCCCCGTTCGATCTTTATGCTTCGACTCGAGACCAGGAGTACAAGGCCTGGGACTACGAGCAGGAGCCCGGCCACGACGCCTGGACGGACCAGGTGGACGCCACCGACGACACGGTACTCACCCACCAGGCCACCAACGAGGACCCGCCCGAGGTGATCGTCGGCTACTACAGCTCGTCCAACGGAGGCCACACCGCCGCCAACGAGGAGCCCCGCCGGGACTTCGTGCCGTACTTGCTGGCCAAGCCCGACCCCTTCGACGCCGCACCCGACGCCAACGGCGACCCCCAGAACGCCACCCACTCCTGGGAGCGCACCTACACCACCGATCAGATCAGCCAGTGGCTGGCCGACTATCCCTTCGCCGACCTCGATGTGGGCGACATCGTCGAGATCTATATCGCCAGACCCGGACCGTCGGGCCGCATCGACGATGCCCTGGTGACGCTGGTAGGAACCGATCGCACGACCGAAGTGCGCAACGACAACGACGAGCCATACGGCTACCGCTTCTACTACGCGCTGGTGCTGGGGTGCCGGAACACGCCGGGCTGCCGGCCCCCGCTGTCGACCAAGCTCATGCTCCAAGGCTCCCACACCGACAACGGCTACAACGTCCACACCCTCCCCTTCACCGATGTCGCCTCGAACGCGCCCTACGCGGAGGCAGTCTCGTGGATGCTCAACAACGAACTCACGACGGGCACAACACCCACTACGTTCTCACCGGAGCAGTCGCTCACTCGAGCCGAGTTCGCCACGTTCCTTTGGCGGTTCGCGGGTGAACCCGAAGCCGTGGACGGTGCGTTGACCTTCGATGACGTCGAGCCGGAGAGCTACTACTCGGAGGCGGTGGGGTGGATGGTCGACCGGAACATCACCCTCGGGTGCAGCACGGACCCCGTGGTGCTGTTCTGCCCGAACGAGCCGCTCAGGACATCGCAGGTCGCGACGTTCCTGTGGAACTTCGCGGGACGCACTTACAGCAACCATCCCGTGCCCTTCACCGACATCGGGATAAACGCCTACTACCTCGAGGCCACCCGCTGGATGGTGGAGCACCGTCTCTGGGTTGACGAGTTCTTCAATCCCCCCGTGGACCCGGCGAACTTCAACCCGTATGACAGCGTGAACCGAGCCCGGATAGCGGTGTTCATCTGGCGGCTCGCGGCGACGCCCGGTGCATTCGACACCGGGGTGGAACTGCCGGCCTTGATGCGATCCCCGTGAGGACTGCTGGCGACACGAGACCCGCAACCCCGATCCTGCGAAGGCTGGGATTCCGTTATCTGTATGTGATCGACGCCGTCACGCTGCTCGGGCTCATGGCCGCGATCACAACCGTGCGCTTCGGGCTGGACTGGCCCACCTATCCCCTGTCGCACTACGCGGTGGGATTCGCCATCGCCGCCGGGCTGCACATGGGCATCTACTACTTCGGAGGAATGTACGAGTACGAGCAGCGGCTCGGCCGGCCTCCCTGGCTACCGAGGGCGACGCTGCTCACCCTCCTGGCGGTTGGGGCCGACGCCACTGTCACCCTGCTCACCGGCCGGTACCTGATGCCGCGGGGGAACCTGGTGATCCTCGCCGTGGCCGCGAGCCTCGTCGTGTCGTTCAACCGCTGGCTGGCCCGCAGCGTGAGGACGCGCCGATTCGGGAAACCCCGGGTACTTCTCATGGGAGAGCCCGACGACGTCCAGGCTGCCCGGCGACATCTGGGAGACTCGGAGCCGGCCGCCGCGATCGCGGGCGTGTCCGAGGATCCTTCCGACATCGTCGCGGAGGTCAACCGCACTGGGGCAACCGATCTGCTGCTGCTCTCAGGCCAGCCCCTCGACACGATCTACCCGGAGCCTCTCGGCCATCTGGAGGGCCGCCGCGTCGGCGTCTACCGGCGCATCACTCCCTCGGACACCCTGCTGGGGCTGCAACGGACCCGCCAGATCGGCGGGATGCCCTTCGTGGCGCTGAGAGCGCACGCCCTGCCGACCTGCCGGCTGCGTTTCAAGCGCCTCCTCGATCTGGTCTACCTGCTGGTGCTGGCCCCTATCGCAGTGCCGCTGGTTGCGGTTGTCGCCCTGTACGTGCGGGTCCGGGCCGGTCGCGGCGTGCTCTATCGCCAGGAACGCATCGGTAGGAGGGGTCGAGCCTTCACGATGCTCAAGTTCCGGACCATGGAGCCCGGCGCGGAGCGTTCCGGGCCGGAATTGGCCGCCGCCGAAGATCCGAGGGTGATCGACGGCATGGGCTGGCTGCGCCGGACCCGGCTCGACGAGCTCCCGCAGCTGTGGAACATCCTCGCCGGTGAGATGTCGCTGGTCGGCCCCCGGCCGGAGCGGCCGGAGCTGGTTGCCCTACTCGAGGAGAAGATCGCCGGATACGGACGGCGCCACGACATCCCTCCCGGAATCACCGGGCTCGCCCAGACGGAGGGCCACTACCAGACCGACGCCGCCTACAAGCTGGGCCACGACCTGCAGTACGTAGTGAACTGGTCGCCGGTGCTCGACTGGGAGATCATGGTCAAGAGCGTCCTGGTAATGGCCCGCCGATCGGGTCGATGAACAGTTCGCCCGACGGCCGCGACGGCCTGCCCCACGTGTCGGTGGTGGTGCCCGCCCGGGATTGCGCGGAGGTGCTCGGAGACTGCCTCAGCGCGATCGGCGCGCAGACCTACCGTGGCCCGATGGATGTGACCGTGGCGGTGGCGCCGAGCCGCGACCTCACCCGGCAAGTGCTGGCCGCGCCCTGTATGGAGATTCCGCTGCAGGTCGTCGACAACCCCTCGGGAACCACCCCAGCCGGCCTGAACCTCGCGGTGGCCGCCTCAAAGGGCGCCATCGTCGCCCGCGTGGACGCGCAGTCGCGGGTGCCGCCCGACTACATCGACAGGGCCGTGCGCACCCTGGCCAGCACCGGCGCAGCCAATGTGGGCGGCGTGCAGCGCCCGATGAGCTCCGGCGGCCTGCAGGGTGCGATCGCAGCCGCGATGGCGTCGCCCTTCGGTGGCGGACCGGCCGCCTTCCGCCGGGGCCATCGGGCCGGTCCGGCCGACACCGTGTACCTCGGTGTGTTCGACCGCGATGCGCTGGAGTCGGTCGGAGGCTTCGACGAGACCCTCGAGCGCAACCAGGACTACGAGCTCAACTGGCGCCTGCGCCGGCAGGGCCACACGGTGTGGCTCGATCCGAACCTGGTAGTGGACTACGTGCCACGCGCCGACTACGCGGGACTGGCCCGCCAGTACTTCTCCTACGGGACCTGGAAGCGGAGGATGCTGATGCGCCACCGGCGATCGCTGCAGCTCCGCCAGCTGGCCGCCCCCGCTCTGGTGGCCGGCCTGGCCGCCTCCGCGGTCGAGTTGGCCCGGGGACGCCTGCGGGGAGCGGCGGTGCCCGCCCTCTACCTGGCGGCCTGCGCCATCGCCGCATGCCGGCTGGGGCGCGGGCTGTCCGGCTGGAGCGACCGGATGCGGGCGGCGGGCGCCTTCATGGTGATGCACCTGTGCTGGGGCGCGGGCTTCCTGGCCGGCCGCGCCCACCTTTCTCAGCCCGACGAGCGGGAGCGGCTCGAGGAAAGGGAGTCCAGGTAGGCCGACACGACCTCTCCCGGCTCGCCCACGGCGCTCAGCACACCGTCGTCAAGCCAGGCAGCCCGGTGGCAGGAGCGCTCGATCTCGGCCATGTTGTGGGAGACCAGGACCACCGAGCCCGCCGCTTCCCGCACCTCGTCGATCCGTCTGGCGCTGCGTACCCGGAAGTCCTCGTCGCCAACCGCGAGAGCCTCGTCGATCAGCAGGATGTCGGGTATGCGGGCCGTGGCGATGGCGAAGTTGAGTCGAGCCCGCATTCCCGACGAATAGGTCCGCATGGGACGGTCGATGGCGTCCCGCAGGCCCGCGAAGTCGATGATCTCGTCCATCCGGCTCTCGATCTCGGCTCGGGTGAAGCCCAGGGCCAGACCGCCGATCAGGATGTTCCGGCGCCCCGAGAGCGCGGCCCGCAGAGCCGACGACACCCCCAGCAGACTGGGTCGGGACCGTCCCCGGATGGTGCCCGACTTCAAGGGAAGGAGGCCGGTCATGGCCGCCAGCAGAGTCGACTTCCCCGAGCCGTTGGCCCCGATCAGGCCCAGCGTCTCCGACTCGTGGAGGTCGAGGGTCACACCCCGCACGGCTTCGATGGTGCTGAACTGCCGGCGCAGTCGCCCCTGCGAGAAGTTCTGCTTCAAGCCCGCTCTCGGATCCTCGTACACCCGGTAGTGGACGTGAACGTCCTCGACCCGCACGGTGACATCCGCCGGCGGCCCGGTCATGATCCGAACCTCCTCTCGGCGCTGCGGAAGGCGATGAAGCCGGCCACGGGCAGCACCGCGCACCAGGCCAGCATCCCGATCACCACCGACTGGTCGACGCCGGTGCCCAGCAGGCACCAGCGGGCGCAGGTGATGAGGTCGTACACGGGGTTGAGGGCGAAGGCCCGGCGCCATGCTTCGCTGGTGACGAAGGCCTCGACGCTGAAGATCACTCCCGAGCCGTAGAACAGCAGCCTGAGCAGGTGGGGCAGCAGCCGCTCGAGATCGCGCACCGACGCCCCGATGCGGGCAACCACCAGTGCGACGCCCAGGTTGAACAGGTACACCGCGGCCAGCACCCCTAGGACCAGCAGCCACCGCAGCGACGGGCGCTCGCCGGTGGCCAGAATGGCCAGCAACGCCACTGCCAGCGCGGGCAGGAAGGCCAGGGTCTGGCCGTTCACGGTGGCCATAGGAAGCAGGATGCGAGGAAACTGGATCGAGCGGATCAGGCCCATGTTGCGCACCATGCACACCGCCGCGTCCTGGACCACCCGCTGAGTCAGGTGGAACAGCACGATCCCCACGATCAGGAAGCCCAGGAAGTTGTCCACACCCCGGCGGGTGTCGAGCAGGACTCCGAAGATGAAGAAGTAGACGCCCACCAGCAGCGCCGGGTTCACCAGGTGCCACAGCTGGCCCAGCGCGGTGTCCATGTTCTGGGCCCGCAGGTCCTGAGCCGGAACCACCACCGCGAACTCGCGGCGCCGCCACACCTCCCGCAGGTAAGCACCGGTCGTTGGAGGGGCTGTCAGGTCGACAAGACCTTGGGGACCTGATTTCCCGCTCTTGTTCGCTCCGCTCACGGGCCGCTCGGGCCCTGGTTGGCTAGAGGTCGCGCCGTCCACGGCAGTCATCCTACGATTGTCGGCGTGTTGCGCCCGCGCCAGGCAGACCCATCGGCAGGCCCGGAAGCGGGCGCGGCCCTCCGGGCCGAGCCCCCGCCCGCCTGTGTGCGGGGAAACGACTGGCGCTCGCTGCCGGTGCCGCCCGTCGAGGAGTTCGAGCCGTCGCGGTCCGTCAGCGTCATAGTTCCCTACTACGAAGCCCCCGAGGCACTGGCCCTGACCCTGGCCGGCCTGCAGCTCCAGACATACCCGCAGGAGTTATTCGACGTGATCGTGGTGGACGACGGGTCGTCGACCCCGTTGCACCTGGAGGCAGCCACGCCGCTGCGCGTGAAGGTCATCCATCAACCCGACGAGGGCTTCGGCGCGGCCCGGGCCCGCAACAACGGGGCCCGGGCCGCCGCGGGCGAGATCCTGGTCTTCCTGGACTGCGACATGGTCCCCGAGGCCGGGTGGCTGAGGGCCCACGCTCGTTGGCACCACGCGGCCAGCGATGTCCTGACTCTCGGCTTCCGCAAGCACGTGAGCGTGGACGGGATCAGCGCTGACGCGGTGCGAGCCAGGACCGGATCGCTGGGAGAGCTGTTCGAGGGACGGCAGACTGAGGAGCCTCAGTGGCTGGAGAGCCGGATGGCCCGAACCGACCTGCTCACCACCGGGGACGAGGACATCTTCAGGGCCGTCACCAGCGGCAATCTCGGAGTGTCGGCCCAGTTCTTCGCGGCCGCGGGCGGCTTCGACGAGACCTTCAATCAGTGGGGAGCCGAGGACCAGGAGTTCGGGTACCGCGCTTTCGCCCTCGGTGCCGTCCTCGTGCCCGACCGGGACGCATTGTGCTGGCATCAGGGGCCCGGCGCCCGGATAAGCGACGCCGAGAGGCTCAGCCTCGCCCAGATGCAGGGCAAGCTGATGAACCTCATCCCCCACGGGCGGCCCCGGGAGGCCACCGGCGGGCGATCCTTCACCGTGCCCCGGTTCGCGGTGAGCGTCACCTCGTCGGGGGCTGACCAGCAGGAAACCCTCGAGACGGTGCATCAGGTGCTGGCCAGCAAGACCGGCGACCTGATGGTATGGGTGGAGGAGCACCCCGGCGGAGGGCTGGAGTGGCTCCACAACCATCTCGACCCGGACCACAGGGTTCGCTTCGGTCCGGTGGGCGGCGCCGCGGCCGCATTCGGGGCGGCCCGCTTCCACATCACGATCCCAGCGGGCGCGCCCGTCGGCTCGTTCATGGTCGGACGCCTGCGAACCCAGCTCGGTTCGACCGCGGCGGGGCGGGCCCGGCTCAAGTCCGGCCACCGGGTGACCATCACCCGCTCGTGGGCGCTGCAGCGCGCCCTGCGATGCGGCGTGCGGGTCGAGGATCTGGGCGACGTGATCGACATCGACGGCTGGACCCTCGAAGCGGCCCCTCAGCCCTCGGCTCCGAGCGCCGCCGCTTCGGCCGGCAGCCCGAGAGGGTCACGGGTTGCGGCGCTTGGAGCCAGGTCGGTGCGCTACGCGCGGGCGCTGCTCGGCCGGGCGGCCCGGGTTCGCAACCCCCGGGACGTCTGGCGGCTGCTGACCTGGCTGGTGCAGGCGGTCCGGCGGCGGACCAGAGTCCGCCGCGCCATGCAGCCGCCTGCCGGCATCGATCTCTCCACGCTGGCCCGGTACCCGCTGGGGGCCGAGATCGCGGCAGCCGGCGACCGGGCCTCGGCGGTGCTGGCGGCGTCGGCCCGTGTCGGCGCTCCGGCGGGTGACCGGCATCTGGACCTCGTCCTCGTGGACACCGACACGGCGCGCCGTGCCCTTGAGCCGGACGCAACCGGACCGTCGAGTCCGGCCGTCGCCGTGCTCGACGAGCTGCACCCGCGCCTGTCGGTGCCCGCCTTCGACACGAGCGCCGTCAATCCCGTCGACTGGACACCCGACCACGACCAGGCGTCAGCTCCGCTGGCATCGCGGTGGCAGCCTCCGTCGACCGGGCCCGCGTCGCTTTACCTGAACCGGGACGTGATCGACTCACTGAGGCGACTCCACCACGTCGAGGACTCCGGCACCGGTCTAGGTGACACCGCCCAGCGGGCCGGTGTGCTGGCTGCACTGGCCGCGGCCGGCGTGCTGGTGCACGTCACCGACTCAGATGCCGCCCTCGAAGCCTGCCTCGGGGCGGAGCTTCACACCCTCATGACGTCGGACTCCGTGACCGGCGTCCAAACCCACGCACGCGAGCAGCTCAGCATCGCCATGCGCAGGCTGGCCCTTCGGGACCACTCGCTGCGAGCCCGGGCCCGCCAACTCCTCGAGACGCGGGGCCTCGAGGCGCCCCATCCGCTGGTATCGGTGCTGCTGCCGACACGGCGTCCCGAGCTTCTCGAGGCCGCACTCGACGCGGTGCGGGTGCAGAACTACCCGCAGCTCGAGCTTGTGCTGGCCCTCCACGGCGACGGATTCGAGTCCGACGCCCGGCTGGCTGCGATGACGGCGCCGCTGGGTTGCGACGTACGGGTGGTGAGGGTGACCGAGGATAAGACCCTGGGTGAGGTGCTCAACGCCGCGGTGGCCGCCTCGTCGGGAACCCTGCTGACCAAGTTCGACGACGACGACTACTACGGCGCCGACCACATCTGGGACCTGCTGCTGGCCCGCCAGTACTCGGGCGCCACCCTGGTGGCCAAGGCCGCCGAGTACGTCTACCTGTCGCGTCTCGACCGGACGGTGCGGGTCTCCAAGATGAGGGAGCGCTTCGTCCCCCACCCGGTGGTCTCCGGCGGCGTACTCATGATCTCCCGCCAAGACCTCGACGCGGCCGGCGGTTGGCGCCGGGTACCCCGCAGCGTCGACATCTCACTGGCTCGGGACGTGGTGCAGGTGGGTGGCGACATCTACTGGACTCACGGAACGGGCTACCTGCGGGTGCGCCACGGCGACGAGCACACCTGGACCATCGACGACGACTTCTTCCTGGGCCGCTCTGACGACATGCGACCGGGCCGTGACTTCGAGTTCGCCGGGTTCTAGACCCATCGGGGCGCGGAGGGTGGCGCGGAACCCCGGCCAGGCCCGCCCGCTGGCCCGGTGGCTGGCCAGGGCCCTGTGGCTGCGGACCAAGCGTCTGGCCGGTCTCGCCCGGGACCGGGCCGCGGGCCGCCACCGCAAGGCCCCGTACCCACTCGGCGCGCAGATCGCCACCGGCGGTCCCCGGGCCGCGGCCGTGTTCGCAGCCTCGGGGCGGGTGGCCCCCGCATCCCCGCAAGAGCACGCCGACGTTGTGGTCGCCGACGGTCCCGTCGCCGGCAGGACCCTCCCAGCCGGTGCCACCGTCGTGGAGCTGGCGTCGGCCGGCGGGCAGCTCTCGGTGCCGGCACTCGATCCCCTGTCGGTCAACCCGATCGGTTGGAAGCCCCAGAGCGCCGAGCCCGTGCTCGCGTCGGACGTGACCGGAGAGTCCGATCCCGCCCTGCGAGCGGCGGCGCTGGCGGCGAGGGCCGCGACCGGCGCGGTGGTGCGCATCCGAAGCGACGAGGATGAGATGAGACCCCTGCTGGGTCCCGAACTGCACGACCTCATGGCCGACGGCGAGCGCATCGCCGGCGCCGACGCCCACGGCCGCGAGGCGATCAGCATCGATATGCGCCGCTGTGCGCTGCGCGACCACTCCTTGCGGGCCCGAGCCCGGCAGGTCATGGCCGCAGCCGGCCGGCAAGCGTCCCCGCCCGCGGTGTCGGTCCTGCTGGCCACCAACCGGCCCGAGCGACTGGAGGCGGCGGTGGCCTCGGTAGCGGCCCAGACGTATCCCAACACCGAACTGGTGCTGGCGCCCCATGGAGACGGCTTCTCCGACGATGCCCTTGTCCGGGCCGTCGAGGAGGCCGGCCTGCCGGTGCGGCTCGCCCCGGTGGCCGCTGCCGAGCCGTTGGGGGCGGTGCTGAACGCCGCGGTGGCCGCCTCCACCGGGGACCTTCTCGCCAAGTTCGACGACGACGACCATTACAGCCCGCACCATCTCTGGGACCTGGTTCTGGCTCACGAGTATTCCCAGGCGGAGTTGGTGGCCAAGGGCGCTGAATACGTCTATGTGGCTAGCCAGGACCGCACGATACGGATGTTCGGCCGTCGCGGCGAGCGCTACCTCGGCTACCCCGGAGTGAGCGGGGGGGCGCTGATCATCTCCCGCCATGACCTGGCCCGGGCCGGCGGGTGGCGCCGGGTGCCCCGGCACGTGGACACCGAACTGGCCCGCGATGTCACCTACATCGGCGGGAGGATCTACCGCACCCACGGTCGCGGCTACCTGCGGGTGCGGCACGGTAACGACCACACCTGGGACATGGACGAGTCGCACTTCACCGGCCGGGCCGCGGACACCCGCGAGGGTCTGGACCTGGCCTTCGCCGGCATCGTCTAGCCGTCCTCACGATGAAGCGCCCGCGGATGGTGTGGCCGCTGCCCGAACCGGTCACACGTCTGGTGCGCGTGGCATCGATTGCGGCTGTGGTCATCGTCTTGACCAACGGGCCTGTCTTCCTGTTCTCCAAGAGCGTCGTGGACCGTTCCGGAGACTGGGAGGATCCGGCGGTGTGGCCCTTCTTCGTGGCCGCGGCGGTGGCGTCCGCGATGCTGGCCGTCACGGGCCGCTCCCCCGCCGAACCCCTGACCGGGTCGCAGAAGGTGGCCGCCGCAGCCGTCGCCGTCTACTCGCTGGTGGCGGTGGCCTCAGCCCTATGGAGCGTCCATCCCTTCGCCACGGCGTGGCGGGCCGCGGTGTATGTGGGCCTGGGGTTGCTGGCCTGGGTGGTGGCCCGGCTCGAGCTCGACGACCTGGCCGCGGTGCTGTTCAGCGTTGCCGGAGCAGCGGTGGTCGGCAGCGCGGTGCTGGTTGTGCTGCGGCCCGATCTGGGGCTGGACCCGAACGGCAACTGGGAGGGCCTGTACACCAACCGCAACTCGCTGGCGCCGGTGGCCGCGATCGGCGTGCTGGTCGGGATCCGCTACCTGGCGGCCGGTGAACGATGGAGCCGCGTGGCGGGAGCCGCCCTCGGCGCGCTGTCGGTGGGCGCCATGGCCGGCGCCGGCAGCCGCACGGCATGGATCGCGCTGCTGATCGCGGTGGCGGTCGCGACCGGCGCAGTGGGCTTTCACTGGATCCGGAGTCGCTG
Organism: Acidimicrobiaceae bacterium; assembly: GCA_009837445.1. Lineage (GTDB taxonomy): Bacteria > Actinomycetota > Acidimicrobiia > Acidimicrobiales > Aldehydirespiratoraceae > Aldehydirespirator. Next base: position 369,750 of record VXTM01000021.1, read on the forward strand.
GGGCCCGGCCGCGGCCGGAGCCTCCCTGGCCGCAGCGGCGGCTCTGGGGGCCAGCGGCGCCCTAGCGGCGCTGGCCGCGCTGTGGGACGACCCGACCTTCAGCCAGCGCCGCACGATGTGGAGCTTGGTCTGGGGCCGCGTGTCCGAACGACCGCTCGGCGGCTACGGGTTCTACGCGTTCTGGGAGGAGATCGAACTGCTCGACCATGCCCTCCTGCGCAGGGGCAGCGCCCACAACAGCCTGATGGAGGTGGCCCTGGGCCTCGGTCTGATCGGCACTGTGCCGTTCCTGGTGATCGTGGTGCTGGCGGCCCGCAACGCGGGCCTGCACCTGTGGCGCGGCGGTGGCGCCGACTCCTGGATGTGGGCCGCGGTCGTAGGCTTCGTGCTAGTGGAGAACGTCACCGAGAGCTTCGTACTGTGGTTCTCCTACGCCTGGGTGCTGCTCATGGCCGCCGCTCTGAGACGGCTCCCGCCCGGCGGGCGCAGCCAGGCGGTTGTGGACACCGTCGAGACCGACGGTTGCGCCCATGCGCCCTCGGGTCAAGGGTCGAGGTCCGGGGCTTGAGATTCGAGTTCGTCTCCAGCGAGAACCGGACCGTCCTCCGAGCCGTCTTCGAGGAGGGCGACCGGACCGAGGGACAGAGAGCCGAGGGTGCCGGCACGACGATCGTCTACTCAGGCGAGGACATCGAGTTCGACTACGGCGTGACCGCCGTCCATCCCGACCTGCTGGGCCTGCTCTGCCTGATCATCTTCTACCCGTTCGTCGGTGAGCGGGTCGTGTTCCCGGTGCCGGTGTCGCCCCGGTTGGAGGAGGCCTTCCGCAACCCCAACTTCAAGAGGCAGTTCTCCTTCGACAACGTCGACGCCAGCATCGAGGCGTACTCGGGATCGCGTATGGCCCTGGCGTTCGGCGGGGGGATCGACTCCAGCGCCGTCCGCACGATGTTCCCCGAGGCGTACACCGTCCACGAGGCGCACTGGCGGGACGGCCGGCTGGTGCCAGCGGGCACGCACGGGGTCGTACACCGCATGGGCCTCGACCGCGGGCGGGTTGTGGCGACCAACCAGCGCTACGTGTCCAAACCAGGAGGGTGGCACGGGTGGACCTGCTCGCTCGCCACCACGCTCCTGCTGGCGACGGACCACAACTTCGGCATCATCCTGATGGGCACGCCGCTGGGGGGCACGCTCCTCAGGGCGGGAACCGGTTACTTCGACCGGTTCAGGGCGAGGGGCTGGCACGGAGTCACCGGGAACTTCTGGCAGTCCGCATTCAACGCGGTCGGGATTCCGGTGTTCTCTCCCGTCTGCGGGGCCAGCGCCTTCCTCACCATGGGGCTCTCACTGGACCTGATCCGGGCCGGAGAGGTGTTCTACTGCACCGAGCAGGACGGGCAGGCCTGCCGCCAATGCCCGAAGTGTTGCCGCCGGGACATCGTCCGAGCGGTCGTCGAGCCCGGGCACCGCCCGCATTGGGCCCCGTACGACAATCGGGCCGTACACGACTACCTGAGCCAGGATCCCCAGAGCCAGGGCCACCTCTTCTCGTACGCGCGACCCAGAGTCGACGGAATGCCCAGGTTCATACGGTCAAGGCTCAAGGGCCTGCAGAAGATCCGTTCGGACTGGCCGATGAGATTCCACGCAGGCACGTTCGACTTCTGCGACGACCGCTGGCGGCCCACAATCCGAGAGCGCGTGCTGGAGCATCTCGACCCGATGGGGCCCACTGACATTGCCGAACTCGAGACGTGGAACGGGGCGCGGCAGGCCCGGGGCCTCGGCGCGGGCGGATTCGCCCGGATGCTGCGCAGGGACTCATGAGGGGATCCGGCTGGTGACGGGACTCCAATGGATCCCAGCCGGCCTCCGGGCCTCGGGAGCCCGCCGGTGGTCGGGCTGGACCGGGGTGGTGCTGGTTTGCGTGGCGGTCCTGGTCCTGTGGCTGCCCGACCTGGACCTGCCTCTCGGCAACAGCGACGACGGGCGGCAGGTAGGCCTCGTCGGGCTCCAGGGCCGCAACTTCTGGGAGCTCGGTCCCCTGGAGTCGGACTTCGGGGTCCGCATCGACCCGTACGTCAGGCCCGGATTCGGAGCAGAGCCCCGCTCTGACCCACCGGTGGCAGCCGTGTCCTATGCGCACCATCCGCCGTTGACGACCTTCGTCGCGGCTACATCGGTCGGGATCCTGGGCGACAATCTGCCGGCGCTGCGCATTGGCGCCTTCCTCATCGGATCGGCCACGATCATCTTCATGGCCGCGCTGCTGCGCGGCTGCGGCCTTCCTTGGGGACCCACCCTGCTGGCTGCCGGCGCCATGTCCTCCACGGGCTTCTTCTATGTCTACGGGCGTATCGGCGTTGGCTTCTCGCTGCTGGTGGCCTCGACGGCCGCGGTGGCCTGGCTGCGCAACACCGAGCGACCGTCGCGCTGGGCCCTGCTGGGCACCGCCGTGCTGGCAGCCATGGCTGCGACGCAGTCCTGGATTGCGATGGCCTCGCTGCCGCTGCTGGCGCTCTGGCTCTTCGCCAGCCGCGCCTCGCGGTTGAACGGCCCGGACCCGGTGTTCGCCGGAGAACAGCGTCGAGGGCCGCGAAGATGGTTGGCGAGTGGCTGGTCCCCGGCCCTGACGGCACTGGTAGTGGGCTCCGTCGCGGGCGGGATCATCGCCGCAGCCTGGATGCTCAACGGCAGCGGCATCGCGGAACTCAGCGACCAGGTCTCGGTTAGGACAGGCATCGACGAGGCGGCCGGCGGTCGGTCGTTCGGATTCGGCGAGTTCCTGTCGAGGCAGTGGGACTTCGCCACCGACGCGCTGATGGTCCCGCCATGGCTGCGAGTGCTGCTGGCACCGGCACTACTGGCCGGCTTGATCGACCGCCGCACTCGTGTGGCCACCGCAATCACGCTGGCCATGGCGGCCGCATTGACCTTCGGCCTCCAGCAGGGCGCCTGGACCCACCGGCTGTGGAACTTCCCGTGGCTGGCGCCGGTGACCATCGGCCTTGCGTCCCTGCTCGACGCCGCCCGCCGCGTCATTCCCGACCGTGTGCGTACGCCCGCCGCGGCAGCGGCCGCAACAGTGATCGCGGCCACGATGGTCGCGGTGGTGCTGGGCAGCACGCGGGACCGGTACCTGTCAGACCCCGCTCACCTCGGGACAGCTCTCGAGCAGGCGGCCGACACCTCGCAGGCACACCGGGCCGAGTTGGCATGGACGGGACCGGGCCTCCCCACTCCCAGGTGGGCCTCGTACTACCTGGATGTGCCGGCGTGGACCCTGGACGAGAGCCGTCTCGGCGAGATGGAGGATTCAGACCTCGTGATCCTCCGAGCCAGCATGGTTCCCGAGTTCTTTCCCGACGATGCTCTGGAGGATCCTCTCGCCTCGGCCGGCGACTTCCGGGTGATCACGGCTGCGTCCCTGTCGCCATGACAGGGGCTGACCCGACCCAGTCCCCGTAGGCTCACAGGGCGTATGGACCACAGCCGCGTGCCTCCAGCCGGTGTACGGGGCAACGACTGGCGCGAGCTGTCAGTGGCGGCCCCGGATCGCTTCGAGCCGGAACTGCCGGTGTCGGTCGTGATCGCCTACTACGAGGCGCCGGAGGCGCTGGAGCTCACGCTGGCCGCTCTCGAGGGACAGACCTACCCGCGGGAGCTGTTCGAGGTGGTGATCGTCGACGACGGATCCTCCGAGCCGCTGGTCGCACCGGCCGGCAGTCCCCTGGCGGTCCGGGTGGTACACCAGGAGGATCGGGGCTTCGGCCTCGCCCGAGCCCGCAACACGGGAGCAAGGGCTGCGAACTGCGAGATCCTCGTCTTCCTGGACTGCGACATGATGCCGGAGGCAGGCTGGCTGTCCGAGCACGCCCGCTGGCACCATGCCGCGTGTGACGCGCTCACACTGGGATTCCGCACCCACGTCGAAGTCGACGGTATAGACGCCGCGATGGTGCGGACCAGGCCGGGATCGCTGGCCGAGCTGTTCGACGGGCGGCCGACCGAGCGCCCCGAGTGGATCGAGTACCACATGACCCGGACCCGCGGCCTCACCTCCGACGACGACGACCTCTTCCGGATGGTGACCGGCGGGAACCTGGGCGTCTCGCGCTCCTTCTTCGAGTACGCGGGCGCCTACGACGAGTCGTTCACGCAATGGGGCGGCGAGGACACCGAGTTCGGCTACCGGGCCTTCGTCCGGGGAGGCCTGCTGGTGCCGGTCCCCGACGCCATGTGCTGGCACCAGGGTGCCGGCGCGAAGCCGAGCGACACCGAGTCGGCCAGTCTGGATCTCCAGCAAGCCAAGCTGTCCCAGATCATCGCAACCGAGGGCTTCAGGTACTCTGTTCCGGGGCGGAGCTTCACCGTTCCCCGATTCGTGGTCACGATCGATCCGGGTGACCCGGACGCGCAGCGGTCCACCGCCGAGCAGGTGCTCGCCGGCAAGGCCCACGACCTCGTCGTGTGGATCGCCGAGCCGGACGGCACAGCCGATGACCCGGGCCGGGAGCGGCTTCGCCGCCAACTGGGCGGCGACCCGCGGGTGCAGTTCGGTCCTGCCCGCCAAGCAGTCGAAGCCATCCCGGCCGCGCCGTTCCACGTGTCGATTCCAGCCGGCGCGACGGTCGACTCGAGCGTGGTCGAACGCCTGCGCAGGGAGTTGGGAAACGCCGCCCAGGCGACTAGGACGCTGCCCGGCGGAGAAGCGGCCCAGATCGTGCGGACCCGTCATCTGCACCGGGCCGCCCGTCTCGGCATGAGCCTGGAGGACTACACCCAGCTGTTCGCCCAAGACCGGCCGGCCGCCACCCCCCGGAGCCTCGGCAAGCTCGGCCGCATCATCGCGGGTGCCGGCCGCGACGCCCGGAGGGTTCGCAGCCCAGCCGACGCCCTCAACGTGGTCCGCTCACTATCGACGTTGCTGGCCAACGCAGCCGGCTGGAGGACCCGCAGATTCACGGGAAGGCTACGTAGGACGGCTCGCAAGAGACGGCTCGCTACCAAGCGTCTCGCGTACCGGACAGCCAAGAAGGCCTTGAAGCCGCGACGACCGCCGGACTACCACGACAGCGAGTTGCAGCCGGCCCAGTACCGGCTCGGCCCGGAGATGGTTGCAGTGGGGCCGCGTGCTGAGAACGTCTTCGCGGCGTCAGGCCGCGTCTCCAGCGAGATCGGGCCGCACACCGAGGCCCTGATCGTGGACACGCCCGAGCACGCTCGCGGAGCCGGTCCCGACACGCCCGCGCTCGTGGTGGCCCTCTCGGAATCGGATCCACGAGCCTCGGTGGCCGCGTTCGACGCCGAAAGCCTGAACCCTCTGAACTGGCCGGTGGATCACAGCGGGCACGGCGTCGCTTTGGGCCCGCCCGAGCGGGTGCCGAGGGAGAAGAGACCTCCCCACGCGGCGGGACCCGACAAACGAACCGTGTGTCAGAGCGCTCACCATGTGGTGGATGCGTCCGCCTACCACGACGACTCGCTGAGCAGGGCTGGAACGCTGGCCGCGCTGGCCGCCACCGGCGCGGTCGTGCACATCATCGACGGAGACGCCGAGCTGCATCACGCCTTGGGCTCGGAGCTCTACGCCCTCATGGTCGACGACGGCACCCTCACCGCCGACCAGCACCAGCGGGAGGCGTTCAGCATCGCCATGCGCCGCATTGCGCTGCGGGACCACTCGCTGCGGGCCCGGGTCCGTCAGTTGCTGGCCCCGGCCGGCCTGTGCGGACCGCCGCTGCCGATCGTCACGATCCTGCTCGCCACCAGGCGCCCCGACCGGGTGGCCGCGGCCATCGACGCGGTGGCTAGCCAGACCTATCCCCGATTGGAACTGGTGCTCGCGCTCCACGGCGAGGGGTTCGACCGGACCGAGATCGACCGGCAGCTGCACGGCCTGAAGCACCCGGCCCGGGTGGTCGAGGCGCCCGGGCACCTGCCGCTGGGCGCGGTGCTCAACGCGGCCGCCGCCGAGGCATCGGGGTCACTGCTGACCAAGTTCGACGACGACGACCTCTACGGGCCCGAGCACCTGTGGGACCTCGTCCTCGCCCACGAGTACTCCCGAGCCCCGCTGGTGGGCAAGGGCGCGGAGTTCGTCTACCTCGAGGGCTCCGATGTCACCCTGCACCGCTTCCGGGGCGGGGGCGAGCGCTACATCACCACCCAGAGCATCGCCGGCGGTGCTCTGATGGTCACCAGGCACTGCTTCGATGACGTGCTCGGCTGGCGACCACTACCCCGCAGTGTCGACCAGGCCCTGATCGCCGACGTGGTGGGCTCCGGTCACCGCGCCTACCGCACCCACGGCATGGGCTACGTGCTGGTGCGCCACGGCGAGGGCCACACGTGGCAGGCCGACGACGACTACTTCCTAGCCCAGGCCCACGAGACCCGCTCGGGATGCGACCTCGCCTTTGCCGGGATCGCGGCGCCGGGGTCGCCCGAGGGCTAGGCCTGCCGGCGGTGGGCGGCGTACTCCAGATTGAGCAGGCTGCCCGCCACCAGTGAGCCGGCCAGCACCGCGGCCACCAACCCCAGCTCCACCCGCAGGAACGGCTCCAGGTCGAAGCTGACCGTGGCTGCGAAGGCGGCGATCCCTGCGACCCATCCGGCCACCGCCAGCCGGGTGTGACCCAGCGCGACCAGTCCCAGCGTCAGCGACAGCATCAGCATCAGGCCCCCGCCGCTGGCGGCCAGCAGGGCCATGTCGGTGCGGCTCAGCTCGTCGCCGAACACGATCCGCACCACGAGCGGTCCGACGGCTGCGGCCACCACGGTCGTCGCCGCGGCCGCGGCCCCCACCGCGGCCACGATCTTGATCTGCATGTTGCGGAACCCCACCAGGTCACCGTGGCCGGCCAGGGTGGCCAGGCTGGGCAGCAGGCTCGCCTTCACCGCCTGGAAGAAGAACAGCGGGATCCGGGCAATGAGCATGCCGTTGAGGAACACGCCGGGAGCCTCGGGCCCCAGCTCGTCGCCGCCGGCGATGTCGACCGCCACCGGCCCGACGTTGAGTATGAACGCCTCGCCGATGCTGGCGATCAGCAAGAACCCCATGGCCGGTGTGAGCTCCCGGTACGAGGCCGGCGGCCCGGGACTGACGAACGGCCGGGGGCCCGCGGCCACGACCGCGGCGGCGACCAGCGCGAAGGCGATGGCCAGGCCGTAGGCGCCGACGGCGGCCACGCCGGCCAGGGCCAGAGCCACGGCCACGGCCATGCGGGACCCGCCCTCCACCATGAAGTACCGGGCGTACCGGTCGAAGAGATGGCGCCCGCCCAGGATTCCCCGCACCAGCTGGGTGCCGGCGAAGGCTCCCAGGGCCAGCACCAGAGCGACCAGTAGCTCGGGCCGGTTGTCGAGCAGGCCGTCGAGTCCCAGCGGCCAGGCCACCAGCAACCCGGCGGTTACCAGCATGAACTGCACCGCTCCGAGCACCCCGGCCCGGCGCAGTACCGGGGCGCTTCCCACTCCCCGGCTGGCCCGGTCGGCGGTGGCCCGGGCCACTTCCTGCTCCAGGGGCTGGAACAGGCCGAAGCCGCCGATGTTGACGAGGGCCCACAGCACGGCCAGCCCTCCGTAGCCCTCGTCACCCAGGGCGTGCCCGGCCACAACGAGGTATCCGTAGGTCGTGAGCCCGTTGACGACGAGACCCCAGAAGATGCCAGAGGTACCGAGGGGCAGCAGGCTCAGCAGGCGCGCCCGGAGATCCTTGAGAGAATGGCCGATGGAACTCGTCCTTCCAGGCGACAGACCGCCTGGAGTCTAGATTGCGGCCGGGCCGCTCTAGCTAGCTCTGACTGAGGGTCGGCATGCAGAGGCCGTCGAGTTCGCCCACCTGGATGCGGTCGCGGTTGTCGTAGGTGACCTCGTTGGAGGGATCGACCCGCAGCTTGAACTCGCGGAAGCTCATCTCCAGCGCGTCGAAGGCGACCAGGCGGCCCCGCAGCGAGTCGCCGACTCCCAGGATCAGCTTGAGGGCCTCCAGGGCCTGAACGCTGCCGACGATGCCGGGCAACACGCCCAGAACCCCGGCCTCGGCGCAGCTCGGGGCCATCTCCGGCGGTGGCGGCTCGGGCAGCATGTCACGGTAGGTGGGCCCGTTGCGGGGATCGAACACCGTGATTTGGCCCTCGAAGCGGAAGATCGACCCGTGCACCACCGGTATGCCGAGCTTCACGGAGGCGTCGTTGAGCAGGTAGCGGCTCGGGAAGTTGTCGGCCCCATCCACGACCACGTCGTAGCCCTCGAGGATCTCCATGATGTTGTCGGCGCCCAGCCGGGTGTCGTAGGTGACCACGTTGACGTCGGGGTTCAGCGCGGTCAGGGTCTTCTTGGCCGAGTCCACCTTGCGATCCCCGACCCGGTCGACGTTGTGGAGGATCTGGCGCTGCAGGTTGGACTCGTCCACGACGTCCATGTCGATGACGCCGATGGTGCCAACCCCCGCGGCGGCGAGGTACAGAGCCGCCGGGGAGCCGAGTCCGCCCGCGCCGAGCAGCAGGACCTTGGCGTCGAGCAGCTTGATCTGCCCCTCCTCGCCCACCTCGGGCACCAGCAGGTGACGCTGGTAGCGGTTGCGCTGGTCGGGAGTCAGGGTGCGGGGGCGCTCCCAGGCCCGCCCCTCGTCCTTCCACTTGTTGAAGCCGCCGTCCATCGACACCACGTCGGTGTAGCCCATCTGCTCCAGCGTGACCGCGGCGAAGGCCGAGCGCACCCCGCCCGCGCACATGGCCACCAGCGGGGTGGAACGGTCGGCGATCCGGTTCTCGATGCTCGACTCGAGCTGGCCCCGGGGGATGTGCACCGAGCCGGCGATGGCGCCCTGCTCGTACTCGTCGGGCTCACGCACGTCGAGGAGGGTCCAGCCCTCGGCCAGCAGCTGCTCGCCGCCCGCGGTGTCGACCTCGCGGATCTGAGACTTCGCCTGCTGAAGTAGTTCTCTAAAGCTCGCCATGGTTAAACCCTACCTGTCTTGTCAGGATTTAGCCACCCGAGCCCTCCATACCGCAGATCATGGGCAGGACATCACTGATGGAGGCGTTGACCAGTACGTCGGCCAGGGAGTCGAACTCGGTGGGCTCGCCGTTCACGATCACCAGCCGGGCCCCGGAGTGCACCGCGATCGCCGCAGTCCGGTTGATGGGCGACACGGCCAGGGTGGTGCCCACCGCCAGGAACAGGTCGCACTCGGTCGAGGCCCGCTCGGCCCGGTCCATGTCGACCGGGTCGAGGCTCTGCCCGAACGACACCGTGGCCGACTTGAGGATCCAGCCGCACACCGGGCACTCGGGATCCTCCTCGCCGGCCCGCACCCGCTCCAGCGCCACCTCGATGTCGTCGCGGTAGTCGCATGCCAGGCACTGCACCTTGCGGGTGGTGCCGTGGATCTCCACAACACGCTCGGGGTCGCTGCCAGCCCGCTGGTGGAGCTCGTCCACGTTCTGGGTGATCAGCAGATGGAGCTTGCCCCGCTCCTCCAGATGCACCAGGGCCTCATGCCCCCGGTTGGGCTCGACATCGGCCCACAACGCCCCGGAGGCCCGGCGGGCCCAGTTGCTGCGGCGAACATCGGGGTCCGAGACGTAGACGTTGATGTTGGAGGCCCGCTCAGCCGCGGGGTCCTTGGTCCACAGGCCCTTGGGCCCCCTGAAATCGGGCAGACCGCTGTCGGTGGAGATTCCGGCCCCGGTCAGCACGGTCACACGCTCAGCGGCGTCGACCAGCCGGCGGGCCGCGGCCACCGCGTCCGCGGCACCGTTGAGCATCGAGCCAGCGTAGTGGCAGGGGTGAGACCGCTCGGCTCACCACAATCGACACTCGTAACACATCCATCAACTGAACTACATAGAAACTACAGTTTGACTTACATTTGTGAGCTGCCAATACTGTTTCAATAACACTTCCCCCTTCAGTTGCAATATCCGCGCTCTGGCGCGCTCTATTTCGGAGAGATACCAATGACCATCACCAGCAAGCATCCTGCGACCATCATCGAGACCGACGTAGTCAGGCTCATTCCCTGGACGGATCACCGCAAGGACGTGTTCGGCCACGACCTCAGGTCGGCCTACGTCGAGCAGTTCTGGCTGGGAACGCTCGGGCCCTCCACAACCTGGTTCCTGCGACACTGCGCGGCCGTGCTCGAGGACGCCGACGATGCGGCCGTCAACCTGCGGGAGACGGCCTGCGCCCTGGGCATCGGCTTCGAAGGCGGCTCCCGGAGCGCGATGGTCAAGACTGTCGCTCGCGCCTGCCGCTTCCGGGCCGCCCGAGCGGTGGGCGCCACGACGCTGGCCGTGCGCCTGCGCCTGCCCCAGCTCAGCCACCGCCAGCTGCAGCGCCTGCCCGCCTCAGTCCAGCAGCGCCATGATGAGTACCTCGCCGCGGCAGGAGGGATCGACGGCGTCCGGCAGCAGCAACTGCGGGCCCGCCGGCTGGCCCTGAGCCTGGTGGAGTGCGGTGACGGCATCGACGAGACCGAACGGCAGTTGAGCCGGCTCAAGTTCCATCCGGCCATCGCGGCCGACGCCGTTCGCTGGGCATGGAGCCTTCATCACGGCCGGGTGCCACCGGAGGCGGCCTGAGAAGATGCGCGATGATGAAGTAGCGTCGGGGCTCCGACCAGGGGGTGGACATGGAGCCGGCAATTCCGGACGGCATCGAGGATATTGACGACGACTGGCTCTCGCAGGCCATGGGTGTGCCCGTACGGATCGTCGACATCGACGACATCGGCACCGGGGTCGGGATGATCGGCGCCATCTACCGGGCGACGCTGGAGGGTGACTGCCCCGACACGGTGGTCATCAAGCTGCCAGGTCTCGACGAGACGGCCCGCTTCACGGCCCAGATCCTGCGCCTCAACATCCGCGAGGTCGGCTTCTACCGGGAGCTGGCCGCCGAGAGCCCCATCCGGGTCCCCCACTGCCACTTCGGCGCCGTCGATGAAGAGACCCACCAGTTCGTCCTGGTGCTGGAGGACGTGGGCTCGTACCGGGCCGTGAGCCAGGTCGAGGGCATGGGCCGAGCCGACGCCGAGCAGGCCGTCGACGAGCTGGCCGCCTGGCACGCCCACTGGTGGGGCAAGGCCGGCCCGATCGTGGAGCGGGGCACTGCGGTGACCATCCGCGATCCCATCTACCCGATGCTGCTGCCCCCGGTGTTCTCCGACGGCTGGGCCAAGGTCCGGGGGGCCATGAGCGTCCCCCCGGCGGTGGAGACGGTGGCCGACGGCTGGGTGGAGGCCCTGCCCCAGATGCTGGGTGCGCTGGGCACGGCACAGAGCACCCTGGTGCACGGCGACTACCGGGCCGACAACATGTTCTTCGACGACGGCGGCCGGGTGGTGCTGCTCGACTTCCAGGTCATCGGGGAGTCCGTGCCGGTGGGCGACCTGGCCTACTTCGTCACCGGGAGCCTCTCACCCGCCACCGCCTCGGAGATCGAGCCGGGCCTATATGAGCGCTGGCTGCGAGCGCTGGTGGCCGAGGGCGTGCCCGAGTCCGAGACCGGCGGGATGTGGGACATCTACCGGGGCGCGGTGCTGTTCTGCGTCTGCTACCCGATGATCGCCGGCGCGGGCATGGACCTCACCGACGAGCGCCAGCGGGGGCTGCTGGCGGCCACCTTCGAGCGCTTCGAGCGGGCCGCCGACGAGCTGAGCCTGACCGACCTGCTCTAAGGGCCGCTGCCGGACTCAGTCCCGGTCGCGCGGAGCGAACGTCGAGGCCAGCTCGATCAGGGTGCGCACGCCGAATCCGGTGCCGCCCTTGGTGATCTCGGCGTCGTCGGACTCGGCCCGGGCCGGGCCGGCGATATCGAGGTGGGCCCACGGTGTGGCGTCGTCCACGAACTCCTTCAGGATCAGGCCCGCGGTCAGGGCTCCCCCGTGGTTGCCGCCGATATTCTTGATGTCGGCCACGTTCGACTCGATCTGCTTGGCGTAGTCGGCTGGCAGCGGCAGCGGCCACACCCGCTCGCCGGCTCGGTCAGCGGCCACCCGGACCTGGTCGATGAACGCCTCGTCGTTGCCCATCAGCCCGGCGATCGACGGTCCCAGAGCAACCATGCAGGCGCCGGTCAGGGTGGCCAGGTCGACGATGGCGTCGGGCTCGTCCTCGCAGGCCAGCGCCAGTGCGTCGGCCAGGATCAGGCGGCCCTCGGCGTCGGTGTTGAGGACTTCGATGGTCTTGCCGCTGCGGGTGGTCAGCACGTCGCCGGGCCGGGTGGCGTCGCCACCGAGCATGTTGTCGGTCATCGGCAGGTAACCCTTGACCCGCACCGGCGCGTCCACGACGGGCAGCACCGACATGGCCCCGATGATGGCGGCCGCGCCACACATGTCCATCTTCATGGCCATCATGCCCTGAGCGGTCTTGATGGACAGGCCCCCGGCGTCGAAGGTGATCCCCTTGCCCACGTAGGCGAGCGTCGCCACGGGGTCTCCTTCGGGCTCGTAGGTCAGCTCCACGAAGCGGGGCGGCAGGCTGCTGCCCCGGTTGACGCCGAGCAATCCGCCGAGACGCTCCGCCTCGATGTCCTCCCTGGTCCAGACTCTGCACTCCAGACCGGCCTCGCGAGCGACTGCTTCCGTCTTCTCGGCAAAGGCCGGGGCGGTGAGCGAGCCGCCCGGCTCGTTAGCGAGGTCGCGGGCCACGCACACCGCCCCGGCGATGGCGGCGCCGCGCTCCAGCGCCTCCTTGGCCGAGGCCGACGTGCTGCCGACCACATCGACACGGGCCAGCTTGGGCTGGCCCCCGTCGCCGTCGGTGTCGGCTGCGCCCGACTTGAACTCGGTGTAGCGGTAGGCGCCGAGGATGGCGCCCTCGGCCAGCGCCTGGCGGGCTGAGCCAGCGTCCAGACCGGTGTCCTCGGTCAGGCGGACCGCCACCCTGGCGTGGCGGGAGCAGGAGCGGGCCAGCACCGCAGCCGCTCGCCGGACAGTGGCCGCGGTCACCTTCGCGGCCGGGCCCAGCCCGACCAGCCCGGCGAAGCCGCCGCCGGTGGGCTGCAGATGGACCTGGTCGGCCTTGCCCTCGAACCCGACCGCTTCGAGGACCGCGGCGTCGAAGCCGTCGACGCCGGAGGAGACCGCCTCTGAGGTGACCATGGCGATGCTGGCTGTGGCCGCCTTAGGGACCGAGCGGACTGCGTGAACGGTGATCGGCATCCGGTCAGGCTAACGGCCGAATCGCTGCCAATTCGGGGGTGGGCTAGGACGACGGGGCGGGGAGCTCCTGCATGAGCGTGAGCGTGGACGCGAAGAGGTCGCCGAGTGCTTCGACCCGCTCCAGCACCTCGGCCGCGGTGAAGGTGAGCGGCTCGCCGTCGGCACCGTCGGCGACCTCGTCCCAGGTGATCGGGGTCGACGCGGTCGGGCGGTCCCTCCCCCTCAGCGAGTAGGGCGCGATGGTGGTCTTGAAACGGGCGTTCTGACTCCAGTCGATGAACACCTTGTTGGGGCGCAGGCTCCGTTTCATGATCGACACCACTTGGGCCGGCATCCGCTGCTCCAGCAGTTGGGCCACCGCCCGGGCGAAGCCGGCCGCGTGGTCGTGGGTGTGGGGCCGGTTGAGGGGCACGTACAGCTGCAGCCCCTTGCTGCCCGAGGTCTTCGCCCACGCCTCCAGGCCCACCGCTTCCAGGACCTCCCGGATGTGCAGCGCCACCCGGCAGCACTCGACGATCGTGGCCGGCTTGCCCGGATCGAGGTCGAACACGACCATGGCGGGCGAGTCGATGTCGCCGCACCGGGCCATGGGGGCGTGGATCTCCAGCGCGGCCAGGTTGGCCGACCACGCCAGCGCGGCCACCGTATCCAGCCGGCAGTAGTTGATCTGACCTCCCCTGTCGCCCGGTCCGGGGCACGTACCCACCCACTCCGGCCGGTGGCTCGGGCACCGCTTCTCGAAGAACGACTCAGCGGTCACCCCGTCGGGCCAGCGCCTCAGAGTGATCCCCCGGTCGCGGATGTGGCCCAGCATCATCGGCGCCACCCTCACGTAATAGTCGATGACCTGCGCCTTGGTGAAGCCGACCAGCGGGTACATCACCTTGTCGAGGTTGCTCACCGACAGCTGCCGGCCGCCCACAGTGACCGCTACACGCTCGGGTGCGCTCACCGCTGCTCGCCTTTCTTGGATCGTTGCGGCCGTCAGGCCGACCGGCGGACCTGCTCGGCTTCAGGCTCGGACGCCTCTCCGTCGGCGTGCGCCTCGCTGGGGGCGGGAGCGTTCTCGCCGGCAACGGCCGGATGGCGCTTGCGGGCCTCCTTGGCCGCCGCCACCGAGGCCTCCAGCGCGGCCATCAGGTCGACGACAGTGTCGGAGGACGGCGCGGGCGCGGCCACCGTGGCGGTCGTGTCGCCGGAGGCCTTTCGCTCGATGAGCTCCAGCAGGGCCTCCCGGTAGGAGTCGGTGTAGCGGTCCGGCTCGAAGTCGGATTCGAGGGCGGTGATGAGCTGGCGGGCCATGGCCGTCTCCCGCTCATCCACCTCGATGTCGCCCAGGGAGTCGAGGCCGCCGAGCTCCTCGGGGGCCACCAGCTCGTCGGCGTACACCATCGTCGACAGCATCAGCCGGCCGTCGACCGGGCGGATGGCGGCCAGGTGCTGCTTGGAGCGCATCACGAAGTGGCAGATGCCCACCTTGTTGGCCTCGCCCATCGCCTCGGCCAGCAGCTTGTAGGGCTTGGCGGTGGCCTCGTCGGGCACCAGGTGGTATGCGCTGTCGAAGAACACAGGATCGATGTCGGCGAGATCGATGAACGCGTCGATGTCGATGGTGCGGGCCGCGACAGGGGCCAGCTGCTCGAACTCGGCCTCGGTGACGGTCACGTAGTCACCCGAGGGCAGCTCGTAGCCCTTCACGATCCGCTCGGACGGCAGTTCCGAGTCGTCGGCCGACGACACCTTCTTGTAGCGCACCCGGGCGCCGGTCTCGGCGTCGAGCTGGTTGAAGCGCACCGTCTTACGGCTCACCGCACTGAACAACTGCACGGGGATCGTCACCAACCCAAAGCTGATCGATCCCTTCCAGATCACTCTCGGCACCACTGGCCTCCTCGCATCAGCGCGAGCCTGGTCGAGCCAGGTCTCGGCACGCAGGCCTCCGCACCGCCATCACCAAGTTTATGGGACTAGGAGGATTCGGGCCACCAGGTCCTGGCCGAAGGCGGTGACGATGGCCAGGTACACCAGCCCGGTCGCGGCCATCACCGCCGAGTACTGGCGCTCACGCAGCGCGGCCCTGGCCACCACCACCAGCAGCAGCGTCATGGCCGCACAGCCGACCCAGAACCAGCCGAGAAGGCCGTTGTAGCCGTCGTCGATGGTCCCGTTGAGCACCGACACCATCCCGGTGGGCCACAGCAGCACAGCGGTCTCGGGCAGCCACAGCAACCCCGCAGCCCGCACCATCTGCAGCAGCGGGCCGCGAGCGAGACCGGGCTGCACCAGGTACCAGTGGCCGAGCAGCATGGCGCTGAGCACCGCTCCGGTGAACAGGGCCCCGACCAGCGTGCGGGCCACCGCCAACCCGGTCGGGCCCTCGGCGGCGATCGCGCCCGCCAGGGTCGCCAGCAGGCCCACCGCCGCCGCCACGAGGTCGAGAACGGGAGGGAACTCGGGCACCGAGGCGTCGAAGCGAGCCTCGACCCGATCGATGCCGGTCATCTGAGCCACCCGGGCCGAGCGGCGCTCGACCTCGGCCCGTTGACCGCTGGTGCCGGCCGACCTGCGGACCACCGATACCACGGACGCGACCACCCCAGCCGCGATGAACGCGAGCGTCACCGCGTCCCGGGACCAGGACGGTTCGGTGGCGAAGGCCGCAACCAGCGAGCCAGCGGCCAGCGCGAGGAAGATCCCCCGCATCAGCCAGCCGTAGCCGAGCCCGACCTCGCGCCGGCGGGTGGTGACCCATAGGAAGAACCAGCCGCCTGCGGCCCAGCCCACCAGAAGGGTGGCCGCCTGGAGTTCGATCATGGCGGGAGGGCCGGCTCTCAGGCGACGGCGGCCAGGCGGTGATCGACGCGGTTGAGCGGGTCGGGACCGTCGGGCGATGCCACCACGATGTCCTCGATGCGGGCCCCCCAGCGGCCGGGCACATAGATGCCGGGCTCCACCGAGAAGGCGTTGCCTGCGACCAGCGGCTCGCGATTGCCCTCCACGATGTAGGGGTCCTCATGCTCCTCGGTGCCGATGCCATGGCCGGTGCGGTGCACGAAGTAATCGCCGTGGCCGGCCGATGCGATGAGCGAGCGGGCGGCCCGGTCCACATCCTGGGCGGGAGTGCCCACCGCGGCGGCGGCCACTCCCGCGGCCTGGGCCTCGAACAGCACGTCGTAGAGCTCGTTGAACTCGGCCGGCGGCTCGCCTGTGTATACGCACCGGGTGATGTCGGAGCAGTACCCCACCCCGTCGTCGCCAACCATGGTGCCCCCGAAGTCGCACAGCACGACCTCATCGGTGCCGATCACCCTCGGTCCGGGTTCATGATGCGGGCTGGCTGCGTTGTCGCCGGCGGCCACGATGGCAAAGTTCACCCGGTCATGGCCCTCAGCCACTATCTGGCGGCTCAACTCGGTCGAGACCTCGGCTTCGGTCCGTCCCACCAGCTCGATCTCGCCCCGCTGGAGCCGGCCCGCGATCCGGTCCACCGCCGCTCCTGCAGCCCGCAGACGCTCGATCTCATCGGCAGTCTTCACCGAACGTATTGGTGCGGTCACCTCCGAACCCCGCCGCCATGACACCGAAGGCATGGCGACCATCAGCTCCACAAGGAACCGGGACCACATCTGGTCTCCGACGGCGGCCACCGCCGCCGATCCGGCCAGCTCTGCCACGACGTCCACCGGGTTCTCGGTCTCGTCCCACGATCTGACTCCGAACACGTCGGGCCGCTCCACCACGCGGGGAGCCTCCAGTCGGGGCACCACTAGCGTGGCCGCACCGTCGCGGGGCACGACCAGCATGGTGAGGCGCTCCAGCGGCATGGCCTCATACCCGCAGAAATACGGCAGGTCGGCCCCTACCGACAGCATCAGCACGTCCACGCCCTGGGTAGCCATCAGCTCCCGTGCCCGGTCCAGCCGATCGGTGAACATCGCGACCAGCGTAGGACGCTGCTCGGCCTCGTTGGCACTAGGCCAATACAGTGAAACTGATCAATATATAGTATTATTGGTCGGTGATCATTGAGCCGAGTGCCCGTAAGCATGGAGTTCGAGACGAGGACATGCGTCACGCCTATCGCAATCACTGGCGCAGAGTCGAGACCGACGACGCGTCCAGGACTGTGTTCATCGGGCCGTCAACTACCGGCGCGCCTTTGGAGATCGTCGTCGTCTGCGACGAAGCGGGCGCGGCTATCATCCATGCCATGGTCGCCCGGCGAAAGTTCCTGGAGGAGTAACGCAATGGGCAAGACTCGAGCCCAGCACTTGGAGGAGTACCTGCGGTGGGCAGAACGCGTGCAGCCTCACGAACTCAAGTTCCTTGGTCGTTCACAAGAGCTTGTCGATCTGCTCGACGAGGATCCTGAAGCCGGGGCGGAGGCCGATCCACCCGCTCTAGCAACTGGGGTCTGACACCACACTGACTGCAACTCCAGACCCGGCCGTGACGGCGGCGTCGGCGGCTTGGCGGGCGTGGTAGCTGGAGCGGGTTAGAGGCGAGGATTCAACATGGCTGATGCCCATCGCCTCGCCGATCTCCTTCCACCGTTCGAAGGCCTCGGGCGGCCACCAGCGGTCCACCGGGAGGTGACGGGCGCTGGGGCGTAGGTACTGGCCGATGGTCACGATGTCGGTTCCGGCCGCGTGCAGGTCGGCCATGGTCTGGACCACCTCGTCGTGGGTCTCGCCCATGCCGGCGATGATGGAGGACTTGGTGGTCAGGCCCGCGTCGGCGGCCCGGGCCAGCACCGAGAGGCTGCGGGCATAGCCGGCTGACGGGCGCACTGCCCGCTGGAGGCGGGCCACCGTCTCGATGTTGTGGTTGAGGACGTCGGGCCGGGCGTCGAAGACGGTCTGAAGCGCGTCGAGATCTCCGCCGAGGTCGCTGATTAGCGTCTCGACCCGGGCGTGGGGCAGTCGGCACCGGACGGCGGCCACTGTGTCGGCCACGACGGACGCTCCCCCGTCGGCCAGATCATCGCGGGCCACCATCGTCACGACCACATGCTCAAGGCCCATGCGGACGGCAGCCTCGGCCACCCGGTCGGGCTCGGCATGGTCTACACCCTCGGGCCGGCGGGTGTCGACCAAGCAGAACCCGCAGGCCCGGGTGCAGCGCTCGCCGAGAATCATGAACGTCGCGGTACCGTCGTTCCAGCACTCCGAGATGTTGGGGCAGCCTGCCTCCTCGCAGACGGTCACCAGGTTCAGGCCGCGCAGCGTGGAGCGGACATTGTGGAACGTGGGGCCGGTTTGGAGCGGGACCCTCATCCATTCCGGCTTGCGCGACCGGTAGGGCACACCGCCGGTGTCGTCGCCGCCCTGCCGTCGGGCTTGCGCCAGCCGGCCCAGCAGCCGCGGCGAGGTCCCGTCGCCATTGCCGGCCCCCGCATCGTCGCCTGCGACCGGAGCGACGCCGCCGCTGGCTAGTGAAGTGTCGTCCGGCATGGCTCCGGGCGCATCAGCATCCGGCACAGTCACGGCGTCGGCCCCGTTGGCGGCCTCCCTGGTGAACTGGGCCATGTCGGCCGGAGCGACCCGATGGGCGACATCGGCCCGATCGACGCGGCCGTGGGGTGCCCAACGCTCGGCGGCCCGCCGGGCCGCGACGTCCACGACCTCACGCATTGAAGCGTCGATGCCCTCCTCGGCCAGCGACGTGACTCCGAGGCCGGTGATGCCGCAGGGCACGATCCGACCGAACCAGCCGAGATCGGGATCGACGTTGAGAGCGAACCCGTGCATGGACCGGGCCCTGGACAGCCTCACTCCTATGGCTGCGATCTTGCGGGGCCGCACGCCGTCGGGGTCCACCCACACGCCGGTGTGGCGGTCCAGGCGGCCCGCGGCCAGCCCCAGGTCACCCAGCACGTCGATCAGGAGCTGCTCCACCCCGGACACGTAGGCCGCGGTGTCGGCCATTCCGCCGCCCCGCCTTCCCGGCACGGTCAGGATGGGATAGCCGACGAGCTGCCCAGGGCCGTGATAGGTCACCTCGCCGCCCCGATCGGTCTCCACCACGGTGCCGCCCAAGGCCTCGACGTCGACAAGCAGGTGCTCGCGGCGCCCTCGCCGGCCCAATGTCACTACGTGGGGGTGCTCCAGCAGCAGGAGGTGGTCGTCGTCGGAGTGGGTGTGGAGGCGGCGCTGGAGCACCAGGGCGTCGTAGTAGGCGACCCGGCCAAGCCAGCGGATCCGAAGGGTCGGACCGCCCGAGGAGTCCGGGGCGGCGCTCAGCGGATCTCCGACTCCCAGTCGCGGGTCTCGATGAGCTCTTTGACCCGGTGAAGGAATGCGGCGGCGTACGCGCCGTCGAACGCCCGGTGATCCCAGGCCATGGCCAGCACGCCCACCGAGTGGATGGCAATGGACTCGTTGCCGAACGAATCGGTGACCACCACCGGCTTGCGGGTGACGCCGTCGGTGCTGAGGATGGCGACCTGCGGCTGGTTGATGATCGGGAACTGCATCATCGTGCCGTACTGCCCGGCGTTGGTGAGCGTGAACGTGCCGCCTGATAGGTCGTCGGGTGACAGCTTGCGGCTCCGGGCCCGGTTGGCGAGATCAACGATGTCGCGGGCGATCTGGCGAAGGCGCTTGCCGTCCGCTCCCTGGATGACCGGCGCCAGCAGCCCCTGGAAATCGATGTCGACCGCGATGGCTAGGTTGACGTTGGAGTGCACGATGAGCTCGTCGTCGCCGAAGCTGGCATTGAGGTGCGGGTAGTCGCGCAGCGCGTCCACTACCGCCCGGGCGATGAACGGCAGGTAGGTGAGGCTGAAGCCCTCGGCCGCCTTCCAGGCCTGCTTCGACGCCCGCCTGACGGTCTCCACTCCCTCGTAGTCGACCTCTATGGCGGTGAGCACGTGCGGGGATGTCTGCTTCGACATCACCATGTGATCGGCTGTGCGACGCCGGATCCTGTTGAGCGGCACGACACTGTCGCCGCTGCGGGCGACCACGGCCGGCACAGCCGGCGCCTGCTGCGAGGGTGCGGGTCCGGACGGTTCGGGTTCCGGTGGAGGCTCGGCCCGGGGAGGCTCGGCCGGGGGCGTCTCAGCCGCTGGATCGCCAGGCGCGGCGGCCGTGTCATCGGCAGGCGCGCTCGCACGAGCCCGGATGGCCTGCTCCACATCGGATCGGGTGATGCGGCCTCCCCGCCCGGTGCCGGTGATGGTGGCCGGGTCGATCCCGCTCTCCGAGATCAGCCGGCGAACCACCGGAGAGAGCACCAGTCCCTTTCCGGCCGACTTGGCCGTCTCCGACGCCGGGGGCGCGGCTGCGGCGGGAGGCGGCTCCGGAGCGGGCGGTTCGGGCGCGGGGGCC
>VXTM01000021.1:390270-442088 GCA_009837445.1 Acidimicrobiaceae bacterium
GGCCTGGGGCGCCGGTGGGGGCGGTTCGGGCTCCAGCTCGGGAGAGGGCGCCGGCGGTTCGGGCTCCGGCTCGGGAGAGGGCGCCGGCGGTTCGGGCGTAGGGTGCTCGGCCGGCGCAGGGGCCTCGGCCTCGGAGCCGACACGGGCCAGCACCTGGCCCACCTCCACCACGTCCCCCTCGTTGGCCAGGATCTCCGAGAGCACTCCAGCCGCCGGCGACGGCACCTCGGTGTCGACCTTGTCGGTGGACACCTCGAACAGCGCCTCGTCCAGGGCGACCTCGTCGCCCACCTGCTTGAACCACCGCGTGACGGTTCCCTCGGTGACTGTCTCTCCCAGTTGGGGCATCACGATGTCGGCCATGTGAGGCTCTCCTCTAACCGTGCAGCGAGCGGCCTGTCAGGGACAGGGCGGCCTCGCCGAATAGTTCGCTCATAGTGGGGTGGGGCTGGATCAGGCCGGCGATGTCGGCGGCGGTCGCCTCCCAGTTGACCGCGAGGTAGGCCTGCCCGAGCTGTTCCGTGACCCACGGGCCGGCCATGTGGACACCCAGGATCCGCCCGCCGGTGCCGTCGGAGAGCTTCTCGGCGATCACCTTGACCAAGCCGTCGGTCTCGCCGAGGATCTGGGCGCGGCCGTTGCCCATGAACCGGTGGGTGGACGTGACCACCTCGAATCCGGCGTCCACCGCGCTCTGCTCGGTGTGTCCGGCGAAGGCCACCTCGGGATGGCTGTAGATGCACCACGGCGTGCCGTGGTAGTCGAGCGGGTCAGGATCCTCGCCGCAGATGTCGGAGATGGCGAGCATCCCCTCGGCGAAGGCGGTGTGGGCGAGCTGGGGGGTGTCGACCACGTCGCCCACGGCCCACACGCCGGGCGCGGTGGTGCGGCATCGGGCATCGACCTCTATGAATCCCCGGCTGTCGACCGCTACTCCGGCGGCGTCCAGCCCCAGACCCTCGGTGCGGGGCCGCCGTCCCACCGCGACCACAACCAGGTCGACTTCGACCTGCTTGCCCTCGCCGAAGGAGACCACCGTGCCGGCGCCGCCGGCCTGCGGCTCGTGGCCGTGCACGGTGACGCCGGTGTGCACCGCGATGCCCCGCTTGCGGAAGGAGCGGCGCACGACCTTGGCCACGTCGGCGTCGCATCCGGCGAGGATGCTGGGCAGCGCCTCCAGCACGGTCACGTCCACGCCGAGGTCGCCCATCATCGATGCGAACTCGCAACCGATGGCACCCCCGCCGATGACCGCGGCCGATGTCGGCAGGCGGTCCAGGAAGAACAGCTCGTCCGATGTGACCACGACGCGGCCGTCCACTTCGAAGCCGCCGATCGTTCGGGGCGTCGACCCCGTGGCCAGGATGACCGACGGTGCCGTCACCGCCATTGGGGTCTCCCCGCCGGCGGGACTCACCTCAACCGTCCCGGGCCCGCTGAGGGTGCCGGAGCCGCTATAGACGGTGACCTTGCGGTGGCCCAGCAGCCCGGAGAGCCCCGCGGTGAGCTGATCGATGACCCGCTGCTTGCGGCCGAGCACCGTGGACCAGTCGATGCCCGGCACCGACGCGGTGATCCCGAAGTCGGCTGCGGCTGCGACGGTGCGGTACACCGAGGCCGCCTCGAGCAGCTCCTTGGCCGGGATGCAGCCGACATGCAGGCAGGTTCCCCCGACCTTGTTGTTCTCAACGACGGCCACGTCGAGGCCGGCACCCGCGCCGCGCAGGGCCGCGGCGTAGCCGCCGGGTCCTCCTCCGATGACGATTACGTCGTGGGTTGCGTCACTCACACAGCCTCCCTGATCGTCCGGTGACCCTACCGGGTCAGGTGGCCAGGAGTACCTGCACGGTGAAGGCCAGCAGGATGACCAGACCGCACACCAGCGCAGTGAGGATCAGCGCGCGGGTGCTCACCTTTCGCGACCCGCGACCAGGTCCGGAACCGACCGGGATTCCATGGTCTCAGCGGCGGCGGCGACGCCTTCGCCGCACGAATCCGAACACCTCGTTGAGGACCGCGCCCGCGACCGCAGCCACGAGGATCACCACCCAGAGAGGGCCAGTCATGTCGAAGATCAGCCATTCGAAGGCCACATCGTCGCCGTTCTGGACGACGAAGAAGATCAGTGCCGCCACCAGCAGCACAGCGGCCACCAGTCCCGGCGGGATGGACAGCTTCTTGGCGTCGGGCTTGGCTTCCGGTGGCTTGGGCTCTTCGTTCATTGCGCTTCCCCCGCTTCGAGGGCCTGTTCGCCATTGTTGGGACCGCGAGGGTCCCGCAATCACGCCTGCGATGGTAGACCACGGGCATGGCGAACCGGATGCGAATCGCAGTCACCGGATCCACCGGCCTGATCGGACGGGCCCTGGTCGAACGGCTCGAAGCCAGCGGCCACCTGATCGTGCGGGTCGTACGGCCGGGAAGCGCGGATCCGTCGGCGCCGCCGATGTCGGTGGCCTGGGATCCATCCGCCTCCCGGATCGACGCCGGCGGGCTGGAGGAACTCGACGCGGTGGTCCACCTTGCCGGCGAACCGATAGCGGCACGGCGCTGGTCGCCGGAGCAGAAGGAGCGCATTGCCCGCAGCCGGGTGCATCCAACGGCGCTGCTGGCCCAGACGCTGGCTCGGCTCGACGCGCCACCCGCGGTGCTGGTCTCGGCGTCGGCTATCGGGTACTACGGGGACCGCGGCGACGAACTCCTCGACGAGTCGTCCAGCGGCGGCGACGACTTCCTGGCCGGTGTGTGCCGCGACTGGGAGTCCGCCGCCGAGCCGGCCCGGACCGCGGGCATCCGGGTAGCCCATCCCCGCACCGGTGTGGTCCTCAGCCGCTCCGGCGGAGCCCTGGCCGAGATGCTGCCATTCTTCAGGCTCGGCATCGGTGGTCGGATCGGCAGCGGACGCCAGTGGATGAGCTGGATCAGCGTGCACGACGAGGTCGAAGCCCTTGTCTGGCTGCTGGAGGCCGACGTGGAGGGCCCCGTCAACCTCACCGCCCCCGAGCCGGTCACCAACCGGGAGCTGACCGCGGCGCTCGGCCGGGCGCTGCGCCGGCCCGCGGTGCTGCCCACCCCCAAGCCCGCCCTGTGGGCCAAGCTGGGCCGCGAACTCACCGAGGCCCTGCTCTACAGCAGCACCCGGGTGGCGCCCTCGGTGCTCCAGCGCCGCGGCTTCACCTTCGCCCACCCCGACATCACCACCGGCCTGGAGGCCGTGCTCTCCCGCTAATCCGAACGGAAACTGGGTGAGTCGGAGTGCCGGGGGCTAGGGGCCGCGGCGGGGGCGCTGGTCGGTGGCCGCGCCGACCGCGAGCTGGTCGACGATCTCGTTCCACTCGTCGCCGGAGTGGCCCTTCACCCAGCGGAACGAGATCTCATCCTGGCGGGGCAGGTAGAGCCCGATGAGCGGCTTCCACAGGCCTTGGTTGGCCACCGGCTTGCGGTTCGAGTTCCGCCAGCCCCGCCGAATCCAGCCCTCGTACCAGCGGTCCTGGAAGCACTTGACGACGTAGGTCGAGTCCGAGACCACCTCGACCGGCCCGTCCAACTCCTGAAGCGCCTCCAGCACGGCCCGCAGCTCCATCCGCTGGTTGGTGGTGTCCGGATCGGGACCGCAGGCCCAGTCCCCGCCGGGCACAGCCCAGGCCCAGCCGCCCGGGCCGGGGTTCCCCAGGCAGGCGCCGTCGGTGTACACCACGGTTGTCTCCGTGGTCGCCTCGGTGATTGCTTCGGCGGGCATCTTGGTGATATTCGCGCACCGGCCGGCGGTGGGCGCGCATCGTTTCTGGCGCAGGTTGCGTCGGTACGATCATTGAGACCATGACCGACAACTTCCTGCGCCAGCTGCCCGACACCGACTCGGCCGAGACCCAGGAGTGGATCGACTCGCTCGACGCGGTGGTGGCCGCCGGGGGGCGGGAGAGGGCCCGCTACATCGTGGCCAAGCTGCTCGAGCGGTCCAACGAGCAGCAGCTGGGCGTGCCGCCCACCACCTACACGCCCTACATCAACACCATCCCGGCCTCGGAGCAGCCCTTCTTCCCCGGCAACGAGCAGGTCGAGCGCCGCATCCGGCGCTTTATCCGGTGGAACGCGGCAGCCATGGTGATCAGGGCCAATAAGACCGCCGACGGGATCGGCGGCCACCTGTCCACCTTCGCCTCGTCGGCCTCGCTGTACGAGGTGGGCTTCAACCACTTCTTCAAGGGCAAGGACGACGGCCTGGTCGGTGACCACATCTACTTCCAGGGCCACGCCGCCCCCGGCGTGTACGCCCGGGCCTACCTGGAGGGTCGCCTGTCGGAGCGGCAGCTCGACAACTTCAGGATGGAGGTGGGCGGCAACGGGCTGTCCAGCTACCCCCACCCCCGCCTGATGCCCGACTTCTGGGAGTACCCGACGGTGTCTATGGGCCTCGGCCCGATCAACTCCATCTACCACGCCCGTTTCAACCGCTACATCCACAACCGGCGCATCGACGACACGTCAGAAAGCACGGTGTGGTGCTTCCTCGGCGATGGCGAATGCGACGAGCCCGAGACTCTGGGCGCCATCTCGCTCGCCGGCCGCAACGGGCTGGACAACCTCAAATGGGTGGTCAACTGCAACCTGCAGCGCCTCGACGGGCCGGTCCGGGGCAACAGCAAGATCATCCAGGAGCTCGAGGGCGTGTTCCGGGGCGCGGGCTGGAACGTGATCAAGGTGATCTGGGGCTCCAGGTGGGACGAACTGCTGATGCGCGACACCGACGGCGCCCTGCTCAACAAGATGGCAACCACCGTGGACGGCGAGTACCAGCGCTACGCGGTGGAAACGGGCGCCTACATCCGCGAGCACTTCTTCGGACCCGATCCCCGGCTCCGAAAGCTCGTCGAGCACCTCTCCGACGAGGACCTGCGAGTTCTGCCGAGGGGCGGCCACGACTACCAGAAGGTCTACGCCGCGTTCAAGGCGGCCGTCGAGGTCAAGGACCAGCCCACCGTGATCCTGGCCAAGACGATCAAGGGATGGACCCTGGGACAGGGTTTCGAGGGCCGCAACGCCACCCACCAGATCAAGAAGATGACCACCTCGCAGTTGATGGAGCTGCGGTCGCGGCTGCACATGGAGAACGAGATCGCCGAAGAGGACCTCGCCGACGGCATCCCCCCGTACTACCGGCCGGCTCCCGACTCCGAGGAGATCCGGTACATGATGGATCGCCGCCGGGCCCTCGACGGTGCGGTGCCCCGCCGGGTGGTCCGGGACCGGCGACCAATCGTGCCCCCTGCCGACGGTCCCTTCCTTGACGTGCGCAAGGGGTCGGGCGGGCGGAAGGTGTCCACCACCATGGCCTTCACCGGCCTGCTGCGGGACCTGCTGCGGGACCTGAACTTCGGTCCCCGCGTCGTGCCCATCGTCCCCGACGAAGCCCGAACCTTCGGCATGGACTCGCTGTTCCGGGAGTTCAAGATCTACGCGCCCCACGGCCAGCTCTACGAACCGGTCGACCACGACCTGCTGCTGAGCTACAGCGAGTCCTCCGACGGCCAGATCCTCGAGGAGGGCATCACGGAGTGCGGCTCGCTGGCGAGCTGGCTAGCCGCGGCCACGTCCTACGCCAACCTCGGCGTTCCCATGGTGCCCTTCTACGCGTTCTACTCGATGTTCGGCTTCCAGCGGGTGGGCGACTCCATATGGGCGGCTGCCGACGCCCGGGCCAGAGGCTTCCTCATCGGCGCCACGGCGGGGCGCACGACGCTGCCCGGCGAGGGACTGCAGCATCAGGACGGCCACAGCCATGTGCTGGCGTCCACCGTCCCCTCCTGCGAGGCCTACGACCCGGCCTTCGCCTACGAACTGGGGGCCATCATCGACGACGGCCTGCGCCGCATGTGCCCGCCCGACGCCGGCGACGGAACCGACGTCTTCTACTACATCACGATCTACAACGAGAACTACGAGCAGCCGCCCCGGCCCGACCACGTGAGCGACGAGGACATCTGCAGCGGCCTCTACAAGTTCGACGACGGGCCGGGCGGGCGCGGTCGCTGCGCCACCATCCTGTTCTCGGGCGCGTCGGTGGGCGCCGCGCTCGAAGCCCAGGCGCGGCTGGCCGCCGACCATGACGTCTCCGCCGAACTGTGGAGCGCCACCTCCTACCAGCGCTTGCGCCGGGAGGCCCTCGACGTCGAGCGCCGGAGCCGCCTGAACCCCGGGAGCGATCCGGTCGTCCCTCTTGTCACCCGGAGGCTGTCGGACTCCGACGGCCCGATCGTGGCCGTGACCGACTACATGACTCTGGTCCCCGACCAGATCGCCCGCTTCACGCCCAGGCCCCTGCACGTGCTGGGCACCGACGGGTTCGGCCGCTCGGACACCCGCGAGGCGCTCCGGCGGTTCTTCGAGGTGGACGCCGACCACATCGTGGTAGCCGTGCTGTCAGCCCTGGTGGCCTTGGGTGAGGCCGAGCCGGACGAGGTGGCCGCGGCCATGGAGCGCTACGGCATCGACGCCGAACGCGACGATCCGGGCCATCCCGACACCGGCGCAAGATTATGCTCCGATCGATGACCCCCACTGCGACGGGAACTCTGGCGGTCACCGGAGACGAGGCCGCCGACCGGCTGGTGAACAACGACCCGCTGGCGCTGGTGCTGGGGATGCTGCTCGACCAGCAGATTCCCATGGAGTGGGCGTTCATGGGCCCTCACCGTCTGGCCGAACGGCTCGGATCGGAGTTGGACGCCCACGACATCTCGGAGCGCGACCCCGAGGACTTCGCGACACTGGTCAGGGCCAAGCCGGCCCTGCACCGTTTCCCCGGATCGATGGCCCAGCGGATGCAGTCCCTGTGCCGGCACGTCGCCGACTGCTACGGCGGCGACGCGGGCGCAATCTGGGCTGACGCCGTCACCGGCGAGGAGCTCTTCGGGCGTTTGCGGGACCTGCCCGGCTACGGCGACGAGAAGGCCCGGATCCTGACCGCGGTGCTGGCCAAGCGCTTCGGTGTGCAGCCGGAGGGCTGGCAGGAGCAGGCCGGAGCGTTCTCGGACGACCAGCCCCGGTCGGTGGCCGACATCGACGGACCCGAGTCTCTCCAGCGGGTCCGGGCCTGGAAGAAAGCCCAGAAGGCGCGCGGCAAGAAGAAGGACGAATGAGGTTCCGACCCATCACCTTCGCCGCGGCCATCGCCCTCGCGATGGTTGCCGCGGCCTGCGGCTCCGACGATCCGGTCACCGTCATCGAGACCACCGACCCGGAAGCCCCGGTAGAGCGGGAGGAGTCGTCCGCCACTTCGGCGGCTGACCCGTCCGAGACGGCCGGCAGCGCCGCGGCCACGGGGCCGGGCGATGTCCCGGACCTCCAGATGGTCGACGTGCACACCGACGAGGCCGTCAACCTCCAAGCGGTCGTCGACGGGTCCACTCCCCTGCTGTTCTGGTTCTGGGCGCCCCATTGACCGACCTGCCGGAGAGAGGGTCCGGCCCTTGAGCAGTTCGCTCAGGAGAACCCAGACACCGTGAAGGTGGTGGGCATCGGCGCCCAGGACGACCTCGCCTACGCCCAGAACTTCGTCGAGCGGACCGGCACCACCTTCACCATGCTGTGGAGCGACTCCAACGAGTCCTGGCGCCACTTCGGTGTGCGCCGGAACTCCACCGTGCTACTGCTCGACCGCGGCGGCAACGTCGTGGAGGGAAGCGCCGGCAGCTACGACCCGGACAGCCTCATCGAGCAGCTGGCCACCATGACCTGAGCGATGACAGTGCCGCACCGATTCCGAGTTGCCGTGGCGCTCTCCGCTGCGGCCCTGCTGGCCTCAGCCTGCGGCACCGACGGGGAGCCGGGTCCAGACAGCGCGGACGCCGGGGCCGTGACGCCCACGACCAGCGCAGCGGTCGACACCGACTTCGCCGAGGCCCAAGCCGCTGAAGCCGAGGCCGAGGCTGAAGCCGCCGCGGCTGAGGCCGAGGCCGCCGCCCAGGCCGCCGCCGAAGCCGAAGCCCAAGCCGCCGAGGCAGAAGCCGAAGCCGCCTTAGCCGAAGCCGAGGCCCAAGCAGCCGCGGAGGCAGCCGCCCAGGCTGCTACCGAAGCCGAAGCCGCCGCCCGGGCCGCCGCCGAAGCCGAAGCCCAAGCCGCCGAAGCGGAGGCCGAGGCCGCCGCGGAGGCAGCCGCCCAGGCTGCTGCCGAAGCCGAAGCCGCCGCCCGGGCCGCCGCCGAAGCCGAAGCCGAGGCTGCCGCGGCCGCTGAAGCGCAGGCTGCTGCCGAAGCCGAAGCCGCCGCCCGGGCCGCCGCCGAAGCCGAAGCCCAAGCCGCCGCGGAGGCAGCCGCCCGGGCCGCCGCCGAAGCCGAAGCGGCGGCCGTAGCCGCAGCCGCAACCACGACGACTGCCGCACCCACCACTACCGCCGCGCCCACCACCGCTGCCGCGCCCACCACCACTGCCGCGCCCACCACCACTGCAGCACCCACCAGCACCGCCGCCCCTGCGATCCTCGCGACCGACGTGCCCGATGACGAGATGACCGACCTGCGCACCGGCGCGACGGTCAACCTTCGAGACTTCGTGGACGGTTCCACGCCGCTGCTGCTGTGGTTCTGGGCGCCCCATTGACCGATCTGCCGGCGGGAGGCCTCGTCGGTCGAGCAGTTCGCTCGAGACAACGTAGACCGAGTGACCGTCATAGGCGTGGGCGGCACGGACAGTCTGTCCCAGGCCGAGAGCTTCCTGGCCTCCGCCGGAGGTCCCCCGATCATGCTCTGGGATGAGCGCCCGGACTCGTGGAGCCACTACAACGCCGGCAACCCCGCTCTCATACTGCTCGACGGCGCGGGTGAGACCCGGGTCGAGAGGGTCGGCTCGTTCAACCGGAGCCGTCTCCAGGACGCGCTGGACAGCTTGAGCTAGACATTTAACCTTCCGTTTACCGGCATTCACTCCCGGTTCACGGTCACATTCTCTGTCAGAAACCTGCCCCCCTCTAGCTTGCTTGCGGCTCGCGTGGCGCGGGCTCATGCCATGCCGTTTCCCCCAAGGAGGGACGACTGAGTGCGCAAACCAAGGCGCCGGCTGCTGTGGTTGCCGGTGATTCTCGTGACGCTGTCTCTGATGGCCGCAGCATGCGGTGGCGACGAGGTCGAAGAGGAGGCTTCCGCTGTCTCCGGCGAGGTGAGTATCTCGGGTTCGTCGACGGTTGAACCGATCTCGATCCGGGTGGCTGAGCTGTTCGAGGACGTGGCCCCGGACGTGTCGGTGACCGTGGACGGCCCGGGCACCGGCGACGGCTTCAAGCTGTTCTGCGAGGGCGCGACCGACATCTCCGACGCCTCCCGCCAGATCAAGGACGCGGAGAAGGAGGACTGCTTCGAGGCCGGCATCACCGACATCGTCGAGCTCAAGGTTGCCGTCGACGGCATCGCGTTGATGACCAACGCCAGTAACGACGCCGTCGAGTGCCTGAGCTTCCACCAGCTCTTCGACCTCATCGGCCCCAACGGCGAGGGCACCAGCACCTGGGCCGAGGCCTCTGCGGGCCTACCCGATGCGCCGCTGGACATCTTCGGCCCCGGCGAGGAGTCAGGCACCTTCGACTCCTTCGTCGAGATCGTCCTCGAGGACCAGGCCGAGGAAGCCGGCGTGGAGGCCACCACCCGCACCGACTACAGCCCGTCGGGCGACGACAACGTCATCCTGCAGGGCATCCAGTCCAGCGGCACCAGCTTGGGCTGGGTCGGCTTCGCCTTCGCCGTCAACGCCTCCGGCGTGAAGCTGCTCGAGGTCGACGGCGGCAACGGATGCGTCGAGCCCACCGAAGCCGCCATCGCCTCCAACGAGTACCCGGTCAGCCGGGACCTGTGGATCTACGTCAACGCGGACAAGGCCGCAGCCAACCCCGCAATCACCGCCTACCTCGACTTCTACGTCTCCGACGCCCTCACCCAGGCCGTCAACGAGGTCGGCTACATACCCCTCACCGACGCAGCCCACACCGAGACCGCAGACCGCTGGCACAACCGCACCCTCATCAGCTAGAACACCGGCCGGCCAGGCCCGGATCCGACCAGGTCCGGACCGGCCAGGCCCGGATCCGACCAGGAAGCTCCTTGCGCCGAATGACCGACACGAGCGTCGTACACCAAGAGCTCCTCACCGTCGACCAGCTTCAGATCGCGCCTTCCCGCAGGCACCGCGAGGTGATCATCAGGTACATCCTGCTGGTGACGGCGCTCGTGTCGGTCCTGGTCAGCACGCTGATCGTGTGGAGCCTCGTGCGTGAGGCGTGGACGTTCGTCACCGGTGTGGTGTGGGCCGACACCTGGGGACAGCAGGGATGGTTCCCCCGGCGAGGCCTCTACGACATTCCCACCATCGTCGTGGCCTCCCTGATCGTCACCGGCATCGCCATGGTGGTGGCCGGACCGCTGGGTCTGGGCGCCGCGGTGTACCTGTCGGAGTACGCCAACCGGAGGGTCCGGTCCTGGCTTAAGCCCGCGCTGGAGATCCTGGCTGGAATCCCGTCGGTTGTCCTGGGATTCTTCGCACTCACATGGATCGCGCCCAACATCGTGGGGCGTATCGGGAAGACCACCTTCCTGGTGCTGGGCGCGGTGATCCTGATCGGCTACGCGGCGATATCCGCGGTGATAGCACGATCCAAGATCAAGCAGTACCGGGAGGGAACGACTGATCCCTCGGCCCGCATCGGCGCGGTGGCGTCGATAGCAACGCTGGTCGTCGTCTTCGCCCTTGCCCTGGCCTGGATACTCAATGTGTGGCTGGAGTTCGCGCCCAACAACGCCGGCTCGCTGACCGCAGCGGGCATCGGTGTGGGCATCCTTACCATCCCGCTGGTGGCCTCGATCTCCGAGGACGCCATGGCCGCGGTGCCCGACTCGCTACGCCAGGCCTCAGCGGGGCTCGGCGCCCGCAAGAGGACCACGGCCACGACAGTCGTGCTGCCCGCGGCCATCTCCGGCATCGTGGCCGCCTTCATCGTGGCCGTCTCGCGGGCCATCGGTGAGACGATGGTGGTCTTCATGGCTGCCGGCGCGGCCGACGCGGCCCGGTGGACGGACAACCCATTCGAAGGAGGCCTGACCATGACCGCGGCCATGGCCTCTCTGGCCTCGGGCACCGACAGCGTCGTGGGCGAGGGCCTCACCTTCCAGAGCCTCTACTTCGTAGGCCTGCTCCTGTTCTTGACCACCTTGAGCCTCAACATCATCGCGTCGCGCTTCGTGGCGAAGGTCCGGGAGGTCTACTAGTGGAGCCGGACCGATGATCAGCCGCCTCTCCGATGACCGGTCCCGGGCGGCCATCGCCGCCTCGATCGAGCGGCGCCGGGTTGACACTCGGGGCCTGCTGTTCAGGACGCTGCTCCAGTCGTGCCTGCTGATCACGCTGGCCCTGCTCGCGGTACTGCTGATCACCGTCGCGTTGGACAGCACCGACCAGCTCGGCACCCGGCTGTGGGAGTTCCTCCAGGGCACCCTGCGGTCCCGGTCAGAAGACGAGCGACTCGGCATCCACCAGGGCATGTACGGCTCGCTGTGGATCGCCATCATCGTGGCCGTGCTGGCTTTCCCGATCGGGATCGGCGCGGCGGTGTACCTCGAGGAGTACGCGCCCCGGAACCGCTTCACCGCGTTCATCGAGGTCAACATCCGCAACCTGGCCGGAGTGCCGTCGGTGGTGTATGGCCTGCTCGGTCTCGCTCTGCTGCTGAACGGCCAGATCTTCGGCCTCGACCGCCTCACCGGCGGGAGCTCGGCCCTGTCGGGCGGGATCACCCTGGCCATCCTCGTGCTGCCGATAGTGGTGATCACCTCCGGCGAGGCCTTCCGGGCGGTGCCCATCGAGCTGCGGGAGGGCGCCTACGGCGTAGGGGCCACCAGGTGGGAAATGATCCGAACCCAGGTGCTTCCCTACGCCGCGCCCGGCATCCTCACCGGCACGCTGCTGTCGATGGCCCGGGCGGTCGGCGAGGCCGCCCCGCTGATCCTGGTAGGCGCCATCTCCGGGCGGCTCGGTGACAATCCCGGGCTCTTCGACATCAGCGCCCTCACCGATCGGTTCACTGCCCTGCCGATCGTCATCACGACCTGGACCGTGCAGTCGGGCCGGGACGTCGGCTTCACCGCGGCCGCGGCCGCCGCCATCGTCGTGCTGCTTGTGTTCGTGCTAATGATGAACTCCGCTGCGATCCTGCTACGGAACCGGTTCGAGAAGAAGAGAGGCTGAAGTGTCGATGACCGACGAGGCTCCCCGCTTGATCGAGCGCCCAGTCGCCGCCGGCGATCCGAGCGCGGCACCGGGAACGCCCTCGGTGGCGACCGAGAGGGACGTCGTGTTCCGATCCGAGGACGTGAACGTCTACTACGGCAGCTTCCGGGCGGTGCGGGACGTCACGTTCGATGTGCGAAAGAACCAGATCATGGCCTTGATCGGCCCCTCAGGATGCGGCAAGTCGACAGTGCTGCGCTGCTACAACCGGATGAACGACCTGATCAAGGACGCCCGGGTGACCGGAACCATCACCTACCGGGGCACGAACCTCTACGACGAGCGAGTCGACCCGGTCGAGGTGCGACGCCGCATCGGCATGGTGTTCCAAAAGCCCAACCCGTTCCCGAAGTCGATCTACGACAACGTCGCCTACGGCCCCCGGGTGGCCGGCCAGAAGAAGGGCCTAGACGAAATCGTTGAGAACTCGCTGCGCAAGGCGGCCCTGTGGGAGGAAGTCAGCGACCGTCTCAAGGACTCGGCTCTTGGCCTCTCGGGCGGCCAGCAGCAGAGACTGTGCATCGCCCGGGCCATCGCGGTGGGCCCCGACGTGCTGTTGATGGACGAGCCGTGCTCGGCCCTCGACCCGATCGCCACCGCCCACATCGAGGACTTGATGCAGGAGATCAAGCAGGACTACACGATCATGATCGTGACCCACAACATGCAGCAAGCCGCCCGGGTGAGCGACACCACCGCCTTCTTCACCGCCGATGTCCGCTCCGAGAACGACACCCGCACCGGCATCCTGGTGGAGGTGGACGCCACCCAGAAGATCTTCTCCAACCCGTCCGACGAGCGCACCGAGAACTACGTCACCGGACGGTTCGGGTGAGGCTTCGAGCATGACCGAGCAGACCCGCAAGACGTTCCACGCCGAGATCGAAGAGATCAGCGATCTGATCGTGCAGCTCGCGGCCCGGGCCGGGGACTCCGTCGCCCGGGCCACCGACGCTCTCTTGACGTACGACCTGGCGGAGGCCCAGCAGATCATCGACGACGACGACGCCATCGACGTGGCCGCCCTTGAGGTCGAGGAGAGGTGCCAGAGTCTGCTGGCCCTCCAGCAGCCCATGGCTGGCGACCTCCGCCAGATCCTGGCCGCCATGTGGATCACCGCGGAGCTGGAGCGGACCGGCGGGCTGGCCTGCAACATCTGCAAGGGAGCCCGCCGGATGTTCCCGGCCGAGCTGCCCCCGAAGCTGCGGGGCTTGATCGCGGAGATGAGCGAGGAGGCGATCCGGCTCATCCGGCTGTCGGTGGACTCCTACTCCGAGCGCGACGCCGGCCTGGCCAGCGCCCTCGACGACATCGACGACAGGCTCGACAGCCTCCACCGCGTGTTCGTGCGGAACCTCCTGGAGGTGAGCCGGTCCAAGGACCTGGACGTGCAGCCCGCGATGCAGCTGGCCCTGATCGCCCGCTACTACGAGCGCATAGGCGACCATGCCGTCAACGTCAGCGACCGGGTGCGCTACATGGTGTCCGGCGTCATGCCGTGGCGGGACAAGATGACCAGGCACCCGACCCGGGAGGAGTCTGTCGTCCAGGATCCCTCGCCCGGCTCGACCGAGGTGTCCCCCAACGGCGAGAACAAGACCGACTAGGAGCGTCCGATGACGACGCTCATAGTCGCTGTTCTGCTGGTGGTGGGCGGTGCCGTCACGGGCATTGCGCTGGACCGGGTCCGGCTGCGCCGCTGGCTCCGGCGCCTGTCGCCGGAGGGTCGGTCGGGCCCTGAGATGCCCCGGTCGGCTCGCGGGTTCATCGAAGCCGCTCAGCGGCGTGGGGACGTCGCCGAGGCCGGCCGCGTCTCGGCTGTGACCGCGGCTCGCCGGCTGGAGGCGAGCCTGGACGGGCTCCAGTCGGGGCTGGTGGTGTGCGACCGCACCGGGAGCGTGGTGGCCCAGAACGCGGCCGCGGAGCAGTTCCTGCTGGCCCGCCACGGCGAGGCCCTGGTCGGCCGGGAGATCAAGGAGCTGCTTGAGCGGGCCCGGGCCGGCGAGCGGGTGACGACCACCGTCGAACTTCACACCGAGCCCCGCCGCAGCTACGAGGTGGAGGCCGGCCCGATCGAGCGTGATTCCGAGACGCTCGGGGCGGTTGCGCTGGTGTACGACATCACCGAGCACCACCGCATCGACTCCGTCCGGCGCGACTTCGTCGCCAACGTGAGCCACGAGCTCAAGACGCCGATCGGCGCGCTGAGCCTGCTGGCCGACTCCCTGGCCGCCGATCCCGAGCCCGAGGTGGCTACCCGCCTCGCGGGCCGCATGCAGATCGAGATCCAGCGGGTGGCCGACACCATTGACGACCTGCTGACGCTGGCGATGCTGGAGGACGAGAGCGGCCGGTCCGACGAGCAGGTCGACATCTGTGCGGTCGTCGCGGCCGCCGCCGACCGGATCAGCCAGCCAGCCGAGCAGCGGGACATCATGGTGATCGTCTCGGGCGAGCAGGACGTCTCGGTGATCCGGGGAGCCCGGCGGCAGCTGGAGTCGGCGGTGTTCAACCTGCTCGACAACGCGGTGAAGTTCAGCGAGCCCGGCGGCCGGGTCGACGTCGTGGTCGAGACCCATGACCGGGACCTGCATGTGTCGGTGGCCGACGAGGGCATCGGCATCCCGGCCTCAGAGCGATCCCGGATCTTCGAGCGGTTCTACCGGGTTGACCGGGCCCGGAGCCGCAACACGGGGGGCACCGGTCTTGGGCTGTCCATCGTGCGGCATGTGGCCCTGAACCACGGCGGCGACGTGAATGTGACCTCGCAGGAGGGCTACGGGTCGCGGTTCACCATCACCCTGCCGATCGACAGCGCCGACTGAGACCGGCTTCGCGGCTAGACGTGCTGGCCGGAACCGTTCGCTTCGCCCGCAACGAGCGGGGCCAGTAGCGACTGGCGCTGGCGCTCGAGCCATCCGAGCAGCACAGCCACTGCTCGGGGATCGTGGCGGAGATGGTGGCCGGCACCGCTGATGATCCTGAGGTCAGCGCCCGGATGGGCGTCGGCCAGAACCCGGGCGTCGAAAACGGGCACCGTCTCATCGTCGCTGCCGTGCAGAACCAGGAGCGACCGGTCCCCCAGCGACTCCGCGGCCTCGACTGCCCGCACGGACCGGATCTCTGCCGCCCATCGATCGAACCGCTCTGGGAACTCCGGGTCGCTCACGACTCCCACGTCACGGGCATACACCAGCAGCTTGCGGGGGTTGCGGGCCCAGTCCTCGAAGTCGGCCGGCGCGGCCACCGCGGCCACACCCCTGACCCGCTCGTCGGTGCTGGCCACCACCACGGCCAGCGCGCCGCCGGTTCCGAAGCCGATGATCCAGATCCCGTCACAGCTCACCTCCGTGGCGAGGAAGTCGACCGCTCCGGCGAGATCGCGCCGCCAACCGTCGAGCGAGAAGTCGCCTGCGGATCCGGCCACTCCCCTCGAGGCGTAGGTCAGGGCAGCGAACCCGGTCTCAGCCGCGATCAGGTCGGCGAGAGCCGGCATCGTCCTCGTCGAGTTGATTCCGCCCCCCGCCTCGGTGGGAAAGCCGTGGACGATCACCGCTGCCGGCTGCACCGCGGGAGCCCGTGCGGGGCGGGCCAGATGGGCGGTCAGCGTGTTCGAGTCGACGGTGAACCGGCCCTCCATCCGGGTCACGGTACCTCCGTGTGCGGGCGCGAGGTGGGGCGGGCCTCAGGGACCCGCCCCACACATCGATTCTTGCTGGAAATCCCGGTCGAGCCGTGTGGCACCGCGGCAACAGCCGCAGGCGCCGCGCCGGATGTGACTAGGTCCGGCGACTCGGATCGGGGGTGGAGCTGGCGGGGATTCGCCAGTCGGTCCAGCTTGCCGTAGCTAGCGGCCAGCCACCTCCAAGGTCACAACGCATAAAGCACTCAGCTGGACCACCTCCTTTCCTTGGTGGCACCAGTCAACCACACAGTCGCCCCTCGCGCCACGCTTTCTGCTCACGGTTGCCGGTCACGAGGCGGGGGCTCGCCGGCGCTGAGGGCGCCTATCTCGGCCAGGTAGGCGAGCTGGGCCTCAAGGATGCACACCACGTCGACCGGATCGGGGCCGCCCTCCGCAAGCGATCGGGCCACCACCGCGTCGGTTGCCGCGTCGGTGTCCGCCACCGCCATACCGTCCACAGCCACCGCGGAGTCACCGAGCTCCTGGCCGTGGGAGGTGGCCAGACCCACCGCCGCGAACCAGTCGAGGTGCCAGCCCAGTACCTTCCTCACGTCGTCGTAGCTGATCCTGGCTGTGACCTCGTCGGGCAGGCGGTCGGCCACATAATCGACGGCTGCGGCCAGCCGGTAGACCGACGGAGCGGTCTCGTGCTCCAGGCGCCCGACCGCGATCCCCACCGACACGAACGCGATCGCCACCACCGCGGCCAGGCCGACCGCGGCGATCAGCCAGATCACGGCGCCCGCCGTACCGCTCTAGAGGCCGATGCGCTGGGCCAGGAGTTCCCGATGGTAGGTGGGGTCTCCGAAGAGGAGTTCGGAACTCTTGGCCCGCTTGAAGTAGAGGTGCGCGGGGTGCTCCCAGGTAAATCCGATCCCGCCGTGGATCTGGATGTTCTCGGCCGCGGCGTGGAAGTAGGCCTCCGAGCAGTAGCTCTTGGCCAGCGACGCCACCTGGGGCAGCTCGTCGTTCATCTCGGCCGCGCACCAGCCTGCGTAGTAGGCGGCCGACTTGGCCGACTCCACCTCCAGCAGCATGTCGGCACACTTGTGCTTGATGGCCTGGAACGAGCCGATGGGCCGCCCGAACTGCACCCGGACCTTGGCGTACTCGACCGACATGTCGAGGCAGCGCTGGGCTCCGCCCACCTGCTCAGCGGCCAGGGCCACCGAGGCAAGGTCGAGCACGCCCTCCAGCACCGGCCATCCCTGGCCCTCGGTGCCGATGAGCGTGGCCTCCACGCCCTCGAAGGTGAGCTTGGCCTGCTTGCGGGTCTGGTCCATGGTCGACAGCGCCGTCCGGGTCAGCCCGTCGGCACCGGGATCCACCGTGAACAGCGAGACGCCGCCGCCGGTGCGGGCGGCCACGATCAGCAGGTCGGCGGTGTGCCCGTCGAGGACGTACATCTTGACGCCGTCCAGCCGCCACCCGCCGTTCTCGGCCGTCGCGGCCATGGTGATGCCGGGCTCGTCCCAGCGGCCGTTCTGCTCGGTGAAGGCCAAGGTCCCCCGGGTCTCACCCGAGGCAATGCCCGGCAGGTGGGCCTGCTGGGCCGACTCGTCCCCGCTGAGCATCAGCGTGTTGGCAGCCAT
The DNA here is from genome assembly GCA_009837445.1 of Acidimicrobiaceae bacterium. GTDB lineage: Bacteria > Actinomycetota > Acidimicrobiia > Acidimicrobiales > Aldehydirespiratoraceae > Aldehydirespirator. The sequence continues at coordinate 407,813 of VXTM01000021.1, forward strand.
CACCGCCGAGGAGAAGTAGGGGGCGCACAGCAGCGACCGCCCCATCTCCTCGAGCACGACGACCTGTTCGATGCGGGTGAAGCCCTGGCCGCCGTACTCCTCGGGGATGGTCAGGGCGGGCAGGCCCATCTGCTCGGACATCTGGGCCCACACGTCGGGGTCGAAGCCCCGCTCGGTGTCCATCTGCTCCCGGACCGCGGACTCGGGCGACTTCTCCTCCAGGAAGCTGCGAACGAAGTCTCGAAGCTGCTCCTGCTCATCGGTGAATGCGAAGTTCACGTGGGACTCTCCTGAGAATCGAACCTGGCCGCCAAGCTATCGGGCCGCCCCAGCTATGGGGTGTCCCCGTAGTGCCCGCCCCGGCGCGGCCGTAGGATCGGAGCGTGCCCGCAGCACCGCTCTTCGAGATCGACGGCCTGCATGTGGCCACCGCCGACGGCGGCGTCGAGATACTGCGCGGCGTAGACCTCGTGGTCGGCGCGGGCGAACTGCACGCCCTCATGGGTCCCAACGGGTCGGGCAAGTCCACCCTGGCCTCCACCCTGCTCGGCAGCCCCGAGTACGAGGTGACCAGCGGCTCGATCCGCTTCAAGGGCGAGGACATCACCTCCTGGCCCCCGGAGGTGCGGGGCAAGGCCGGCCTGTTCCTGGCCTTCCAGTACCCCCAGGAGATCCCGGGCGTTTCGGTGAGGAACTTCCTCACCCAGGCCCTGCAGGCCCGCAAAGGCACCGACGTCAGCTCGATCGAGACCTACATGACCATGGTCGAGTGGATGGAGCGCCTGGCCATCGACTCGCAACTGATGGATCGCCACCTCAACGAGAAGTTCTCCGGCGGCGAGAAGAAGCGCAACGAGATACTCCAGATGGCGGTGCTGGAACCGGAGATGGCCATCCTCGACGAGACCGACACCGGCCTAGACATCGACGCCCTGCGCATCGTCGCCACCGGCCTGAAGGAGGTCCGGTCGGAGCGGCCGGAGCTGGGCGTCCTGGCCATAACCCACTTCCAGCGCATCCTCACCGCCGGTCTTGAGCCCGACCGGGTGCATGTGATCATGGGCGGCCGCATCACCACCAGCGGCGGCCCCGAGCTGGCCGATCAGCTCGAACGCGAGGGCTACGAGCGGTTCGCGTCGTGAGTGGAGAGGGCAGCGAGCTAGGAGCGGGTACCCGCGCTGACTTCCCCCTGCTGGGGAGGGAGGTGCGCGGCCGGCCCATCATCTACCTCGACTCGGCTGCGTCGTCGCAGAAGCCCCGGTGCGTTCTCGACGCCATGAACAGCTACTACGAGACGATCAACGCCAACGTCCACCGGGGCGCGTATGAGATCGCAGCCCAGGCCACCGAGGCCATGGAGGCGGCCCGGACGGCCGTTGCCCGGTTCGTCAACGCGCCCTCGGCCGACGAGATCGTGTTCACCAAGAACGTCACCGAGGCCATCAACCTGGTGGCCCGGTCCTGGGGTGGGGCCAACCTCGGACCCGGCGATGCCGTGGTGATCACCGAGATGGAGCACCACGCCAACATCGTGCCGTGGCACATCATGGCAGCCGAGAAGGGCTTCGAGCTGCGCTGGATCGGCGTCAGCGCCGACGGGCAGCTCGATCTCAGCAACCTGGACCGGCTGCTCGACGGGGCCAAGCTGCTGGGCGTAACCGCCATGAGCAACGTGCTGGGCACACTCAACCCAGTACGCCGGCTAGCCGACGCCGCCCACGACGCCGGAGCGCTGGTTCTGGTCGACGCAGCCCAGTACGTTCCGCACCTGCCCACCGATGTGCAGGCGCTCGGCGCCGACTTCCTGGGATTCACCGGCCACAAGATGTGCGGGCCAACCGGAATCGGGGTGCTGTGGGCCCGGGCCGAGCTGCTGGAGGCCATGCCGCCGTTCCTCGGGGGCGGCGAGATGATCCTCGACGTGCGCAAGGACGGCTTCCTGCCCAATCACATCCCCCACAAGTTCGAGGCCGGAACCCCGCCCATCGCCGAGATCGTCGGTCTCGGCGAGGCAGTGCGCTACCTCGACGGGCTGGGCATGGACCGGGTGCGTGAGCACGAGGTGAGCCTCACCGCCTACGCACTGCGCACGCTCCAGGACCGCTACGGCCCGGAACTCGCGGTGCACGGACCGTCGGAGCCGGCCTGCCGGGGCGGGGTCCTGTCGATGAGCTTCCGAGACATCCACCCCCACGACCTCTCCCAGGTGCTCGACGACCGGGGCGTGTGCGTGCGGGCCGGCCACCACTGCGCCAAGCCCCTCATGCGCCACCTCGGGGTCCCGGCCACCACCCGGGCCTCGCTGTACGTCTACAACGACACGGCCGACGTGGACGCCCTCGCCGACGCCCTCGGCGCGGCGGGCGAGTTCTTCGGGTAGGAGGGAGTCAGTCGTGGCCGGGCTGGAGGACCTCTACCGGGAGATCATCCTCGACCACTACCGCAACCCCCGTAACCGCGGCGAGCTTGAGGTCCCTCCCGCCGTCCAAGCCGTGGGTTTCAACCCGCTGTGCGGAGACGAGGTGATCGTCTACGTGGAAGTGAGCGACGGTGTGATTACTGAAGTGTCCACCGGCGGTCAGGGATGCTCCATCAGCCAGTCGTCGGCGTCGATGATGTCCACCGCGGTCAAGGGCCGGACGGTCGCGGAGGTGCGGCGGCTGGTGCAGGCCTTCAAGCGGATGATGTCAATCCACGGCAGCGGCATCGGCGGCACGGGCGACGAGCTCGACGATGAGCCCGGCAGCGGCAACGGCGCCGGCGACGTGAAGCTCGGCGACCTCGAGGCCCTGCAAGGTGTGGTGAAGTTTCCGGTGCGCATCAAGTGCGCCACCCTGTCGTGGAACACCCTCGTCCAAGCCCTGGACGAGACCCTCGGCTGAGCGGACGATCTACCGGTTCAAGTCGGCAAACAGGTCCTTGAGAGCTGCGCCGTATGCGGTGAGCCTGGCAGGGCCGATGCCGCTTACTGCCAATAGACCTGCGTCCGTGACCGGCCGCTGCCGGGCCAACTGCCGGAGAGTGGCGTCGGAGAAGACCACGTAGGCCGGTACGCCGTCAGCTCTGCTGCGTTCCAGACGCCACTGACGCAGTTGCTCGAATGCCGCCGCGGCCTGAGGCTCGGCGGTCTCGTCGATCGGAGGGCTCTGCGACTTCGACACGGACGCAGCCGGCTTGGCCGGTTGGTCGCGGCTCGGAGCCGCGGGACGCTCGGCCGGGATGCCCGACGGCTGGAGCTTGGAGCGCCACTGCATCTCCCTGATGAACGGCGACTGGGGGCCGTCGGCGACGATCAGCACCGACTCCGAGCCGCGGGTGATGGCGACGTGGAACACCCGGCGCTCCTCCTCGGTGTCGCTGGCCAGACGGTGGGGCATCAGGCCCTCTGTGGCCGACAGGACGATCACGTGGGGCCACTCCAAGCCCTTGACCCGGTGCACGGTAGCCAGCCGCACGCCCCGGCCCCACGACGGGCGACCGGCACGGGGATCCCCCTCCTCGTCGCCGCCGCGGCTGCCCTCGGTAAGGCGGTGCCGCAGCCAGTCCTCGAACTCGGTCGGGTCGCCGCAGTGGGGTGCCACCGACATGAGGGCCCGAAGATCGTCGCCGTGAGCCGATCGGTCCACTGCGCGGCGAGAGGCGTCGAGGCGCGCGTCGAGAGTCGCGCCGAGTTGGGTGCCGTCCCGTATTGCCTCCAGCAGGCCGAGAGTGTCGGCCCCGTCGCGGGCCATCCCGCCGAGGCGCTCAACATCGTCTGCGAAGTCCGATACCCGCTCCGCGGTCCGCGCGTCGGAGATGCGCCCGGCCAGCCGCCGTAGTCCGCCGGCGTTGTGCTGCTCCGCGATCCATTCGATCACCCGCGGCGATATGCCCCGGGGTGGTCGCCGGGCTGCCATGGCGAGGGCGTCGGCGGGCAACCGGGACGTTGCGGATGTGGCCAGCCGCAGCCAGGCCAGCATGGAGGCGACGCCTGTGCGCTCCAGGAACCACGGGCCGACGGGGGCCATGCAGTCGATCCCGGCCTCCGACAGCAGGATCTGCGGGGCCAGCAGCGCGCTGTTGACCCTGGTCAGCACGGCGATGTCACGCGCCTCGGCTCCCGCGCCCATGAGGGCCCGCACATTCTCCACCACGGCCAGACCGCCGTCGCCGGCCGCCTCGACCGCCAAGGACCGGCCGGCGGCCGACCGTCCCGCCGCCGGCTCAATGTCCTTGGGGATGCGGTGGCGGTTGTGTGACAGCAGGTTGGACGCGGCCTCGACCACCTCGGGCGGGCAGCGGTAGTTGACACCCAGCAGGTGCCGGGCCGCGCCCGGGAAGAAGCGCTCGTATTCGATCAGCCAGCGGGGCGAGGCGCCTGAATAGCCGTAGATGGTCTGGTCGTCGTCGCCCACCCCGATGACCTCGGCCCTCGGGCCAGCCACCAGGCGGATCATGAGCAGGTGGGCCGGGGTCAGGTCCTGGAACTCGTCCACCAGCAGCACGCCGCACGCCCGGCGGGCCGCGGCCCTCGCCGCTGGGTCGGTGAGTAGCACGTCGATAGCCCGCACGATCTGGTGGTCAAAATCGACGGCGCCTCTCTCCTCCAGCGCCTCTGCGTAAGCCGGGGCCACGTCGGTGAAGCCCTCGACGTCGGGGGCGTAGTCGCGCTCGACATCGGCAGGATCGCGCAGCCCGAGCCGCGACGCGCTGAGTGCCTCGACCCACGGAGCCAGCGGGTCGGTCATGGCCCGGCGCCGACGACGGGGGGCGCGTTCCCCAACCAGTCCATGCAGCAGATCTCGCACCTCCCGCTCGTCGATCACCTCCACCCGGCCGTGGCGGGTGGGACGGGCGAAGGGGCCGGTGCCGTTGCACACCGCCAGCGCCAGGCTGTTCAGGGTGCGCACCTCCAGGCCCTCGAGGTCGGCGGTGCGCTCCTGCATCTCGGCCCGGGCCCGCACGTTGTAGGCCACCAGACACACCGCCGCAGGCGCCACGCCCAGGTCGCGCACCAACCATCGGGCCCGCTCGGTGAGCACCCGGGTCTTGCCCGACCCGGCCGGGGCCACGATGCAGGCACCACCGCCGAGATGGCCGACCGCCCGCCGCTGATCGGGCGCCAGATCGGCGACGGGCTCGCAGTCCCGCAGCGCGCCGAGGTCGCCCACAACCAAGTTGGCGGCCGGGATCAGTCCAGCGCCCTGCAGCTCACCGGCACCGAACGTGTCCAGAGGCCCGCCGTCGCACCAGGTGGGCTCGCCGGCAGGCAGCACGACATCGCCCGGCTCCCCCGCCGCGGCGGCGCGGGCACCCAGCGCCCGAGCCAGCTCCCGGGGAAAGAATCGCAGCTGCTCGGGATCCCGCGCATCCACCGCGTTGGCGGTCAGGAGATGGCTCCAAACCTCGTCGGTCAGCGTCAGGCCGGGTCCCCATTCCCACCACGGCTTCGCCAGCACAGGCTCGGCACCCGGCAGCGGCCCGTCCAATTCGATGACCAGCCGCTCACGCTCGTGCCACGCCGACCGCAGCCGGCGCCCGACCGCCGCGTCCGGCGATCCGATGGCGACCGTCACCCGGGGGCACCGCTCCCACGGCGCGGGCGGATCCTGACCGGAAGAAACCAGCACGCTGCGCCCCAGACAGTCCGGCCCGGCCACATGCTCAGCGCTATAGACGGCGGCAGCCTCGGCGCGGCGAGGGACCGCAGCCATCACGACTCGGCGACGACGCCGGCGCGCCGCATCGCTGCCAGTACCCGGTCGGGGCGGTGGCAGCGGCCGTAATCGAAGCCGGACCGTATGCATATCTCCAGTAGTTCGTCGTGCTGGTCGGTCTCCTTCCAGGGCAGCGGCAAGTAGATGGGCAGCCCGAAGGCCCGCAGGGCGTCGAGGTCCTCGTAGACCCGCTTCTGGTACCGGTAGCGGTCGGCCCATTCCCAGTCGGGCGGTCCGAAGCCGGTGCCGGGGTCGAGGATCAGCCGGTGCCGCTCGATGCCGGTTCCCTCTAAACGCGGCAACGAGCGGCGGAACCATGCGCAGATCGTCTCAACCGGATCGCCCGTCACATGCCGCGAGGCCTTGGGGTCGGTGCCCCACACGAACGGAACCACCACCGGCACGTCCTGCTCGACCGCGAGCCGGACCATGGCCGGGTTCTGAAGCCCGTCGGCCGCGTTGATCATCGTGGCCCCGCACTCCAGGGCCCGGCGCATGATCTCGGGCTGCCAGGAGTCCACCGAGAGCGCCGCTCCCCGGTCCCGGCACAGCCCGGCGAGGGCCTGGACCTTGCCGTCGAGGCGGGCCCACTCGATCTCGATGTCCACGCGGGCGGCGAACTGCGTGGAGCCGGCCCCGCCGAGGTCGATGCCGGCGCAGCCGCCGTCGAGCAGCTCGCAGGCTCGGGCAACCGCGCTCTCGACCGTCGTCGTCACCGAGAAGTCGGCCAGCGAGTCGGGCGAGGCGTTGATGACGCCGTGCAGCCTCATCGAACCAACCGGTATCGCCGACTGCTCACCCCGGGGCACGGAGCGCCTCGACGAGCAGCGGCCCTATCTCGGGAGCCTCCTGGTGCACCTGCTGCCATGACGGGTTGAGCGAGTCCTCCCGGGGGTTGTCGCGGCAGAGGGCCACCCCGTCGGCGACGCTGCGGGCAAACACCTCAGCAGTGGCCTGCTCGGCGGCGACGTCCACGACGTAGCCGTTGAGCTCCGCGTCGTTGGCGTAGTGGCGGACCAGGTTCCGGGCTGCGGCCAGATAGGCCTCGCACAGACCGTCGGCACCGTCGACGACCTCCGGGCCCAGGCGGCGGATCATGGTGGAGGTGACGTCGATGCTCATTCGCCGCAGGCCTGCGTTCGGATCGTCGGCTGAGAGGTCCTGATGCTTGTGGTCGTAGGCGTCGGCCACCGACACCTGGCAGATGGTGGACGGATCGCACCGCGCGTAGACATCGGAGAGGATGCCGATGTCCATGCCCCAGTGGCCAGGAATCCGCAGGCTCGCAGCTACCTCGGCGGTCATGGCGGTCTCGCCGGCCAGCGGGTACCGGAACGCCTCCAGGAAACGCAGGTACTGGTGGTCGCCGGCCTCCGCCCGCAGCGCCCGCACCAGGGGCGCCACCAGCAGCCGGGTCACCCTTCCGCCGAAGCGCCCTTCGGTCACGCGATGGTAGTAGCCCTTGGCGAAGCAGTAGCCGAAGCTCGGGTGGGCTACCGGGTACACCAGGCGAGCCGGCAGCTCACGGCCGTAGCCCACGATGTCGGCGTCGTGCATGGCGATCACCTGGGCCGAACCCTCCGCCAGCAACGCGCCCAGGCAGTACCACACGTTGCGGCCCTTGCCCCGGCTGCGGGGGGCCAGTCCCCGGTCCCGCAGTCGCCGCTCGACCGCGGCCATGGCGCCGCTGTCGTTCCACAGCACGTCGCAGCGCTGCGGCAGCCGTTCTAGCAGGTCGAGGGCCCGCTGGCAGTCGTGCTCGCCGGCCTCGTCGAGGCCCACGACGATGTGGGCCAGCCAGTCGGCGCCGGCCAGTTCGGCGATCATCCTCTCGAACGCTTCCGCACCGACGTCTGACGCCAGACAGGGGATGATCAGAGCCACGGGCCGGTCGGCGGACCAGGCCCGGAGATCCCGCTCAAGGTCGGCGGCCTGGCGGTGGCCCAAGTCGTGCAGCGTCGGCACGACGCCCGCCTGGCTGAAGTCGGCCACGCCCGGCAGTGTCGCACGGAAGGGGGCCGCATCCCACCCCCTGACGGTGAAATCGCCTGGTTAGAGTCGCCGGCGTGAGCGACCTGCCGCCGGCCGACTGGTACACCGACCCCGAGGACGAGTCGCAGTACCGCTACTGGGACGGATCGTCCTGGACCGAGCACCGCGCCCCCCGGATCATCGACACGGACGCGGAGGCCGGCGACGCCACCGTCGGGCTGCGCAGCCCGACGAAGCTGGTCGCGGACACGTTCTCGCTGACCGGCCGGCGGTGGCGGCCGTGCGTCGCCGTCGCCCTGATCTACGTCCTGAGTCAGATCGCCGGCGTCGTCCTGCTGTTGGTCGCTGCCAACAACATCCTCATGGGAGAACTGGGCGCGATCTTCGACAGGGTCTCCCAGCCCGGCTTCGACGCGTCGGATCCCGAACACGAGGCTTACTTCGAGTCGCTGGCATTCGACCTCGCTCCCATCAATCTCGTGCTCGCCCTGCTGGGCCTGCTGGCCTTGTGGATCGCCAGCAACCTGATGCAGGCGGCCGTCACGAGGATTGCTCTCAGCGATCTGCACGACCGGGCCGTGACCACATCCGACACTCTCAGGCAGGCCATGCGACGAGTGCCGCGGTTGATGGGCGTCGATCTCATCGTTGTGGCGATCTTCCTGCTTGCAGCGGCCGCCATGGTCCTGACGTTGATCGGCGCGCCGTTGCTGCTGATTCCACTGATTCCGGCCTTTATTGCCGGCGCTGTCTATGCGATTGTCGTGCTGCCGATGGCCTATGCGGTCGCCTCAGCAGGACCGCGCACATGGTCACTCCCCTACGGGGCCCGCCTCGTGCGGGGACGGTTCTGGGCGACGTTGGGACGCCTGCTCCTCGTCGTGCTCGTGCTGTTCGCCGTCAGCCTCGCAGTTGGGATCGTGTCGACCCTGGCCGGGACCTCAGGAGGAACTGCGCTCGAGCTGGTCTCGCAACTCGTTCAGACGGTGGTGAGCGCCGGGCTCGCGGTAGTTGGAATCGTTGCCGCTGCGATCCTCTACGACGACCTCGGAGGCGAGTCGGACTGACGGGAGCTAGCCGCCGGCGGCGTCGACCCGCTCAACGAAATCGCGGTCGCGGGCCGACAAGCCCCCGACATCGTGGCTGGTGACGGCCAACTCGACCTTGTTGTAGACGTTGGACCACTCCGGGTGGTGGAAGAGCCGCTCGGCGATGAGGGCCACATGGGTCATGAAGGCGAAAGCCGCCCGGAAGTCGGCGAACTGGTAGGAACGGCGCAGCACATCGCCGTCCCGCCTCCACTGCGGATGGGCCTCCAGCAGCTCGTCGACTTCAGCGCTGCTCAGCAGATCATCGTTGCTCATAGCCCGATGCTACGTCAGGAGATCTGCGAAAGGGTCCCCGAACGGGTCGGTGAAGGGTGCAGCCCCAGCGTCGGGCTTGGACGAGGCCGGCATCCAGCGCTCGTAGCCGTCAGCCTCGAGCTCCTCGGCGAGCTCCGGTCCGCCGGACTCCTGTATGCGCCCCCCGGCGAAGACATGCACGGCGTCCGGCCTGAGATGGTCGAACACCCGGCTGGAGTGGGTGATGGCCAGCACTCCCAGCCCGTCGTGCTCGGTGGCGTCCTCGATCCGGTCGCCCACGAATCGCAGGGCGTCGACATCGAGTCCGGAATCGAGTTCGTCGACAACCGCAAAAGCGGGCTTGAGCACGCCCAGTTGCAGGGCCTCGTTGCGCTTGCGCTCGCCACCGGACAGGTCGACGTTCACCGGGCGGGCCAGGAACTTCTCGTCGAAGCCGATCCGCCCGGCCTCCTCTTGCATCCGCTCGGCCACCGCGGCGCCCTCAGCGGTGCACACCGACTCCGTCAGCATGTCGAGCAGCGAGACGCCCGGAACCTCCGTCGGGTACTGCATCGCCAGGAATAGGCCCGCCTCGGCCCGGCGCCATGCAGGCAGCGTCAGCAGCTCGGTACCGTCGAGGCGTACCGACCCCTCTGACACGTCGTAGCCGTGGCGGCCGGCGATCACGTGGGCCAGGGTCGACTTCCCCGAGCCGTTGGGACCCATGACCGCGTGCACCTCGCCCGCCGCCACCTCCAGATCGACGCCGGTGAGGATCTCGCGGCCCGCTACGGAGGCCCGCAGTCCCTCGATCACAAGAGTGCTCACGAAGCGCCCTCCGGATCGTCGCCGAGGCTCAACACGACCCGGCCGTCCACGACGGAGACTTCGTAGACGGGCACGGCCCGGGTAGCCGGAAGGGACAGCGGCTCGCCGGTCTCGAGGTCGAACATGGCTCCATGGGCGACGCACTCGATGGCACAGTCCTCGGGCTCCACCCAGCCCTCCGACAGCGACACCTCGGCGTGACTGCAGGTGTCGCCGATGGCATAGACGTCGTCGCCGATACGCACGACCGCGATCTCGCGGCCGGCCACGTCGACGCGCCGGGCCGAGTCGGGCGCAATCTCGTCGAGGGAGAACAGATCGTGGGTCGTCATCTTCGCTGCTCCGATCTCAGTGGCACCGCTCGGTCGTTCATCGCGTCACGCCGCATGGCTCAACATCTGGTTGAGCTTCACAGAGAGCGCGTGCCTGACGCCGTCCTCGATGGACCGGACGGGCAGTGCGTCGATCACCTCGTCGAAGAACCCGGCCACGATCAGGCGCTCGGCCACGGGAGTGGGCACCCCCCGGCTCTCCAGGTAGAAGACCTGGTCGGCGTCCACCGGCCCCACCGCGGAGGCGTGGCTGCACCGGACGTCGTTGTTCTCGATCTCCAGATTCGGCACCGACTCGGCCCAGGCGTCGTCGCTGAGCTTCAGATTCCGGTTGGTCTGGAAGGCGTTGGTGCCCCTGGCGTTGGGTCTGACCCGGATCAGCCCGGTGTACACGCTGCGGGCCGAGTCGCCCACCGCGCCCTTGTAGAGCAGGTTGGAGGTGGTGTCGGGGGCGGCGTGGTCCTGGTAGGTGCGGAAGTCGAGGATCTGGTCGCCGGCACCGAAGTAGACCGACAGCAGGTCGCCGCTGGCTCCCCGCCCGACGAGGCGGGTGTCGGCCCGGGTGCGGGCGTAGCCGCCTCCGAGCGCGACCGAGGCGGCCACCAGGGAGGCGTCGCGCTCCACCCGGGCGGTGTGGGCCGCGATCTGCCAGGCTCGCGGATCGTGCTGCTGCAGGTTCAGGTAGCCGAGCCGGCCAGCCGGGCCTACGTCCAGTTCCACCACCGGCACCACCAGCGCCGGTCCACCCGAGTGTTGAACATCGAGCACGGTGGCCTGCGCGGCGCGGCCCACCCGGACCACCAACCGGGGGAAGCTGGCCGCGCCTGCCTCGCGGGCGTGGTGCCGCACCACGATCACGCCGTCGAGGATCGCTCCGTCGGGCACATCCACCACCACGGGCACCGGGGCGAAGGCGTCGTTCAGCACGGTGAAGTAGTCCGACGCCCCGTCCGACACCGAGCCCAGCAGCCCTTCCGCGCCGGCCGCCTCGGCCAGCGGCCCGACGAACGCGCCCGCAGCCGAGAGCCTGTCGATCCCGTCGACTGCCGCCACCTGGCCGTCGACCACGTCCACGACGGCCGTGACCGGCGCGCCGTCGATGCCGATCACGTCGCTACCAGCGCCGGACCGGTCCGGAGCCCCCGCAGTTGCGGCGCCGTTGGCAAGACGGTAGGAGGCGAGATCGAGGTCGGCGATCGCGCTGTAGCGCCACTCCTCGGCAGCGGTCGTGGGAGGCTCCGCGGCCGCGAAGCGCTCAGCGGCTGCCGACCGGCGCTCTGCCAGCCAGCGGGGGCCCGGCAGGCTCCGGGCGGCGTCGACAGTGAACTGGTTCATGCAGTTATCAGCCGTCGCGATACCGCCTGCGGAACCGCTCGCCCAGCCCGCCCGAGGAGGGCCCGCCCTTGCCTTTGCCCCTGCCCTTGGACTTGCCGCCCTTGGCCCGGCTCCTCGAGCCCCGGCGCTTGCGCCGCTCGGCCTCGACCTCGGCGATCAGGTCGGGGGCGGCCGCGTTCACGATGTCCTCGGCCGCGTCGAGCAGCGCCCCAATGCTGTCGTCGCTTCCCAGGCTCTCGGGCTCGGGCGGGGTCTCAGGGGTGACGAGGGTGCCGTAGCTCCAATTGACGTCGGCCAGTCGACGGGTGTACTTCGGGCAGTCTTCGGGGCAGCGCCACGGAGCCTCGGGGGCCAGGTCCAGATCGCACTTGCGCACCGTCTCGCCGTTGGGATACGTGCGCGACTCGAAGTACTTGCAGTCCTGGCGCATCGGCATGCCTCTCATTGTGGCATCCCGCCAGGGGTTCGCGTCGCGGTTCCACCGAACCGCGGCCTCCTTATTCAGGGTCAGGGGCCGTCTTGCACGATGACAGTGTCGGTGCCGGAGCGGCCGAACACCTCCGGGGCGTAGATCTCCTCTGCCTTGGCCGGGGGCACCACGAACGTGCCGGGGGTGGTGGCCCGCACGACGTAGCTGTATTCGTGGGTGCCGGCCCACAGGTACGACGCGAACGCCTCGGCCCTATCGTCGCGGAGGTTCTGGTGCTCGTACCAGGTCCACGACCACCACGAGTCGGCAGCCCCGCCGCGGCGGGTGTCGACCTCGCCGGTCACCGCCAGTGCCGGGTTGAGGGCCTCGAAGCCGGCCGGCATGGGATCGACCAGCGCCATGTTGGTGCGCCGGCTGTCGTTGACCATGGTCACGTTGACCCGCACCTGGGCCCCGGCCAGCACATGCCAGACACCGTCGTCGTCGAGCCACACGTCGCCGGGATCGTCGACGGCCTCGTAGCTGCGCTGCACCACGAAGCCCCGGTCGAGGGGATCCAGGTGGAGGTCGTCGGGGGCGTAGCGAAGCCCGAGACGGTAGTAGAGGCGGCCCTCCCCGTCCTTCTGCACGATGAGATCGGAGTCGCCCGTCGCCAGCAGCTCCGCCATCGGGACCAGCGTCAGGGCCCGATCGGTGGTGCGCCCGGAGAACTGGTGCTCGGCGGCGTAGAGGTCGCCGAGCCACACCCGGGCCACGAAGTCGGGATCGGTGGCCTCGAACGCGGCGAAGTAGCGGTTGAGGGCCAGCAGGATGAACGAGTTCTCCTGGACGTTGTTCCAGCGTCCCCTGATCCGGCTGGCCAGCAGTCCGGCCACGGCCTTGGGAATCAGATCCGACTCGGGAGCCATCGTGATCAGGGCATCGAGCACGATGGCGTCGGTGCGGCGGCTGGAGTGCAGCAGCAGGTAGGCCTCCTCGCCGTAGTCGGTGACGAATGCGGCCGCCCCAGCGGTCTCGACAACCCGGTTGTTGAGGGCCCGCTCGATGCTGGCCTCGACGGCGTCGTCGTCCACTACCGGCCAGATCCAGGCCAGGGCATCCGCCCCCAGGTCCGTGCCCCGGCGTTCCCAGAGGGCGCGGGCGGCGCGGGCGTCTCGAATCCCGCCCAGCGACCGGACGTGCAGTGCGTAGGCCGTCAGCATGTCTTTGCTTCGCTGGCTGTAGTAGTCCGGGATCCGGTCCTCGATGGTCTCCAGGTACCAGTACCCACTGGACATGACCCGGTCCGGCACGGTGAAGCCCTCATTCCGGGCGACTGTCAGGGCATGCATCGCCTGAATCGACTGGTACGGGCTCGAAGGACGGTTGCGCGACCACCACCCGAAGCCGCCGTCGCTGTTCTGGAGGGCCGACAGTTCGGTGATGTCGCGGCGCACGGTGGCGTCGAGCTCCGCCGGGCTGGCGAGACCCTCGGCCTCGAACGCCCCGAGCACGTCGCGCAGTGCGGAGATGGCCAGGATGCGGCTGGCGTAGGCATCGGCGCTGGCGTATCGGTACTCGGAGAGGTACAGCACGGCGTCGGTCAGGGCCTGGAGCGCGGTCGACGAGGTGTTGATCTCGAGCCCGCCGAACTGGGGAATCACGTCTCGCGGCGCGGCTATCGGCTGGATGACCGCGCCCTGGTCGACCACCCCGTAGGTGGCGAATGCCTCGCTGGTGGCCGGGGTGTACACGGGCAGGGCGACGATCTGGGCGTCGGCGTGGTCGCCCGACACCGCCGCCGCCCGGAAGCGGGCTGTGCCCGGCGAGTTCGCTCGGGCCGGGAACCGGACCTCGACCCGGTCGTTGGCGGGCACCGTCACACGCCGTCCCGGCGACCCGTCCAGCTCGAGATTGGAGGTCTGCACGACCACATCCACCACCATGGGGGAGTCGGTCTGGTTCTGGACGACGATCGGCAGCTCGAACTCGTCGCCGTAGTTCAGGAACCGGGGGGCCGAGGGCCGTACCTGGAGGGGCAGCCGTGCGGTGATGGCCGACTCAGCCGTGCCGAAGCGCTCTGCACCGTGCACCGCGACCGCCATCACCCGGTAGCGGGTGAGGTTGTCGGGCAGGTCGAACTCCACGGTTGTCCGGCCGGCCGAGTCGGTGGCTGCGTCGGGGTCGAACAGTGCCAGCGCGTCGAGGTTCTCGCGGACGTCGACCTGGAGTCCCGCCGATGCAGACCGGCCGTCCCCGGAGTCGGCGGCCGCCTCCGCCATCGCTTCCGCTTCTTCGGCGACTGCGAAGTCCTCCTCGATCAGCCGCAGGAGTTCCTTGGGGCTCTCGAGCAGGATGGTGCTCCTGCCTCGCGCCGTGCGCAGATAAGCCGTCCAGGGGCGGTAGAAGACATCGATGGGATCGAGCAACTCGTAGCCCGACACGGCCAGCACCGCCTCGTCCACCACGATGAGAAGCACGTTGGCCCCCTGGACGGGAGCGCCGCCGGCGTCGTTGACCTGCACTGCGATGCTGGTGGCCGCGCCCGGCTTCACCACCGTCGACGCGGGCTCGGCGGTGACGTCGAGGGTCCGCAGCAGGGGCGGGACCCGCAGCAGCACCTGCCCGGACGCGTAGGCGGGGCGAGGGGGCGCACCTTCCAGGGTGGTCCCGTCGTCGGCGGTTCGCTCGGTGGTGGAGACGATCTCGACGTGCACCAAGAGCTCGGGGACGTGATCGTCGGTGATCGGCACTTCGAGAACCGCAGCATGGTCGGCGATCTCGAAGGTGCGGAGCTCGATGATCCGGTTGTGGGCGATCGTCAGGAGACCGGTGGCCGAGGCGAAGGGCGAGTCGACGAGGATCTCCGCGGTGTCGCCCGCGGCGTAGGTCTCGGCATCGGGAATCAGGTTGGCGGCCTCGAGATCGATCCTGCGGCTCGGCACACCGCTTCTTGAGCCGGCGACCCAGCGGGTCAACTCGCTGCGGTTGGTCCGCCCGGCGTCGTCGACGACGTGGGCGGAGATGCGGTAGCGGCCTCCGATGCCGGGCGCGAACTCGCACCCGACCGGCGTCTGCTGCGACACGACCTCACACGTCTCCAGGTCCGTGGGGACCTCGGTCCACTGGCCGTCGACGTACTGGTGGACGATGCGGGCCGCGGTGATCTCGAAGGATCGGCCGGGAACCGGGTTGCCGTCGATGTCGGTCACCACCGCGTCGATGTCGAGGGTGTCTCCGGCCCTCACGAAGGTGCGGGCGGAGCGGATGCCGACATACAGGTTGGCGGAATGGACCAGGACGTCGGCCGCCGATGCCCATTCCTGGCGGTTCACGTCGAGCACTCGAGCCTCGGCGGTCACCGTGGTGGGGAGATGGTCGCCGTCGCCCTCGAACTCCATGTGCAGGTAGTGGCGGCCGCTGGAGTCGGTCCTGCCCGAGAAGGTCCTGCGCTGCGACTCGGCCCAGGGGTCGATCCACGGCTCGTCGAAGTAGCCGAAGTACCACCACGGACGCCACACGCCGAACGTGAAGCCGCTCCAGTTGGGCGGGGAGTACGAGCCCTGCCTGGTGGTGACCGTCCAGGTGACCTCGGCGTTGGCCAGAGGACCGCCGGAGAAGTACGTGGCGTCGACCGCGGCCACCGCCGGCTCGTCCACCAGATGCGGGCCGGCTGACTCGACGCGTGCCTCCACTTCGAACTCGGGACGGCGGAACTCCTGGACCTGGAAGTAGTGATAGTGCGGGCCCGGACGCTCAAAGACGATGCTGCTCCAGCCGAGGTTCGCCCCCTCCGGCAGCTCGACGGTGAGGTCGAAGCCGCCGTGGTCGTCCAGGCGGACCTCGCCCCGGCCGAGATCGTTGCCGAACGGGCCGTAGACGCTGTAGGTGACCAGCTCGCCGCGGGGGAACAACCGGAGGTCGCCGTCGTCGCTCAGATCGAGATTCCGGACCCAGCCCTTCAGGTGCAGCGTCTCGCCGGGGCGGTAGATGCCGCGATCGTCCGTCGTGTACCAGACGGTCTGATCGCCCTGCGGCCAGGGCTCGACTCTCACCGGGCTGAGGGCCTGATCGGAGCCGAGCGACGCAACCACCCACTCGTGCCCGTCGAAGCTGAGCGAGGCCCGGGCCAGGCCGTCGTTATTGGTGGTGAGCGTCACGCTCCGGCCCTCCAGCTCGATCGTCACGCCGGCCAGCGGATCGCCTGAGCGCAGGTCGGTGGTCCACACCACCACATCGCGGTAGTCGGAGATCATGTCGACGCCGATGTCGGTGTCCTGCACCCAGGTCATCGTCGAGCGGACCGTCCTCTGGCCGGCCTCGGTCTCTGCGAGCGGGCCAGCCCCGTCGACGATCATGACCACGTGACCGTGCTCTCCGTTGAGGGCCCCGGAGAGGTCTATGGGAACCTCGGTGAGGCCGTCATCGGCGATGCCGGTCTCGACGATCTCGTCGACGGCCGCAGGCCACGGCACATCCACAACAGTCCGGTCCCGGCGCCGCCAACTCGACACGAGATCCAGGAACGACTCGTAGTCGCTCGGCTCCACCGGATAGAGCCGCACACGGAGCTGCTCCCATTGGCGCACCATGACGGGGATCGTCTGTCGCGCCCCGAGCGGGTCGACGGTGGCGAGCAGCCCTCCCATGGAGCTGAGGTGGGGGCGGGCCTCCTCGATGCTGAACCTGATGGTCTCGGGCTCTCCCAGCCTCTGACCGAACACGTCGCCCAGCGCTGCGGGGATCACCACCTCATAGACGGTGCCGCCGGCGGTGGGCCCGGCGATGGTGATGGAGCGGCCGTGCACCGAGATCGTGGCGCCGGGGAGCGCGGGCGTTATGGAGACGTCGGCCGCGTCGAGCGTCTCGGCATCCAGCGTGTTGTTGAACCAGGCGTCGAGCGCACGCCCCGGCCGGCACCCGTAGACCGAGCAACTGGTGTCCTCCAGCTGCAGCGGCGCGTAGGTGCGGGCCTCCACAACCGACGAGTCGTCGCTGGTGTTGGGGCCCTCGGCCGACGGCACATGGGGGCCGACCTCGATCCTGATCGATGAGTCGGGCTCAAGGGGCGACACTGGGCGGAAGGCGACCCAGGTGCCGTCGAGCGCGTATCCGAGCAGGGAGCGGATGTCGTCGTCGCCTTCGATCTCGGCCTCGGTGGCGAGGCGGATCGGATGCTGGTCGCCGCCGGCTGAGAACGTGATGGCCTCGAGCGCGGCGGCGGGTTCGATCCGCTGGTCGAAGATGGCGACGAACACCGGTTGGAGATCGAGCGAGTCGTGCTGGGGTATGAGCCACGCCAGGTTGGGCGTGGGGGTCTCGAACTCGAAGCGAACGGTCTCGGCCAGCTCGCCGCCGGACTGCGATGTCGTGCCCGAGGGGACTTCGACCACATAGGAGGTCGCCATCGGCAGGCGGTCGAACACCTCCGGGTCGTGCTCGAAGCGCAGGGTGCGAGTGCCGATCCACTGCCAGCGCCCCGGCAACGTCGGAGTGATCGTGGCCGGAACGTCGAGGTCGTCGAGTTCGCCGACGGTGGCGAGCGGCACCATCGGCTGGTTGAAGGTGATGCTGACGAAGGGAGCGATCCCCACCTCGCCCTCGGGCTGCACCCGCAGCACGGCCAGGGGTCCAGGATCGACGTCGGGTGCGTCGCTGTCGGGCCCGGCCGGGAACGGCCGATCAACGGTGTCGCCGGTGCGGGGCGGCGGCAGCGACTCGGGCGGGCGGTTGAAGTCAACCGTGTCGCTCCCGTCGTCCTCGTCCCATGGCGGCAGCCGGTCGGTCACGGCTCGGATTTCCGCAGCGTCGAGCGGCCTGCCGTCCACCCGGCTCACCGCGGGCACGCTCAGACCGCCGATCGCTTCGCCCTCGCTAAGGAGAACGGTCAGTGCTGTTCCCTGCCCCGAACCGCCCGAATCGCGGGCCGAGGTCGCGGCAACAAGCGTGGGCGCGCTGCCGTTGCCGCCGCCATCACCGCCAGAAGCCGACGTGGCCGCGTTACCGGACGCCCCGGCATCACCGCCCGAGGCCGACGTAGCCGCACCGCCAGACGTGGAAGCGGCGCCGGACGTGTCACCCGGTCCGGCGTCAGGGTCGCCGTCGCCCACGCAGGCGCTGGCCAGCAGCACAACCACGATTCCGACGATCAGGCAACGCCTCAGTTGTGCCGGCATGGATCGGCAACCCTTCCTCGCGCAGTCACAAGGTTATGACGACGCGAAGCACCGGTGAGTTCCCACGACTATAGGGCGCGGTGCCGGCATCGGATCCGGCTGCCGGCGGTCAGCCGACGCTGCCCTCCATCTGGAGCTCGATCAGGCGGCTCCACTCCACCGCGTACTCCATGGGCAGGGTGCGGGTGACCGGCTCGATGAAGCCGTTGACGATCAGGCCCATGGCCTGCTCCTCGGTGAGGCCCCGGCTCTGGAGGTAGAAGAGCTGGTCGTCGGCCACCTTCGACACGGTGGCCTCGTGGCCGATCACCGCGTCGCCCGAGCCGACCTCCATGTACGGGTAGGTGTCGGACACGGAGTCCTCGTCGAGGATGAGGGCGTCGCACTGCACGTGGCTCTTGCACCCGTAGGCGTCGTCCTCGACCCGGACCAGCCCCCGGTAGGAGGTGCGGCCGCCGCCCGAGGAGATCGACTTGGACACGATCTTGGAGGTGGTCTCGGGCGCGGCGTGGGTCATCTTGGCCCCGGTGTCCTGGTGCTGGCCCGGGCCGCCGTAGGCCACCGACAGCACCTCGCCCGACGCCTTGGGCCCCACCATCACCACCGCCGGGTACTTCATGGTGAGCTTGGACCCGATGTTGCCGTCGATCCACTCCATGTGGCCCTCGGCCTCCACCCGGGCCCGCTTGGTGACCAGGTTGTAGACGTTGTCGGACCAGTTCTGGATAGTGGTGTAGGTCACCCGAGCCGACCGCCCCACGATGATCTCCACCACCGCCGAGTGCAGCGAGTCGGTGGAATAAGTGGGCGCCGAGCAGCCCTCGATGTAGTGGACCTTGGAGCCCTCATCGGCGATGATCAGCGTCCGCTCAAACTGGCCCATGTTCTCGGCGTTGATCCGGAAGTAGGCCTGCAGCGGCGCCTCCACCTCCACGCCGGGCGGCACGTAGATGAACGACCCGCCGGACCACACTGCGGAGTTGAGCGCCGAGAACTTGTTGTCGTTGGGCGGGATGACCGTGCCGAAGTGCTTCTTCACCAGCTGGGGGTACTCCCGCAGGGCGGTGTCCATGTCGCAGAACAGCACGCCCTGGGCCTCGAGGTCCTCGCGGTTGCGGTGGTAGACGACCTCGCTCTCGTACTGGGCGGTCACCCCGGCCAGGTACTTGCGCTCGGCCTCGGGGATGCCGAGGCGCTCGTAGGTGGTCTTGATCGACTCCGGGACCATGTCCCAGTCGTTGGCGAGCGTGTCGGTGGGCTTGATGTAGTAGTAGATGTCGTCGAAGTTGATGCCGGTGGTGTCGCCGCCCCAGGTCGGGCGGGGGCGGCGCTCGAAGCGGCGGTGCGACTTGAGGCGGAAGTCGAGCATCCACTGGGGCTCGCCCTTGAGCCACGACATCTCGGAGATGATGTCGTCGTTGAGGCCCTTCTTGGGCTTGAAGACGTAGTCCTCCTCGTCGCTCCAGCCGAGCTGGTAGCGGCTGAGATCGACGCCGATGTCCGCGGTGGTCATGGAATCTCCCGATGCGCTGGCGCTTGCATCCCAATCTACCCCGCGGGGCGGCGATCAGTCGATACGGCGCTGCTTGGACCGGTAGTGGTGGCCGCGCTGGGCGTAGATGTCGGCGTTCTGCTGGTTGTGGCCGGGCTCGACCGCGTTCTCGCGGATCCGGGCCGGCGTTCCCAGCGCCATGGCACCGGGGGGAACCACTGTCCCGCCGGTCACGGTCGCATTGGCGCCCACCAGGGCGTGAGGGCCGATCCGGGCGTCGTGAATCACCACCGCCCCCACGCCGATGAGCGAGTCGTCGTGCACGGTACAGCCCTCCAGGTGGGCCTGATGGCCGATGGTGCAGTCGTCGCCGATGATCGTCGGGTGGTTGGGTGTGCAGTGGATCACCGCATTGTCCTGAACGTTGCTGCGGGCACCGATGCGGATGATGCCGTCGTCGCCCCGCAGCACGGCGTAGGGCCACACCGAGGCCTCCGGGCCCAGCTCGACGTTGCCGATCACCACCGCCAGCGGGTGGACATAGGCGGTGGGGTCGATGCGCGGCTCGCTGTCACCGAGCGCGTAGATCGCCATTTACAGTCCTGCCACCCGGCCGTATCCGCCCTTGAGGAAGATGAGCGGCCCGGACTCCGACTCGCCGTCGCCGCCCGAGGTGCCGAGGGCCACCACACGGCCCACGACGATGTCGTGGTCGCCGGCGACGTGGACCGCCTCAAGGTGGCAGTCGATCCAGGCCCGACAGCCCTCGATCACCGGCGCGCCGGTGGCCTCCACCCGGGTGCGCAAGCCGTCGAACCGGTCATCGACCTTGCTGGCGAAGGTGGTGGACACGCCGGACTGGTCGTCGCCGAGGACGTTCACGCAGAAGCTGCCCACGTCGCGCATCCGGATCCATGAGTCCGAATCGTGGCCGGGGCAGAACGACACCAGGGGCGGATCCAGCGAGACGCTGGTGAACGACCCGATGGTCATGCCCTCGGGACCGCCGGGACATGCCGCGGTCACCACGGTCACGCCCGTGGGATAGTGGCCCAGAACCCGGCGGAACTCCTGACCGTCAATCGGTTCGTTGCCGCCCCTGATGCTCCCCATCGCATCGCGAGGGTAACAGTGGCACAATCGCATGATGAGTTCTGACCTCCCCTCGGCGCGGCGGTTGCCCGACGGGCTGGTGGCGGTGGTCAAGCGCGACTGCCCCACCTGCGAGCTGGTTGCGCCCGTGCTCAGCGACCTGCACGACCGGGCCGGCCTCACCGTGATCACCCAGGACGACCCGCACTTCCCCGTCGACGCCGACTGGGTGCGCCACGACGACGACCTCGCCATCTCCTGGCATCACGACATCGAGGTGGTCCCGACGCTTCTGCGAGTGGTCGAAGGTTCGGAGGACCGGCGCACCGTCGGCTGGTCGCGGTCCGAGTGGGAGCAGTTCACGGACCTGGACGGACTGGGTCAGGGCCTCCCCGACTGGCGGCCGGGCTGCGGGTCGCTCAGCGTCGATCCCGCCCACGCCGACGTGCTGGCGGTGCGATTCTCGGCTTCGGGCCTGCGCAGCCGGCGGGTGGAGATGGCCGCACTGGAGGACGAGTGGGAGGCGATGTGGGACCGGGGCTGGTCCGACGGCCTGCCGGTGGTGCCCCCCACTGAGGCGAGGGTGCTGCGGATGCTGGAGGGCACGACCCGGGACCCGTCCGAGATCGCGGCCGCCGTGCCGCCGGCGCTGGTGGATTGCAGCGTCGAGAAGGTGGCCGTCAACGCGGTGATGGCCGGATGCGCGCCCGAGCACCTGCCGGTGGTGATCGCGGCTGTCGAGGCGACCTGCACCGACGAGTTCAACATGCACGGCGTGCTGGCCACCACCATGAGCGTGGGGCCGGTTCTGGTGGTGAACGGGCCGGTGGCGGGGCGCATCGGCATGAACAGCGGGATCAACGCACTGGGTCAGGGCAACCGGGCCAACTCGACCATCGGCCGGGCCCTCCAGTTAGTGGTGCGCAACGTGGGCGGCGGGTGGCCCGGCGGCGTCGACCGGGCCACGTTCGGCTCGCCGGCCAAGGTGGGATTCTGCTTCGCCGAGGACGAGGCCGGCTCGCCGTGGACATCGCTGGCCGAGAGCCGCGGCTGGCGGGAGGACCAGTCCACGGTGACCGTGTTCGCGGGTGAGTCGCCCCGGATATTCGCCGATGAGAAGTCCCGTAGCCCCGAGTCGCTGACCAGGCACCTGGCTCAGGCGCTGCAGGCCACCGTGTCGCCCCGGATGATGCTGGGCATGGACGCCATGCTGGTGCTGTCGCCCGACCACATGGCCCGTTACGCCGACGCGGGCTGGAGCCGGGACCGGTTCATGGACGAACTCTCCGCGGAGCTGCTGTGCGACGCGGATGAGCTCTTGGCCGGTGTCAGGGGCGTCGCCGCGGGCCTCCCTCCGGCTGCGGCCGGCCGGAAGGTCCCCAAGTTCCGCCCCGGCGGGCTACTGGTGGCCCACGCCGGCGGCCCAGCCGGACTGTTCTCGGCCATCATCGGAGGCTGGGCCAACGGTCCGAGAGGAAGCGACCCGGTCACCCGCGAGATCACGCCGTGAGACCCGCCTGCGACTACTCTCACCACCGCAAGGAGGCTGCAAGATGACGACGGTTCTCGATCCCACCTCTGAGACGGCACCGGCGACGCGGGAGCGGGCGACCCGGCCCGAGTCGCTGGCCGGCCTCACCGTCGGCCTGCTCGACATATCCAAGCCCCGGGGCAACGTGTTCCTCGACCGCGTCTCGGAGCGGCTCACCGGACTCGGCGCGACCGTGAACCGCTACGCCAAGCCGGCCTTCAGCAAGCCGGCGCCGGTGGATCTGCGCCACGAGATCGCCACCGAGTGCGATGCAGTGATCGAGGCCCTAGCCGATTGAGGCTCCTGCGTGTCGTGCAGTGTGCACGACATCAGCGATATCGAGCGCCGCGGCGTCCCCGGCGTCTTCGTGTCGACCGTCCATTTCGCCTCGGCGGTGACCGCGCAGTCCGAGTCCCTGGGATTCGACGCGGCCGCGGTGCTCACCCACCACCCGATCCAGGACCAGACCGACGACGAGATGACCGCCATCGCCGACGCTGCCTTCGACGACCTGGTCAAGGCCCTAGTCGGCCCCGCTTAGCTCGCCATCAATCGAAATTGATGCAGTTCTCGCCCTCCTAGGGCATCAGCTGCATCAATTCGGCTGGCAAGTCATGGGGTGAAGAGTTCGGGGACGATGGGGCAGTCGGACGACCGGGCTGCCTCGGCGGGGGTTCGCAGGCCCGACGGGATCGCCACCCGGGTGACGAAGCGGTGCAGGTCCAACACGGCTAGACCGTGCACGGACGGGTCGTCGGGACGGGCGTTCAGCAGGTCCCACATAGGTCCGGGCAGGATCCGGCCTGCGCCCGCCACCAGCCACACCGGCGTACCTCGGTCGCGGGCCGTCTCGGCAGCCGCCACCGCTTCGGTCGCCACCAGGGCATGCGACGGGCCCGCGCAGTCCGTGGCCACAAGGACCAGATCGGCCCCAGAAGCCTCGGGATCGTCGGATTCCAGCCACCGCAAGTCGGGCCGGTCCTGGAGCGCGGCAGCGAATGCGCCCAACTCCCCCACCACAAGGACACTCGACCCCGCCGCCAGGGAGTCCAAGCCGCTCTCCAGCACCCGGCCGGTGGCGTCGGCGTCCAGCTCCGATACCACCTTGGCCGCCTCGGCACGGGGGTCCATGGCCGAGAGCATCCGGGCCGCCAGCCACACCAGCGGCCCGCAGTCGCGACGTCGGTCCAGCAGCCGGCGGCACGATGTGAGCAGGCCCTTGGGGTCGTCGGCGAACGACGACAGCGCGGCGGCCGACTCCCGGACCAGCGGCCCCACGGGCACCGCGCCAGCCCGGGCCACATACCGCAGCCGCTCAATCGGATGCACCCTCCGAGCGTACGCACCCACCGCCAGCCCGCGCCGGACGCGACCCGCGAGGCCGGGGGGTGGCGACGAGTCAGATGACCGACGAATAGGGCGAAGCCCGTGTCGGTCATCTCGGCTCGGCGACAGGACCCGCCGGCCGGAACGACGCAACCCGCCGACCGGAAGGACACAACCGCTAGCGTTGGCCTCGTGACCGCCGTCTCGCTCGATCTTGAACTGGATCCGCTCGGAGGCAAGGCCAGGCCGCTGTCCTCCTGGCTCACGACGTTCCCGCTGCTGCCGGTGCTGCTCGACCCCTACACCAACGAGAGCGCCTGGATCCTGCACACGGCACGGCGGATCCTGGTCACCTACGCCGAGGCCGGCTGCCGGACCTGCTGGGTGGTGGCCTGCGGCCCCGACGACGCCCGGCGCTTCCTGGGCCCGTACGCCAAGGAGATCCTCACCTTTGCCGACCCCGACCGCCGGGTGCCGGCCGCGCTAGGGCTCGACACCCTGCCTGCGTTCGCCTTCGTGCTGCAGAACGGCGCGGTCAGCGCGGCCGCCGAGGGCTGGAATCCTGCGGAGTGGAGAGACGTGGCCGACACCGTCTCCGACTACACGCACTGGCAGCGCCCGGTGATCGGAGACGGCCAGGATCCGGTGGCGTTCCCCGGAACGCCGGCGAGGCCCTGAAAGGGCTCCGGCTGGGACGGGCGTTATGGCCGATTCGTCCGACCTGAACGCTTTCGCCTACTCGGACCTGCTGCCCGTCGGCCCCGACACCACCGACTACCGCCTGGTGTCGACCGAGGGCGTATCCGTCATCGAGGCCGCAGGCCGAAGGTTCCTGAAGGTCGAGCCGGAGGCGCTGACGCTGCTCACGTCGGTGGCCATGCACGACATCAATCACTACCTGCGGTCCGACCACCTCCAGCAGCTCCGCAACATCCTTGAGGACCCCGAAGCGTCCGACAACGACCGGTTCGTGGCCACCGAGCTGCTCCAGAACGCCAACATCGCCGCCGGCGGGGTGCTCCCCATGTGCCAGGACACCGGCACCGCGGTGATCATGGGCCGCAAGGGCGAGCAGGTGCTCACCTTCGGCGACGACGCCGAAGCCATCTCGCGGGGGGTCTACGACACCTACCTCAAGTCCAACCTGCGCTACTCGCAGCTCGCCCCGCTCGACATGTTCACCGAGGTCAACACGGGCAACAACCTTCCCGCTCAGGTTGAGGTCTACTCCAAACCGGGCGACGTCTACGAGCTGTTCTACATGGCCAAAGGAGGCGGCTCGGCCAACAAGTCGTTCCTGTACCAGAAGTCCAAGGCCCTGCTCAACGAGCAGTCGCTCCTGGACTTCTGCGACGAGACGCTGAGGCTACTCGGCACGGCGGCCTGCCCGCCCTACCACCTGGCCATGGTGGTAGGGGGCACCTCGGCGGAACACAACCTGAAGGTGGCCAAGCTGGCGTCGGCCAAGTACCTCGACTCCCTGCCGACATCGGGCGACGCGGCCACCGGCCACGGGTTCCGGGACCTCGAGTGGGAGCAGCGGATCCTGGAGATGACCCGGACGTTCGGCATCGGCGCCCAGTTCGGTGGCAAGTACTTCTGCCACGACGTGCGGGTGGTGCGCCTCCCCCGCCACGGGGCGTCCAACCCGATCGGGATCGCGGTGAGCTGCTCGGCCGACCGCCAGGCCCGGGCCAAGATCACCTCCGAAGGGCTGTTCCTGGAGCGCCTGGAGACCGACCCGGCCCGCTTCCTGCCCGAGGCCGCCAGCGATGAGCTCTCCAGCGAGGTGGTGTCCGTCGACCTCGACCGGCCCATGGGTGAGATCCTGGCCCGCCTCACCCGCTACCCGGTCAAGACTCGCCTGGCCCTGACCGGCACGCTGGTGGTGGGCCGCGACATAGCCCACGCCCGGATCAAGGAGCGCCTCGACGCGGGTGAGCAAATGCCGGCGTACCTGCGGGACCACCCCGTGTACTACGCCGGCCCGGCCAAGACCCCCCGGGGCTACGCCTCGGGGGCCTTTGGGCCCACCACCGCGGGCCGCATGGACTCCTACGTCGACCAGTTCCAGGCGGCCGGGGGGTCGATGGTGATGCTGGCCAAGGGCAACCGCTCATCGGAGGTGACCGAGGCTTGCGCCCGCCACGGCGGCTTCTACCTGGGGTCCATCGGCGGACCCGCGGCCCGGCTGGCCCAGGACTCGATCCGCAAGGTGGAGGTGCTCGACTATCCCGAGTTGGGCATGGAGGCGGTTTGGCGCATCGAGGTCGAGGACTTCCCGGCCTTCATCGTGATCGACGACAAGGGCAACGACTTCTTCGCCGAGGTGTCAACCCCAGTCAGGCTCCGTCGCTAGTCCGCGGCCCGCCAGTCGATCAGCGGGCAGTCGCCCCAGAGCCGCTCGAGCTGGTACAGGTCGCGCCGCTCGGAGTCGAAGACGTGAACCACGAAGGGCCCGTAGTCGAGGAGCACCCACTGGCGGTCGTCGGCCCCCTCGATGCGGAGCGGCGGTGGACCGCCCGCCGCCTTCAGGCTCTCCTCCACGCCCTCGGTGATGGCCCTCACCTGGCGGGCGTTGTTGCCATGGGTGATCACGAACAGGTCGGTCACCACCAGCACATCGCCGACGTCGATGACCACGGTGTCTACGCCCTTGCGCTCATCGGCGGCCGCGGCCGCGGCCATCGCCCAGCGCCGTGCGTAGGCGCCGTCGGAGATCGCGGGCGGTCCCCCGGCAGGGTCTGTGGAGCCCGCCAGCCCGGCCACGTTGGCGCCTGATGTCACCGGGCCGCCTGGTCGCTTCCGACAGTCACGGTGATGTCAACCACATCAGGGGTGTCCTCGCCCAGCTCGATGAGGGCCATGTCGACGCCGAGCACGATGGCGATGGTGTTGGTGAAGGGGTCGTTCACGAGATCGGCGCGATGGTAGGCGAAGTGGGTGGTCTCCACGCCAAACTCGGCGGCGTTGCCGATGACGGTGATGACCCCGCCGGCCGCGATCACATCGTCAACCAGGGCGTCGCGGATAGATGGATCGCCCGTGCCGTCGAGCAGTTGGACTCTGGGCCGCTGGAAGGACTCCGGCTGGCGGGGCCAGGGCACCAGCTCCAGAGCCCTGTCACGCAGCCAGGATCGGCCATCTTCGCCGAGCGTGTAGCGGGGCGGTGACGCCGGGTCGACCACCAGGGACTGCAGGGGCGGAACCTCCACTACCGCGGTGCCGGAGCCGAGAACCCGCAGGAACGGCGACAGGGGCGACGACGCCGGCGGGGCGGCCGCAGCCGCGTCGGTAGAGCGCCCGATGACACCGAGCCACGACTCCCAGAGGATGCGCTGACGCTCCAGCCGATTGACATCGGCCTCATCCGCGTTCCTGAAGGCGTACACCATGGCCGCATCGGTGGCGGAGAACTCGTAGGTGCCGGCCTCGTACACCACCCGCTGGGCGCCCCCCGAATCCGCCTCCGAGAGGTCGTCCACCAGCAGGTAGGGCAGGGGCTCGGCCGGACCGATGCTGTCGGCCAGCGACTCGGTGGTGATCTCCTCCACGTCGTCGAACCCGATCCCGAAGAGCTCCTCAGCGACCACCTCGACGGCCTCGGCGCCTCCCCGGGCGTACACCTCGGAGATGAGCTCGCCCTGCTCGGCGGCCCCGCCGGAGGGGGTGACCAGCAGATCGGCAGGCAACAGCACGATGCCGCCCCCCGCGTCGATGCCTGTGCTGGCCATGAACGCCAAACCAGCCAATTGGCCGTTGTCTGTGTGAAGCGACAGCAGTGTCGGCGTGACCCCGACCAACTCCAGATACCCCGGCTCGCCGGGCTGCAGGACAATCTCTTCGTGGACCGTCTCAAACCTCGTGTCGAGAACGGCCCGGCCGCCCTCCCGAGCCAGAAGCAGGACCACCAAGCCTGCAGCCACCACTATCGGGGGGAAGACGAACCTCCAGAAGAAGTGGGCGCGGGGAGCGGGCTGGCGGCGACCCCGCACCAACTTCAGCGGCCGCACCCGTACAGGCCCCTGGATCTCACTACGTCGGCGACGGCGCGGGGCACGAGCGCCTCGACCGGCCGGCCGTCAGCGAAGCGGGCCCGGATGTCCGCCGACGAGATGTCGAGCGCAGGCCCCTCCACCACCTGGGCGGGCCAGCCGGGCGGGGGCCTCCCGCCGGATCGTCCCGCCCGGTCCACCACGACGGTGGTGGCCAGTTCCCTGAGTTCGGCGGGCCGTTTCCAGGTGTCGAGGCTTTGGGCTATGTCCGAGCCGACCACCAGCATCAACTCGGCGCCCGGGTGCACCGACGCCAGCTCGGCGAGGGTGTCGGCCATGTAGCTCTCGCCGCCGCGGTCTATCTCCAGAGCGCTGGCCTCGACCCCTTCGAGGTCGCCGACCGCGGCCCGCACCATCTCCAACCGCAGGCGCGCCGGCGTCACCGGGTGGAGGGCCGACTTCTGCCACGGGTCGTTGGCCACGACCAGCAGGACGACCGACAGCCTCAGGCGGTGCTGCACCTCCAGAGCGATCGCGAGATGTCCGAAGTGGGGCGGATCGAAGGTCCCGCCCAGCACGCCGATGCGGGGGGAGTTTCGTTCCGGCACCGCCGAAGTGTAGGATCGTGCGGGATCGGTCGCGCCGCGGCCCGTGACAAATGTCACACCGGTTGGGCGCGCCCGCCTTGACTTGCCGGGAACAAACGCGTACTGTATTCTGGTTCGTCTGGGCTGGAGTAGCGCGCTCGGAGGGTGTGCGCCCGGCACCAAATCCTCCCCACAAAGAAAGCGAGAAGGCCGCCCTGCCACGCGAGCGGGGCGGTCAGGTGAGTGTGACATGAGTGACTCAGTAGGACAGTACCTGAACGAAATCGGCGCGGTGGCGCTGCTGAACGCCCAGGAAGAGCGTGAGCTCTCGCAGGCCATCGAGCGCGGCGTCGAAGCCCGCCAGCGCAAGGACGAGGGTGAGCGCAGCCGCGAGATCGACAGAGCCATCCGCGAGGCCGCGGCGGCCAAGGACCGGTTCATCCGGGCCAACCTGCGCCTGGTGGTCAGTGTGGCCCGCCGGTATCCCCTGCCTCCCGGCATGGAGTTGCTCGACCTCATCCAGGAGGGCAACCTCGGCCTCGAGCACGCGGTCGACAAGTTCGACTGGCGCAAGGGCTTCAAGTTCTCGACCTACGCCACCTTCTGGATCCGCCAGTCCATCGGGCGGGCCCTCGATCAGAAGGCCAGCCTGGTCCGGCTGCCCGGCGACCGGTCGGCATCGCTGCGCGCCGCGCTGCGCCAGGTGTCCGGCGACGGCGACGAGCTGGACGACGACCACGCCCGGCTGCACCGGCTCACCACCCCCACTTCGCTCGACCGCACCATCGGTGACGACGACAGCAACGAGCTCATCGACCTGCTGCCTGACGCCAACCCGGGCCCCGAGCTCGAGGTGATGGCCAAGGCCGAGGAGGAGATGGTGACCGGACTGCTCGACATCCTCGAGCCCCGGGCCAAGTACGCGGTCGAGCAGCGCTTCGGACTCTCCGACGGCATCAAGCGCTCCTACCGAGAGGTGGGCGAGGAGCTGGGCGTCACCGCCGAGGCCGCCCGCCGTCTGGTGAAGCGCGCCATCAACGCCGTGCGCGAGCACGCCGAGGAGCTGAGCCTGGCCGAGACGGTCGACGCGGCCTGAGCATGCGATGACCGGCGAAGATCTGACCCTTTTCGCCGGCGGGAGCAACTGGTCGCCCTCGTCCTGGAGGGCCAAGCCCGCTAAGCATCAGCCGGCTTGGCCCGACCAGGCCGAGCTCGAGCAGGCCACCAAGGCCCTGTGCGACCTGCCCCCGCTGGTGTTCGCGGGCGAGGCCCGGGCCCTGACCGGGCTGCTGGGCCGGGTGGCCAACGGCGAGGCCTTCCTGCTCCAGGCCGGCGACTGCGCGGAGTCGTTCGACTCGTCGGCCGACTCGATCCGCGACAAGCTGCGGGTGATCCTCCAGATGGCCATCGTGCTGACCTACTCCGGCGGCGTGCCGCTGGTGAAGGTGGGACGCATCGCCGGGCAGTTTGCCAAGCCCCGGTCCAGCCCCACTGAGACCGTGGGCGAGGTGGAGCTGACGTCGTTCCTGGGCCACATGGTCAACGACATCGGCTTCAGCGAGTCCGAGCGGCTGCCCGACCCTCGCCGGCTCTTGACCGCGTACCACCGGGCCGCGTCCACCCTCAACCTGCTCCGGGCCTTCACCCGGGGCGGGTACGCCGACCTGTCGCAGGTGTCGAGCTGGAACCGCGAGTTCGTGGCCACCTCACCGGCGGGACGGCGGTACTCGCAGATGGCCGACGAGATCGACCGGGCCCTGCGGTTCATGACCGCCTGCGGGGTGACCACGGCCAACACGCCGCAGCTCCACGAGGTGGAGTTCTACACCAGCCATGAGGCCCTGGTGCTCGACTACGAGGAAGCCCTGACCCGGGTGGACTCGCTCACCGGCGACACCTACGACTGCTCGGCCCACATGCTCTGGATCGGCGAGCGCACCCGCCAGCTCGACGGCGCCCACGTGGAGTTCCTGCGGGGCGTGCACAACCCGCTCGGCTGCAAGATCGGACCCACCGCCACCGCCGATGAGGTGGTCGCATTGTGCGAGCTGCTCAACCCTCAGCGCATTCCCGGCCGGTTGACGCTCATTACCAGGATGGGCGCCGGCAAGATCGAGACTCTGCTGCCGCCGCTGCTACGGGCCGTGCGCGACTCGGGCCATCCGGTGGCCTGGACGTGCGATCCGATGCACGGCAACACCTACACGTCCACGTCGGGGCGCAAGACCCGCGACTTCGACGACGTGCTGGCTGAGATCAGCGGGTTCTTCGCGGCCCACGCGGCCTGCGAGACGTGGCCGGGAGGCGTACACGTCGAGTTGACCGGCGACGCGGTCACCGAGTGCATCGGCGGAGCCGACAAGATCCTCGACGCCGACTTGGAGCGAGCCTTCGAGACGCTGTGCGATCCCCGGCTCAACGGCCGCCAGTCGGTGGACCTGGCCTTCCGGGTGGCCGAGATGCTGTCGGGGCGCCGCTAGGGCGGGCGCTCAGGCCAGGCGGTCGACGAAGGCCTCGAGTTGGCGCAAGTTGCGCACCTCGAACACGCCGTCGCAGTGGGGGGCGTATTCCCCCACTATCGAGTCGCCGGTGTCCCAGTAGCTGCGGGGCTCGGGGTTCAGCCAGTACAGGTGGCGGGCCTTCTCCCGTAGGGACTTGACGATCCAGCTCTCGGGGGCGTGGTAGTTGTTGCGGGCGTCGCCGAGGATCAACACGGTGGTCCTGGGACCGACGTCGTTGGCGTAGTTGTCCCAGAACACCCCGAGGGCGTGGCCGTAGTCGGAGTGGCCGTCCACCCAGACCACGTCGGCCTCGGTGTTAACCCGGTGGACCGCTTCCGCGATGTCGTCGGTGCCCTCGAAGTACTGGGTCACCTCGTCGAGCCCGTCGATGAAGACGAATGACCGCACCTTTGAGAACTGGCTGGAGATGGCGTACACGAGGTGCAGCGTGAACCGGGCGAACGCGGCCACCGACCCCGACACGTCGGCCACCACCATGATGTCGGGCTTGTGGGGCCGGGGGTGGCGGAACTTCGGCTCTACCGGCACACCCCCGTACGACAGCGAGTGCCGGACCGTGGAGCGGAAGTCGAGCGGCCCGGACCGCCCGTGGCGACGCTTGCGGACCAGCCGGGCGGCCAGCTTGCGGGTCAGCGGGTAGATGGCCTTGCGGAGGCTGGCCATCTCCTCGCGGGACGCGTGCATGAAGTCGATGTCCGACGGGAGAGGCTTGCGCAGCGTCTTGGCCATGGCCTCGACGCCGCGGTCGGCCACCAGCCGGCGCCGGATCTCGGCTTCGATCTGGCGTTTGAGCTCGGCGATGCGCAGCTCGTAGGTGTCGCGCCTCAGGCGCAGCTCGAAGTCGTCGACGCCGCCCTCGGTCTGTTGGTCCACGTCCATGAGACGCTCCAACACACCCTCGAGGTCGAGGTTGCGCAGCGTGCGGTACAGGTAGTAGGTGCCCCCGACGGGACGGCCCGGCTCCATCCCCGCATAACGGCGGACGGCCTGGCGGGCCGCGGCCCGGATCATCTCGGCGTCGCCTCGCATCAGGGCCCGGTAGAGCATCTCGGCCAGCTCCTCGGGGCTGAGCATGTCGCCGGACCCGCCCCGGTCGCCCTCGGCCGCGATCTCGGCGTCGTCGGCGAGGTCCTCCAGATCGTCCTCGGTGATCTCGTACTGCGCCCCCCTCAGGGAGAAGTACACCTCGAAGACGGTCTCGAAGGCCTTCCAGTGGGCCTGGTTCTTGACCAGTGTGGCGGCCAGGGCGTACTTGAAGGTGTCGCGGTCCTCGACCGGGATGTGCTTGACCGCCTCCATGGCGTCGAGGTTCTCGGTGAGGCTGGCGGGAATCCCCACA
The DNA here is from genome assembly GCA_009837445.1 of Acidimicrobiaceae bacterium. Lineage (GTDB taxonomy): Bacteria > Actinomycetota > Acidimicrobiia > Acidimicrobiales > Aldehydirespiratoraceae > Aldehydirespirator. Next base: position 439,808 of record VXTM01000021.1, read on the forward strand.
GCCCGCAATTCGGCGATGAAGCCGTTGAGCAGGTCCAGCAGAGGATCTCCGGCCGCGACGGGCAGGCCGCCGACGGTTCCTATGCCGGGCGCGTGGTCTGCAACGGTCACAGCCGAGCCCTGACCCCCCTTGCCCATCCGGTCAGGTGTCGAGGCCCTCGACGGTTGCCAGCTCCTTGCCCGCCCGGGTGATGTCGCTCTGGTACTTGAGCAGGATGTTGATCGTCTCCGCGGCGACGTCGGCATCGACGTGCTGCACTCCGAGCAGCACAAGGGTGCGGGCCCAGTCGAGGGTCTCCGACACCGACGGCGGCTTCTTGAGCTCCAGCCTCCGGATCGAGCGGACCACCCGGGCCACCTGGTCGGCCAGGTTCTCGGTTATGTCGGGAACCTTGGCCAGCACGATCTCCTTCTCCCGCTCCATCGACGGGTAGTCGATGTGCAGGTACAGGCAGCGCCGCTTGAGGGCCTCGCTCAGCTCGCGGGTGTTGTTGGAGGTGAGGAACACCAGCGGCACCTGCACCGCCTCCATGGTGCCCAGCTCGGGGATCGACACCTGGTACTCGCTGAGGATCTCCAGCAACAGGGCCTCGGTCTCCACCTCGACCCGGTCGACCTCGTCGATCAGCAGCACGATTGGGTCGGTGGCCCTGATGGCCTCCAGCAGCGGCCGGGTCAGCAGGAACTCGTCGGAGAAGATGTCGGTGGAGATGTTGTCCCATTCCACGTCGGCCTCGCGCTCGGTCTGGATGCGCAGCAGCTGCTTCTTGTAGTTCCACTCGTAGAGCGCCCTGGCCTCGTCGAGGCCCTCGTAGCACTGCAGGCGGATGAGCCGGCTGCCGGTGATCTCGGCCACGCTCTTGGCCAGCTGCGTCTTGCCGGTGCCGGCCGGGCCCTCCACCAGCACGGGCTTGTCGAGGCGGTCGGCCAGGTAGACCACTCCGGCCAGGCCGGAGTCACACAGGTAGTCGACCTTGGAGAGGCCCTCCCGGACCGCGTCGACGTCGGTGAAGCGGTGCGACATTGCGATCAGTCCCCGGGTGGGTTAGCGGACGTGGCCTTCGCCGCGCACGACGAACTTGAGGGTGGTCAACTGGTCGAGACCCATCGGACCCCGGGCGTGGAGCTTCTGGGTGCTGATTCCGATCTCGGCGCCGAAGCCGAACTCCTCGCCGTCCACGAACCGGGTGGACGCATTGACCAGCACCGCGGCCGCGTCGACCTCGGTGGTGAACCGGTCGGCGGCTGCGATGTCGGAGGTGATGATGGTCTCGGAGTGGCCCGACCCGTTGTCGTTCACGTGGGCGATGGCCTCGTCGAGGGTGTCCACCACCTTCACCGACATCTTGAGGTCGAGGAACTCGGTGGCGTGGTCGGCCGCCGTGGCCTGGCCCATCAACGGGACCGCCTGGCGGGCTCGCTCGTCGCCGAGCAGCTCGACGCCGTCCAGGGCGGCGGCGGCCCTGGGTAGGAACTCGTCCGCCACCGCCGAGTGGACCACCAGCGACTCCAGGGCGTTGCACACTCCCGGCCGCTGCGTCTTGCCGTTGACGACGATGTCCAGAGCCTTGTCGAGGTCGGCGGTGGCGTCGACGTAGGCGTGGCAGTTGCCGGCACCGTCGATCACCACGGGCACGGTGGCGTGCTCCACGATGGACGCGATCAACGACGGGCCGCCCCGCGGGATCAGGCAGTCGATGTAGTCGTTCTGCTGCATGAACTCCACCGCGGCGGCCCGCGACGTGTCCTCCACCAGGATGAGGGCGTCAGCGGGCAGGCCAGCACTCGAGATGGCGTCGCGGATGGCGGCCTCGATGGCCAGATTCGAGGTGATGGCTGACGAAGAGCCCCGCAGGAAGGCGGCGTTGCCCGACTTGAGGCACAGACCGGCCGCGTCGGAGGTGACGTTGGGGCGGCTCTCGTAGATGATGGCCACCACACCGAGGGGGACCCGGACCCGCTCGATGCGCAGCCCGTTGGGCCGGACCCAGCCATCGGCCACCTCGCCGATGGGGTCGCGGCGGGCCGCGATCTGTCTCAGGCCGTCGGCCATGGCCTCGATGCGGGCCGGCGACAGGCGGAGGCGGTCGACGAGTGGGGCCGGGGTGCCGTCGGCCTCCGCCCGGGCGACGTCGACGGCGTTGGCGGCGCAGATCTCTCCGGTCCGGGCCACCAGCGCGTCGGCAGCCGCGGCAAGCGCGGCGTCCTTGGCCGCAGTGGACGCGACTGCCATCAGCCTGGAAGCGGCCTTGGCCCGGGCGGCCAGCTCGGCAACAGCCGTT
>VXTM01000002.1 GCA_009837445.1 Acidimicrobiaceae bacterium
ACTGCGAAGAGCGAGGCGATCAAGGCGCTCACGGCGAGCAGTGCCCAACCCGAGCTTCAAATCAGGCGTTCGATGCGGCCGTTATCGGTGCCGGCCCTGAGGGCTCAGATCGTTTGCCCGTATCAGTCCGACAACGTCACTCATCCGGCGACATGTGTCCGCTATCTGGCTCAGCGCCGGGACCCGGCTGGATCGGGGGAGCCATGACCGTTGAGGCTGTCGCGAATCAGCTTCTCCAAGTCGTCGAAGCGATGCATGACGCAGGTGACCCGCTCACTGTGGGCTTGCTGCCATGCGAGCATCGCATCCTGCTTGCCCTCGACGCGCTCTAGGCGCTGGTCAATGGAGTTGACGCGCCGTTCCAGTTTGCCGAGTCGTTCCCCGACGCTGCTCGATTCCGTCATCAGGCCGCCTCCTGCCTGTTCCATCCATGCGGCCACAATAGCCGGACGGAACGCATGTTCACGATCACCCGGTTGCTGCGGTCAGTTCGGCCATGGGAGCCGTCGCAGCCCACCCGGACGATCACAACGCTACCGGCGACTTCTAGCTATGTCAATCTAACTCAGCCAATATAACGGGTATATACGTTCCTTGATGTTCTGCGATGCACTCACCGCCAGGCTGGGTGAGGTCAGGCGAGCTCGGTCAGTGCTTGGCTGGGGCTGATTGCGGGGATCGGCGAACGTGTGTAGTCGCGCAGGTTCCGGGTAACGATCCAGCGGGCGCCGCAGGCACGGGCGGCTGCGACTTGCATGGCGTCTTCGAAGTCGGCCAGCGGCAGTCCAGCCGCGTACCTCATCTCCTCGGTGCCGGTCTTGGCTACGTCTACGAAGCTGACGAGCTGCACGATGAAGTCACGGGTGCGGACCCCGCCGTGCGCAGGGGCGACCAGGTAGTAGAGGTTCGACATCGAGTGCCACGCGACAGCGGCTCGAACTTCGCCGTTCTCAACCCTGTCGAGGAGCCGGGCCGCGCTGTCGGCATAGTCCTCGCGGTCGAGCGCGACATCGACGAGCACATCGGTGTCCAGCAGGATCATTGCAGGTACTTGCGGGCGAGCTGGTCGTAGCGGGTATCGGCGCGTTCAGCGGCTCGGAACTGGCCCCGCCAACGCGAGGCGAACGACGGGCCCTCCTCGGTCACCCGGCGCAGCGACTGCTCGATCAACCTCGAGAGCGACACGCCCCTTGAGCGGGCGTACTGCTTGGCGGCCGGAACCAGATCGGCGTCCACGGTTATGGTGAGCTTCCTCTTCACGACGCCTCCTTCGTCAATCAAACTATACGTATATTGGGAAGTATATACGTATGATGTCAGAATGAACCGCTGGCTCTTGTTGGCCCATCATCTTCTGCCAGTGTGTTGAACAGCGTTGCCGGCTGTGGCTGGGGGGATCAGCCGGCTTGGCGGTGATCGTCGTCGAGCCCGTCGGGCGGCGCGGGTGAAGGATTAGGGCCGAAGCTCCCGGGCCCCATTAGGTGGCCCTCGATGCGGGCCAGCCTCTCGCGGGCGTCCGACACGTCGCGGCCCATAGCGTCAAACCTGGCCTCCAGTTTGTCGAAGCGGGAGTCGATGCCGTCGAAGCGGGCATCGATGCCGTCAAAGCGGGAGTCGATGCCGTCGAAGCGGGCGTCGATGCCCTTGAAGCGGGTGTCGATCGGGGCGATCGTTGTCTCCAGCTTCCCGACCTTGGTGTTGAGATCGTCGAGCTTCTTGTCGAAGTGGTTGAACTGCCGGTGCATCAGGATGACGAGGGTGAGCGTCGAGCCCACGATCGCCACCACGAGAGTCAAGGTGTTGAAATCGAACGTGCTGGTGTCCATTGCGCTGCTGCCTCCATTCCGCGGCGTGGATTGCTTGAGGCGAGCCATGACCGCGGCTTGCGACGGCAGCAGCAACTGTACCTCAAAGGATCTGAAAGCATCAACTAGGCGCAGCGATTAGCGAAACACACTGGCGTTGCTCGACCGGCCGGTGTGGTCCCCGGCCACCAGCACAACGAAGACGCGAGGAGGCCCCGACATCTCTACCGGGGCCTCCTCGGGGTTGGTGGTTCAGTCAGGTGGGAGGGATGGCCCCAAGGCCTACGAGCCCGGAGCCACTCCCGCCTTAAGGGAGCGTGGCCGTGCACAGCCAGCGCCCGGCTCATGCGGTGAGCAGGGCGGCGGGGATCACGCCGATGCCGTCGGCGCGTCGGTAAGCCTCCGGTCCCGTGGTGATGACGGCGGCATCGAGCAGGTTGGGGCCGATCTGTTCGGCGAGCCAATGCAGGTGCCTTACGTCGCGGTCGTCGATGAGAGCGGAGAGCTTCACTTCGAGCGCGACAACCCGGCCGTCGGCTCGCTCCACGATCAGGTCGACCTCCTGTTCGCCAGCTCGTGTTCTTAGGTGGGACACACGGGCCTCGTTCGCCTGGGCGTAAACCCGCACCGACAGCGTGACGAGGGACTCGAACAGTGCACCGAGCACTGTGCCGTCGCGGGGTATGGCGGGACCGGCGTCGCCCCCGTCGATCAGCGCGTCCGCACCGACTCCGAGAAGTCGCGCCGCCAAGGCGGGATCCGCGAGCTGGTGCACAGGTACTACCTATTGGACTGTATGCGCAATACAGATTGGACGGATGTGAAACTACCGGTTGGGAATCTGTTCGAGTCGCTACAGGAGCTGGCTCCCGCATAGACCCAGCGCGACACAGAGCGACTTGTAGTGTCGAGTCGCTCGCAGCGAGCAGTCACACAGAAGGATGAACCGGCGGTGCACGGACGCGAGAAGGCCCCGGCGATAGTGCCGGGGCCTCCTCGGGGTTGGTGGTTCTGTCAGGGCGGGAGGAATGGCCCCGGGCCTACGAGCCCGGAGCCTCCTCCGCCTTAAGGGTTAGGTGTCAGCCACCGTGGTCAGCACGAACCTCGCGACATCACCGGCGTCGGTCGGATCGAGCGAAGTCACTGCGACCGTGTCGTTGTTGTCCTTGTCCTTAGCCAGGGCCGCTTCGAAGCCGGCCATGTCCGTGAGAGCCTCACTGCCGGATTCTCCTACGGCGAACTGGTCGTTGCCGTCGTAGCGAACGATCAGCGGAGTCGTGGTGGCGTCGCCGCCGATGACGAGCGTCTTGCTGTCAGCGTCAGAGACACGGACCACTGCCGTAGTGGCCAGGGTGGTGAGATGCGCCGCTGTCGATGCCGGCGTCGCCCAGTAGAAGTCTGCCTCGCCACCCGGGATCAGGGTGAGCGTGATGGTGTCGTCAGCGTTGGTCACGCTTGTGTTGGCATCAAGCGACTCGACTGAACCGGTGCCGGTGTGGCTGTACCCGATCCGGACTGTGCCGGAGGAGTCAGTCCGGCGGGCGACCGGGAAGGTCGACGTGTCGGCGTCGGCGGGCGGGTTGGTTGAGTGGTTGGAGCTCAACTGCACCAGATGACCGCGTACGGGCTTGCCGTACTGATCGACCACCGTCACGGTGACCACGTTGGCGGCAGCGCCACTGGTGGGTGCCGTGAGGAAGCTGGCCGCGGGCTTCAAGGATGCACCAGTAACCACGCCCCGAGCATCGGAGAACGTGATCGTCTGCGCGCCCGAGGTGGTCGACGAGATTTCATCGTCCACCGCTTGCCCACCGGTCGTCGCTGACACTGTGTAGGTGACCCTCACCCGGTCAATCGTGTTGGGTACGACAGGATCCGCACTGGGAGCACCGTTCGGGTTGTTCTTGTCAGTGGGATCGGGATCGTTGGCCGTGATGGTGAAGGTGGCCTTGCCGCTGGCATCGACCTTGAGCACATGGGTCTCGACATTCGCGCCCGCTGTCACCGCGTCGGCCGCACCGTCGGTCTCGACGTTCGTGTCGGTGTCGCGACGTATGACGACCGTATAGCTGTTGCCGCCCTCATCTGCCACTGCATCGGCATCGTCGTCACCGACCAACTGGATCGTGACCGTCACGGTGCTGCCGAAGGCTTGCCGGGTAACACCCGTGGGTATGTCGGTCGTGACCTTGGCCGAGTCGGCCGTCACGGGGCTCGTCTCGGTGAGGTTGACGCTGGCGAGTCCTTCGCCGCCGTCCTCGACCTTGTCGCCGGAGTCTCCGGTCCAGGCCCACACGGTGGTGCCGCCCGCTTGCGTGTTCACAGTGATCGCGCCGGGGTCGTAGTTGCCGTCGAGGCCGGTGATGGCGTCGAGTGCGTCGATCTCGCACAGCTTGGCGTTGCCGCCCACGGCGGCGAGGCGTGGCATGTAGCAACTGCCCATGTCGAAGGCCTCATCAACCTGATCGGCCCTCGCCGAGAAGACGTCGACCGGGGCGTTGGCCACCGGCTGGAAGTTGATGTCACGGACCGAGATGATCACCTCGCCGGGCCCATCCGACTGGATGGTCACGCCGCCGGGGCGGGCGCTGGTGTGACCCAGTGCCCTGGTGATGAACGCAGCCATCTCAGCGCGGCTCACCGAGCGGGCCGGCGAGAAGTAGCCCATGCCGGTCCCCTGGGCCACACCCAGCTCGTACAGCGCGCTCACGGCGCTGTCGCTCACACGGTTCAGCGCGCGGCGGGCATCGGCGAAGAAGTCCGGCTCGTCCACGCCTTCGACCGCGAACGTGCCGTCGTCGTTGTTCGTGACGTTGATGGGCGACTCGTCGTTGGTTGACGCCACGAGCAGCCTCGCGATGAGCAGCGCCATGTCGGCCCGGGTCACCGGGTCTGATCCGGACATGGCGAAATCGCCCACGACCGCTTCAGCGTCGGCACCAGCAACAGCAGCGGCCCGCTCCATGAACAGGACCATCTGTGCCCTGGTCACATCATCGTTGGGCCCAAAGTTGCCGTCGCCGTAGCCGATGGTCACCCCGTAGTAGGCCAGACAGTTGATCTCGGCCCGGAGGGCGTTCATCTCGGACACGTCCGAGAACATCATGTCGTTGTTGGCGTCGCCCACGCACGCGGACGTTGCAGCCGCGGCGTTCGGCATCGAGTCCTCGTCGAGCGCAGCCGCGGGGGCGGCCCCGACTGCGAAGAGCGAGGCGACCAAGGCGCTCACGGCGAGCAGTGCCCAACCCG
>VXTM01000043.1 GCA_009837445.1 Acidimicrobiaceae bacterium
GGTTGGTTGTGTGTATCGGGTCCACAGAAATCGCCCGAGATTCTGCGCCCGGTGCGCTCCCAAGATCTCGGGTTGGTTGTGTGTGGTGGGTCCACAGAAATCGCCCGAGATTCCTGCGCCCGCCCCCGCCTCGACCGCACCCGGTCAGGTCTGGGAGGCGAGACGGCGGTTCTTGACCTTGGCCTTTAGGTAGTCCCGGTTGAGCACCGCGATGAAGTCGAGGCTGATCTCCTTGGGGCAGGCCTCGGTGCACTCGCCGTGGTTGGTGCACGACCCGAAGAACGACTCCATCGTCTCGACCATGGCCTCGGCCCGCCGCCACCGCTCGGGCTGGCCCTGGGGCAGCACGTTCAGATGGCCGAGCTTGGCCGCAGTGAACAGCTGGGCCGCCGAGTTGGGGCAGGCCGCCACGCACGCTCCGCAGCCGATGCAGGCCGCCGCGTCCATGGCGAAGTCGGCGACGTCCTTGGGGACCGGGATCTCGTTGGCATCGGGGGCGGTGCCGGTGGGCGCCGAGATGAAGCCGCCCGACTCGATGATCCGGTCGAAGGCCCGCCGGTCCACCATCAGGTCCTTCACCACCGGGAATGACGCCGCCCGGAACGGCTCGATCACGATCTCGTCGCCGTCGCTGAACTTGCGCATGTGCAGCTGGCAGGTGGCGGTGGCCTTCTCGGGGCCGTGGGGGCGACCGTTGATCATCACCCCGCAGGTGCCGCAGATGCCCTCCCGGCAGTCGTGGGCGAAGGTGATCGGCTCGATGTCGTCGTCGATGAGGCGCTCGTTGACGATGTCGAGCATCTCCAGGAACGAGCAGTCCTCCGGTATGTCGTGGGCGTCGACGTCCAGGAACGCGCCCGGCTCGTCCGGCCCGGCCTGGCGCCAGATCCGCAGCTTCAGCCGCATCCGCGCCCCGTGCCCGTTCCCTGAGCCGCTGCCCGCGCTCGAGCCGTTGCCGGCGCTCACTTGTAGCTCCTCTGGGTGAGCTTCACGTTCTCGAACTCCAGCGGCTCCTTGACCAGTTCCTGGGGCCGGTCCGGACCCTGCCAGTCCCACGCAGCCACATAGGCGAAGTTCTCGTCGTCCCGCAGGGCCTCGCCCTCCGGGGTCTGGTGCTCCTCCCGGAAGTGCCCGCCGCAGGACTCCTCCCGGTGCAGGGCGTCGCGCACCTTCAGCTCGGCCATCTCCATGAAGTCGTCCACCCGGTTGACCTGCTCCAGCGCCTGGTTGGTGGTGTCGGCCGACCCCAGCACCTTCACGTTGGCCCGGAACTCCTCCCGCAGCGCCGGGATCTCGGTGAGGGCCTTCTCCAGGCCGGTGCGGTTGCGGGCCATGCCGCAGTACTCCCACACGATCTTGCCCAGCTCACGGTGGTAGTAGTCCACCGACTTGGTGCCCCGCTTGGCCAGCCAGCCCCGGGTGCGGTCGTCGACCTCGGCCACCGCCGCCGCGAACGCCGGATCATCGACAGGCACCGGCGCCGACCCCAGCTTGGGGGCCAGGTAGTCGCCGATCGTGTAGGGCAGCACGAAGTAGCCGTCGGCCAGGCCCTGCATCAGCGCCGAGGCCCCCAGCCGGTTGGCGCCGTGGTCCGAGAAGTTGCACTCGCCGAGGGCGTAGAGCCCGGGCACGTTGGTCATCAGGTTGTAGTCCACCCACAGCCCGCCCATGGTGTAGTGGGTGGCCGGGTAGATGCGCATGGGGGACCGGTACGGGTCCTCGCCGGTGATGCGCTCGTACATGTCGAACAGGTTCCCGTACTTCTCCCGCACGACGCTCTCGCCGTCCCGGGCGATCACGTCGGCGAAGTCGAGGTACACGCCGTTGCGCAGCGGCCCCACCCCCATGCCCTGGTCCACCACGGTCTTGGCGTTGCGGGACGCCACGTCGCGGGGCACGAGGTTGCCGAACGCCGGGTACTTCTCCTCCAGGAAGTAGTAGCGGTCGGCGTCGGGGACCTCGGCCGCGGCCCGGGCCTCGTCCATGTCGCGGGGCACCCAGATGCGCCCGTCGTTGCGCAGCGACTCCGACATGAGGGTCAGCTTCGACTGGAACTCGTCGCTGGCCGGGATGCAGGTGGGGTGGATCTGGGTGTAACAGGGGTTGGCGAACGTCGCCCCCCGCCGGTGGGCCCGCCACGCTGCGGTGACGTTGCAGTTCATGGCGTTGGTGGACAGGTAGTAGACGTTGCCGTAGCCGCCGGTGGCCAGCACCACCGCATGGCCGCTGTGGGCCCGTACCTCGCCGGTTAGCAGGTCCCGGGTGACGATCCCGCAGGTCTCGCCGTCCTTGACCACGATGTCGAGCACGTCGGCCCGGTTGTGCAGCGTCACTCCGCCGGCCGCGATCTGGGCGGCCATGGCCTGGTAGGCGCCCAGCAGCAGTTGCTGGCCGGTCTGGCCCCGGGCGTAGAAGGTGCGGCTCACCTGGGCGCCACCGAAGGACCGGTTGGCCAGCAGGCCGCCGTACTCCCGGGCGAACGGCACGCCCTGGGCCGCGCACTGGTCGATGATGTTGAGCGACACCTGGGCCAGCCGGTAGACGTTGGCCTCCCGCGAGCGGTAGTCGCCGCCCTTGACCGTGTCGTAGAACAGCCGGTAGACCGAGTCGCCGTCGTTGCGGTAGTTCTTGGCTGCGTTGATGCCGCCCTGGGCGGCGATGGAGTGGGCCCGCCGGGGCGAGTCGTGGAACGTGAAGGCCTCGACCTTGTAGCCCAGCTCGGCCAGCGACGCGGCCGCCGACGCCCCGGCCAGGCCGGTGCCCACCACCAGGATCTTGAAGCGCCGCTTGTTGGCCGGGTTGACCAGCTTCACCGAGAACTTGTGATTGTCCCACTTGTCGGCGACGGGCCCTTCGGGGACCCTGGCGTCCAGCACGAGGCTCATGCGACCACCCCGGCCTGCACCATGATCGGGAAGCTGAGGTTGCCGACCAGGATCGCCCCGGCGATCACGGTGGCCAGCCCCCGCCGCAGGTGGTTGAACCGGGGGTTGTTGACCCCCAGCGTCTGGAACGCCGACCACATGCCGTGGTAGATGTGCACCGACAGGGCCACGTTGGCCACGATGTAGATGATCGCCACCGGGATCGACGACAGCGACTCCACCACGTTGTGGTACACGTCGCCCCGGATGTAGTCGTCGCCCAGCCACCAGCCCCACGTCAGGTCGGCCAGGTGGAACAGCACGTACAGGCCGACGATGGGGCCGGTCCAGCGCATGGTGCGGCTGGCGAAGTTGACGGCCACGTAGTCCTGCCCGCCGGCGTAGCGCTTGTTGCCGCTCACCCAGTTGGCCTTGGGGCTGCTGCGCCGGCTGATCTCCTTGAGCGACCAGGCGCTGTGGATGTGCAGCACGAACATGGCCAGCAGCCCGATGCGCATCACCCACAGGATCAGGGTGCGGGGCACTAGGTGGCCGCCCAGGTCTCGCAGCGCCTCGGCGTACTCGTTGATCTGGGTCGGGCCCTCGTACAGGTGCAGATTGCCGATCATGTGCACGACCACGAAGGCCAGCAGCCCGATCCCGGTGGCCGCCATCACGTACTTCTTGCCGACCGCGGTCTGGTAAATGTTCAGCGGCCAGGGAAGCTCCCGCCTGCGGCGCCTGAGCGGCGGTACCCGCTCGCTAGTGCCCGCACCGGTGGGGGTGACCGTCCGCGCCATCTCCTCAAACCTATCGCCCCCCTCCGCCCCTCCGAAATTGGTGTGGATTGTGGGTGTCCAGTGCCCATTTCGTCGCCAATTTCGCGCGGTTAGGGGCGACTCTGGCGGCACGCTGCCTTGACGGTGGCGCACATTGCGCCGGGATCTTGTGCGTAGTGCGTCCAAGTGAAGTTGAGCACCGTCCAGCCGAGGACGGTCAGCCGGTTGCGGCGCTCAGGGTCCTTGTCGAACGACACGCGGTTCAGGTGCCATCGCCGGCTGTCGAGTTCGATGGCTACCCGGTAGTCCGGATAGGCAAGATCAACCTGGGCGATGAACCCGCCGTCGGGGCTGTGGATGCGGTACTCCATCACCGGCTGGCCTAGGCCTGATTCGACGAGAAGGTCGGCCACTAGACGACTCCAAGCGCTGAGCGGAACTAGGTCGTCACAGCGGTCCTCCAGTGAGGCGCGGAATGCCGCGCAGCCGTCTCGTCCCCGTCGGGCGTGAGACACCAGTACCCGGTAGAGGTCTGTGAGGCGAAGCCGACCGTCTCTAAGCACTGAATCGATGGCCTGGTCTAGACGCTGCCGGCTGACGACGGCAGAAACGTCGAGCAGCGTGCGGCCCAGTCCCGTGCACGGCACGCCCATGCAGTCGACGCGTTTGGCGAGATCGAATTGGTTCGACTGGTGCACGATTGCGCCTCTCATGGACCTCGCTCCGCCCCGTGGAACGACCAGTTCGATGCGGTCCAGCCTGAAGCCGTCGATGCCATGCAGGGCGGCCGCGGCTCGGTGGCTCGCCAGAGCATCGCATCTCAGGCAGGCTGCTAGGAGTCGACCAATCCGGGTGTCGGGCGCTGAGCGGTGTCGGTACACGCCGTGGCTAATCCGCACCCAGTCGCCGGTACCGACTCGCCACTTGATCTGCGTGTCGGTCATGCCCTCCTCGCGGGCCTGCCGTCTGGTGACGAGTCCGTGCTGTCGCTTCATCCGCTCATGGATCCGCCGTTCCATCATTTATACTGATATAGCATGAAATTATGCAATATAGTGTAGACCAGCCGAAATTGGTGTGGATTGTGGGTGTCCAGTGCCCATTTCGTCGCCAATTTCGTGTGGGGCGGGTATTGCGGGCGGTTTGGCCG
>VXTM01000038.1:0-1909 GCA_009837445.1 Acidimicrobiaceae bacterium
ACAACAACGACGGCGAGTCGAAGCTGCTGCCCGACGAGGACGCCGGCTTTCCCGGGGTGGCCCGGTTCGTCGCTCGGATGAAGGCGATGCAGGCCGAGGCCGCCGGCACCGGCTCCGGTGTGGTCACCCTCACGTCGGGTGACAACTTCCTGGCCTCCCAGGAGCTGAACGTCTCACTGGGCCGCGACGGCGCCCTCTACGACTCGATCGCGCTCAGCGGCCTTTACGACGCCATGGCTCTGGGCAACCACGACTTCGATCTGGGACCGGAGGTGACCGCCCGCTTCATCGAGGGGTTCGATCCGGCGGTGGTCTTCCTGTCGGCTAACGCCGACTTCTCGGGCGAGCCAGTGCTGCAGCAGTTGGTCGATGACGGCGTGCTGGCCGCGAGCACTGTCGTGGACGCCGGAGGGCAGCAGATCGGCGTGATCGGGGCGGTCACACCCCAGCTTCGGAACATCTCGTCGCCGCGCAACGTGGTGATCTCCGATGTCCTGGCCGCGGTGCGGGCCGAGGCCGAGCGGCTGACCGCGCAGGGCGTGAACAAGATCGTGCTGGTCAGCCACCTCCAGGACGTCAATGAGGAGGTCGCCCTGGTAGGAGACCTGGCCGGCGTGGATGTGGTCATCGCGGGCGGCGGCGACGACCTTCTGCGCAACGAGGGCGACTCCTGCATGCCCGGCGACGAGCCCGCCGGCCCCTACCCGATGCTGGTGGAGGACTCGACCGGGACCGACGTACCGGTGATCACCGCACCCGGCGGCTACCGCTGCATCGGGGCGCTCACCGTCGTCTTCGACGGCGACGGCAACATTGTCAGCCATGGCGGCCGTTCGTCAGGCGTCGGCTTCGACGTGGCCCCGGACCCGGCCGTGCAGGCGGCCGTGATCGAGCCCCTGGCCGCGGCGGTGGCCGAGATCGACGCCGACGTGATCGGCGCCAGCGAGGTCGACCTGGACGGGCGGCGGGCCATGGTGCGCACCGGCTCCACCAACCAGGGCAACCTCCACGCCGACGCCCTCCGGGCCACGGCCGCCAACCTGGGAGCGGAATTCGGCACCCCCGCGCCGGACGTCGCCATCCAGAACGGCGGCGGTATCCGCAACGACGCCGTGATCCCGGCCGGGCCGATCACCGCCGGCGACACCTGGGACATCGCCCCGTTCCGCAACTTCGTGGTGGTGGGTGAGGTCTCCCGCGAGACCTTCCACGTGCTGCTGGAGCAGGCCGTGGACCGCATCCCCGGCGCCGGGGGCCAGTTCCCTCAGGTCTCGGGGTTCACGTTCTCCTACGACCCGACGGCTCCGGCCCGTGAGACCGACCGGGCGGGCGACTGCTCGCTGGCCGGAAACCCCGGGTCGAGGATCCGCGAGGTCACGCTCGACGACGGCACCGCCATCGTGCGCGACGGCGCGGTGGTGCCGGGCGGTCCGGTGGTGCTGGCCACCATCGACTTCCTGGCCAACGGCGGCGACTGCTACCCGCTGGCCGGCATCGAGTTCACCAAGCTGGGCGTCAGCTACCAGCAGGCCCTGGCCAACTACATCGCCGAGGACCTCGGCGGCCGGATCACCGCGGCCGCCTACCCGGTCGGTGGCGACGACCGGATCACGACCGCCGAGCCGGAACCGGTCACGGTCACGGTCAGGCCCGGCGACAGCCTCTGGAGGCTGGCCTCCCACCATCTGGGATCGGGCGAACGCTGGCGGGAGATCTTCGACCTCAACCGGGGACGGGTCCAGGCCGACGGCCGCACTCTGCGCGACCCGAACCTGATCCTCATCGGCTGGGTGCTGGAGCTGCCGGCGCTGAGCCCCTACAGGGCTCTGCACACGCCGCTGGAGCCGTAGCCCCGTCGCGAACTGGCAGCACAATGCACGCATACCGTGCAAAACGCTGCCAATTCCCC
>VXTM01000038.1:1919-154246 GCA_009837445.1 Acidimicrobiaceae bacterium
GTCGCGAACTGGCAGCACAATGCACGCATACCGTGCAAAACGCTGCCAATTCCCCGAGCCGCCGCAGCCCCGTCGCGAACTGGCAGCACAATGCACGCATACCGTGCAAAACGCTGCCAATTCCCCTGGGTGTCAGGTGTAGTCCCGGTACTTGTCCAGATGGCGGACGGGTCGGCTCAGGGCGTCCTTGCGGAAGGGATCGCCCAGCTCCTTGGTGCACATGGCCTCGATGACGGTGGTTCGGCCGCCGTTCATCTGGGCATCGATGGCCGCGGTCAGCGCCGGCCCGACCTCCTCAAGCTGGTTGACCCGCACCCCGTCGGCTCCCATGGCCCGGGCCACCTCGGACCAGTCCTCGCCGCCGTCGAGCTCGCCGGCCACGAACCGGCGCCCGTAGAAGTCGACCTGGTTCTTCTTCTCCGCGCCCCATTGGCGGTTGTGGAACACCACCGCCGTGACCGGGATGTTGTGGCGTACCGCGGTCATGGTCTCCACCATGCTCATGGCCCAGGCACCGTCACCCGCGTAGGCGATCGCAGGTCGGTCGGGCGCGGCCTTCTTGGCTCCGATGATGGTGGGCAGGGCGTACCCGCAGTTGCCCCAGCTCATGGCAGCGAAGAACGAGCGGGGCTCCTCGAAACGCAGGTAGCTGTTGGACACCGAATTGATGTTGCCGATGTCGGTCGACACCATCACCCGCTCGGGCATGGCCTTCTCCAGCTCCCGCAGCACCTGGCGGGGATGCATCCAGTCGTCGGACTCGGCGGCGGCCTGCTTGATCATGTCCACGCTGAAGTCGTCGGTCTCCTCGGTCCAGTCGTCGAGCTCGGCCTCCCATCCGGCCTTCTCGTCGGCTGTCTCCGCGGCCCGCTGCACCCGGGTGGCGTCGCAGGCCAACTCCCGGCCCTCCAGCCTCGCGCTCAGGGCGGCCGCGGCTGCACCGGCGTCGCCGCAGATGCCGACGTCGATGCGCTTGACCAGGCCGAGCATCTTGGAGTCGGCGTCGACCTGGATGACCTTGGCTCCGGTGGGCCAGTAGTCGAGGCCGTGCTGGGGCAGGGTGCCGAACGGTCCGAGGCGGGTGCCGAGGGCCAGCACCACATCGGCCCGGGAAATGAGCCGCATGGCCGCTTTGGAGCCCTGGTACCCGAGAGGCCCGCACCATTGCGGGTGCGACGCCGGGAACGAGTCGTTGTGCAGGTAGCTGTTCACCACCGGGCACCCGAGGCGCTCGGCCAGCGCCACCGTCTCGGCCATGGCGTCGCCCATCACCACCCCGCCACCGGCGATCATCACCGGGAACGAGGCCGAGGCCAGCAACTCGGCGGCCTTATCGAGGGTGCGGTCGCCGCCCGGGCCCCGGTCGAGGCGCTGGGGCTGGGGGATGTCCACGTCGATGTCTCCGTAGAAGCGGTCCCTGGGGATGTTGAGCTGTGTGGGGCCCATCTCCGACAGGGCCCGGTCGAAGCAGCGGGCGGTGAGCTCGGCCATTCGGTGCTCGTTGTTGACGTGGCCCTGGTACTTGGTGAACTCCTCGAACATGGGCAGCTGGTTGGCCTCCTGGAAGCCGCCCAGGCCGATGCCCATCGTCCCGGCCTCGGGCGTGACGATCACCACCGGGCTGTGAGCCCAGAAGGCGGCCGCGATGGCGGTCACGCAGTTGGAGATGCCGGGCCCGTTCTGGCCGATCACCACGCCGTGCCGGCCCGACACCCTTGAGAACCCGTCGGCCATGTGGGCCGCGCCCTGCTCATGGACCACCGGCACCAGCTCGATGCCGGCCGGTTCGAAGATGTCCATGGCGTCCATGAAGGCGCTTCCCATGATGCCGAAGATGGTGTCCACGCCATGGACCACCATTGTCTCCACGAACGCTTCGCTGGGAGTCATACGGGTCATGTCTGCGTCCCTCCGTAAGCCGCGATTTCCGAGCCCGGCGCGCACCCGAGCAACGCTGTTAGAGCCTATAACAGTTTGTGGAGACGCCGCAGCCCCGGCTTGGCCGGTCTGCCTGCTCGCTTCCACGCCAGCGGACCTGCAATGCTCATCGAGTGGTCGATCTCCTCGGTGCATTCGGGATCGTCTTCGTTGCCGAACTGGGCGACAAGACGCAACTGGCCGCCGCGGGCTTCGCCACCCGGTATCGCGCTAGCACGGTCGCGGCCGGAATGTGCGCCGGGTACGTTGCCGTCAGCACGTTCTCGGCGCTTGTCGGCGTCGCCGCCGGAACGGCGCTGCCGACCCGCGCCATAAACGTGACCGCCGGGCTGCTCTTCATCATCGTGGGCCTGGTAGCTCTGCGGCCGGCGGCCCGCTCCCAGCACTCCGACGGCTCCCCAACCTCACCGCGGGGCCGAGGGGCGACGCTGTCGCGGCGCGGCGCGTTCGCGGTCGCAGCCTCGATTGCCGGCGCCATCGTTGTGGCCGAACTCGGCGACAAGACGATGCTGGCCACCGTCGCACTGGCCGCTCGCAATGATGCCGTCATGGTGTGGATCGGTGCGACGCTCGGGATCTGCACGGCCGGCCTTCTGGCAGTGTTGCTCGGTCGAGCCATGGCTGCACGACTGCCGGACCGCGTGATCAGGCGAGTCGGTGGTGCCGTCTTCATCGGAGCAGGGGTTGCCGTCCTCGCCGTCGCCCTGAGTTGAGCTGGTACCGGTGTAGCTACTGCCCCCGCCCCGGCCTCCTCTCAGGACCGCAGGGAACGGAAGCGGCGCAGGCGGAGGCTGTTGGTCACCACGAACAGCGACGACAAGCCCATCGCGGCGGCAGCAGCCATCGGGCTCAGCACGCCGGTGGCGGCCAGGGGGATGGCAGCCACGTTGTACGCGAACGCCCAGAACAGGTTGACCTTGATGGTGGCCAGCGTGCGGCGCGACAAGGCGATGGCGTCGGGCACCGCCCGCAGGTCGCCGCCCACGACAGTGAGATCCGAGGCCTCGACGGCCACATCGGCGCCGGTTCCAACCGAGATGCCGAGGTCGGCCTGGGCCAGCGCCGGCGCGTCGTTGATGCCGTCGCCTACCACTGCCACCCGCTTGCCGGCCTCCTGGAGCCTCACCACCGCGGCAGCCTTGTCGCCGGGGAACACCTCGGCAGTCACGTCGTCCACGCCGATGGCATCGCCGACGGAACGAGCGGTGCGGCGGTTGTCGCCGGTGATGAGCGACACCGCCAAGCCCATGGCCCTCATCTGTTGGACCGCCTGCCGGGACGTGGGCTTGATGGTGTCTGCCAGCGCGATTACCGCCTCGGCGGCGGATCCCCTGCCGACGAGGATCGCGGTATGGCCGCCGGCCTCGGCTCGGGCCAAGGCGTCCTCGAGTTCGTCGGGGACTTGCTCGAAGAGCGGCCGCCGCCCCACCCGGACCTCGGCGCCGTCCACGCGGCCGACCACACCCAGGCCGGGGCGGTTCAAGAAATCGGTCACGGCCCGATTCGAGGGCCACCGCCGGGCGACCGCAGAGCCGACCGGATGCTCCGAGCGCGACTCCAGGGCACCCGCCAGCAGGCCCATCGCGGTCACGTCGGTACCCGCGGTTGCCACCACGTCGACCACCTCAAGCCGGCCCTCCGTGACCGTGCCGGTCTTGTCGAGCACTACCGCGTCCACGTGGCGAGTGTCCTCAAGTACTTCGGCGCCCTTGATGATCACGCCGAGTTGCGCTCCCCGTCCGGTGCCGACCATGACAGCCAGCGGCGTGGCCAGACCGAGGGCACACGGGCACGAGATGATCAGCACCGCTACCGCGGCGGTGAAGGCGTCCGGGGCGGCCGAGCCGATCAGGAACCAGACCGCGAGCGTGGCCGCGGCAAGGACCACCACCACAGGGACGAACACGCCAGCAACCCGGTCGGCCAGCCGCTGCACCGCGGCCCGCCCTCCCTGGGCCTCGTCCACCAGGCGCACGATCTGGGCCAGGGCGGTGTCGGCCCCCACCTTCGTGGCTTCCACCTCCAGGGTGCCGTCGGCGTTGACGGTGGCGCCGATCACCTCGTCGCCAGCAGCGACCTCGACCGGGACGGACTCACCGGTCACCATCGACATGTCAACCGCCGAGGCGCCGCTCATCACAACACCGTCGGTGGCGATCCGCTCGCCGGGGCGAACGATGAACCGCATCCCCACCGCTAGTTCGTCCACCGGGATCTCGGTGCCGTCGGCCAGGCGAGCAGTGGTGGCCCCCAGCCGGGCCAGAGCCCGTACCGCCTCGCCCGAACGGCGGGTGGCCCGGGCCTCGAGCCACTTCCCCAGTACCACCAGGCCGACGATCACGGTGCCCGTCTCGAAGTAGACGTGGCCGTCATCGACGCCAACCACCAGGACCACGGTCGACCAGACCCACGCTGCGGTGGTGCCCAGCGAGACCAGCGTGTCCATGGTGGCGGCCCGGTGGCGGAGGTTGCGCAGCGCGGCCCGGTGGAACGCCCCGCCCGAGCCGAAAACGACTACTGCCGACGCCACCAGGGCGGCCCAGCGCCAGCCGTCGAAGCGCAGCGGCGGCAGCATCGAAACGGCTACCACCGGTAGACCGGCGACTACGGCAACGATTAGGCGACGGCGCAGGCCGTCTATCCGGCGCCGCTCGGCCTCGCCGTCGTCGGCGGTGTCGACGGGTGCCGAGTATCCGGCCCGCTCCACCACCCGGCGGAGGTTCACGTCGTCGATGGACCCGTCGTGCAGCACCGTGGCCCGGCTCGAGGCGAAGTTGACGCGGGCGTCCAGCACGCCGTCGGCAGCTCCAAGCGCGGTCTCCACGCGGGCGGCACAGGCGCCGCAGGTCATGCCGTCCACCCGGATGTCGGTCCGGACCTTCATCGACGACCCGGTTCCCATACTCTCAATGCTACGCCCGGCGAGCCCCCGAAATTCCCGGCTGCAACGACCTCAGCGGTCCTTGACGACAGGGATTTCGGGAGTGGGCCCGGCATGGGGCAGACTTGCGGGATGCCTCCTTCTGAGACCGAGCCCGCAACGCCGGTGGGGCGAGTGCGGCCCGCGGTGGACGCCCTGCCCGCGTACAAGCCGGGCAAGGCCGCCGAGCAGGCCGAGCGTGAGCACAACATCGCCGAGGCCATCAAGCTGGCCTCCAACGAGAACCCGTACCCTCCCCCGGCTGCGGTGGTCGAGGCGGTGGCCGCGGCTTGCCGGGGCGGCAACATCTACTGCGACCACCGGGCCACCGCGGTCCGGGAGGCCCTGGCCGACCGGCTTAGGCTGGCCGTCGAGCAGGTCACCGTCGGCGCGGGCTCGGTGGCGCTGCTGTACCAGCTGGCCACCGCCTACATCGACCCTGGAGACGAGGCGGTCACCCCCTGGATCTCCTTCGAGGCCTACCCCATCTCGGTGCAGACCATGGGCGGGACCCTGGTTCGGGTGCCGCTCACCGCGGACCACGCGTTCGACCTCGACGCGGTGACGGCCGCAGTGACCGAGCGCACGAAGCTGGTGCTGCTGGCCACCCCCAACAATCCCACCGGCACCGCGGTGTCCACCGCGGCGGTGTCGAGGCTGCTGGAGAGCGTCCCCGGCCATGTGGTGGTGCTGGTGGACGAGGCCTACCGCGAGTTCGCCGACCCCGCCCTCGGCGATCCGGTGGCCGAGTTGCTGCCCCGCTTCGACAACGTGGCCGTGGCCCGCACCTTCTCCAAGGCCTACGGGCTGGCCAGCCTGAGGGTGGGCTACGTCATGGCCCATCCCGAAGTGGTGTCGGCCATCGACAAGTGCCTGATCCCCTTCAACGTCAACGGCTTGGCCCAAGCCGCCGCCCTGGCCGCACTCAGCGACGGCGCGACCGGCGAGGCCCAGGCCAACATCGACACGATCAAGACCGAGCGGGGCCGGCTGGCCGCCGCCCTGACCGCTGACGGCTGGGTCATCCCCGACGCTCAGGCCAACTTCGTGTGGATGCAGCTGGGCGACCGAACCGACGAGGTGTGCATCGCGCTGGAGCAGCGGGGCGTGGTGGTCCGCCCGTTCTCGGGGGTGGGGGTCCGGGTCACTGTCGGCACCCCCGCCCAGAACGACCGCTTCCTGTCCACACTGGCCGAAGTGGCCCGGCCGAGATGATCCTCGAGTCGCGCCACGCGGCGGCTCGGGCGCTAGCTACTATGCGGGTGAGCGAGGGTACGTTCTGTCGGTGGGAGGTGGCACGCTCATGACGGATACACGCGCCGCGAACGGTGGGTCGTCGAGTCCGGTCACCGGCGGCTACGAGCCGGACGTGCCCATCACGGTGTCGCCGATACTGGACTGGCCGCCGCGACCGGCGGCGACGCTGAAGCACATCGCCTCGATGATGCTGCCGCAGGGGATGATCTGGGTGGGGATTGCCACGGTGGCGTGGAACTTCTTCACCCCGTCGATGGAGCGCATGGCGACGCTCAGCCCTAGGTGGATCCTGGAGATATACGTCCGCAACGTGGTGATGTTCTCGCTGGTGGCGGGAACGCTGCACATGGTGCTGTACGCCCGGCGGGCCCAGGAGCAGCGGTACAAGTACCAGCGCCAGTGGCTGAGCACCACCAACCGGGAGTTCCTCTGGAACCACCAGACCCGCGACAACGTGTTCTGGTGCCTGGTCAGCGGCTGCTCGGTCTGGACCGCCTACGAGTCGCTGACCATGTGGTTCTACGCCAACGGCTGGATCCCGCAGGTCGAGTGGGACTCCGCCTGGCTGTACCTGTCGTTCCTCACCGTGTTCACGTCACTGTGGTCGGTCACCCACTTCTACTTCATCCACCGGGTGCTGCACACCCGCTGGGTCTACGACCACGTCCACTACCTGCATCACCGCAACGTCAACCCCGGGCCGTGGAGCGGCCTGTCGATGCACCCGGTCGAGCACATGATGTACCTCAGCATGTTCCTGCTGTGGTGGGTGGTGCCGGCCCACCCGTTCATCCTGATCCTCACCCTGTCGTCCAACAGCATCGCGACGGCGGTGACCCACTCCGGCTTCGAGCGGTACGAGTTCGCCAAGCGCAACGGGCCCTCCATGAAGGGCGCCGACTACTTCCACCACCTCCACCACCGGTACTTCGAGTGCAACTACGGCAACCGGCCGGTGCCGCTGGACAGGCTGTTCGGCACCTTCCACGACGGCACGCCCGAAGCCCACGCCCGCATGCGCCAGCGCATGAAGGCCCGCCGCCGCGCCCGCACCAAGGCCTGACCCCCCCCCTAAAGGAACTGGCAGCAGAACGCACCCTATACGGCGCAAAACGCTGCCAGTTCGTGTGACGCCGGGTCAGCCGCCGGCGGTCTGGGGGACGAAGTACACCTGGGCGCCGTCGGCGACCGGCTCGTACTCGGGATGGGCGATGAGCAGGCCGTCGATCACGACCGACACGCCGGCCCGCAGGGCGTCGCCCAGGCCCGGGTAGCGCCGGTCGAGGTCGTCGATGAGGGCGCCGACGGTGGATCCGTCCGCCTCCACTTCCGCGATGCCCCCGGTGGGGCCCCGCAGGTTGGAACTCAGATGGACCCTGACCGCCACGAGCCTCTGCCCAGGGTCACCTAGGCGCCGTTGGAGCCGCCGTTGGATGTGATGGCGTCCAGCACCCTGATGGGCGACATCGGCAGGTCGCGGATGCGGCAACCGGTGGCGCCGTAGATGGCGTTGGCCACAGCCGGGATGGGGGGAACGATGCCGGTTTCGCCCACGCCGCGCACGCCGTAGGGATGGGCCGGGTTGGGGACCTCGACGATGATGGCGTCGATCATGGGCAGGTCCGAGGCCACCGGCACCCGGTAGTCCAGGAAGCTCGGGTTCTCCATCACGCCGTCGGAGTCATAGATGTACTCCTCGTTGAGGGCCCAGCCGACGCCCTGGGCCACCCCGCCCTGGATCTGGCCCTCCACGTAGCTGGGATGGATGGCGGTGCCGGCGTCCTGGGAGGCGGTGTAGCGCACCACCCTCACCACGCCGGTCTCCGGGTCGACCTCCAGGTCGCAGACGTGCACCGCGAAGCCGGGGCCGGCCCCGTGGGCCTCCAGCGACCCGGTGGCGGTGAGCGGCCCGCCGGTGCGCTTGGCCTTGGCCGTGATCTCGGCCACCGACAGCGGGGCCTTGTCGCCGTCGCTGCCGGTGTAGACGGCCTGGCCGTCCACCCAGTCGATGTCGTCGACTTCGACGCCCATCATCTTGGCGGCCCGGCCCCGCAGCTCGACCACCATCCTGCGGCAGGCCTCCACCACCGCCATCCCGGTGGCGAACGTGGCCCGGCTGCCCTCGGTGACGTCGGTGAAACCGACCGCCTCGGTGTCACCCACCACGGGGCGGATGTCGTAGACGTCGATGCCCAGCTCCTCGGCGGCCATCAAGGCCATCGAGGCCCGGCTGCCGCCGATGTCGGGGCTGCCGGTGACCACGGTGGCGGTGCCGTCCTCGTTGAGGTTGACGGTGGCGCTGGACGACTCGCCGATGTTGAACCAGTAGCCCGCGGCGATGCCCCGACCCTGGTTGGGTCCCAGCGGCGCCTTGTAGTTCGGATGGTCGCGCACTGCCTCGAGGCACTCGACGAAGCCGATGCGGGCGAACGGGAACCCCATGGTGGACGGGTCGCCCTCGGTGACCGCGTTCTGGATCCGGAAGTCGATCGGGTCGATCCCCAGCTCCTCGGCGATCTCGTCGAGCATGGTCTCCATCGCGTAGGCGGTGAGGGGCGCGGCCGGAGCTCGGTAAGCGGCCGAGCGGGCCGTGTTGATCACCACGTCGAGCGCCTCGATCTCGAAGTTCGGAATCTTGTAGGACTCGAACACGGTCATGGCCCCCAGCAGTCCCCCGGGACCGGCGTAGGCGCCGTTGGTGTAGATCAGGTAGGCGTCCCCGGCCACGAGGGTGCCGTCGCGCTTCACGCCGAGCTTGATCCTGAGCTTCGTGCCCGGGGCGGGGCCGGTGGCCCGGAACACCTCATCGCGGGTCATCACCATCTTCACGGGACGCCCCGCCTTGGCCGACAGGGCCACGGCCAGCGGCTCGAGGTAGATGGTGGTCTTGCCGCCGAAGCCGCCGCCGATCTCGGCGGGGATCACCCTGATGCGGGTGTTCTCCCAGCCGAGCAGCGTCGCGGTGGACGACCGGACGTTGAAATGTCCCTGCGAGGAGCACCAGATCGTGGTGTGGCCGTCCTGGCCGGTGTCGGCCACGCAGGCGTGGGGCTCGATGTATCCCTGGTGGACCGGCTGGGTGGTGAACTCCCGCTCGATCACCAGGTCGGCCTCGGCGAACCCGGCGTCGAGCTCGCCGCCCGAGAACCGGGTGATGTTGCTGATGTTGGAGGGCTCCTCCGCGGGCGGGTTGGCTCCCGCGGTCATCATGTGAGCGTGCAGCACGGGGGCGTCGGCGGCCAGCGCCTGGTCGATGGTGAGCACCGCCGGCAGCACCTCGTACTCCACCTTGACCGCGGCCGCGGCCGCCTGGGCCTGGTCGCGGGTGGAGGCGGCCACCGCAGCCAACGCGTGGCCCTCGTAGAAGACCTTGTCGCGGGCGATCACGTTGATGCACATGTCGTACTGGCGGTGGCCGGGTTCGACGGCCGGGAAGTCGTCGCCGGTGATCACCGCTTTGACGCCGGGCATGGCCTCGGCCTCCGACGTGTCGATGGACACGATGCGGGCGTGGGCGTGGGGTGAGCGCACCACGATGCCGTGGAGCTGCCCCGACATGTTGAGGTCGGCCGCGAAGCGGGCCCGGCCGGTCACCTTCTCGAGCCCGTCGTGGCGGACGGGCCGGGTGCCGACGTACTTGTAGCTGGGCTTGGGCTCTGTGACGGTCACTTGCGGCTCCTAGCTCTCGTTCGTTGCGGTGATCTGCGTGGCCGCAGCCTGCACGGCGCGCACGATCTTGTCGTAGCCGGTGCAGCGGCAGAGGTTGCCGGCGAGGCCGTAACGGATCTCGGTCTCGGTGGGTTCGGGGTTGCGGTCAAGCAGCGCCTTGGCCGCCACCAGGAAGCCGGGGGTGCACACGCCGCACTGCAGGGCGGCGCCCTCCAGGAAGCACTGCTGTAGAGGATGCAGGTCGTCGCCGCTGGCCATGCCCTCCACGGTGGAGATGGTTGTACCCTCGGCCTCGGGGGCGAGCACCAGGCACGAGCACAGCAGCCGCCCGTCCATGACGATGGAGCAGGCCCCGCAGTCGCCGGTGCCGCAGCCCTCCTTGGCCCCGGTGAGGCCCACTTCGTCGCGCAGGGCGTCGAGCAGCGTCTGGCCGCCGTCGCAGAGGAACTCGGCCGGGTCGCCGTTGATGGTGCAGGTGACGTGGACGCGGCTCATGACTGGCCTCCTCGCTCGCGGGCCCGCTCAGCGGCGATGGTCACCGCCCGGCGGGCCAGCACGCCGGCCACCTGCCGGCGGTAGGCGACGGTGCCCCGCTTGTCGTCTATCGGGGTGGTGGCGGCCGCCGCGGCTGCCTCGACCGCGGCGAGCGCATCGCCGGAGGGCTGATTGCCGATCAGGGCGGCCTCGGCCTCGGGGACCCGCACCACGGTGGGGGCCACCGCGCCCAGCGCGATGGCGGCTGCGGTTACGTTGCCGTCGGCGTCGAGGGTGACCCGGGCGGCTGCGCCCACCACCGCGATGTCCATCTCGGTGCGGGGGATGAGGCGAAGGTAGGCGTCGGCTGTGCGGGCCGGAGGCTGGTCCAGCTCGAACTCGACAAGGATCTCGCCGGGAGCCAGCGACGTCTGGCCGGGACCGGTGGCGACCTCGGCCGCGGCCACGGTGCGCTCGCCGCCGGGGCCGGCGATCACGGCCCGGGCCTCGTTGACGATCAGGCTGGGCGGGGTGTCGGCCGCGGGCGAGGCGTTTGCCAGGTTCCCGCCCCAACTCGAGCGGCTCTGGATCTGGTCCGAGCCGATCAGGCCGCTGGCCTCGACCAGGCCGGGGAAGGCGGCGACCAACCCTGGGTCGGCGCAGATGTCAGCGGTGGGGGTGGCGGCGCCGACGGTGTAGGTCGAGCCGTTGGCGCTGATGGCGCACAGTCGCTCGATGCGCTTGAGGTCGACCATCACGGTCGGTTCGGGTCGCCCGGCTCGGATCTGCGGGATCAGGTCGGTCGCGCCCGCGTACACACGGGCGTCGGCTTCAGAACCCAGCAGATCCACAGCCTCGGCCACCGTGGTCGGGGAGGCATATCTCATGACCGAGAGCATAAGGTCGTAGCCCATGGCGGACACACCCCCGGCAGTCAGCTCAACGCCCGGTCCGGCAGCCAAGGGCTTCGAGCCCGAGGTTCCCATCGCGACGTCGCCGATGTTCGACTGGCCGCCGCGCCCGGTGGCCACCCTCCGTTACCTGGTCACACCGGTGATGCTGCCCTACGGCATGTTCTGGGTGGCGCTGGCCGCAGTGTGCTGGAACTACCTCACCCCGTCGATGGAGCGGATGGCGAGCCTGCGTCCGGGATGGATGCTCCAGATCTACGTCCGCAACGCGCTGATCCTGGCCGCGGTGGCCGGATCGCTGCACCTGGCGCTGTACATGAGGCGGGCCCAGCAGCAGCGCTACAAGTACAACCGGCAGTGGATGAGCACCACCAACCGCGAGTTCCTGTGGACCAACCAGACCCGCGACAACATGTTCTGGTGCCTGGTCAGCGGCGTCACCATCTGGACGGCCTACGAGTCGCTCACCATGTGGTTCTACGCCAACGACTGGATCCCGCAGGTTGAGTGGTCGTCAGGGTGGCCGTACCTGTCGGTGCTGACCGTCGGGGTGTTCCTGTGGTCGGTGACCCACTTCTACCTGAACCACCGGCTGCTGCATGTGCGCTGGTTCTACGACCACGCCCACTACCTGCACCACCGCAACGTGAACACCGGGCCGTGGACCGGCATCTCGATGCACCCGCTGGAGCATCTGATCTACTTCAGCGTGTTCGCGCTGTGGTGGGTGGTGCCGGCCCACCCGTTCATCGTGATCCTCGGCGGGCTGTTCCAGGGCGTGTCGCCGGCGGTGTCGCACTCGGGGTTCGAGCGCTTCGAGGTTGGCTGGCGTGAGGGGCGCACCGCGCCGGGCGCCGACTACTTCCACCATCTGCATCACCGCTACTTCGAGTGCAACTACGGCAACCGGCCGGTTCCCATCGACAAGCTGTTCGGCACGTTCCACGACGGCACGCCCGAGGCCCACGCCCTCATGCGTCAGCGCATGAAGGCCCGCCGCGGCGCCCAGGCCGGCACCCAGTCCTGACCCCCGTCGCCCCGAAGTAGCGTGCGGGACATGGACACGCTGCAGCGCTACCGGGCCCGGCTGGGGGCTTCGGTCGGCGGGCTGTTCTCCCACGGGGAGATGCCGTTGCAGCGCACCGCCGACTATCCCGGCGACCCCGGGCTGTGCGGGCCGGGCTCGGTGAGCTGGAAGGCGATCGGTGACGTGAGCGTGTTCGTGGGAGCCATCCGGGCCCTGCTGATCCAGGCCGCCCATCCCGAGGCAGTGGCCGGAGTCGATGACCACAGCCGCTACCGCGACGACCCGATGGGCCGCCTGAACCGGACCGCCTTCTACGTGACGTCGGCCACCTTCGGGGCCATGCCCGAGGTGGAGGAGGCCGTCGGCCGGGTCCGGGCCGCCCACCAAGGTGTGAGCGGCACGTCGCACCGGGGCATGGCCTACGACGCGGCGATGCCGGATCTGGCCGCGTGGGTGCACAACACCCTCACCGAGTCGTTCCTTACGTCGTACCGGGAGTTCGGCCTGGGGCTCACCGAGGCCGAGGCCGACCGGTTCGTGGTCGAGCAGTCCCAGGTGGGGGCCATGCTCGGGGCCGCTCCCCTGCCCCAGACCGCGGCCGAGCTGCACGCCTGGGTCCGCACCAACCCGGCGCTGGCGCCCAGCCCCGGTATGCGGGCCGCGGTGGACTTCCTGCGGCAGCCGCCGCTGCCCGCCCGCCAACGAGTCGGCTACGACGTGCTGATGCACGGCGCGATCAGCACCATGCCCCCCGAGCTGACCTCAGTGCTCGGCCTGAAGGCCCGCCCCGGCGCCCGCCTGAGCGCGGCCGCGCTGCTGCGCTTCCTGCGCTGGGGTCTGCGCAACAGCCCCTCGTGGCGGGCCGCGCTGGACCGCTGCGGGGCCGTCTACGACCCCGCCAAGTTCAGGGAGATGCCCCGGCCGTGACCGCCGAACCCGACGCCGACGCGCGGGCCACCGGCCCCAGCGAACCGCCGACCGGCGACGACCGCGAGGACGACAGCTTCTCGGCGGGGGTGAACCTTAAGGGGCCGCTGCGCGAAGCCATGTCGGCGCCGCCGACCGTGTACGAGATCGTGGGCGGCCAACGCTTCTTCGACGATCTGGTCGACCGGTTCTACGACGCGGTCGAGGACGACCCGATCCTGCGGCCCATGTACCCGAGGGACATGGGGCCGTCCCGGCGGCGCCTGGCCGGGTTCCTGGCCCAGTACTGGGGCGGGCCACCGCACTACAGCGATGAGCGGGGCCATCCCCGGCTGCGGATGCGGCACTTCCCCTTCGCCATCGGGCAGGCCGAGCGGGACGCGTGGATGGTCCACATGACGGCGTCGCTCGACGCGGCCGCCTTGGCCGACGGCACCGGCCGCCCGCTTCCCGACGAGATCCGGGCCGCCATGTTCGACCACTTCGACAACGCGGCCACCCACCTCATCAACCAGCCATCGGCCTAGCGCCGCGCCCCGCGCGCCCGACCTTCTTGATGTAGTTGACCTCACAGGAGGCGGTCAACTACATCAAGAACGAGTCGGAGGCGTGAGGAGGTGGCGGCCACCGAAGGACTTGGGCGCATGTATGCGGCCCTCGTGCTGGGCCAGGTCGCCGTGGACCCACACGGCGTCGATGCCGTCGGGCGGGATCAGCGGGTCCTCGTAGCTGTTGCGCTCGGTTACGCCATCCCAGTCGAGCAGCACCAGCGAGGCATCCGCGCCCTCTCGCAGCACCGGGCTCGGCAGGCCCATGAACTCACATGGCAGCACCGCCAGCCGGTGGACGATCTCGGCCACACCGATGCCCAACTCCCGGGCCATGCGCAGCGCCTTGGGGAACGACCCCAGCGAGCGGGGATGGGGCTTCTGGCCCGGGCCAGGCATCAGCCCGTCGGTGCACAGCGCCATGTTCGGGCGCCGGAAGAACTTCTCCACGGTGGCCTCGTTGCCGTAGTGGCTGATGATGGACACCTCTCCCCGGTTGTGGAGGAAGAAGTCGCACACCGCGTCGTGGGCCTCGATGGACTCCATGTCGGTGACCCCGGCGGCCAGCACCACGTCCGAGAAGCGCTTGCCCAGGAACTCGTCGCCCACGCCGTCGAGCACTCCCGCGATCTGGACGCCCTCGAGTCCCCCGCAGAACGCCACGAAGTTGTCCCAACCGGAGCCGTCGCCGTAGATCTTCTCGAAGGCGAAGCGGCGCACGTCGTCGTCGCTCAGCCGGGCCATGAACTCGGCTCGGGTCCCGGCGCGCACCTCCGGCGGGAACAGGGCGTCGGCGGTGGTGCTGCCCGCGGTGTACGGGTACATGTTTCCCATGGTGGGGATCGAGCCGCCGGCGTCGTTCAGACGGCCGGCCACGTCGCCGAACCGGTCCCAGTTGCGGCGCCCCGCGATCTTGGAGTGCTCGCTGCAATACCCGCCGCCGCCTTCCACCGCGGCGGTTATCACTTCGTCGAGGGCCTCGACGATGTCATCGCTCTCGGACCGCAGGTGCGGGTAGAGAGCGCCCGGCTTGACCTCGTTGAAGGCCCTCACCAGGGCGGTGATCTCCCGCTGGTCGGAGTAGACGGCAGGGTTGTAGACGAGCCCGGTGGATAGGCCGAGGCACCATGGCGCCTCTCGCCGCACGACCTCCGCCATAGCCCGGATCTGCTCGTCGTCGGCAACCCGGTCGAGGTTGCCCATCACGGTGCGCCGCACCGCGCTGTGGCCCAGGTGCATACCCAGGTCGGTGACGGAGCGGCCCCGGTGCCAGGCCATGAACTCCTCCACCGTCGACCACCCCCAGTCGAGGCCGCCAGCCGGGTCGTCCCCGTCCGGGTCGCCCGGCGGGCCGGCCATGCCGTCGAGGGGAACGAGCTGAGCCGCGTACTCGGCCCGCTGCTCCGGCACCACCGGTGCCGGCGAGAGGCCGTCCACGCCGCAGATGCGCTTGGTGACCCCGCCGCGCACCGCCATCTCGCAACTGATGGGGATGCCGTGCTCGCCGACGCGGGTGCCGGCTAGGGCGCCATGGTTGTGGGTGTCGACGAACCCCGGGGCCAGGACCCGACCGTCGGCGTCAATAGTGAGCTCGGCTCCAGCTGCCGCGCTGGGCGGAACCTCGCCCAGATGGGTGATGACGTCGCCGTCGATGAGCGCGTCGCCGCGGTAGGGCTCGGTCGCCCCGTCGCCGGTGACGATCAGCGCATCGGTGATCAGCTGCCGCACGGCCTCACGGTATCCGCGCCGTTCCAATCATCGAAGCCAGCCGGGAGCGCCGGGTGCGGCGAGGCGTCCTTAACGAAGGGCTAGGACTGCCGGACTCCGGTGAGGGGGAAGGTGCCCACCGAGCCCCAGAGGGATCCCGAGAGGTTGTCGCCCTCGACAGTGGCTGCGACGGTCAGCTCGAACTCTCCCATGGGCATCTGGACCGTGACCGAGAACGTAACGTCGTCGCCGTCGTAGACGACCTCGAGGACTTCGATGGTCCCGAAATCGATCGTGATCAGGGCAGTCCCATCGGCGTTGAGCACCGCCTCGGGTGTCAGCTCGCCGATGGGGGTCACGAACTTCAGGATCCAAGTGCCGACCGCGGCAGGTGTCTGGCTCATGTATGTGGTCCTCTCGCCTCGATCATCCGAACTGTTGGAGGCTAGGCCGCGGCCGGTGCAGCAACCCCAAGCGCGTGCTCTCTAAGCTCCTTCATCGGTGAGGCTGTTCTCGCACCGCAAGCGGCCGGTCCACCTCGGGCCGTACCCACTGGAGCGCCTGCCCCGCCTCGACTCAGCCGGCGCGGCGCCTCCGGGCTCGGGCG
This sequence comes from Acidimicrobiaceae bacterium, assembly GCA_009837445.1. Taxonomy (GTDB): domain Bacteria; phylum Actinomycetota; class Acidimicrobiia; order Acidimicrobiales; family Aldehydirespiratoraceae; genus Aldehydirespirator. The sequence goes on from VXTM01000038.1 coordinate 17,905, forward strand.
CTGGGCCGCTGCCGCCCCGGCCGGGGGAGGTCGAACCGGCCGGTCCCCGGTCCGCGCTGCACGCCTACCAGCTGTACCTGGACCTGTTCGGCAGCCAGCGCCACGGGGAAGTCGCCCCGGAGGCGCCGAGCCCGGCCGACCCGGTCGAGATCTCCGACAACCTGAAGGCAGGGCTCTACTTCCTCGACGCCGACATGGTCGGATGCGGTCTGATCGGCGACGAGGCGTGGACCGGAGAGCGACGCAATCATAGGTACGCGGTGGTCACCCTCATCGCCTTCAGCCGCAAGCTCCCCGGCGAGTTCCCCGGCGACGGCTGGATCGACGGTACCCGCCAGGTCAACGCCGACCTCCGCGCGGCCGAGTTGGCCGTGATTACCGCCTCCTACATCCGCAACCTCGGCCACGACGCGGTGGCCCACATGCCCGGCTGCACCGATCTCGACCTCGACCGGGTGGCGCTGCAGGCGGGTCTGGTGGAAGTCCGGGGATCGGAGTTGAGGGCTCCGTACCTGAAGGGCGGGTTCGCATTGTCGGTGGTGAGCACCGACTGGGAGCTCGCCCCCGACAGGCCGCTGGCCCGGCGCGGTCCGCTGGCGGCGCTGCGCAGCACTGGCGGTCCGGGCTGGCTGCTGGGCCGGGGCGGCACCCGGGCCGGCATCGGCCGTCTCAACGGCGACCACCGTCCGCTACACATGGGCCGCTACCCGATGGAGCGCATCAAGCGGGTCGACGAGCCCACCACGCTGATCATCGAGGACGAGGTGCCCAGGGTGCCGGTGCGGGCCGGCGGCTTCCCGCGGGCGGCCAACGGCGACATGGGACCCAAGTTCCTCGCCGACGTGAAGGTGTTCGCCTGGAAGACGCCCCAGGCGCAGGCCTACGTGCACCAGATCGACGCCATGGTCCCCTTCCAGGACGGCGAGGTAACCGCCGGAGCCGAACCCGGCAGCACTGACCCGGGCCGCAACGCGGACGCCCTCAAGGCGCTGGCCTACCACCTCGGCGGAGACATGGCGGGCGTGTGCCGGGTGCCGATGTACGCCTGGTACTCCCACCGCAATGACGGCTCCGTCGTGGAGCCCTATCACTCCAACGCGCTGGTGATCCTGCTCGACCAGGGATACGAGACGATGGAGGGCGCCAGCGGCGACGACTGGGTGAGCGGCGCCCAGTCGATGCGGGCCTACATGCGGGGCGCCCAGATCGCGGGGATCATCGCCGCCCACCTCCGCTCGCTCGGCTTCAGCGCCCGCAGCCACACCAACAGCGACTCCGACGTGCTGCACATCCCCCTCGTGCTGCACGCCGGGCTGGGTGAGTTGAGCCGCATCGGCGAACTCGTACTCAACCCATTCGTGGGTCCCAGGTTCAAGTCGGTGGTGGTCACCACCGACATGCCGGTCACGCCCGACCGCCACATCGACTTCGGGCTTCAGGACTTCTGCTCCAAGTGCACCAAGTGCGCCCGGGAGTGCCCGTGCGCGGCCATCCCCTTCGGCGACAAGGTCATGTTCAACGGAGCCGAGATGTGGAAGCCCGACGTCGAGCGGTGCACCAAGTACCGGCTGGGCAACCTGCGGGGGTCGGCCTGCGGACGCTGCATGAAGACCTGCCCGTTCAACATCGAGGGCGTGCTGGCCGAGCGGGCCCTGCTATGGGCGGCCATCAAGCTGCCATTCACCCGCCGCTGGCTGGCCCGCCTCGACGACAAGGTCGGCAACGGCTCCATCAACCCGATCAAGAAGTGGTGGTGGGACCTGGAGTGGCGCGACGGCCGGACCATCGTGCCGCCCAAGGGCACCAACGCCCGCGACCTGGACATGGACGGCGACAAGGTGGCCGCCCGCCAACAGATCGCGCTCTACACCGCCGACATGCTCCCGGCCGGCGATGCCGTCGGCGTGCCGGTCAAGCTCGTCCGCAAGGAGGCCCTGGCCCGGGCCGAGGCGGCTGAGACTCCCGACCAGGCCCGAGCCCGAGTCGCCCGCCGGGCCTAGACCCGCCCGGCGCCTAGCAGAGCGTGAGGGCGAACATGGTGACGTCGCGGGCTGAGGCGGCGTAGACCTCCGGCATGACGCTCGGCATCAGCAGGTCGCCCGCGTGGCATGTCCCGTTGACGGTGCGGCAGTAGGTGGGCACGCCGGCCTGCACCAGCTTGCGGTAGTAGTCGAGGCCCTCGTCCCGCAGCGGGTCGAGCTCGTTGACCGACACCATATGGGGAGGCATGCCCCGCAGGTCGTCCACCGAGGCGTGCCAGGGCCAGGCCAGCGGGTTGGTCAGGTTGGCGCCGCCCGGGTCGTAGGCCTCCACGAAGTACCCCATCAGGTCGTTGGCCAGGAAGTAGCCGTCGTTCTCGTGCAGTGAGCTCAGGCCGGCAGGCGGGCTGGCGTAGGTCCCGGAGATGTACGGGCACTGGGCGAACACGCCGTCGATCATGTCGAGGCGGCCGTCCTGGCCGGCCTTCAGCGACGTAGCCAGCGTGAGGTTCCCGCCGCCGGACTCGCCCGACACCACTAGCTTCGACACCCCGAGGTCGTCCCGGTGAGCGTGCATCCATTCCAGCGCCGCGGTGCAGTCGTTGAGAGCCGCCGGGAACGGGTGGCAGCCGAGCACGCCGGCGGCGTTGCGGAACTCCACCCCGACCACGACCAGGCTCCGGGCCAGCTCGTCGCGCCAGCGCTGGTAGTTGAGGTCCGCCGCGGTGAGGATCACCATGCCGCCGCCGTGGATGTGCAGGACCCCGGGGCGGGGGCCCGTGTCGCCGGCCGGCCGATGGATGTACAGGGTTATTTCGTTGCCGTCGACGCCGGTGATGACCTCGGTGCTCGACTCCACGCCCTCGACCGGTGCTAGCGGCTCGAACATGCCGTTGAAGACCTGCTGGAAGCCGGGCTCGCCCAGCGCCGCCAGGGCGCGGATGTCGTCGAGCGACGAGTCGGCGGTGAGGGGAACCGGGTCGGCCCGCCCGGCCATGCCCAGCGGCTCGAGCACCGCCACCATGCGGGGGTCGGAGCGAGGGTCCGTGGCCAGCGTCATGCCGGGGTCGCCCAGCCGTCCAGGGAGGCTGGGCCTCACAGTCGTCATCGTGTCCGTCATCGTCGTCTCCCTTCTGGACTCGGCCAGCCCGTGGGTGGCCGCACCCTAACCCGCCAGCGGTCGGCACGACGGTAGAGCGGGGCGCTGGGCCCGTAGCGGGCTGTAGACGGCCCTTGGGGCAGACTCCCCGCCGTGAATGGCCCGGAAGACCGCATGGGGCGCAAGGAGTTCATCTGTTACGTGGCGCTGCTGAGCGCCATGGTCGCCCTGGCCATCGACATGCTGCTGCCCGCCTTCGAAGAGATGCGGGCCGCGTTCAACCTCCCCGAGGACTCCACCAGCCTGGCCCTGACGATGACCCTGTTCTTCATGGGCGTGGCCGTGGGCACGCTGTTCTACGGACCGATCTCCGACGCGGTCGGACGCAAGCGCGTGGTGCTGGCCAGCACGGTCATGTATGCGGTGGCTGCCATGGTGGCCGCACTGGCGCCGTCGCTGGCGGTGGTGTACGCCAGCCGCTTCGCCTGGGGGCTGGCCGCCGCCGGGCCGCGCACCCTGTCCCAGACCATCGTCCGGGACCGCTTCTCCGGCACAGCCATGGCCCGCGTCATGACACTGGTCCAGGCTGTCTTCTTCATCGGGCCGATCGTGGCCCCGGTCATCGGGAAGGCTCTGGTGGAGTTCGGCTCCTGGCGCTGGGTGATGGCCTTCGGCGTGATCACCGGGCTGGTTGCGCTCGTGTGGTCGGTGCGCCTGGCCGAGAGCCTGGCACCAGCGGCCCGCCGGCCACTGCGGCTCGGTGCCGTGCTCGTCGGATTCCGCACCGTGCTCCGCAACCGCACCGCCACCGGCTACATGCTGGCCAACACCTTCGTGTTCGCGGCGTTCTACTCGTTCCTGGCCAGCACCGAGCTGATCTTCTCGGCCGTGTACGGCCAGCCGGAGTGGTTCGTGCCGTACTTCACGGCGATGAGCGTGGCCGCGGCGCTCACAGCCGTGGGCATCAATCGGGTGCTGCGCTCGATCGAGGCGAGACGGGTCGCGCTCGGAGCAGGGATGACCTTCTCGGCGGTGTCGGCGGCGCTGCTGGGCGTCGCCGTCGCCGGCAACGGCGTCCCTCGCCTCCTGGTGTGGCTGGCGCTGTTCAGCATGGCCAACTGCTGCCACACGGCGTTCTTCCCGACATGCATCAGCCTCGCGCTGGAGCCGATGGGAAAGCTCGCGGGCACGGCTTCGTCGGTGATCGTCTTCAGCACGTCGATGCTGGGGGCGCTGCTGGCCTCCTTCACCGACCGGGCCATCGAGGACACCGTCATGCCGATCAGCATCGCTTACCTCGTCTACAGCCTGATCGGGCTGGCCTGCCAGTTCTGGGCCCGCGCCGGCGCGTCGCCGTGAGCGAGCCACTGCGCCGGATGAGCGAGCGGGAGTTCGTGCTCCTGATGGGAGTGCTGACCGCCCTGTCGGCAATGGCGATCGACATCACCTTGCCCGCGTTCGCGGAGATGCGTCCCGCCTTCGGCCTCGACGACGACTCCACCCGGCTGTCGCTCACCGTGACCCTGTTCCTGATGGGTGCGGGGGTCGGACACCTGTTCTACGGCCCCATCGCCGACGCGGTGGGGCGCAAGCCGACGCTCGCCGGAGGCTTGCTGCTGTACGCCGCGGCTGCGCTGGCGGCAGCGCTGGCCCCGTCGCTCGGCGTTCTGTACACCGCCCGGTTCGTGTGGGGGTTTGCCGCCGCGGGCCCCCGGGTCTTGACGCAGGCGATCGTGCGCGACCGCTTCGCCGGCACGGCCATGGCCCGGGTGATGACGCTCATCCAGACGGTCTTCTTCATCGCGCCGATCACCGCACCGGGCATCGGCAAGGCCTTGGTCGTGATCGGCTCATGGCGCTGGGTGATGGCCTTCGGGGTGGTGACCTCGCTGGCGGCGGTGGCGTGGATACTGCGCCTCGACGAGACCCTTGACCCTGCCCATCGCCGGCCGCTGCGGCTGGGGCCGATGCTGGCGGGCTTCCGGTTCGTGATCGCCAACCGCACCGCTCTGGGCTACACGCTCATGGTCACGTTCGGCTTCGGGGCCTTCCTGGCGTACCTGGGCAGCACCGAGCTGATACTCAGCGATGTGTACGACCGCTCGAGCTGGTTCGTGCCTTACTTCACGGTGGCAGGCGTGGTGGCGGCAGTCGTTGCTCTGAGCAGCAACCGTCTACTGCACCGGATTCACGCCCGTCAGCTGACGCTGGGGGCGGGCAGCGCTTTCGCGGCGGTGTCGGCCGTGCTGTTCGTCGTGACGGTCGCCGCTGGCGGGCTGCCTCCGTTCGGGGTGTGGCTGGTGCTGTTCAGCCTGGCCAACGCCATTCACGTGGCGGTGTTCCCGTCCGGGGTCTCCCTGGCCATGGAACCGATGGGAGAGATGGCCGGCACGGCCGCGTCGGCGATCGGGGTCAGCACCTGGATGCTGGGCTCGCTGCTGGCCTCGTTCACCGACCGGGCCATCGACGGCTCGGTGATGCCGATCGGCGTCGCGTATCTGACCTACACCGCGATCGCGCTGGCCTGCCAGCTCTGGGCCCGCGGCGGCTGAGCGTTCTATCGACCGGAGCCGGCCGGCGGACGGGACTACTGCTGTTGCTGGCTCTGCTGGTGGCGCCAGTTCGGGGCCGGCGGCGCGGCGACCTCTGAACGGGCCGGGCCCGGGCCGTCCACCGGGCTCAACTGCGGTTCGACCTGCCTTCCGATCACCACCTCCGCGTCCACCTCCGCTGTTCCCGACCCAGTGAAGGCGCCCCGCACCGGCGGTACGTCGCCGTAGTCGCGCCCCCGGCCGATGACGACGTGGCGCTCACCGACCTCGCCTCCGTTGGTCGGGTCGAGGGCCCACCAGCCCCATCCGGGCAGGGCCGCCTCGATCCAGGCGTGGGTCTGCACGCTCACCACGTTGGAGTCCTCGGCGTCCGGCGCGGTCTCGTCGGCCGCGAACAGATAGCCCGACACGTAGCGGGCGGGGATGCCCGCGCTGCGCAGCATCCCGGTCGCCAGATGGGCGAAGTCCTGGCACACGCCCGCGCCGCCCTCAAGCACCTCGGTCAGCGTGACGCCGATGTCGGTGACGCCCTGGCGGTAGGCCAGAGCCCCCCTGACGTCGGCCACCACCGCCCGGACCATGCCCTGAACCGCAGACTCCCCCGCCACCGCCGACGCGGCCCGCCGCTCGACGGCGTCGCCACTGGCCCACTGCACGTGCTGGGACGGAGCCAGGAACTCGAGGTGGGCGATCTGGAAGTCGGGGTCGATCAGCATGGCGGCGGCCACGGCCTCGTCCGGCGCCGGGCGCGGCTCGGTCTCCACCGTGGCCTCAGCCAGCAGTTCCAGCTCGGTGTGGGGCGTGCGGATGCCGAGGTGCTCGACGGTGGTCCCCCAGTAGTCGGACAGCGGGAGAACCTGAAGCTCCGGGCGCGATGTCAACCGGTAGGACAGCACCTGCTGGTGCTCGTCGTGCAGGGGCCGCACCCGCACCTCGTTCTGCGACTCGGTCACCGGCTCCGAGTAGCGGAAATGCATCCGGTAGGCGATCCCGAGCCTCATCGCGCCCCTCCGGTTGGCGCTGCGCCGGGGCGGATGTACTGGGAGCGCACGGTGGCCATGGCCAGTGGTGGCACGATGCCGGTGTGCACGTCGCTGGCCAGCTCCAGGAACTGCGTCAGGAAGTCCTGCAAGGTCGGCACGGGCGCGGCAACCATGGCCTCCTCGATCTCGCCGAGCTCCAGGCGGGCTCGCAGCAGGGCGGCCTTGCGGCGGGGGCGGTCCAGGGCCACGGCGGTGGTAGCCAGTCCGGTGAGGCACTCCTCGGCCCGGTCGAGACACGTGAGCACCGAGCGGGGCAGGTCGACGGCATGCAGCAGGTAACGCACCACGCTGTCGAAGTCGGGGGCGTTGCCGTGCTGGCGGTGGTAGGCCTGAAGCGAGCTGGTGAGGCGCAGCATCCGGGTGGCGTCCATCACGCCACGGGAACCGGTATGGCTCGCCTCGAGCAGGCCCACGGTGAAGATCGACCGTTCCAGCATCCGCCCGAGGACCGCGAAGGCGTGGCCCTCGTCGCGCCTCATGCCCTCGTTCAGGATGCCCGATATGGCCAGGCAGGCCCGGCGGACCATCAGCAGGACCTCGTGGAGCCCGCCCGCCGCGGCGTTGGCGTGGCCAAGGAACGGGAACCTCAGGAACAGGCCGTTGGCCTCCTCCCACAGCTCTATCGGTATGCGGTCCCTGACCGTTCGCAGGTTCTCGCGGACCGCGACCACGGCCGACACCACCGAGCCCGGATTGTCGGTGTCCGAGAGCAGGAAGGCGATGAGCTGCGGCTGGCTCTCCAGTGGCCCGACCGCCTCCAGCTCGTCCTGGAGGCCGAGGGTCCTCACGAGCATCTCGCCCTCGGCGGTGGCCTCGCCCGTGCGCAGATGGGTGATCGAGTTGGCCGCGTAGTTCAGGCACCGGGACGTGTTCTCGGCCCGCTCCAGGTAGCGGCCGGCCCACAGCAGCGACTCGGCGTGCCGGGCCAGGATCATGGTGCCGCCCTGAACATGAATGGGACCGCTGGAGTCATGGCATGCCGGGGAGTCACGACGCCTCGGGGGCCAGGATCCAGGTGTCCTTGGAGCCGCCGCCCTGGGAGGAGTTGACGATCAGAGACCCGCGCCTCATGGCCACCCGGGTGAGCCCGCCGGGAAATACCTGGGTCCGCTCGCCGGTCAGCACGAACGGCCGCAGGTCCAGATGGCGGGGCTCGAGGCGATCCCCGGCCAGCGAGGGCACCGTAGACAGCTGCACCAGCTCCTGGACGATCCAGTTGCGGGGGTCGGCCTCGATGGTGGCCCGGGCCTCGTCGAGCTCCTGCTCGGTGGCGTGGGGACCGATCAGCACCCCGTAGCCGCCGGACTCGCCGACCGGCTTGGCCACCAGTTCGCCCAGCCTGGCCAGGGCGTCGGCGCGCTGGTCGGGATCCCACATCATGTAGGTCGGTACGTTGTCGATGATCGGCTCTTCGTCAAGGTAGTACCGGATCAGCTCGGGCACGTAGGGATAGACGCCCTTGTCGTCGACGACGCCGTTGCCGAGCGCGTTGCACACCGTCAGGGTGCCGGCCCGCAGCGCGCTGAGCAGCCCTGGCACACCCAGCGTCGAGTCAGGCCTGAAGGCCACCGGGTCGAGGAAGTTGTCGTCGATGCGCCGGTAGATCACGTCCACCTTGACCAGCCCCTCGATGGTGCGGGAGTAGACGGTGTGGTCGTCGACCACCAAGTCGCGGCCCTCCACCAGCTCGACTCCCATCGAGCGGGCCAGGAAGGCGTGCTCGAAGTAGGCCGAGTTGAAGATGCCCGGGGTCAGCACCACGATGTGCGGGGAGTCCCGACCGTCGGGCGCCATCGATTCCAGCGTCGAGCGCAGCATCCTGCCGTACTGCTCGGTGGGCTCCACCGGATGGTCGTAGAACAGCCAGCTGCACGCCTTGGCCATGGCCGCCCGGTTCTCGATCACATAGGAGATGCCGCTGGGGCTGCGCAGGTTGTCCTCCAGGACGCGGTAGCGGCCGTCGGCGGCCCGGACCACGTCGATCCCGGCGATGTTGCAGTGAGCGGAATGGGGGACCCGGATGCCCATGGCGTTGCGCTCGAAGCCCTGCGACGACACGACCAGCCACCGGGGCACCACGCCGTCGGCGATGGCCTGGCCGCCACCGTTGTACAGGTCGGCCAGGAAACAGTTGAGAGCGGCCACCCGCTGGCTCAGGCCCCGGGACAGCTCGTCCCATTCGGCTGCGGCGATGATCCGGGGGAACAGGTCCATGGGCCAGATGCGCTCGGTTCCCTCCTCCTCGCTGTAGACGGTGAAGGTGATCCCCTGGCGGCGGAACTCGTCGGCGACGAGGTTCTCGAGTCGCTTCACCTCGTCGATGTCGAGCTCGCGGAACCGCTCGACTATCCGGCGGTAAGGGCCCCTCACCGCTCCGTCGGCGTCGAACGCCTCGTCGAACGCGCCGCCCGGCTGGTACCGGTCGAGCAGCCCGCTCGCTTGTTGACGGGACGGCTCACCCACGGCCGGCCATCGTAGATCACAGCCCGGCGCCGAACGGGAGCGCGGGACTGTGCGCAGGCCGGTCAGCCCGCGGTCTTGGCCTGCTCGAAGATCACCTTTTTGAGGACGTCGTTGGCTGAGAATCGCCCGATCGGTCCGGTCGAGTAGACCGCATTGACGATGGCGCCCGAAGGATCCACCAACCAGCCGGTGGCGTGCAGGAAGGTGCGATCACCCTCCTGGATGAATGCGCCGGTGGACCGGGCCACGGCCACCGCATCCAGCCCGGCAACCGCCTTCACGTAGCCCAGCCGGAGCCCGGCGACGAGCTCGGCCGTGCGCTCGACGCTGTCCACCGAGCCGGCGACCACCCGGACGCCAAGGTTCTTCAACAGGTTCGCGCTGTGATCGAAGTCAACCAACTGTTGACGGCAGTACGGTCACCAGTGGCCCCGGTACAGCAGCACCGCGGCCCAGGAGTCGGCCACCAGGTCGGCAACGTCGACGCGGTTCCCATCGAGGTCCTCGGCCGCGATGGCGGGCAATCGGTCTCCGTTGTTGAGCACGGGTCCTCCCCGGTGTGGATGCGGCCGCGGGTGACGGCCGGGCACGACGCTAGCGACCGCAGCCCGAGCCGGACCCCTCTGGCCGACCGGCCGCCGGGAGAGGCCCCAGCCGGAAGGGACGGATAGCTTGCGCTCCATGAACCTTGCTGAAGTGCACGAGTCGGTCCTGGAGACGGTCAGCGACGGCGAGCCTCTGGCTGTGCCCCGCATGCGGCCCGGTGACGGGGGAACCCACCCGCTGATCGTGATGTTCATGGACAAGCCCGGCATCCGGGAGGCTCTGCGCGCCTTCGGCAGGCGCCTCGCCTCCAGCGGCTACGACGTGATCCTGCCGGACCTCTACCACCGCCACGGGCGCATGATCGGCTACGGCCCGGCCGAGGCGGCCGCCGACCCGGGCGCCCAGGACCACATGATGATGCTGTTGAGGTCGCTCACCGACGAGGGCATCCAGAACGACCTCGACGCGGCCCTGGACGCAGTGGCGGCCGACCGGCCCGCGGGGTCCATGGAGCCCGCCGGCTGCATCGGCTTCTGCCTGGGGGCCCGGGCCGTGTTCCGGGCCATGATGCGCCTGCCCGACCAGTTCACCGTGGGCGCGATGTGGCATCCGTCGTTCCTGGTGGACGGTGAGACCGACTCTCCCCACCTCACCGCGGGCGAGCTGGCCGGCTCGCTCTACGTGGGCTTCGGTGAGGCCGACCGGATGATGAGCGTGGCCAGCATGAGGCCGTTCATCAAGGCGGTGTCGGCTCTGGGCGACCGGGCCGTCGTCGACATCCTGCCCGGTGCGGACCACGCCTACACCTGGCCCGACGCGCATACCTACAACGAAGCCGCCGCGGCGCGGGCCTGGACCCAGACGCTGACCCTGTTCGGCAACGTGCTGGACCCGGAGCGTGGCTGACCCCGCCGTCAAGTACCAGACGGTCGACGACCTGCGCCGGCGGGCCCGGCGCCGCACGCCGCGCTTCGCCTGGGAGTACCTCGACAGCGGCGAAGGCTCCGAGCGGGCCAGGGACCGCAACGCCGAGTCCCTCCAGCGGGTGCTGCTGACACCCCGGTTCCTCAAGGGCTTGCTGGAGCCCGACGTCAGCACCGAGTTGTTCGGGGTCCGCTACTCGCTGCCCGTCGGGATCGCCCCCATGGGCCTCACCGGGCTCATGTGGCCCGCCGCCGACACCGCCCTGGCCGACACCGCGGCCCGCTGCGGAATTCCTTTCGTTGCCAGTACGGTGAACACGGCCGACATCTCGGTGCTGGGGCCGCGAACGCAGGGCATGGGCTGGTTCCAGCTCTACCCTCCGAGGGACACCGACGTCCGGGAAGACCTGCTGGACCGAGCCCACCGGGCCGGGTTCAGCGTCCTGGTGGTCACCGCCGACGTACCGGCCCGAGCCCGCAGGGAGCGCCAGACCCGGGAGCGGGTCTCGATGCCGCCCCGGATCACGCCCCGCCATGTGGCGCAGGCCGCGCTGAGGCCGGCCTGGACCCTCGGGCTGCTGCGCAACGGCATCCCCCGGTTCCATACCCTGGAGCACTACGTGGACCGGGCGACGCTCCGGGAGCTGGCCGGCTTCGTGGGCGCCAGCCTGGGCGGCACCCTGTCGTGGGACTACCTGGCCGAGACCAGCGAGCTGTGGCCCGGACCGGTGGTGGTCAAGGGGATCCTGCACCCCGACGACGCCGCCCGCTGCGTCGAGACCGGCGCGGACGCGGTGGTGGTGTCCAACCACGGAGGGCGCCAGCTCGACGCTGCGCCCGCGGCGATCGAGGCCCTGGGACCGGTCGTAGAACGCATCGACGGGAGGGTGCCGGTGCTGTTCGACGGCGGCATTCGCAGCGGCCTCGACATCGCCCGGGCGCTGGCTCTCGGCGCTGACTTCACCTTCACGGGGCGGTCGTTCATGTTCGGCCTGTGTGCCCTGGGCGCCTGGGGCGCCGACTTCGTGGTGTCCATGTTCGAGCAGCAACTGACCAGCGTCATGCACCAGCTCGGCTGCGAGCGCCTAGCCGAACTCCGCGACCGCGACCCCCGCCTGACGCCGTGTTGAGATTCGTCGAGGAGATCCTCCTGCTCCTGCTGCGCGATGACGATGGGAGATTCGTGGCCGTGCCCGGCATCGCGCTCGACAATGCGATCGCGGGCGGCGTGCTCATGGACCTCGCGCTGGAGAACCGCATCGACACCGACCCGGAGCGTCTGATCCTGATCGACCCGACGCCGGTCGGCGACAGCCTGCTGGACCCGACACTGGCCGCGATAGCCGGCGGCGAGCAGCGCGACGCCCTGTACTGGGTTGGGCAGACGGCCCGACGGGCTGGGGAGATCCGGCGGGAAGCGCTGGAGCGCCTGGTCGAGCGGGGCATCCTGGAGCACCACGAGGGACGCTTCCTGTGGGTCTTCCGCTCCCGGCGCTACCCGATCATCGACGGCAGGGCCGAGCGCGAGGTGAAACTGCGCATCCTGGGCGTGCTGCTAAGCGACGAGATACCCGACCCGCGCGACGTTGTGATCATCGGCCTGGCCGAGGCCTGCGGCATCCTTCGCGAGCTGATGCCCAGGGGCGACTACGACCATGCCCGGGCCCGAATCGACCAGGTCCGCAAGCTGGATCTGATAGGACAGGCCACCTTACGTGCGATCCACGACATAGAGATGTGGCTCGCCGCCGGACAGGCATAAGGATGAGCGCAACCCCGACACCGGAGCAGACGGCCGCACAACTGGTGCGAGCCGGCGTCGGGAAGGCCCGCGCCATGATGGCGTCCACCGTGGTGCTGGCGGTGATGGCCGGCGCGTTCGTCGCGCTGGGCGCCATGCTGACGAGCACGATCGCGGCCCAGTCGACGCTGGGCGCGGGACCCACCCGGCTCCTCATGGGGCTGGGACTGACGATGGGCCTGTTCTTCGTGGTGGTCACCGGCGCCGAGCTGTTCACCGGCAACAACCTCATGGTGATGGGCGTCCTCAGCCGCACGATTCTGGCGAGGGAGCTGGCCCGCAACTGGGCGCTGGTGTACGTGGGCAACCTGATCGGCGCCCTCGTCATCGTGATGCTGGTTTTCTACGGCCGCTGGTGGGAGCAGGGGGACTTCTCGTTCTCCGAGTTCTCGGTGACATCGGCCGACGCCAAGGTGAACCTGTCGTTCGGGATCGCCTTCCTGCGGGGCATCGTGGCCAACATGCTGGTCTGCCTGGGCGTGTGGATGGCCACCGCGGGTCGCACGGTCACCGACAAGCTGCTGGCGGTGTTCCTGCCGGTAACGGCCTTCGTGGCGGGCGGGTTCGAGCACTCGGTCGCCAACATGTTCTTCCTGCCGTTCGGGGCGCTCGTCGCCGCCGATGCCGACGCCCTGGCCGCCGCGGGTCTCACGGCCGCCGACGTGAGCCGGCTGGACATTGCCGGTATCGCCCAGAACCTGGTGGCCGTCACGCTCGGCAACATCGTCGGCGGCGTCCTAGTCGGCCTGGCCGACTGGACCGTCCACCTGCGCCGCCGCGCCGTAGCCGCCGCCGCAGCCGCAAGAGGCGAGAACGTGCGCGGGGACCCCGATCCCTAGAGGCTCGCTGACACCGTGCCGACGTTTTCTATCTCGGCGTGTATCTCGTCGCCGGGGGTTAGGGGCAGCATCCCGCATAGGGAGCCGGTCATGATGGTCTCGCCTGCTTGTAGCGGGGTGCCGTGCTGGCACATAGCGTCGGCCAGCCACAGCACCGAGTTCAGCGGGTTGCCCAGGCAGGCGGCTCCGTTGCCGGTGGCGGCCGGCTCGCCGTTGATAGTCAGCTCCATCTCCACCCGGCGCAGGTCCACTGCGCTCAACGGCACCGGGCGGGTTCCGAGCACGTAGAGGCCACTGCCCGCGTTGTCGGCGATCATGTCGAAGTTGGTGATGTCCCACCGAAGGCGGCTGTCAACGATCTCCAGCGCGGGCAGCACGTAGGCCGTCGCGCTGATCACGTCGGCCACGGTGTGCTGGTCCTTGTCGAGGTCAGCGCCGAGCACCACCGCGACCTCGACCTCGACCCGCGGCTCGATCAGCCCGGCGCCGCCGATGTCGTCGCCGTCGGTGCGGCACTTGTCGGCGTACAGGACGCCCCAGATGGGCTCGTCCATGCCGAGCTGCTCCTGCACAGCCGGGTTGGTCAGACCCACCTTGTGCCCGCTGATCCGCCGGCCGCTGGTGAGCCAGTGATCGGTGTTGATCTGCTGCACCGCGTACCCGGCCTCGGGGCTGGCCGAGGAACCCAGCAGGCCGCGCACCGGCTCGCAGGGAACACCGGCGGCCATCGCATCTCGCAGTTGCCCGGCCGCTTCCGCGAGCGCGCCCGGCATGGGTGAATCGTTCATGGTTCAGGCTCCTTGCTTCAGGGCTTCAGAGGTTCAGGGAATGGGCCGGGTCACTCGCCGTGGACGTACTGCCAGCCGAAGCGGCCCTTGATGCACAGGTGGCCGCTGGTCACCGAATGGTCGGACGGCGAGGTGACCTTCACGATCCGCTCGTCCTGCACATGCAGGTCGAGGTTGCAGCCCACGCCGCAGTAGGAGCACACCGTGCGGGTGACGGTCTGGTCCTCGGGACGCCACTCCCCCACCTCGCGCAGGTCGTACTCGGTCTTGAACTGGAGCGCGCCGGTGGGGCACACGCCCACGCAGTTGCCGCAGTAGACGCAGGCCGAGTCGGGCAGGGTCACGTCGAACTCGGTGGAGATCCGGGCGTCGAAGCCCCGGCCGGCCACCGCGATGGCGAAGGTGTGCTGGGCGTCGTCGCCGCAGGCCTCCACGCACTTGTAGCACAGCACGCACTTCGAGTAGTCCCGGATGTAGAGCTCGTCCTGGACCTTGACCGGCTCGTCCACCCGCTCGACGGGATGGTCCTCGTCGGAGTAGCGGTCGGGGTCGGCGCCGTAGACGTCCATCCAGTGGTGCAGGTCCTCGGCCTGGCTCAGGTCCACGCCGGAGCCCAGGAACTCGAGCACCATGCGGCGGCTGTGGCGCACCCGGGGGGTGTCGGTCTGGACGACCATCCCCTCTTCGGCCGGGCGCGAGCACGACGGCACCAGCGCCCGGGATCCCTCAAGCTCCACCACGCACACCCGGCACACGTTGACCGGGGTGAGGTTCTCGGCCCAGCACAAGGTCGGGGTATCGATACCGGCCTGGACGCAGGCGGCGTGGATGGTGGAGCCCTCGGCCACCTCCACCGGCTGCCCATCGACTGTGATCGTGACGGCCGTCTCGGTGATCGTGGCGGCGCCGGTCATGAGGGTGCCGACGCTATCAGGCCCAGTGAGAGGGCGGAGCGGACCGCGGAGGCGGCGGTGTGGCCCAAACCGCAGATGGAGGCGTCCACCATCACCTCGGCCATCTCGTCGATCAGGGCCCGGCGGGACGGCGAGAGCGACCCCCGCTTCTGCATCTGCACCAGGGTCTCGTGCTGGCGCACCGCCCCGACCCGGCACGGCACGCACTGACCGCACGACTCGTCCCGGAAGAACTCGGCGATGCGCACCACCACATCGGTCATGTCCACCGACGAGTCGAACGCCATCACCACTCCGGAGCCGAGGGTGGTGCCCGCGGCCCGGGTGTCCTCCAGGGTGAGCGGCAGATCCAGCGAGTCGGGGCCGACGAACGACCCGGCCGCGCCGCCCATCAGCACGGCCTGAAGCTCGCCGGTGCCGGCCACACCGCCGGCCAGCTCCAGCAGGACGCCCAGCGTGGTGCCGAACGGAACCTCGTAGAGGCCGGGCCGTCCGACCTTCCCGGACAGGCACAGCAGCTTGGTGCCCGGCGAGCGCTCCGTTCCCCGGGTCCGGTAGTCGTCAGGACCGTCGAGAATGATGTCGAGCACGTTGAGCAGGGTCTCGGGGTTGTTGATGGCCGTCGGCTCGCCGAAGAGGCCGTGGGTGGTGGGGAACGGCGGCTTGTTGCGGGGCTCGCCCCGGAAGCCCTCCAGCGAGTTGAACAGGGCGGTCTCCTCGCCGCAGATGTAGGCGCCCGCCCCCCGCCAGATGGCGATGTCGAAGTCGTGGCCCGTGCCGGCCGCATCCGGACCGAGCAGGCCGGCAGCCCGGGCCGCGTCGATGGCGCCCTGCAGGCGGGCGGTGGCCAGCGGATACTCGCCCCGGATGTAGATCCAGCCGTTCTGGGCTCCGGTGGCCAGGCCGGCGATGGTCATGGACTCGATCACCGCGAACGGGTCGTGCTCCATCACGATGCGGTCCTTGAACGTGCCCGGCTCGGACTCGTCGCAGTTGGCCACCACATGCTTGGGCCGTCCCGACTCGGCGGCTACGGCCCGCCACTTAACGCCGGTCGGGAAGGCCGCTCCGCCCCGTCCCGACAGCCCCGAGGCGGCCACCGCCTCAAGAACCGCATCGGCCCCCATCTCGCCGGCCCGCTGCAGGGCCTCGTAGCCGCCGTGGGCGCGATAGGACTCCAGCGACTCGGGGTCGGCCACCCCGATGCGGCGCAGCAGCCTCAGCGACGGGTCGCCGGCCTGGGGCAGCGCGAAGGGCTCGGCGTCGGCGGGCACGTGGTCGGGCCGACCGCCCGACCCCTGCACGAATAGCGCGGGGGCCCGCTCGCACTGGCCGAGGCACGGCCCCAAGTGGACATGGCCGCCCGAGGCCCTGACCGAGGCGGCCAGGTCGTCGTAGCCGGCGATCTGGCAGGCCGCGTCGACACACACGTGGAACGTGTCGCCCTCGTGGTCCGGGGGCTCGGTCCGGAACAGGTCGTAGAAGGTGGCCACGCCGAAGGCCTCGGCGGGGGGCACGCCCAGCACGTCGGCCACGTAGTTGATGCCGCCGGGGCTGATCCATCCGACCGCGTTCTGGAGGGCGTGCAGCGCGGGCAGAAGGAAGTGGCGCCGCTGGAGGCGCCGGGCCCGCCCGGAGATGTACAGCCGCTCGGTCTCGGACTGCACCACGGCGTCCACGCCCCGGTCACGCAGCGCCTCATCGACCGCGGCGGCTTCAGCGTCGGTGGCGCGGTCCGCGCCCAGATAGATGTCGGTCATGCGCTAGGCGGGGGCGGGTTCCGGTTCGAGTTTGGAGATGCGGATGGAGGCCGCTTTGAACTCCGACGTGCCCGAGCGCGGGTCCCACTCATCGTTGGTCAACACGTTGGTGTCGACCAGTTCGGGGAAATGGAAGGTGGTGAACGTGAGACCGGCAGGGATGTCCGGCTGCACGCGCACATCCATCTCCACCGAACCCCGGGGCGAGCTGACGAGCACCCGCTCGCCGTCGGCGATGCCGAGCTCGGCCGCGTCAGTCGGGTTGACGTCGATGGCGTCGCCGTAGCGGATGGGCGAGGCATAGCCGCCCGACTGCACGCCCGTGTTGTAGGAGTCAAGGGCCCGGCCGGTGGTGAGCCGTAGCGGGAACTCGTCGGTGAGCTCTTCAGGGGGGCCGGCGTGGTGGACGATGCTGAACGGCGCCGGGTCCCGGCCGTCGAGGTCGTCGGCCCACAGCCAGCCGTGCAGGAACTCCGAACCGGGATGATCCTCTGCGGGGCACGGCCACTGGATGCCGCCGGAAGCGTCGAGACGCTCCCACGACATGCCGGTGTGCATGGGCGACAGCGCGCGCATCTCGTCCCACAGCTCCTCAGCGCTGGGATGGCCCCAGTCGGCGCCGAGACGGCGGGCCAGCTCGCCGATGATGTCGATGTCGTGGCGGGCCTGGCCGGGTGGCGGCACCGCGGGGCGCACACGCTGCACCCGCCGCTCGCTGGAGGTGACCGTGCCCTCCGACTCGGCCCAGGCCACCGAGGCGGGCAGCACCACGTCGGCCATCTCGGCGGTGCGGGTCATGAAGATGTCCTGCACCACCAGGATGTCGAGGCCGGCCAGCAGCTTGCGGGCGTGGCCGATGTTGGCCTCGGAGTCGGCAGGGTTCTCGCCGATCACGTAGCAGGCCCGCAGCTCGCCGGCCTCCATTGCCTCGAACATGAGAGTCAAGTGCTTGCCGGGCACGCCGTTGAGCTCGACGCCCCAGGCGGCCTCGAACTTGGCCCGAACCGCGTCGTCGTCCACATCCTGGAAGCCGGGGAACTTGTTGGGTATGGCGCCCATGTCGCCGCCGCCCTGAACGTTGTTCTGGCCCCGGAGGGGGCACAGACCCGAGCCCCAGCGGCCCACGTGGCCGGTGAGCAGGGCCAGGTTGCACAGCGAGACCACATTGTCGACCGCGTTGTGGTGCTCGGTGATGCCGAGGGTCCACAGGATCTGGGCCTTGTCCGCTTCGGCGTAGGCGTGGGCCATCTCGCGGATGGCCTCGGCGGGAACTCCGGTCTGCTCTTCGGCCCAGTCGAGGGTGTAGGACTCGACGTGGGCGGCGTAGGCCTCGAAGCCCTCGGTGGCGTGGGCGATGAACTCCGGGTTGTGCAGCCCGGCGCTGATGATCTCGCGGCCCATGGCGTTGGCCAGCGCGATGTCGGTTCCCACCGACAGGCCCAGCCAGCGGTCGGCGAACTTGGCCGAGGACGTGCGGCGGGGATCGATGGCGTACATGCGGGACCCGTTGCCGAGGCCCTTGAGGACGTGGTGGAAGAAGATCGGGTGGGCCTCACGGGCGTTGGAGCCCCACAGCAGGACGACGTCGGCCTCCTCGACCTCGGCGTAGGACGAGGTTCCGCCTCCTGCTCCGAACACTGTCGCCAGACCGACGACGGAAGGAGCGTGTCAAGTGCGGTTGCAGGAGTCGATGTTGTTCGACCCGATGGCCGTACGGATGAACTTCTGGGCCGCGTAGTTCATCTCGTTGGTGGCCTTGGAGCAGCTGAACATGCCGAAGCCGTCCGGTCCGTGGCGGTCGAGCACCGACCGGAAACCGTCGGCGGCCCGGTCCAGGGCCTCGTCCCAGCTGGCAGGATGCAACCGCCCGTTGTTGCGGACCATCGGCGTGGTCAGCCGCGGCAGCCGCTTGTCGTATGACTTTCTGCCCATCGCGTCCTTCCTGACGGCCTAGTTGCAGTAACGATAGAGAACGAGCATCGATGTATGCCGATTCGCGGTGCCCTTATGTGAGCGAGAGCGTCTCACGAGCCTGGTCGGGAGTCTGGATCCGGCCTCCCATCGACTCCACCACCTCGCGCGCCCGGGTCACCAGGTCGGCGTTGGAGGCGAAGACGCCACGAGACAGGTACAGGTTGTCCTCCAGGCCCACCCTGACGTGGCCGCCAAGCAGGACGGACTGCGCCACCCAAGGCATCTGGTTGGCCGACAGGGAGAAGCTGGTGAACTCGGCGCCGTCGGGGAGCAGGCGGGTCAGCGCGGCCAGCAGGCCTACATCGGTGGGCGTGCCGTAGGGAATGCCGGTGCACAGCTGGACCCACGGCGGATCGGCGATCAGGCCCTCGTCCACCAGTGTGTTGGCCAGCCACAGATGGCCGGTGTCGAAGATCTCCAGCTCGGGCTTGACCCCGATCTCCCGCACTCTCTTGGCCATGTCGCGGATCATGTTCGGGGTGCTCACATAGACCTGGTGGCCCTCGCCGAAGTTGAGCGTGCCGCAGTCGATGCTGCACATGTCGGGCCGGAGGGCCTCCACGTGGGCCAGCCGCTCCAGGCCGCTCACCAGGTCGGTCCCCTCGGGTCCGAAGTCGAACGGGTCGGGATCGCCTATCAGCAGGTCGCCTCCCATGCCCGCAGTCGTGTTGATGATCACGTCGGGGTTGGCTGCCCTCACCTGGTCCAGCACCTGGCGGTACAGGTCCACGTCGCGGGTGCCCTTTCCGGTGGCGGGATCACGCACATGAATGTGCACGATGGCCGCACCGGCGTCGGCCGCCTCCAGCGCGGCCGACGCGATCTCCGGCGGTGTGATCGGAAGGTCGGGATGCTTGCCCGCGGTGTCGCCTGCGCCGGTCACCGCGCAGGTGATGATCGGGTTGCGATTCACTGCCGGAACCCTACCGCTCCAGGCGCGCCGGGACAGCCTCCGTGCAGGGGCGACCTAAACACATCCGAGCTCCGTGGAATGGATACGGTGGCGGGGCCATGAGATGGTCCAGGCTGTTCGTTCCCACGCTGCGCGATGCGCCCGCCGACGCCGAGGCGGCCAGCCACAAGCTGCTGGTGCGGGGCGGGTTCATCCGCCAGCTCCACGCCGGGCACTACTCGCTGCTGCCGCTGGGTCTGCGGGTGCACGACAAGGTCGAGAACATCGTGCGGCAGGGCATGGATGAGATCGGCGCCCAGGAGTTCCTGCTGCCGGCCATGCACCCGGCCTCGATCTGGCAGCGCTCGGGGCGCTGGGAGTCGGTCGGCCCGGAGATGTTCCGGCTCCAGGACCGCAAAGAGGCCGACCTCGCCCTGGGAATGACCCACGAGGAGGTCTTCACCGAGATCGCCCGGGAGATCACCTCGTACCGGTCGCTGCCCCAGATCTGGTACCAGATCCAGTGGAAGTTCCGCGACGAGCCCCGGCCCAAGTCGGGCCTGCTGCGGGTGCGGGAGTTCGCCATGAAGGACAGCTACTCGTTCGACCTCGACGACGCCGGGCTGGACCACAGCTTCGAGATCCACCGCGAGGCCTACGCCCGCATCTTCGAGCGGTTGTCCCTCGACGCCATCGCGGTGCAGGCATCCTCGGGGATGATGGGCGGTACCGGATCGGTCGAGTTCATGGTGGCCTCCCCCGCCGGCGAGGACGACATCGCCCGCTGCTCGGGCGGCGGCTACGCGGCCAACGTGGAGCGGGCCACGTCCCAGCTGGCGCCCGTCGACGACGGCGACTCCAGTGACGAGCTCACCCGGTTCCCGACCCCGGGAGTGCGCACCATCGCCGCGTTGGAGACGGTGGAGGGCGGTGCGCCCGCCCACCGGCAGATCAAGACCATGGTGATGGTGCTGGATGGCTCCATGACGCTGGCTCTAGTGCGGGGCGACCACCAGCTCAACCTCCAGAAGCTCGCCGACGGCACGGGAGCCGTCGACATCCGCCCGGCCGAGCCGGCCGAGACGCTGGAACGGCTGGGCGCCCATCCCGGCTCACTCGGTGCCGTGGGCGTCAAGGACCTGCCGATCGTGGCCGACCACGCCCTGCGGGGGCGTCGCAACCTGGCCACCGGCGCCAACACCGACGACTGGCACTACTCGGGCGTGGACATCGACCGGGACATCGCGGTGGACGAGTGGCTCGACCTGCGAGAGGTGTCTGCCGGGGAGCCGTGCGTGAAATGCGGCCAGCCCTTGGAGGTGATCCGCTGCATCGAGACCGGCCACATCTTCAAGCTGGGCCGGCGCTACGCCGAAGCCATGGGTGCCACCGTGCTGGACGCCGACGGGGTGGAGCGCCCCATCACCATGGGCTCCTACGGCATCGGCATTGGGCGGGCCATGGCCGCGGTGGCCGAGGTGCACCACGATGACCGGGGGCTCGTCTGGCCGGTGGCAGTGGCGCCCTACGAGACCGTGATCACCGTAGCCAGCATGCGCGACGAGGCCGCGGTGGCCGCGGCCGAACGGCTCTACCGCGAGCTCCAGGGCTCAGGCGTCGAGGTGCTGCTGGACGACCGCGACGCCCGAGCCGGCGTGAAGTTCGCCGACTCGGAGCTGGTCGGCATCCCCTGGCGGATCACGGCGGGACGGGCGGTGGCCGACGGCGAGGTCGAGCTGACCGAGCGGACCACGGGCGACACCCAGCGGGTCGGCATCGGCGATGCCGGGGCCCGGGTAGCCACTCTGCTCGACAGCGCCCGATCCCTGACCTGACGGGAACTGGGTCTCAGTCGGACAGCTGCATCGAGAGGCGGCTGGCCGCTTCGATCACGGCCACTCCGTGGTCGTGGGTGTCGTCCGGGTCGGGGAACCGATACGCGGGACCGTGGACGTGCAGGGCCGCCTCCACGCTGCCGTCGCTCTCGAAGACGGGAGCAGCCACCGAGTTGATGCCCTCGGCGAACTCCTCGTACACCCAGGCGTAGCCGATGCTACGCACATGCTCCAGACGGTCCCGGAGCTCGTCGGGGTCGGTCATCGTCCACGACGTGCACTGCGCCAGCGGACCGGCTAGGTACTCCTCGATGAAACGCTCAGGCTGGTGGGCGAGGATCACCAGCCCCGACGGCACGGCGTGCAGGGGGGCGTACTCGCCGGTCCAGTCCCGAACCTGGATATTCGAGGAGGACTCTGTCTGGTCGAGGTAGTAGACCTGCCCGCCGTCGATGGTCGAGAGTCCGGCGACCTCGTCGAGGCTCTCGGCCAGCTCGAGCAGGTGGGGCCGGGCGGTGGCCACCAGGTTCCGGCCCCGGGGGGCCGATCCCGCCAGGTCGATCAGGCCGGGGCCCAGCCTGTACTCGCCGCCCGCCTCGGTCTGCTCGACGGCCTGCTCCTCCTCCAGGGAGGCCAGCAGCCGCGCCACCGTGCTCTTGGGCAGGTCGACCCGCTCGGCCAGCTCGGTTACGCCCACCGGGCCGAGGGCAAGGGCCCGCAACAGTGCGAACGACCGCTTGATCGACTGGACGGTCACATCGACAGCCTACGGTTTGGCCGCGGGGGCACCGGAGCGGCACTCATGACCAGCGGCGGCGGATCTCGGCGCTGATGGCCGGGATGACTTGGTGGAGGTCGCCTATCACCGCCCAGTCGGCCTTGACCACCATGTTGGCCTCCGGGTCGATGTTGACGGCCAGGATGTGCTTGGAGCCCATGGCGCCCACCCAGTGCTGGATGGCGCCGGAGATACCAGATGCGATGTAGATCTCCGGGGCGATGCGGGTGCCGGTCTGGCCGACCTGGTCGGAGTGAGGTCGCCAGCCGTTGTTGGTGACCGCCCGGCTGCACCCGACCCGCCCGCCGAGCAGCTCGGCCAGCTCCTCCAGAGGGGCGAACCCCTCGGCGGAGCCGACGCCGCGGCCGCCGCCCACCACGACGGGCGCGGTGGGAAGGGTGACTCCGGCCTCAAGGACCACACGCTCCTTCACGACGGTGCGGGCCAACTCGGGCGGCAGGTCGACGTCGATGCTCTGAACCGGGGGCGTGGCGCTCGGGGCGGGCTTGACCGGCGACGACGCCACCGTGTGGAGCGCGCAGCTGAGCAGGGCCGGGCCGGCTGCGCTCAGGGTGGCGTCCTCCAGCAGCGAGCCTCCCCACTGCACCCGGGTCATCGACCACTCCGCGCCGTCGCCGCCCGGCGGCGTGATGTCGGTGCAGTTGGCCACCATCGGTGCGTCCAGGCGGACCGCGGCCTGAGCGACGACCTCGTTGCCCCGCTCGCTGCCGCAGGTCAATACCGCACTGGGGCCTAGCAGGTTGGTGACCTGGGCGATGGACTCGCCCCAGGCTTCGGGACCGAAGTCGCTGAGCACCTCGCCGTCGACGGTGTACACCCGCGCCGCACCGTGATTGCCGGCTTCGGCCGCGATCCCGTCGGGACCGGCCGCTTCGGGGGCGCCGGCGCCGATCACGGCCGCGTGCATCTCGACATCCATCTTGGCGGCCAGCGTCCGGCCGAAGGTGAGCGCCTCCCGGCCGGCCTCTCCGAGCGTGCCCCGGTCATGCTCCAGCACCACCAGCAGCATCACAGCACCCCCAGCTCCTCGAGTACGTCCACCACCGCGGGGGCGGCTTCGGGACCGTGGCCCAGGATGGTCGTCTGCGACAGGGTCTCGGCAGGCCGGTGCAGGCGCACCAAGGCCTGTCCCCCCGCGTCGGCGTCGATCTCCATGGTGGTGATGGCCAGCTTCTTGGATGCCAGGCGGCCTCGCATGGTCGGGTACCGGGGCAGGTTGATGCCCTCCTTCACCCCGAGGGCGGCGGGCATCGCCAGTTCGTAGACCTCGAAGCCGCCGTCGATCTCGCGGCGGGCCCGCAGGGTCGAACCGTTGATCTCGATCCCCTTGATGCCGTTAACGATGGGCCGTCCCAGGGAGTAGCACACCCGCACCCCCACCTGGAATCCGCCCGAGTCGGCCGACTCGTTGCCGAACAGGATCAGGTCGAATGGACCGCCGGACTCCTCCAGCGCTTCGATGGCTGACGTGAGGGCTCCGGCGGTGCGCTCGGGATCCCAGGCCGCGCCGTCGGTCTGGATCAGCACGCCGTGGTGGGCGCCCACCGACGCCGCGTAGCGCAGCTGCTCGGCGGCCTCGGCCGGGCCCAGGGTCAGCACGGTCACCTCGCCGCCGGTGCGTTCGGTGATCTGCACCGCTTCCTCGACGCCGCACTCCTCGTGCGGGCTGGTGGTGAAGCCGAGGTGGGCGGCGTCAACGGCCAGGCCGTCGGCGGTGACGTTGATACGGGCGCCCGGCGCCGGCACCCGCTTCACGCAGCACAGGATCCTCATCGTTCGCCGCTCGGGCCTCTCAGCTCTTCATGCGGGAGTCGTCGGGGTCGAACACCGCGCCGGTTCCGGCCACCCGCACCGGGAACAACTCGTTCATGTACATCACCTGGAGGTCGGTGCCCGGCACGGCCAGCTCGGCCGGCAGGTACCCCATCAGCAGGTGCTTGCCCAGCGACGGACCCGGTCCTGCGGTGGTGACCCTCGAGACCCGGCCGTGGGAGTCGACGATGCGCTCGCCGCCGGAGGTGAGGATGGGCTCGTTGCCGCCCTGCATGTAGCGCTTGCGGCCCCGGCTGTCGTGGAGGTCCTCCACGGTGAGCACGCACATCTTGACCTCTGCGTCGCCGGCCTCCCGGGCGGCCAGGTAGGCCTCCTTGCCGATGAAGTCGGCCGCCTTCACCCGGGGCCGGGCCAGGCCGGCCTCCAGCGGGTTGTACTCGCTCTCCAGCTCGGCTCCCATGAGCCGGTAGCCCTTCTCGAGGCGGCCGGAGGTGCCGTACACGCCGCCACCGGTGGGCCGCAGCCCGTAGTCGGCGCCGACCCGCATCAGGGCGTCCCACACCGCGGGGCCGTCGTCCCAGGCCAGGTAGATCTCCCAGCCGGTGTCGCCCACATAGGAGATGCGGAACAGGGTGGCCGCCACCGGCCGGCCCGTGCCGCAGTCGAGCTCCACGTCGATCAGCGAGCCGTAGGGCGAGCCTGACTGGCTCAATTCGGCCTCGCACAGTGCGCCGAGCACCGCCGGCGCGTTGGGCCCCCACAGGCCCAGGGTGGTGATGTGGTCGGTGACGTTGGCGAAGCTCACCGACCCGTCGGTCGGCATGTGCCGGCGAGCCCAGAACTCGTCGCGCCCGCCGTCGAACACGCCGGTCACGACCCGGACCCGGTCCTCGCCCAAGCGCATCATGGTCAGGTCGGAGTGGAAGCCGCCGTCGGGGGTGAGCCACGGCGTGTAGATGGAGCGGCCCACACCAACGTCGATCTTGTTGACAGCCAGACGGTCGGCGTAGGCGACCGCGCCCGGCCCGGTCAGCTCGTAGATCTGGAAGGCGCTCAGGTCGACCAGCCCGCAGTTGTCTCGCAGGTTGAGATGCTCGGCGTTGGTGATCGGGCTCCACCAGCGGTTGTCCCATTCGACCTCCCGCTCCTCCAGCCCGTAGCGCTCCACCAGGTCGGCGTTGGACTCGAACCACTGGGGCCGCTCCCAGGTGCGGGCCTGGAAGAAGAAGGCGCCCAAGTCCTCCTGGCGCGAGAAGTAGGGCCCGACCCGCAGGTTGCGGCGGCTCTCCCACTGCTCGGCGGGGTGGACGATGCCGTAGGTCTTGTTGAAGTGCTCGGCGGAGCGGGCCCAGATGTGCTCGTCCGGGCGCTCCTCGGGATAGAAGCGGGCGATGTCGGCGCCGTGGGCGTCGATCACCCGGGGATACCCGAAGGTCATCCACTCGGCTACCACCTGGGCCATGCCCGGCCCCTCCTTGACCCACACCGCGGCGGCCGACCACAGGTTCCGGACCTCGGGGACCTCGCCCAGGCACGGCATGGCGTCGGGGGTGAGCGACAGCAGGCCGTTGATGGCGTACTTGATCTCGGCGTCGCCGAGCATGTCCATCAGCTCGATGGCCTGCTCCATCTGGGGGTCGAAGTCGTCGGGCGTGAACGGCATCTCGGTGGGCGACAGCGCGGCCTCCTCGTTGGAGGGGATGTCGTCGGGGTGGTGGAAGATGGGCCGGTGGGCATACGAGCCCACCTCCATGGAGCCGGCCGTCTGGCGCTCGTAGCAGAACGTGTCCATGTCGCGCACGATCGGGTAGCCGATCTCGTTGCCGGTCTGGGCCAGGACGTCGATCGGTCCGACGTCGGCCATCTGGTGCACGGCCGGCACCAGTGGGATGTAGGCGCCGGCCATGTTGGCCAGCCGGTTGGACCACACGCCGCAGGCGATCACCACGTATTCGGTGTCGATGGTTCCACCGCTGGTGACCACGGCCTTGGCGGTGTGGTCGCCGGGGTTGGGGCCGGGTTCGGTGACGATGTCGAGCACCTCGGTGTTGGCCAGCACCCGGCATCCGTTGTCGACGGCCAGACGGCGCATCACGGTGCCGGTCTCCAGGGAGTCAACCACCGAGACGGTCGGGCAGTAGAAGCCGCCCAGCACCACGTCGGTGTTGATGAAGGGGCAGAGCTCGGCCACCTCTTCCGGGGTGAGCAGGTGGGCCTCCACGCCCCAGGCGGTGGCCGACGTCATACGGCGCTGGAGCTCATCCATGCGCTCGGCGGTGCGGGCCACCTCGATCCCGCCCGAGTCCACCGACAGGTCTAGGTCCCGGTACTGGTTGGCGCTCTGCACCCCGAGCAGGCACATCTCCTTGTTGTGGTCCACCGGGAAGATGAAGTTCGACGCGTGCCCTGTCGAGCCGCCCGGATTGGGCAGCGGGCCCTTGTCCACCAGCACCAGGTCGCTCCAGCCGAGCTTCGTCAGGTGACCCACCAGGCAATTGCCGACGATGCCGGCCCCGATCACCACGCACTTGGCGCTGGTCGGAAAGTCGCTCACGTGCAGTCCTCCCTCATCGGGTCCCCGGGCACGGCGAGCCTCCAACCTGCTGCGCCCGACGGTGACCGTCCCCGGACGGTCACCGCTGTGTGTTCTGTAATGCGGAATCGTTCCGAGATACGGAACGACAAGCTACCCTCCGGGGTGGTTCCGTGCCAACCATCCGGCTGGCACGGCGACCGCGCACGACCGCTCCGAAAGGAAGGGCAACGATGCCGTTTCCGACCGACCTGGAGATCGCCTCGCAGGCCAAGCTGAGGCCGCTCAGCGAGATCGCCGCCGACGCCGGAATCCCGGCCGAGATGCTGGAGCCCTACGGCGCCGGCGCAGCCAAAGTGAGCCTCGACGCCGTCGAGGCCATGGCCTCCGCCGGCCGGCCCAAGGCCCGTTACGTGGTGGTGTCGGCCATCACTCCGACGCCGCTCGGCGAGGGCAAGACGACCACGACTGTGGGGCTGGGCCAGGCCTTCCAGCACATCGGCCGCAGCGCCACCATCGCAATCCGCCAGCCTTCGATGGGTCCCACCTTCGGGATCAAGGGCGGCGCGGCCGGCGGCGGCTACAGCCAGGTCGTGCCCATGGAGCTGTTCAACCTGCATCTCACCGGCGACATGCACGCCGTGACCGCGGCCCACAACCTGTGCTCGGCCATGGTCGACGCCCACCTGTACCACGGCAACGAGGCCGGCCTCGACATCCACAACATCACCTGGCGCCGGGTACTGGACGTGAACGACCGGGCCCTGCGCAACATCACGCTGGGGTTGGGCGGGCGGCTCGATGGCGTGCCCCGCGAGTCGGGCTTCGACATCACCGCGGCGTCCGAGGTGATGGCCGCGCTGGCGCTGTGCACCGGGCTGCACGACCTGCGGGCCCGGCTGGGGCGCATCGTGGTCGGCTACACGAAGGCGGGCACGCCGGTGACGGCCGAGGAGATCGGGGTGGCCGGGTCGATGGCGGTGATCCTGCGCGAGGCCATCAAGCCCAACCTCATGCAGACGCTCGAGAACACGCCCGCGCTGGTCCACACCGGGCCGTTCGGCAACATCGCCACCGGCAACTCCTCGATCGTGGCCGACCAGGTGGGCATCCGCACGTCGGACTTCCTGCTCACCGAGGCCGGTTTCGGCGCCGACATGGGCGCCGAGCGGTTCTTCAACATCAAGTGCCGCTACTCGGGTATCGCCCCCGACGCGGCCGTGCTCGTGGCGACCGTGCGGGGCCTCAAGGCCCACTCGGGCAACCATCGGATCGTGGCCGGGCGGCCGCTGCCGGAGGCGATCCTGGCTGAGAACCCCGACGAGGTCCACGCCGGGGGCGCCAACCTGCGCAAGCAGCTCGAGAACATGCGCATCCACGGGTGCACGCCGGTGGTGGCCATCAACGTGTTCCCCGAGGACCACGCAGCCGACGTCGCCGCCATCGGGGAGATCGCAGCCGAGTACAACGCCCGCTCCGCGGTGACCACTCACTTCGCCGACGGCGGGCGGGGCGCGGCCACCCTCGCCGAGGCGGTGGCCGAGGCGGCCGAGGAGCCCAGCGACTTCCAGGTGCTGTATCCCGACGACGCTTCCCTCAAGTCCAAGATCGAGACGGTGGCCACCCGTGTGTACGGGGCCGACGGGGTGGAGTACTCCGGTACCGCCAACAAGCAGCTGGCTACCTACACCGAGGCCGGCTTCGGCAACCTGCCGGTGTGCATCGCCAAGACGCACCTGTCGATCTCGTCGGATCCGTCGCTGAAGGGCGCCCCGACCGGCTGGACGCTGCCGGTGCGCGAGGTGCGGGCGTCGGTGGGTGCCGGGTTCGTGTACCCGATCTGTGGCGACATGCGCACCATGCCGGGGCTGGGCCGGGTGCCGGCCGCGATGGGCATCGACATCGACGCCGACGGCAACATCGTTGGCCTCAGCTGAGGATCTTGCGACATCGATGGGGTCGCGACTCCGGTTTAGGACGCTGGTCTCGGAGTCCCTCGGGGCTCGGCTGCACCGGCTCGAGCTCATCGCCGGTCTGACCTTCGAGGTCATACCGCTCAAGAGTCTCGAAGGGGCCATCGAGTCGCTGCCCGAGGGTTCCACGGTGTCGGTGACGGCATCGCCGGTGAAGGGCCAGGAGGCCACCTGCGAGATCACCGAGCGGTTGATGGCGCTGGGCCATATGGCCATCCCCCACGTCTCGGCCCGGCTGGTGCCCGACCGTGCCCGGGTCGTCGAGCTGGCGGGCTGGTTGCGCTCCGCCGGGGTGTCGACCATGTTCCTGGTCGGCGGCGACGTTGAGTCGCCCGGCGCCTACTCCGACGCGGCCTCGTTCCTGCGTGACCTGCTCGAATGCGATCACGGGCTGACCACCATCGGCGTGACCGCCTACCCGCACGGCCACCCGCTTATCGACGACAGCGTGTTGCACGAGGCCCTGCACACCAAGCAGGCGCTGCTGGCGGAGGCGGGCCTGCAGGGCTACTGCAGCACCCAGATGTGCTTCGACCCGGGCCGCATCGAGGACTGGCTGCGGGCGGAGCGCGCCTCGGGGCTGACGCTGCCCGTGCATCTGGGAATCTCAGGCGTGGTCGAGCGGACCAAGCTGCTTACGATGGGGGCACGTCTGGGCGTCGGGCCGTCCCTGCGCTACCTGCGCAAGAACCGGGCCGCCATCATGAAGCTGATGACGTCCCCCAACTACAGCCCCGACCACCTGCTGACCGCCCTGAGCCCGAGCCTCGAAGAGCTGGACGTGACCGGCCTACACGTCTTCACCTTCAACCAGGTGGGGGCCACCGCCTCCTGGCAAGCCTCCCACCGCCGCCACTAACCCCGTCTCGCCCACCGTGCGCCATTCTTGATGTAGTTGTGCCGATCTGGTGAGGTCAACTACATCAAGAATGCAGCGGCGAGCAGCACGCCGCGGCGACGGCGTCACATAGCGCCTTCGGAAAACGGATGTAGTCGTCCCATGTGAAGGACAGCACCTTCCAGCCGGCGACCGTGAGACGGTTCCGTCGCCGCGGATCGGAGACGAAGGACTCGCGGTTCAAGTGAAAGCGGACGCTGTCGAGTTCGACGGCCACCCGATGGGCTGGGTATGCGAGGTCGACCTGGGCAAGAAACGCTCCGGCCTCATTGCAGATCCGGTACTCGAGGCGGGGACGGGACAGTCCTGAGCCGATCAGCAAGTCCTCGACCATCCGGCTCCACTCCCTGAGCGGAACGGGGTCGTCACCCAGACGGTCGTCGAGCACCGCGCTCAGGGCAGCGCACCCTCGGCGACCTGGCCGGGCGTGAGTCGCGAGCACCCCGTACAGGTCAGACGGCCGAAGGAGTTGGTCGCGCAGCACTGCGTCGATTACGCGCTCCAGTTGCGTGTGCGTGACCACGGAGGCCAGGTCCACAACGGTCCGGGCTCGGCCGGTGCAGGGCACACCCTGTCGCTCCGTCGGCTTGGCCAGGCGCATCAGGCTCGACTGATGAAGCCTCTGAAATATGCTGAAAGGACTTGGAATTATATCAGCCAGCGAGACGGATGGGTTCGGTCTCCAGTTCCTCACGATTGTCGGAGTTCAAGGCGTTCGACTCGCGAAGGTGCTCGATCTTGCCAAGCTGCTTGTCCATCATCCTGCGACGGGTTCCCCCCGGCATGAGCTCGTCAACTCCCCTTCTGAGCAAGTCAGCGCGATTCGACACAGTCGTTATCGCCTCCGTGAACTTGTCCCACTGGGTCTCGAACGCGCCGAGCACACCCAGGATCTCCTGGGCTGAGCGCTCGAGAGCGAACGTGTCCATGGCCTTGCGCACGATGACCAGCACAGCTAGCAGCGTGGAGGGCGAGCAGATCAGAACGCCCTTCTCCAGCGCCCTGTCGGTCTCATCCCTGCAATTCTCGTGAATTGATGCATATAAGCCGTCGTTTGGGATGAACATCAGGACGCAACCGACGGTCTCCTGGGAATCGAGATAGCCGTCACGCCCGACAAGGCCATTGACATGGCTTCGTACGGCCAGTCTCAGCCTCTTCCTGGCCTCGTGCCTCTCGCTCTCAGAGACTGCCTCCACGTACTCGGAATGGGCAGCTAGCGGGAACTTCACGTCCATGTGAAGCCTCTCGTCCTTGGGCAACAAGAACGTGTAGTCAGGGATCCTGCCCGTGGGAAGCTTGGTTTGTTTCAGGTAGTTGACGTTCTCCTTCATTCCCGCGACACGGAGAACGTCCTCAGCCATCCGCTCACCCCACTTGCCGCGGGCCGTGGGGTTAGAGAGCACGTCCTTGAGTTGGCCCGTGGTCTTGGTCAGTTCGGAAGTCCCTCTGGCAGCCTCGCTGAGTTGCTCCGCGATGGTGCCGTGCTGCTTCGCCGCGTCAGTCTGCATCGACGTCAGAGCCTCACGCATCGTCTTGACCTCTGCTTTGAACCCCTGAACCTGCTCATCGATGGCCCTGTGCCGCTGCTCCAGTTCTGTCTTGCCTGTGGAGAGGCGCGAATCAAATGCCTCTCGCGCCTCGCCCACCACGCTGGCGATGGCTGCCTCCACGGCGTCCTGTACCGAGTCGTCCCGGCGCCGGACGGCCGCGACCACGGCAAACCCAACCATGATGACGGCGACGACAATGATGATTACGGCGGTGAGATCCATGACGTCCACTGTAGGAAGGGGGTGCGACACGAGGGTGGAGGCTCGCTGATCGTGCTTGACTGCCCGGCGGGGGGTGGTGGCACAATGGAGGGCGTGACTAGGGCGGATAGCGGGTGGCCGGCGGTGGAGCCGGTGCTGGAGGATCCTGTCGCTGAGCGGGCCCGGCTTCTAGACGATCTGGCCACCGCCTACCGGCTCTTCGGGACGCTGCGCTGGGCCGAACTGGGTGACGGTCACATCACCTGCCGCGACCCCGAGAAGCAGGACCACATGTGGCTGCTCCGCCATCGCGTCCCCTTCGAGCGGGCCCGGCCCACCGACCTCGTGCTCGTCGCTCCCAACGGCAGTGCCGCCGACCCGGACGGGCGCCCCGCCCGCATCAACAACTCCGCCTACCACATCCACCACCCCATCCACGAGGCCCGGCCCGACGTGATGGCCGCGGCCCACGTGCACACCCATTGGGGCACCCCGTTCGCAGCGGAACGCCGCATGATCGAGCCAATAAGCCAGGAATCGGCGCTGTTCTACCGGGATCACTCCCTGTTCGACGACGAGGAGATACAGATCCTGTCCTGCGACGGAGGCAAGCGCATCGCAGCCGCTCTCGGCGAGCACCGGGCCGTGATCCTGGCCAACCACGGACTCCTCACCGTCGGCTCCAGCCCCGCCGACGCCGTCGGCTGGTTCGTGCTGATGGAGCGGGTCGCCGAAGTCCAGATGAAGGCTCGCCACGGGATCCCGGTATCGCCCGAGGCCGCCCGGCACGCCCAGGCCGACATCGTCGTCGAGGGCTACGGCTGGGACCTATTCAACTGGGCCATCCGCCGTCACCTGAACGTCGTCTAGCCCGGGAAGGCCTCGGCGCCCCGGGGGGCTAGGCCGGGAAGGCTCCAAGCATCCGGGCCCCTGCCAGGGTGTTCTGCAGCAGGCAGGCGATAGTCATGGGACCGGTACCGCCGGGCATCGGAGTGACCGCGCCGGCCACCTCCTGCACCGCATCGAAGTCCACGTCACCGACGATGCCGTCGGCCGTGCGGGAGATCCCCACGTCGATCACCGCCGCACCCGGCTTCACGAAGTCCGCGGTGACGAGCCGGGCCATGCCGGCCGCGGCCACCAAGACGTCGGCCTGCTGGCAGACCGCCTGAAGCTCGGGCGTGCGGCTGTGGGCCAGGGTGGGCGTGGCGTCCACGCCCTTGCGGCCCAGCAGCAGGATCTGGGGCAGCCCCACCAGAGTCGAGCGGCCGATCACCACGGCGCGCGTGCCCGAAGTCGGCACCCCGTAGCGATCCAGCAGGCGCATGACCCCCAGCGGCGTGCACGGCACATGCCCGGGCTGGCCACGAACAAGGCGGCCCATCGACCGGGGCGTCAGCCCGTCCACATCCTTCTCCGGCGGGATCAGTTCCAGCACAGCGTCGGCGTCCAGCCCCTCGGGCAGCGGGAGCTGCACCAGGATCCCGTGGACGCCGGGATCGGAAGCCAAGCCCCGGACCGCCTCCTCCACCTCGCCCTGGGCGGTGTCGGCACCCAGCTCGACATGGCGCGACACCATGGCCGCCTCCGCCGCCTTGCGCTGCTTGTTCCGCACGTATATGCGACTCGGCTTGTCGTCGCCCACCAGCACCGTGGCCAGGCAGACCTCAGGGCTACCTGCCGCAGTGATCTCCGCGTTGAGCTCGGCGACGATCTCGTCCCGCAGCCGGTTGCCGTCCATGAGAACCGCCCCACCCCCGGTCCTCTCAAAGTCGTCCAGTTGGGAATGCTCGGTCATCGTCCTCCTGTCGGGGGGTGAAAGATCGTCAATTCTTGTCGTCAGGCGGTCTCGACAGGGTAGACACACCGGGCCTACGATGGTCGTTCCGGCATACGGAACTGTTCCAAAACAGCGCGTCTCAAGCTCGAATCGCGCCGTTTGAGAGACTCCGAGGTAGGAGCAGCATGAGGATCCTGTTCGCCGACGGCCTGTCCGACGCCGCCGTTGAACGGCTGCGCGCCGGCGGCGACGCCTGCACGCTGCAACCCTCCCTCACCGCCGAGGAGCTGCCCGCCCACGTCGCCGGCTTCGACGTGCTCGTGGTGCGCAGCACCCGGGTGACAGCCGAGGCCATCGAGGCGGGCACCGGCCTCGGACTGGTGGTGCGCGCCGGCGCAGGCACCAACACCATCGACTGCGAGCGGGCCTCGGAACTCGGCGTGTTCGTGTGCAACGTCCCGGGGCGCAACGCCATCGCGGTCGCCGAGCTGACCCTGGGACTGATGTTCGCCATCGACCGCCACATCGCCGACGCGGCAGCCGACGTGCGGGCCGGGCAGTGGAACAAGAAGGCCTACAGCAAGGCCCGGGGCCTGCACGGCGCCACCTTGGGCATAATCGGCATGGGCGCCATCGGGCTGGAGGTAGCCAGCAGGGCGGCCGCCTGCGGGCTGACCGTCGTCACCGAGGACAAGCCAAGACCCCAAGACGTTCGCCGGCGCATGAGCGACATCGGGGTGCGAAACCTCCCCGATCGGGCCTCGGTGCTCGCCACCAGCGACATCGTGTCGCTGCACCTGCCCGGCGGATTCGAAACCACCGGGATCGTCGACGCCGAGTTCCTCGCTGCGATGAAGCCGGACTCGGTTCTGATCAACACATCCAGAGGGGAGGTCGTCGACGAGGAGGCGCTGCTGGCCGCACTCAACTCGACCGACATGAGGGCCGGTGTGGACGTGTTCGCGGACGAGCCCGCCGGCGGGGCCGGCATCGTCGACTCCGCGCTGGCCCAGCACCCCAAGGTGGTCGCCACCCACCACATCGGAGCCTCTACGCGCCAGGCCCAGGAGGCGGTGGCCGAGGGCACGGCCGAAGTGATCGAGGCGTACCGCACCGGCTCGGTCATCAACTGCGTGAACCTCGAGCAGACCCCCAAGCGCACGGCCACTCTCAGTATCCGGCACTACGACCGGGTGGGAGTGCTGGCCGCCGTGCTGGAAGAACTCCGCCGCGGACACCTCAACGTCGCCACCATGCAGAACCGGATCTTTGCCGGCTCGGTGGCCGCGGCCGCCACCATCGACGTGGCCGGCGCCGTCGAAGACAGCCTCCTAGACGCGGTCCGGGCCCTCCCCGACGTGATCCAGGTATCGGTGTTCGAGGCATGAGCAGGGCGGAGCCGATGCTGGCGCCCTTCGCGGGATGGCTGGTCAAGCCGGAGTGGGCCGACCGGGTGATCAGCCGCGCCTACGACAACCTCACGCCGCGCCAGCGCCGCTCCATCGTCAGGGAGAACCCGTACAGCTACGTGAACGTCACCCGCAGCAGCGAAGACCTGCTCGACGATGAGGACCTGTCCCTCGACAGGCTCGTCATGCAGGGCGCGACCGCTCTGACCCGCCTGCTCGACGCGGAGGTCTTCGCGCCGACCGGGCGACGCGCCCTGTACCTGTACCGCCTGACCCACGCCCGGGGCTCCCAGACCGGCCTCATCTGCACGGTGGCGGTGAGCGGCTTCGACGAGGGCCGCATCCGCATACACGAGGGCGTGAGGCAAGATCGCACCGATCTGCTGACCGATCATCTGATGGGGGTGGGCGCCACGTCGCACCCGGTGGCGCTTGCGGTGAGGGCGTGGGCGGACTCCGAGTACGCGGCGCTGCTGGACGAGGCCGCCCACGCCGCGCTACCCGACCTGGAGTTCGGCTCGGAGCTGGTCCGTCACCAGATCTGGACGGTTCCGGCCAACCTGACCGACAAGCTCCTGGAGTCGCTGGCCGACAAGGTCCTGTATGTGACCGACGGTCATCATCGGTCGGCTGCGGCCCAGCGGGCCATGACCCGGGATCCGGACAACCCTGTGCTCGCCCGCACGCTGGCCGCGGTGTTCCCGCACAGCCAACTTCACGTCGAGGCGTACCACCGGGTGGTCGCCGATCAGAACCACGAGAGCCACGACGACTACCTGTGGGCCCTTCGCTCCAGGGTCAGCTACATGGGGGGAGAGCTGGAGCGGGTGCCCAGCGCCGAGGACGCCCGGCCCAGGCACCGGGGCGAGGTCGGCGTGTACGCGTCGGGAACCTGGCACCGGCTGACGCTGCCACCGCCGGATTCCGAGGCGGGGGCCCTCGACGCGCTCGATGTCGACCGGCTGCGCCGGCTGGTGCTGGACCCGGTGCTGGGCGCCGAGGAACTGGCCGCCACCGGCACCGTGGACTACGTCCCCGATACCGCGGGCCTCGACGAGCTGATAAGGCGCTGCGAAGCCGCCGACCGGATCGGCTTCGTGATGTACCCGCTGTCGGTGGACGAGTTGCTGGCCGTGGCCGACGAGAACAGCAAGATGCCTCCCAAGTCCAGCTTCTTCTACCCGAAGCCCCGGGCGGGCGCGTTCCTGCGGGTGCTGGGCCGGGGCGCCACCGCCCACCTGGACCCGTCGTAACCGCCGCGACGGGTCGCGCAAGGGGTCGGGCCACGCTCGGCTTGGGACCGGGCAGGCGGTCTACTGGCGGGCCATCTCGGCACGGGCTGTGTTGGCGTCGTCCTGTGCGGTCCGGGGCGCCAGGCGGATCTCGACCTCGCGCAGGGTGCCGGTGAACGGGAACGGCCCCTGGTAGTGGTCCGACACCGCGGAGCCGTGGTCGCGGCCGATGCTGGCCCCGACCGCGGAGACGATCCCCATGAACACCGGCAGGTCGCGGCGGCCGCACCCGGCGCCGTCGATCTCGAGCTCCGCCGTCCCGGTAGTACGGCTGACCCGCTCAAGGCGCACCGACAGGGTGGAGTCGCCGACGGGAACCTCGGTGTCGGACTCCACAACGGTGTGGTCGCCGAAGGCGTTGTAGTCGACAACGAGCCGGCCGCCCTTGACGAACAGCGAGACTCCCGCGCTGGCCGTGCCGGTCGCCCAGATCACGCCCTCGTCGCCGGGGGCACAGTTCACCCGCGCATCCAGGTGGAACCTTCTACC
Organism: Acidimicrobiaceae bacterium; assembly: GCA_009837445.1. Taxonomy (GTDB): domain Bacteria; phylum Actinomycetota; class Acidimicrobiia; order Acidimicrobiales; family Aldehydirespiratoraceae; genus Aldehydirespirator. Next base: position 54,013 of record VXTM01000038.1, read on the forward strand.
GCCCGGACCGGGGGCGGCCTGCACCGCGATGGGCGACATCGGCAGGCGGTACCGGTAGCGGCGGCTCGTGGGATGGGGCGAGCGGTCGTTGAGGCGGGGCCTGAACATGCCGACGAAGCTGTCGTCGAGGGGCAGCACGCCGTTGCGCTCGGCCTCGCTCCACCACAGCTCGATGAGCTCGGCGAGCTTTCCGGGCTGCTGCTCGGCGAGGTCGTCGCATTCTGAGGCGTCCACCGACAAGTCGTACAGCTCCCACCGGTCGGCGTCGAAGTCGGTGCCGTGGATGTGGCGGCACACGGCCTTCCAGTGGCCGGCCACCAGCGCCCGCGAGCCGGCCATCTCGAAGTACTGCAGGTCGTTGGTGGCCGGGTGGGCGGCGTCGGCCATCACCGGCGCAAACGAGTGACCGGTGACCGGCATCTGCTCGAAACCCTTGAGCACGTCGGGAGGGGTGATGCCCAGCAGCTCGTAGATCGTGGGCACGACATCGGAGACGTTGGTGAACTGGTGCCGCATCGTGCCGCGCTCCGCCGCCGCGATGCCCTCGGGCCAGTGAACGACGAGGGGCACGTGGACGCCACCCTCGTGGGTGTTCTGCTTGTACCACTTGAACGGGCTGTTGCCGCACTGGGCCCAGCCCCACGGGTAGTTCACATAGCTGCGGGGACCGCCGATCTCGTGCAGCCGGGCGATCGCCTCCTCGGGAACCTCCGGGATCCCGTTGAACCACTTCATCTCGTGCATGACCCCGAACGGTCCGCCCTCCTGGGAGGCCCCGTTGTCGGACAGCACCACGAGGATGGTGTTGTCGAGCTGGCCCAGGTGGTCGAGTCCGTCCACCAGCCGGCCGATCTGGTCGTCGGTGTGGTCGAGGAAGGCCGCGAAGGCCTCCTGGAGGCGGGCTGCGAAGCGCTGGTGGGTCTCGGGGAGCGTGTCCCACGGCTCCACCCCCGGGTTGCGGGGCGCCAGCCGGGTGCCCTCACCGATCACGCCGAGTTCCAGCTGGCGCCGGTACCAGCGCTCCCGCACGACGTCCCATCCCTCGTCGTAGCGTCCCCGGTACTTGGCCAGGTAACTGTCGGGCGATTGATGGGGGGCGTGGGTGGCGCCGAAGGGCAGGTAGGCGAAGAACGGCCGGTCGGGCCGCACCCCCTTGCTGTCGCTGATCATCAGCAGCAGCTGGTCGACGAGGTCCTCGCTGAGGTGGTAGCCGTCCTCGGGCCCGGCCGGGGGGTCGGCCCGGTGGTTGTCGATCACCAGCTCGGGATTGAACTGGTCGGTCTCGCCCTCGAGGAACCCGTAGAACCGGTCGAAACCGCGGCCCAGCGGCCACTGGTCGAACGGGCCGGCGGCTGAGCTGTCCTGCGTGTGACCCAGATGCCACTTGCCCGCGCAGAAGGTGGCGTAGCCGGTGGCGCTGAGCACCTCGGCGATGGTGCCCGCATGGTTGGAGACGTGGCCGAGCTGGTTCGGGAACCCGGTCCTGAAGTTGGCCAGCGTGCGCAGGCCGACGGCGTGCTGGGAGCGTCCGGTGACCAGCGCGGCGCGGGTGGGTGAGCACAGCGGCGTGACGTGGAAGTTGGTGAACTGGAGCCCGCCCGCGGCCAGCCGGTCGACGTTGGCGGTGTCGATGTCCGACCCGTAGCAGCCGAACTGGGCGAAGCCGGTGTCGTCGAGCAGGATGATCACCACGTTGGGTGCGTCCTCGCCCGGGTGCGGGGGCTCGGTGAAGCAGGGTTCGGACTCGGCGGCGGTCCGGCCGATGCGACCCCCGAACGTCGGGATCGGGATGCTCGGTTGGGTCATGTGTTGGCGGCGGCCAGCGCGTCGACGATCGCGGCTGCACCCTCGTCGATCTCGGCCTCGGTCACGTTGAGCATCGGGGTGATCCGGATCACGTTGCCATAAAGGCCGCCCTTGCCGACGAGCAGGCCCCGCCGGCGGCACTCCTCGAGCACCTGGCCGGCCCGGGCCGCGTCGGGCTCGATCGAGCCGGGATGCACGAACTCCATGGCCTGCATCAGTCCCCGACCCCGCAGCTCGGCCACGAAGTCGGCCCGCTCCACGGCGGGAGTCAAAGCGTCCACCAAGCGCCGTCCCATGGCCAGCGCATTGGCCTGGAGGTCGTCCTCCAGCACCCGCCGCAGCGTGGCCCGACCCGCGGCCGCCGACAGCGGGTTGCCACCGAAGGTGGAGAACTGCAGCGCGCCGACCGAGTCGAAGATCTCGGCCCGTCCCACCACGCCGGCCAGGGTGATGCCGTTGCCGACGCCCTTGGCGAAGGTGAGCATGTCGGGCACGATGCCGTGGGCCTCGTAGCCCCAGAAGTGGTCGCCGGTGCGGCCCCAGCCGGTCTGCACCTCATCGGAGATGAACAGGATCCCGTGGGACGACAGCACCTTTCCCATGGCCCCGAAGAAGCCGCCGGGAGGCACCGCGAACCCGCCGACGCCCTGGATGGGCTCGGCGATCATGGCGGCTACGTCCCCGGAGGTGGTCATGTCGATGAGCTGAACGAGGTCGTCGACGCAGGCCGTCGTGTAGGCGTCGTCGTCGAGGTGGCGGAACGGGCTCCGCAGCCGGTAGCCGCCCTGGACGAAGGTCACGTTGAGGCCGGTGAGGCTGGTGCTGGACCAGCTGCGGTGGGCGGTCACGGCCTGGGCCGAGAACGTGCGCCCGTGGTAGCTGTTGCGCATGGCCAGGATCTGGTTGGAGCCGCGGTACACGGTGGCCATGAGCAGGGCGGCGTCGTTGGCCTCGCTCCCCGAGGGGGTGAAGAACACCCGGGCGTCGTCGATGCCCGACACCCGGGCCACGTCCTCGGCGAAGGCGATCATCGGCTCGCTCAGGTACAGCGTGGAGGTGTGCATCACCTTGGCCGCCTGCTCCTGCACGGCGGCCACCACGGTGGGCTCGGCGTGGCCGATCATGGTGGTGAGCACCCCGCCGAAGAAGTCCAGGTAGCGGCGGCCCTCGACGTCCCATACGTAGCTGCCCTGACCCCTGTCGATCGACACCGGCTCGTCATGGAGCAGGTGCAGGAAGCTGGGCAAGGCCGAGCCGTAGCGCTCAGCCAGTTCAGCGTTGTTGGTCATGGGCCAGATTATGCCCGCACCAGGCCCGGCGCGTCGTGGGCACTGCCTGCCGAACCGGGCTGCAACAAATCGGTGCCATCGAACGTCGAAGCCCATGTATGGAATACTGCATAGGACACAATCTCATACGGGTCATCAGAACAGTCTCCGATGCCCGCTGCTGGACGGGTTGCTGACCTATGGCGACATCCATCCGCATCCTCACATGCCTGGTCGCCCTGGCGCTGTGCGCCTCCGCATCCAGTGACGTGGCGCGGGCGGCAACCCAAGAGCCCGAAGCAACCATCACGCCGGAGACACCCGAGTCCGGCGAGGCCGTGAACCCCGCGCTCGACGGGGGTGGCGTCATCTCCTCCTCCAACGGCACTCATACGTGCGGGCTGCGACCCGACCGAACTATCACATGCTGGGGCGCTAACGACCTCGGCGAGGCGGATCCCCCCGAGGGACGATTCGCGATGGTCTCGGCAGGCGATCTCCACACCTGCGGGTTGCGCGTCGATGGCACCCTCGAATGCTGGGGCGGGAACTTCGACGGAAGATCGGACGCACCCGGCGGGACCTTCATCGCCGTCAGCGCGGGCAGCGATCACACCTGCGGGCTGCGCACCGACGGCACCATCGAGTGCTGGGGCTTGAACTACCACGGTCCCGACCCGCCCAACGCGCCCTTCTTCGCTGTCTCCGGGGGCGGCCGCCACACCTGCGGGCTGCGCACCGACAACACCGTCGAATGCTGGGGCTGGAACGACCACGGCCAGACTGACCCGCCCGACGGGCAGTTCACCGCCGTCAGCTCGGGCAGCGAGCACACCTGCGGGCTGCGCACCGACAACACCGTCGAATGCTGGGGCTGGAACAGCCTCGGTCAGGCTGACCCACCCACAGGCCGATTCATAGCTGTCAGCGCCCACGTCGTCCACACCTGCGGGATTCGGGACGACAACGCCATCACCTGCTGGGGCCACAACTATGACGGCCGAACACACCGCATCGAGGGACCGTTCGTCGCCCTGACCGCCGGTCCCTGTGGTCTGCGGGTCGACGGGTCGATCATGTGTCAAGGACTGTCCGAAGACGACCTTCCCGTTGGACCCGGTGGCCAGTTCACCGCCCTCAGCGTCGGCGTCTTCCACACCTGCGGGCTGCGCACCGACAGCACCGTCGAATGCTGGAGCGACGAGCGGGCCAGCATCGACAGCCCGCCGGACGGTCAATTCACCTCGGTAACAGTCGGCCGGAGCCACGTCTGCGGCTTGCGACCCGACCAGGCGATCACTTGCTGGGGTTCGGACACTCGGGGCCAGTCCGATGCGCCCCAAGGACGATTCACGGCCATTGTCGCGGGCGACGTCTACACCTGCGGGCTGCGCACGGACAACCGCGTCCAATGCTGGGGAGGCACCACCTACGGCCCGATCGAATCTCCCGACGGACAATTCGACCAGATCGGTGCAGGCACCGACCATGCGTGCGGGGTGCGCGTCGACGGCACGGTCGCCTGCTGGGGCCACGACTTCTACGGCCAGTCCAACCCGCCCGGCGGCCTGTTCGTAGAAGTCGCTGCGGGCGAGAGCCACTCATGCGGCCTGAGGATTGACAACACCGTCGAGTGCTGGGGCAAAGACAGCGCGGGCCGCATCGACGCACCCGAGGGAACGTTCGATGCCATCGAGGCGGGCTGGGCCCATACGTGCGGGATGCGGACCGACGGCGCCGTCGAGTGCTGGGGCTGGAACGGCTACCGCCAAGCGGAGGCACCCGGTGGGCCATTCATCGCGGTCGCGCCCGGCAGCATCCACACTTGCGGATTGCGGACCGACCACACCGTCGAGTGCTGGGGCAGAGCACTGCCCGACGGAGAGTTCGGGCCCGAGCCGCAATCCGAGCCCGAGCCTCAACCCGAACTACCGAGCCCCTTGAACCCTGCGGTGGACGGCGGCGGCTTCATCTCCGGCGGCGACCACTTCACCTGCGGGCTCCGCACGGACAGCACCGTCGAATGCTGGGGCAGCAACACACACGGGCAGACCGCCGTCCCGGACGGCGAGTTCACCGCGGTCACCGCTGGCAGCGTCCACGCCTGCGGACTGCGTGCCGACGGCACCGTTGCCTGCTGGGGAGGAAACGACAGGGGCCAAGCAAACCCGTCCGAAGGTCGGTACACCGCGGTGGCCGCCGGGGGCGACCACACCTGTGGGATAGGAACTGACGGCACGGTCAGCTGCTGGGGATGGAACTACCACCGCCAAACAAACCCCCCGGACGGGCAGTTCGCCACCGTCACCGCCGGCCGAACCCACAACTGCGCGATAGGAACCGACGGGACGGTCGCCTGCTGGGGATGGAACTACCACGGCCAAACAGACCCTCCGGACGGGCAGTTCATCACCGTCACCGCCGGCTCGTACCACAACTGCGGACTGCGGATCAACGAGACCATTGTGTGCTGGGGCTCGAACTCCTACGGCGAAGTCGATGCGCCCGGAGGACGCTTCGCCGCCGTCGCGGCCGGCGAGCACGTCAGCTGCGGGCTGCGAACCGACAGCTCCATCGAATGCTGGGGATACATCCGCGACTTCGTCACTAGTTCTCCCGGCAGGGGATTCGTGGCGCTGACAGCCGGGGCATTTCACTACTGCGGGCTGCTGGCCGACGGAGCGATCCAATGCTGGGACGGCTTCGACTACGGACAGGCCGACCCGCCGACCGGAGAGTTCACCGCCGTCTCAGCTGGCACCTACCACAGCTGCGGGCTGCGAACCGACGGCACCGTCGAATGCTGGGGAGGTCGCGACAAGGCCATGACCGCGCCTCCGGACGGTCAATTCACCACTGTGTCCGCCTACCACGGCTTCAGTTGCGGGCTGCGAACGGACGGCACCGTCGAATGCTGGGGCAGCAACGTGTTCGAACAGAGTGCTGCTCCCGATGGGCAGTTCGCCGACGTTTCTACCGGCTGGCTCGATACGTGCGGGCTCAAGACCGACAACACCATCGAATGCTGGAGCACCTATAGCGGCCGCGAGATCGATTCGCCCCGCGGGCACTTCACCGCCGTCGCAACCGGCTCGGGTCACTCATGTGCGCTCAGGACGGACAGGACCATCGCGTGCTGGGGAAGCGACAGCCACGGACAGGCCGACCCGCCCGGCGGGAGGTTCATCGCCGTCACCTCTGGCTCCCTGCACTCCTGCGGACTGCGCGCCAACTACAACTACAAGGTCACATGCTGGGGCTACCGCTGGGGGCAGCTCGATCCGCCGAGGTGGCAGTTCCGAGCCATCACCGCGGGCGATCTACACACCTGCGGACTGAGACTCGCCGGTACCGTCGCATGCTGGGGCACGAATGACGCCAGCCAGATCGAGCCCCCATACGGGAAGTTCACCGCTATCGAAGCCGGCCGGTATCACACCTGTGGACTGAGGCCCGACAACACCGTCGAATGCTGGGGCGTTCCCAAGCCCAGTGGCAGATTCGGTCCCGAAACTACGCAGGCGGGCTCATAGCCTCGGCCCCGACCGGAGCCGACCGGTCGGCCCGCTCCGTCAGTCGTTGCGGATCTTGCGGGCGAGAGCGACCGCCGCCCTGGCTTCGCGGTTGGTGCGGTACTCGTACATGTCGGCGCCGGCCATGAGCCAGCGGCTGCCGCGCACCCCAAGCCAACGGAAGGGCTCCGGTTCCCAGCGCCGGTGCCGGACGCCGACCCACGGCAGGCCGACCCGCTCGGAGTCGGCGCCGCAGATCAGGTCGGCCAGGGTGCGCCCAGCCAGGTTCGACGGCGCCACCCCCTCCCCCACGTAGCCCCCCGCACCGGCGGTGCCCGCGGCCCGGTCAAAGTGCACGAAGGGGGTCCAGTTGCGAGGTACGGCGAGCACACCGCCCCAGCGGTGGGTGATCTGCGCCTTCGACAGCGCGGGGAACAGGTCCACCAGGGTGCGGTGGATCCGCTCGTGGGAACGATGGTGTTGCTCGATTGAGGGGCTGATCCGCGATCCGTACAGGTAGGGGACTCCCCGGCCGCCGAAGGCGATCCGGTCGTCGGCGGTGCGCTGCCCGTAGATCACCATGTAGCGGTCGTCGGCGAACGTGGGCCGGTCGGCCAGGCCGATCTCGTCGAACACCGACCGCGGCAGCTGCTCGGTGCCGATCATGAGCGAGTAGATGGGCAGTAGCTGCCGTTTCCGGCCCCGCAGGTCGCGGGTGTATGCCTCGGTGGCCCGCACCACCACGTCGGCCCGCACCGTGCCCCGGTCGGTCAGCAGCCGTCCGGACTCGATGGCCACCGCGGCGGTCTGCTCGTGGATCTTCGCGCCGTGGCGCTCCACTGCCTCGGCCAGGCCCCTCACCAGCCGGGCGGGATCGACCGCCGCACACGGGGCGTAGAAGATCCCGCTGAGCACGCCGGTGGCTCGGCCGTACTCGCGGGCCTCCTCGGCGCTGAGCAGCCGGATCTCGTCGGTGTTGAGGCCCAGCTCGTGCTCGTGGGCGACCTGGGCGGCTTGGCGTGCCGCCTGAGGGGCGTTGCGGGCCCAGCGGATGACGCCTCCCTTGTGGTAGCCGCATTCGATCCCTTCGGCCGCGGTCACCCGGCCGATCTCGTCGACGCTGTCGAAGATGGCCCTGGCCAGGCGCAAGGAGGCGGGCAGGTCGGCGAGCGCCGCGTACTTCTGGATGCCCGCGGCCAGTTCGCCGATGGCCCAGCCCCCGTTGCGGCCCGAGGCCCCGAACCCGCAGATGTCGCGCTCGATCACGGTGACCCGCAGTGTCGGGTCGAGCTGTCGCAGGTAGTAGGCGGTCCACAGTCCGGTGAACCCGCCGCCCACGATGGCCACATCGGTGTCGGTGTCGCCTTCCAGCGCCGGCCTGGGCCCAAGCGACCCGGGATACGTGTCGAGCCACATCGACCGGGCGCGGTATCGGGCGTCGGAGGCCTGGCCGGGGGGCATCCCGGTACTGTACGCCCGCCACGGTGCCGAGAACTGGCAGCAATATGCACGCCATCCGTGCACAGCGCTGCCAATCCCAGCTAGGCGGCCACCGGGAGTAGCCTGCGGGTATGCGACGGCCGCCGATCAGGCACCTTGATCTGGCTGGATCGCCCGCGGCCATGGGTGACGCCCACGGGCGGGCCCACGCGGAGGAGATCCGCCGCTACGCCCACGAGCGCGTGACCCTCGTGGCCCAGGGATTGTGGAGCGGCGGGCCGCTGGAGCGGGGCGCGGTGCTGGAGCTGGCCGACGCCTGCCTGCCCGCCCAGGAGGCCTTCTCGCCCAGCCTGCACGCCGAGATGCTGGCCATGGCGGACGCGGCCGGCATCACCCCGGCCGAGGCAGTGGTGGTGGGCGGCTTCACCGACTTCGTGGACACGGTTCGGGCCGTCTCGGACGGCACCCACCCACCGGAGACGGTCGAGGACGACTGCACCGCCTTCGTGGTGCCGGACAGCCGGGCCGAGGGAGCCGGCTTCGTGGGCCAGACGTGGGACATGCACGACGCCGCCACCGACCATGTGGTGCTGGCCCGCCTGCGCCCCGACACCGGTCCCGACGCGCTGGTGTTCACCACCGTCGGGTGCCTGGGACAGATCGGCATGAACTCCGCCGGGGTCTGCGTGGGCATCAACAACCTCACCGGCAACGACGGCCGCCTCGGGGTGATGTGGCCCACCGTCATCCGCGAGATGCTGGCCCAGGCCACCGCGGCCGAAGCGCTGGACGTGCTGCTGCGAGCCGACCTGGCCGGCGCCCACAACTATCTGATCCTCGACGCCGAGGGGCGGGGGTTCAACGTCGAGGCCATGCCGTCGGCACGGCCGGTCGAGGTTCTGGCCGGTGAGCCGCTGGCGCACACCAACCACGTGACCCACCCCGCGGCCGAGCCCTTCGAGGGCGAGAGGGACGCCGAGGTCATGGCCAACTCGCGCCTTCGCCTGGAACTGGCCGACGCCCTGCTGTCCGATACGGGCCAGCCGATCGACGCCGAGCGGCTCATGGAGCTCACCCGGGAGCCCACCGCCATCTGCCGCTGGCCCGACGCCAAGTACCGGGTGGAGTCGAGCGGTGCCGTGATCATGCGGCCCCGCACCGGCGACCTCTGGGCGTGCTGGGGCCAACCCGCCGACAACGACTACCAGCACTTCTCGTTGACACCCGCCGCGGCCCGGGGCGCCTGAGCCAGAACCGACGGCCATGGGCGAGCTGACCTACACGAGCATCCGCGCCGAGTGGGCCGAGGCGATGGAGCACATCGAGCACACCTCGTTCCCCACCGCCGACCGGGCCGACCTCTACTGGGCCGACGAGCTGAGGGCCCTGGCCCGGGAGTTCGGTGACGGCGGCGTGGTGGTGCTCGACGGCGACACGCCGGTGGCTATGGGTCTGGGAATCCGGGTCGACTTCGACTTCAGCCACACCCAGCACTCGATCCGCGACCTAGTCGGCACCGGCGGCGGCACCGGCCACGTGCCCAACGGCGCGTGGTACTACGGGACCAGCATCGCGGTGCTGCCCGAGTACCGCCGCCGGGGCATCGGCCAGCGCCTCTACGACATGCGCAAGCAGATCTGCCGCGACCTCAACCTGGCTGGCATCGTGGCCGGCGGGGTTATCCCCGGCTACGCCGACCACAAGGACGAGATGTCGGCCGCCGACTACGTGGCCAAGGTGTCGGCCGGAGAGCTGTACGACGCCACCCTCACCATGCAGATCGCCAACGGCTTCGAGGCCCGGGGCGTGATCGCCGACTACATCACCGACCCGGCGGTCGACAGCTGGGCGTCACTGATCGTCTGGGAGAACCCCGACTACAACCCGGACGCCTGACATTCGGAGGCCGGCGCTCCCCTGGACCTGACCCGGGTCGGGCAGGCCAGCTGCGGTCACGGTTTGCCGGTCAGCAGGTCAAGAAGCTCGTCGTAGGCGGTGCAGGCGGGATACTGCGGATACTCGGACCGCACGTTGGCCGGCGCCCGGAACAGCACCCCGGCGTCGGCTGCGGCCAGCATGGTCATGTCGTTGTACGAGTCGCCGACCGCCACCACCCGGTAGTTGAGCGAGCGGAAGGCGTCGACGGCCTTCGCCTTCTGGTCGGGAAGCCGCAGCCGGTAGTCGGCGAGGCGGTCGTCCTCCACCACGAGCGTGTGGCACAGCAGTAAGGGCCAGCCCAGCTGGGCCATCAACGGGCGGCCGAACTGCTCGAAGGTGTCCGACAGCAGCACCACCGGCACGCGCGACTGGAGCTCTCGCAGGAAGCCGAGCGCGCCGTCGAGCGGGGCGAGACCCTGGACCACCTCCATGATCGTGGTCATCCTGACGCCAGCTGCGTCGAGAGCCTCGATCCTGCCCTTCATCAGCACGTCGTAGTCGGGCTCGTCCCGGGTGGTGCGGCGCAGGAAGTCGATGCCGGTGCGCTCGGCCACCGCGATCCACACCTCGGGTGTAAGCACGCCCTCCACGTCGAGCACAGCAAGGGACTGGTGCGTGGAGGGCACTGGTGATCAGCCTTCGCCCATCATCGCGGCGGCGCGCCGGTCCAGCTCTGCGTCGTCGACGTCCTCGATGTGGGTGTGCACGCTCCACTTGTGGCCCCATGGGTCAAGGAACTGGCCCATGCGGTCACCGTAGAACTGATCCTCGACAGGGCTCAGCTCCGTGGCCCCGGCCTCCAGGGCGGCTGCAAAGATCGCGTCGCAGTCTTCAACGTTCACCGCCATCGACACCGGCGTCCCGCCGAGAGTCTTGGGGCCGACCACGCCCATTTCGGGCCACTCGTCGGACAGCATCACCAGCGAGTCACCGAGGCGCAGCTCGCAATGGCCGATGCGACCGGCGAAGGTCATACGGCGGCTCTCGGTGAGGCCGAGTACGCCCGTGTAGAAGTCGATTGCCTCGGCGGCACCGTCAACGCACAGGTACACGCTGATCCTCGGATAGTCGTCGGGGATGGGCTTGACCATGGGGAACATCCTTCCCGGTAGGCGGGCGGTAGGAGCCTGGCGGGTCCATCCGTCCGTGTCGGCCCTGCATTATCGCCGGACTGTGGCCAACTCGCCCACCTCCAGGCCCGGAGGCAGGGCGCCTCAGCCCTCCACTAGGGCGATCAGCTCTTCGTCGCTGGGGATCTCGACGCCGGGCACGTAGTAGGTGTAGAGGCTGGCGATCACCTCGCCGAGCCCCGAGTCGTCGCCGGCGGCCACCTCCGCGGTGATAACCGAGCCGTGTATGTGGACCGACGACAGCTTGCCGGTGGCCAGCATCCGGCGGGCCAGCTCATCGGAGGGGCGGTCGCCGAGGATCTCCTCCCCCGCCAGATAGCGCTCGTGACCCATGCCGGTGAGGGTCCGGTTCAACTCGAACCGCACCAGCCCGGGCCGGGGCGACGAGGTGCGCAGGAAGGTGACGGGCTGGCCCATGGCGACTGCAGGCTACAGCCGACCGTTCGCCGCGGCTGCACCCCCGGCTGCAGGATCGAACAGCCGGGGCTCGGTGTCCTCGCACGGCGGGTGCAGGCGCGGGACGCCGCTCCAGCGCAGATCGTCCATGAAAACCCAACGCCGGCGGTGGATCGCGCACGGGCCCCAAGCGGCCAGCGCGGCGATGTGGCGGGGGCACGGATAGCCCTTGTTGGACGCGAACCAGTACGCCGGATAGCGCTGGGCGGCTTCGACCATGAGGCGGTCGCGGGTGACCTTGGCGACCACCGACGCGGCCGCGATGGAGAGGCTCGACGCGTCGCCCCTCACGATGGTGGTCACGTCCGGTCCGTCGCCGGGGTCCGCTCCGGTTCCGTCGGAATCGGTGGGGTCATCAGGGCGCGGCTTCAGGAAGTTCCAGGACCCGTCCACCAGGACATGGTCGACGTCCAGGCTCAGACCGTCGACGGCCCGGCGGGCCGCGAGGCGCTGGGCGTCCGCCATGCCCAGCTCGGCGCACTCGGCCACGGTGGCGTGGCCCACCGACACGGCCCGGGCCCATCCGATGATGCGGTCGTGCAGCACCTCGCGCTCGGAGGCGTTGAGCATCTTGGAGTCGCGCACCTTGTAGATCCGAGTGCCGGGATCGGCGACCACGGCCGCCACCGTGAGCGGCCCGGCCCACGATCCCCGACCCACCTCGTCCACCCCGGCCACGACGTCGGCGCCGCCGGACCACAGGCTGCGCTCCACCCGCAGCCCCGGGGCGCGTCCCCGTAGGGCGCGCCGCAGCGGGGCGGCGGCGGAGGCAGTGTTGGCCATCGGCGCGACCGTAGCCGCGCCGAGTCAGCTCAAAGAGCTAGAGGGTCCAGGTGGAGAGGACCAGGGCCCTGTCGCGCCAGGCCTGGATGTTGGCGTCGAGGACGTCGAGCGGGTTGAAGGGGGTCACGCCCTCCATCACGTCGTCCTCGCGCATGCCGTAGAGCGCGCCCATGGCGAAGCGGCAGCAGTACACCGTCGCGCCCTCGTTGATGAGAGTCTGGAGCTGGCGGTTGTACCCGAGGTTGCCGGGGAAGCCCTCCTGGCCGACGGCCGGGTAGCCGCGGGCGGCGTTGGCCATGAGCACAGCCGGGCCGTACAGCACGAACGTCAGCTTGAAGCCCTTGCGCTGCAGGCGGGTGGCGGTGAGCATGTTCACCAGGCCGACCGAGCCCTCGAAGGGCACGGTGTGCATGAACACGTACGCCTGGTCGCCCTCCTCGGCCTTGTAATCGGGGAAGACCTTCTCCTCGATGTTGTGCATGACGTCGCCCTCTTGGGGCGGCGGGATGGTCACTGTCTTTGGCATTTCGCCTCCTTGTTGTCGATGCTGTCGATGTTGTCGATGTCTGGATCGGTTGCGGAAGGGGTCAGACGGCCGGTCCCCGGGGCCGGCCCGACCGGATGGGCCAGTCCCTCCGGTGCGAGCCCGGCAGGATAGCGATGATGCGGCGCCGGATGCCCCAAGGAAGCAGGCGGTACACCGGCGTGAACACGTGCCGCCAGAAGATCTCCCGAGCGCCCCGCGCCTTCTGGGGGGCCCGGGCGCCGTAACGGGCCCCGACACGCCGCTGAGCGTCGATGGCCAGGTAGCGCTCGGAGTTCGAGCGGAGCCAGTGAGCGAAACTCATGAGCGACTCTGCCGGCCCCTACAGCCCGGCCAGAAGGTTCTGCGCGGCCACCGAGATCGGCTCGTTGAGGGCGCCGATGGCGGGCGAGTAGACGTTCTCCATCGTGGCCAGCTCCTCGACGGTGAGCCCGACCCGCACCGCCATGGCCAGGAAGTCGGCCCGTTCTTTGATGCCCTCGCCGCCCACCATCTGGGCGCCGATCAGCCGGAGCGACCCCGGCTCGGCCAGCAGCTTCACGGTGATGGGCCTCACGCCCGGGTAGTAGCGGGCCCGGGTGATGCCCTGGGCCTTGCCCACCACGTGCTGGATGCCCAGCGCGGTGGCCAGCGTCTCCCCGAAGGACACCCCCCCGATCATCCACTCTCCGGCCAGCAGGCCCCACGGCACGAACACCGGCCGGTAGTGGCGGGTGCCGCCCGCCGCGTTGGTGCCGGCCGTCTTGCCCTGGGCGTAGGCGTGGGAACCGGTCAGCCCCTGGATCGGGATGTCGGTGACGCCGTGGGGGATCTCGGTGCAGTCGCCGGCCGCGTAGATGTTCGGGTCAGAGGTCTGCATCCTGGAGTCGACGACCAGCCCGCCGGTCGTACCTAGCTGCAGACCGGCGGCCTCGGCCAGCGGGTTGTTGGGCACCTTGTGGGTGCCGATGATGACGATGTCGGTGTCGATGGCGCCCTGCTCGGTCTCGACCCGGCTCACGGCGCCGTCGCCCTTGAAGGCGGTGACCCAGTTGCCCCACTGCATGTCGACGTCGGCGTCCTCCCAGGCCTGGCGGACGGGCTCGACGATGTCGGGATCGAGCACGTCGGCCATCGGCCACGGGGCCCGGTCGACGACGGTCACCTTGATCCCCCGGTGCAGCAGGGCAGCGACCATCTCCATGGCCACCAGACCGGCCTCGACGATGACCGCCGATTTGCAGGAGTCGAGGCGCTTGTCCCAGTCCATGGCCGCCCGGATGTACTTGACCTCGTAGATCCCGTCGAGGTCGGCCCCATCGACGTCCACCTTGGCGTAGTTCCAGCCTGCGCCGATGATGAGTCGGTCATAGGACACCACGCCCTCACCCGCGACGGTGAGGGTGCGCGCCTTCGCGTCGATGGCCTCGACGGTGGTCTCGTAGTGGACGTCGATCCCGGTGTTTACGTACTGCTCCTTGGTGGCCAGGAAGAGCCGCTCGAACGAGTCGATCTCGCGCCCGTGGACGTAGGGGATCCCGCAGGGGCTGTAGGCCACATCGGTGTCGGCGGTGTAGACCACCACCTCCGCGTTGGGATCGACCGCCTTGGCCGCGCCGGCGGCACCCAGTCCTGCGGCGCCTCCGCCGATCACTGCGATCCGCATTGTGCTCCTCTCGTCGCGGAACCGTCTCCCGGCCCGCTCACCGACGTGTCGGATGAGATATCTACGTATCGGAACCTAAAGCCGTCACCGCGCGGGTGTCAAGCCCGCGGAGCCTTGATCGCGCCGGCATCAGACGGCCACCACCGACAGCTCGGGGGTGTTGCGGATGGTGTTGCTCACGTAGCACACCCGGGCCGCGGCCTCCACCAGCGCGGCCTTGACGGACTCCTCGCAGCCGGCGTCGACCCGTATCTCCAGCGCCGAGAACCGGGGCCCGTCGTACGTGCCGGTCACCTCGACGTCGACATGGGACAGCTCGATGCCGCGCTTGCCGGCCGCGTGGGCCACCGCCAGCGTGAAGCACGACGACAGCGCGGCCAGGAGCAGCTCCGTCGGCTGAGGCCCCTCGTTGGTGCCGCCCACGCTCTCGGGCTCGTCCACCGGGATCGTGAAGTCGCCGGCGGTGACATCGCAGCGGTATGCGCCCAGCCACCGGGCCGAGACTGTGCGGGTAAGCGAACTCACGAAGAAGTCGTCCTTCAGGCGGTGGCTCAGCCCGTGAACTATACGACAGCCACGGATCACAAGCGAAAGCCCGCACGTCTAGGATTCACGCCCTATGCGCCGCGAGGCCGGCAACGGCAACGGAGGAGAGGACCTGAGCGCGGTCGTGAACTCGATCGGGCCCAAGGTCCGCCACCTGCGCAAGCAGTGGAACCTTTCGCTGCAGCAGCTCGCCGATCGGTCCAACGTCTCGACCGCGGCCATCCACAAGGTCGAGCAAGGCACGATGGTGCCAACCATCACGACGTTGCTGAAGCTGGCCGCGGCCCTCGAACAGCCGGTGTCGTACTTCGTGGAGGAGGACCAGGAGCCGCCGCTGTACGCGGTCTTCACACCCGCCGCCGAGCGCCGGTCGATCTACACGCCCCATGAGGGTCTCTCCCTGGGCGGCATCTCGGGCCCCTACGGGCAGTACTTCGTGGCGACCGCCATCGCCGAGGTCGAGCCGGGGGCCGACAGCGGCGAGAACCCTCTGCGCCACGCCGGCGAGGAGCTCATCCACATGCTGTCGGGGCGGCTGGACGTCGACGTTGGCGACCAGTCGTTCCAGCTGCGCCGGGGCGACTCGATCCACTTCCGGACCGACCAGGAGCACCGCTGGCACAACCCGTACCGGCACACGGCACGGGCGGTGTGGACCGCTCTACGCCCCAGCTGAACGGACCCGCTCGCCTATACGTTCGGCCTCACCGACAGGCGCTGGTCGAGGTCGATCAGGGCCTGCATGAAGCACTCGACGGGGGCGCGGGCCACGCCGGCGCCCACCTGGCCGGACCCGTCGGAGATGTGGAGGATCCCGGTGTTGACCGCCGGGGTGATAGAGGTCTCGACCACCCGACGGACGTCGACCCCCAGAGGGGTGCCGGCGTTGTCGAGCACCGGCAGCCGGAACCGGCTGCTGGTGCCGGCGCAGATGCGGCCCATGGCCTTGGTGACGGCCATGGCGTCGGCCATGCGGCCCCCGAGGAAACCGGCCACCGCAGGAGAGTTGGCCGCGGCCGGGCCACCCAGCCCCACCAGCTCCAGGACGGCGCTGTCACCGATGTCTCCGGCGCTGGTGTCGGGACCCTGGTCCGGGTAGTACAGGGCGTCCTGCACAGGGGGCGCCTCCGCTATGAACCAGGGCTCGGGCCGGCCAGGCAGGCGGATGCCGTAGGTGGTGCCGTTGCGGGCCATGGTGGTGACGATGCTCGAGTCCGGCACCTGGCCGGCCCACTCGACCAGGGCGCGGGCACCGGCCATGACAATGTTGAGGAACATCAGGTGGTTGGTGCTCAGGAAGTCGGCTACCTCGCCGATGCTGGCGACATTCGAGCGGACCAGCTGCGGGAGCAGGTCGCGCAACAGCAGGTTGGTGGTGGCCTGGACCCGCATGTGCACGTCGTCGCCCATGGTGATGCCCTGGGCGGCCAGTGAGAACACGTCAATCGGTCCGGTCCCGTCGAGAGCCTGGGCCAGGGCTGGACCGAGCGCGTCCCGCAGGAACCGGAGGCGCTCGATGGCCGCGTCGGAGTCGACCCCGAACCAGGCGACCGCCCCCGAACCCTGGTTCAGGCTGGAGTAGGCAGTGGTGCCGCCGGCATCGACCGAGACCACGTAAACGGGCGCGGTGGGACCGATCGCGGTGGCCATCGGCACCACTGTGCAGTGCTCGTTGGCCGGCTCCAGCCGGATCTCGCCAGCCTGCGCCATGCGGTCCGCGGCTTCGGTGTGGGGGGCCCAGTCCTCGGCCACGACCGCGGCCCTGACCGAGCGCCGGAGCGGGTCGCACATGTCGGCCCAAGCGATCCGCGGCCCGCAGTGCAGGATCGTCCCTTCGTCCATGCCGCTGATCACCGAGCCTGCCGTGTCCACCCCCAGCAGCATGGGCACGCCGCGGTCCAGACGGCTGATCACCTCGGCGTTGGCCGCGTCCACCCGGTCCGCGGCCGGGCCCAGCAGTCGGGCCAGCGCCGCCACCGCGTCGAGGTCGCCGCCGGCGGGGATGCGCCAGTCCACTCCGACCGCGGGGGCGCCCTGGTCCCGCACTGCGGTCTCGAACCGCTCCAGCCCGATGTTGACGACTTCCACCCTGTCGGGCAACTCAATGGCGCTCATCGCAGCCGGCGTGCGTATCCGTTCCGCCCGAAGCCCCTAGAGGCCCCGCGGATTGAGGAGCAAACCCGGTCCACACGGGCGGGGCCGTGGCCCGAGCGGCCCGTGAGCGCAGCGAACAAGAGCGGGAATGACCCCGCCGCATCGCGATCGACTGCCGAGCAATCCGCGCACGCTCTTACGACATCGTGACGAGCAGGGCGCTCGGCGCGTCGCGGGCGGCAGGCAGTCGCAGGTGAGCGTCTTCTGGGATGTCGGCCTCGACGAGCCTCCGGGCCTCAGCCAGCCGGAAGATCATCGGCTGGTGCGGCAAGCCGTAATAGGGCACAGGCGGCCCGTTGTGCTCCCATCCGATGCGTTCGAAGAAGGTGACATTCTGGAGTTGCACGAAGGCGTCCATCACGGTGCCTCCTGCCTCGGCGGCAGTCGACACCGCGAAGCGCACCAGCCGGATCCCGACTATTCCCGCCCGGTAGCCGGGCAGCACGGCCAGGCGGTCGCCCTTCCAGCGGCCCGCGTCGTCGGTGCGGTACAGGCGGACCGTGCCGATCGCCTCCGGTCCCCGGCCGGCGACCACATGGATCGTGTCGGGGTCGGCGTCCCAGTCGTCGACGTCGGTGAGGGGAATGACCCGCTGCTCCTCCACGAACACCCGGTGCCGGATACGCATGTGCCAGCTCCGGGCCTCGGGAGAGACAGCCCGCCAGCATTCGATTCGCTCCACTGCCGCCCCCGCTGTCAGCCCAGGGCCTTCACGGGGATCAGCGTGCGCCCGTTGGACCCCTGAAGTTCCCGCTCCATCGCTCCCACCGGCGAGCAAGCCTGGCATCGGGCGCAGCCGGCCGCGACCTTGTCCGCGGTCAGTCCCCGCTCCACCAGGTACGGCGCGACCTTGCGGGCGACCTGATCGACATAATCAGCGGCAGGGGGCGTCCAGTCGCCCATCAGCGAGCCCGGGACCGGCCGCAGGGGCACCACGAAGGGGTACACGCCGATGTCGGCAGCCCGCCGGCAGCCGTCCACGATCAGGTCCGGGTCCTCTCCCATGCCCAGGATCACATAGGTGGAGACCTGACCCTCGCCGAAGCGCTCCACGGCGTACTCCCAGGTCTCGAAGTAGCGGTCGATGCCGGTGCGGTACTTGGGGGGAGCAACCCAGCGCAGCACCTCCGGATCGAAGGTCTCCACATGGATGCCGACCGAGTCGATCCCCCGGTCGGCCACCTGGTCGATCACGCTGAAGTCGTCGGGCGGCTCGAACTGGACCTCGACAGGAAGGCCCGAGGCCTCCTTCATGGCCTGGCCGCACTTGGCCACGTAGAGGGCGCCCTTGTCGCGGCCGTAAGTGGAGCCGGTCGTCAAGGTGATGTCCACCGCGCCGTCGAGTTCCTTGGCCGCCACCGCCACCTCGGCCAGCTGCGCCGGGCGCTTCACCAGCACCGTGCTGCCCGAGTCCAGCGACACCCCGATACCGCAGAAGCGGCACTGATCCTCGTTGCCCCAGTAGGCGCAGGTCTGCAGAACGGTGCTGGCCAGCGAGTCGAGGTGCATAAGGGCCAAGTGCCAGTACGGGACGCCGTCGGCGGTGGTAAGGCCGTAGAACCGGGGCCGGTCGGCGGGAGCCGCGCCGGCCAGCCGGACACCGTCGGCGTAGATCCCGAACCCGACGTCCTCGGGCTCGAGCGAGTACGGGGAGTCGGCCACGAATCCAGCGTCCACCGGCACCGTCACCGCAGTGCCCTCGATCCAGACCATGCCCGCGTCCGACGGTCCGGCTCCGCCCGGCCGTCGCTCGAAGGGGGCGTTTATCCGCAGACCCTTGAACTGGAGGTCAATGATGAGTTCGGCCAGGGACACTAGACAATTCCTACCACCGGATTGTTGGCTTCGTCGTGTCAGGCGCGGTTCGCCCGACCGTTGTCGCGATCTGGAGCCGGGAGAACCCAGCAGTGGTCGCGGCTAGGGGATCTCGTTCCCCGTAGCGAGGATCAGAGCCGGCACCCAGAAGGTGTAGATCGCGGTTCCGGCCAGGATCAGGCCCAGGAGCTTGGCTTCGAGCTTGCCATAGGTGGTGAGGGCCACCGACCCGAACGCGACCAGCCACACGATCAGGATCGACTGGAACATCCAACTGCCGTCGAAGAAGTCCCACCAGAACATCGGGAGGATGGCCGTCGGCACGGCGAGGTTCCCCACCACGCGCAGGTCCCATCCATTGGCCTCGGTCTTGCCGAGAACCACGAAGAACAGGCCGTAGAACGTGACCAGCCCGGCGAGGACAACCGAATTGTCGTCCAGCGGCCGGGCCCACATGATGTAGACGGCTTGGACCAGGTTCAGCAGACCGACGACCAGGCTCGCGTGCCCGATGCTGACGAGCGGGTTCGTTCCCCCCTCCTTCTGATCGGCGCCCACGCCGAGGAAGTAGAGGGCGTTCAACCACACGATCAAGCCGGTGGCTATGAACACGATGGTGATAGGAGGCATGCCAAGCCCCTTCCTGTCCATCCGACATTTCGGATGAGACATAGTTATTTCCCAAACCTAAACCGCGGATGACCCAGCGGTCAAACCTGGCGCCAGGCACTACGGGACCGAGGCTGGCTAGTGCCCCGGCGCCATCTCAGTGGTCGTGATGATGGTGGTCGTCGCCGTGGTCGTGATCGCCGTGGTCGTGGCCCGGTGGGCGGGCCGCGTATGCCGCGGCCAGCGCGTCCACCTCGGGCTCCGAGACGATCGCCCGCTCCTCCACGATCGACTCGAGGGCCTCCTGCCAGCGCTCGTAGTACCGGTACTCCCCCACCGGGTCCGACTCCCAGCGCTGCACGGCCGCGATCAGGTGGTCGCGGAAGTCGTCCCAGGTGAAGTGGCCGCCCTCCACCAGAGCCATGGCCATGGCGAAGCTGCGCCCCTCCCAGGGCGCGTCGAACACCAACTCGCCGTTGAGCCGGGGCGGCGCGGCCGGGCCTTCGATGTCGAGAGTGAGAGCCACCGGCGCCCGTTCAGCCTGCGCTGACCTTGGCCACCCCCACCATGGCGTCGCGGGTCACGAGCGCAGCCAGTTCGTCCTCGGAGAGGTCCTCGGTGCCCTCGGGCCGCTGGGGCAGCACCAGATAGCGGTTCTCGGCGCTGGAGTCCCACACCTGGACCTCGACGCTGTCGTCGAGGTCGAGGCCCATCTCGCTCAGCAGGGTGCGGGGCTCGCGCACCATGCGGCTGCGGTAGGCCGGATCCTTGTACCACTCCGGCGGCAGACCGAGAACCGGCCACGGGTAGCAGGAGCACAGGGTGCAGACCACCACGTTGTGTACGTCGTCGGAGTTCTCGACCACCACGATGTGCTCGCCCTGGGGTCCGGCGAAGCCGAGCTCCTTGATGGCCCCGGTGCCGTCGGTGAGCAGCTGCGCCCGGTAGTCGTCGTCGACCCAGGCCTTGGCCACCACCTTGGCCCCGTTCATGGGGCCCACGTCGTTGACGAAGCGGTTGATGAAGCCGTCGAGCACCTCGGACTTGACGAGGCCGCGCTCGGTGAGCAGCGACTCCAGAGCCTCGGCCCGCACTGCGGGCGATGGCCGGTCTGTGGTGTGGGAGTGGTCAGCCATCTAGGTCGCCTCCAGGTAGCTCTCGAACAGATCGATCCGCAGCTTGGCTGCCTCCGCGTCCGGACCCCACAGTTCGGTGGAGTCGAACTCCACCGTGTAAACGTGCTGGGGGTTCTCGCCCGCGAAGTGGGCGTTGGTGTCGGGCAGCAGCGCCGCGGGGCGCAGAGCGTGCACCGTGCCGGTACGGCCCCGGATGTATCCGGGCATGCGGGTGTGGCCGCCGGTCCGGATGTCCTTGGCCCTTACCTCGTCCCCGACTGAGAAGGCGTGCGGATCGTCGATCTCGCGCAGCGACCCGGCGCCGCCCCGCTCGTAGACGGGCTTGTTCTCCTCCACGTCGGCCGGCTCATCGACCGACTCCCCGGACAGGTTCCGGGCCCGGGCCTCCACCGCGCCCGGCGGGATCACGCCGCTGTCGACCAGCAGCGTCTCGGCGCACGCCAGCCAGCGGCCGTAATAGCCGTCGGCCAGGTAGTCGTAGGGATGCAGGCGCTCGAGGCCGTGACGGAAGGCGTCGAGGTTGGTGCCCGACAGACCCATCGACATCGCTCCCATGGCGAAGGCGCGGCCGTGCCACCACTCGCGGAACACCGGCTCGTCGGGGTCGACGGTCACCGTGCCCCAGCCCTGCATTCCTCCCATGTCGTGGATGCCGTCCATCGGAGCCTCCCAGTCAGCGGATACGTCGGCCGTGGCCGGTGCGTCAACTATAAGACAGCGGCCAGTCGCAAGGGAAACGCGGAACGGCCGGGTTCCAGTCCCGGTCGGTGCCTGAGAGCCGAACCGGCAGGGATCAGGAGGCGCCGGCCAGCTCGCGGGCCCGGGCCAGGAGGCGCTCCTCAGCCTCGGCGTAACCCTTGAGAGCCTCGACCGCTGCGGCCCGCAGCCGAGCCGCGTGGTCGGAGAACTCCTCGGCCAGCGACCTCACCTCGCCGGGCGCGGCCCCGCCCACAGCCCGCCGGGTGGCCACGATCCGGCGCGGGTCCAGCGCTTCGGCCAGCTCGGCTGCGTCGAGCCCGAGCCGCCGCCCGCAGACCTCCGCCGCGGCGTCGTCGAGCATCTCGGGCGTGATGTCCAACCCTCGCAGCCCGCGGCCGCTGGCAGCCCGAACGGCCCGGCCCACCACGTGGTAGGCGGTGCGGTAGTCGACCCCGGCGGCCACCATCACGTACTCGGCCAGGTCTGTGGCCTGGGTGAAGCCCCGCTCGAGCTCGGACCACATCCGCTCGGCGTTCACCGTCAGCGTTCTCACCACCCCGGTCGTCAGGGCACTCACCCTGATAGTGAAGTCGAGCGCCCGGGGGATCTCGCCGTAGGCGAAGATCAGGTTGTCGCTGCGGGCCGACGGGCTCTTGACCACGGCCAGGAATCCGCTCATCCGGCCGATCAGCACCCCGCTGGCCCCCCTGATGATGGACAGGGAGTAGGGGTTGCGCTTCTGGGGCATCAGCACCGACGCCCGGGTGAACGGCCCGGCCAGGTCGACGTAGTCGAACTCCTGGCTCGACCAGATCTCGAGGTCCTCGGCCAGCTTGGCCTGGTTGGCGATCATGCTCGCCGATGTGGCCAGCAGGTCGATGAACACGTCGGTCTGCCACATGGCGTCGCGGGTGTGGGCGATCACGCCGTCGAACCCGAGGTCGGCGGCGATGGCTCCCCGATCGTCGAGCAGCCGGCTGCCGTTGACGCAGCCCGCGCCGCCGGGACTGGTGTTGACCTGCTCGAGTGCGGCCAGGAACCGCTCGCCGTCGCGCAGGGCCGGTGCCACGAATGCCAGCAGGTAGTGGCCGAAGGTCGACGGCTGGGCCTGCTGGAGGTAGGTCTGGTCGCCCATGAACGTCTCGGCGTGCTCGGAGGCGATCTCGGCCGCGGTCGACGCGAAGTCGGCTCCGACCTCTATGAGCCGGGCGGTCTGGGATCGCAGCAGCAATCGCAGCGCCACCCGGGCGGCCTCCCGGCGGGGACGGCCGGCGTGGAGCCATCCGGCCGAGTCGCCGATGCGCTCCACGAAGTGGCGCTCACGCGAGTTGTACACCTCTCCTGCGGCCGAGTCGTAGGGGAAGTCGGCCGGGTCGGTGCCGTAGGCGTCGAGCAGCACCCCCAGCAGGTCGGCCGCGGCCGCCTCGGGGATGAGGCCCCTGCTCCGCAGGTCGAGCACATGGCCGATGTCGGCGAGGTTCAGCCCGTGGTGCAGCAGCGGAGCGTCGGCGATCTCCCACGCGAACCCGGCGTCAACCAGTTCGGGCGCGGGCGCCTCGGCCGACGGCCCCGCCACCCGCGCGCCGCGGGCCTCCGCGGGGCCCGGGTCCGGCCTAGATCCACTCATCGGTTTCGGTGGCCCGGCGCTTCGCCGCGGCGGCGATCACGGTGTCGACCATCTGGCCGGCCGCGCCCGTTGCGGGGTGGTCCAGGTCTTCGAGCTCGGAGGGCGTGGCGATGCCTTCTAGGACCTCGGCTAGCGGGCGGCCGCTGGCACGGGCCGTCCGGTAGGCCTTCTGCAGTTCGTCGTTGGCCCGGTGCTTGCCCATCCTCGCCGAGAGGCGCCTCAGCAGCTCCTGGGACCCGTAGTCGCCCATTGCCTCAAGGTTGGCGGCCATCGCGCCGGTGTCCACCTCGATGTTGGCGGCCAGACCGCGGGCCAGGCTGAGCTGCGAGAGCAGGTAGTGGCCCATCTCCGGCAGCAGCACCCACTCGGTCTTCCAGGTGCGACCGTCCCGCTCGTGGTCGCCGACCATGGTCTCGGTGAGCACACCCGCGGCCGAGCGCACCAGCCTGGCGAGGGTGACGATCTGCTCGCTGCGCTCCGGGTTGCGCTTGTGGGGCATGGTGATACTGCCCATGGTGGCCTCGGATGCCGCCTCGGCGACCTCGCCGATCTCGCGCCGCTGGAGGTTGTACACCTCGTTGGCCATCCGGGCCATGGTCGCCGAGACCAGAGCCGAGTTGTTGGCGAACTCGGCGATCCGGTCCCGTGCCGTGAGCCAGGAGACGGCCGGCTCGCCCAGTTCGAGGCGCTCGCAGAGGCGGCGGCGCAGTTCGGGTCCGAGCTCGCCGTAGAAGCCCAGGGCCCCCACCGCGCCGGCCAGCTGGCCCACCACGAGGCGGGGACGGCACTGGCGCCACCGCTCCAGGTGGCGGGCGGTCTCATCGGCCCAGGAGGCCACCTTGAGCCCGAACGTCACCGGAGCGCCGGGCTGGCCGTGGGTGCGGCCCAGCATCGGCGTGTGACGGTGGCGCTCGGCCAGCTCCAGCAGCGAGGCCTCCACGGCCCGCAGGTCTCGCCACACGATGGCGCCGACGTCGCGCATCTCCAGCGCCGCGGCGGTGTCGGTGATGTCCTGCACGGTGGCGCCGTAATAGACGTGCTCGCGGGCCTCGACGGGCAGCAGGGCTTGCAGCTCACGCACCAGCCCGATGGTGGAGTGCGACGTCCGGCGGGTCTCCGCGCCCACCGCGGCCGGGTCCAGCCGGCTCGCGTCGAGGTCCTCTATCAACGCGGCGGAGGCGGCCGGGATGATCTCGAGGTCGGCCTGCGCGGCGGCGAGAGCCTTGAGCACCCGCACCCAGCGGGACAGGCGAGCGCGCTCGGAAAACAGGGCCAGCGACTCCGGGGTGGACCACCCGTGGCCGTAGACGGCCGAGTCGATCAGATGGGCGTCCACGCGCCGTCCCCGGTCCCGGTCAGCGTGTGGAGGGCGTTGCGCACCTCTTCGAGGGTCGCGCCCCACGGCACCATGACGGTGTCGCCGTGCCGCTCCATTCCCTCGTCCAGCATGCAGCAGCGGCTCAGGACAAGCCCCGAGCCGGCTGCGTCGCTGGCGGCGTCCATGAGACGGCGGGGGCACCAATCGATGGTGCGGGGAGCGTCGGTCCCGTAGAACCAGCGATGGATCTGCTGGGAGCGCTCGCAGCCGAGCAGGGTCGAGCCGGCGAACGACGGGCGCTCATCGAGATGCGACACCGACACCCCCTCGAGTTCGATTCCCCCGCCGCGGCAGGGAACGATCAACCCCTCCGACGGTTGCGAACCGGCCTCGGCCACCAGCGAGCGGCTGTCGACGATCCACTCGCTCACCGATATGGGAGGCAGGTCCTCGGCCGAGTCCAGGACCCTGGCGACCTGGTCCGACAGCTTGGAGGGCTCCGGCGGCACGACGTCCATCACCGTCACCCGGATGGGAGCGGCGTTGAGCAGGAAGCTCACATGGCGGTACCGGCCCTCCACCACCACGCACCGGTGATCGGGGCGCTGGGCTGCGGCCCGGGCCAGGTGGGACCCGACGCCCAGGTCGAGGCTGTCGTCGCGCACGTAGGCGCACTCGGCGGCCGTTGCCAGCACACGGGCGGCGACCGCCACGGAGAACAGGTCGTCGCTGCCGTCGCGGGCCAGTTCCACCAGCGCGCAGCGTCCGGGGTCGCCGTCCCGGCGGGCGATCACGAATCTGGTCCGGTGGTACGCCTCGCGTCCGGTGAAGCGGGCCACCAGATCGTCGGGCGCCAGGCTCGGAACCGACGCCACCGACACCTGCCGGTAACGGGCCGGCATCACGTTGGGCGCAGCCGGATCTAGCTCGAACACGGCCTCATGGGCCACGAAGCGACCCCGCGGTATGGGTGGGAAGGCTGGTTCGGAGGGTGTCGGAGCGCAGCCCCTGCCTGAGCGCCTCCACGCCGAGCACCTCTTCGGGGGCGATGTTGGCGAGGTTGACGTTCGCGCCCAGATGGTTGACGAGCCAGGCCTGCTGCTGGCGCAGCGGCGCCTCATAGACGACCGGCGCGTCCTCGCCGAGGCGTCCGAGGGCCTCCACGAGGTCGGCTCGAACCGATCCGTCGGCGGCATAGAGGCCCACCGTTCCGCTCTCGCGGCCCTCGGCAACCAGCCACGCCGCGCCGCAGTCCAGGTCGCTGCGGGCCTCCTCGAGCCATTCCGAGGCCAGGGCGGGCTCATGCGGATCCTTGCTGCCCACCTCAGCGAACACTTCGAAGTCGCGGTCGCGGGCCGCGCCGATGAGGCCGCGCTTGGACGAGGCCGGCAGGCCGGTGGCGCCCCGAGACACCTCCACGCAGTCGAAGCCAACCCGTTCGGCCCACGTGAGGAACTCCGAGCTCCGGCCCTGCCACCAAGCCGCCTCCATCAGAGTGCCTCCCGGACAAGCCCTCACCTCGTGACCCCGCAGCAACTCGACCTTGGCGCCAACGGTGCCGTCGACGTAGGCGGTGCCGAAGCCGAACTTCCAGACGTCGACCAGGGGCCCGTGGGCCTCGAGCAGCTCTTTCATGACGGCCAGGGGCGTGCCCTTGTCGATGACATGGGTGATCCCGCGGCGGCGCGGCTTCGAGGTTCGAGCGGCAGTCTCGAGGAACCGCGGAGACTCGGAGATGGGCATCGGGATGATCTCCTGACCGGCGTCACACCACGATGGGCCGAGACACCATTGTACGGGTCACTTCAGTACGGGCCAGTTCGGTGGCAGCCAGAGCCATGCCGGCCATGAGCGCCCGGCCCGACGTCGCTCCCACTTCGGCCAGCGACCGGGCGGCCTCAACCATTGCGGTCGGATCGCCGGCGGCGGCCGCGTCGAGCAGGGCGTGCGCGGGCTCGATGCTCTGGCCCGCCGCGGCCCACCTCAGGAAGGCGCGGCTTAGCGTGGTCGTGCGGGCCGAGCCGGCCAAGCGCCCCAGGGTTCTACGACATGTTGGATCCATAGCGAGCACCAGCAGGATTCCGGCGAGCACGTCGTCGCCACTGGGCGTGAGCCCGGGGCCGCGCCCCGCCAGCCGACCGAACACCGCGGCCAGATCCCCGCGCCGAAGGTCATCCGTCACCGCTTCCCACACGGGCGCCAGCTCAATGTCCACACCAGCCGCGAGACCATGCCAAGCCTCCGGGTCGGCCTTGAGGCGCTCAGGCAGGCTCGGTACCCAGCGTCGGCATCCGTCGAGCGGGACGCAGACCGGGCCAACCACAAGGGTGCCGTCGGTGACACGCGCCCTCTCGTGAACCGCAGGCAGCTCAGCCATCCTGCCGGCGACGAGGTGCAGGGGCCCCGGCCAGTGCCGGGGACCCATCACCGCGAAGAACTCCTCCGAAGGGCCTGAGACATAGAAGCCGTCGTCGAAGGTGCCCTGCACCCGGCCGACGAATCCGGGACGGGCCGCTTCGAGAACCCCGGCACCGCACCAGCGCGCCGGGACCGGCTCCGCCGCTGCTGTACCGTGCGGCCGTGACCCCGCCCGAGTCGTCATCGCTGGACCGGCTGGTGGACGCGGTCCGCACCCATGGAGGCTTGCGGGCCAAGCGGGCGATCGGAGCCGTCGGGCGCGTCCTCGGTGCCGCCGATCCGCTGAGCGGTCCCGGTGACGACGGCGCCGCGGTGGAGATGTCCTCCGCCGGCTCGGTGATCGTGTGCGGCGAGGCGCTCCTTCCCGGCTTCGTGGCATCGGATCCCCGGGGCGCGGGGATCGCGGCGGTGCTCGCCAACGTCAACGATCTCGCGGCCATGGGAGCGGTCCCCAGAGGGATCGTGAACACTGTCGTGGCGACGGCACCGGTGGCGGCTGAGGCCCTGCGGGGAATGGCCGAGGCCGCGGCCCTCTACGACGTGCCCATCGTGGGCGGTCACCTGACCGAGCACCAGGGCGAACCGGCGCTGTCGGCGTTCGCGGTCGGGGACGCCGACCGGGTCCTGTCGGCCAACCGAGCCCGTGCCGGCCAGCATCTCGTATTCGCCTGCTGTCTGGACGGCAGGATGCGGACCGACTTCGACTTCTTCACCACCCTCGAATCGCAGGGACCCCGCCTCGCTGCTGATGCGCGCCTGCTGGCCCGGGCGGCCAGCGAGGGTCTCGCTTCGGCGGCCAAGGATGTCAGCATGGCCGGAGCGATCGGTTCGCTGGCGATGCTGCTCGAGCCTCAACGCCTCGGTGCCGAGATCGACCTCGACGCGCTGCCGGCGCCTGAGGGGGTGGCCCTGGACCGCTGGCTGGTCTGCTTCCCGACCTACGCCTTCTGGCTGACCACGGACAGACCCGAAGCCTGTGTGGACCTGTTCCGATCGGCGGGACTGGCCGCCAGCGTCGCCGGGACCGTCACGGACGGCGGCGTCCTGGCGCTCCGGCAGGGCACCGAGAGCCGGGATGTGATCGATCTCAGGCGAGAACCAGTCACCGGTCTCTGGGATTGAACTAACCGGCTCGGTCGGTGGCGCCCCCATGTCAGGCTCCGGCCGCCTCGATCCGGCTCTTCATCGTCAGCCGGTGATCCTCGAAGAGCTCACGGTCGCCGGTCTCCACATCTCCGAAGGAGGCCGCGTCCAGCTCCGCCGTCCGGCCGTGCTCGTCGCCCAGTGCGGCCACCATCACCACATAGGTGGGCGCCATCGTCGAGGGATCGGGCTCGACGGTGCTGACCACCGCCAGGCCGGTGGCCAGGTGCAGCTCGATGCACTGGTAGGGATCGACGAGGCCCGCACCCAGGTCGCCCTGCTCGTGGACCACCGCCCACGCCTCGCCGGCCTCGCGGGCCGCGGCGATGCGGTCCCGGCGCTCCCGCTCGGCCCGCTCGGCCAGCAGCTCGCGGCGGCGAATCGCGAACCCAGCCCCGGCGATCTCCGCCTCGGGTAGCCGGTACCCGGCGATGTCGCCGGACGCCCGCAGCGCCCCGTCCACCAGATCGGACCGGCGCTCCCACCACTCCACCAGCCCGTCCAGGTCCTCGACCTCGGCCAGGGCGTCGGCCACCGCTCTCACCAGCCTCACCGCGGACTGGTACGCGTCCGGGTTGGTGGTGGCCACCGGATAGAGCCGGCGCTCGCTCTCGTCCCAATGGGCGGCCAGCACCGCCGTGGGGTCTGTGGCCGGAGAGCGGTTGCTCATGGTGCCGACTCCTCGTCGTAGGCACACCCGTCGTTCAGCACGGGACATTGTGGCTTGGCAGGGCCTTGAACGCGTCATCTACTATAAGAAAGTCGGTTCTGCTATCGGCAGGTCCGCCAACTGGGGCCGGCTCCGCCGGACCCGATCAGGCCTGACGAGAGGGAGTGCGCCTTGGCCGAGACCGCAGTCCTCGCTCTCGGTGGAAACGCGCTCATCCGTGAGGACCAGCGGGGCACCCTGGAGGAGCAGTACGCCAACGCGCTGGCCATGGCCCTGTCGGTTCGCTCGCTGATCCGCAAGGGCTGGAACGTGGTGATCGTGCACGGCAACGGTCCCCAGGTCGGCAACCTGGCCATCCAGCACGAGGGCTCGATCGATCTCGTCCCCGCCCTGCCCCTGTTCACGCTGGGAGCCATGACCCAGGGGCAGTTGGGAAGCCTGATCTGCCTCGCCCTCAACGAGGTGTGCAAGCAAGAGATCGCCGGAGCGGTGTCGGTCATCACCCACGTCGAGGTTGACTCGGGCGATCCCAGACTGTCCGAGCCCACCAAGCCGATCGGCCCGTTCTTCGACCGGTCCGAAGCCGAGTCCCTGGCGGCCAACAGGGGCTGGACAATGGCCGAGGACGCCGGACGCGGCTACCGGCGGGTGGTGCCGTCACCGCGGCCGATGGCGCCCATCGAGGCCGACGCCATCTCGGCGCTCATCGATCTGGGCTACATCGTGGTGGCCGGCGGCGGGGGCGGGATCCCCGTAGCCCGGTCGGCCGACGGCGCCTACCGGGGAGTCGATGCGGTCATCGACAAGGACTTCGCGGCCGAGCGCATCGCGGACGCGGTGGCGGCCCAGGCTCTGGTTATGGTCACCGGTGTGGCCGCGGTTCAACTCCATTTTGGCACTCCCCGCCAGCAGGCGGTGACCGAGATGACGGCTACCGAGGCCCGGCTCCATCTGGCCGACGGCCAGTTCCCTCCAGGAAGCATGGGACCCAAGGTCGAGGCGGCGATCGAGTTCGTGGAAGCTACGGGACGGATCTCAGCCATCACCACTCCCGAGTTGGTGTACGGGACCCTCGACGAGCCCGCCGGTGTGATAGCAGGCCCGCGGGGCACCCGGATAGTGCCCGATCCGGTTCCCGCGCTGATCTCCTGACGGATCCAGGCCATGACCGCCACAGCCAAGGTCGTCGCAGACTGCTACGTCGACAGTGTGCGACTGCTCGAGGCAACCCGCGCCATGCGCGAGGCTCCCGGTGTCGACTGGGCCTGGGCGCTCATGGCCACGCCGGCCAACCTGGAGGTCCTCTTCGACGAGGGTGTGACCGAAGGGCTCGACAGCGCCGCGGCCAACGACCTCGTCCTGGCGGTCAAGGGCACCGACGAGAACTTGCCGGCAGCCCTGTTGAGAGCCTGGGCGGTGCTGTTCGAGGATACCGGTTCAGCCGGTGCCGGCGCCCCGCCTGACGCACGCCCCGCCGGCCTGGACGACGCTCTGGTCTCGGCACCGGAGGCCAACGTCGCCATCGTCTCCGTGCCCGGCCCGTACGCAGCCCTCGAGGCCCACAAGGCCCTCACCCGCGGTCTCGACGTGCTGCTGTTCAGCGACAACGTGGACTTGGCCGACGAGATCGACCTGAAGCGCCGGGCCCGCTCTCTCGGTCGGCTGGTCATGGGACCGGGCGCGGGCACCGCGGTGCTGGCCGGTGTGGGGCTCGGCTTCTCTAACCGGGTGGCTCCTGGGCCGGTAGGGGTGGTGGCCGCGGCCGGCACCGGCGCTCAGGAAGTGATGACGTTGCTCGACCGTTGGGGATCGGGCGTGTCCCATGTCATCGGCGTGGGCGGCCGGGACCTCTCGGCCGCGGTCGGAGGGGCCATGGCCGAGGCGGCCATCGAGGCGCTCGACCGCCACGAGGGGACCGAGTTGACGCTCCTGGTGTCCAAGCCGCCCGCGGCCGAGGTCGCCGAGCGCCTGCTGGGCGCTTCCCGCAGCAAGCCGCTGGTGGCCGCATTGATCGGGTTGGACCGGCCGGTGGATGCCGCGCCCGGCGTCACGGTGTGCGGCACGCTCGAGGAGGGAGCCGTGGCCGCGCTGGGCGCGCTCGGTTCGGCGGAACCCGACCCGGTCGGCTCCCTCGACGCCGAGGTCGCCAGGCTCACCACCGCCCTCAGCCCATCCCGCAGGCGCATGGTCGGGCTGTTCAGCGGGGGCACGCTGGCCTACGAGGCCATGGTCGTCGCCAGCCGCCACATCGGACCGGTGTACTCGAACACGCCGCTCGAGCCCTCCTGGGGGCTGCCCGGTCCCGGAGATGGTCACGTGTGCCTGGACCTCGGCGAGGAGGAGTACACGCAGGGCAGGCCCCACCCCATGATCGACCCCGAGGCCAGGGTCGAGCTGCTGCGCCAGCAGGCCTCGGATCCGAGCGTGGCCGTCGTGCTGCTCGATGTGGTCATCGGCGACGGGGCCCACCCCGACCCGGCCGCGGTGCTGGCTCCGGTCGTGGCCGAGTTGGTGGCGGAGGGCGCGGCCGTGGTGGCCTACGTCCTGGGCACCGAGCGCGACCCGCAGGGCTTCGAGCGCCAGCGCGACGTGATGCGCCAGGCCGGCTGCGTCGTCGCCGACACCAGCGCCCGGGCGGCCCTGGCCGCGGCCGCTCTCATCAACCGCGACCCTGCGCTCCTCCACTACGACCTGTCGGCGCACCTGGCGACGTGAGGCGACCGGGCCGGATCGCGATCGTCACCTTCTCGGTCAAGCCTCGCGGCGGCGCCGTGCACAGCGTGGAACTGGCGGAGGCTCTGGCCGCCGAAGGCGTCGACGTGACCCTCATCGCCCTGGGCGATCCGGCGGAGGGCTTCTTCAGGGCCGCGACGGTGCCGGTGCACATCATCGAAGCCCCCCGGCGTGCCCCAACGCTGACCGAGCGGGTCTTCTCACACATCGACGCCCTCGAGTCGGGCCTCGCGGACCAGCGCGGCCGGTTCGACATCGTGCACACCCAGGACTGCATCTCGGCCCGGGCCGCGGCGCGGGTACGGGACCGCGGCGGAGGCTTCCGGCTCTTCCGGACGGTTCACCACATAGACGACTTCACCACGCCCGCGCTCATCGAGTGCCAGGACGCGGCCATCCTGGAGCCGGACCGGGTGCTGGTGGTTAGCGACCCCTGGAGGCGGCGCCTTCTCGACGAGTACGGCGTGGAGGCGGCGGTGGTCACCAACGGGGTGAGGGTCGAGCGGTTCGCGGGCGCAAGGCCGCCCGGCGAACGGGACCGGCTACGGGCCCGGATCGGCGCCGCCGACCGCCACGTGTTCCTGACGGTGGGAGGGATCGAGCCCCGCAAGGGCTCGCAGTACCTGGTCGAGGCGCTGGGCCTGCTCAAGGCCATGCCGGGACGGGCCCCGATGCTGGCGGTGGTGGGCGGGCACTCCTTCCAGGACTACCGGGCCTACCGGGACGGGGTGCTCGACTCGCTGAGGTCCCACGGCCTGCGGCTCGACGACGACGTGGCGCTGGTCGGGACGGTTCCCGACGCCGAGCTGCCCGGCTGGTTCGGTGCTGCCGACAGCTTCGTGTTCCCGTCGGTCAGCGAGGGCTGGGGCCTGGCGGTGCTGGAGGCCCTGGCCGCCGGGCTGCCGGTGGTGACCTCCGACATCGAGGTCTTCAAGGAGTTCCTGACCCACGACGTCGATGTGGTGATGACCGAGACGGCCAACCCGGCCTCGGTGGCCGCCGGCATGGCCCGGGTGAGAGACGAACCCGACCTCGTGCAGCGGCTGCGGACCAACGGCGCGGCCACCGCCGGCCGCTACTCGTGGTCGAGCACGGCCCGGCGCCACCTGGAGCTCTACACCGCGGATTGAGCGTCGCTCGAGTCTCGGGCCGGCGCACGCGACAGCAGCGTGCCGGTCGCGAGGGCCATCACGGCCCATGCCACCGCCAGCGCGCCCAGGGAGGCCAGCCGGAAACGCCACACGAGGTCGGCGGGGGCCTCGACGGTGTCGGGACTGGCCGGCAGCGCCAGGAAGATCACGACCAGGCCCGCGGCGTAGAGCGCGGCCGTTGCCCAGGTCTGCGCCGCCGGTGCCAGCCGGGCGGTCCGATGGAACCTCCAGACCGCCCACGCCAGCAGGATCGACAGCGCCAGCACCGCAAAGTACAGCATCGTGCGCTCGTTGACGGTGGAGGGATCGCCGACCGCCGGGGGGTTGGCCGGGTACTTGAGGAAGGGCACGACCACCACTGCCACGAACCCCACGCATCCGAGCCGGACCGAGGCAGCCAGGGGTGTGGGTGCGGCCAACCGGGGCCCGACCGCGCCGAGCACCACCGCGAAGATCACGCCCAGAGCCAGCCCGAAGACGATCAGCCCGACCGCCCCGCCGATCTCCTGGGTGCCCCGGGTGAAGAGGTCCTCGTGATGGGCGCCGCTGGTGGCGTGGCTGAGGCTGTCCTCGAGGGCGATGGCGTCGCGGATCGGCCCGCGGCCCGCGGTCGCTGCGAACAGCGCGGAGGCGGCACCGGCGGCCAGTCCCGCCAGGCTGCCGGCGGCCAGTAGTCGCTTCATCGGCGCGGGTTGGGAGCTAGCTCGCTCGCCAGCGCCGGTACGGGCGGCACATCCGGCGGCCTCCGGGCGTCAGTGGCAGGGCACGCCAACGAAGTGCCGGCCGTCGTGGAAGAACTCGTGGAGGGTCTCGGCGGCGCCGGCGAGCACCGTGCCGTTCTCGAGCATCACGAAGTACGACACCAGCGCGGCCACCGCGACGAGAGCCCAGGCCCAAACCGGTACGTCGATCTCCTCGAATGCCGGAGCCGCCGGCGCGGGCAGAGCGTGAGTCTCCATGGACGCAGTGTCGCACACGCCTGGTGCGAGAACCAACATCGACGGCGCGTCTAGGCCACCGGACCCAGCAGAGCCTCACCCGCAAGTTCGGACGTCGACCAGGACGGGTCGAGCCCGCAGCGCAGCGCGACCGGCGACCGGGCCCCCAGCATCGGCGGCGCCAAGTCCCACAGCAGAGCCGGGCGCGAGCCGTGCCAGCGCACCGAGAACGACAGCGTGCCGTGACGGGTCACAAGCGAGAGGGCGTCAACTGACGACCCTCTCCAGGCTGCGGGCAGCCCGGCGGCCATCACGATGTGATCGGCCGCCTCCGTCACGAGGCAATCCAGCAGGGCCTCCAGCCCGACTAGGCCATCGCCGCCGAACTCAGCGCTATGACGAAGAGCGGCGCCGAGGCCGTCACCCGATGTGGCAGGCGCCGAAACCGACGATCGGGATGCGATCTCGGCGAGCAGGCGGCGCGCGTCGCGGGCCGCGGCGGGCGCCTCCGGCTCCAACGCGGCTGCAACCTGCTCCAGCGTGAAGGCGTCGAGGTGGTCGCCGGCGGCGTCGACCAGCGGTCCGGCCCATTCGGCCAGACCCGAAACCCGGCCGCTGCGCAACCGGCGAGATGCCAGGGCCCGCAATGCGACGGGAGCGGCTACTGGGGACAGGGAGGACTGCTGATAAGCGTGAGCCACCGCAGCCCTGGCCCTGTCGGCCTCCTCGACCAGGCCCACTTGGTCGAGCACGACAGCCGACCGGGCCGCATCTTCCGGCTCAAGGCCGCCAGCAGCCAGGATCGCGGCCGCGACGCCCCTGTCCCACGCCCGCGACGCCGCTTCATCGGGTAGTTCCACAGAAGCGGCCCGGCCCACCACCGCCCGCCATCCGGAAGCGACATCCTCCGGCGAGCCGCGGCCCGCCGGTTCACCCTCGATGGGCACGACGACCCGCAACGGAGTCCGGGGCGTCAGCGGAACCAACGCCGCCGCCCCGACCCGGCCCCCGCCGCTGGAGGCCTCGCAGTCCCCGGCCTCCGGCCCGGCCCGAACCGCATCCCAGACCTCACCGTCGGCAACCGCGACCGCGCCGCCCGGGATCCGGTCCAGCTCGGCCGCGATCCGGTCCCCGACCACTAGCCGAGAGCCGCGGACCGCGGCTCTCTCGACGAACCCGAGCACGGAGACGGCCAGGCTCACCGCCGTAGGAGTCTCGTTGACGAACTCCACGACCACAGCACGGCCGGACGGGTCACTGACGGCCGCCGCCCGCTGCACCACATCTCCGCCCCGAACTCTCATGGCGGTCGCCACCACGGGCATGCCGTCTACAATCCGGGAGCGGACCGCGGCCTCGTCGGAGGCGATGTGCCAGCGATCCCCGGTCCCGACGGCCCATCGCAGGCCCCACTGGGCTCCGAGCGGCTCGACCGTGCCGGCGGGGCTGACCACGGCGGCCGGTCCATCGATATCGCCGATCAGTTCCCCGTCCCTTCTCCGGGGTGGCGCGGCTGCCGTGCGGGCGAGTGACCGCTCGCTGCCGGCTCGGGGCCAGATCACCTTCGGGTTTCGCTGGTGAGCGGGCGGTCGAGCAGCGCCCGGTAGGCCGCCGCGGCGGTGCGGCCGTCCTCGATCACGGCCCGCACCTCCTCTGTGATGGGCATGTCCACCGCCAGCGAGCGGGCGAGCGACGCGACTACCGGGGTGGACTTCACGCCCTCGGCCACCTGGTCCATGGACGCCACGATCTCGTCGATGGGCTCTCCCCGGCCCAGACGCTCGCCCACATGGCGGTTGCGGCTCTGAGCGCTCACGCAGGTGGCCACGATGTCGCCGATGCCGGCCAGACCCGCGAAGGTGAGCGGCTCCCCGCCGAGGGCCATGCCCAGTCGGGTGACCTCGGCCAGGCCCCGGGTGATGAGCGTTGCCCGGGTGTTGTCCCCCGACCCGAGCCCGTCCGCGATTCCTGCCGCGAGGGCGATCACGTTCTTGGTGGCTCCGGCAATCTCGGCCCCGACGACGTCGGTGTTGGTGTACACCCGGAAGTCGTTGGCGCACAGCACGTCCCGGAGCATCTCGGCCGTCGGGGTGTCCGGGGGCGCCATGGCCAGAACCGCGGCGGCGGCGTGGCCGGCGAGGATCTCCTTGGCCAGGTTCGGCCCGGTGAGGACCCCGGCCGGCCGACCGGGCAGTTCGTCGGCCACCACCTCGGTCATCCGCTTGCGAGTCTGGGCCTCGAGGCCCTTGGTCAGCGATACGACCGGCGTCCGGTCTCCGATATGGGGGCGCAGTTGGCGCAGCGTGTCGCGGAATCCGTGCGAGGGCACGCCCATCACCACCGCGTCGGCTCCGCCGGCCGCCTCGGCGATATCAGAAGTGGCCCGCAGGTCGGGATGCAGCCGCCGGCCGGGCAGGTAACGGCTGTTCTCGCCGGTCGCGTTCACCCCGTCGGCCACGGCCGGGTCGCGGGCGTAGAGCACCGTGGCAGTGTTGTGAGCGCACAGATGGGCGACAGTCGTGCCCCACGATCCGCCGCCGATCACCGCGACCCGGACGTTCACAGCCGCAACCCTAGACTCGGCCCAGCCCCCGAACTCCAATGCCCGGAGCCGCCCAGTGGCGTTGCCACCAGTCCCTGAAGAGCCCGCGACGGCGGTGATCGTTCCCATCCGATCCTTCGACGGCGCCCTGTCACGGCTCGCGGGCATCCTCGGTGATGCCCGCTGCCGCGAGCTGATGCTCCTGATGGCGCACCGGGTGGTGGCCGCGGCCGAGCGGCTGCCCGTCCACGTCGTCACCGACGACGCCGAGGTGGCGGCCTGGGCCACGGACCTGGGCGCGGCGGTCGTGGCGGCCGGGCGCCCCGGGCTGACTATCGCCGTCACCACGGCCGTGGATCAGCTGGCCGGCGCCGGAGCCGAGCGTGCCGTGGTGGCCCACGCCGATCTGGCCCTCGCCCGAACGCTGCAACCCGCGGTCGGTCCGGGGCTGACCATCGTCGGCGACCGCCGGCGGGACGGCTCCAACGTGGTGTGCGTGCCCACCGCGGCCGGTTTCCGGTTCTCGTACGGGCCGGGCTCCTTCGGACGGCACGTCGCCGAGGCTGAACGGCTCGGGCTCGAAGTGAACATCGTCGACGATGCCAGCCTCTCGGTGGACATAGACCATCCCGAGGACCTGCGCCACCTGCCCGAAGACCTGCGCAGGGCGCTGGGGCTCGATGAGTTGGTGACGAGCCGGTGACCACTGTCGATGTGGCCGTTCCGGGCCGGGCGCTGGCCATCGGCGCCCATCCCGACGACATCGAGTTCGGCTGCGGCGCGACCCTGGCCAAGTGGGCCGAGGCCGGCTGCGAAGCGAGCCTGCTGGTCTGCACCGACGGCTCAAAGGGCACCTGGGACGCCAGCGCCGACATCGCCGCCCTGGTCGAGCTGCGCCAGGCGGAGCAGGCCGAGGCGGCCCGAAGGCTCGGCGCCACCGGCGAGGTCCGCTTCCTCGGTGAGGTGGACGGGGAGCTGGAGGTGACCATGGCCTGGCGCAGCCGGATGGCGAGGATCATCAGGGAACTGCGCCCCGAGGTGGTGCTGGGCCATGACCCCTTCAAGCGCTGGAGGTTGCATCCCGATCACCGGGCGGCTGGGTTCCTGTGCATGGACGCGGTGGTGGCCGCCCGCGACCCCCATTTCTTCAAGGAGCACGGCGTGCCGCACCACCGGCCCGTCGAGCTGCTGCTGTTCGAGTGCGAGGACCCGGACCACCTCGAGCAGGTGGCCGACGACCACATGGAGGCGAAGGTGAACGCCCTGCTGGCCCACCAGAGCCAGTTCCGCAGCACCCATGGCATCGGCCCCGACGACGACGGCACGGACCGGGCCGCCTTCCGCTCCCGCGTCCTCGACAAGTGCCGGGCCGCCGGGCGCCGGGCCGGTCTGCCCTACGGCGAGGCCTTCAAGCGGGTCGAGCGGGTGTGACCAGCTCCGGTGACCGCCGATAGCCCCGATCCCACCCCCGCAACCGGCGTGCCCGATCTGACCACCGCGCCCCGGGGACTCAGCGCGGCCGAGGTGGACCAGCGCCGGCGCGATGGCCTCACCAACGATGTGCCCGACGCGCCGGTGCGCACGGTGGGCCAGATCGTGCGGGCGAACGTACTCACCCCGGTCAACGCCATCATCGGCTCGATGTTCGTGCTCATCATGGTGGCGGGCTACCCGGCCGACGCCCTGTTCGCCGGGGTCGTGGTGTCCAACAGCGTCATCGGCATCGCCCAGGAGCTCAGGGCCCGCCGCACGCTGCACAGGCTGGCCGTGCTGTCGGCACCCCGGGCCCGGGTGGTGCGCGACGGCCGGGCGCTGGAGATCGACACCAGCGAGGTGGTGGCCGACGACGTCCTGGAACTCCGGCCCGGCGACCAGGTGGTGGTGGACGGCGACGTCGTTGCGGCCCGGGGACTCGAGGTCGACGAGTCGCTGCTGACCGGCGAGAGCGATCCCGTGGACAAGGCCCCCGGCGACGGGGTGATGTCGGGGTCGTTCGTGAGCGCCGGCGCGGGCTGGTACCGGGCCACCGCCATCGGAGCCGAGTCCTACGCGGCCCGGCTGTCGGAGGAGGCCCGCCGCTTCAAGCTGGCCGGCAGCGAGCTCAAGGGCGGCGTGAACGTGATCCTGCGCCGCCTCACGTGGATCATCCCGCTGGCCACGGTGCTGCTCCTGGCGAGGCTGCTGGCCGCTGAGGACCGCTGGCAGGACGCACTGCAAGGCATGGTGGCGGCGGCGGTGGCCATGGTGCCCGACGGGCTGGTGCTGCTGACCAGCCTGGCGTTCATCACCGGTGTCGTCGCCCTGGCCCGCCGTAAGGCGCTGGCCAAGGAGCTGGCGTCGGTGGAGCTGCTGGCCAGGGTGGACACGCTGTGCCTCGACAAGACCGGGACCATCACCACCGGCGACATCTCGTTCGGGCGGACCGAACCCATGGGCTCGACCACCGAGGCCGAGGCGACCGAGACGTTGGCCGCACTGGCCTCGGCCGACCCGGCTCCCAACGCCACCCTGTCCGCCATCGCAGCCGCCGTCGGCGACCGGCCCGACGGGTGGGATCTGAGCAGCAGTGTGCCGTTCTCGTCGGCCCGCAAGTGGGCCGCGGCCAGTTTCGAGGGCCGGGGCACGTACCACTTGGGTGCTCCCGACGTGCTGCTGGGGACCGGCCAGGCCAGCGACGCGACCCGGGCCAGAGCAGCAGCCGCGTCCGCCGAGGGCGGCCGGGTGCTGGTGGTGACCCGCTCCGCTGCGGCCGCGTCATCGGACGACAGCCTTCCCGACGACCGGGAGCCGGTCTGCCTGGTGCACCTCGGCGACACGATCCGCTCCGACGCAGCGGAGATCTTCGCCTTCTTCCGCGATCAGGGCGTCGACCTGAAGGTCATCTCCGGTGACCACCCCGCCACGGTGGCTGCGGTGGCCCATCGAGCGGGAATCACCAGCAGCCCGGACGGCAAGCGAGAGGACCGGGTCGCTGCGCCAGCCTTCGACGCCCGCCGGCTTCCCTCCGAGCCCGAAGAGCTGGCCGACACGCTGGAGTCGAACACCGTGTTCGGCCGGGTCGACCCCCACCAGA
Source organism: Acidimicrobiaceae bacterium (assembly GCA_009837445.1). Classification (GTDB taxonomy): domain Bacteria; phylum Actinomycetota; class Acidimicrobiia; order Acidimicrobiales; family Aldehydirespiratoraceae; genus Aldehydirespirator. Next base: position 93,107 of record VXTM01000038.1, read on the forward strand.
AGCGGGCCATGGTCCACGCACTGCAGTCACGGGGACGCACGGTGGCCATGACCGGCGACGGCGTGAACGACGTGCTGGCCCTGAAGGACGCCGACATGGGCATCGCCATGGGCACCGGATCCTCCGCAGCCAGGGCCGTGGCCCAACTGGTGCTGCTGGACAACCGGTTCGCGACCATGCCCCGGGTGCTGGCCGAGGGCCGCAGGGTGATCAACAACATCGAGCGGGTCGCCAACCTGTTCATCACCAAGGCGGCCTACGCGGTGCTGCTCACCGTGCTCATCGGGATCGTGGGCTCGCCGTTCCCCTTCCTGCCCCGCCACCTGACTCTCATCGGAACGTTCTCCGTCGGCGTGCCCGGATTCTTCCTGGCCCTGGCCGCCGACGACCAGCTCGTGCGGCCCGGATTCCTGGGCCGGGTGCTCCGGTTCTCCCTGCCGGCGGGGACGGCCGCCGCTGCGGTGACCTTCGCCCTCTATGAGGTCGTGCGCCGCCTTGACGGCATCAGCCTCTACGAGGCCCGCACCTCGGCCACCATGACGCTGCTGGGGATCGGCCTGGTCATCCTGGTGCTGATCAGCCGGCCTCTCAGACCGTGGAAGGTGGGTTTGGCCGCATCCGGGGCCGCCTCCTACGGCGCGACGATGGCCCTGCCCTTCGTCCGTGAGTTCTTTCAACTCGACAGCCCGTCGCTGGTCGCGTGGCTGTGGGTGCTGGGCGCAGTGGCGGTGGGCGGTGTCTTAGCCTGGGGCGCGGTCGAGGCGAGGGCGCGGATCGGCGACGACAAGCAGGCGGACGCATGAGTCGCGACATCCTCGTCGTGGGTGGAGACGACCCGGCCACCGCGCTGGCGTCGGAGTTGTCGGGGAACGTGCTGCATGTCGCACCCGGAGCCGAAGAGGTCGACGACGGCTTCGTCGACGGCGTGCGACGCGCCGACGGCACCGCGGTCAACGGACTCGATCTGGTGGTCCACGCCCTCTACCCGCAGCAGAGCCGCACTCCCGCACGCATCGACGAGATGACGGAGCGCGAGTGGGCCGCGGCCTGCGACGATCCGCTGGAGGCCGCCATCCGGCTGGCCCGCGGCTCGCACCGGCACCTGGCCGCCCGGCAGGGGACGATCGTGTTCTGCGTGCCGCTGGTCGGCGCAGCCGGTGCGGCGAGCTTCGTGGCTCTGTCGGCGTTGGCCGAGGGGCTGCGAGTCCTGGCCAGGTCGCTGGCCAGGAGTTGGGGGCCGGAGCAGATCCGGGCCCACGCCGTGACCCTGCACCCCTCGATGTTCCTGGCGCCGGAGCATGCAGCCACGGCCGCGGCGGCGACCGCGTTGCACGACCCGGCGCTGGGCCGCCTGCCGTCGGCGACCGAGATCGCCGCGGTGATCGATGCTCTGGCCGACGACCGGGTCACCGCCGGCCTCACGGGTGCCTCCCTGGTGATGGACGGCGGAACCTGGATGGTCGGATGACCGCAGCGCACAGGGGCAGGGTGCTGGAGGGCCAGGTGGCCATCGTCACCGGGGCCGGGCAGGGTGTCGGGGCTGGGATCGCGTCGGCGCTGGCCGCCGCGGGAGCCTCCGTCGTGATCGCCACCCGTCGGGCCGCCAACGGGGAGCCCGCGGCTGAGTCGATCCGGGCCGCCGGTCACGAAGCCGCCTTCGTGCGCTGCGATGTCACCGAGGCCGACGATGTGGAAGGCACCGTGGCAGAGGCAGTGGATCGCTTCGGCGGTCTCGACATCATGGTCCACAACGCGGTGGCCCACGCGGGACGGCCCGGAGGGGTGCACCTCACTGGCAGTCACAGGATCCGGCCCCAGATCGCCACCGCCACCACCGCCAGCTTCCTGTGCGCCCGGGCGTCGCTGCCCCACCTGCGGCGACGGCCCGGGACGTTGATCCTGCTCACGTCGCCCGCCGGGGTGGAGGGATCGGCCAACCTGCCCGTCTACGCCGCGGTGAAGGCCACCCAGCGCGGGATCCTCAAGAGCCTGGCCAGGGAGTGGGGTCCCCACGGCGTGAGAGTCAACGCCATCGCCCCGGTGGCCCGCACGCCGGCCATGGACGCGGCCGTTTCCGCCAACCCCGACCTGGAGACCCGCCTCGTCGCCCGCACTCCGCTGGGCCGCTTGGGCGACGCGGCCGCCGACATCGGCCCCGTCGCCGTGTTCCTGGCGTCCGACGGCGCCCGCTACATCACCGGCCAGACCATCGTGGCCGACGGCGGAGGCTTCCTAGGCCTTTAGAGGCCAAGCCCCTTCGGCGGGTGCTATACCGAGCCCCATGGCCGAAGTCCATCTTCTGGTGAGCCCCCGGGGAGGCCGGGGCCGGGCTGCCGCAGCCGCGCCAATCGTGCGCTCCGTGATCGAGCGGGCCGGCCACACGCCCGTGGACATCAGCGGGGACTCCGCGGAGGCGTCGGCCGAGGCGGTCCGGGCCGCGGTGGCCGCCGGCGCCGAGCGGGTGATCGCGGTGGGTGGCGACGGCACGCTGCACCTCGCCCTCCAGGGAGTTGTCGGCACTGACGCGGTGCTGGGAGTGGTACCGGTGGGAACCGGCAACGACTACGCCCGGGCATTCGGCCTGTTCGGGCTCAGTGTCGAGGAGGCTGCGGCCAGGGCTCTGGGGCCGTCGCGGCCGGTGGACGCCATCAGCACCGACCGGCAGAGGTGGGTGGCGTTCAGTGTGACCGGCGGCTTCAGCGTGGACGTCAATGTTCGGGCCGACCGGATGCGCTTCCCCAGAGGGCCCAGCCGGTACACCGCGGCCACCCTGCTGACCATGCCCGGTCTGCGGCATCGCGAGCTCGTTGTCACCGTCGACGGGCAGCGCACCGAGTTGCGCAGTGCTCTGTTCGCGGTGAACAACACCCCTACGTTCGGTGGTGGCATGGCGATCTGTCCCGACGCGGACCCGGGCGACGGGATGCTCGACGCATGCGTCGTCGGCCCGGCGAGCCGGACCACCATGCTGCGCCTTCTGCCCAAGGTGTTCGACGGCGGCCATGTGGGCCACGGGCACGTGCACATGCTGCGGGGGCGGACCGTCACCATCGAGGGCGAGCCCACGGACCTCGTCGGTGACGGCGAGCCGATCGGCGCGACGCCGATCACGCTGGAGGTTGTTCCCGGCGCGGTCAGTTTCGCCGGCGGCGGGTGACGGGGGCGAGGGCGCCTAGCAGTTCGTCCGCGAAGTCGGGGCGGCAGATCACCAGGCCGGGTGTGTGCGGGCGGGCGTTGTTGTACCTCAGGGGCGAACCGTCCACGCACGAGGCGTGCATGCCGGCGGCCAGCGCCACCGCGGCCGGCGCGCACGTGTCCCACTCAAAGAGGCCGCCCGCGTGCACGTAGGCGTCCACCTCGCCGCGCACCACCGCCATCGCCTTGACCCCCGCGGAGCCCATGGCCACGACCTCGACGTCCAGTTGCTGGGATAGGCGGCGCCCGTCGCTGTAGCCCCGCGACCGGGCCACCACCACCCGGCGGCGGCCGACCCGGCACATCGTCGGCTCGGGAGGCGGATCGGTGGCGAATGTCGTGCCCCACGCAGGGACCGCCACCGCAGCGGCGGCGGGCACGCCTCGCTCACACAGCGCCACATGCACCGACCACGCCCCGGACACGCCGAAGTCGCTGGATCCGTCCAGCGGGTCGAGGATCCAGACCCGTTCGGCGTCCAGACGCCGGCGGTCGTCGCGGCCCTCCTCGGACAGCACGGCGTCGCCGGGCCGGTGACGCCGCAGCTCCTCCACCAGGAACTCATGCGCCTGCCGGTCTCCTGCCATCTCCAGATCCCAGCCGTGAGGCCCGGACGGGTCGTTCAGCAGGTCGAGCAGGAGCCGGCCGGTCCCCTCCGCGAGGCGGGCCGCGAGCGCGTGATCGTCGCTGGCCGCGTTCACGCGGCCGGCGGTCGGCGGTGCACCGTCACCGCGTAGCTGCCGCCGTCGTAGGGCTGGCGGTCCCAGGTGGTCCAGCGGTGCTCCAGCTCAAGGCCGGCGCCGGCCGCGAACCGGTCGTAGTCGGCGAAGGTCAGAGGAGTGAGCCCCAGCCGGAAGCCGGTCACCAGCCGGCCGCCCGGAGCCAGGTGCCGGGCCATGTTGGCCACTATGGCGGCCTCCGTCCCGACCTCGACGAACACCATCACGTTCCCCGCCATCACGACCAGGTCGAACAACCGCCGGGCCTCACCCGGGCCGGTCACCTCGACATCGGCCAGGTCGTCCAGGACCCAGCCCACGTTCGGGGCCTTGGCCCGGGCCTCGTCCAGCATGCGCTGGTCTATGTCCACGCCTACGACATCGATGCCCCGGCGATCGAGCTCGATGGCCACCCGGCCGGTCCCGCAGCCCGCGTCCAGCACCGAGGCCGGCTCGAACCAGCTCACCAGGTCGGCCTCCCCGTGGACCCACTCACCCCGTTCCTCCATGCGACGCCAGCGGTCGTCGTAGACATCGCCCTTCGCGGCTCCGCCGATCTCCCACCACCGGTTCATCCCGCCGACCCTAACCAGAGCAGTCACCAGTGGGGGGCGCGGCCCGTTAGCCTCGGCTTCGACAGCCGCTTGCTCCGGCCACGCACCACAGGGAGGGCTCATGGAGTTCGGGATCTTCCAGAACGGCTACATCCCCGGCCCGTCGGCGCACATACCCGAGCACGAGCACCTGATGCTGATGCGGGAGGCGTCGTACCCGATCCTCGGCGACAAGCACAACTGGAAGTTCGCCTGGTTCGGCGAGCACCACTGCCTCACCGAGTACAGCCACATGTCCGCTCCCGAGGTGGTGATGGGCTGGGTCGCGGCCCAGACCGACTACATCCACCTAGGCACGGCCATCACCAGCCTGCCCACCACCAAGGAGCACCCGGTTCGAATCGCGGAGCGGGCCGCCATGCTCGACCACTTCTGCGAGGGCCGCTTCGAGTTCGGCACCGGACGGGGCGCGGGCAGCCACGAGGTGGCCACCTTCAACGGCACGGTTACGTCCGAAACCAAGGCGATGTGGAACGAAGCCGTCGCCGAGATCCCCCGGATGTGGGCCCAGCGGGACTACTCCTACGAGGGTGAGCACTTCCGGGTGCCGCCCAACCACAACATCCTCCCCAAACCCCTCAACGGCACCCACCCGCCGCTCTGGGTGGCCTGCGGCAACCTGGCCACCTTCGCCACCGCCGGGCAGATGGGCATCGGAGCGATCGCATTCAACTTCGAGCCCGCACCCGCGCTCAAGGGCCGCATCGACAGCTACAAGGAGGCCATCGCGGAGTGCTCCGAGCCTCTCGGCTCGTACATGAACGACAACGTGATGATGACCAACTCGCTGATCTGCCTCGAGGACCGCGACCGGGCCCGGGAGATCGCCCTGATGCACGGCCGGGGCTACCTGTACTCGATGGTGTGCCTCTACCACGACACCATCCCCAAGCGCGAGGGCGCCCCCACCTGGCCCGAGCCCGCCCAGGGCATACCCGACGAGGCCACCCTCGACTTCGCTATCGACGCGGGCTACATGCTGTGCGGCACGCCCGAGGAGGTCTGCGAGCAGCTGGAGAGGTCCTACGTGGCCGTGGGCACCGACCAGCTGGTGTTCGGCCTGCCCAACGAGGGCTTCGAGTACGAGGAGATCCTCGAGATGATCGAGATCTTCGGCGACCAGGTGATCCCCGAGTTCGACAAGGACAGGGTGCACTCCACCGAGAAGTACCGGGCCGGCGCGGTGCGCAAGTACCCGGAGTGGAACGCGCCGCCGCCCGACATCAAGACCAGCCTTCCGCCCAGCGCGTCGATGCCGATCCCCTACCACCACTGAGCGACCGCGTTGGCGGTTCAACCCTTGACGAGCTCCACGGCCTGGCGGCACTCCTGCTCGGATCGGGCGGCCACGTTCAGCATGGTGACCGGAGAGTCCTTCCAGGCCTGGAGCCGATCGCGAATCCGCGCGGCCGGCCCCACGAGGGAGATCTCGTCGGCGAACTCCTGCGGCACAGCCGCGATCGCCTCGTCCCTGAGCCCCTCCAGGAACAGCCGCTGCACCTTGTAGGCGGCCTCTTCGTACCCCATCCGGGCCATGAGCTGGGTGTGGTAGTTCTGGCCTTCGGCCCCCATCCCGCCGATGTAGAAGCCGAGGCTGGCCCGCACCGGCCACAGGGCCTCGGCGATCCCGTCGGAGTCGCACACCTGCAGCGTGGTGTGCACCGCGATCTCAAATCCGTTGGGGGCGCCGGACAGCTGGGACGCGTAGACCTCGGGTCGCAGCGGCGAGTAGTACAGCGGCAGCCAGCCGTCGGCTATCTCGACGGTCTGGGCCACGTTGCGGGGCCCTTCGGCGCCGATCCAGATCGGGATCGGGCGCAGCGGATGGGTCATGATCTTGAGCGGTTTGCCCAGGCCCTCCGCCCCCTCGCCGGAGTAGGGATGCTGGAAATGGTCGCCTTCGAAGGTGAGGTGGTCGGCGCGCTCGAATACCCGTCGCAGGACCTCCACGTACTCGCGGGTGCGGGCCAGGGGCCGGGCCGAGGGGCGGCCGTACCAGCCCTCCACCACCTGGGGCCCGGAGACCCCCAGTCCGAGGATGGCCCGCCCGCCGGAGATGTGGTCCAGGGTCACCGCGTGCATGGCTGTGGCCGTGGGTGTGCGGGCCGCGATCTGCGCCACGCCCGTTCCCAGCCGGATGCGCTCGGTGGCCGCCGCGATGAGAACGAGGGGCGAGAACGCGTCGGAGCCCCACGACTCGCCGGTCCACGCCGCGTCGAACCCTGCCCGCTCGGCTGCGGTGGCCAGCTCCACCAAACCGTCGGGCATCGCCCGGCCCCAATATCCCAGCGTCAATCCGAGTTGCACGGACGGCACGCTAACGCCGGTGGCCTGGGCTGGTAGCGTGTCCGCGGTTCTTGGCGGGCGGAAAACCACCATGACTGTGAGATCCTCCCACCGCCGCTTCCCTTCATTCGACCGCCGCTTGGGCGTGCTCGGGCTGTTGCTTGCGATCGCAGTGGCGGGTGCGGCCGGTCCGGTGGCCGCCCAGAGCGATGAGGAGATCATCGACAGGAGCAGAAGGATTGTCGAGGAGCGCGAGGCGCAGCGCGAGGAGTCGCAGCGGGCGGCTGAGGCCGCCACCGAGAACCTCGATGCGGCCACAGCCGATGCCGCGGAACTAGTCGACGCTCTCAACAAGGCGCAGGCCGCGGTGGACGCCCAGCAGACCGCCCTCAATGAGACGGAGCGGGCCGTAGCCGACGCCGAAGCCGTCGTGGCCGAGGCCGAGGCCAGAATCGCCGAACTCGAGGAGGAGCTGCGCGCCACGCAGGCGGGGCTGCTGAAGGCGGTGGTCGAGTCCTACGTCTCGTTTCAGGCCCCGACCGGGACGTTGAGCGTCCTCGGCGCCGATCCGTGGGAGAACGCCCGCGAGGAAGCCCTGGCCGGGTTTGCCACCGGCAGCGGGATCGACGACCTCGACGATCTGCGCCGGCTGGGCGAGGAACTGGAACGCTGGCGACTTCAGGCCGCCGAGGCAGCCGCCGAAGCAGAGACTCGCCGCCTGGAAGCGAACCTCGTCCTGGCCGATCTGCTCGAGGCCGTAGACCTCGAGGCCGCGTTGTCGGTGGAGGCCGAGGCGCGGGTCGAACGGCGCCTCCTGGAGGTTCAGCTGATCAGGCAGCAGGACGCCGAGTTGGCCGCCGAGATCGAGGCCGCCGAACGCGAGATCGCGGCGGCCCTCGCCCGCCAGCGGGCTGCGGAGGAGGCCCGGCGCAGAGCAGAGGAGGAAGCCCGGCGCAAGGCCGAGGAGGAGGCCCGGCGCAGAGCCGAGGAAGCAGGCCGGGCAGAGGAGCCGGTCCCGACGGTGGGCCCCGACGGCGTCAACTTCACGCTCGTCTGGGTGCGCGGCTACGAGGTCAACTCACAGATCGCGGACGACGTGGACGGGCTGGTCGCGGCCTTGGAAGCGGAGGGCTTTGACATGGGCGGCTGGGGATACCGCAACCATCAGGAGCAGATCAACCTTCGCAGGGGCAACTGCGGCACGTCGGAGTGGGCCATCTGGCACCAGCCGTCCAGCACCTGCCGTCCCCCGACGGCCCGGCCGGGCCGGAGCAATCACGAGAAGGGGCTGGCCATCGACTTCACCGAGTCGGGGCGCCTCATTACCAGCCGCAGCAGCGCCGTCTTCCAGGCGCTTCAACGCCTAGCCCCCCAGTTCGGCCTCATCAACCTCCCCAGCGAGCCCTGGCACTGGTCGGTCGACGGCCGCTGAGCCTCCGCGCCGCTGCTTAGAACGAGCGCGAATTGGCGGAAACGCGGCGCGTCGAAGCGGTGTCATTCCCGCTCTTGTTCGCTGCGCTCACGGGCCGCTCGGGCCACGGCCTCGCTCTCGCAGGCCGTTCGCGTCCGACCTCTTGCTCGGCCTCTGGGTGGCGGGCCGCTAGTGCGTGTGGGTCCAGACGGCGGGACGCTTCTCGATGAAGGCCTTGGGCCACTCGGCGCCATCGCCCCGGGCCGCGTTGGACGCCATCACGTCGGTGGCGAACTTGTAGGCCTCACCGAGTCCCATGTCCATCTGGGCGTAGAGAGTCTGCTTGCCGATGCCCTTGGCGTAGCGGCTGCCCCGGGTGGCCCGGCCCAGCAGGTCCATGGTGGCCTCGTCGAGCTGCTCGGGGGGAACGACCCGGTTGACAAGACCCCAGTCCAGCGCAGTGGCCGCGTCGATCACGTCGCCGGTGAGGGCCAGCTCCACGGCCCGCTTGCGGCCGAGTGGCCGGGCCACCGCCACCATCGGGGTGTGGCAGAACAGGCCGCCCTTGCCGCCGGGGGTGGCGAATCCGGCCTCGCTGCTGGCCACGATCAGGTCCGCGCTGGCCGCCAGCTGGGCGCCGGCCGCGGTGGCCAGGGCGTGCACCTTGGCCACCACCACCTGCGGGACCTCGGCCATCGCGGTCATGGCCGAGCTGCAGAGCGTGAACAGCTCGTGAAGCTCGGGTTCGCCCATGTCTGCCATCTCGGCCAGGTCGTGCCCCGATGAGAACACCGGGCCGTTGGCGGCCAGCACGACGCCGGCCACGTCGCCGTCGCCGCCGGTGGTGCGAAACGCGTCCTCGAGCTCGCCGAGCATCTCGGACGACAGGCAATTGCGCCGCTCGGGCCGGTTCAGCGTGATGGTCACATACCGGTCATCACGCTCGTACAGCAGGTTGCGATATTCCATGGGATCCTCCGGTCTCTATGAGTCTGCCAGAGCGGGCAGCACTTGTTCGGCCGTCAGCTGGACGCTGGACCAGGCCTGGTCTATGGGCATGCCGCCCACCAGGGGGTGCAGGGCCAGCGTGCCGGTGCTGCGGGCCAGGTCGACGGCCTCGGTCGGGGTGAGGACCCGGTAGATGCCCTCGGCCCGCAGCTCCTCGACGGTGGTGGCCTTGGAGCACACCGCCGAGGTCTGGCCGGGCGGCTGCCAGCCCTTGTAGGTCATGGCCTCCAGCATGAAGCAGTCGCCGTGCTCGGCCCACACCCGGTCGGGGTCCTCGGCCACGTTGAGCATGACGACGTTGTCGGGGGCGATGCAGAAGCCCTGGGTGCCGTGGCGCTCGCACTCGGCGTAGTAGAGGGTCTCGATATCCGGGAACTGGCCGGGTAGCTGCATGGGCAGGCCCAGCCGGGCCGCCCGGCGGGCCGCCGCGGGGGACGATCCGCCCACCAGCACCATGGGATGGGGCCGGGTATAGGGCATGGGCAGCACCTGGACCGTCTCGCCGTTGTGCTCGAAGGGCTCTCCCTTCCAGGCGGTGAGCATCACCTCGAGGGCCTCGTCGAGGACCTTTCCCCGGCGCTTGTACTCTTTGCCCATCGCGGCGTACTCGACCGGCCGGTAGCCCAGGCCGGTCACGATCACCAGCCGGCCCGGGCTCACCAGGTCGATGACCGCGATGTCCTCCGCGGCCCGGATCGGGTCGTGCAGCGGGAGCAGCAGGGCCGAGATCGTGACCATTAGGTTGTCGGTGCTCGACAGGATCATGGCCGCGTTCAGCAGCGGGGTGGGGCACCACGCCATGGGTGAGCTGTGGTGTTCCTCCAGGGACACGGCGTTGAAGCCGTGACTGTCGGCGTACCGGGCGATCTCCAGGCCGGCCCGGTAGCGGTCGCTCATCGCCTGAGCGTCCGTGGGGTCCGGCGACACGAAGTTGAAGCGGATCAGCGAGAAGGCCATGGCCACAGTCTGCCCGCCGTTCCGGGATGCTGCGTGCTCAGCCCACCACGCCGGCGATGTGCATGCGGTTGACAGTGCTCACCACCGCTCTCAGGGAGGCCGACACGATCGACTCGTGCAGGCCCACGCCCCAGGTGGTGTAGCGGTCGCCGGTGTCGACCTCCACGTAGGCCGCGGCGGTGGCGTCGCTGCCGGCGCCGATGGCGTGCTCGTAGTAGTCGACGACCTTGCCCGCGAACAGGCCGTTGGTCTGCAGCGCGCTCACGAAGGCGTCGATGGGGCCGTTGCCCGAGCCGCTGATGGTGCGCTCGACGCCGTCGATCCGCAGGCGGGCCTCCATGTCGGTGCGGGATCTGCCGATGGTGTCGGTGGTGGCCCGGTGCCCGATCAGCTCGATCCAGGGCCGCTCGGGCTCGACGTAGGAGGCGGCGAACCGGCGGTGGATCTCGTATGAGGTGATCTCGGTGCCGGTGTCCTCGGTGACGGTCTGGATCTGCTTGGAGAAGTCCACCTGAAGGCCGCGGGGCAGGTCCAGGCCGTACTCGTGCAGCAGCACGTAGGCCACCCCGCCCTTGCCGGACTGGCTGTTGACCCGCACCACCGCTTCGTAGCTGCGACCCAGGTGGCGGGGGTCGACGGGCAGGTAGGGGACGTCCCACACGTCGTAGTCGCCGGTCAAGGGCTCGCCCGGTGCGACGTCGTAGATGGCGGCCATGCCCTTCTTGATGGCGTCCTGGTGGCTTCCCGAGAAGGCGGTGTACACGAGGTCGCCGACGTAGGGGTGCCGCTCGGGCACGGTCATGCGGTTGGCGTACTCGAACACCCGGCGGGCCTCCTCGATGTCGCTGATGTCGAGTTCGGGGTCGACGCCCTGGGTGAACAGGTTCAGCGCGATGGTGACCACGTCGACGTTGCCGGTGCGCTCGCCGTTGCCGAACAGGGTGCCCTCTACCCGGTCTGCGCCGGCCATGATGCCGAACTCAGCCGCGGCCACCGCGGTGCCCCGGTCGTTGTGGGGGTGCAGCGACAGCACGATCGAGTCCCGGTCGCGGATGTTGCGGTGGAAGTGCTCGATCATGTCGCCGTAGATGTTGGCCGAGGACATCTCCACGGTGGCGGGCAGGTTCAGGATCAGCGGCCAGTCCGGAGTCGGGCCGATGACGTCCATCACCGCCTCGCACACCTCGATGGTGAAGTCTGGCTCGGTGCCGGTGTAGCTCTCCGGGGAGTACTCGAAGCGGATGCCGTCACCGGTGCCGGACTCCCTCAGGGCCCGGAGGTTGCGCATGCAGCGCTCGGCGCCGCCGGCGGCGATCTCCACGATGCCGGCCCGGTCGGTGCGGAAGACCACCCGTCGCTGGGTGATCGACGTGGAGTTGTAGAGGTGCACGATGGCCCGGGGCGCGCCGGCCACCGCCTCGAACGTGCGGTCGATCAGTTCGGGGCGGGACTGGGTGAGCACCTGGATGGTGACGTCGTCGGGGATCAGCTCGGATTCGATGAGCTTGCGGCAGAAGTCGAAGTCGGGCTGGGAGGCGGCCGGGAAGCCCACCTCGATCTCCTTGAAGCCCATGTCGACGAGATGGTCGTACATGCGCTGCTTGCGGGGGATGTCCATCGGGTCGACGAGGGCCTGGTTGCCGTCGCGCAGGTCGACCGAGCACCACAGCGGCGCCTTGGTGATCCGCCGGTCCGGCCAGGTCCGGTCGGCGAGCTCAACCGGGGGGTAGGGCCGGTACTTCGTATAGGGCATGGGATTGGGCGTGGGCATCGTCTCTGTCCTTGGTGATCGGGTCCGAAGAAGCACAAATCCCCCCGGCCGGTGGCACGAGGGGATTCGGCGAGCACCGATATGTGGCGCTCGCCTACACGAGAAGCAGGAGGTCGGCGAAGGTGGTCACAGCCGCACAGGTTAGCCGAACCGTCGTCTCCGTCCAACGCCCCAACGCCCGGGGCGTGGTGCGGGGTGCGATCGGGGTTCGATCCGCGCCATGCTTGGGGGGTGAGCTATCTGGTTTGGGAGGCGACCCTGCCCGAGCTCCGGTCGCCGATGCTGGTGACCGCCTACCAGGGCTGGTTCGACGTGGGCGGCGCGGCCACCGGCGCCCTCGAGTGGTTGAGCGAGCGCAGCGACTCGATCCGGGTGGCGCACATCGACCCCGAGGAGTTCTTCAACTTCGCCGAGCAGCGGCCCACCGTCAGGCTGCAGGACGAGCGCAGGGAGATCGTGTGGCCCTCCAATGACGTTCATGTGCTGCGCCCGCCGGACGGGCAGCACGACCTGGTGTTGGTTGTGGGCGCGGAGCCTCAGTTGAGCTGGCGAAGCTACGCGGACGTCGTGGTCGAACTGGCGTCGCGCACCGAGGCGTCCACGCTGGTGACCGTGGGCGCCCACATCGCCGACATCCCCCACACCCGGCCCTTCCTGGTCACCGGCTCCACCACCGACGCCGGCCTGGCCAAGGCGTGGGGACTGGACCGGCCCAGCTACGAGGGGCCGACCGGGATAGTGGGCGTGCTTCACGAACGATTCGACAGGCTCGATGTTCCGGCGGTGTCGCTGCGGGTGGCCGTGCCCCACTACGTCTCGGGCGCCCCCAACCCGAAGGGGGCCCGGGCGCTGCTGGAGCGTTTCGAGCGGGTGACGGGCATCCCCACTGGCTGGTCGGAACTCGATGAGGCCGCCGAGGAGTGGGAGCAGCGGGTCAACGACGCCATGAACTCTGACGACGACGTGGTGGCCTACGTGCGGCGCCTCGAGGCCCGCGCCGACGCCCGGGCCAAGCGCAGCGTCCCCAGTCCCGACGACCTGGGCGCCGAGTTCGAGCGCTTCCTGCGCCAGCAGGACAACTCCGACTGAGAATCGAGGGAGAGGTCGATGACTGCAACCGCCGCCACCGCACCCGCCGCCGCCATTCACCGTGGTGACGAGGAGTTGCCGTGGGCGGACGCCGGGGGCGGCATCGAGCTCAAGGTGATGATGGTGCGCGAGGACGAGGGACTGTGGATCCTGCGCAACCGGTTCGCTCCGGGCGTGGTCATCCAGACCCACCGCCACACCGGTCCGGTCTACGCCCACACCCTGAGCGGCGCCTGGAAGTACCTCGAGTATCCGGAGGTGAACCGGGCCGGGTCGTTCCTGTTCGAGCCGGCAGGCAGCGTCCACACCCTCACCACCCCGGCCGACAACACCGAGCCGACCGACGTGTGGTTCCAGATCCACGGCGTGAACCTCAACCTCGACGCCGACGGCAACGTCGAGTCGATAACCGACGGGCCCGGCGTGCTGGCCGCCTACTACGCCATGTGCGAGGCCCAAGGCCTGCCCCGCCCGAACGTCGTCACCTGAGGCGGCCGCCGCGCCGAGGCGCTACAGGCCGAAGGAGCCGTCGAGGCGGGTCTTCCAGTTGCCGGAGGCGATGGTGCCGCCGTCCACTGGGATCGACGTGCCGTTGACGAAGCTGGCCATACCGGAGGCGAGGAACACGATGACCGCCGCGCACTCCTCCGCCGCGCCCATGCGCCGCAGCGGCGTGGGGTAGGTGCCCTCGATGAGGTGGGTGCCGCCCTCGGCCAGGGCCGCGTCGCCGGGGGTGGGCATCATGTCGGGGGCCACGCAGTTGACCCGGATGCCCCGGTGCCCGTACTCGACGGCCAGGGTCTTGGTGAACTGCTCCACCGCAGCCTTCATGGCTGCGTAGACCCCGAAGGCAGGGGCGGAGTGGTACGCCTCCACCGAGGTGACGTTGATGACGGCGCCGCCGTCGGACATCAGCGGGATCCCGTGGCGCACGCAGTTGGTGACCGTGGAGAAGTTCTCCCTGATCAGGGCGTGCTCACCCTTGGGCGACACGTCAGCGAAGCGGGCCCTGAAAGTGCCGCCGGCGTTGTTGACGAGCACGTCGATGGGGCCGAGTTCGCCATGAACCCGCTGCAGGAACGCGGCGACCGCGTCGTCGTCGCGGGCGTCGAGCACATCCGAGAGGCACCGGCGCCCGGCCCCTTCCACCTCATTGACGGTGTCGGGCAGGAGTGTGGGGTCCATGTCGAACACGGCCACATCGGCACCGAAGCGGGCCAGGGCCACCGCGGTGGCCGCCCCGATGCCGCGGCCCGCGCCGGTCACCACCGCCACACTGTCCGTGAGCAGGATGCTGTCGGGGGCGAGGTCCACGGATCTCCCTTCGGTGGCGCGTGACGATACTGCCGCGTCTGCACAACTAGGGTGGCCGGCCGGCGACAGGAGGAGACAGCCGTGGGTGAGTTCGTTCGAGTCGAGACCGGCGGGGGCGTGGCCACCATACGCATCGACCGGCCCAAGATGAACGCCATCAACCCGCAGATGCTGGCTGAGTTGACCGAGGCGGCGAACACGATCGCGGCCGACGGCGACGTGAGGGCGGCGGTGGTGTGGGGCGGCCCGCGAATCTTCGCGGCCGGCGCCGACATCGGCGGCTTCACCGGCCTCGACGCGGGGGAGGCCCAGGCGCTGTCGCGTGTCTTCAACGACGCTTTCCTCGCGGTGGAGAACATGCCCCAGATCACGGTGTCGGCCGTGAACGGCTACGCGCTCGGCGGGGGCATGGAGCTGGCCATGGCCACCGACTTCCGGGTAGCGGCAGACGACGCCACCTTCGGGCAGCCCGAGATCCTGCTGGGAATCATCCCCGGCGGCGGGGGCACCCAGCGGCTTCCCCGCCTGGTGGGCGTCACCAGAGCCAAGGAGATCATCTACACCGGCCGCAACGTGCTTCCGGACGAGGCCCTCGCCATCGGCCTCGTCTCGGCGGTGCATGCGCCCGAGGAGACCTACGACGCGGCGGTGGAGATGGCCGCGGGCTACGCCGCGGGCCCGGCCGCGCTGCGGATGGCCAAGCAGGCAGTGATGGACGGCCTGGCACTGTCCCTGGCCGATGCGGTGGCCTGCGAGACCGAGCAGTTCGGCGCCTGCTTCGACACCGACGACGCCGCCATCGGCGTGGCCAGCTTCCTGGAGAAGGGCCCGGGCAAGGCCACCTTCACCGGCCGCTGAGCAGATCCGGACTGCGGCAGCCGCTTAGTCGACTTCGAGGCGGTTGAGCCTGATCGCGGCCAGAGCCAGGCCCACGACCGACACCGCGGCCAGCACCACCAGCGAGGTGGTGGTCGTGTGGGGTTCGAAGCCGTAGTCGACATCGGCGACTCGGCTGAGCACGGACCGGGTGTAGCCCCTCAGCGACAGCCGGGCGGCGAAGTCCCCGAGCCCGACGGCGAGGCCCTCCCACAACAGCACGTAGCCGAGGCCCCACATGATCGGCTTGCGCACCAGCAGCCCCAGGAGCACGAATAGTGACGAGTAGGCAGCCGTGCCCAGGGCGGCCGCGGCTGCAGCCGCGAGCGCCAGATCTGCGGATCCGTCGACGCCGTTGGCGGCCAGCCACCCGCCCACCGCGGTCGGGATCACCGTGAGGGGCAGTGCGGCGGTGGCAGCCGCAGCTGCAGCCCCGGCCACGATGGGGGTGCGGCCCATGGGGCGCAGCCACAGGTAGACGAGGGTGCCGTCCTCGCGGGTCTCGCCCAGCACCGACGAGCCGAACACCAGGGCGACGATGGGCACGATGATGATCAGCCCGAAGCCGTCGGCGTAGCCGGCACCGTCCCTCAACAACCCGGCCGCGCTTCGTTCAGCTTCAGCGGTGAAGCCGACCAGCCAGCCCACCAGCATCATCAGAGCGCCCAAGGCGCCCAGCGCGGCGAGTTTGCCCGGGGTGATTACCTGGCGGACCAGCACCCGGTACGTCAGAACCGCGGCACGGATACCGGGCACATTGCGTCGGGCCCCAATCGACTGCGGCGCGGTCATCGCTTCTCCAGCAGATAACGGAACACCGACTCGAGATCCTCGTCGAGGGGGGACACCCGTGACAGGCGAGCCTCAAGCCGCTGCGCCAGCGGTGCGACCTCCCGGCCGAGACGGTCGACGTCGCGGGTGTCGACAACGATGGAGCCCGCACCGACGCTCACGCCCACGGCGGTACCCGACTCCACCAGAGCGGCTGCAAACTGGCGGGGACGGTCCACCCCGATGCGGATGCGGTGGGGTCGGTCGTCCATCAGCTCGCGCAGCTCCCGGTAGTCACCGGTGGCGGCCAGACGTCCCTGGGCGATCATCAGGATCCGTGATCCGAGGCGGGCGACCTCTTCGAGGACGTGGCTCGACACCAGCACGCAGCGGCCCTCGTCGCCCAACCCGTGGAACAGCTCGATCATCCGGCGCCGCTGCACGGGATCAAGGCCGGTCAGGGGTTCGTCGAGGATCAGGACTTCAGGGTCGTGCACCAGGGCAGCGGCCAGCTTCACCCGCTGGCGCATGCCCTTGGAGAACCCCGACACCGGCCTGGAGTCGTCAGCGTCGAGGTCCACCAGGCCCAAGGCCCGCCGGGCGGCGGGCTCGGGATCGGGGACAGCCTCGGTGGCCGCGGCGAAGGAAACGAACTGCAGGGCGCTGAGCCGGTCGAACAGGCCGTCCTGCTGGGGGACGAGACCGATGCGACCCCGCACATTGCGGTCGCGACGGGCATCGGCGCCCAGCACCCGGACGGTGCCCTTGGTAGGCGGGGTGAGCCCGCACATCACCCTGAACAGGGTGGACTTGCCCGCTCCGTTGGGACCAAGCAAGGCGGTGACTCCGGCCCGCACCGAGAAGCTCACGTCGGACACCGCCACCACGTCGCCGAACACCTTCGACACGCCGTTCACCTCGACCATGGCCGAACCATTGGTAGGCGGCGCGGGAGGGGGCGGGATGGCGCTCATCGGCTCAGCGCCAATCGCCGGTAGCGCCACCACACCACACTCGTCCCGAGTGCGACCCACGCGAGGTTGGCCGCCACCACGAACCGGGTGGACAGCAGGCCCCGGCTGGCGCCAGGCAAGAACTCGCCTTCTTCAGAGAGGTCCGGATCTCCGAGGGGATCCAACCCCTCAATGCCGTAGATGCGGTTCTTGAACTCGTCGGCGATGCCGCCGAGATCGAAGGCGTAGATCTGCTCGCTCAGCTCAGCGACCTCCACCAGCGCAGCCGTGATGAACTGGCTGCCCCAAAGCAGCAGGATCACGCCCACCGAGGCGAATGCTCTGCGGTCGGTGAGGCTGGCCGCGGCCAGGCTGGCCGCCGTGAACGCCGCCGAAATGGCTGCGCCCGACGCAATGATCCGGACCAGAATCTTTAGCCACTCCACCAGCCCGTCGGGTCCGGAGCCCTCAATGGTGTAGGCCACCAGCAGGAACAGCACCGGGCCGATGGTGAGGACGGCCAATGTCAACGCCACCGAGAGCGCCTTGGAACTCAGGTAGCTCCAGCGCTCCAGCGGGGTCGACAGGTACAGCGACAGCATCCCGTTGCGGCGATCCGACACCAGGATGTCGGGCACGACGATGCCGCAGTAGAAGAACAATGCCGTGGTGATGAAGCCGTAATACTCGTGGTAGTCGGGCAGGATCTCGTCCTCGATCATGTCGACGTTGAGCACCACCGCCAGCCCGACGAAGACCACCGCGGGCACCAGCGCGATGACCACGGCCAGCCAGGGCAGGATCTTGTGTCGGGCCGGGCGGCCGAGGCCCAGGGTGTGGCGCACCGAGTAGCGGACCACCGAGCGGACAGAGCCCGGCAGCCCAGTGCGCGGGCCGTCGTATGACCGGTAGCCCTGGTCGATGATGCGAGCGGTGTCGGCGGTGTCGCCGGCGGATACCTCGGGAGCCACGGGGTCGCTCATCGGGGGGCGTCCTCGAACAGGTCCTCAAGCGTTCGGCGCCGGGTATCGAGCCGGCGGATGCGGGCGCCGGCGGCGGCAACCGCATCGCGGGACCGGTCACAGAGCTCCTCGAATTCCGCGCCCTGCAGAGCCAGCGTGGCTTGGTGGCGGCGCACATCGAGACCGCCGGCTCGCAGTGCAGCCTCGACCGCGTCGACCGATCCAGCCGGTTCGGCCACGTCCACCAACTCAAGGGTGATCCCGTCGCCCGCTCCGACGAGTTCGCTCATGGGCCCGCAGGCCACGAGACGCCCCCCGTCGAGGGCCACCACGTTGTCGCAGACTCTCTCGACCTCCTCGAGCTGATGTGACGACAGCACGACGTTGATGGAGAAGTCCTTGCTGATCTGGCCGATCAGGGTCAGCATCTCGCTGCGCTGCACGGGGTCGAGACCGTCGGTGGGCTCGTCGAGCAGCACCAGTTTGGGATCCGAGGCGATGGCCTGGGCCAGCTTCACCCTCTGGCGCTGGCCGGTCGACATGGTGCCCAGAGTCCGGAGGCGCTCCTCCCCGAGGCCGACGAGCCACAGCGTGTCGGAGGCCCGGTTGCGGGCCTCGCCGCGGGGCAATCCACGCACTTCAGCGAGGTGGCGGACGAAGTCGACGGCCCGCATCTCGTCGGGCAGCACGTTGCGCTCGGGCGCGAACCCCACCATGGCCCGGAGCCGGTGGCCCGCCTTCTGCGGGTCGAAGCCCATCACCGTCACCGACCCCGATGTGGGGATACGCAGGCCGAGCATGGCGTTGAGCAGGGTGGTCTTGCCCGCGCCGTTGGCCCCGACGAGCCCGGTCACGCCGGGCTGCATCTGCAGGTCGAGAGCGTCGAGGGCGACGGTCGGGCCGAAACGCTGCGTCAGCGCCTGCGCTTCGACTATTGACACTGCATCAGCCCCTGCGCTCCGACTATTGACACCGCGGCAGCATAGGAGCCGCCAGGCGCGACACCGCTAGTTGACCGCTGACCGGTCGCCGTCGGATTCACAATCCCATCGTGAGCCCAGCCGCCGCCTCACCAAATGGGGGATGTCCCTGATCTTCCCCCGAGCGCCCGACAATCATCGGGGCGGCTACAGCCCAGTCGACTAGACGAGCAAGGGGTCGGTGAGGATCTCGACCAGGGCGGGGCCCTGGTGGTCGAAGGCTGCCTCGACGGCGTCGTCGAGCTGGTCGGCGGAGGTGACTCGGAAGCCGCGGGCGCCGCACAGTTCGGCGAAGGCCGCGAAATCGGGATTGTGAAGCGAGGTCTGCCACACGTCGAGTTCGGCGGCCCGCTGCTCCTTGGAGATCTTGCCCAGCTCGTTGTTGTTCAGCAGCACGTGGGTGATGTCCATGCTGTGCTTGGCCGCGGTGGTGAGCTCCATGGCGTACTGGCCAAACCCGCCGTCGCCCGACACCGACACCACCGCCCGGCCGGCGTGCTCACCGTCGCTCTGGGTGGCGGCCCAGCAGCCCATGGCTGCGGGCAGCGCGAAACCGATGGAGCCGAGGTAGCCCGACATGAGCACGGTCTGTCCCCTGGTCTCGAAGTAGCGCCCGAAGGAGTAGGCGTGGTTGCCCACGTCGACCGGCACGATGGCGTCGGCCGGCACCAGCCGGCTTAGGGCGTCGAACACTGAGGCCGCGTTGAGGCCCTCTCCCCGGTCGTCGGCCCGCCGACGGGCCTTCTCGTCACGCCAGATGGCCCAGCGCTCGGCCACCTCTCCCCGCAGGTCCCGGCACCGGCGATCCGCTGGCATGGCCCCGGCCAGCGCCCGGGCGGCCACCCCCACCTCGGCCAGCACCGGCACGTCCACCGGGTGGAACCGGCCGAGGGCCATGGGATCGAAGTCCACCTGCACGGTCGGCTTGTAGTCGGCGATGCCGGTGTGGTTGGCGAACGACACCCCGAAGGTCATCAGCAGGTCGGCCTCGTTCATGAACCAACTGGCGATGGGCGTGCCCGAGCGGCCCAGCACGCCGCAGGCCAGCGGATGGCGGTCCCCGATCAGTCCCTTGCCCTTGAACGTGGTGGCCACCGGCGCCCCGATCAGCTCAGCAAGGGCGACGATGTCGGCCATGGAGCCACGGGCGCCGTGACCGACGATGATCAGCGGCCGGGCCGCTCCGGCCACCGCATCGACCGCCGCGGCCAGCGCCTCGGCCGGAGGCTCGACGGCCCGCGAACCGGTTCGCCCCTGCGGAGAGCCCGGTGAGCCGGGCGCGCCGGAGGGAGCGGGCAGGACCTGCACCTCGTCGGGCAGCACCAGGTGGCCCACGTCCCGCTCGACCAAGGCCGTCTTGCAGGCCAGGGTCATCAACTCGGCGTAGTTGGAGCCGGACTGCACCGTCGCCGAATAACGGGCCACATCCGCGAAGGCGGCCGACAGGTCGGTGTCCTGGAAGGCGCCCCGCCCCCTCACCGCGGAGGGCACCTGGCCGGACAGAGCTAGCACCGGGGCACGGTCCATCTTGGCGTCGTAGAGGCCGGTGAGCAGGTTGGTGGAGCCGGGCCCGGCGATAGCGAAGCAGGCGGCCAGACCGCCGGTGAGCTTGCCGTAGGCGCAGGCCGCGAACGAGGCCGCCCCCTCGTGACGGATGCCGATATAGGTGAGGTCGCCGCGGGCCTCGGCGGCCCGCACGGCGTCGGCGAAGCCGAGGTTGGAGTGCCCGACCATGCCGAAGACGTGGGTGACGCCCCATGCCACCATGGTCTCCACCAGCACGTCGGAGACGGTGCGTTCCCGGGGTTGCTCAACCGGCAGGGCCGCGTACACGCCGTCGGCGCGCACCTCGGTGCGGTACGCCGCCGGCGCGTCGTCGAAGGGTGGCGGCGGCCGGCCGTTCTTGGGTGAGTAGTCATAGCCGTGCCACGGGCAGCGCAGCCAGCCGCTCTCGATCGACCCCTCCCCCAGCGGGCCGCCCTGGTGGGGGCAGGCGTTGTCGAGACAGCCGTAGCCGCCCTCGGCCGTGCGGGTGACGCACAGGCTCTCGTGGCCGACGGTCACCGTCATGACCCGGTCCTCGCCGAGTTCGCCGGCATCGATCAGCTTGTGCCAAGAGAACTCACCGTCGGGCAGCGCCGGCTCGGCAACGCTCGGCGCAGTGTCGTCAGTGGGGGGCAAGGCAGTCGCTCCTGGCTCGGTTGACGTTCCAAACCTACATTGGCCGAAGGCTCGGTCTGATTGCTCCCAATCTCCGCTCTGCGTTCTCTCCGCGGCCGCTCGCCACCTATCGTTGCTCCGATTCTCGGACCGTGAACGCGATCAACCCGGAGAAGCCCATGACCGTGCCGACCTACCAGCTTCACCATCTGTGCATCTTCGAGAAGCAGCCCCGCGACGCCATGTGGAACTGGCTGCGCTGGTACCACGCCATACCGGCCTATTACTGGGAGGGGATCCCCGACCTGCACCACACCGGCGAGGGGGGCGTGGACTACACCTTCCTGGCCTGCGGCGCCCCCTTCCAGATGCAGCTGGAGTCGCCGCCCTACCAGTTCGAGTACGAGCGCAACTGGTTCGCCGAGCACGACTCGGGCATCAACCACATCTGCTGGATCGTGCCCAGCGCCTACGACACCGTCGACCACCTCCAGTCCAACGGAGCCACTGTGGCCATGCCCTACGAGGAGTTCGGCGACACCTACCACGGCTTCGTGGCCATCGATCCCGAGGGTCGCTGGGTGGAGATCATGTCGTACCCCGGCGAGTTCAAGACCCCCGACGTGGAGTTCCGCCCGGTGGGGCATCCCGGCCTGCAGACCCTGGGCGTGGTGCAGCTGTGCCGGGATCTCGACAGCCAGGTCGAGTGGTACACCGAGGTGCTGGGCCAGCGGATCATCCTCGACGCCCGCAGCGACAACGACGGGCTCGTGTACCTGGCCGACCACACCTATGAGGGCCGTCAGTGCGTGAGTGTGCTGGCCACCCCCAGCACCGAGGCCGAGCACGCCCTGATGGAACGTCACGGGCCGGTGATCTCCACCATCCTGTACCAGGCCGGTGACGTGGACGCGGCCTGGCGCGACGCGGTGGCCGCCGGCTTCGGAGAGGTGGCCGCCCCTGTGCACGACGACCGCATCGGGGCCCGCACCGGGTACCTGCGCGAGCCCAGCGGAAACCTCGTCCAGGTGCGCGAGCGTCTGGCTGCCTAGGTGCGAATACGAGGGATCCACCACGCGGGGCTGGTGGTCCGCGACCTCGACGCCGCGGTCGCCTTCTACGGGGCGCTGCTCGACATGGAGATCATCGGGCGGGACCGGTGGCGAGCCCCCGACCCCGGCGCTGACAGCGCGGTGGGGCTGGTCGGGTCCTCCGCCGACGGCGTGATGATGCGGGGATCGAGCAGCTACCTGGAGCTGTGGCAGTACCACGCCCCGACCCGGGTCGGCGACGACCCCGCTGTTCGGGGCGCCCACGAGCTGGGGCTGCGCCACCTCGCCATCGAGGTCGACGACGTGCACGCCGCCCTCGACCGGCTCGTCGAGTTGGGCGGCACCCGCATGGGCGATCCACTCCGCTTCGATCACGGCGGCGACGCCGTCTACTGCCGCGACCCTTTCGGCACCATCATCGAGTTCATGTCAGTCGTGGGTACCCAGGACTCGCTCGACCACCTGTAACCCCGGACGCTGTCACCCTTCCAGGAGGGGCATCACCTCGACCGCGAAGCGTTCCACCAGGTCAGCCTGCGCGGCCACACAGGAAGGCTCCCAGGAGCGGAGCATCCCGTGGGGCCACACGACCACCTCCGCGATGCCTAGCTCCGACACTCCGGCGAGGATCTGCTCAGCGACCTGCTCGGGAGTTCCCACGCAGTGGAACTCGGTGACGTCATAGAAATCCTCGAATGTGTAGACGGCGGGCACATCGTCGGGCCACTGCGGGTGCAGGATGTCGCGCCAGTACTGACCGACAGCGTCCATCACCTGCCGGGTGCGGGCGTCGGCAGTCGCCAGCAGCCGGCGCTTGGCCTCCGTCGGCTCGACCGCGGTGTCAGTGAGGGTCACGCCCACCAGCCGGTTGCTGAGCAGCGACATCGGATCGCGGCCGATGTCCTCGCAGGCCCGCTGGACCCGCTCGATCTGCGACCTGACCATGGCTGCCGGCGCCAGATGCGGGGCGACGGAGAAGCCGTCGGCCCATCTCGCGATCACCGAAGGCATCCGACGCTTACCCCAGGCCAGCGGGATCCACAGGGGGATGGGCGTCTCCGGCTTCGGCTCGCAAACACCGTCAGTGATGTCGTAGAAGGAGCCGTGGTACGTGGTGCGAGGCTGGGTCCACAGGCTGCGCATGATCGTCATCTCCTCGACCATCTGGTCGATGCGCTGTCCGGGCTCCAGCAAAGGCTGGCCCATCAGCTCGTACATCTGGGGCTCGTCGCCCGCTCCCATCGTCAGTTCCACCCGACCGCCGCTTATGCGGTCGGCGGTGGCGATCTGGCGAGCCAGGATGGCCGGGTGGCGCCGTCCGGGCGGCGTGGCCAGCGTGCCGAGGGCGATGCGGTCGGTCGCCTCGGCCAGGGCCGGGATGGCCGCCCACGGCTCCAGCAGCGGCGTCTCGTGGGGAGCGCCAGCCCATCCGGCGGTGTTGTCCATCAGCCACGCTGCCCGGTACCCCAGGCGCTCGGCAGCCACGGCCAGCGACCGGGTCTGATCCCAGTCGCCGCCTGCGGTCGACAGATACAGCGAGCAACTCGTCATGGAGCCGGTTTCTACAGTAGAGAGACGGGCCGCGACGAAGGGAGCCTCCATGAACGAGCCCGATCCCACCCGGGGCGGGGCGATGCTGCTCGAGGACCCGGACTTCCTGGAGCACTGCTACCGCCGGGTTCTGAGCGAGCTGGGGTTCTCGGCCGAGCACGCCGAGGTGGTGGCCCGCTGCGTGTCCGACGGTGACCGCAACGGGAAGCTCACCCAGGGAATGGGCGTGTTCGAAATCCCGGTGCTGCTGGCCCGAACCGGCACCATGGACGTGACCGCGGTCCCCGAAGTGGTGGACGAAGGACCGGCCTGGCTGGTGATCGACGCCCGCCGGTCCTCCGGCCAGTGGGCGATCACCGTGGCCACCGAGGCAGCCATCGCCAAGGCTCGGGAGCACGCCATCGCCATCGCCTTCGTGCGGGACTTCAACGACGCCGGCGCCTTCGGCACCTACGTCCGGATGGCGGCCCGGGAGGGCATGATGGCCATGGCCACCAACAACAGCCTGCCGCTGGTCTCGCCGTGGGGCGGGATGGAGAACGTGCTGTCGGGTGCGCCGTTCGCGGCCGCGTCGCCCGGCGGTGAGCACCCGCCCATCGTCAGCGACATCCAGGCCATCGAGGTCCACGACGGCGACTTGAGCGAGGCGTACTTCCAGGGCAAGAGGCTGCCGGGACCGTTCCTGGTCGATCCTGACACCGGCGAGCTCACCGACGACCCAGCCCCTTACTTCAAGCAGATGGAGGACTACGGCCGGATATCGGACTGCGAGGCACCATCGGTATTCGGCTCGCCCCGCCTGTACGCCTTCAACCTGTTCACCGAGATGCTGGCCGGGATCATCAACCCCGGCGCCCGTCTCAGCCCCGAGATCGCGGGACCCCCGTCCTACTGGCTGGAGCCCCGGGACGAGGCCCTCACCGGCGGCGCCTGCGTTATCGTCATCGACCCGTCCCACTGGATGCCGGCCGATGAGGCCGGCCGCAAGTCGGACCGGCTGGTCGAGGCGGTGAAGGGGGCCAAGCGGCGCCCCGGAGTCGAAGAGATCTTCCTGCCCGGCGAGCGGGGCTGGCGAGCCATGGACTCCGACGGCCCGGTGGAGATCCTGCCGGCCCACTGGGAGTCGTTCGTGCAGATAGTCGAGAGCGTCGACTTGGACATCGACCGCCTCCGAGCCGAGTTCGCGGACTAGGGCTGCAGCCGCTATGAAGGTCAGGTGATGGACTTCCGCTTCGACCACGTCGGTTTCCTGACCCCCGACGTGGACTACGGCGTCGGCGTGTACCGGGCGCTTGGCTGCCAGCTGACCGAGCGGACCTACCGCCGAGGCAGCCACGACGTGGCCTACGGCGGAGCCGGAACCGACGTGCTGCTCGAGTTCCAGGGCCCGCCGCTGCTGCCCGAGTCCGAGGACTACCTGGCCCGCCAGCCGTGGAGCATCGAGCGGGTGGCGCTGGTTTGCGACGACGTGGAGGCGGCCTATGCCCGGCTCATGGAGGCGGGTGTGCCGTCGGCCTGGACCCCGGAGCCGTTCGTGGTCGACGGGGTGACGCTGGCGATTGCCGCCGGGGTGTGGTCTCCGGAGGGGCTGATGATCGATCTGGTCGAGCACCGCGACGTGGCCGTGCCCCGGCCGGTCCGGGGTCCCCGGGACGACCTGGCCCTGCACCACGTGTGCTTCGTCACCCCGGATCTTGCCCGGGCCGAGGCCTTCTGGGTCGACCACTTCGGGCTGGTCAAGACCTACGACTTCACCGCACCGCTACCGGACGGCCGCAGGCAGGGGTTCGTGATGCTGAGCGACCCGTTCTTCGACGCGGCCGGCCACGAGTTCAGCCTGGAGATCATCGGCGGCGCCTTCGACACCATCGACGGACCGGTGTTCGAGCGGCGGGGCAGCTGCTACGACCACATCTGCTTCACCACCGGCGACGTGGCCGGGACTTGGCAGCGGGCCGTCGACCGGGGCGTGGAGCCGCTGAGCGAGCCGGCCTACTACCCCGAGTACGACAGCACCATCGCCTGGCTCTACGACGCCGACGGCACCCACATCGAGTTGATGAGCCCGGTGCCGGCCGATCTAATGGTCGACGCCCACCGCCTCGGCCGGTGCGCCAACGGTTGGGTGGACGACTGGCAGCGCAACCCGACCGTGCTCCCCCGCCGGGGAGACACCGCTCTGCAGGTCCGCCGCGACCCCAGCAGCCGATGACCGCCCGCACGGCACAACCCGAAGGAGACCATCGCACATGAAAGCCGCCATCTACGACGCTCCTGGCCAGCCACTGCGCATCGCCGAGGTCCCCGATCCCCGGCCCGGACCGGGTCAGGCGGTGATCAGGGTGTCGGCCTGCGGCGTCTGCGGCTCCGACCTGCACGCCACCACCGCGGAGGGCGACCTGGCCCGCCGCGGCGCCGTGTTGGGCCACGAGGTAACCGGCAAGATCGTCGAGATCGGTCCCGAGCCAGTAGGCGACTGGGCGGTGGGCGACAGGGTGTATGCCATCCCGATCGGGTCGTGCGGGCGCTGTCCCTATTGCCTGCTCGACCGCCCCGAGGCGTGCCCGGAACAGCTCACCTTCGGGGCGCTGGGCCCCGACGAGCCCGACGGCGCCTACGCCGAGTACCTGACCGTGTCGCTCTCGGACCTGCTGGCGGTGCCCGACGGCGTCTCCATGGACGTGGCCGCGCTCTGCGAGCCGCTCGCCACCGGGCTGATGTGTGTACGCCAGGCCGCGCTGGAGATCGGCGATCGGGTGCTGATCCTGGGCGGAGGCCCCATCGGCCTGGCCATCACCGTCTGGGCCCGGTTCTTCGGCACGCGCCGGGTGGTGGTGTCCGAGCGGGTCGAGCACCGGCGGCAGCTGGCTGTGCGCCTCGGGGCGACCGACACCATCGACGCCGGAGCCGACACCGACGTCGCCGCCCGGTTCGTTGAGCTGACCGGGGCCGAGCCCGACGCGGTGATCGAGGCGGTGGGACGGCCGGGGATGCTCAACGCGGCCATCGCCGCAGTGAGGCCCCACGGCACGGTGGTCACCGGCGGGGTGTGCATGGAGCCGGACTCCTTCGACCACCTGCTCGCCTATTCCAAGGAGCCGGTGGTCCGCACGGCTCGCGTCTACACCAAGGCCGACAATGAGTTCATCCTGGAGATGATCGCGACTGGCCGTATCGACCCCACGCCGATGATCTCGCATCGCATCGGGCTGGATGCACTACCCGAGACCTTCGAGGCACTGCGCAGGCCTACCGACCAATGCAAGGTAATGGTGATGCCGTAGTGGACCACCCCGTCCTGCAGATCGCGGCGCGCTAGCCATGACGGCAGAGCGAGGCTCCTCCGAAGGTCAGTGGCTCACCTGGCTTGAGCGGATCACCGCCGAGGGCCCCAGCGCAGACCCGGAGGCGCTTGAGATCTGGGGCTACACCGACCGGCCGAGCTACGCCCCCGGCGAGACGGTCAGCCTGCACGTGTCCACCACCGCGCCGAGCTGGGGCTTCGAGGTATGGCGCGACGGGCACGCTTTCGAGAGGGTCCACGAGCAAGGCGGACTCGCGGGCGCGCGCCATCCGATCCCTGGTGACGTGGTTGCCTCCGGCTGCGGCTGGCCCCAGGGCGTCTCGTTCGAGACTCCGGCCGATTGGGCCTCGGGTGGCTACATCGTGGTTCTGCGGGGTGAGCGGGACGGCCGGGAGGTCACTCAGGACGCCTTCTTCGTGCTGCGACCCTCGGTGCCTGGCCAACGTTCGAAGCTGGCCATGGTGGCGGCCACCTACACCTGGCAGGAGTACAACGACTGGGGCGGGGGCTGCGGGTACTTCTCCGACGAGTACGTCGACCACACCGCCGACCCGCTGGAGGTACGCGAGAAGAGCTTCAAGCCACGTCTGAGCTTCGACCGGCCGTGGTCGCGGGGCTTGATCCGCACCCCGGTCGGTGCTCCCCGCATCGCCCAACCTCCCCCGCCGGTGGGCGCAGCAGTCGGAATCCCGGCTGCGGACTGGGCCATCAGCAACGGCTACTCGGTGTGGACGGTGGCGGCCGGCTGGGCCCGCTACGACGCGCTTACGTTCCGCTGGCTGGAGGCCAACGGATACGAGCCCGAACTGCTGTCGCAGTGGGACCTCGACCGCGACCCCGGAGTGCTCGACGCGTACCGTACGGTTGTCACCACCGGCCACGACGAGTACTGGACGGCCGCCGGCCGTGCCGTACTGGACCGGTTCACCGAGCGGGGCGGCCGCTACGCCCGCCTCGCGGGCAACATCGTCTGGCAGGTGCGCATGGAGGACGACCTGCGCACCCAGGTGTGCCACAAGTACGCCGCCCACGCCGACCCCGAGCGCCACAGCGACGACATCGACCGGCGCACCGGGGCGTTCGAGGCCCACTACATCGACCGGCCCCCGGTCACCACCTTCGGCGCCAACGGCTTCCGGGGCGTGTACTCACGGATGGGTGGCCTGTCGCCCCGGGGCGCGGGCGGGTTCATCGTCTACCGGCCCGGCCACTGGGCCTTCGATGGAGCCGACGTCTACTACGGCGACGTCCTAGGCGCCGGCGTGCCCCTGGTGGGCTACGAGACCGACGGCGTGGCCTACACCTTCCGCCAGGGGCTCCCCTATCCCACCGGCGACGACGGTGCCCCTGAGGGTCTGGAGATCCTGGCGTTGACCCCGGTGACTCTCGAGGAGGAGGACCACGGCCAGGCCGGGAACCTGATCTCGATCGCCGACGGCGACCTAGCCTTCGCGGCCGAGGCCCTCTTCGGCGAGGACACACCCGAGAACCGCCACTGCATCCGCTACGGCAGCGCGGTGATCACCGCCATGGCCAAGGGCTCAGGCGAGGTCTTCTGCGCGGGAACCACCGAGTGGTGCCACGCCCTGGCCCTAGGCGACCCCCAGGTACAGACCATCACCCGCAACGTCCTCAACCGCTTCCTCAACAGGGCCGGATAGCCGCCCCCACATCAAGTTCCCCGTCTCGGAGCTTGTGATCTAGGCGGCCAGGCGCAGGAACGTCTCGGCGTTGCGACCCAGAATGGCCGCCTTCTCCTCGTCGGCGAGACCGGGGATGGACATGACCCGTTCGATGGTGTCGTCTAGCCGGTACCAGGGGAAGTCTGTGCCGAACAGCACCCGGTGGCTGCCGATGCTGGCTATGAGCCGTCCGAGGTCGGCGAAGGTGGGCGCGTTGGGCGCGCCGGCGTACTGGATGATCTCGCACAAGTCGAAGGCAACGTTGGGGCAGGCTTCGGCGAGGGCGGGGGCGGTTCGCCATTCGGCACCGCCGAGATGGGCCACCACCGTCCGCAGCGCGGGATGGTTCTGGAGCACCCCGGTGAAGCGGAGAGGCTCGCCGTGATGGACCCGGCTGTCGTGGGTCCGGCCGCCGTGGGCCACGACCGGCAGGTCGAGGTCGGCGCAGGCATGCCAGATGTGAGCTACCCGGGGGTCATCCACCGCGATGCGCTCGATGCTGGGGTGGATCTTGACGCCGCGGGCGCCGAGGCTCTTGAGTTCCTCCAACTCGCCATGAAACCCGGCCGAGTCGGTGCGGTGCATGTCCGCGCCAACGAAGGCGATGAGTTCCGGCCGCGCGCCGGCGGTGGCGCAGACCTGGCGGTTCTGGGCGGCGAGCTTGGCTGCGTGCTCCTCCTCGCCGGCGCCGGGATGGACCATGCGCTCCAAGCCGCCGAGCCAGGTGTGCAACAGGATCGCCCTGGAGACCCCGGCGGCGGCCATGGCGGCGAGCAGCCCGTCGACTGTTCCGGGCTGGGCCGGCGGGTCGATCAACCCGGGCGGAGCGCCGTACTCTGCCGGGGCGTAGCCGTCGACCAGCGTCCGGGCATCCTCGGCGGTGTCGAAGGCATGGGCATGAGAGTCGATGACCAGGGGACCGGCCACCTCAGCGTCCCTTGTGCATGCCGCCGGACACGTTAAGGATCGCTCCGGAGATCCAGTCACCGCCCGGGCCGAGCAGGTACTCGACCATGTCGGCCACTGGCTGCGGCCCGACGATGCCGAGGGGGAACATCGCCTCGATCTGGTCGATCTCCTCCCTGCTCATGGGCTGGCCCGTTCCGATGGCACCGGGGGCGATGGCGTTGACGAGGATGCCCCGACCCTCCAGCTGCTGGGCCATGGCCACCACCAGCCCATGCAGCCCCGCCTTGGCTGCGTGGTAGGCCGGCGTGATCCCGTCAGAGACGACGTAAGCCGACGCCGAGCTGATGATCACGATGCGGCCACCGCCGTGGTCGACCATGTGGTCGGCGGCGGCCTTGGCCACCCACCACGGACCCGACAGGTCCACATCGACCACTCGCCGCCACAGGTCCTCGCCGGTGGTCAGCGCCGTGCCCGGAGGAGCATCGAGTCCCGCCACCTGCACCACTGCATCGAGACCGCCGAGTGTCTCCACTGCGGCTGCCACCATGGCCCGGCAGGAATCCGGATCGGAAATGTCGACGGCCACCGACTCGGCACCGAGACCGGCCGCCACCGCTGCAACCTTGTCGGACTGGATGTCAGCCAGCAGGAGCGTGGTGCCGGACCGGCGGGCCAGCGTCTCGGCCACCGTCCGGCCGATGCCCTGAGCAGCCCCCGTGACAACTACATTCGCTACGCCCACGCCCGCAATCTAGGTACTCGCTGCCACCGACCACGAACTAAGGAGCAGCTGCCCGGATGACCGCAATCGACGTCAGCCCTGCCGATCTGGCCGCCGCCCGGGAGCCGATCGCCACCGCCACCACGCTGCCCCCGTCCTTCTACACCGACCAGGCCGTCTACGATGAGATCGTCGACCGGGTGTTCCGGCACTCCTGGCTGCCCGTCGCCCACGTGTCACAGCTGGCCCACCCTGGCGACTACGTGGCTCTGGAGATGGCGGGCGAGCCGATCGTCGCCACGGTCGACCGCGACGGCGAGATGCATGTGCTGTCGAACGTGTGCCGGCACCGGTGGGCGAGCATCGTGGAGGGCCGCGGGTCCGCCCCGGCGCTGCAGTGCCCCTACCACCTGTGGACCTACAGCCTCGACGGGCGCCTGTCGGGCGCGCCCCGCATGGACAGGGTCGACTTCGACAAGTCCGGCTGCCGGTTGCCGGAGTACCGCCACGAGGTCTGGAACGGGTTCGTGTTCATGACATTCGACCCGGGTATCGAGCCGCTCGCTCCCCAGATCGCAGGCCTCGATGCCATGGTGACCAGCTGGCGCCTCGACGAGCTCGTCGTCTCAGCCACGCTCTCCGAGACGGCCGACTGGAGCTGGAACGCGATGGTCGACAACTGGGCTGAGAACTATCACGTCACCAGCGTGCACCCTGACTCGCTGGAGCAGATGACGCCGGCGTCTCTGACCGAACCCATCGACAATCGCGGCGAGCCATGGTGCTACGCCCGTATCGGAAACACGCCGGAGTACCAGGCCACCATCGACCGGCCCATCTCGACGCTCGACACCGATCAGACCACCTACTCGGCAGCCGGCGTGGTCTTCCCGCTGCTATGCTTCTTCACGTTCCCCGACCTGGCAGCGTGGCTGCACGTGAGGCCGACCCGGCGGGTCGACGAACTCGACATCGAGCTGTTTCTGCTGGTGGAGCCCGAGTTGGCCGAGTCCGAGCACATCGAGGAGATCCGGGAGGCTCAGCTCAAGCTGGGGCGATCGGTTTGGGAGCAGGACGCTGAGATGTGCCGCCGGTCCTATGCCGGCCTCAGGTCAGCGTCGGCCCGACCGGCCCGGCTGTCGCATCTCGAGCTGTCGGTGTGGCAGACCCAGAACTGGCTGCTTGACGCCCTCGGCCTGGACTGAGGACGCGCCCGGGCTAGCAGCCTCCAGGGTTAGGACCGGGCCCGGACCGCCTATAGCTGGTCGAAGAGGGTGAGGTGCTCGACCAGGCCCTCGTCGAAGCTGGTCATCCAGCGGCCGGCGGCGTGGACCCTCGAGAACAGCCACTCACCGTCGACCCTGCGGTACTCCTCGGTGTAGGTGCCCGCGGCCCACAGCATCTGCTCGTCGCCATCGATGCGCTGGATCGACAGCAGCAGCACCTGCCAGCGTCCCGAGGCGCTGTCGCCGTCGACTTCGATGAGCGGGGTCACCGCGTAATGGCGCGACCAGATGCAGGTGCGGGAGTACTCCTCGTTCCACTCGATGATGGCGTCGCGGCCTACGAGATGGTCGATGGGCTCCTCGATGAACACCGCGTCGTCGGTGAACAGCTCCGGGAAGCGGTGGTGCTGGTCCGGGTCGTCGCAGTACCAGCAGTAGCGAGCCTTGAGCGCCTTGATGGCCTCGATGTCGAGCAGCCGTTGCACTTCGGGGTGAGTCACGTGGCCGGTGTCCTTCGAGTCGCTCATCACTCGATGATGGAGGATCCGTCGCGGATGGACTCACCGATCGCGGCCTCGATCATCTCGATGCTCATCCCGGCACCGAGCCCGCCGTCGATGTTGAGGGCGTGGCCGTTGACCATGGCTGCTTCGTCGCTGGCGAGGTAGTGGATGGCGGCAGCCACCTCGTCGGCGGTGGCGAGCCGGTTGGTGTGCTGGTGGGCCAGCGCCTGCGACCGCGCCGCCCAGTGGTCTTGGGTGTCGCCCGCCAGCGGAGTGGCGACCCCGGTGGGGCAGACGCAGTTCACCCTGATCCCGAGCGGGCCGAACTCGATGGCCCCGTACCGGGTGAGGCCGACCACGCCCCATTTGGAGGCGCCGTAGGTGCTGAGGCCGGGGAAGCCGACGATCCCGGCCATGGAGGCGGTGTTGACGATGGAGCCGCCCCGTTCCATGGCCCGCGACGCGTGCCTCATGCCGTACAGGACCCCGAACAGGTTCACGTCCATCATGCGCCGAACGTCCTCGGTCGAATCTGCGTCGATCCCCTTGGACGTCAGGAGCACGCCCGCGTTGTTGACCATCACGTCGAGGCGGCCGTGGGCCTCGACCACCGAGGCCACCAATGCGGCGACCGAATCCTCCTCGGACACATCGACGGCCACGAACTCGGCGTCCATCTCGGCCGCGAATGCAGAACCGTCGACAATGTCGCTCAGCACCACCGTGGCGCCTGCTTCGGCGAAACGCCGCGCCGTGGCCAGGCCGATTCCCGAAGCCGCGCCGGTGACCACGGTGACCTTGCCGGTTAGCGAGAACACTGCGCAACCCTCAGTAGCGGCACGAGACGGCACCATAGCTACGGTGTGGCGCCGTGAGGAAGCCCGACGACCGCACCGACCGGTGGCTGGTCGTGGGGGCAGGGCCGTCGGGCCTGTCGGTGTCGCTTGCACTGCGGCGGGCCGGTGTGGCCTTCGAGGGCGTCGAGGCGGGGTCCGCGGTCGGCGGGATGTGGAACATGGACAACCCCGGCAGCGGCATGTACGAGTCGGCCCACTTCATCTCGTCGGCGGCCCGATCGGGTTGGGCTGACCTGCCGATGCCTGACCACTACCCCGTGTACCCACGCTGGTGGGAGATCCGCGACTACATCCACGGCTGGGTCGCCCATCACGGCCTGGCCCGCCACTACACCTTCGACACGCGGGTAACCGGGGCAGTACCGGTCGATTCCGGCGACGGGGAGTGCTGGGAGGTCACGCTGTCCACCGGCGAGGTTCGCCGCTACCGGGGCCTGGTGGCGTGTCCCGGCTTCCAGAGGGTGCCGAACGTGCCGACCTATCCGGGGACGTTCCGCGGTGAGGCCCGCCACAGCCAGACCTACAAGTCGGCCCGGGAGTTCCAGCGCAAGAGAGTGATGGTCGTTGGCGCCGGCAACTCCGCGGTGGACATCGCGGTGGACGCCGCCATCGCAGCCGAGCGGGCTGTGATCTCTACCCGGCGGGCCTACTGGTTCTTCCCGAAACTGATCGGGGGCGTCCCCCTGGACTGCTTCGCTATCAACTCGGTCTCAAGCCAGGAACGGTTGCGCCGCTTCCTGGAGATCCACGTGGGTGACATGAGCAGGGTGGGGTTCGGCCCGCCCGACCATCCGCCGCTGGCCCACCACCCCATCCTCAACGACCAGATACTGCACCACCTGTCCCACGGCGACCTGATGGCCCGGCCCGAGATCGAGCGCTTCGACGGCGCCACTGTCCGCTTCGTCGACGGCGCTGCCGAGCAACTCGATCTGATCATCTGGGCCACCGGCTACTACGACCGGGTGCCGTTCGTTGCCGACGAGGACTGCAGGATCTCCAGCAACGATGCCGACAACGACCTGTTCATCTGGACGTTCCACCGGCGTCACCCGCAGATGATGGTGCTGGGCCCGGCCAACCTGGCTGCCGGCGGCTACTGGGCGCTCGCAGCCACGGCTGACCTGATCGCCAACCACATTCGCGACCAGGACCAGGACCCGGAGCGCTGGCAGCGGATGCGTAGCATCGTCGAGGGGCCGGAGCCCGACCTGAGCGGCGGGTACAGCTACTACCAGAAGCCCGGTCATCTCAACTACGTGAACGCGGCCGCCCTCGACCGATACGCAGACGCGCTGGCCACCGAGTTGGGGTACAAGCCGCTGGCCCACCCCGCCGATTACAAGCCGCCGGAACAGATCGACATCGACGAATGGCTCGGCAACCCGCGTCCTCTGTCGATGCCCTCGCACGGCTCGCTGACCCCGATCCCCTACCAGCCACAGGACCTCATCGCGAGACAGTCGGAGGAGCAATGCTGAAGCCAGTGCCGCCGGGACCGGACGGCAACCAGTTGGAAGCCATCGCCGCCGGCATGTACCCGTACCTCGTCGATCTCCAACAACACGGCGAATTCGTCGCCATCGATCTGGGTGAGATCCGAACGGCGGTGGTCTACGACCTCGACGCCATCTACCGCATCCTCGGCGACAAGCTCCAGCACATCGGAATGGCTGCATTGCTGCAGCGCCTGAGCCACGCCACCGGCTCGGGCCTCCTCACCAACTACGACTGGGCCACCTGGCATCCCCGCCGCCGGCGGATTGTGAAGCCCTTGGGAGCCCGAGCCGTGGGCCGGTTCCATGAGCGCATGGTCGCCATCATCACCTCCGAGCTGGACGCCTGGCCGATGGGCTCCGAGTTCGACCTCCACACGGCGGTGCGACGGATGACGCTGCGAGTGGTGGCCGATCTGCTATTCAGCACCGACCTCGACGACGACGCCGCCGCGATCATCGACACCGCCGTCGAGGAGATCCACGGCTGGGCCGAGGCGGATCCGGCCAACGCCGACCTCGACAACGAGCCCGAGACGTTCCAGGCCGCCATTGCCGCCTTGCACAGCCTGATAGTCGGCGTGGTGGACGCCAGAGACCCGAAACACCCCGGCGACGACATGATCGGTGTCCTGATCGAGGCGTCGTCGGAACCCGACTCGGCGCTTGATGCCACCGGGATAAGAGACGAGGCCGTCACCCTGATCCTGGCCGGGCACGAGACCGTCACCAACACCGTCTCGTTCGCACTGGACCTGGTGGGCCGGAACCAGCACACCCGCGACGCCCCACCTCGCCACATTGTGGACGAGACACTGAGGCTTTACCCGCCCGTGCACGTGACCAACAGGGCCGTGGTCGCCGATCTCGACCTCGGCCCCGTCATGGTGCCGGCCGGGTGGGAGATCCTGATCCCCGAGTACGTGCTCCTGCGGAGCAGCCGCTACTTCGAGCGGCCCTCGGAGTTCCTGCCGCATCGTTGGACCGATCACAGCCCGCTGCGTCTCGAGCGCCGGGCCTACTTCCCGTTTCTCACCGGGCCCAAGTTCTGTGTGGGCAGCCACTTCGCCCTGCTGGAGGCGACCGAGGCGGTAGGCCGCTTCCTGGACCGCTTCCAACACGAGATGCTCGACCCTGAGCCGCCTTGGGGCCGCGAGTTCGCACTTTCGTTCGCTCCCGACCGACCCCTGCCGTGTCGGCTGGCCCTGCGATGATTCCCGAACTCACCCTCACCGGTCCGCCGCAGGACCGGGGCCGGCAGCACGGCGAGGAGCTGCGCGCCCGGATCTCTGACGCGATCGACGCCTGGTACGAGCATCTGGCTCCAAGCGTCGATCCGATGACGTTCGTGGGCGAGGTATCGGAACGAACCGGGCTGCGGGCCGCTGGTGAGGCCCATGTTCCCGATCTCATGGCGGAGGTGGCCGGCATCGCCGAAGGCGCAGGCCAGGACTTCGAGACGATGTTCGCGTGGCAGCTCATCGACGAGTGCTGGTGGTATCTCGACGAGCTTCAGGCCCGGGACTCCGATCCTGCCGCCGACGGCCGCGAGCGCTGCAGTGCCCTGGCCATCAACCATCAGGGCCGGGGCATCGTCGCCCAGACCCAGGACCTGGACCGCCACTGCGACGGCACTCAGGTGATGCTGCGTTACCTGGACCAGTCGGGGCTGGAGATCCTGGCGCCCTCGCTGGCGGGCCTGCTGGCTCAACGGTGTCAACAGCGCGGGAGTGGCGGTGGGCATAACGACGCTGAGCCAGCTGCAACACAGCCGGTCAGGAGTAAGTTCCGGACTGCTGGTCCCAGCCCTGCTGCGATGCGAGACCGTGGACGAGGCACTGGCTCTGCTAGGACGCGTTCCCGTAGCCAGCGGCAACAGCTTCGTGATCGGCTCCCGTGACCGTTCCGTGGCGGTGGAGGTCTCCTCGACAGCCCTGGCGTCGTCGGCTGACGGCAACCGGGCGCTGCACACCAACCACGCATTGGTGCAGCCGCCCAGCCACCCCTACCAGCGTTTCGATCACTCCGTGGCCCGGTTGCGCCAGCTCGACGAGCACGTTCGACCCGACTCGACCCTCGAGGACTTGGCCGCGATGTATGCGACCGGACCGGTCTGCCAGAGCCGGGCAGGCCGCGGGTACCAGATGAGTGTCGGCACCATGATCTTCGAGTTGGGAGACGAGTCGGTCTGCCACTACGCCCCCGGACCTCTCGACACCGACGAGTTGGTCACCTACCGGATGAAGGCCCACCACGGGGCGGCGACCTAGCCTTCGACCATGGCGACACGCGGCATCGAGGTCGGCGACGACCCTCTCTACGAGCTCCGCTACTCCGAAATCGCCACCTTCATGCGGGCCCCCTACACGCCTGACCTGGATGGTGTGGACATCGCCATGTTCGGGGTGCCCTTCGACGGCGGGGTGACCAACCGGCCCGGCGCCCGCCACGGTCCCCGAGAGATCCGCAACCAGTCGTCGCTGATGCGGGCCATCAACCACGCCACCGGGGTCAACCCGTTCGAAGCGGCCCGGGTGGCCGACGTGGGCGACGTCCGCTTCTCTCGGGTGTTCGACAACGCCGCGGCCACCGCCGACATAGAAGCCTTCACCCGGCGCATCGTGGAGGCCGGGGCGCTGCCGCTGGCCGCCGGCGGCGACCACTCGATCACCTACCCGATCTTCCGGGCCCTGGGCAGCCCCGAGTCCCCGATCGGGATGATCCACATCGACGCCCACACCGACACCTGGGGGCCGTTCCGGGGCGAGAAGTTCCACCACGGAGCGCCGTTCCGCCTGGCGGCCGAGGACGGACTGGTCGATCCGGCCCGCTGCATCCAGATCGGCATCCGCGGCGCCCAGAACTGGGGCGACGGCTGGGAGTTCTCCCAGAACTCGGGCATGCGGGTCATGTTCATCGAGGAGTTCGAGGAACTGGGCGTGCAGGCGGTAGCCGAGGAGGCCAAGCGCATCGTGGGGGACGGCCCCACCTACATCAGCTTCGACGTGGACGGTCTCGACCCGGTCTACGCCCCCGGCACCGGCACCCCCGAGGTGGGCGGCATCACCACCCGCGAGGCCCTGTCGCTGCTGCGCTGCTTCCGGCACCTGAACCTGATCGGCGGCGATGTGGTGGAGGTGGCCCCGCCGTTCGACCCGTCCGGAAACACCGCGCTGGTGGGAGCCACCCTCATGTACGAGATCCTCTGCCTGCTGGCCGAGAGCAGCGCCGCTGGCTGAGCTAGGGAGCCGGGCCTCGGAGCCCGCCGAGCGGGTCCGGTGGCTAGTCCAGACCCTCCTCGATCATCCTCCAGGCCCGTTCCGTCTCCTCCGGAGTGCCGAGAATCTCGATCCCGATCTCGTCCGCGCCCGCGGCCGCGTAACGGGCCAGTTCGGCCCTCACGTCGTCGGGGTGGCCCACCGCCACCAAGTCCATCATGTCGGCGATGCCCTCCCGCTCCACCATCGCCTGATAGGACGGCAAAGCGGGGTAGATCGCGAGCTCTTCCCGGATGCGGCTCCTGGCATCCTCGATGTCGGCGGTGACACATACCCCGACCGCGGCCGACACCATGGCGTCCTCACCGATGATCGGGCGCACATGGCTCTCGATCGTGCGGGGCCCTGTGAATGCCAACACGGTGCCCTCCGTGCGGTCGCGGGCCAGCGCCAGCATCATCGGCCCCATCGCGGCCAGCATCACCCTCGGGGCGGGCCCGGGCACATCGATCTCGGTGTGGTGCGACACCTTCGAGCCGTCGACGTCCACCCGCTGGTCGGCCAGTAGCGGCAGCACCGCGTCCAGGTACTCGACCATGTGGCGGTAGGGGCGATCCCATTCCAGCCCCAGCACCCCGACCGCGATCGGCTCATGACTCACACCCAAGCCCAGCGTGAAACGGCCGTCGCTGATCTGGTTGAGCGTCCGGGCCTGCTGGGCGACGTACTGCGGGAGCGTCGACTGGATGGCCATGACCGCGGTGGCCAGCTCGATCCTCGGCACCCGGTCGGCGACCACCGCCAGCACGGCCACGCAGTCGGCCCGCTCAACCTGGGCGACCATGTAGCGGTGCAGTCCCGCAGCCTCGGCCCGGGCCGCGTTGCGCACTGCGTCGGCCACCGACCTGGGCATGTCCACCAGCGAATACGCCGCCATGTCCAACTCCTGAATACGATTGACTTATAGTGGGCCGCCACCCATAATACTCTTGTGCCCCGTGTAACTGAGGCGACCAGAGCCGAGCATCGGCGCAGGCTGCTCGAAGCGGCCACCGCCGAGTTTGCAGCCAAGGGCTTCGACGGCGCCCGGGTCGACGACATCTCCCTGGCCGCGGGCCTCGGCAAGGGCACCATCTACAACTACTTCGAATCCAAGCACGAGATCTTCCGCGAGGCGGTGGCAGCCTGGTTCGCAGGCATCGTCGAGACGCTCGAACCGCTCCCCGCCGACGCGCCCATCCGCGAGCAGTTGCTGGCGATAGTGCGCACGGACCTGAAGGTGTCGGCCGAGATCGAGGAGTTCGCCCGAGTCATGTACCGGGAGACCCTCAGGCCGAACCGTGACGAGGTGGCGGCCCTCCTGCCGGCCGTCGACCCCTCCGACCAAGCGCTCGAGGTCGTCATCGGGAGAGGTCAGGAGACGGGAGAGATCCGCGCCGACCGGTCGGCCTCCGAGTTGACCCGCGTCCTGCGCAGCCTGATCAGCGGCCTGATCTTCGAGCGTTGGATGCCCGAGTCCACCCTCCAACTGGACGACATTCCCGAACTGGCCGTCGACCTCTTCTTGCAGGGTGTGGGGACCTAGG
This sequence comes from Acidimicrobiaceae bacterium, assembly GCA_009837445.1. Lineage (GTDB taxonomy): Bacteria > Actinomycetota > Acidimicrobiia > Acidimicrobiales > Aldehydirespiratoraceae > Aldehydirespirator. The sequence goes on from VXTM01000038.1 coordinate 132,281, forward strand.
TGGCCGGCCTTCGGGTTCCGGTCCTGATCGCTCAGAAAGCAGGGATGCAATGTTCTCAGTCAACGACAAGGTGGTGCTGGTCACCGGCGGCGGCAGCGGGATCGGACTCGCCACCGTCAAGCGCATGCTGGCCGCCGGGGCCGCCGTCGCCTTCTGCAACCGCTCGGACCACTCCGGACTGGCCAGCCGGCTCGGAGCCACATTCATCCGGGCCGATGTCAGCGACGAGGAGCAGGTCCGGACCCTTATGAGCCAGGTACGCGACCGGCTGGGACCCCTCGACGTCCTGGTCAACAACGCAGGCGTCTGGGACTTCGACTGCCCCATCGAGACGGGCGACACCGAGGCCTTCCGCCGTGACCACGAGGTCAACGTGTTGGGCACGGTCTACTGCATCAAGCACGGCGCGCCGGTCATGAACGACGGAGGGGTGATCATCAACGTGTCCTCCCTGGCGGCCCACATCTCGGTGCCCGAGTACGGCCCCTACAGCGCATCCAAGGCCGCGGTGGACGCGGTCACCCGCACCGCGGCCATCGAGTTGGGGGACCGCGGCATCCGGGTGGTGTCCGTCGCGCCGGGCACGGTGGCCACCGAGACCCTCGCGGAGGAGACCGACTCGGAGGCCGAGGTGGCCGCCTTCAACAGCCTGACCCCGCTGCGGCGCGTCTGCGAGATGGACGAAGTGGCCGCCACGATCCACTTCCTCGCCTCCGACGACTGCCGCTACATCAGCGGCAGCTCCCTGGTGCTCGACGGCGGGATGCTGGCGGGCCTGTCGGTCGGCCTGTGCGAGATGCTGCTTTCGGCCGGCGAGTGACCCCCATGAGCGCAGAGGTACTCATGCCGAAGGTGGGCATGTCGACCAGCGAGATGGTCCTTCAGGAATGGCTGGTGACGTCGGGGGACGCGGTCGTCGAGGACCAGGTCATCGCCATGGTCGAGAGCGAGAAGACCGTGGTCGAGGTGGAGGCGGTCTGCGACGGCTTCATAGACATCCGCCTCGACGAGGGCGGCGAAGCAGTACCGGGCGAACTGATCGCCGTCATCGCCGAGAGCGCGGAGGCGGCCGTTGCCGCGGAGCCGGAGGCCGTGTCCGAGGAGCGGGTCGTGATGCTCGACGGCTCGCAGCGGGTTGTCGCCACCCCCGCGGCCCAGAGGCTTGCGGAGCAACACGGCATCGATCTGTCGGATGTTGACGCGACCGGCCCGAAGGGGCGGGTCACGAAGGCCGACGTAGAGCGGGCCGTGGCCGGCGCAGCGGCAGCCCCTGTCCCGGACTCGCTCCCAACCGTCGACGAAGCGCCCGAGCCCATGAGCCGACCGGAGTCCCGACCACGCCCAGAGCGCCTGCCCGCAAGCAACGACCCCGGCCTGCAGCGAACCCTCCATCGCGAAATGCTGCGGGCCCGCGCCCTGGACGAGGGCCACATGCGGTTCATCAGGCGGGGCCGGTGCGAGAGCATGTCCCACCCCGCCACCGGCCAGGAGGCGATCTCGGCCGGCATCACCGCCGCGCTCGAGCCCGACGACATCCTCTACCCGACCTTCCGGGGGTTCGGCGACTACCTCGGCCGGGGCACCGACATGAACGCCCTCGTGGCCGAACTGATGGGGCGACAGACGGGCATCAACCGCGGCGTCGGCGGCATACATCTCGGCGACCGGGAGCACAACACTCACGGGGTGTCGGGCGTCCTGGGCGCCAACCTCACGATGGCAGCCGGATCGGCCCAGGCGGTCAAGATGCGCGGCGAGGCCCGGGCGGTAATGGTCCATTTGGGCGAGGGCGCCTTCAACACCCCGGACTCCCACGCCACGATGAACATGGCCGCCATCTGGGGCCTCCCGCTGGTGATCATCGTGGCCAACAACCAGGTCGTGGAGTTCAGCTACCACGATGTCCACTTCCCGCCGGCCGCCGAGGGCGTCGGGAGCCGGGCCGGCTACTACGGGATCCCCAACAAGTGCCTCGACGGCAACGACGTGGAGCTCGTTTACAGCGAGGCCCTCGAAGCCGTCGAGTCGGCCCGCAGCGGCGACGGACCTGTGTTGCTGGAGCTGGTCACCTGCCGCATCGCCGGCCACTTCGACGCCGACCCTCTCACCTACATCGATGAAGGCCTTGTCGACGAGTGGAAGGGCAGGGATCCGATCAGCCGCTACGAGGCAGTCCTGATCCAGCGCGGCACCATGGACGCCGGCGCGATCGAGGCGGCCTGTGCCGCGGCCCGTGAAGAGGTCGACACCGCCTTCAAGCTGGCTCTCGAGGCCGAGCCGCCCAGCGCCCGCTACCTGTACGAGAATCTGGCCGAGACCGGGGTGCTGTGAGCATGGCGTCGGTGAAGTACATGGCCGCCCTGACGGCGGCGCTGCGCGAGGAGATGCAGCGCGACGACCGGGTGTTCCTGCTGGGTGAGGACATCAGGGTCTCCAACCTCGGCATCACTGCCGGCCTGGTCGAGGAGTTCGGCACCGAGCGGGTCGTCGACACCCCCATCCACGAGAACGCGCTGGTAGGCGTGGCCATCGGTGCGGCGCTGGAGGGCATGAGACCCGTGGTGGAGATCATGTTCTCGGACTTCGCGCTGCTGGCCGCCGACCAGATCGTCAACCAGGCGGCCCAGTGGCGGTACATGACCCAGGGCCAGTACGAGGTGCCGCTGGTGATCCGCATGCCCACCGGCGGAGGCTTCGCCTACGGCCTGCACCACTCGCAGTCCACCGAGACCCACTTCTTCCAGACGCCCGGCCTGCCCATCGCCATGCCGTCCACCCCGGCCGACGCCAAGGGCCTGTTGAAGACGGCCATCCGGTCCAACGACCCGGTCCTGTTCCTCGAGCACATGCTCCTGTGCCTCCAGAACGCGGAGGCGGAGGTGCCCGACGGCGACCACCTGGTGCCGTTCGGGGAGGCGGCCGTCCGCCGGCAGGGCAGCGACGTCACCGTGGTCGCCTTCGGCGCCATGGTGAACCAGGCCCTGATCGCCGCTGAGACGCTGGCAGAGCAGGGGATCTCCGTCGAGGTGGTCGACCCGCGCACGATCGTCCCGCTCGATTCCGATGCCATCTTCGAGTCGGTGGCCAAGACCAGCCGGCTGGTCATCATCGAGGAGAGCCGCATCCGCGGCGGCCTCGGGGCCGAACTCGCGGCCCAGGCCGCAGCCGGCGACAACTTCTTCCTGCTGGACGCCCCCATCGAGCGGGTGGCGGCCCCCAACATCCCCGTGCCTAGCACGTCGCAGCTGGAGCAGGCCTACCTCCCCGACTCGGGCAAGCTCATCGCGGCGATCCATCGCACGCTGGCGTGACGGGGCGGCTTCTGATGGGTACGTCGGCGAGCAGCCGGTCATCGCACAGCCCGCCGCTTGACACGCGGAGACTCCGCGTGCCTAATATGGGTCAAGACCCACATTAGCATACAACCGGGAGGAGACGTGAGGTCAGAACGGATCAGTCCACTCCTCGAGCAGTACCGGCCGGGCTACGGGCTGCCGGCGGGGTTCTACACCGATCCCGACGTGTGGGCCGCCGACATAGAGGTTCTAGAACCGCTGTGGTACATGGCGGGCCATAGCTCTGAGATTCCCGAACCGGGTGACACCAAGCTCGTTTCGCTGTTCGGAGAGTCGATAATCGTCGTGCGAGGTAACGACCGAGTGGTCCGCGCCTTCTACAACGTTTGCAGCCATCGGGCCGCCCGCCTCTGCACCGATAGCGCCCAGGGTCTGCGCCAGTTCACCTGCCCCTACCACAACTGGAGCTACGGACTAGACGGCAAGGTCAAGTCTCGCCGCCTCGAGGTGGTCTTCGACGAGACGTTCGACCCGGACGCCCACAATCTGCGTCCCTGTCACCTGCGGGTCTTCGAGGGCCTGATCTTCCTGTCGATTGCGGACACGCCCACCGACTTCGACACGACCTACCAGCCCTTCCAAGACGTCTTCGACTTCTACGGGATCGCCGACGCCAAGGTGATCCGGGTCCACGGCTTCCCAGTGGCCGCCAACTGGAAGACCCTCGTTGAAAACACCATCGACCCGTATCACGTGCCGGTCGTCCATCCCAACTTCACCAAGACCCGCACTCCGGCCTACTGGCAGGCGGCCGCATCCACCCGGACCGCGGAAGTGATCGCGGCCGCGGCCGAAGCAGAGCAGGAGATGAAGGAATGGGAGGCCGCCCTGACCCAACTCCCCGACGCGACCGGGGTGATCGTCCAAGCCGGCGAGCACGACGATCAGTTCCGCTGGCTGGTACGCGGTCCACTGGCGCCCGGATATGAGTCCGAGACGATCGGCGGCAAGCGGGTGGCCCCGCTGATGGGCCGATTCACCGAGTCCGACGAGGCGTCGGTGTTCTCCAACTTCAACCCGCTGGACTCGCTGTTCATGTCGGTGGACCACGCCACCATCTTCAGCATCAGGCCCCTGGCTCACGACCGGATCTACTGGCAGACGACGTGGCTGGTCGACAAGAACGCCCAAGAGGGGCGGGACTACGACATCGACGAGGTGTGCGAGTTCTACACCGAAGTCAACGACGAGGACTTCCCGATCTGGGAGCGGACCTACCAGGGTGCAACGTCGCGCGCCTACCGTCCCGGTCGCCTCGCCCCCCAAGAGAGCTTCATCGGAGACTTCCAGCGGTGGTACGTCCGCCAGCTTCGCCAAAGGGTTGGTGAGCCCGAGCCGGTGTCGGCCTAATCGCGCCGGTGCGGCCACACTGGCGACGGAATCCGATCCGCTAGGGGGACCCATGACACAGATGGACGGCAAGATCGCCGTCGTCACCGGGGCCGGCCAAGGGCTGGGGGCCGAATCGGCCCGGACTCTCGCTCGTCACGGCGCGAGCGTCCTTGTCTGTGACATCAACCCCGAGACTTGCCGGGCGGTGGCCGCCGAGATCGGAACCATGGCGGCCGCGTTCGAACTCGACGTGACGGACGAGGGCCAGTGGGCCGATGCAGTCCGGTACTGCGAGGACACCTTCGGCCCTCCCAACGTGCTGGTCAACAACGCCGGCATCGCGCGGTTCTCGCCGCTCGAGAGCACATCCTTGGAGCTGTACGAGCAGACGATGGCGGTCAACACGACCGGCGTGTTCCTCGGGATGCGAGCCGTGTTCGAGCCCATGAGGCGCAACGGCGGCGGTTCGATCGTCAACATCTCATCAGCGAACGGGTTCATCGCTTCCGACGAGGTCGGCGCCTACGTCACCAGCAAGTTCGCGGTCCGGGGCCTCACCCGGAGCGCGGCCTTCGAATGGGGCCGCCACGGCATCCGCGTCAACAGCGTCTGCCCCGGCATGATCGACACTGAGATGATGATCGAGGAGGAGGCGTCCTACACCCACAAGATCACCACCCTCGAACGCGTCGGCCGGCCCCACGAGATCGCCAACACCGTCCTGTTCCTCGCCTCGGACCAGTCCAGCTACGCCACCGGCGCCGACTTCGTGATCGACGGCGGCGTTATGGCCGGCGTCCGCGTCCGCGAAGAGAGCGAGTGACCGGAATCTCCCGGAGAGGACCACAGCGATGACCGACAAGAGATCCAAGCCGAACGTCGAGCGGCTGTATGAGTGCTTGACCGACGGCCGCTACGAGGAGGCCCGGACCTTTCTCCACCCGGACTATCACTCCAACACCCAGCCGTATGAGACCAGCGCCGATGCGCTGTTCGAGGAGGTTGAGGCGATCAAGCAGGCCATGACGTCCCTCAAGCGCGAAACGATCCTGACCATGGTCGACGGCGACATGGAGGTGATCCTGCAACGGGTCGAGGGCATCGACCCGTCCTCGGGCGACACCGTCGCCTACCGCTCGGCCGACTTCTTCCGCAAGGCTGGCGACGGGCGCTTCATCGAGCACTGGGACGCGATCACCTTCGACGGTGACGATCTGTTCGACAGTATCGAGTTGTAGGGGGCCGGGTCGCATGAGCCTCGACGGGAAGGTCGCGATCGTCACCGGTGCCTCCCACCAGCGCGGCATGGGTGCGGCCGTAGCCGCCAAGCTCGCGTCGATGGGCTCGGCGGTGGCCCTGGTCGACCTCGAGAGCACCGCCGAAGCGCTGGCCGAGCAGGAGGCCGGCATCGTGGCGTCGGGCGGCCGGGCCCTGGCCGTGCCCGCCGACGCCACCGACGGTGACTCAGTGCAGTCCTGCGTGGCCACGGTCACCGAGCAGCTGGGACCTCCGGAGATCCTGGTCAACAACGCAGGCGTGGGGATCGGCAGCCACCGGCTGCTGGAGAACTCCGAGGAGGTCTGGTCACAGACGCTGGCGGTCAACCTCATGGGGGTCAACCGGTTCAGCTGCGCGGTCATCCCCCACATGCAGGCTGCCGGCGGTGGGGTCATCGTCAACAACTCGTCGATGTCGGGGCTGGGCGCCATCGGCGGCATACCGGCGCCCTACACCGCCAGCAAGCACGCCGTGATCGGGTTGACCAAGGCCATCGCGCTGGAGTTCGGCCCCGACAACATCCGGTGCGTGGCCATCTGCCCCGGCTCGGTCAAAACCCAGCTGCACGACCGGGTCATGGAGATGCACATGGACATGCACGGCCTGTCGTACGAGGAGGCAGAGGAGTTGGAGGTCAGCTTCATCCCACTGGGTTACTCGTGCGAGCCCGAGGAGGTAGCCGGCGTGGTGGCCTTCCTGGTCGGACCCGAGGGCCGCTACCTGACCGGCGTGAGCATCCCGATCGCGGGCGGGATGGCGCCGGGGCTGTAGTCGTTCGCGGCGGACCGCCATGAAGACCTGAACAGGGAGATGACAATGACAAGAATCGGAGTGCTGGTCCCCTACCGGTCCGACCCGGAGATGGTCGCATTCGTCAGAGAGCACCTCGACCTCGAGGCGGACCTGGTGGTCTGCGGCTCCCAGGACGGCATGACCGACGAGGAGCTGAGGGCCCTGTCCGAAGGGGTGGAGCCCAACTCCTACGCCGAGATCCTCGAGGACGGATCGACGGTCAACCTCACCCACGAGGTCGTGCTCGACGGGATGCAGAAACAGGCGCGGCGACTGCTGGAGGACGGATGCGACGCGGTGATGATCTGCTGCACGCTCCCGTGGGAGGAGCTTGACGCCATGGAGGGCGTGGTCACTCCCTACACGATCCTCGAGGACACCGCGGCCACCATCGCCACCGAGGGCGGCGCCGTCGGCGTCATCCAGCCGGTCGAGGCAGCCATGGAAGAGGAAGTCAAGCACTGGCTGGCCCTCGGCGAACGCCGCGGGCTGGACATCCACGCCCGTTACGCCGCTCCGCAGGTGCCCGGCGAGGATGTGGTCTTCACCGACGACCAGTTCGCCGAGGTGGCCCGCTCACTGGCCGATCAGGATGTCGACGTGATCGTGATGGACTGCATGGCCTACACCGAGCACCACCGGGCCGTGGTGGCCGGGGCTTCAGGCAAGCCGGTCCTGCGGGCGATGCAGCTCACCGGGATGGTCACCGAGCACGCCTACTGTTGACCGTCTCCGCCCCGGGGCACCCTCTAGGCCCCGCCGATGCTGATCCCGCCGTCCACTCTGAGCGTGATGCCGGTGATGAACTTGGCGCCGGGGGTGCAAAGGAAGGCGACCGCCTCGGCGATGTCTTGAGGGGTGGCGTAGCGGGCCGGAAGGCTGGCCATGTCCTTCATCGTCTGGATGACCTGCGCAGCGCTGTCGCCGAAACCGCGCTCGCTGAAGAGCTCCGCCTCGCGCTGGCTGATGTCGGTCCACACATTGCCCGGACAGACCGCGTTCACCCGGATGTTGTCCGGGCCGAACTCCTCGGCCATCACCTTCATCATCCCGACCGCACCGTGTTTGGTGCCGCTGTAGCAGCCTCCACCGGCGAACGCGACGAGGCCGGCCACTGAGGTGTTCTGCACGATCGACCCGCCGCCCCGCTCGCGCATGTGGGGCAACACGGCCGCGGCGAAGTCGACCGGCGCCTTGAGGTTCACCCGGTAGGAGGCATCCCATATATCGTCGGTGAGCTCGGCAATGAAGTGGCCGTGCACCGACCCGGCGTTGTTCACCAGGATGTCGATCCCGCCGAAGGCCTCCAGCGCGGCATCGACGACCCTGTCGATCTCAGCCTTGTCGGTGATGTCGGCGGTGACCCCGATGGCATCGGTTCCAAGCGCTGTGACTTCCTCGACGGCTTCAGCAAGCATCTCGCCGGACCCGACGCCGAGCCCCTCGTAGTTGTAGCGGGGGTCGTCGCCCTCCAGGTCCGTCATCACCAGCTTGGCGCCCCGCACCGCCAGCGCCTTGGAGATGGCCCGACCCTGGCCGTTGGGCCGGGACGCCCCGGTGACGATGGCCACCTGGCCCTCCAGCGATTGGGACTTGCGCAGCTCCTCGATGTTCATGGCAGGGATCCTGACTCTCTCACTCGGCCGGCATACAACTGGCTCAGATGAGGCGGCCGATGCGGCCCCCCTCGAAGATGGCCGCGTCGGTGGTGCGCGGCGCCACGCAGTCGCCGATGCGGTGCAGTTCCGGGACGCAGCCCTTGAGGCTGTGGTACAGGCCGTCGTCGGCGACGCCGCCGAAGCAGCTCACCAGCGTGTCGCACTCGAGCGTGAAGGACGTGCCGGTAAGCATGTCCACACCCTCAACACGGCCCGGCGAGAAGCGGGTCAGGGCGCTCATCGCTCGCATGGAGGCCACGCCCTTCGAGACGATCCGCGACACGACCGTGTGCACGGTCTGAGCCTCGGCCTTAGCGCCCGGGGAGGCAGCGGGCACCACCAGGTCGACCCGGTGGCCGCGGTCCAGCAGCGTGTCGGCGGCGGTCAGCCCCTGCAAGTAGTTGTCCCCCGCATACACCACGACCCGTTGCCCCGGCTCCACCTCGGAGCTGAGAACTGAGCGCACATCGACGGAGGCCTCAACGCCTTCAAGCGCCGGCAGGTGCTCGAAGGGCCGGGTGCGGGCCACCGATCCCGTGGCGATCACCACCGCGTCGGGACGCTGCGCTTGCACATCGGCCGCTGACACCGCGGTGCTGAGGCGGAGGTCCACTCCGAGCGCGTCGAGGCGATTGGAGTAGTAGCGGTGAACGTCTCCCCACTCACCCCGACCACTGCCGCGTTCGATGATGCGGATCTGCCCGCCGATCACCTCGGCCCGGTCGAGCAGCGTCACCCGATGGCCGCGCTCGGCCAGCACCCGAGCCGCCTCGCAACCGGCCGGACCCGCGCCGATCACCATCACCGCCTTGGGCGCCGGCGCGGGCTGCATCCGCGCCCAGAACGGATCGAACTCGCGCCCGGAAACCGGGTTCTGGATGCAGCTGATCGGCAGGTGGTGCTCAAGGTTGCCGATGCAGCGCTGGTTGCATCCGATGCACCAGCGGATCTCGTCGATGCGGTCGGCGCGGGCCTTGCGGGGCATGTCGGGGTCACAAATCGTGGCCCGTGTCATGGCCACCAGGTCGGCTCGGCCCTCGGCGACGATGCTCTCGGCCATGGCGGGATCCTTGATCCGCCCAGCCACTAGGACTGGCACCTGCACCGCCTGCCTGACGCTTTCGGCGAGATGTACGTCGCATCCCGGCGCGACGTACAGCGTCGGGTCCAGCACTCCCTCGCTCGCGTACGTGCCGCTGACGACGCTGAGATAGTCGACCAACCCGGACGCCTCGAACGCGGCCGCCACCAGCGGAGCGTCGGCGGCCGCCAGGCCGCCCTCCACGCGCTCGTCGGCGACCATCCGGACACCGAGAGCCATGCCGGGGCCGATCACGTCCCGCACCCGGGCGACCACCTCCAGCGGATAGCGCATCCGAGCGGTGAGATCACCTCCGTAGCTGTCGTCGCGGCGGTTGGTGGTGGGCGTGATGAACGATGACAGCAAGTAGCCGTAGGCGGCGTGCACCTCGATGCCGTCGAAGCCGGCGTCCGCGCAGATCGCGGCGGCCTCGGCGAACGACTCGGCGACCTCGGCGAGGTCCTCGGGCTCCATCTCCTTCGGCGTCTCGGCGATGGCCGGGCAAGCGATGGCCGAGGGTGCCAGCAGCGGCTCCATGTCCTCGCCGCTGTCCCAGTACTGGCGCCCGCCGTGGGCGAGTTGGGCGAAGACTGCCGTGCCGTGGGCCTTGATGGCGGCCGTGCCCGCCCGGAACATTTCGGGCTGACCGGGAGCGAAGGCCCAGTCCGAGCGCGGCCAGCAGATCGACTCGGCGTTGCGGGGATGCACGCGGATGGCGCCGGCGATGATCAGCCCGGCGCCTCCGGCGGCGCGGGCCTCGAGGTACTTGATCGTGCGCTCGCTCCACAGTCCGTTGATGTCGAAGTTGTTGTGGTGCGCGCTGACGGCGACGCGGTTGGCGACCTCGACGGGACCGATCCTGATCGGGCTGAAGAGATGCGGGTACGCCATCGAGGCGGGTTCCTTACTCCTGGGGCAGCAGGTAGATCTTGCCGCAGTCCTTGGTGAGCGCGGTCTCGAAGGCCTCGCCGGCTCGGCTCATCGGATACGTGTGGGTGACGATGGTGTCGATCCAGCCCTGCACGGCTGGGTCGCACAGCATCCGCAGCAGCCCGTCGCGGTCGCGAAAGCGCACGTCGTGGCCGCCGGTCCAGTTGATGTGGCGGTCCATCATGTCGTTGAGAATGCTCACCGAGTAGCCCTCCGACCCCGTGAAGCCCAGCGAGAACAAGGTTCCGTAGCGGCGCAGGCCGGCCATGCAGCGGTCCAGGTAGTACGGCGTCCCCGAGCCCTCGAAGGCCACGTCCGCTCCACGGCGGTCACCGGTCACAGCATGGACCTGATCGAGCCAGTCGGGGCTGCCGGGATCGATTACGGCCGTCACACCGAGACGGCGGCACAGCTCCATGCGGTATCGGTTGCGGCCCAGCACCACCACTGACGCCCCCCGGTGCAGGGCGTTGGCCACCGCGCCCAGCCCGATGAAGCCCACGCCGCCCACCAGCACTACGTCTCCTGCCTTGACGCCGGACTCCTCGGCGGCTGTGTAGGTGCATCCCAGCGTGCAGTTGGCCGCGGCCGCGTGGTGGAACGACAGGTTGTCGGGCAGCCGCACCACCATGTGCTCGGGGGCCAGGCGGTAGCGGGCCATGCCGAACCCGCCCGAGGCGCTGCCGTTGACCTTCTCGATGCCGAGCAGGCCAGCAGTCACGTCCTGGGGGGCCATGCCGTCGTCGTACCCCTCGTACGGGATGCCCAGGCAGTGGGTGGGAGACAGCCCCTGGGTGCACACGAAGCACTTCTGGCAGCTGTTGGCTTGGAACACCACCACCCGATCACCCGGCTCGAACCGGGATCCCGGCCGGGTCTCGACGATCGTGCCGACCCCCTCATGGCCGAGATGCTCGGGGCTGTCGTGCCACTCGAACTGGTGGTCGCGGTAGATGCGGCCCTCGTTACACACCGGCGCCACCGCCACCTCGACGATCACGAACCCCGGCCCGGCTACCGGGTAGGGCTTGGTGGCCAGGGCCGCGGTGCGAGGCTCGGGGATGGTCAGCACTGTGTTGGTCCTGGCGGGCTCAGTCATCATTCCTCCAGTGATTCGACGCCCAGGTAGCTGGCGTCGAGTAGGGACCGGTCGGCCAGCAGGTCGGAGGCCGCGCCCTGCATCGCTAGGTCACCGTGATTCAGCACGTAGCCGCGGTCGGACACCTCCAGGGCCAGGTCCACGTGCTGCTCCACCAGCAACACGCCGGCACCGGTCTCATCGGCGATGCGGCGCACCACCGGCATCAGCTCCTCATAGATCACCGGGGCCAGACCCAGACTCATCTCGTCCACCATCAACAGTTTGGGCTCGGCCACGATCGAGCGGGCCAGCGCCAGCATCTGCTGCTCGCCGCCGCTGAGCAGCCCGGCCCGGCGGCTGATGAGCGGAACGAGGGCGGGGAAGAAGTCCAGGGCCCGGTCGATGTCGACGCGGCCGCGGATCTTGGCCAGTTGGAGATTCTCCCGCACCGTCAGTTGGAACAGCAGGCCCCGGTTCTCGGGCACGTGGCTCACACCCCAGCGGGCCACCCGGTGGGCCTGACGCAGCCGGGGCACCGGCCGGCCCATGATGGTCACTGAGCCGGCCAGGATCTGGCCCATGCCCGAGACCGTCATCAGCGTCGTGGTCTTGCCCGCGCCGTTCGGTCCCAGCAACGCCACCACCTCGCCTGCGTCGACGTGCAGGCTCAGGCCGCGCACCACCGCCACTCCGTCGTAGCCGGTGTCGAGGTTTTCGATGGTCAGAAGGCGCTCGCTCATGGCTCGGCCCCGCTGTGGCCCAGGTAGGCCGCGATAACCTCCGGGTCGTTGCGCATCTCGTCGGGGGTTCCCGAGGCGGTCATCTGGCCGAACACCAGCATGTGGATGTAGTCGCACACGTTGAGTACCAGGCCCATGTCGTGGTCGACGAGCAGCATCGTGTAGCCCTGATCCACCAGACCCCGGAGCTGGGCGCCGAACCACTCGGTCTCGGCCTTGTCGAGCCCGGCGGCGGGCTCGTCCAGCAGCAGGATCTTCGACGACTCGGCCACCAGGGCCCGGCCCACGCCCACCAGCTTGCGCTGGCCCTGCGAAAGCTCCCGGGGCTGGCGCTCGGCGATGTCGCCCAGGTTGAGCAGATCGAGGACCTCCTCCACCCGCTCTTCACGCTGGCGCGGTCGGAAGTAGTCGAGTAGCGCCGCGCCCAGGGTGAGTCGGCGGCTGGACACGTCGAGGTTGGAGCGCACCGTGATGTCGTCGAAGAGTTCCAGCGTCTGCCAGGTGCGGGTGAGACCGTCGTGGGACAGCTGATGGGGTGAGCGCCCGAACACCTCCTCGCCCTCAAGCAGCACCGACCCGAGCGCGTTGTTGGGCAGGAAGCCGGTCACCGCGTCGATGAAGGTGGTCTTCCCCGCGCCGTTGGGGCCGATCAGCCCGGTGAGCTGGCCCTGACGGCATTCCAGCGACACGTCGTTCACGGCCAGCAGGCCCCCGAAGCGGACGTTGAGGCCGCGTGTTGCGAGGACGGCGTCAGACATCGGCGCCCTCCGGCTCCCGTCGTGCTGCACCGCCGCGGGCGGCGCGCCAGCGGCGACCGAGCCAGGCGCCGAGCTGGTGGAACTGCCTGCGCTGGAAGCCGTCGATGCCCTCGTTGTTGTAGACCGCGGTACCGATCAGGAAGAACCCGGCCACATAGGCGGTGTAGGGGCCCACGTCGATCACCCACTCGTTGGTGACCACAATGCCGATGCCCTCGGAGAACAGTGTCCCCGCGGTGATGGCCCCGCCGACAGTGCTTATGCCGCCGAGATAGGCGAAGGCGAGCACGGTCAGCGATGCAAAGATCCCGAAGGTATCGGTGCCGTATGTGCCCAGATTGAAGGCGATGAGCGCGCCGCCCAGCGCGGCGAAGAAGCTCGAGATGGCGAAGGCTGACAGCTTGATCGCCGCGACGTTCACGCCGGCCGCGGCCGCGGCCCGCTCGTTGGCCCGTACCGCCAGCATCTGCTCGCCCAGGCGCGACCGGCGCAGCCGCATCACCGATATGCAGCACAGCGCGCCCACCACCAGCAGTACCAGCCCGTAGCCGCCGGTGGGGATCTTGCCGTCGCCTAGGATGAAGTCGCTGTTGGGCCCGAACTCGATACCGAACAGTGTCGGTGGGTCGGTCGTCTTCACGCCGCGGTCAAGACCGAACCACCCTGGGCGCGAGAAGAAGATCTCGCCCATGGCCAGGCCGCTGGCCAGGGTGACGATGGCCAGGCTGGCACCCCGGGTGCGCAGCGACGGGATGGCCGCGATCAGACCGAACCCCACTCCGGATGCCACCGCCAGCGGCAATGAGATGAACAGCGGCATTCCAGCCTGGGTGCCGAAGGACGCCACCGAGAACGCCCCGATCCCGGCCAGGGCCATCTGCATCAGCGAGATCTGGCCCACATATCCGGTTACAACCACCAGCGACAGGGCCAGGATCACCCCGATCATGGAGTTCTGCATCCCGCCCCGGTACTGGAACGGGGCAAAGACGGTCAGCCAGAAGGCCACCGCGATCAGCGCCCCGTACCCGATCAGACGGCCCCGGGTGATGCGGGGGGAGTACGCCTCGGGTAGCCGCTCTACGGTGAGTGCACCCCGCGACGGCAAGGACTCGCCCCGGATCACCATGGCCAGCGCGATGACCACGAACGGCAGCGCCCGGCGGATGCCGATGTCGGGAATCCAGCCCCATTCCAGCTCCAGGCGGAACAGTTCCTGGTCGACGATGCCGAGCATCAGGCCCGCAGCCGCGGCGATTACGAACGACGACATCCTCCCCAGCAGCGCCGCCCCCAGCGACGAGATGAGCAGCACGGTGAAGAAGTTGGGGGTCACGCCGGTGATGGGCGCGACCAGGATGCCTACCAGCCCGGCCAGCACGGAGGCCATCACCCAGCTGATCCCGGCCTGGAAGTCGGCGTTGAAGCCCAGCAGCGTCGTGAATCGCTCGTTCTCGGCACCGGCCCGGGTGGCGATCCCGAAGCGGGTGTAGCGGAACAGCATCCACAGCGCCACGGTGATCACGACGACTGTCCCCAGCACCCACAGGCGGTCCTGGCCCACCCGGGCACCCAGGATGTCGACCGGGTCGTTGGGGAAGATCGGCTCGGTCGCTTTGGCCCGGGCACCGAAACGCAGCACCACGGCGGCCTGTAGGAACAGCATTATGCCCACCGAGGCGATCACCTTGGCCAGCACCGGGGCGTAGCGCAGCGGGCGGAAGATGGCGAAATGGGCCACAAGCCCCAGGGCGGCCGCGGTGGCCAGTGCAATCAGCAGGGCCGGAGCCTTGCCCATCGAGTCGCCCAGGTCGATGAAGGTCGGGAAGTCGACGATCTCCACCCCGGCGATGCCCTCGATCGGCGCCAGCGGGTTGGGCAGCGGCGGAACCGGATACTGCCCGGTGCCCACCAGCGACACGTACACATAGGTCACGTAGGTGGCGATCGCTCCGTGACCGAAGTTGATGACCCCCGAGGCCCGGAAGGCCACCACCAGCCCGATGGCCAGCGCGGCGATGATGGCACCAGAGCCGAGCCCGAACAGCACCGGGTCAAAGAACATGTCTCTGCGAGCGATCGCCGCCACGATCCAGGCGAGCGCGATGGCCCCGACAGCAACGGTTCCGATCCGCTCAGCTGGAGACAGTCTGGCGATCACGAGACCCCCTGTGAGGCCGAGCCTAGCCGGACCCCTCAGCGGGGTCCGGCCGGACTCGGCGTCGATGAGAGCGTGGTTATCGCGGGCGTCAGCCCAGCAGGAAGTTCAGCTCCGAGAAGTCCAGGAACGTGAACCCGTCGGGGGCCGTCATCTGCCCGTCGGCGATGGTGACCATCAGCGGAGAGGTGTTGCAGGCGCCCGCCCACGGATCGGGACCGGGGCAGCTCACCTCGGGATAGCCGGGGATGTCGCTGCGGGAATAGGTGCTGAGTGCGGCCAGTACCGACTCGTCGTTGGCGTCAGCACCGCCGCCCGCAATGAGTATGTCCCGGGCGATGAAGACCTGGGCCAGCGCCCAGCCGGCCAGTCCTGCGGTCTGAACGTCTGCTCCACCGTAGGTGTCGAGGATGCGGTTTATCTCGTCGATCTCGGCGCCGCCGTCGATTGTGGGGGCGCTGGACACGATCGGGCCGGACCAGCCATCCACGGCGCCCGACTCGACCAAGTCCTGGCTCAGGCACAGATCGTTGCCGAAGATATGGCCTCCGTAGCCAACCGTTGCCGCGCCGTTTGCAGCCGCGGTGCACTGGGCACCGTCGGCCAGCACGAACAGCCAGCCGTCGTTGGAGGCGTCAGCCGCGGAGACCGGTCCGGTCAGGTCCGGCTCGAACCCCAGGTAGATGGTCTCATTGATCGTGATGCCGTTGCTCTCGCCGATGTCGTACAACGCCGGCTCGAACGGTGCGATGGCCGGATCGTCGGCCAGGAACAGAGACATGGTGGATACATCGCGCTGCGCCTTGGCGAACACGAAGAAGACCTGGGCCAAACCGGGCAGGCCGGGATCGAAGTTGTAGAGATTCGGTGTCAGGTAGTCGATGAAGTCGTTACCCAACCCGAGGTTCGCCTTGCCCGCCTCGGCCAGGATCGTGCCCGAGACGATGCTGTTGGACAGGAAACCGCCGTTGATGACCACATGGACGTCGTCGGCGTTCACGAACTCGTTGGCACAGGCGATATGGGACTCCGGTACGTCACCGGCGCCGCAGACCACGAGCTCCAACGGGTGCCCGTCAGCGCCACCGTGCTCGGCGTTGAAGTAGTCGACGTAGGCCTGGGCCACCGCGGGAACCTCGGGGAAGGCCATGAGCTCCTCGACCTGGGCGATCAACCCGATCTTGAGCGGCGCCATCTCCATGGGCTCCTCTGCCGGTTCCTCCATGGCCTCTTCGGCAGGCTCCTCGGCGGGCTCCTCCATGGCCTCCTCGGCAGGCTCCTCAGGCTCGTCCATCGGCTCCTCAGCCGGCTCCTCCGCGGGTGCGGCCGGTGCGGGCTCCGGCGCGGCGGGAGCGTCTTCCTCGTCGTCGCCGCAGGCCGCCGCCACGAGGGCGAATGCGAGCAGAACCGCCGTCAAGATCCTCCAGGGTGACTTGGGACTCATGGTGTGTTCCTCCTTCGCGGCGCAAGCACGCGTGATCATGTGAGTCTTGATAGCTGAATTGTACATATGTTGGCAACTCAGCGCTAAAGGCAATAGTTCTATTTGCCGCATGATGGGATGGCCACGGATTCAGTGCCGAACTCGATCAACAGCCTGCGCTTCCTAGATGAGCGCGATTGACGACCGGAAGCTGGTTTCAGTCGGCGCCTACGATGATGTCGACATGGTGGAACTGGACGATGTAGACCGCGCCCTGATCGACAGCCTGGTGGCCGACGGCCGGGCCAGCTATGCGGCGCTGGCCCGACGGATCGGCATGTCGCAGGCCGCGGTCAAGGCGCGCGTCATCCGGCTGCGCGACCGCGGCATCATCCACATTCTCGGACGCATCGATCCTCGTGCCCTGGGCTACGGCGAGTTCGCCTACTGCCTGGTGGACGTGAGCGGTGCGGTCGCCCCGGTGGCCGAACGGCTGGCCGGGATGGACGAGGCCGCCTTCGTGCTCATCCTGGCCGGGCCGCGCGGACTGTTCGTGGAGTTCAGGGCTCGTGATGCCGAGCATCTGAACGCCGCCATCGAGCAGGCCCGGGCCGAGCCGCAGGTTAGGGGCATCGATGCCGCCTCACTGGTCGCCTACGTAAAGCAGGACTGGTCCCATGCCGGCGACGGATCGAAGGGCGGCGATCATCGCCTCGGGGCCCGCCAGAGGCCCGTGGACACCACCGACATAAGGCTGCTCGAGTGCCTGGCCGCCGACGGCCGGGCAACCTTCGCCGACCTCTCGGGCGTGGCGGGAATGTCGCACGCCGCCACCCGTGAGCGCGTCCTTGCACTCATGGCCAAGGGAGTGGTAACCGTGCAGACCATCGTCAGTCCCGGAGTGCTCGGGATCCAGGGCTACGCCGGACTGATGATCGACGTCGAGGGCCCGGCACAACCCGTGGCCGAGCAAGTGGCGGCCATGCCCGACACGACCATGGTGGCCACCGTGCTCGGACACTGTGATGTGCTGGTCGAGGCCAGCTACCGCGACGAGGCCCATCTGGCCGAACTACTCGACCAGGTCCGCTCGACCGCGGGAGTGCGCCAGGTCGAAGCGTTCGTCTATCTGGTGGAAGTCAAGGAGTCGATGACCGCTGGGCTCAGTTAGGCAGCCCGGGAGCCCTAGGGAAGCACGCCTCCGTCGATGGGGATGAGCGCGCCGTTGATGTAGGCGGCGGCTGGCGATGCCAGGAACACGACCAGTTGGGCCACCTCGTCCGCCGTGCCCCAACGTCCCAGCGGAACCTCCGCGACCAGCATCTCGCTGGCCTCGTCGTCGGTCACCCCGGCCAGGTCGGCGACCAGCCTGCGGTTGGCCACCGCCATCTGGGTGTCGATCGGACCGGGGCACACGCCCACGCAGCGGATCCCGTCCGCACCGTGCTCCTTGGCGATGAGCTTGGTCATGGCGGTCAGGCCGAACTTGGTGACGTTGTAGGCCCCGTAGCCGGCGTCCGACACCAATCCCCCGATCGACACGTTGTTGACGATCACGCCCCGCCCGTTTTCGACCATCGGGCCGAGGGCCAGCAGCGCCATCCGCCGCGACCCCATGACGTTGACCTGCCACGACAGGTTCCACTGCTCCTCGGTCTGGTCGACGAAGCGGCCCACCCCGGTGGTGGCTCCCGCGTTGTTGAACAGGATGTCGAGCGACCCCAGTTCGCCCACGGTCCGCTGCACGACGGCTTCGGCCTGGTCCTGGTCGGTGACGTCCAGGGGGGCCGCGAAGCTCCTGACGTCGTAGCGGTCGCTCAACTCTGCGGCCAGCGCCTCCAGCGCGCCCAGATCGTCGCCCAAGCCGTGGGTGGGATCCTGGCGGAGTTCGGGGCGGTCCCGGGCCAAGTCGGTGACAACCACGTCAGCGCCGGCCTCGGCCAGCCGCCGCGCCGTTGCCTCTCCCATCCCTCCGGATCGGCCCGCGCCGGTGACCAGCGCCACCCGCCCCGCCAGCACAGGTGTCATTGCAAACCCTCGTCGCCGGCGGGCAGGTCGGCGGCCACGCGGGCCATGACCTCCAGGCTGAAGCCGGCGGGGATGCCGTCGTGGCAGCCCACCAGCGACCCGGTGAGCGGCGCGCTGGCGTCGCTCACCAGGAAGTGGAACACCGGCGCGATCTCGGGCGCGGGTCGGTAGGTGTCGTTGGCGGTCAGGCGCCGGATCAGCTCCACATCGGGCGTCGACTCGGACATCATCTCGCTCTGGACGTTTCCGGGCAGCACCGCGTTCACCCGGATGTGGCGGGGTCCGAGTTCCAACGCCCACACCCGGACTAGTTGGTCGATAGCCGCCTTCGAGGCGCCGTAAGCAGCCATCCCCGGAGCGCCGACCGAGCCGGCCGGGGAGCTGGTGACGATGACCGACCCGTGGTCCCGCACCATGTTCACGCCATGGCGCACCGCCCGCACGACGCCCATCGTGTTGACGTCCATGACCCGCTCGAAGACCTCCAGATCCAGCGAGTCCACATCTCCGTGGAAGGCGTCGATGCCGGCGTTGAGGATCAGGGCGTCAAGAGCCTCGAAACGCTCGGCCACCGCCTCGAAGGCCGTCGCCACCGAGGCTTCATCGGCTACGTCCATGGGCACGAACTCCGCGCCTATGCCCTCGGCGATGTCCCGGCCCCCAGCGCGGCGACCGCCGATCACCACCTGGGCACCGCAGCGGACCAGATGCGCCGCCGCGGCCAGGCCGATCCCGGCGGTGCCGCCGGTGATCACCACCCGGCGACCGCTCACGTCGAAGGTGTCGGCCGTGGCCGTCCTGCCCGTGTTTGTCTCGGTCATAAACGGAGCCTAGTCGTAGAAAATCATGCTGTATCCGGACTGGAGATGCAGAATCACAGGCACACAAGGTGAAATGCAAGCGTTTCTCATCGTAGAGTGTCGCTGGTGGCCGATCACGGGAGGAGCCTGAGGATGCGGCAGATCCTGGACCCGGCGGGCGAGCTGGTGGGGCCGGTCCCTGATCTCGACGACAGCCAGCTCGTCGACATGCTGCGCCTGCTGCTCACCACCAGGATGGCCGACGAGAAGCTCCTCAACCTCCAGCGCCAGGGACGCATGCCGGCCTACTACCAGGTGAGCGGTCAGGAGGCTCATGTCGGGGCGGCGCTGGCCCTGCGCGAGACCGACTGGCTCTTCACCGCCTACCGGGAGCTGGGCATGTGGCTGGCCCGGGGCATGAGCCCAATCGCCGCGGTCGGCCTCTGGATGGGCGTAGCCGACGACGATGACCTCTGGGACGTCAACCGCTACCGGGTGACCCGTCTCAACGCCACGATCGGCACCCATCTCCCCCACGCGGTGGGCTTCGGCTACGCCGAGCGGCTCCAGGGACGCGACACGGTGGCCATGGTGGTGTTCGGCGACGGGGCCACCTCGGAATCCGACTTCCACGCGGCCATGAACTTCGCCGGAGTGTGGAACACCCCCACCGTGTTCCTGTGCCAGAACAACCAGGTGGCCCAGTCCACCACCATCGACAAGCAGACCGCGGCGGCCACGCTGGCGGCCAAGGCCGAGGGCTACGGGTTCGAGGGCGTGCGGGTCGATGGAATGGACCCGCTGGCCATGTACCAGACGACCTATGAGGCTGTCGAGCGGGCCGCGGCCGGTGAGGGCCCCACCCTCATCGAGATGCTCACCTACCGTTTCGCTCCCCACTCCACCTACGACGGGACTCCCGTCTACCGCACCAGCGACGAGGAGGCCCGGTGGCGCGAGCAGGACCCCATAACCAGGATGCGGGCGTTCCTGGTGAGCAAGGGACTGTGGGAGGCCGGGCAGGAAGACGACATGCGGGCGGGGATCTCAGCCGAACTCGAGGCCTACGTCGCTGAGCTGGAGGCCCGGCCCGCGGTGTCGCGCGACTACTCGCCCCGGCAGCTGTTCGCCCGGGCTCCGGCCTCCCTCACCGAGCAGCTCCACCGCGAGCAGCAGGACGTCGGCGAGGCCGCCGCTGTGCTGGAGCCGGACGGGGCCTGGTCACCTGCCCCGGAGCCGTCGCCCGGCGGAGAGACCCGGCGGCTCGACATGACCGAGGCCCTCAAGCTGACCCTGCACTCGGCCTTCGAGCGGGACCCGTCGCTGGTGATGCTGGGCGAGGACGTGGGCGTGGAGGGCGGGGTGTTCCGCATCACCGAGGGCATGCACGAGCAGTTCGGCGCCGACCGGGTGATCGACACTCCCCTTTGCGAGACCGGCATTATGGGCACCGCGGTGGGCATGGCCATGGCCGGCCTGAGGCCGGTGGCTGAGATCGAGTTCGCTGGCTTCGTGTACCCCGCCTTCGACCAGCTCATCGGCCACGTGGCCCGCATCCGGTGGCGCTACCGCGGCCATCTGACCGCCCCGGTGGTGGCCCGGCTGCCGGTGGGCACCAACCTCGACAACCACGAGTTCCACACCGACTCGCCCGAGTCGCTCTTCACCCACGCGCCCGGGCTGGTGGTGGTGTACCCCTCCAACCCGTACGACGCCAAGGGCCTCATGGAGTCGGCGCTGGCCAGCGAGGACCCGGTGGTGTTCCTGGAGCCCATCTCGCTGTACCGCGGCCTCAAGCAGGACGTCCCCGTCGAGCCCTACCGGATCCCGTTCGGGCGGGCCCGAGTGCTGCGGGACGGGACCGACGTGACCGTCGTGTCGTGGGGCCCGCCGGCGCGTCAGGCGCTGGCGGCGGCCGAGAACTTGGCCGCTGAGGGAGTGTCGGCCGAGGTGATCGACCTGCGGACCCTGTATCCGTGGGATCGCGAGACGGTGCTGGACAGCGTTGACAGGACGGGCCGGCTGGTCGTCGCGCACGAGGCCCAGACCACCAGCGGGTTCGGGGCCGAGGTGCTGGCCGCGGTCAGTGAGCACGGCCTCTACTCGCTGGAGGCGCCGCCGGTGCGCGTCGCCCACATGGACGTGTTCTGGGGCCCGACCCAGCTCGAGCGCCACTCCATGATTACCGCCGACCGCATCACCGCCGGCATCCGCCGAGCGCTCTCAGGCTGAGATGGCGAGCGTCTTCAAGCTCCCCGCCGTGGGCGACACCATGGTCGAGGGCGAGATCGTGGAGTGGCTGGTGGACATCGGCGACACCCTGGAGTTGGACCAGCCCATCTGCTCGGTCGAGACCGACAAGTCGGTGGTCGAGATGACCACCCCCTACCGGGGCACCGTGCTGGCGCTGGGCGGCGAGCCCGGCGACGTCATCGAGGTGGGCCAGACCCTCATCGTGGTCGGCGAGCCGGGTGAGGAGATCCCGTCATCCGAGCCAGACCCAGAGCCCGCGGCCGCAGCCGCGGGAGCCGCTTCCGGCCCGCCCCAGGCC
>VXTM01000009.1 GCA_009837445.1 Acidimicrobiaceae bacterium
GGCGAAGCCCGTGTCGGTCATCTCGGCTCGGCGACAGGACCCGCCGGCCGGGAGGAGCCCCGCCTAAAGCGTCAACAGGATGCGGCGCGCCTCGCTCAGGTTCGCGATGCGGTCGGCAGCCTCTGTCTCCGCTGCGCCGAGATCGGGATGGGCGGCCCGCAGCGCCTGGCGGAATCCTCGCCGGACGGCGGCCTCCGGCGGCATCTCAATCTCGCGATCAAACCCCAAGGTCTCCAGAGCCCAGCCGACCGGATCGGCTATCGCGCCGGCGGGCGTTGGCGACGACTGACCCGACAGGAGGTATGCGAACAGCGCCGGGCCGACATCGCCCCGCCACGCCAGTCCTCGCCGCACCGCCCGCAGCACCTCGCCGCGGGCCGGTGGCGCCGCCATGCTGGCCGCGTATGCCGTGCCGAGCACGAGCTGGCTGGGCGTGGCCCGGGAACTCTCGAGCTCGCAGGAGAGTTCATCGTCCGATCCGGTCCTACTCCCATAGAGCCGCTGACGGCTGCGGGTGAGGCCGACCCGGTCCTGCTGCAACCGGTGACGCAAGCGGGGCTGGGCCACAGGCTGGCTCTGCTCGAGTTCGTGGACGAGCTGCACGACCTCGCCCAGCAGATCGCCGGAGAGTTGCGGCCCGAAGCGGGCACACACCCCACCGAGAAGCAGGCCGCCGAAGCCGGGGCCGGTGCCGTCCTCCGAGCCGGGAAGCCAGGCCCGACCGATAGCGATCCGGCGAGTGGGGGCTATCGGTCTGGAGTGGAAGATCTCCAGTTCGGCCAGCAGCACCCGGTCAAGTTACCGGGTCAGGTGTGCCGAGGTAGTCGTTGAGGAAGTCCTCAAGTGGGAAGCCCTCAGGGAAGCCCTCAAGCCAGCGGCCGGGGCCGAACCGGCGGAACGACTCCATCCACTCTTCCAGTTGTCGCTGCTCCTCCTCCGAGAGCTCGTCGAACTCCTGGAGTCCCTGGCCGTCGCCGTTACCGAAGCAGTGCATCTCGCCGTCATCGCCAAAGCAGAACCTCTCGATACCGGGGCCGCGGTCACCTTCCTCGCCGTCAAACCAGAAGCCGCGGCCGCCGTCCGGGAAGCCCCCGTCGCCGTCGCCGCCGAAAGGCCACCCTTCGAAGCCTCGGAAGTTCTCAAGCATCTCGAACATCTCGAACAAGGGCGCCAGGTCTCGGGGGCCCCGCCTGAACTCGAATCCGTCGCCTGGCCCAAACTCGTTCTCGAACTGCCACATTTCGGCTTGGGGAAGGTTGCAGACCAGCACCGTCAGGGCATCGTCGCCTTCGCCAAGACTGAGGATGGTCCGGCACTCCTCGGTCGAGAGCTTGCCCGGCCTGGCCGACCCATCTCGCGGAGCGTCATCCAGCCGCCTTTCCTGCCACTCGCGCTTCAGCTCCTCAAGCCGGCCCGAACGCTCTTCCCGCTCGCGCTTCAGCTCCTCGAGGCGCTCCAAGCGCTCGCCGCGCTCACGCTGCGCCCGCTCCCACCGCTCCTGCCGGTCGCGGTCGAATTGCTCGCGCCTGTCGTCATCACGGATGGCGGCATCGTCAGCATCGAAGCGCTGCTCATGCCGGGCGGAGCGATCGTCGTCATCGGCGATGGCCACGATGGCCCATGCCGCGCCCACGGCCACGGCCGCCATCGCCAGCGCCGCGCCGACGGCGATGGCGGCCGTCCTGCCCGGGCGTCCCAGGCGTCGCGGTGGCTCGCTCGCATCTGTCGCAGGAGCCGGCTCGGAGACCTCCAGGTCGTCCCCTTCCTCGGGATCCTCGATTGGGTCGAGCGTGTCGACGGGAGCGTCTACAGAGGCGTCTTCAGGGGCGTCCTCAGCCGTGTCCTCAGGGGCTTCTTCCGGGATGCCTTCCTCGGCATCTGTAGGCGTGTCGTCGGGGTTGTCCTCAGTATCCTTGGACGTGTCTTCCTCAGCCATGGCGAATGACCCTAGAACTCGACTTTGAGAGTCGGGTGAGAGCTCTCAGATCAGCATTCTGAGGGTGTCACTCATGCGGTGGGCCAGCTCGCGGAGGTCCTCGGCGTCGGAGTCCTCGTCCTCCACCATGGCCAGCAGGTCGCCCGCCGCGTTGCGCAGGTTGCGCCAGCTAGGGGCGGAGAACCCGAACGGCGTACGCACCCTGGCCACCCGTGGGGCATGTGCCAGCACACCCCTCAAGCCGTCGAAGTCACGGGGATCGCGTCGTAGCCGGTCGCAGGCCATGAACAGGTCGCTCAGGAGCCGGTTGACTTCAAGGCCGTCCATCTCCTCGAAGTCGGCTTCCTCCTCCCGGGCCAGCAGGTCGTCTATCACGACCTCCACCCGTTCTTCGTCGGCCTCGCGTACCAGCAGATCGCAGACCGGTCCCGGCTCGGCGTCGGATTCCGGTGCGTCGACGCCAGCCACTTCCGCATCGTCTGCGCCGGGATCACCCGCGCCGGGATCACCCGTGTCGCCGCCGGTGTCGAGAATGTGGGGCACGCGGGCCTGCACCAGACGCTCCATCAGCTCGCTCCGCAGCGCTTCGGGCCATTCGGCGAGCTCGAAGGCAGTCAAGGGCTCATCGGGCCCGATCGGGCGGGCAATGGCCTCCTTGGCCTCCTCGGTCTCCTCCACCTCTTCAACCAGGCCGTCGACAGTCGTCTCCAGCGACTCGTGAACCATCAGGGTCGTGCCCTGCCATGAGTGCACGACCTGGTCGACGGTGAGCAGCTGCTCCAGCATCACCCGGCTCTCCAGCGACCACTCGTGAAAGTCGTATGCCAGCCACTCGCCGGCGTCATCGGAAGCGCCATCCTCTGCCTCGTCGCCAACCCCGCCACCGCCGGGATGGTCGCCCCCAGCGTCCGAGAGATCGTCACCGGCTTCCCCGCTGTCAAGCTCGTCGCCGGCCTCACCGGTCTCATCGGCGGCCGCGCCGCGGCGGAACCTGGGGCGGAACGCAGGGGGCATCACCACCATCTTGCCAGCCCGCGAATCCGTTGCGGCATCGCGCCCCGGCGGCAGGGCCGCGCGCCGCCGCGGGTAGCAGTCAGCGACCCATAGCTTCGGCTACGTTCGCGGCATGGCCATCCCCGCCCATCCCAAACCCGACCGGAACATCGCCCTCGAACTGGTGAGAATCACAGAGGGAGCGGCCATCGCTGCATCCCGGTGGATGGGCCGGGGAGACAAGGACGGCGCCGACGGGGCCGCCGTGGACGCGATGCGAAGGGTGCTCAGCGACATCTCCATGGACGGCATCGTCGTGATCGGGGAGGGAGAGAAGGACGAGGCGCCCATGCTGTACAACGGCGAGCGGGTCGGCAACGGGCAACTCCCGCAGACCGACGTGGCCGTCGACCCGATCGACGGCACCACGCTGACGTCGCTGGGCCGGGCCAACGCGCTGTCGGTGATCGCGGTGGCCGACCGGGGCACGATGTTCGATCCCGGGCCGTGCGTGTACATGGAGAAGATCGCCACTGGCCCCGCGGCCGCCGACCTGATCGACATCACCAAGTCTCCCACCGAGAACCTCAGGGCCGTAGCCGAGGCCAAGGGCGAGTCGGTGAGGGAGCTGACGGCCGTCATCCTGGACCGCGACCGGCATGATGACTTGATCGCCGAGGTCCGCGAGGCCGGGGCCCGCATCCGGCTCATCCCTGACGGCGACGTGGCCGGGGCCATCTCCACGGCCTGGCCAAACACCGGCGCCGACATCCTGTTCGGCATCGGCGGCACCCCCGAGGGCGTGATCACCGCGGCCGCCATCAAGTGCATGGGAGGCGCCCTGCAGGGCCGGCTTTGGCCCCGCAACGACTACGAGCGCAGAGCGCTTCAGAAGCTGGGCTACGAGGTCGACAACGTTCTGACCCAGGATGATCTCGTCAACACCGATAACTGCTTCTTCGCGGCTACCGGTGTGACCGACGGGGACCTCCTCCAAGGCGTCCACTTCGACGCCAGCTTCTGCCACACCCAGTCGCTGGTGATGCGCAGCCGGTCCGGCACGGTGCGCCTGATCGAGGGCCGGCACCACCTCCCCAAGGCCCGCGACCTCTAGCCGCCGTTCGTGCCTATTCCCAGCCCGAACACATAGACGGCGAGCGGCGCTAGCGGTGGGTTCAGAGGACTCCAGCGAGCCATTCACGAGCGTCGATCATCATTTCGATGGTCTGGCTGTGAGCCATGTCGTAGGCGTGATGCCGCAGATCCCAACCGCCATCGGCAAGGGCTGAGATCACCTCTTTGGGCTGATCCGGGCCGATGACGATGTCGCGGGTGCCCCACTGGAAGAGCGCTGGCCGGCCGTCACCGCCGGACAGGTCGAGGTTGAGTCCTAGTGCGCTCGGGAGGCCGCAGCAGATTGCCCACACGCCGGCGTATCGGGGGCCGCCGGGCCGTCCGGCCAGCGCCAGCGACAGGTAGCCGCCTTGGCTGAACCCGCCCACGACGCACCGCTCGAGTGGCACGCCTGCCTTGTCGGCCTCGTCCGCGATGAACGACTCGAGCCTCTCGAACGACGGCCCCAACTGTGAGACATCGGATTCGAAGGTGTCGAGATCGATGGTCCACCAGCCCGCTCCGTCGCCGTCGGGCATGTCGATCGGTCCCCGCGGCGCGATCGCGGTGAAGCGCTCGTCTGGGTCGATCAACGGTACGTACGCCGCGAGGTGATGCTGCTCAGCGGTGTAGCCGTGCATGAGGAAGAGGAGACGGTCGGCGCCGTCGCGGTCAATCCGGTATTGGGTCAGCGGCATGGCGCGGCACCCTCCTGTGCAGTCGAGTCGATGACGCTACATCGCCAGTTCGTAAAGCGCATGGACCTCTTCACGGCTCGGGAAGCGCGGCGTGTTCAAGATCATGAGGTCGCGCAGCGCGTCGGTGGTGAGTGCGTCGATGTCCTTCGTCGTTGCGCCGAGGTCGCTCAGGCGGCGGTTCGTTCCGACGGTTGCGGACAGCGTCTCGACCGCCTCGATTGCGGACAGCGGGTCATGGGCGACGCCAAGCGCCGCCCCGACGTCCGCGTATCGGTCTGAGACAGCCTCGATGTTGAACCGCATGACGTGCGGGAGCATGGTGGCGAGCGTCTGTCCGTGGGCCGCGCCGAAGACGCCTGAGACGGGGTGACCGGTTGCGTGGACGAGTCCCAGGAGTGGACCCGACGAGAACGCACGGCCCGCCAGGTGGGACGCGATCTGCATCGACGCCCGAGCCTCGACGTCGCTGCCGACGGCGACTGCTTGAGGGAGCCACCGCCCTGTGAGCCGGATCGCCTGCAGCGCGAGGCCGTCGGCGTACGGGTTCGCTGCGGTGGATGTATAGGCCTCGATGGCGTGGGTCAAGACATCCATGCCACACACCGCGGTTGCGCCCGGCGGAAGTCCCACGGTCAGGAGCGGGTCGAGTACGACGGCGCGCGGCTGCACGTCTGGGTGGCTGAAGGTCAGCTTGCGGTGGTCCTCGCTTCGGGTGATGAGGCCTCCGCCGTTGGTCTCAGATGCCGTGCCGGAGGTCGTGGGCACGGCGATCGTGGGCACGCACGGCGCGCTGACCTGAGCCGGGGGTGCCAAGGTGGCAAAGTCGATTCGGTTGGCGTCGTCGAGTTCGGGCGAGAAGGCGAGCGACGTGTCTTCGATGCCCGACGGCGCGGCCATGGCGATGTACTTGCCGCAGTCCATCACGGACCCGCCGCCGACGAGCACGATCACAACGTCGTCGGTGCCGAAACCTCGCAGCGATTCGACTCCGGCAGCGACGTTGACGTCGGTCGGATTCGGGTCGACGTCGTCAAATGCTGTCCACTCGATGCCGTCGTCGGTGAGCGCGTCGGTGACTGTGTCGAGGATGCCAGCGGCGCGCACGCCCGGGTCGCTCACTACGAAGGCGCGGCTTCCGTGGGCCCTTGCGTGCTGGGCGAGCCCGGCGACGCTGCCTTCGCCCACGGTGGTTGTCGGCATGGGATCAAGCGTGAAGGTGGTCATCTCTTCGCCGGGCGGGGTTAGGCGGAGGTTGCGACTCGCAGGCGGAGGTTGGCCCGCTCAAGCGCGGCGCCGGCCTGTGCGTCGTCGGAGTCGGATGCCAGGGCCTCGCTGGCCCGCTGCCGGGCGCTCTCGGCTCGGGCCACGTCGATCTCAGCGGCGGGCTCGGACACATCCGAGAGGATGGTCACCTTGTTGTGGCTGACCTCCACGAAGCCGCGGTGCACCGCGAAGGTGTCGCGCTCACCGCCGGGGCGCAGGACGTCCACCGACCAGGGGGCCAGCACCCCCAGGAACGGCACGTGCCCGGCCTGGAAGGCGATGTCGCCCTCCTCCACGGTGCGCACGATCACCATCTCGGCCGAGCCCGAGTAGGTCACCTCCTCGGGTGACACCAGTGCGACGTCGAGCTCTACCGCCATGCCGCGCCCTCACGCATGTCAGGCCTGCAGCTCCGCGGCCTTGCGCTCCACGTCGGAGGCGCCGCCGACCATGTAGAAGGCCTGCTCGGGCAGGTCGTCCATGTCGCCGTTGACCAGCGCCTCGAACGATTCGATGGTCTCCTCCACCGGAGTGAAAATGCCGTCCTGGCCGGTGAAGTTCTTGGCCACGAACATGGGCTGCGACAGGAACCGCTGAACCTTGCGGGCACGGTCCACGGTCACCCGGTCCTCCTCGGACAGCTCGTCGAGGCCGAGGATGGCGATGATGTCCTGCAGCTCCTTGTAGCGCTGGAGCACCTCCTGCACCCGGCGGGCCACCGCGTAGTGGCGCTCCCCCACCACCAGCGGGTCGAGGATCGTGGAGGTGGAGGCCAGCGGGTCCACCGCCGGGTAGATACCCAGCGCGGCGATGTCGCGGCTCAACTCGGTGGTGCCGTCGAAGTGGGTGAACGACGTGAACGGGGCCGGATCGGTGTAGTCGTCAGCGGGCACGTACACCGCCTGCAACGAAGTGATCGACTTGCCCCTCGTCGAGGTGATCCGCTCCTGGAGTTCGCCCATCTCGTCGGCCAGGGTCGGCTGGTAGCCCACCGCCGAGGGCATCCGCCCCAGCAGGGTGGACACCTCCGAGCCGGCCTGCACGAACCGGAAGATGTTGTCGATGAACAGCAGCACGTCCTGGTTCTGCACGTCGCGGAAGTACTCGGCCACGGTGACGCCGGCCAGGGCCACCCGCAGCCGCACGCCGGGGGGCTCGTCCATCTGGCCGAACACCAGGGCAGCCTTGTCGAGCACCCGGGTCTTGCCGTCGCCCATCACGGTCTCGCCCATCTCCAAGAACAGGTCGGTGCCCTCGCGGGTCCGCTCCCCCACCCCGGCGAAGACCGACACGCCGCCGTGGTTGGTGGCCACCCGGGTGATCATCTCGGTGATCAGCACCGTCTTGCCCACACCGGCCCCGCCGAACAGGCCGATCTTGCCGCCCTGCTTGTAGGGGGTGAGCAGGTCGATCACCTTCACACCGGTCTCGAACATCTGAGAGGAGGGCTCGAGGGAGTCGAAGTCGGGAGCCGGGCGGTGGATGTCCCAGCGCTCGGGGGTGTTGTAGCCAGGGGTGTCCAGGCACTCGCCCATCACGTTCCACACGTGACCGAGAGTGCCGTCGCCCACCGGGACCTGGATGCCGTGACCGGTGTTGCGAACCTCGGTGCCCCGGGTGAGCCCATCAGTGGGCTTGAGGGCGATGGCCCGGACCCGGTGCTCGCCGATCTGCTGGGCCACCTCGGCGGGAACCCGCACGTCGGTGCCGTCGACGGTGACGGTGAACTCGAGCTCGGTGTTGATCTCGGGCAGGTGTCCCGGCGGGAACTCCACGTCCACGACCGGGCCGGCGATGCCGACGATGCGGCCGGTGCGCAGAGCGGTGTCGCCCCCCGCGGGGCGGGACTCTGTGACAGTCATTGCAATCCGTTCCTTCTGTCTGGCGTTCTATCTGTCGTTCTATCCGTGGCGTGCTAGGCGGGGCGTCCGCTGGCGCCGGCCGGCGCCAGCCCGGACGCGTCCGTGCCGGTAAGCATCGACGCCAGAGCGGCCTCGACGTCGCTGGCGTCGCCGCCGCTGAGAGCCTCCGCCCCGCCGACGATCTCCATGATCTCGGTGGTGATGGCGTCCTGGCGGGCCTGGTTCATGGCCCGCGACAGCTTGGTGATCAGTTCCTCGGCGTTGTCGGTGGCCGCCTTCATGGCCCGCTGCCGGTTGGCGTGCTCCGATGCGGCCGCGTCGAGCAACGCGCCGTACAGCCGGGCCTCGGTGTAGCGGGGCAGCAGCGCCTCCAGCACCGCCTCCGGGGACGGCTCGAACTCGAAGCTCCCCTCCCGGCCGGTGCCCGAACCCTCCGCGGCCATCATCTCGGTGTCAACCAGCGGCAGGAAGCGCCGCACCACCACCCGCTGGGTACCCATCGACACGAACTCGGTGTAGATCAGCTCCACCTGATCGACGGCCTCCGACAGGAACGACTCGCTGACCGTCTCGGCGATGCGGCGGGCGTCGTCGTAGGACGGGTTGTCGCTGAACCCCGACATGGCGTGATCGATGCGGTAGTTGCGGAACCGGAAGTAGCTGGCCGACTTGCGGCCGACGCAGCACAGCGAATAGCCCTTGCCCTCCGACACGTGGGCCATTACCTGGCGCTCGGCGGTGCGGATGACCGAAGTGTTGTAGGCCCCGGCCAGGCCGCGGTCGCCGGTGATGATGATGAACCCGACGTTGCGGATCTCATCGGCCTGGCGCAGCAACGGATGGTCGACCTCGGCGCCGCCCGCGGCCAGGTCCTCGATCACGCTGGTGATGAGCCGGGCGTAGGGCCGGGCCGCGTTGGCCCGCTGCATGGCCTTCACCACCCGGGTGGCCGCGATCAGCTCCATGGCGCGCGTGATCTTCTTGGTGGACTGGATGCTGCCGATCCGCCGGCGCAGCTCCCGTTCCTTGCCTCCAGGCACAGCTCGCGTCTATCCCTTACTGCCCTAAGCCCTCAGCGCCTCAGTCCCCGTCCCGGCTCAGGTCCTCTTCGGGCAGGGTGGTGTCGGCGTCGACCATGGTGGCCTGCTCGGTGCCCTGCTCGGTCGCCTCGGGTTCCTGGCCCGCAGCGTCCGAGGTCTCGAACTGCTCGGCGAAGGACTTGACTCGGGCATCGAAGTCGTCGGTGTCGGAAATGGCCCCGCTGTCGCGGATCTCGGCCAGCGTGACGGCCTCGCGGGCGCGGAACCAGTCGAGCAGCTCGGTCTCGAAGCGCCGCACATCGCCGATGGGCACGCCGTCGAGGTAGCCGTGGGTGCCGGCGTAGATCGACACGACCTGCTCCTCCACCGGGAGCGGGCTGTTGACACCCTGCTTGAGCAGCTCGGTGAGCCGGTAACCCCGCTCGAGCTGAGCCTTGGACACCGCGTCGAGGTCGGACCCGAAGGCGGCGAAGGCCTCGAGCTCCCGGAACTGCTGAAGGTCGCCCTTGAGGGTGCCCACCGCGGTCTTCATGGCCTTCACCTGGGCCGCGCCGCCGACCCGGCTGACCGAGATGCCCACGTCCACCGCGGGGCGGATACCCGACTTGAACAGGTCGTCCTGCAGGAAGATCTGGCCGTCGGTGATGGAGATCACGTTGGTGGGGATGTAGGCCGACACGTCGCCGGCCTTGGTCTCGATTATCGGCAGCGCGGTGAGCGACCCCGCGCCGCGGTCCTCGCTGAGCTTGGCGGCGCGCTCGAGCAGCCGGCTGTGGAGGTAGAACACATCGCCGGGATAGGCCTCGCGGCCCGGTGGCCGCCGCAAGAGCAGCGACACCTGGCGGTAGGACTCGGCCTGCTTGGAGAGGTCGTCGTAGATGACCAGGGCGTGCTCGCCGTGCTCCATCCAGTGCTGGCCCATGGCACAGCCCGCGTAGGGCGCCAGGTACTTGTAGGGCGCCGGATCCGAGGCGGGCGCCACCACGACCACGGTGAAGTCCATCGCTCCGAGCTCCTCGAGGGTGGCCACCGCCTGGGCCACGGTCGAGGCCTTCTGGCCGATGGCCACGTAGATGCACTTCACGTCGAGGCCGCGCTGGTTCAGGATCGTGTCGAGGGCGATGGTGGTCTTGCCCGTCTTGCGGTCGCCGATGATCAGCTCGCGCTGGCCCCGGCCGATGGGGATGAGCGAGTCGATGGACTTGATGCCGGTCTGCATCGGCTCGTGCACCGGCTTGCGGCCCGTGATGCCCGGCGCCTGGATTTCCATGCGCCTCGGGATGGGGTTGGACAGTGGCCCCTTGCCGTCCACCGGCTCGCCCAGCGGGTTGACCACCCGGCCGAGCAGGCCGTCGCCCACCGGGATCGACAGGATGTCGCCGGTGGCCTGGACGGGTTGGCCCTCCTCGATGCCCTCCACGTCGCCGAGGACCACCGCGCCGATGGAGGTCTCGTCGAGGTTCAGCGCGAGGCCGACGGCGCCGTTGGCGAAGCGCAGCATCTCGTTCACGGCCGCGTCCGGCAGCCCGGAGACCCGCGCGATGCCGTCGCCGACCTCAAGCACCCGGCCCACCGTGGACTGCTCCAGGGCGGGCGTGAACCCCTCAAGGTTCTGGCGGATGGCGGCTGCGATGTCGGCCGTGTCGATCGTGAGTGTTGGAGTGTCGCTCATATCTGGTCGCTCATATCTGGTCGCTAAATCTCCTGTGGGGTGGTGGCCGGCGCGCTCAGCTCAGGCCGGATCGCATCTGCTGCAAGCGGCTGCGCACGCTGCCGTCGATCACGTCGTCGCCGATCTCGGTGACCACCCCGCCGACCACGCTGGGGTCGACGATGGCCTGGATCTCCACATCGAGA
Organism: Acidimicrobiaceae bacterium; assembly: GCA_009837445.1. Taxonomy (GTDB): domain Bacteria; phylum Actinomycetota; class Acidimicrobiia; order Acidimicrobiales; family Aldehydirespiratoraceae; genus Aldehydirespirator. The sequence goes on from VXTM01000009.1 coordinate 10,763, forward strand.
CCCGACGACGCCCTAATGGCCTCGGCCAGCCGGGCCCGCTGGTCAGCGGTGAGCTCCACCGCGCTGCGCACCCGGGCCACCCGCCGGTTGCGGCCCGCCGCGGCCCGGTCGATGGTGGCGTCGATGATGTCGACGAGCTCGCCGCCCCGGCCCGCGCCGACCACCAGCGACACCAGCGCCGCGGTGGCCGGAAGGGCCCGGCCTCCGAGCAGGTCCTCGGTGATCCCCAGCCGCCGTTCGACGTCAATGGCCGAGTCGGCAAGGGTCGACTGCAGCTCTTCGCTGGCGCGCAGAGCATCGGCGAATCGGGCCAGCTCGTCCTCGACTTCGGCCTGGGCGCCCTCGGCTCGGGCCACCGCCAGCACGGCGTCGGCGTAGCCACCGATGCGGTCTTTGCCAGCCTCGTCAGCCATCGCTCAACGGACGCCGCGGGTCAGGAAGTCAGCCGTCGGATCGGCAGCCGGCATCACGCTCAACCCCCGTTCCCGTTCGTCCCGTTCGTGCCGGCCCCGGCCACGTCGTCGATGTAGCCGTCGATCAGGGAGCGGTGCACGTCAGCGTCGAGGCTGGCGCCCACCACCCGCTCGGCCGCGCCCACCGCGATGGCGGCCACCTCACCTCGAAGGTCGTCGATGGCCTGGCGACGGCTCGACTCGATGTCGGCCGCGGCCCGGGACCGCTGCTCTGCGATGTCGGTCTCGGCCCGGGCCTGCAGGTCCTGGCGGAGCTGATCAGCCTGGACTCGGGCTTCGTCGATGATGGCGGCCGCAGCCGTCTTGGCGTCGGCCAGTTGGGCCTCGTACTCCGACTTGGTGCGCATCGCGTCGGCCTTGGCCGTATCGGCGGCGTCGAGGTCGGCCCGGATCTTCTCGGAGCGGGCGTCCATGGCCCGCTTCACCGCCGGGAAGCCCTTCCACCACATGAAGGCGAACAGGATCACGAAGGCCAGGCCGCCCCAGATGATCTCGTCGAGTTCGGGCAGGATCGGGCTCGGAGCCTCCACGCAGCCCTCGAGGTCGTCCTCGAACTTCTCGAGCGCCTTCTTGTCGAGCGCATCGAGGCTGCCGTACTCCGCCTCGACGTAGTGCACCTGCTCGATGACGCAGCCGCCGATGGTCTCGCCCGCGGCCCAGGCCGGCCCGGCCGCCACCGCTAGCGCGGCAGCGGCGACGCCGAGGGCGGCGAGCAGCCTCAGGGTTGTTCTTGCCATGATCGCGTTCCTATCCGCTCGGCCTCTAGGGGAGCAGCAGGATGAAGACCACGAACCCGATAAGGGCCAGCGCCTCGGTGAAGGCGATGCCGAGGAACATCGTGGTCCGGACCATGCCGGCGGACTCGGGCTGGCGGGCCATGGCCGAGATGGCGTTGCCGACCACGAGGCCGATGCCCACGCCGGGGCCGACCGCGGCGAGGCCGTAGCCGAGGCCGGCACCGATGGCCTTGAGGCCTTCGAGGAACTCGCCGGTGGCGGTCTGTGCGAGAAGACTTAGCACTTGCTTTCTCCTGTGGTTGTGATGAGTGGTTGATCAGGTAGATCGGGCGGGCGGGAGGAGCGGAACCGTCGGTGCCTAGTGCTCGGGATGCATCGAGCCGCCGATGTACACCGCGGTGAGGATGGTGAAGATGAACGCCTGGAGCACCGAAACGAGAATCTCGAAGGCGGTCATCGCGATCAGCATCAGGAAGGGCAGCGCGGCCGGGACGTAGAAGAAGTCCCAGAGGGTGGCCGTCAGGATGGCGAAGGTGACCAGCAGCAGATGCCCGGCCACCATGTTGGCCCAGAGCCGGATGGCCAGCGAGAAGGGCCGCACCACGAAGGTGGACACCAGCTCGATGGGCGTCACGATCACGTAGAGGACCTTGGGCACACCCGGCGGGAACAGCGAGTTCTTCAGGTAGCCGAACACGCCCTGGCTCTTGACGCCGACGACGTTGTAGATCACCCACACCAGCAGGGCCAGGGTGATGGGGATGGCCATCCGGCTGTTGGCCGGGAACTGTATGAACGGGATGACCTCGGTGATGTTGGAGAACAGGATGAAGAAGAACATCGAGGTCAGGAAGGGCATGAACCTCTTGCCGTCGGGGCCGATGGTCTGCATCACCACCGAGTTCTCGATGAAGTTCACCCCCGACTCGGCCACGTGCTGCACACCGACCGGCACCAGCGACTCGCGGGTCCGCCCGGCCAGCCCGAACAGCACCATGGTGGCCGCGGTGGCGGCCAGGTAGATGAGAACGGTCTTGTTGACGGCCAGCGGCGTGCCGTCGAACCAGATGGTGGGCCAGTCGAACAGGTGGCTGACGGGCGGGAACTCAAGAGCCAGGATTCTCATGCCGATCTCTCCGGTTTGAGGCCAGGGAAGGCCAGCGACGCCGACACGTGGCGGGCCTCAACGATCAGCAGGCCCAAGTGCGTCGCGATCAGGCTCACCGCGAAGGGCAGCAACTCGAACCAGTCGTGGTGGCGGATCGGCAACACAGCGGCGGTGACGATACCGAGACGGACCACATAACCGCCCAGCGCGGCGGCCATCAACGGCCCCGCGCCCAGGCGAGCGCCCCAGCCGATGGCGGCCGCGCCCAGCCCGAAGTTGACCAGCACCAGCGCGAGAGCCAGCCCGACCGACAGAACGCCGGGCCAACGCCACCCCAGGGCTCCGCCCACCAGCAGCGGAACCGCGAAGAGAACCGATCGCCGGGCCATGTCTGCGGCCACAGCCCTCTCGGGTGCCTCGGGCACCTCCGGCGAGGCGCCCGGTGCCCCGGACACGTCGACGGCTTCCTGGACGGTGCTCATGGCCGGCCGGGGGCCTCGGGACCGGGGCCGCCGTAGCCAGCCCTCCGGCTGTCGAGGGCCTCGTCCATGCTGGCGCCGTAGTGGCGGGCGAAGCTCCACACCTGGTAGCCGAAGACAACCACCACCAGGATCAGGGTCACCAGCGGGAACGTCCCGAGCCGTCCGTCGACGAGCCAGCCGCCCACGCCGAAGATGGCCGGGGTGGCGATCATCTCGAAGGCCTTGGCCAGCGCGTCGCCCGCGCCGGCGCGGATCTGCCGCTCAGTGTGGTCCATCGCCGACGGTGCCCGCGCTCGGTGCCGTCGCTACTCGCGGCCCTTGCGGCGGCCGTAGCGGCGCTCGAAGCGCTCAACGCGGCCCGCGGTGTCGACGATCTTCATGGTCCCGGTGAAGAACGGGTGGCTGGCGCTGGAGATCTCGACCTTGGCCAGCGGGTAGGTGTTGCCGTCGGACCACTCGATGGTGTCGTCGGTGGCAATGGTGGACCTGGTCAGGAACGAGGTGCCTGCGGACTGGTCGGAGAAGACGACCAGCCGGTACTCGGGGTGTATGTCGGCCTTCATCGGGGCACCAGTCTGTAAGTCGGACGGGCCGGTCACAACCCCTGAGCGGGCGAACTTTCTCCCGCCTCGTGCCGCGTCTGGGCTCAGCGCAGCAATTCGGCGTTCGAGGAGGTGTCCCGCAGCCTCGACAGCGCCGCTTCGAGGGCCTTGACGGAAGCGGCCGGACTGTCGCCTGCACCGTCGCTGAAGCTGCGCCGGAGCTGCTGCAGGGACTGGACCTCGTCGGCGTCGAGGAAGCGGTCCTCGTCCTGCGACACCGAGGCGCCAAGGTCGACCGCGGGGTGCACACCGAGTTGCGCTGCCCACCGGTCCAGGTGAATCTCGGTGTTGGCCGCGCCCACGAACTCGTCGCACAGGATCCCGGGCAGAGAGCTCGACCCCTCCGAGACGATCGACGCGATCATCGTGAGCGAGCCCCCCTCGGAGACGTTGCGGCCCGCTCCGAAGAGCTTCTTGGGCATGTGCACGGCGCCGCTCTCGACATTGCCGCTGTACGCCCGGCCCGCGTTCGACAGCGCCGCGTTGTACGCCTGGGCCAAGGCGGTGAGGCTGTCCAGCACCAGAGCCACGCTGCGACCGGACTCCACCAGGCGCTTGGCCCGCTCGACGGTCATCTCGGCGGTCTGCACATGCTCCTCGGGGGTCTGGTCGAAGGAGGTGGCGGCCATCTCGCCGTTCCGGATGCAGCGCCGCACCTCGGTGATGTCCTCGGGCCGCTGGTCGAGGAACAGCCCCATCACGTAGATGTCGGGCTCGTTCATCTCGATCGCGGCGATGATGGACACCAGCAACTCGGTGGCGCCGGATCCTCGGGGCCCCTTGACCAGCACTCGCTGGCCGACCCCGATGGGTGCGACCAGGTCAACGAGGCGAGCGGTGATGGCATCGGCGTCCTCGGGCTGCTCTAGGGCCAGGCGGCGCACCGCGTGGATCGGTGTGAGCTTCTCGAAGAGCGGGCGGTCGGTCAGCTCGGCAGGACCGCCGTTTATGGACTCCAGGGTCAGCAAGGCCGGGTTCTTCTCGGCCCGGTTCGCCGGGCGGGAGGTGCCCGACAACTGGTCGCCGCGGCGCAGGCCGAACTGGCGGATCGTCTTGACGGGGACGTAGGCGTCGTTGCGGTTCGGAAGGCAGCCCTCGACTCTCAGGAAGCCGTATCCCTCGTCCCGCAGGTCGAGACGGCCCGTCACCGCGACAGGGTCGCCGTCCCAGCTGTCCTCACGGTCGCGGTCCCGGTCGCGGCTGCGGCGACGGCGGCGCCGGTTGCCCGCCTCGACGTCATCCTCGCCGCGCTCGGCGACGCGGTTGCCGTTGCGCGGTTCGGCGGCCACAGGATCGCCGTTGCCGCCGTTCTGGCCATCGCCGTTCTGGCCGTTGCCGCCGTTCTGGTCACCGTCGTTTCCCTTGGCGGCTGAGCTGTAGGACGTGCGGCCGTCGGACTCGGCAGTGGCGTCCGGTGCGCTGTCGGGCGATCCGGTCTCGCCCGGCGACGCGATCCGGGCGCCGTCGGCGGTGAGGTCGATGATCAACTGGATGATCTCGTCCTTGCGGGCCCGGCTGGACGGCTTGGCCCCCAGCGCGGCGGCGATCTGGTTGAGTTCGCCACGGTCTTTGCGTTGCAGCGTTGAGCGCCGCATCTCGGTCGCTTCCACGGATGAATTCCCCGGTTGTCGGACTCAGGTGTCCCGGCTCGGCGAAGCGACGCATCACGAGCCGGCGGTCAGCCTTCACGCCGAAGGCGCAAGGCGACGCGACGAAGGCTAGGCACCAAATGGGCGGGACTGCAACCCCCGGGGGCGGTCAGCCCCGACGTACGGAGCGGACAAAATCCTCGATCGCAGCGACGTCGTTCGGCAGCGAGGCGCAGCGCTCGGGCCGGTCGGCCACCGCCGCCAGCGCCGGGGGCGCGTCGGGCAGGCGTCCGGTGGCCCGCTCCACCGCGTCACCGAATTTGGCCGGATGGGCGGTGGCCAGGGTCACGACCAGCTCACCGGGCCGGCGGCAGCGCTCGGCCACACCGATCCCGACCGCGGTGTGCGGGTCGACGAACATCCTCGCGTCGGCGTGGACCCGGCCCATCACCTCGAGCGTCTCTCGATCGTCGAGCCGGTCACCGGAGAACTCGGCCCTGAGCCGCTCGTGCTGCTCGGCGCTCAGCCGGGCTCGCCCCTCGGACCGGAACTGTGCGAGCAGGCCCGTCGTCGCCTCGCCGTCACCGTCGAACAACTCGAACAGGAGGCGCTCGAGATTGGACGAGATCTGGATGTCCATGCTGGGCGAGAGGGTGGGCACCACGTCATGGGCGGCCAGCTCGCCGGTGTGGATGAGCCGGCTGAGGATGTCGTTGGTGTTGGAGGCGATCACGAGCCGCTCGATCGGCATTCCCATGCGGCGGGCGTAGTGGCCGGCGAGAACGTTGCCGAAGTTGCCGGTGGGGACGCAGAACGTGACCGGCCGCTCGTCGGCCAGTCGACCGGCCGCCCAGACGTAGTAGACGATCTGGGCCGCGACCCGGGCCCAGTTGATCGAGTTCACCGCGGCCAGCTTCGTCTCAGCGCGGAACGCCTGGTCGTTGAACATCGCCTTGACCAGGTCCTGGCAGTCGTCGAAGGTGCCGTCCACCGCCACCGCGTGGACATTGGACGCGTCCAGCGTCGTCATCTGGCGGCGCTGTATCTCGCTGGTGCGCCCGGCGGGGTGAAGCACCACAATGTCGATGCGCTCCCGGCCGGCCACGGCCTCCATGGCGGCCGAGCCGGTGTCACCGGAGGTGGCCGCGACGATCATGGCCCGGTCGTCGCGCCGCTCGAGCTCGTGGTCGAAGAGCCGAGCCACCACCTGAAGGGCGATGTCCTTGAAGGCGAAGGTGGGTCCGTGGAACAGCTCGAGCAGCCAGTGATCGTCGTCGAGGGCCACCAGCGGGCACACGTCGGGATGGGCGAAGGTGGCATAGGCGTCGGCGACCATCGCCTCAAGCGCGTCTCGGTCCACGGCGTCGTCCACGTACGGACCCATCAACCGGGCGGCAAGCTCGGAATAGCTGAACTCGGAATAGCGGCGACTGCCGGCCGCGGAAGCCAGCTCGCTGGACAGCTTCGGCACGTGCTCGGGGACGTACAGGCCTCCGTCGGGAGCCAGGCCGGCCAGCAGCACATCATCGAACGCGAGGCCCGGCCCGTGCCCGGGCTCGGACCGGGTGCTGATGTAGCGCATTGTCAGTAGAGGGCGCGAGCGCGCAGAGGTGGTGAGCGCCTCGCGGTGCGGCGTCGTGCTTCCCGCTCTTGTTCGCTGCGCTCACGGGCCGCTCGGGCCACGGCCTCGCTCCTTCCAGTCCACTCGCGCACGCCCATTTGCTCGGCCTCTAGTGGTTCTCGTCGCCGATGACTCGGATGACGGTCCCCAACTCGTGGACCGGCTCGAGGTCTCGGAGCTCTCGGAGGGTCGACTGCAGGTCGCGCTCGCGGCACTCGTGGGTTATGAACACGAGGCTGGCGTCGTCGCCCAGGCCGTGCTGCTCCATGGACCGGATGGACACGTCGTGGCGGCCGAACACGTCGGCCACCGAGGCCAGGACGCCGGGCCGGTCGGCGACTTCGAGGCCGATGTAGTAGGCGGACCGCAGGTCGTCGATCGACCGGATCCGGGCCCGGACCAGGTGCCCGATGCGGCCGCGCCCGCCCGAGGTGAGGTTCACCGCGGCATCCACCAGATCACCGAGGACGGCGCTGGCGGTAGGCCGCCCGCCTGCGCCCCTGCCGTAGAACATGAGCTCGCCAACGGCGTCGCCCTGGATGAACACCGCGTTGAAGCTGTCCCGAACGCTGGCCAGCGGATGCTGGAACGGGACCATGGCCGGGTGGACCCGGACGGCCAGTTCCGGCTGTTCGGCCTCGCCGTTGCCGGTGCGCTCGGCCACGGCAACGGCCTTGACCGCGTAGCCGAGCCGGCGAGCCATCTCGATGTCCCCGACGGTGAGACGGGAGATTCCCTCGTGGTAGACGTCGCCGGCCACCACCACCGCTCCGAATGCGACGGTTGCGATGATGGCGGCCTTGGCCCCGGCGTCGAAGCCCTCGACGTCGGCGGTCGGGTCGCGCTCAGCGTAGCCGAGGCTCTGGGCCTCGCTGAGAGCCTCCGCGTAGCTGGCGCCCCGCTCGGCCATCTGGGTGAGGATGTAGTTGGTGGTGCCGTTGACGATCCCCATGATCCGCTCCACCGGCTCGGCCGCCAGCGACTCCCGCAGAGGCCGGATGAGCGGGATGGCTCCGGCGACAGCCGCTTCGAACAGGAGGTCCACGCCCGCGTCGTCGGCCGCGGCGAACAACTGGGCCCCGTAGTTGGCCAGCAGTTCCTTGTTGGCGGTGACGACGGGCTTGCCGGCCGCGATGGCGCTGCTCACCAGCGTGCGGGCCGGCTCGATCCCGCCGATGACCTCGACCACCAGGTCGACGTCATCGTCGGACACGACGGCAGCGGCGTCGGTGCCGAACACCGACGGGTCTATGCGCAGGCCGCGGTCCTTGGCGGTGGAGCGCACCGCGATACGGATGATTTCGAGCTTGATGCCGGTGCGGGCCGCCACCGTGTCGCGCTGCTCATCGAGCAGGGTTACCAGGGCGGCACCGACGTTGCCGCAGCCGAGGAGTCCGATACGGAGGCGGTTCACCCCTCCAAGCTACCGGCCACCAGAGGCGGGACTCAGCCCGCGCGAAACCAAATATGATCCAGAATCATGGAAGATGATGACATTGCGTTCTTGAAGCGGTCGTCCTCGCCTGAGGCTGCGGCCCGGGAGGCTCGGCATCTCGGTGACCTGCAAGGCCCCGGGATCGTGGCACTGCAGGGTGTGGGTGCCGACGGGCTCGAACTGGAGAAGGCGGCATGCTCGCTCGCGGATGTGCTGCACGAGCGGGGACCGCTTCCCGACTCGGAGGTCAGGGCAGTCGGCGCAGCCGCAGCCGCCGCGCTCGCCCGGGTTCACGATGCTGGGCTCGTACACGGTGACGTCAAGCCGGCCAACCTGCTGCTGAGCCCCAACGGTGAGCTGTGGCTGACCGACTTCGACGCAGCCTCGATGGCTGACGATCGACCGCTTGAGCGCTTCAGCCCGGGCAGGCTGCCGCCGGGTGCAGCGGCACGGCCCACCACGGACATGGCCGCGCTGGCATTGACACTGGTCGAGTTGGCCACCGGCACGCTGCTGGACCCGGAGACGTCGTGGCGTACGGTTGATCTGCGCCGCCTCGGATGCTCCCCGGCCTTGAGCGCCGAGATCTCCTTCATGCTCGGCTGTGACGGCTCAACGCTCAACGCCGGAGGCGCGGCCAGCATGTTCGAGCGGGCCGGCGGGAGCCTCCCCGAACCGGCCTCGAAGATCAGCGGCGCCGACTCCACGCCGACCGTCGAGTTCATGCCGGCCCGATCCGCGCCATCGGCAACCTCGGCAAGGCCACAAGGCGCCGCGGCCATAAGGCGGGCAAGGTGGTGGCAGCGCCTCGCGGCGTCGTGGCGACCTGCACCGGCCGCGAACCCGTCGCGGAGCAGGTCTCAGGCGTCGGGCAGTTCGCAGGCCAGGAGGTCGTCGTAGGTCTCACGCCTGACCACGAGGCGGGCGTCGCCGCCGGCGACGAACACCACCGCGGGTCGCGGGACCTTGTTGTAGTTGGAGCCCATCGAGTGGCCGTAGGCACCGGTCACCGGGGTGGCCAGGATGTCGCCCACGGCGATGTCGGCGGGCAGGGCCGCGTCTCGAACCAGCAGGTCGCCCGACTCGCAGTGCTTGCCCACCACGCTGGCGCCCAGCTCTCGTGGAGCGTCGGTCGCCCTGGGCAGGAAGGCCTCGTAGCCGCTGCCGTAGAGCATCGTCCTCGGGTTATCACTCATGCCGCCGTCGACCGCGACGTAGGTTCGCACGCCGGGGATTCTCTTGATGGTGCCGACCGTGTAGAGGGTGACCGCCGCGGCCGCGACGATCGAACGGCCGGGCTCCGCCGTCACCCGCGCGGTCACTCCCGCCGCCCGGCAGGCGTCGCGCACCGCCGCGCCCCATTCGGTGATCGTGGGCGCCGACTCACCGGCCACGTAGGGCACACCGAGACCCCCGCCCACCGATATCTCCTGCACGCCGAACGGCGCAGCCGCCTCCGCGATGACGGCCGCCGCCTTGGCGAACGACGACGCCTCGAACACCTGGCTGCCGATATGGGAGTGGACACCGACCACATCGACCGACGACGACTCCATGGCCCGCTCCATGGCCGCCGCGGCTGCGCCGGTGGACACGGTGAAGCCGAACTTGGAGTCGTCGGCGCCGGTCACCAGATAGGTGTGGGTGTGCGCCTCCACACCGGGGGTGAAGCGCAGCAGCACCCTGGGCCGGGCGCCGGTCTCGGCATGCAGGGCATCGAGGCGGTCAAGCTCGTCGAAGCTGTCCACCACGATGCGTCCCACTCCGGCGTCGATCGCCTGGCGCAGCTCGCCCATGGACTTGTTGTTCCCGTGCAGGACGAGGCGGTCCGCGGGCACGCCCGCGGCCAGAGCCACGTGCAGCTCGCCTCCGGTGGCCACGTCCATGCCCAGGCCCTCGGAATGCACCAGCCGGGCCATGGCGACACACAGGAACGCCTTGGCCGCGTACGACACGTCCGGCCCGAACGCGTCCACCGCCTCCCGGCAGCGGCTGCGCAGGTGCTCCTCGTCGTAGACGAACAGCGGCGTGCCGTGGGCTTCGGCCAGCTCGATCAGATCGCATCCCCCGATTCTGAGCCGGCCCTGTGACACGTCGTGGTTGTCGGGCAGCAGACGGCGCGGCAGCGGCGACGGTGGCAGCGCGGTCTCCGCAGGCATGGCGCTAGAGCCTCTCCGGCGCTGACACGCCGAGGATGGCGAGCGCGACGGCCAAGCCGATCCGGGTCGCCTCCACCAGCCACAGGCGGGCCTGGCGGAGGTCCTCACCCACGTCGTCGCGCAGGATGGGACAGTCGTGCCAGAACCGGTGGAAGGCGGAGGCCAGTTCACGGGCCCAGGTGGTCACTTGATGCGGGGCCCGGGCTCGCATCGCAGCCGCAACCGTGTCGGGCAGCCCGGCCAGGGCCCGTAGCACGTCCAGCTCGCGCTCGTGAACGAGCACCGTCAGGTCCACTTCGTCGAGCGGGGCCCGTTGCACGCCGCGGGCCTCGGCCTGCCGGCCCAGCGAGTGGATCCGGGCGTGCGCGTACTGCAGGTAGTAGACGGGGTTCTCGGACGACTGGGCCGACACCACGTCGATGTCGATGGTCTGGGTGGTGTCGATGGACTGCAGCAGGTACACGAGCCGGGTCACGTCGGGACCGACCTCGTCTAGCAGTTCGGAGACGATCACCATGTCGCCCGCTCGCTTCGACAGCCGTACCTCGACCCCGCCCCGGCGCAGGGTGACGTTCTGGCCGATGAGGGCCTCGTAGGTCTCGCTGCCGTGGCCAAGCGCGGCCAGCGCGGCCCGCATCCGCGGCACGTAGCCGTGATGGTCGGCGCCAAGAATGTCGATGACCAGGTCACCCCGGGCGAACTTCTCGTGGTGGTAGGCGATGTCGGGCAGGAAGTAGGTGGGCTCGCCGTCGCTCTTGACCAGCACCCGGTCGGCGCTGTCGCCGAACTCGCCGGTGCGGAGCCATACCGCGCCGTCCCGGGTGTAGACCATGGCCCGGCTGCGCAGCTCGTCGAGGACACTGTCCATCGCGCCTCGGGCGACCAGCGCCGACTCGCTGGTGTACAGGTCGAAGTCAACGTTCATCGCGGCCAGGGTCTCGGCCTGGTCCCGGTGGGCGCGCTCCAGCCCCCACTGGCGCACCTCCGCGGCGTCGGGCATCTCGGCGGCCCACTCGGCCACGTAGGTGCCGTGGTAACCGTCGTCGGCCGGCTCGGCGCCGCGGCTCCGAGCCTCGAGAGAGGCGGTGAACAGGTCGATCTGGCGGCCCCGGTCGTTCACGTAGAACTCCCGGCACACCGCATAGCCGCAGCGTTCCAGCAGCCGGCACAGCGAGTCGCCGTAGGCGGCCCAGCGTCCGTGGCCGGCATGCAGCGGTCCGGTGGGGTTGGCCGACACGAACTCCACGCTCACCGAGCGTCCCGCACCCTCGGTGCTGCGGGCGTAGCCGTCGACGCCGGCGTCGATCACCGCGCCGAGCACTTCGTGCAGCCAGCTCGGGGCCAGCCTGAAGTTCACGAAGCCGGGGCCGGCGGCCTCCACCGTCACCACGTGCGGGGGTGGCTCAGCGCTCAGGTGGGCGACGATCTGCTCGGCCAGCTCGCGGGGTGGACGTCCCGCGGCCTTGGCCGCGGCCAGAGCGACGTTGGACGACCACTCACCGTGGGAACGGTCCCGGGGACGCTCGATGGCGATCTCAGCGGGCGCGCCGTCGACGCCGGCCCCTTCGAGAGCCGACCGCAACCCGTCCCGCAAGCCGTCGCGCACATCCGGCATCGACCGATCCTACCGTTGGGCCCTTATCTCCTCGGCGAGCCGCTCGCCGATAGCATGACCCGGCCCAGCCCCCGTAGCTCAGGGGATAGAGCAACGGCCTCCGGAGCCGTGTGCGCAGGTTCGAATCCTGCCGGGGGCGCATGACCGTGACGGACCCGGCGCCCGCGCCAGCCAAGAAACCCCGCTGGACCTACCAGTGGAAGGAACTCCACGACGAGGTCATCACCTCGGGCCTGTGCACCGGCTGCGCCGGGTGCGTGATCGCATGCCCCCACCACGTGATCGGCTACACCCACGAGCCCGGGGCCTACAAGCCGTTCCACCTCGAGGAGGAGCTAGGGGCCGACGACTGCGTACACGGGGTCAAGGGCTGCACGTCATGCACCCGGGCCTGCCCCCGGTTCCGTATGTGGGAGCCCGAAGCCGACATGCACCTGTTCGGCCGGGAGCGACACCCCGACGAGATGTCGGGCATCTACTCCGACATCCTGCTGACCCGGGCCAGCGACGACTTCGTCTACGAGGTAGGCCAGGACGGCGGGCTGGTGTCGGCCATCCTGATCTGGTGCATGGAGAACGACATCATCGACGGGGCCCTAACCAGCGGCGTGGAGTCGCTGCCCAACGGAGAGCCGGGCTGGAAGGCGTTCCCGATGGTGGCCACCAACCGCGACGAGGTCCTGCGGGGCGCGGGCAGCCGCTACACCTACTCGGCCAACCCCATCGCCTTCGAGGAGGCCCGCGACAAGGGGCTGGACCGCCTGGCGCTGGTGGGCATGAGCTGCCAGACGTCGGTGGGGCCGGTGATGTGGCACCGCAAGGTGGGCAAGGTGAGCAAGCCGATCAAGCTCAACATCGGCCTGCTGTGCTCGAAGTCGTTCGACGACTCGCTGTTCGACGAGCTCTTCGAGGTGAAGTACGGCCTGCCCAAGGAGCAGATCTCGAAGATGAACATCAAGGGCGTCTTCCAGATCTGGACCAAGGACGGCCGCTACCACGAGATCAACCTCAAGGAGTGCCACGCCTGGACCCGGGAGGGCTGCAACCTGTGCCCGGACTTCGCGGCCGAGCACGCCGACATCTCGACCGGAGGCATCGGCGACCTGACCGACTGGACCCTCACCATCGTGCGCACCGAGTTGGGCCGGGCCGTGATCGACGCCATGGTGCGCGACGGCGCGATCGAGACCCGGCCCGGCGACGACGACCCCGGCGCCATCGCATTGATGCATCGCCTGTCGGCCAAGAGCCGGGAGCGCTGGCCCCAATGGGCCGACGGCGCGGCCCGCCTAGGGCTGCCCGAACGCAAACCGGCCTGAGGCACGACCCCACGACGACCCCTTCTCCCTCCAATTCCAAGGAGCCTGACATGGACATCGAGTTCTGGATCGACCCGCTTTGACCGTGGTGCTGGGTGACGGCCCGTTGGGTCGTCGACGAGGTGCAGCCGGCCAAGAACCTGAACATCACCTGGCAGCCGATCAGCCTGTTCTTCAAGAACGATCCCGATCCCGAGGGCGACTACTACACGCACTCCTACTTCAGCCTGCGGCTGATGAGGGTGCTGGAGTCGGTTCGGGAAGCCGAGGGCGACGACGCGGTGGGGCCGCTGTACTGGGAGTACGGCCGGCGCCTGCACCACGACGGTGTGCGGGAGTTCCCGGTGGCCGACGCGCTTGAGGCCGTCGGCTACGACACCTCGCATGCGGCTGCCTTCGATGACGACTCCTGGGATCCCGAGATCCGCAAGCGCATGGACGAGGGTCTGGCCCTGTGCGGCGACCAGGTGGGCACCCCGATGATCGCCCTCAAGGACCGCAACGGCGACAAGCAGGGCTACTTCGGCCCGGTCATCACCCGGGTGCCGCCCCCCGAGGACTCCCTGGCCATGTGGGACGCCCTAGTCGCCATGATGAACGTGTCCGGATTCTGGGAGCTAAAGCGCACCAGAACCGAGCGCCCCGAGTTCGGCCCCCGCCCCTAACTCCGGGGCTTCTCTGGCCCTACGGGGCGCAGAAATGTGACCAGACGGCTTCGGATCTGGCCGGACCGATTCCTCGGACCGCTTCGAGGTCCGCCCGGCTGGTGAACGGCTGAGCCTCGACCAGCCTGGCCGAGAGCACCTCGCCGATGCCGGACACCGCGTCGTACTGGGCCGCCGTCCGGCCAGCGATGACGCACTCGTCCGGTGGAGCAACGGTGGTGGTCGGCGTTGTGGTCGCCGGGGCCTGGGGCTGGGCCGAGAACCCGGGTGCCTGGTCGCCGCAACCCGCGAGTGTCCGCCCGAGCGCTTCTGCTTCGGACTGGTCGACGCTGAGGTCCCAGGCCAACTTAATGGCCAGCGTGGTGCGAGCCAGGAAGCACCGCCCCGCCGGGGTCACCGAGTACCCGCCACCACACGCCGAGGACGAGGCGATGTCGGCGTCCGACCACTCGGAGATGTCGTCAGCGCCCTTGGACTGGTTCACACAGGCACGCGACGCCACGTGGTTGTCCGGGTCCTGGCTGAACCGCTGCTTCTGGGCCGCGGGCCAAGCCCAGCCGCCCGACTCGTGCGCCTCGTGCAGAGCCACCACATGGTCGACGTTGCAGGTGTCTATGGGCGAACCGGTGTAGGGGTCAGGAGAGCCGACCGCTCCACGGCACAGGTCGCTGTTGTGAGGCCCCCAGTGATCACGGTCATAACCCGAGTCGTACTCGGCCGCCACCGGCAGTGAGACCGACGGGACCGACACCAACGGAACCGACCCCTCAGGAACCGATCTCTCCGGCACAGAGACCTCGGGTGCAGAGACCTCGGGCACAGAGACCTCGGGTGCAGAAACCTCGGGTGCAGAAACCTCGGGTGCAGAAACCTCAGGAGCCGACGCCTCGGGCAACGAAACCTCAGGAACCGACGCTTCCGGCAACGAAGCCTCGGGCACGACTGTGGTGCTCGCAGACGTGGACTCGCGCTCAGGTGCGGCGGGCAACGTTGGATCCGCGGCCGGTCCGGAGCCGTCAGCCGACCCGCAGGCGACCGTGACGGCCAGCGCCAGTGCGGCGGTGATTCGCTTAGACCGGGCGAGGCGGGACATGCGTCGACCTAGGCCGTTCATCGCTCGACCTCGACTCGTCCTGCTACAACGGCAGGGGAACCGTCTCCACCGGTTCACCTCTCAGCGCGGCCAGGACCTTGGCGACCACCTGGACGGAGACGTCGCGCTGGGCTGCGCCGGTGCTGGCGCCCAGGTGGGGGGTGTGGACGACCCGGGGGTGGCCAATGAGGGGATGATCGGGCGGCGGAGGCTCCTGGTCGTAGACGTCGAGGCCCAGTCCGGCCAGGCGGCCGTCATCGAGGGCGTCCCGGGCCGCCGCAGGGTCGATGAGGCTGCCCCGGGCCGCGTTCACCACGATCGCCCCGGGCTTGATGGCGGCCAGCGCCACCTCGTCCAGCAGCGCAGCGCCGTCCTCCTGCGCCACCGCGTGCAGGCTCACGAAGTCCGACTCAGCCAGCAGCTCGGGAAGCTCGACCATCCTCGCCCCGTGCTCGGTAGCGACCTCGGCCGGGATGTACGGGTCGGTGGTCAGCACGGCCATCTCGAAGGCCAGTGCCCGGTGGCCCACAGCCCGACCTATGCGGCCGAAGCCGACCAGGCCGAGCGTGGCGCCCGCCAACTGCACGCCGACGTACTGCTTGCGGTCCCATTTCCCGGCCGCCAGCGAGTTGTGGGCGTCGGTCACCCGGCGGGCCGTGGCCAGCATCAGCGCGAAGGCGTGCTCGGCCGCGGCCAGCATGTTGGCCTCCGGTGTGTTGACCACCGCGACACCCCGCTCGGCCGCGGCCGCGAGGTCGATGTTGTCCACGCCCACTCCGGCGCGGCCGATCACCCTCAGTCCCGATCCGGCCGCGATCAGCTCGGCATCCACCCGGGTGCCGCTGCGCACGATCAGCGCGGCCGCGTCCCGGACCGACTCGAGCAGCTCGGCCCGGCTCTGACCCTCCGCGAATACGGCATCGACATCGGGATCGGAACGCAGGCGGTCCGCGCCGGCCGCGCCCAGCGGCTCGGCCACCAGCACCCTGTGTCGCTCAGGCATAGATCATCCCCTCAGTCATGCCGCGCTCGACCGCCTCTCCCGCTCGAGCGCCGGGCTCCCTCGCAGTCTGGCGGCGGCGAGTCCGTCAGTCGTGGATGCCGAAACGGTCCAGGCCGTAGGCGTTGATGGCGTTGCCCCGAAGCACCTTGTAGCACTCGCCGGCGTCCATGCCGACGGCCGCGAACATCGAGTGGGCGACCTTGCGTGAGTGCGGGAACGTGCCGTCGGAGTGGGGGTAGTCGGTCTCGAACAGGATCTGGTCGATGCCCACGTCGTGGCGCTGCTTGAGGCCGACCAGGTCGTCGAAGATGCAGCCGAAGACCCGGCCCTGCACGATCTCGCTCGGCAGCGGGCCGTCGCCGCCCACGCCGCCCCGACCCTCCTTGAACACCGAGTCCATGCGCTCCACCTGGAACGGCATCCAGCCCACCTGGCTCTCGGCATAGGTGATCTTGATCCGCTTGAAGCGCTGCAGCGTTCCCGAGAACACCCAGTCCACCATCGAGCCCTCGGCGTTCTGGGCGTACAGCGACATCGACGTGGCCAGAGGGGCGTCGGCCGAAGTGGACGGCATCGACGACGACGAGCCGATGTGCATTGACACGGTGGTGTCGGACTCCTCGCAGGCCTGCCAGACGGGGTCCCACTCGCCGGTGTACATCGACGGCAGGCCCAGCTTGGACGGGTTCTCGGAGAAGGCAACCGCGAAGCAGCCCTTGGCCGCGCACCGCCGCACCTCGGCGGCGGCCATGTCGCGGTCCCATAGCGGCAGCAGCGCCAGCGGGATCAGCCGGCCCCGCCCGGCGCCGCCGCCCCAGTCGTCAATGATCCAGTCGTTGTAGATGCGCAGGCACTCGGCGGCGAGTTCCTTGTCGTCTCGCTCCAGGAACCCCTGCCCGCAGAAGCGGGGGAAGATGTTGGGGAAGTTGATGGCCGCCTCCACATGGTTGAGGTCCATGTCGGCGAGCCGGGCGGTCTGCTCGTAGGTGCCGGGCCGGAGGTCCTCGTAGCGGGCGGCCACGTTGCGCTGCTCCTCCCGGGGCATGCCCGCGGGGCCGTGCAACAAGCCGGTGGGGGTGACGCTGTCCTCGAACAGCCACACGTCGCACCAGTGGCCGTCGGGGTCGTCGCGCTCGAAGCCGTAGTGGCCGCCGGTGAAGTGCAGCCTGATCTTCTCCTGCACTACCCGGGGGCCGCGGTCGCGCATGGACGGCGGCAGTTGCTGCTGCCACAGATCCTTGGGCTCCATCACGTGGTCGTCGACCGAGATGATGAGCGGAAGCTCCTCAACGGCGGGCGTCGCTGTCATTGACCCGGCTCCCGGCGAGACCGCCGATCGGGCGCAGGGGGCTGCGGCCTCAGGAATCGACCCTCGCGGCGCACGTCCTCAAGATATCTTCCGCGGTGTCGTCCCATAGAACCTCAGGACTGTCCTCGAGATCGCTGGGATTGGGGTTCTCGCGCAGTGCCTTGTCCAGCGACTTGAACTGGTCCAGCGTCAGCGAGTCGCGCAGCCCGTCGAAGGAGCACCGGCACAGCACGCGCGCCTCGGCATCGGTGAGGTTCCTGGTGTTGGCCAGCTCGCACGAGTCGATGAAGTTCTTCTCCACCGCGGAGTCGAACCCCTCCGAGACGAAGCGCCTGTCCTGCTCGGCCTCGTCCCAGGTGTCGGGGTCGGCGCTGGTACCACAACCCGCCACCACCAGCACCACCGCCGCGGCGAGAACCCAGACAGGACGGAGACGGGGTGCCATAGCGCGTCCGAGGCTAGCGCCTGCAACTAGCTGCTCAGTTCTGAGGCCCGGGCGAACACCGCGTCGAGCATGGGCTCGGTGAGGCGGCCGGTGAAGGTGTTCTGCTGGCTGGGGTGGTAGCTGCACAGAAGCGTCAGGCCGCCGTCCAGCGTGGCCTCGGCGAGATGGCCGAAACGGGGGCGCGGACCCGACCCCAGCTCGCGCCACACCACCTGCTGGGCGAAGCCGCCCAGCACGACCACCACCTTCAGGGCCTCGAGCGCGGCCAGCTCACGCCGCATGAACGGCATGCACGCGTCCCGCTCGGCGGGCATGGGCTTGTTGTCCGGCGGCGCGCACTTGACCGGAGAGGTGATCCAGGCCCCGGTGAGCACGAGCCCGTCATCCCGCCCGGTCGAGTCGGGCTGATTGGCGTAGCCGGCCCGGTACAGGGCCCGGTAGAGCCAGTCCCCGGAGCGGTCACCGGTGAACATCCGGCCGGTGCGGTTGGCGCCGTGGGCCGCGGGCGCGAGACCGACCACGACCAGGTGGGCGTCGGGATCACCGAAGCCGGGCACTCCCCGCGCCCAGTACTCGTCGTCACGGTAGGCGGCCCGCTTTTCCCTCCCGATCCGCTCGCGCCACTCCACCAGGCGGGGACAGGTCCGGCAGGCGGCCACCTCGACGGCGACCTCGTCGAGGACACGGCGCCGGCCGGGGGACTCCACGAGTGAGCAGGCTACGTTGGCGTTCACCATGCCCACTAACCCCGCCCGCGGCGCGGCCAAGGCCGCACCAGTCGGCTGCCTGGTGCTGCTCGTGCGCCACGGGCAGACCCCCACGACGGGCGATGTGCTTCCGGGCCGGGCCCCCGGGCTGCATCTGGCGCCCGAGGGGGTCGATCAGGCCCGGGCGGTGGCTGAGCGCGTGGCCGGCCTGGGCCGGGTCAAGGCCGTGTACGCCTCGCCGATGGAGCGTGCCGTCGAGACCGCTGCTCCAATCGCCCGCGCCTGCGGCCTCAGGGTCCGCAAGAACCCCGGCCTGATCGAATGCGACTTCGGCCGGTGGACGGGACGCAAGCTCAAGACCCTGAGCAAGCGCAAGGAGTGGACCACCGTGCAGCGCCACCCGAGCGGGTTCCGCTTCCCGGGCGGGGAATCGTTCGCCGAGATGCA
The DNA here is from genome assembly GCA_009837445.1 of Acidimicrobiaceae bacterium. Taxonomy (GTDB): domain Bacteria; phylum Actinomycetota; class Acidimicrobiia; order Acidimicrobiales; family Aldehydirespiratoraceae; genus Aldehydirespirator. The sequence continues at coordinate 29,572 of VXTM01000009.1, forward strand.
GGCCCGCGCCCTCGACGCGGTCGCGGCCATAACGGCCCGCCACCCGGGCCAGACAGTGGTGGCCGTGTCCCACGCCGACGTGATCAAGGCGGTGGCCGCGGCCGCGGCCGGCACGCCGCTGGACATGTTCCAGCGAATCGTGGTCTCACCCTGCTCGATCACCGCCATCGCCTACCACCCGGCCGGTCCGATCCTTCTCACCGTGAACAACACCGGCGACGACCTGGCCGCGCTGGCGCCCTCATGAGCGAGTCGTTCCACTTCGAGGCGGTCGAGATTCTCACCGTGGGAACGCTCGGACCCAAGGGCCAGCGGGTCTTCTACCTGCAGTGCCTCGCCGAGGGCGAGCTCGTGTCGCTCAAGTTCGAGAAGCAACAGGCCGCCGCTCTGGCCGAGTATCTGGACCGGATCCTGGGCCAGCTTCCCGAGGCCGGCGAGGGCGAGCCGCCCGCCGACCTCGACATGCGCGAGCCGGTGGTGGAGGCCTGGACCATCGGCTCGTTGGGGATCGCCTACGACGAGCACGCTGACCGGGTGATTCTCGTGGCCGAGGAGTTGGTCGAGGATGAGGACACGGCGGGCGCCTCAGCCCGTTTCACGCTCTCGCGTGCGCAGGTCAGCGCACTGGTGGCCCGGGCCCGGGCGGTGGTGGCCTCCGGGCGGCCCCCGTGCCCCTATTGCCTGCGCCCCCTGGAGCCGTCGAACGGGGACTGGTGCCCGTGCCACAACTGACAGCCGCGCTGCTCGCTCCGCCGCGACGATGACCACGGGCGCCGCTGGGACCGGCACCTCCGACGCCGGGCAGCAATCGCCCATCAGGGACCGTCCGCCGATCGCGACCGACCGGGCCCTGAGGCTGCTGAGCGAGGGCGACGTGGAGCTGAGGGGGAGGATGCCCTACAGCTCCAACGTCACGTTCCTGGTGGATGTGGCTCACGACGGGCTGGACGCCCAGGCCATATACAAGCCCGTGCGGGGCGAGCGACCGCTGTGGGACTTCCCGTCCGGTCTGGCCCACCGCGAGGAGGGCGCCTTCCTCGTGGACAAGGCGCTGGGATGGGACCTGGTGCCGCCCACGGTCGTGCGCGACGACCTGCCCTTCGACCACGGCTCGCTCCAGCTGTTCATGCCCTCGAACTTCGAGGAGCACTACTTCACGCTGGTGTCCGAGGATCGGTTCGGGCTGGAACTGCAGCGGGTCTGCGCGCTCGACATCGTCATCAACAACACCGACCGCAAGTCGGGGCACTGCCTGCTGGGAACCGACGGCACGATCTGGGCCATCGACAACGGCCTGTCGTTCCACTGCCAGTTCAAGCTCCGCACCGTGATCTGGGACTTCGCCGGCGAAGGGCTGCCCGATGACGTGCGCCGCGACCTGCGAGGCCTGCTGGAGACCGGCCTGCCCGAGCCTCTGGCGGCCGCTCTCACCCAGCAGGAGGCGGACGCAACCCTGGACCGGACCGAGAGCCTGGTGGCCGCGGGCCGGTTCCCGTCCGACGGCCACGGCCACCGATGGCCCTGGCCCCTGGTCTAGGTAGCCTGCTGCCCTCCAGCGCCGGGACGCCCGGCCAAACGCTTCCCAGGCCCGAACGGAGAGGCTGACTTGAAGGGCTTCGACCCCCGCTACGAGGACCTGCCCGACTACATCCTCGGCATCACCTACCGGATCTGGGAGGGCCGCGAGGTGGACGCACTCCGCGAGCTCTACGCCCCGGACATCACGGTGCGGTCGCCAGACGGAGTCGTCAAGGGCAACGAAGCGGTGATCGCGGCCACCCTCACCACCCTCGCCCAGTTCGGCGATCGCCAGCTACTGGGAGAGGACGTGATCTGGAGCGGCGACGACGAGACCGGCTTCCTTTCGTCACACCGCATCATGTCGCTGGCCACGCACAGCGGGGACGGAACCTACGGACGCGCTACCGGAACGAAGGTTCGATACCGGATCATCGCCGATTGCGCGGCTCGAGAGAATCAGATCTACGACGAGTGGCTCGTACGCGACCAGGGTGCGATCGTGCGCCAGCTAGGCCTCGATCCGAAACGGTACGCCGCGGAGCAGATCGACTCCGAAGGAGGGCCCGAGACCTGCCAACGCCCCTTCCGCCCGTCACCCGATGCCGCAGCCGCTTACACCGGTGCCGGCAACGACCACGAGACGGGCCGACGGTACGCAGACCTGCTGGAGCGAGTGATGGACGGCGGCCTGGACGCGGTGGCCGAGCATTACGACAGGGCCGTACAGGTCGAGCTGCCCGGTGGTTGTACTGCCCACGGGCAGGCCGAGGCCGATCGCTTCTGGCTCGGGCTGCGCAGCTCCTTCTCCGGGGCCCGCTTCGAGGTCCATCACCGCATCGGGCGCGACGACCCCGGTATGCCGCCCCGAGCCGCGCTGCGCTGGTCGCTCACCGGCACCCACGACGGCTGGGGGGCATTCGGGCGACCGAGCGGAGCCCCGGTTCACGTCATGGGAATCAGCCACGCCGAGTTCGGCTCCCGAGGGCTGCGGCGCGAGTGGGCGCTGATCGACGAGACGGCGATCTGGAAGCAGATCCTGCTGCACACCGGCTGAAGTTCCCCTTGTGGGTGACCGCTCCAGCATTCGCAGAGTCCTTGATTTGCAAGGATGAATACGTATACATAGAATCGCCTGGATGCCGAGGTCAGGTCGGAGGCGCCCAATCACGTCGGTAGACGTCGCGGTAGCCGCGGGCGTGTCGCAAGCGACCGTCGCCCGCTGCTTCAACACACCCGATGTGGTGGCGCCCGGCACTCGCCAGAGGATCGAGGCCGCCGCGGAGCGGCTCGGCTACGTGCCCAACGCCATCGCCCGGAGCCTCAAGTCACAGAGCACCAACATCGTCGGCGCGGTCGTTCCGGCTGTCGGAGAGTACTGGCAGAACGTAGTGACCTGCTTCTCACGCTGCCTCACCGCCAGCGGACGGCAGTTGCTGCTGTTCAGCTTCCTCGACCAGGCCGACGTGGACGACACCCTGGAGGCGGTGGCGCAGTATCGCCTCGACGGTCTGATTCTGGCTTCGGCGACCATCGCCGAGGCGCAACTGGCCCGGATGAGGCAGACGGGCCTGTCGCTGGTGGCCTTCAACCATCCCGACGCGGCCGGCATCGTCCCCTCGGTGACCGTGGACAACGAGGCAGGCTCGGCCGAGTTGGCCCGCCACCTTGCCGATCTCGGATGCGCCCGGGTCCTATACGTCGGCGGGGTGGCCGCAGCCTCCACGGACCGGGCCCGCTTCCGCGGCGCGGCCCGCACCCTCGCCTCGGCCGGCGCCACCTGCAACTACATGGAGGCCGGCGCCTTCACCTACGAGGCGGGCTACAAGGCCGCCGATCGGGTCGGCCAGATGGACAGCCTGCCCGACGCCATCATGGTCGGCGGCGACGAAGTGGCCTTCGGGATGCTCGACGGTCTGCGCCAATACGGGATCACGGCGCCCAACGACCTGCTGATGACCGGGTTCGACGGACTTCCCCAGGCAAGCTGGGCGGGCTACGACCTGACCACCCTGGTGCAGCCGGCTGAGCAGCTCGCCGAGCACGCGGCTGAACTCGCGGCCAGAGGGTTGGACGCCCCCTCCAATGTCGTGCCGCCGTCGGTGGTGGTGGCCGGAACCCTTCGCCGGGGCCGGACCACCCGCCGCGGCGAGGAGCCTCCAGCCCGACCGCAGGCACGGGCCGGGCGAGGCTGCGGGCCCCAGTCGAGGGCTGGTCGCGGATGAACTCGTCGGGCGACGCCGTGCTGGGGCCGTCTGAGTTCGCCCGCCGCGTGATCGAACCCGGCGACTTCGTGGCGGACCGATCCGCCTTCGTGGACGTGCGGCTCCCCCGCTCGGCCGGCAAGGCGAGCTACTCGCTGATCGGTCCGGGGGTCTCCCAGAACCCCGAGCAGGTTGTGAACCTCACCGAAGCGCACGGGTTCCACCTGGGCGCGGCCTCCATGGATCACGGCGTCGTCAACAACCAGCACATGCATTTCACCGCCGAGGTGTTCATCTGCACCAGAGGCCTGTGGCGCATGAAGATCGGCGACCACGGACAGCAGACCCTGGACATCTCCCCCGGCACCGTGTTCTCGGTGCCGACATGGGTGTTCCGAGGCTTCGAGAACATCGGCGCGGACGACGGCTGGCTCTTCGCAGTGCTCGGCGGCAACGAGACCGGAGGGATCGTGTGGGCCCCGGACGTGCTGCGGGCGGCGGCGGAGACCGGGCTGTTCCTCGGAGCGGACGGCACGGTCATCGACGCCTCCGCCGGCGGCAGCGTCAACGGCTGCATCGAGCCGCTGGAGGAATCCGAGCTCTCGTCGCTGGACAGCTACAGCGACGACGAGCTCGTCGCCCGTACCGTGAGGTTCGAGGACTTGGCCTGGTCGGACCGCTCGCTGCTGTCGAGCGTCGGCCAGGGTCGCGCCGGCGGCAGCATCGAACTGGCGCCGGTGATCGGCTACGGGATGACCGAGGACCGCCGCCACCAGCCGCCCATCACTATCCCCCACGGCTTCAGCATCGAGTGGCTGCGGGCTGCTCCGGGGGCGAGCTTCGGCCTGCACCGGCTGGCCCGTCACCAAGCAGCCATCCTGACCGAGGGCAGCTGGGAGGTGGCCGTCAACCGTGGCTCGTTCCGGCTCACGGCCCGCCCCCAGGAGGGCTCGGTGGTGTCGATGCCTCCCGGCGTGTGGCGCGACTTCCTCAACGTCGGCGAGTCCGAGGCCTGCGCTCTGTTGGTGTGCAACTCCCAGGAGCGGCCCCGAGTGGAGTGGGACGAGTCCCTCGAGCAGTCGGCTGCCACCAACGGCTGGAGCCGCGACGCGTCCGGTTACCTGGCCCCCGCGACGCTGGTGGCCGGAGCATCGGGGGCAGTGCCATGAGCCGCCCCCTCTACACGATCTGTGGCGCCCGAGAGGCGCTGACGGTGTCCCTATGACAATCCCAACAGGAGGGAAGACAATGAAAGCAACATCGCGCCGTTGGTGGCGGATCCTCGCCGCCTTCTGTGCCCTGTCCCTAGTGGCCGCAGCCTGCGGCGACGACGATGACGAGGCGCCAGCCCCAGCGGTCACGGATGACTCGTCCACGCTCAGCACGGACGACTACGACGACATGGCCGAAGACGACGCCGACATGGCCGACGACGACGCCGACATGGCCGAGGAAGCAATGGCCGACGACGACGCCGACCATGACCACGACGAAGAAGAGGCCGACCATGACCACGACGAGGACATGGCCGAGGAAGAGATGGCCATGGAGTTGATCTCCGACGAGTGCCCGATCCCCAACCCGGACTCGGAGGTTGAGATCGATCTGATGGGGTGGGAGTTCCCGATCGTTTCGCAGTACGCCGAGGAGATCGCCGACTGCGAGGCCGGGAACTACTCGTTCAACTACCAGTTCCTCGACTCGGTCGAGGCCCGCAACGCCATGACGCTGGACGCCTCCACGGGCGCTCCGACCTTCGAGGTCTACCAGGGCTCGAACGCGTTCATCGGCGAGCTGGCCAACCAGGGCTTCGTGCTGCCGCTCAACGACCTGGTCGACAAGTACCGCGACGAGTTCAATCTCGACCAGATCGACTCGGCCTTCTGGGACATGGCTTCGATCGACGGGAACATCTACTCGATCCCGATGATCTCCAACACCATGCACCTCTTCTACAACGAGCCCGCCCTCGCGGAGCTGGGCGTGTCGGTGCCGACGACATTCGATGAGGCCTTCGCGGCCTGCGAGCAGGTCATGGCGGGCGGCTACGACATCGGCTTCCTGTACATGCTCTCCGCCGGCTGGGCCTGGCAGATCGAGTTCGACAGCGTGCTCGGCTCGTTGGGCGTCACGCCGATCGATCCCGTCACCGGACAGCCCAACTTCAGCAGCCCGGAGGGCGTCCAGGCCGCCACGCTGCTGCGGGACATGTGGCAGCGCTGCGCGCCCGACGCGGCGGGCTCATACAGCACCGACGATGTCCAGGCCGCCTTCCAGACCGGCGAGGCGATCCTCGGCCACACCTGGGCCTCCCGGGCCGGAGCGATGGACGACCCCGAGGCGTCGACGGTGGTGGGCGAGATCCAGTTCGCGCCCGCACTGAGCACGGGAGGCGACACGGTCGCCGCACCGGCCTACATCGACGGCTGGATGATCCCGGTGGGCACGCCCGAGGACATGGTCGAGAAGATCTTCCTGGTGATGCTGGCCGCGACCGACCAGGAGAGCCAGGAGGCCGCCGCCGAGTTCGGCCTGGTGACCCGCACCGGCGTGTCCCACCCCAACGGCCCGCGCGACGCGGCCGCGGCCGAGGCGAGCCTGGTGAGGGGTCGGGGCGCCGACCTGACCCACCCGGCCGCCGGCCTGGCCCGGGCCAAGCTCGGTGAGGCGCTCGTAACGATCCTCGACGGCACGCCGGTCGAGGAGGCCCTGGCCGCCGCTGAGGCGGCCTATCTGGCCGAGGCGTCCGAGCAGGGACTGCTCTAAGCGCTTGAATGGCTGGGGGTGGGCGGCGGTCGCCGGCGCCGTCCACCCCAGCCGCCTCACGGCGTAGGGTTCCCGGATACGCCCGAGGTGAGACCGCATTAGCTGACCGCAGCGGGAAGACACGACGATGAATCGACGAACGTTCTGGTGGTTCACGATCCCGAGCGTGATCGTGATGCTGGCCCTCATGGTGTTCCCGCTGATCACCACTGTCTGGCTGGGCTTCCAGAAACTGCTGCTTCGCGACCTCAACAATCCCGAGTGGGTGGGTTGGGACAACTATCGCGACGTGCTGTCAGACCCGGAGTTCTGGGCCGCGCTGCGGTTCACGCTCGTGTTCGTCGTGGTGACCGTGCCGGTGTCGATGGTGTTCGGCCTGGCCGTCGCGCTGCTGCTCGACCGGGTCGGGCGCGGGCGGGCCATCTACATGGCGGCGCTGCTGCTCCCGTTCATCGTCACCCCCGTGGTGGGGACGCTCATCTACGAGGACCTGTTCGAGCGGGGCGGCCTCATCTCCTGGCTGTGGGAGGTGTTCACCGACGACGCCTTCGCGGTCAGCGCCTCCAACGTCAAGGTGCTGATCGTGGTCCAGTACATCTGGTACGTCATGCCCTTCGCCATGATCACCTTCTTCGCGGGGCTGCAGACGCTTCCCGAGGAGCGGGTCGAGGCAGCGGCCCTCGACGGGGCCGGCTTCTGGCGCAACCTCTGGCACGTCACCCTGCCGCACCTGCGGCTGCTGGTGGTGTTCGTGGGCCTGATCTCGGTCATGGACGCCTACCGCGTCTACGACAGCGTGTTCGTGTGGACCGGCAACCGGTTCACCGAGGCCCACACCCTGGCGGTCTACAACGTCAGGATCGCCACCGCCTTCGACATCGGCCGGCTGGGCAAGGGCAACGCCATCGCGGTGATCACCGTCATCGGCATATTCGTGGTGCTCATACCGTTCCTGTGGCGAAGTTACCGCGACCAGATCGCGGAGAGGACCTGACCCGTGCAGCTCTCGCGGCCCCCCATCCGGCCCTCCCGTATCGCCCTCCACGCGGTCATGATCCTGCTGGTGGTGTGGAGTGTCACGCCGTTCATATGGACCGCTCAGACCTCGATCAAGTTCACCCGGGACGTGGCCTCGAAGACCCCCGTGCTGTGGGGATACGAGACCACGGCCAACGCCTACCGCAACTTCTGGCTGGACTCCGACGACTTGAACATGTGGGGCGTGCTGGCCTTCATACTGGTGGTCGCGGCAGTAGCCACCGCGCTGGGCCTGATCGGGCGCCGGGCCCGCCATGGCTGGCCCTGGTTCCTGGGGGCCACCGCGGTGATCTGTGTGGCCCTGTGGCGCTTCCCCCGGATCTGGGAGGCCAACGACGAGTACGACTTCCTGGTGAACAGCGTCGTCGTCACCATCCTGACGATGGTCATCTCGCTGTCCATCGGGCTGCTGGCCGGATACGGCCTCGCCCGCTACACCGGCATCTCCGGCGCGGTCATCCTGATAGTCGCGCTGGGGTTCCGGGCGCTGCCGCGGACGGCGTTCGTGCTTCCGTACTTCTTCGGCGCCAAGGAGATCGACGACTGGCTCACCAGCACCGGCGTCGGCTCCTGGAACTTCCCGCTGATCGACTTCCCCGGAATCGACACCCTGCAGATCCTCGACACGCGGCTGGCCATCGTGCTCGCCCTGGTGGCCGTGAACCAGCCGTTCACCATCTGGATGCTCCGCAGCTTCTTCATCGAGGTGCCCAAGGAGATGGAGGAGGCCGCCATGATGGACGGCGCCACCCGGCTGCAGGCATTCCGCAAGGTGATCATCCCCATCATGTGGCCCGCGATCATCGCGACGGGCCTGTTCACAATGCTGCTCGCCTACAACGAGTACCTGTTCGTCCGGGTGCTGGCACCGACCGAGTGGACGCTGCCGGTGGCGATCGTGTCGCTGACCGGCGGCGAAAGCTCGCGCACCATCACCGAGGCCGCGGCCGCGTCGGTGTCGATCACCCTGCCGATCGTGATCGTGATCATCCTGTTCCAGAAACACCTCGTCAGGGGCCTCGGCGCCGGCGCGGTCAAGGGCTGAGGCATGCCACCGCACCTGCAGGAGGCGAAGCGGGCGGTGCTGGACTATCACGACGCGCTCGGCCCCGTCTGCGCCGCGAACGACGCCACGGCCGACGACATCGCCAAGGCGCTGGGGGGCTGCGTGTCCGACGACTACTTCTGGCGCGGCATGCACCCCTTCTACGAGCAGCGTGGCGCACCCGATGTGGCCGACGTCTTCTGGCAGCCGCTAGTTCGGGCCATGGCCCCGTTGCAGCGCCGCTGCGACGTGTTCTTCGCCGGCGACAACGACGTCGACGGCGGGGCCACAACCTGGGTGTGCTCGATGGGCCACCTGATCGGCCGGTTCGACGGGCCGTGGCTGGACATACCTCCCACACGGCGGGTGGCGCAACTGCGCTACGCCGAGTTCAGCCGGGTCGCTGACGGCCGGATTGCCGAGACGGCGATGTTCCTGGACCTGCTGAGCGTGATGCGCCAGGCCGGCCATTTCCCGTTGCCGCCTCCCACGGGCCAGCCCGGCTTCTACGTCGGTCCCCGCACCGGCGACGGTCTGCTCCACGGCGAGCACAACCCGGCCGAGGGCCGGGCCACCCTCTCGGTCGCGCGGCGAATGGCGGAGGACCTCAGCGAGGCCAACCGCATCGCCAGAGAGTCGGGCACCGAGCGGCTGCCCCACGACGTCCTGGCCCGCTGCTGGCATGAGGACATGCTCTGGATCGGTCCGGACGGGATCGGCTCGTCCTACACGATCGAGCGGTACCGGCAGCAGCACTCGCTCCCGTTCCGCTTCGGCCTTACCGACAAGGAGTTCCACGGCCATGTGGCCCGGCTGGCCGAAGGGCGCTACGCGGCATGGTTCGGATGGGCCAACGTGTCCCACCGGCCCCGCGGCGGCTTTCTCGGCCTGCCGGCCAGCGGTCCGACAGAGATGCGGGTAGTGGACGTGTACCGGCGCGACGGCGACAAGCTCGCCGACAACTGGGTGTTCATCGACCTGCTCCACTGGCTGTCGCTACAGGGCCTGGAGCCGTTGGAGCGCATGCGCCACCAACTAGGAATCAAGGAGTTCTGAGCAAGGAGTTCTGAATGTCCACCGTCACGCTGAAGAATCTGGTCAAGGACTACCCGAACGGCTTCCGTGCCATCACGGACCTGAGCCTGCACCTCGACGACGGCGAGTTCCTGGTGCTCGTCGGGCCTTCTGGATGCGGCAAGTCCACCGCGCTGCGGATGATCGCCGGACTCGAGGACATCACCAGCGGCGACCTCTATGTCGGCGACCGGCGCCTCAACGATGTCGCTCCCAAGGACCGTGACATGGCCATGGTGTTCCAGAACTACGCCCTGTACCCGCAGATGACCGTGGCCGAGAACATCGCCTTCCCGTTGAAGCTGCGGCGCGTTCCCAAGGCCGAGCGCACCGCCCAGGTCCTTCAGGCGGCCGAGATCCTGGAGTTGACCGAGCAGCTCGACAAGAAGCCGGCGCACCTCTCCGGCGGCCAGCGGCAGCGGGTGGCCATGGGGCGGGCCATTGTGCGGCATCCCGCCCTGTTCCTGATGGACGAGCCCCTGTCCAACCTGGACGCCAAGCTCCGGGTGCAGATGCGGGCCGACATCGCCGGCATCCAGCGCGAGCTGGGCGTGACCACGTTCTACGTGACCCACGACCAGGTCGAGGCCATGACGATGGGCGACCGGGTGGCCGTCATCAAGGACGGCGTCCTCCAGCAGGTCGACACGCCCGAGAGCATCTACGGGAGCCCCGACAACGTGTTCGTCGCCGCCTTCATCGGCTCGCCCTCGATGAACCTTTTCGAGGCATCGCTCACCGGCAGCGACGAGCCGGACGGCGGGTATTCGCTGGCGCTCGGCGATCAGCGCCTGGCCGTTCCCGCCGAGGTCGTCGCCGACCGCCCCTCGCTGGCGTCGTATGAGGGCCGGCCCGTCGTCGTCGGCATCCGCCCCGAGCATCTCGAGGACGCGTCGGTCGCGCCCGACCATCCGGACGACCAGCGCCTCGACGCGACGGTCGATGTGCGGGAGGCGCTGGGCGCGGAGACGCTGGTCCACTTCAACCTCAACGCGCAGAGCGTGGACAGCGGCGATCCGGACGCCCTGGACGACTTGCGGGACACCGGACGCTGCACCGCCCGGTTCTCGGCCTCCTCCCAGGCCCGGGTGAGCGACCAGATACGAGTGAACGTGGACGGGCGGAAGCTGCACTTCTTCGACCGCCAGACTCACCTGGCGATCAGGGGGTGACGCGGTGACCGAGGGGGCGGGGCGCGTCCTCACCACCCACGTGGGCAGCCTGCCGCGCTCGGAGGCCGTGACAGAGGGGGTCTTCGGGATCGAGAACGGCGCCGACGTCGACATGGAGGAGCACAACCGCACGGTGGCCTCGGCCGTGGATGAGGTCGTCGGCCGGCAGGTGGCCGCGGGCGTCGACGTGGTCAGCGACGGCGAGATGAGCAAGCTCAGCTACGCGACCTACATCAAGTACCGGATAAGCGGCTTCGCGGGCGACAGCCCGAGACGGGCTCCGGCCGATCTCGAGGAATACCCGACGTTCCTCCAGCGCCAGGCCGCCACCGGCGGCACCCCCACCTACACGCGGCCCCGCTGCGTCGGGCCGGTGGCGCCCACCGACAGCGAGCCATGCCGGCGCGACATCGCCAACCTCACGGCCGCCCTCAAGCGCCATTCGCCCACGGGCGGCTTCATGAACGCGGCCTCGCCCGGAGTGATCGCGCTGTTCCAGCCCGACGACTACTACGGCGACCACGAGGCCTACCTCTACGCGCTGGCCGAGGCGATGCGCCCGGAATACGAGGCCATCGTCGCCGCAGGCCTGATGCTGCAACTCGACTCCCCGGATCTGGGACTCGGCCGGCACATGATGTTCAAGGGCGAGCCCGACGAAGCCTACGAGCGAGCCGCTCGCATGGCGGTGGAAGCCCTCAACTGGTCACTGCGCAACATCGACGGCACCCGCGTCCGCCTGCATGTGTGCTGGGGCAACTACGAGGGGCCCCACACCCGCGACGCCCCGATGGCGCAGGTCCTGCCGATCGCGCTGGCGGCGAAGCCCCGGACGCTGCTGTTCGAGACGGCCAACCCCCGTCACGCCCACGAGTGGACCGTGTTCGCTGAGGCGGACCTCGACGACGACCTCGTGCTGGCGCCTGGCCTGATCGACACGACCACCCATTTCGTGGAGCATCCCGAGTTGATCGCGCAGCGCATCGAGCGCTTCGCGGCGATTGTCGGGCGGGAGCGGGTGATAGCCGGCACCGACTGCGGGTTCTCCACCTTCGCCGGATACGCGGGCATAGACCCCGAGATCGCCTACGCCAAGCTAGCCGCCCTGTCCGAGGGCGCCGAACTGGCCAGCCGGCGTCTGGGGTGAGGCCGGACAGACCGTGAGCGACCCCCACAGCAGCAACAAGGATCTGCTGGCCCCTCTGCGCGCCGCTCTGTACGACTACGACGGCGACCGGGTCAGGTCCGCCCTCGAAGCGACGTTCTCCCCCGACGCGGAGGTTCATCTGGCCCACCCCTTCGAGGATCTCGACGGCTTCGAGGGACTGCTGGGCCAAGCACTGGCGCCCCTGCATCAGGCCATGCCCGACCTGGAGCGGCGCGACACGATCGTGATGGCGGGCCCCGACCCTCACGGCAGCGCCTGGGTGGGCTGCTGCGGCCACTACACCGGCACCTTCCTCAGGCCGTTCTGTGACATTCCTCCCTCGGGACAGCAGGCCGCCATGAGGTTCCACGAGTTCTACCGCTTCGCCGATGGGCGGGTCGTCGAGATGCAGGCCCTCTGGGACCTGCCCGAGCTGATGATGCAGTCGGGGACGTGGCCGATGGGACCGTCGCTAGGACGCGAGTGGCACGTCCCGGGCCCGGCCCCCAGCGACGGGTTCGTGGCCGACCCGCGCGACGACGCCCGTTCGGAGGCGAGCCTGCGACACGTCGTCGGGATGCTCGGCGACATGGTGAAGCACCCGACCGAACCGGTCGAGGCCATGAACCTCGAGCACTGGTGGCATCCCAGGTTCAGCTGGTACGGGCCGGCCGGCATCGGGACCGCTCGCGGTGTCGACGGATTCCGCCGGTGGCACCAGATCCCGTTCCTGGCCGCCATGCCCGACCGCGGCGGGGGCTACCACGGCGAGCACAGTTTCTTCGCGGACGGCGACTACGTCGCGGTCACGGCGTGGCCGGGCATGCACATGACCCTCACCGGTGACGGCTGGCTCGGCATCGCTCCGGCCGGCCGGCGGCTGGACATGCGCAGCCTCGATTTCTGGCGGGTCGAACGCTGCCGCGACGCATCCACCGGTGCGGAGACGTTGCTGATCCGTGAGAACTGGGTTCTGGTAGACCTGCTGCACGTCTGGCACCAACTGGGCGTGGACGTGCTGGCCCGCATGAGGGAAGTGAGCGCCTCCCGGCTGCGGACCTGAGCCCGCAGCGGCGTGCCGGTCTAGCGGCCTTCCAGGGCTTCGGTGAGCTTGGGGACCACCTTGTGCACGTCGCCGACGATGCCGAGGTCGGCCACCGCGAAGATGGGCGCCTCGGAATCCTTGTTGATGGCGATGATGTTCTTCGATCCCTTCATGCCCACCAGGTGCTGGGTGGCGCCCGAGATGCCGCAGGCGATGTAGACGGTGGGCTTGACCACCTTGCCGGTCTGGCCGACCTGGTAGCTGTAAGGGACCCAGCCCGCGTCGACGATGGCCCGGCTGGCTCCCGGAGCGGCTCCGAGTTCCTTCGCCAGACCCTCGATCATGGAGTACGCCTCCGCGGAGCCGAGCCCCCGCCCGCCGGAGACCACGATGGCGGCCTCGTCGAGCTTGGGACCCTCGGACTCCTCGGTGAAGCGGTCCAGCACCACCGCGCCTCCGGCTGCGCCCAGCTCGGGGACCGGCAGGTCCATTGCCTCCGCCGGTGGTCCGCCCACTGCCGAGGGCTCGAACGACTTCGGGCGCACCAGCCAGATGTCGGGTCCGCCGTTGGTGAACCGGGAGGTCACGTTGATCGTTCCGCCGAACACCGGCTCGACACCGACCAGGCGGTCGCCGTCGAGGCGCAGGTCGACCACGTTCGACAGCACGCTGGCGTCGAGCTTCACCGAGAGCCGGGCGGCCACGTCGCGGCCGTCGTAGGTGGTGCCCAGCAGGAAGGCATCGGGCGCGGCCACGCTGCCGGAAGAGAGGGCCGCGGCCACCGCCGAGGCGACCGAGACGCCCTGCATGCGCCCTTCGAGGTCGCCGGTGGAGTACACCGCGGTCGCGCCGTGGTCGCCGAGTTCTGCGGCGCAGACCGCTCCGTCCCCGCCGCAGAACGCCTCGACCGTGCCGGCCACCTCACGGGCCTTGGCCAGCATCTCGAGCGAGATGGTGGCCACACCGTCGTCGCCAGCCTCGCAGTACACCCAGATCTTGTCTAGCGCCATCTCCTCGCCTCCCTAGATCACCTTGAGCTCGTCGAGGAAGGCGACGATGCGCTCGTGGGCGTCGCCCTCGTCCACCACGACCTCGCCCGCGGCCCGCTCGGGCGCCTCGGCGATGTCGGCGATCTCCTGGCCGGCCCCGGCCCAGCCCACCTGCTCGGCCGCAATCTGTAGGTCGGCGATCTTCAGATTGTCCACCGGCTTGTTCTTGGCCTGCATGATCCCCCGGAACGACGGGTACCGGGGCTCGACCACGCCGGCGGTGACCGACACCACCGCGGGCAGCGGGCACTCGACCAGGTCGGCGCCGGCCTCGGTCTGGCGACGGACGGTGGCAGTGCCTCCTTCAATGGCGATCTCCTTGGCGAAGGTCACCGACGGCAGGCCCAGCAGTTCCGCCACCTGGGCGGGGACGACACCGGTGTAGCCGTCGCTGGACTCGGTGGCGGCCAGCACCAGGTCGGGCTCGGACCGGGCGATGGCCGCGGCGAGCACCCGGGCGGTTCCCAGCGCGTCGGAGCCGGCCAGAGCCTCGTCGCTGACGAGGGTGGCCGAGTCGGCGCCCATGGCCAGTGCGGTGCGCAGGCCGCTTACCTCATCGTTGGGCACCATCGACACCAGGTGCACGGAGCCCTCGCCGGCGGTGTCCACCAGCTGCAGAGCCATCTCCACCCCGTAGGAGTCGGACTCGTCGAGGATGAGCTTCACATCGCGGCGCAGCGTCTTGGTGTCGGGGTCCAGCGCGCCGGGATCGGCGGGATCGGGGATCTGCTTCACGCAGACGACAACCTTCATGGGCGCCAAGTGTGCCAGCGCTCCGCCAGAAACGAACCCCGTCGGACGACAGAATCGCTAGAGATCTAGGGCGCGGACCAGGAAGGTCGCCATTTCGGCGCGCGTCACCGCCTCATTGGGACAGAACCGCAACGGCTCCACCGAACACCCCGCAGTCACACCCGCCGCGCGCAACCGTCATGTCGGGACCGCGAGCGGCCAGACTGGGTGGGTGCGGGTGCTGCTGCTGGTGAACTCGGCCGCTTCGTCGGTGACCGGACGGCGGCGGGTAGTTATCCAGAAGGCGCTGTCAGCCGATCACGAGGTGACGCTGGCCGAGACGGCCCGGCGAGGTCACGCCACCCGGCTGGCCCGCTCGGCCGCCTCCGAGGGAATCGATGTCGTAGTGGTACTGGGCGGCGACGGAACGCTTAACGAGGCCGCCAACGGCCTGGCCGGCACAGACACCGCCCTGGCCGCCCTGCCGGGGGGAAGCACCAACGTGTTCGCCCAGATCATCGGCCTACCCGACGATCCGATCGAAGCCGCCGGCCAGCTCCTCGACGCCCTGGACCGGGGCGCCATCGCCCGCATCGGTCTGGGGGCCGTCGACGGGCGGTACTTCCTGTTCCACTGCGGAATCGGCTTCGACGCGGCCGTGGTGGAGCAGGTGGAGAGCCGCGGCTCGTGGAAGCGCTGGGCCGGGCACCCCTTGTTCATCTACGCGACCGTCACCACCTGGCTGCGCCGGGCCAACCGGCGACGGCCGCCGATGCGGGTCCTCGACGCGAGCGGCTCGACCTTGGCCGAGGGCCTGTTCACGATCGTGCTCAACGCCAACCCCTACACCTACCTGGGGAGTCGCAGCTTCGATCTCACACCCGGCATCGGGCTGGATGAGCCGCTGGTGGCAGTGACCTTTCCCAGCCTGGCGCTGCACCGGATGGTCCCAGTCGCTCTCCGGGCGCTGGGCGAAGGCGACGTGCGAGACATGCCGCAGACCGCAGTCCACGCGGGACTGAGGGATCTGACAATAACTGCCGAGCCGCCCGTGGAGTACCAGGTCGACGGCGACCATCTCGGCGCCGCCCCCCGGCTCAGGATCCGCTGGGCGTCCGAGGCTCTGCGCCTGGTCCTGCCGTAATGGAGCGCGAAATGGGGGCCAGCGTCTCCCGCTCCCGTTCGCTGAGGCCCCAGTGCCGCTCGGGCCAGGCCTCGCCCGCATGAGACGGAATCGCTCATCTATCCGCCCGGCGGCTTGAACCGTCGCGGGCGTCTTCTTCGAGCCGAGCGGATCGCACTCGCCATCTCCATAGAAACACCATCATTTATCATGTAAATGCTTGACAGATGTCATAGGGGTGTGCGATGATGGGTTCATGGTGATCGAACTGGTTGAGCGGCTTGATGCGGCGGCCTCGGAGTTGCTCGCATGCCTCAAGGGTGGCGAGGCCTCCTCGGAGGAGCTGCTCGGGGTGCTGTCGGGGACCAGGGCGGTGAGCGGCAAGCTCGACACCGTGCAGGCTCTGGCTGCCGCGGGAGTGGCGGGCAGCCGTAACCACGGAGACGGCGGGGCTCATGTGCTTGCCGAGAGCACGGGAGTGTCCCGGCGCGACGCCCGCAATCAGGTCCGGACCATCACGGCCATTGGCGAGATGCCCGCAGTGCGCGACGCGGTGGAGGATGGCCGGATGTCGGTCGCGAACGCCACGAAGCTGGCTGACGCGCTGGACAGGACCAGCGCCGCAGAGGTCGAGTCCGATGGCGAGTTGTTGGCCAAGGCGGAGTCGTTGCCGCCGGAGCAGTTCGCCAAGGAGGCCAAGCGGTGGACCGCTGAGCGCCAGGCCGATGATGGTGAGGCGGAGTACCGGCGGTTGCGGGCCCGGCGGGCGGTGCGGATGTGGAACGGCGATGACGGCATGGTGCATCTGTACGGGCAGTTCGATCCGGTGACCGGGCGCCGCATCCGCAACCGGCTCAACCGCGACGCCCACCGCCTGCTCGACGCCGACAAGAAGCACGCCCAAGCTGGAGGCGAGAAGCGTTCTCTGCAGCAGTGCATGGCCGACGCGTTCGAGAACATGACCAGCCACACCGCCGGCGGTGGTAAGCCCTTCGCCGACATTGCGCTGGTGGCCCGACTCGACGCCGACAGCGAGAAGTTGATGGTCTCTACCGCTGACGGTGACCCGCTTCCCGCTTCGGTGATCGAGAGGCTGGCGGGCGAGTCGTCGTGGTTCGGGTTGGTGCTCAGCGCCAAGGGCGTGCCCATGTGGAAGGGCCGCAACACCAGGAAGGCCACTGAGTCGCAGTTCCAGGCGCTGATGGCGCTCTATGGCGGTTGCTCAGGTTGCGGCGAGCCCGACGAGAACAAGGTGCACGCGCACCACATGGACCCCTTCGCATGCGGCGGCGGCACCGACCTCGACAACCTCATGCCGCTGTGCTGGGGCTGTCACGCCAAGATCCACGACCACAACTGGCAAGTCGTCGACGCCGGCGACGGCAAACACACCATCCGACCCCCCGACCGCATCCACCACGGACCGGCGCGCCTACCCGACACCGCTCCCCTATTCGCCCCGGCCGATCCGGCTCACAGAACCGAGCCCCACCCGCCAGCCGCGCCCAGTCGCAACGGCACCGGCGACGGAGAGTCCAGCGCCAGCGGTGCCGGCGACGGCAACAGGACCGGCCACAGCAGCAGGGCCGGCCCGACCGGGCCCCAAGCCGCCCGGGCCGCGTTACGCAAGGCGCGAGCCGCGCTTCTCCAAGCCTGAGAAACATGCGGGTGGGCGCAATCGGTCGCCTTACGGCGTGGTCTCTCCCGCTCTTGTTCGCTGCGCTCACGGGCCGCCCGAACCAGGAGACACCGTCCACGGCCTCGCCGGTGAGCCTGAATCACTCACCTATTCGCTCGGCCTCTGAGCGATCCCGTCATTTGAGGTTTGCGACGGCTGATTTAGGTTTGCTCGGAGCGATTTGAGGGTTGCTCGGAGCCGTCTGCGGGGTCAGGCGGAGTCGATGACGGCTCGGGCGATGTCGGGGACGTCTGTGATGAGGCCATCGACGCCCATGGCCACAAGCTCCGCCATGCGGTCGGCATGGTTGATGGTCCACACGTTGACGGCCAGGCCGGCGTCGTGGGCCCGGCGCACGAAACTTGCGTCGCACATGGCGTCGAAGGCGTGCACAGCAACCATGTTGTGGGCGGTGGCCCGGGCCACCGCCTGGGCGGGCTGGACGATCCCGCAGATGAGCGCGGCGGGGATGGTCGGGTCGACGGCCCGCACTGCGTCGGCGGCGTCGACATTGAACGACGACACGATGGCACGCTCAGGACCGAGGTAGGCAGCGATGAGGCCGGCCACCGCGTCGGCCACGAGGTTCTCGCGGTCGTAGTCGGGATCGTCGGGGAGGTTCTTGATCTCGAGATGCACACCCATTCCCTCGCACGCCTCGAGAGCCTCGGCCAGGCTGGGCACATAGCCGGGCAGCTCGTCGGCGTGGAGATGACCGATCCGCCTCCCGTCGGCCAGGTGGGCGTCGTGGTGGACGACCGCCACGCCGTCGGTGGTGCGGCGCACGTCGAGCTCCACCCAGTCGGCGCCGAGGTCGCGGGCCAGCCGGAACGCTTCCACCGTGTTCTCGGGCGCAGCCTGGCTGGCCCCCCGATGCGCGATCACCGCTGCCACGAGGGTCAGTCTCGCAGACATCGACCGGCGCCGCGAACCGGACGGCGGGGCCAGGTTGGACCTACGATCCCTGTGACGACGGACCACTACCTACCGAGGTCGCCCCCATGCAGCTCTCAGCCGCATCAGGACCGGTAAGCGTGCCCCTCCTGGACGAGACGATCCCGCAGAACCTGGCCCGCACCGTCGCCGCGCATGGAGACCGCGATGCGCTGGTGTCCGTCGAGCAGGGGCTGCGCTACACCTACACCGAGTTCGCGGCCGAGGTCGACCTCCTGGCGCGGGGTCTGATGGCCATCGGGGTGGCCCAGGGCGACCGGGTCGGCATCTGGAGTCCCAACTATGCCGAATGGGTGCTGATCCAGTACGCCACCGCCCGCATCGGGGCGATCCTGGTGACGATCAACCCGGCCTACCGGTCGTCGGAACTCGAGTATGTGCTCAACCAGTCACAGATCTCGGTGCTGGCGGCGGTGGAGTCCTTCCTGACCAGCGACTACCGGTCGATGATCGAAGACGTTTGGGACCGGGTGCCGGCCGAGCGGGTGATCTACCTCCACACTGAAGGCTGGCGCGAGCTGCGGGAGGCCGCCGGCGCCGTGCCGGTCGAGCAGCTGGAGGATCGGACCGCACGACTCCAGCCCGACGATCCCATCAACATCCAGTACACCAGCGGCACTACCGGCTTTCCGAAGGGCGCGACGCTGAGCCATCGCAACATCCTCAACAACGGATTGTTCATCGGCGAGGCCTGCAAGTACACCGAACTGGACCGGGTGTGCATCCCGGTGCCCTTCTATCACTGCTTTGGGATGGTGCTGGGCAACCTGGCCTGCACCACCCACGGCTCAGCCATGGTGATCCCCGCCGCCGGATTCGACCCGGCGGCCACGCTGAGGACCGTGTCCGGGGAGCGCTGCACCAGCCTCTACGGGGTCCCGACGATGTTCATCGCGGAGTTGAGCGACCCCGACCTCGACAGCTATGACCTGTCGTCGCTGAGAACCGGGATCATGGCCGGCTCACCGTGCCCGATCGAGGTGATGCGCCAGGTGGTGGACCAGATGAACATGAGCGAGGTGACCATCGCCTACGGCATGACCGAGACCTCCCCGGTGTCGACCCAGACCTCGGCCGACGACCCCCTGGAGAAGAGGGTGACCACCGTCGGACGGGTCCATCCCCACGTGGAGATCCGGATCGTCGACCCCGAGAGCGGCCGGACCGTGCCCCGCGGCACCAGCGGGGAGTTCCTGACCCGGGGCTACTCGGTGATGCTGGGCTACTGGAACGACCCGGAGCGCACCGCCGAGGCCATCGACGACGACGGCTGGATGCACACCGGGGATCTGGCGGTGATGGACGACGAGGGCTACGTGAACATCGTCGGGCGCATCAAGGACATGATCATCCGCGGCGGCGAGAACGTGTACCCCCGCGAGATCGAGGAGTTCCTCTACAGCCATCCCGACATCCTGGAGGTCCAGATCATCGGGGTGCCCGACGCCCGCTACGGCGAGCAGATCATGGCCTGGGTCCAGCTCCGGGACGGCGCCACCACCAGCACCGACGACATCAAGGCCTTCTGCCGGGGCACCATCGCCCACTACAAGGTCCCCCACTACATCAAGTTCACCGACGCCTTCCCGATGACCATCACCGGCAAGATCCAGAAGTTCAAGATGCGCGAGCAGTCGATCGAAGAGCTCGGCCTCACCGAAGCGGCCGCGGCCCGCAGCGCCTAGAACGCTTCCTAGCCGGTCGACGGCTAGCCGATCGGGGCGGCGGCGGGGCGGCGCGGGACGGAGACGTCTATCACGGTGCCGCGGGGCGGCTCGTCCGATGCGGCCTTGATGGTGATCGAGCCGCCGAGGTCGTGCACCACGAAGCTGCGCACGATGGTGAGGCCGAGCCCGGCGTCGCGATCCAGCGAGAAGCGGTCGGGCACACCAGGTCCGTCGTCCTTAATCCGCATGGTCAGCGTCGTGGCCGTGCCGGCGAAACGCACCTCGACGAGCTTGGCCGGCCCGGCCGGCGGGCCGGCGTGCTGGAAGGCGTTCTGCACCAGTTCCACCAGCACCACGGCCAGCGGCATCGCCGTCTCGCCGTCGATCTCGCCGACGGCGCCGTCCACCCGGATCTTCAGGGGACGCCCAGCCGGCGCCAGCCCCTCCTCGACCAGGCGCAACAGCGGGCCCACGATCTCGTCGAAGTCGAGGTCCGAAGTGGTGTCGAGGGACAGGTGCTCGTGCACCATGGCGATGGACGAGATGCGCCGCACCGAGCTCTCCACCGCCACTTTGGCCTCCGGGCTGGCGAGGCGGCGGGCCTGGAGTTGCAGGAGTGAGCTGACCGTCTGGAGGTTGTTCTTGACCCGGTGGTGGATCTCGCGGATGGTGGCGTCCTTCGACAGGAGCAGCTGGTCGTGGTGTCGGAGCTCCGACACGTCCCGCAACAGCGCGACCGCTCCGCTGACCCGGTCATCGGCCACCAGCGGGTAGGCCCGCATCACCACCACGATCCCCTGCCCGGCAGTGAACTCGGCCACCGTGGAACGCCGCCTCCAGAACGAGCGCCGGACGACGGTGTCGTCCAGCCCGAGGTCCCCGAGGCGGCATCCCGGCACCGGACGCATCACGCCCAGACGGTGCAGGGCGCTGCGGGCATTGGGCGAGGCGTAGGTGATGCGGCCCTCGCGGTCGAGCACCATCACGCCGTCGCCGACGCGGGGCTCGCGGAACTCGCCCACCCGCTCGACCCAGTCGTACGGGAAGGCACCGTCGGCGATCATCTGGGCGAAGCGGGCGTACAGCCCGCGGTAGATGGTCTCCAGCGGGTTCTCGTGGCGGATCGGGGCCGGCGCGGCCTCGCGGGCCAGCACCGCCACCGGCAGGTCCCCGCAGCGAACCGGCACGTAGTCCACCACACGGCGCCGGTCGCGCAGCGCCAGGCTGCCTTCCTCCTCCACGACCGTGTCGTCGCCGATGACGGAATGGGAGCCGACCTCGGCTATCTCCGCCTCGCCGGCCTGGCCGTTGTCGATGGCGGCCCGGAGCCACGCCGACGCCGGGCCCGGGACGAGGGCGCCGACCGGGTCGACGAGATGGACCGTGGGACCGGTATTGGCCCGAGCGTGGGCCAACACCACAAAGTCGCCGTCGGAACTGGTGGCGGACCGGCCCGGCTCTCCGTCGTCGCCAACGGCGACAGTGGCCGGATCGAACCCCCCGGTGCAGGGTGCGTACAGCAGCAGGTCGCCGAAGGACAGGTCGGCGAGCGGCGCCCACGAGGCGACGAGCCGGTGCAGGTGGTCGATGGAGCGCTCGTCGAGCGCGGTTCCGGCCCGGGCCAACTCCGCGAGACCGACCACCGGCGCCCCTCTTTAGGCCTCTCAGCCGAACCCGATGGGGTTGGATCCCGGCGGACCCATCTCCACGTGGGTGAGGCGCGACGACGCCACCGCGATCTCCCGGCCCTTGTCGTCGGTCAGCCAGAGCACCGCAGCCTCACCTCCGAGGGCGGCTTCCACCGAAGCCTTGACGGCCTCGCGGTCGCTGCCGTCGGGAAGGGTCACCGTGATCGGCTGGGCATTGTCGGCGATTCCGATACGAAGCTCCACGCTCTTCTCCTTGGCTGCTGGGTTCTTGGCTGTGCCGTCGCGGGCTGCCGGTCCTGTTGGCTCAGACGATCTTCAGCTCGGGATGGGTCCTCTTAGTGGGGCCGTGGGCCTCGATCCAGTCCGCCATCGCCACGAACACCCTCGAAGCCTCAGAGCCGGGATCCACCGCCATTATGGGCCGGCCCTGGTCGCTGCCCTCGCGCAGCGGGATCGTCATCGGCACCTGGCCGATCAGCTCGACATCGAGCCGGCGGGCCAGCTCCGCGCCCCCACCCGAGCCGAACAGCGGGTAGCGCTTTCCGTCGTCACCGGTGAACCACGACATGTTCTCGATCACGCCTCGCACACCGATGTTCACCTTGGTGAACATGAACGCCGAGCGTTGGGCCACCTTCTGGGCCGCGGGGTTAGGGGTGGTGACCACATAAGCCTCGGCCCGGGGCAGGAACTGGGCCAGCGACAGGGAGATGTCGCCGGTGCCCGGCGGAAGGTCCACCAGCAGGAAGTCGGGATCGTCCCAGAAGACGTCGGTCAGGAACTGCTCGAGAGCCTTGTGCAGCATCGGCCCCCGCCAGATCACCGGCTGGTCCTCCTGGGCGAAGAAGCCCATGGAGATGCACCGGACGCCGTGCACCTCAGGCGGCACGATCATGTCGTCGATCACTACCGGGGCCCGGTCCACGCCCAGCATCCGGGGGATGGAGAACCCCCACACATCGGCGTCCACCACTGCGGTCGAGCGTCCCCGGGCGGCCAGGGCGATGGCCAGGTTGGCGGTCACCGACGACTTCCCCACCCCGCCCTTGCCCGAGGCGATCAGCAGGGTGCGGGTGGCGTTGCCCGGTTCGGCGAAGGGGATGGCCCGGCCCTCGGCGTGCCCGTGAGCGGGCCCGCTGCCCGCGGTGGCCGCCGGGTTCCCGTGCAGCTTGGTCCGCAGCTCCGCCCGCTCGGCGTCGGTCATGACCGTGAAGTCCAGCGTGACCGCGGCGACGCCGTCGAGAGCCAGCAGGGCGTCGGTCACCCTGCTCTGGATCTCGCTGCGCAGCGGGCAGCCGGCCACCGTTAGGGCGATGCTCACATCGGCATGGCCTCCGTCGAGGGTGACGCCGCGGTACATGCCGAGGTCGACGATGCTGCGATGCAGCTCGGGGTCCTCCACCGGTCGGAGGGCCTCGATCACCTCCGCTTCCGTGACGGCCACGGGCGTAGGCTAACGGCGTGTCCATAGTGCCCCTCAAGGCGGCGGCCAGCGACGTCGGGCGGGCCGCCCAGGACGGCTCGTAGCAGATTGATGCTGCACCTGGTCCGTCACGCCGATGCGGGCAACCGGGGGGCTTGGGTCGGCAACGACTTCGAGCGCCCGCTGGACGACCACGGACAGATGCAGGCCGAGGCCATCGGCGCCGCGCTGGCCGAGCGGCCGGTGCGCCGGATCCTGTCGAGCCCTTACGTGCGCTGCGTGGACACCGTGGTGCCGCTGGGGCGGGTTCTGGGGCTGCCGGTCGAAGCCTCGGACGAGCTGGCCGAGGGATCCTACGTTGCCGAGGCTCTCGAACTGATGGGTTCGCTGGCCGCGGCCGAGGGCGACTCGGTGCTCTGCAGCCACGGCGACGTGATTCCAGGAGTGCTGTGGGTGCTGGCCCAGTACGGGCTGGAGATTCCCGATCGGGGCCGGTGCAAGAAGGGCTCCATCTGGGAGCTCGAGGTGGTCGACGGCCGGATCGTCGCGGCCACCTACCGCCACCCCCGAACCTTCGGAGCAGCCTGACGCCGATCAGGCGGTGTACTGGGGAGGTCGGGAGAAGACGTCCTCCAGCAGCGGGACGAAATCCCCCATCGGAAGGTCGTCGTAGGTGGGGTCGAAGCAGTTCTGGTCGTAGGAGGCGCAGAAGTCGACGCAGCGGTCGTAGTGGGGAGACTCCGCGTAGCGCTCACGGGCGTGGCGGTCGCCACCCAGGTGGTGGAAGTAGTAGTAGCCCTGGAACAGCCCGTGATGGCGCACGACCCATTCCGTCTCCTCGCTCACGTAGGGGGCGACTATGGCGGCCGCAACGCCGCTGTGGTTGTCGGGGGCCAGCACGTCGCCGATGTCGTGCAGCAGGGCGGCCACGACGAATTCGTCGGACTCCCCGTTGCGCAGCGCCCGGGTGGCGGACTGGCGGCAGTGGCGCTCCCGATCGATCTGGTATCCGAGGGTGGGGCCCTCCAGCAGCCTCATCACCGAGAGCAGGTGACCGACGAGCGTCTCGCGGCCGTGGCTCTCGAAGATCTTGCTGAGCTGGGCGTAGTCCTCGACGGTCCCGTCGGCCATAGCGGTCCAACTGACGGTGAAGGTGTCTGTCGGCGTGTCAGCCATCTCGTGGCGTTCCCCTCCAATGCGAGCACGGCGGTTGGCCTGTCCCCCATTCAAGCCGACGCGAGAGCCGCGAGCGAGACCATGACGGCTGCGAATCCTCAGCCTGTGCATAAGAATCGCTTATGATTAGACGATGATCTTCTCCGGTCCCGAACCGCCGCTTCACCTGCTGAGGACCTTCGAGGCGGCCGCCAGGCACTCGAACTTCACCCGGGCCGCTCACGAGCTCGCTGTCAGCCAGCCCGCGGTTAGTCAGCAGATCCGCATGCTGGAGCGGATGCTCGGCCGGGTCTTGTTCGAGAGGAGCGGGCCCTCGGTGCGGCCCACCGAGGACGGTCGCCAGCTGGCCACCGCCGTGGCCGACGGTCTGGCTCGCATCGAGCACGGCCTGGGACAGATCCGGGCGCGAGCGCATGACAACTGCCTGGAGGTGAGAGCCAACAGCACCTTCGTGACCCGGTGGCTGCTTCCCCGGCTGCCCGCCTTCCTGGATGAGCATCCGGAGGTCGAACTCGACCTGACGACGAGCTACTGGGCCGAGCCGCCTCTCGCGACCGGCGCGCCGGTGCACATCGACTTCGGTCCGGTCGGGGAAGAAGCGGAGCTTGTGGTGGGGCCCCAGAACCTGCTGGCCGTTGCCCGGCCCGAAATCGCGTCGGAGATCACCGCCCCGGCGGACCTTGCCAACGCGACGCTCCTGGAGGTCGTCGGCGGGGACGGCTGGCAGCACTTCCTCTCAGGCTTCGACATGACACTGGAGCCCTGGCCCCACACCCACCGGTCGATGACCTTCCTGCACATGATCGATCTGGCCTGGATGGGCAGAGGCGTCGCCCTCGTCCACGAAATGGTTGTCGAGGATCTCCTCAAGCGCGGCGAGCTGGCGGTGGTGGCGGAAATGGTGCGCCCATCGCGCGAGCACTACTACCTGGTGACCCCGGCGGCCCGGCGGCTGAATCCGGCCGCGGCCGCCTTCTTGAGCTGGCTCCGCTCGTTCCGCCGCTGAACCCCGACCGCACTGGCCGGGCGGCTAGCGCCCGATGATCTCGGCGTCGGGATAGAACGCCGCCGCCGCGAACCAGAAGGTGTCGAGATGCTCGACCGGCTCCAGCGCCGGCCCGGAGCCGCCGGTTGGCCGGCCCAGGATGTCGAAGACAGCACCGGTGCCGGCGTCGACGAAGCCACCCTCCGGACTCGCCGACAGCTCCAGCGGGTGCCCGTCGAGGGAGCCGACGAATACGCCGGTGGCACCAACGTCGCGGCCCTCCTCGATCAGCGGGCTGTCGAGGGCGCTGGCCGTTCCGGGCTCGAACAGGGCCACTAGTTCCCGCCCCGCGAAGGCGAACGGCACGACACGGTGCTCGGCGAGTACGTCGTAGGGGACGACGGCACCCTCGCCGCCGTCACGCAGGGCGAGAACCCGGGTTATCGGTTCGAGCCGATCATCGAAGGGGCCGCTGAAGAGGAACGGCCGGTTGCTGGAGTCGTAGAACTCGTAAGGGTTCTGCCCGTACCGGCGGAAGTAGCCGGTGTCAAGGCTGAGCACCTGACCGCCCGGGTGCGATGCCAGGAACCTCTCGAACGACACCGTCTGCACCGGGATCAGGTCGAGCTGGATCCCGGTGAGATAGCCGATGATGGCCTCGCCGGTGTAGTGCGACCACAGGCTCTCGGTCTGGCGGTCGTACATCACCAGCGACGAGTTGAACAGCGCGCCCGAGGTGCCGAAGTCCAGGATGCGCTCCCCCACCCGGCGGTCGTAGGCCACTGCCGAGTTGCACAGCGGGCAGTAGGAAACCGTCACCGGCACGCCTCCGACAGTGCCGTTGACGAGTTCGTGCCAGGTCATGATCCGCAGCGGGTAGGCCCGGGCGTCGCCGTTGATCTCCAGCGCCAGCACCGGCTCCACCGGTGCCAGCCAGCCGACCTCGGCGGCCGGCTCGAAGGCCGGGTCCTCCAGGGCGGGAATGGCGTCGGGCGGGACGACGCCCCGGATCTCGTCAAGGTCCACCAGCGGCTCGGGATGGTCGGAGCCGAACGGATCTTGCAGAGCGCTGGGTACGTCCTCTCGGGGCGTCGACCGGATAGGACCGGTCGGGTCCGCGGCCAGTGAGTTGTCCTCAACCGCGGTGTCGGGCGTGGCCGCGGACTCGGCTTCTGCAGTGGTCTCGGGACCGGCATCCTCGTCGCCGCCTGGTCCCGAGTCAGCACCCGAGTCGGAGGCATTGTCAGGCGCTGAGGCGGCGTCCCCCTGGCTGCCGGCCGGGGAGGCCTCGGTTCCTGCCCCCGAAACGGTGATGGCCGCCTCGGGTTCGCCGGTCGATCCCGAGCATCCCAGGACCGCCACAGCCAGGGCCACCGCCGTTGCGGCGGCAGCGATCCGAGGAGAAACAACCTGCATCTTGCGGGACATATCGGAGCAACCTAACGTCGCCCACCCTCCACCCAGCAGAGGCGTTCCCATGAACGATCATGCCCTCGCCCACGATCCCGCCGCCGAGGCCGCGGCCGCGACCGGCGATGGTTACGACGTGAGGGTGCTGGAGCCCAGCCCGCCGGCGGTGGCCGATCCGCCGTTCTGGGCCGACGACCCCGCCGATCCCACGCCCTCGGGCGCCGGCCCGGTGGTGGCGGCCCACTCGGGAGGAGACCTCACTTGGGACGAGCTGATCGAGGCCCGGCCGGAGCTGGCCGGATTCGCCGCGGATCGCTGGCTCGGGGCCCGCCCGCAGCTCCCCGAGCTGCCTGCGAACTACCCGGCCGCCCTGTTCGACTTTCACCGGCTGGCCTACTCGGTGGTGGCGGAGGCCCGCTACCAGTGCAACGGCAAGTTCGGTCTGCGCTACACGCGAGGCGGCTTCGGCACGCCCTTCTTCGGCGACGACATGCAGGTGCGGGTGGCCAAGGATCAACTGGTGGTCCAGACGGCGGCGCAGGCCCGATCCACCACCATCACGACTCTGCGGGAGGCCGGCGAGTTTGCCGGCGTGGCCCCCGGCACCTCCGCAGCCGAGCACGACAGCCCCGATCTGGGCGACATCGACCGTCCGCTCGAGACCCTGGCTGAGGTCGGTGAGTTCCTGGGGGCATGGTTCGGCCTGGCCACCGCCGCGCTGGAGGAGCTTCGCTTCTCACCCGGGGTGGTCGAACCCGAGCGGGTGCAGCTGTGGCCCGGGCACTTCGACCCGGCCATCGCGGCCGGCGACGCCGGGTCGGGGCGGCGGGCCACCTACGGCTTCTCGCCCGGGGACCACTCCCACGACGAGCCCTACATCTACGTGGCCGCCTGGGGTGATGTCGACCGCTCCGACCCGTTCTGGAACGAGGCCAGCTTCAACGGCGCTTCCCTCGCGTTCAGCGACCTGGCCCCGGCCGGCAACCACTACAGCGCCGCGGTGGCCTTCCTCGAGGCGGGCTACGACCGCCTCAGTTGAGCGCGGTCCGCAGGGCCTGATCCTCGATGAGGCGCACCAGATCCGGCGGCCGGTGCGGCAAGGCGTCGAAGGCCGCCAGATCGGCCCGGGCTCCCCCGATGTCGCCATGCTGCCAGCGCGCGAAGGCCCGGTACACCAGTGCCGTGGCGTTGGACGGGTCATTGCCGAGAGCGGCGTCCAGGTAGTGGACGCCCAGCGCAAACAGCTCGGCGTCGCCGCTGCGGACCAGCAGCCAACCCCGACCCGCCAGCACGTCCGGATCGGCGGGGCGGGACTCCAGAACCCAGTCGAGCAGCTGCACCGCCTCCAGCAGGTCTCCCCGGCTGGCTAGCGCCTCCGACGCCGCCAGAGCGTCACCGACCGTGAGCGCGGTCTCGCCGAAGGCGGGGCGCTCCCCGAGAGCGGCCAGTGCGTCGACTGCCTGCAGCGCGGCGGCGTCGCGGGCCTCGGCCACGCGCTCCCGAACCCGGGACTGGGCCAGCAACTGCTCCGCGTAGGGGGGCGGGTCCAGCGAGTCGAAGACGGCCAAGTCCTGGGCTGCGCTCGCGCCGTCGCCCTCCTCGAGAGCCACGATGGCCCTGAACAGCCGGGCGTCGGGATAGGCGGGATCCACCGCCACCGCGTCATCGAGGTACGGCGCGGCGCCCGCCAGGTCACCCTGGCGAGAGGTGAGCCAGCCCCTGTAGGTGAGCGCCTCCACATTGGACGGCTGGATCTCCAGGGCTTCGTCGTAGGCGGCGATGGCGCCTGCCATGTCGCCGTCGGAGAGCCGTTGCTGGGCCTCGAAGATCTTCTCGCGGGCCGTCGACCGGATCTCGCCCGTGATGGAGCCCTCGGCGGTGCGGCTGCCGGAGGACCGGGCCACCAGCAGGCCCGCCGCACCGGCCACCACCACGATGGCGACAGTCCAGGTGGCCGCGTTGCGCCAGCGCCGCCGGCGTCCCGCCACCGGAAGCGCTCCAGAGTCCCGGGCCGGGGCGCGACCGGGTCTCAGCATCACGACCACGACGGCCGCGATGCCGCCTCCGGCGAACAGCGGAAGGATCCATACCAGGCTGGTGACTCCCGAGCCCGAGGGGTTGTAGTCGATGTCGGCGTCGTAGGCCGCCACCAGCTGGTCCCGGATGTAGGCGTCGCTGCGACCCTCGTCGACCCAGACCGCGATCTGCCTTCGGATCTCGCGGGCCACCGGCACGTCGCTCTCGGCCACCGACTGGCCCGCGCACACCGGGCAGGCGAAGTCCTCGGCCAGGGCCCGGACCCGGTCGGCGTTGGTGCTCGGAGGCCTCTCGGCCACCGCGCCGTACATGAAGGCCGCGGCAGCCACCAGGATGGCCGCCGTCCAGCTGGCAGCGCGGCGGCTCATGGGGTTGCAGAGGACGCCGTGAGCTGGGCGATCACATCGTCGATGCCGTCGGCCTTGACCCCGCCGAGCTGCTTCCACACCACCACGCCCGAGGGCGCCACCAGGTACGACTCGGGAACCCCGGTCACGCCGTAGGCGACGGCCGCCTCGCTGGCGCCCTCCACCAGCACCGGCCAGTCCCCTCCGTTGACTTCGAAGAACCGCCGCACGTTCTCGGTGGTGTCGTCGAAGGTCACCGACACGACCCGGGCGTCACCGGTCGCCGCGTGGCGCTCGCTGAAGGCGATCAGTTCGGGATGCTCGATGATGCAGGGGACGCAGGTGCTCTGGAAGAAGTTGACGATCACCCACCGGCCCCGCCACTGGTCCAGATCGAAGGACTCGCCTGTGGTGGTGACGCCCACCACCGGTGGTGCGAGCCCGCCCAGGATGGGACTGGAGGCGTTGCGCTCGAAGGCGGAGTCGCGGGTGGCCAGCACCACCACCAGCAGGGCGACCGCCACCGCCAGCGGCACCGCTATCCAGGCTGTTCGCCACTTGCCGGAACTCGATCCGGCCGGGTGCGGCGTCCCCGAAGCGGGATCCAGATCACGGTCGGTAGCGCTCATGCCACCGTCTCCGCGGGGGCCTCGGTGGCTGCGGTCTGCTCGGGCCGGCGGCGTCCCGATCCGGCCGGGATCAGCGACAGGACGGTGCCGGCCGCCATCACGATGCCGCCCAGCCACAGCCACACCACCAGCGGCTGGACGGTCACTCTCAGGATCACCCGGTCGGGGCCGACCTCGTCGGGAAACGACAGGACCGCCAGGGCGACGTCGTCGCGCAGGGTGGAGCGCACCGACGGGATCCCGATCGTCTGGGAGGCGAACGGGTAGGTGGCGATGGCCGGCCCGTAGGTCTTGGCGTCGTCGACCCGCACGAAGGCCACCCGCTCGGTGCGGTTCTCGTGGACCACCACCGCGGAGCCCAGATAGACGATCTCGTGGCCGGCGAAGCTCGCCTGCTGGTTGGCCTCGAGATCGAACTCGGCCTGGCGGACATAGGACTGGCTGGCCGCGAAGGCCACAGCCACCAGGACGACACCCAGATGCACGATCATGCCTCCGTTGGTGCGTCCCACTAGGCCCCGCCACCGGTGGCGGCGCACCGCCACGACGATCTGGCGCAGCGCAGCCCCGCCCGCGAAGCCGCCCAGGCCGAACGCCAGCAGCGCGGCCCAGCCGCGGGCCCCGCCGAGCACGGCCAGGACCAGCGCCGCGGCCGCGATCCACACCGGCACCAGCAACCGCCGGCCCAATAGCTCGGTAGGCACACGGCGTGTCGATCCTCCCCAGGGCAGCATCGGCGCCACCGCCATCAGGAACAGCAGCGCGAAGCCGATGGGTCGGGTCATCCGATCGAAGTACGGGTTCCCCACCGAGATGGTTCGGCCGTCGAAGGCCTCCACCAGCAGGGGGAACACCGTGCCGATCAGCACCACGAACGCGAACGCGGCGAACAGGGCGTTGTTGGCCAGGAAGGCTCCCTCCCGCGACACCGGCGCCGCGATCCGGCCCGGCGTGCGCAACCGGTCGCCCCTCCACGCGATGAGGGCCAGCGACACGGCCACGATGACGGCGAAGAAGCCGAGGATGGCGGGGCCGATGCCCGACTCGGTGAAGGAGTGCACCGAGGCCAGCACTCCGGAGCGGGTGAGGAACGTCCCCAGGATCGTCAGCGAGAAGGTGGCGATCACCAGCGACAGGTTCCACACCCGCAGCATCCCGCGGCGCTCCTGCACCATCACCGAGTGCAGGTACGCGGTGCCGGTGAGCCAGGGCAGGAACGAGGCGTTCTCCACCGGGTCCCAGGCCCAGTACCCGCCCCAGCCAAGCGTCTCGTAGCTCCACCAGGCGCCGAGCACGATGCCGAAGGTCAGGAAGCCCCAGGCGGCCACGGTCCAGCGCCGGGTGGAGGCGAGCCAGCCCTCTCCGAGGCGCCCGGTGGCCAGCGCGGCGACCGCGAAGGCGAAGGGCACGGTGAATCCCACGTAGCCGAGGTAGAGGATCGGCGGGTGGAAGGCCATGAGGATGTGGTTCTGGAGCAGCGGGTTGGGGCCGGGCCCGTCGTATCCCGCGGGCACGTCGACCCCGATGAAGGGGTCGGCCGGTCCGACCATCAGCGCGAAGAAGAAGGCGCTCACCGCGAACATGACGAGCAGCGCCCAGGCCACCATCAGGTCGTTGCGGTGGCGCCGGAATCGCACCGCCACGGCCACCGTGTAGCCGCACAGCACCAGCGCCCAGAGAAGGATGGATCCCTCCAGCGCCGACCACAGGGTGGCCACGTTGAAGATGGCCGGAGTGGTGGACGAGCCGTTGTCGGCCACGAACTTGACACCGAAGTCGCGGGTGATCAGAGCCCGCTCCATCACCGCCACGCCGATGACCGCGGCCGCGCCCATGAGGTAGGTGAGCAGGCGGGCGGCGTGCCCCCAGCGGGGGTAGCGGCCTACCAGGCCCAACGCGGTGACGGCTATGCCCAGCAGGGCCGCGGCCAGTCCCGCGGCAACGGCCGCCGAGCCGGCCGCGACGTTGCTCATCGACGCCGCGGGGCCGGTCTGCCAAGAAGCGCTGTCACGGGATCGTGCCGCCTTCCTCGGCTTCGCTGATGCGCTCGGTGTAGTTGTCGCGCTCGCGGTAGTCGTTGTCGTGCTTGACCAGCATCCGGTCTGACGCGAAGTGCCAGCCGTCGTCGGCGATCACCGGCCCGGGGCCGGGACCTAGCCGCCAAGCCCCTTCGAGGACCACCGGAACGCCGGGCTGGAACAGCTCGGGCGGGTCGCCGGTGTGGACGACGTCCACGACCACGTCGTTGAAGCCGACACCGAAGGCCAGCACCGGCCGGTCGTCCCAAAAGGTGTTCACCGGCGCCGCGATGGGGGTTCCCTGGAGGGTGAAGCGCTTGCCGGCCAGCTCGTCGCGGCGCTCGACCGCCTCGTCGGCGTTGTAGAAGAACAGCGAGGCATCGCCAAGCAGGTTCGTGACGAGCAGGGACACGGCTGCGGCCACCGCCACGACGACCAGGGCCGCGACCGATCGTCTGGCTCGCGCCGGCCGGGGACCGGGCCGCGGCGTCAGCGGCGACAGGTCCGTCTCCTGGGTGGCCTCCTGTGCCTTGCCCGCCGGCGCGTCATCCATGGTCTGTCACTCTTCGTCGGTGCCGGCGCTGTCGATCGTGCCGGCCCGGGCCCGGCGCATTAGCCGCTGACCTCGAAGCCGGAGGGTCACGGTGTAGACCGCGATCGCGGCCACCGTCACGCCCCAGGCGCTCAACACGAAGGCGGCGTGGCTCATCGGCCGGCCTCCGCCCGCCGGGCCCGGACCGCCTGATGGATGTCGCGGTCGGCCAGTTGACGTTCCAGCCAGCCGATGCGGAAGCGATGCATCACCATCCACCAGATGGCCATCGCGGCCACGACGAACGCCAGGACCAGCGTGAGCAGGGTCAGATCCTCGAGCCTGCCTTCGGTGAGCGAGGACTGCTGGTGCAGGGTGCGGTTGGCCCACCAGTTGACCGAGCGGTTGACGATTCCGATGTTGACCGCGCCGACCAGCCCGACCACCGCGGCCCGGGTGGCGACCGAGCCGGCGGTCCCGCCGAGGGCCCGCACCGACAGGTACCCGACCATCACCAGGAACAGGATGAGGGTGGTCACGAGGCGCACATCGCCCCACTCCCAGTAGGTGCCCCAGGTGGGCCGGCCCCAGAGCATTCCCGTCACCAGCGTGAGGCCGCACAGCAGCACCGCGACCTCCGCTCCGGCGTGGGCGGTGATGTCCCACCACTCCGAGCGCCGCCACAGCCACATGACCGAGCCCAGCGCGGTGAGCCCGAAGGCGGCGTAGGCCCCCAGCGCCGACGGCACGTGCACGAAGATGATGCGCACCGTGTCGCCCTGCACATCATCGGCCGGCACGACCAGCAAACCCAGTGCCGCCACGCCGGCAAAACCGGCCAGGGTCGCCGCTCCGAGCCAGAAGGTGAAGCGGGATCCGGTGCGAGCGGGGCCGTCCAGATACCCGGCCAGGCGCTTGGGATCGCCGGTTCCGGCGCGGCTCATGCTTCCTCCATCAGGGGACCGTATGCGACCGCCCCCAACGCCACGTTGACGACGGTGAATCCGGCCAGCAGGCCGACCCACGACCAGCCGTTGACCGCGGCCTTGCCCAGCGCATCCTCGAATGCCCGCGTCGCGGCGATCAGCACCGGCGCCACCACCGGCAACAGCAGGATCGGCAGGACCGTCTGATGGGCTCGCACTCCTGCTACCACAGCACCGAGCAGGCTACCGGCGGCTGCCAGCCCGGCCGTCGCGGCCAGCGAGGCCACCACGGCCAGCGGCAGCGACTCGATCTCGGCCCCGTACAGGAGCACCACGCCGGGCAGCAGCACCGCGACCACCGCCAACAGTTGCACGGCTACAGCCAAGGCCTTTCCGCCGAAGGCGGCCGCAGGGGCCATACCGCTCAGCAAGAGCATCCGGCCGGCGCCGTCGATCGACTCGACCGCCACCGAGCGCTGCACCGCCACCACGGTGGCGAACAGCACCGTCATCCACAGCAGACCCGGGGTGGCCAGCTCAAGGGTCGGCCGGTTGGCGTTGAGCGCGAACCCGAAGAGCACCAGCACCAGCAGCGCGAACGGCAGGACCTGTCCCAGCGTGGTCCGGGCCCGCCATTCGATCCGCAGATCCTTGGCTGCGATCAGCCCGATGTCGCCCGCGAGCAGGCGCAGGTCACGCCACATGAGACCCATAGGGCGCAGCCGCGGTGCGCGCTCGCTCACACCGCATCGGCGCCCACCGTTCCTCCCGCCATGGTCACGGTGCGGGTGGCCAGATCGTCGGCCGGGCCGGTCTCGTGAGAGGCCAGCACCACCGCGGCCCCCGCGGAGGCCGCCTCCGACATCAGATCGCTCACCAGCTCGCGGCCATCGCCGTCCAGCCCGGCGTGGGGCTCGTCCAGCAGCCACAGCTCGGGACGCCGCACCACGATCGCGGCCAGCGCCACCCGGCGCCGCTGGCCGGCCGACAGCCGCGTCGACGGAACGGCCCACAGCCTCTCTGGCACTCCCAGACGCCCGAGGGCGCCCGGAACGACGGCCGCATCCACCCGGGAGGCCCGGGCCCAGAGATCGAGATTCTCGGCCGGGCTCAGCTCGCCGTAGAGGGCGGTGTCGTGGCCCAGCAGCCCCACCCGGCGGCGCACCGCGGCCCGATCGGCACCGAGGTCGCACCCGAGCACCTCGCCCCGTCCCTCCGACAGCGGCAGCAAGCCGGCGCACAGGTGCAGCAGTGTGGATTTGCCTGCGCCGTTGGGTCCCCGCACCAGCACCACCTCGCCGGGGTCGACGCTGAGGTCGGCCCCGGCCAGCGCCGGGAAACGCCCCAGCAGCACGACCGCGCCCTCGAGGCGCACCGCGCTCACGGCGCGTCCGGCAGGTGCGATACAGCCGCGGAGGCCCGGGTCATGCCTCCAGCGTAAGAGGCCGAGCGGAGAGCCCGAGGGTCAGAGTGATTTCACGGAACCGAGCGAGGCCGTGGCCCGAGCGGCCCGTGAGCGCAGCGAACATGAGCGGGACTTCCAGAGGCCGAGCGGAGACCGAAGGTCGGCCTGCTGCCAGCCGAGTCCTGGCCAGGGGACCTCAGCCGGCTTCGCTGTGGGTCACTGGCTCCTCGCCCATCCACTCCCGCAGCGTGTTCTTGAGCTTGGTCTGCTGGATGAACAGATCGTGCTCCACGTCGGCCTCGCCTGAGGGCTGGGGCGCCTTGAAGTAGAAGCTCAGCCACTCCTGCACGCCGGACTCGCCGGCCCGGGCGGCCAGGTCCATGAACAGGGCCAGGTCGAGCACGATGGGTGCGGCCAGGATCGAGTCGCGGCACAGGAAGTCGACCTTGATCTGCATCGGGTAGCCCAGCCAGCCGAAGATGTCGATGTTGTCCCAGCCCTCCTTGTTGTCGCCCCGGGGCGGGTAGTAGTTGATCCGCACCACATGGTGGATCTCGTCGTAGAGGTCGGGGTAGAGCTCGGGCTGCAAGATCGTGCCCAGCACGCCCAGCTTGGAGACCTCCTTGGTCTTGAAGTTCTCCGGGGCGTCGAGCACCTCACCGTCCCGGTTGCCGAGGATGTTGGTGGAGTACCAGCCGTTCAGGCCCAGCATCCTCGCCTTGAGGCCGGGCGCGATAAGTGTCTTCATCAGGGTCTGGCCCGTCTTGAAGTCCTTGCCCGCCACCGGGACGCCCCGCAGCCGCGACAGCTCCTCCATGCACGGCAGGTCCACGGTGAGGTTGGGGGCGCCGTTGGCGAAGGGCACGTCGCTCTGCAGCGCCGCGTAGGCGTAGATCTGGCTGGGGGCGATGGCGTCGTCGTCAGCCTTGAGCCCGGCCTCGAACGACTCGACCGACTCGTGCACGGCCGAGGGCTCCGAGAACGCCTCGGTCGAGCCGCACCACACCATCACCAGCCGGTCGCAGCCGTGGGTGCTGCGGAAGTTCTCGATGTCGTCCATCAGGGCCTGGGCCTGGTCCCACTTGGACACCGACGGCTTCACCCGGACCCCGTCGAGGCGGCTCACCCAGCGCCGGTCGAACACCGCATCCATGGCGACCACGCTCTCGAGCTCGGCCGAGATGGCCCCCAGCTCCCGCTCCTCGAGCACGCCGCAGGTGCGGGCCGCCTCCAGCACGTTGGCCGACAGCGGATCCCAGCCGCCGAAGACGAGGTCATCGAGTCCGGCCAGCGGCACGAAGTCCCTGATTGGGGGGTTGCGGTTCTCGGTCTTGGTGCCGAGCCGGATGTGGGCCATCTGGCTGATGGAGCCGATGGGCGGGTTCAGGCCCCGGCGGGCCGCGATCACGCCGGCGACGAAGGTGGAGGCCACCGCGCCCATGCCCGGGGTGAGAACCCCCAGCGAGCCCTTCGCGGGAGCGATCTGGCGGGCAGTGGCCGGTCTGGGAGGCTCGCTCGGGGCGCCCTCTTGGGTCGGGACATCAACAGTCATGGGCAATAGATTAACCAGTGCTGAGCATCTTGTACTAATAGTGAAGAAATACTTAAGTATTATGTGGCTGTGATCGCTCCTCTACCTGATCTGTCGATCAGACAACTCGAATACCTGGTGGCTGTGGCCGATTCGGACACGTTCGCGCTGGCCGCAGAGCAAGTGGGTGTGAGCCCGTCGGCCCTGTCCCAGGGGCTGGCCGAGTTGGAGCGCCGTGTCGGTGTTCCGCTGTTCGATCGGGAGGGCCGGCGCCGGGTGCTGCGACCGGACACCAGACCGGTGCTGGAACACGCCCGCCAGGTGGTGGCCCTCACCGCCGACCTCACCGACTGGGCACAGCGGATCCGCTCCGGCGACCACGGCCAGCTGCGGTTGGGCATGATCGACGCCTGCGCGGTACAGCATCACGGCGAGGCGCTGCGCCGCTTCCGGGCCGAGCATCCGGACCTGCGCATCCATCTGCGGGTCGGGCCATCGGGCGGGCTGCTGCGCGAGCTCGTGGACGGGTCTCTGGACCTGGCTGTGTGCGTCGAGCCCCCCGAGCCCGTCAGGGGCGTGCAAACCGAGCCGCTGCTCAGCGAGGACCTTGCCGTTTATGCGCCCGACGGGCGCCGGCAGCCGGGCCCCAGCGCCGGTTGGGGACCGTGGGTGCTGTTCCCCCGGGACGCCCACACCCGCGCCGTGACCGAGGCGGCCCTGCGCCGGCGGGGGGCGCCGCTCGAGGTCGTGGCCGAGTCTCACCAGCCCGAGGTGCTGTGCGAGATGGTGAGGCTGGGCCTGGGGTGGTCGGTGCTTCCCGTGGCCCAGGCCGAGTGGGGGGACAATCCGCTGACCGGCTGCCAGGTCCTGGCCCGCCGCCGTCTTGTGGCCGCCCGCCGCCGCGGCGCGGCCCCCCATCCCGCCGGAGTGCTGCTGGAGCAGGCGCTGCGCAACTGCTGAGGGTCACTCGAGCGGTGGAATCGGGGCGATGAACCATCGAAGCGGGTAACTCGTGAAGTCCTGGTTCTCCTCCATGAGCGCCAGCACGAAGTCGGCGCCGACGGCCAACTCCACGGCCACGGCTCTCTCTCCCTGGTACTCGTCCGTGATTCCGAAGGCCTCGGCTGTGCTCTGCCACCCCCACTGCGCGCCGTCGGCTGACCAGCCGACGAGGGTTCGATCGTTGTGCTGATCTTCCTCGTCAACCCAGTGCCGCGTGGCTACAGTCGCCAGGCCTGCTGGCCCCGCAGCCATCTCCTCGAGACGCTTGCCCGGGCCTAGGCCCTCGAAGACCCTCTCGATTCTGGGTGTGTCGCCGATACGGAGGGAGGTGATGGCGAGTCCTCCCTCGTAGGCCCAGGCCCTGCCCCAGACTGTGCCGTCAGCCGCGACCCCGCCGAGGGGCTGAAAGGCGGCGAACGGCTCGAGAACGGTGAACGAGACGGCGAACGACGGTGGGGATGCGACGACAGGGGTCTTACGCCAGTGATGTCCGTCGGACGAATCGGCTATCGCGCTTGCTGTTCCAACGACATGCAGCAGGAACCCGCCCGGTGTTGCCAGCGAAGAGAAGGGCCAGCCTTGAAGGTCCCCGCCGGGCGTCAGCCCGGACCTATCACCAACGAAGACGCGCGTGGTGACAAAATCCGCGATGCCGAAGGGGTGGAGCCCGAAGCCGGTCGGGCGCTCCTGCGCGAGCATCTCAATCTGGGCAACCTGCGCCCTGAGCACGGCCTGTTGATCCTCCGTCAGGTCCAACTCGTCGACCGTGATCTCCAGAGAGGCGACGCCGGGCAACTCGTCAAGGACCTCGATCACGGTCCACAACACGTCGTAGTACCGCAACACGTCATAGTCGTCCTGATTGACGACACCGTCAGGATCGACGGCAGCAAAGGGATCGAGTAGCGCCTCTACTACTTCGGCGGCGATCTGATCTTCGAGATCGGGGGTCAATGCGAGACATCGCAATACCGAGTCTTCGGTGCGCGGCCAGCACTCTGCCAACCGGCCGTCGTCTATGAGTCCCCGATCAGCCAGCAGCGAACTCCAATCGAGGGATCGATAGAGGAACACTGGCACGACGATGCACTCGCCCGACACGAGCAGCGCCGACGCGAGAAAGCCCCCCTCAATGACGTGGGGCGTTCCCGGCCCCATATCGAGCGCCACCTCGGTCCAGTGAACTCCGTCGTCGTCTGAGGCGAACACCCGAGGCTCTCGAGCGTCCGGAATCGAGGTAGACAGGATCGACGCCACCCCGTTCGCGTCCTCCCGTTCCGTCTCCTCCTCAGGGTCGTATCCGACGACTGTCCAGGTGCTGCCGGATCCCCGGACCAACAAGGCCAGGATGTCCTCCGGCATCGGCAGCTCGGTCCAAGCGCTCCCGTCCGACGTGAAGAAGTACCGCCTGGCGCCCCCGTCACGTACTCTCGCCAGAACCCGCCCGTCGCCCGACGATTCGAGCGAGATGCGCGCGACGCCGCCGACGCTGGTTCCCTCGAGTCGCAGTCGGGGTTCGAGTCCAAGGGTCTCCTGGGGACCAGCGGCTATCT
Source organism: Acidimicrobiaceae bacterium (assembly GCA_009837445.1). Lineage (GTDB taxonomy): Bacteria > Actinomycetota > Acidimicrobiia > Acidimicrobiales > Aldehydirespiratoraceae > Aldehydirespirator. The sequence continues at coordinate 68,407 of VXTM01000009.1, forward strand.
CCGTCCACCGCAGCCGAGGACCGGTCGACAGTTCCTCGGCGGTCGGGCTCTCGCCCGTCGTCGGGTCGCGCGGCTGCACGAGCCAATCGGAGAGCGACGGCAATCCATCAGACCCCGGATCGGAAAACGACGGCGATTCCGTGGGTGTCGGTTCGGACGTCGCGCAGTCGAGATCCCCGCCGTACAGAGGCTCCGCGCCCTCGGCAGCGCCGATCTCCGCGGTGCCCGTGTTGGTGCCGTCGGCGTCGTTCGGCAGTTCTGCGCCCTCGGCAGCGCTGATCTCCTCGGTGCCTGCGTCGGCGGCGTCGGTGTCGTTCGGCATTTCGGTGACATTGGCAGCGCTGAACTGCGCGGCGGGGTCTGAGTCGCTTGTGTCGCTGCCGTCACTGTCGGTGAGCACCACTACTCCTGCGACTGCGACCGAGAGGACTCCCGCGGCGGCCACCGCCAAGGCCGGCCATCGACGCCGCCTGCCGGGTGAGCGTCCGGACGGGCCGGCAGGTCCGCGCTCGTCACCCATCACGACGTCGCCATGAGGAGCCGGACGTCATTGCCATCGCATCCTATGATGCGCAACCCCCCGCCTTTGTTGCAGCAAGGGTTGCTTCTGGATGGAATCGGGGCGATGAACCACCGAACTATCGAGGCCGGGAGGTTCACCGATGGGCGCTAGGTTGACGCCGCAGTCCAGCCACGAGAGGAGACCCGAATGAGCAGTGCTGAGACGGCCTATGCAGTCGTGAAGCCCACCGAGGGATCCGAGCGGGGGCACGGGGACTGGTTCGAGATCACCCAGGACCAGATAAGCGCCTTCGCCGACTGCACCTGGGACCATCAGTTCATCCACATCGACGAGGAGCGGGCAAAGGCCGAGACGCCCTTCGGGGGCACCATCGCCCACGGCTTCCTGACGCTGTCGATGCTCACCCACCTGATGCAGTCGGTCCCGGTGAACACCCCGAGGCTCGACGGCGTGGTCATGGGCATCAACTACGGCCTCGACCGGGTGCGCTTCATCAGCCCCGTCAGCCGGGGCAAGCGGGTGCGGGCCCACGCCGTGGTCAAGTCGGTGGAGCTCAAGGCGGCTTCGGTCCAGACAGTGACCACGATCACCGTCGAGATCGAGGACGGGCCCAGGCCGGCGCTGGTGGCCGACTGGGTGACCAGAACGGTGTTCGACTCGTGAGCACTTCTAGCGCCACCGCGGCGCCCGAGACGGGGGAGGACTGATGAACACGTACCCGGTGCGGGTCGGCAGCTGCCTGTTCACCATGGTCGACCCCGAACGGGGCCACGAGGTCGCCTACAACCGCTGGTACGAGCGCGACCACTTCTACGCCGGTTGCCTGATCGGGCCGTGGCTGTTCGCGGGCCGCCGCTGGGTGGCCACCCGCGACCTCAAGGACCTGCGGTTCCCGGAGGACTCGCCGCTGGCAGTGCCGGTCGACGCGGGCTCCTACCTGGCCATCTACTGGGTCCACGAGGACCGCCACCGTGAGCACTTCGCGTGGGCCATCGACCAGGTGGTGGACCTGTACAAGGACGGCCGGGGCTTCGACAACCGGATCCACGCCCACACCGTGCTGATGCACAAGCCGTGGTCGCACTACCGCGACGACGATCCCGTGCCCATCGAACTGGCCCTCGACCACCCCTACCAGGGCCTGGCCGTAGTGGCCCTGGATCCGGCCGAGGGCACCGACCTCGACGGGCTCAACGCCCACCTGCGGGACGAGGCGCTGCCCGGGTTGATGGACGGTTCGGCCATCGCCTCGATGGTGTCGTGGAGCTACATCGACCCGGCTGGCGGCGAGACCGAGCGCGCTCCCATGGACCTCGGCACCCCGGCAGGGCCGGCCGAGCGCCAGGTGCAGATGTTCTTCCTCGACGGCGACCCCGCCGAGAGCTGGGACCGGTTCCGCGCCTACGCGGCCTCGCTGGCCGATGCCCGCACCGGCAATGTCGTGTTCGCGGCGCCGTTCCTGCCCACCATCGTCGGGACGGACACCTACACCGATCAGCTGTGGTAGCTCGACGTTCGTGAACACGGCATTGCGCCATGCGGCCGCGGTGATCGGGCTGGCGGCGGTGGCTACAGCCTGCTCGGGCGTGACCGGCGACTCGATCCCCGAGGCGGTTCCCGTCGAGGACGGGGGTCCGTACGACTTCGCTGATGTTGCGCCCTTCGAGTCGTCCTCACCCGTGACCGGCGTCCCCGGCGACGTCGTCGAGCAGGACTGCCCCGAACTCCTGGCGGGAACGGGATCCAGGTGCGTCTGGGTCGTGGTCCCGATCGATCGGGACGATCCGGACGCAGGCACGATGAGTGTGAGCGTCGCCATCCGCCCCAGCACCGGCGATCAGTCGTTGGCACCGCTCGCGGTGTTGCAGGGAGGTCCCGGCGGGGCCAGCAGCGACCTGGCGCTGGCTCTGCCGAGCCGCCCGTATGCGCAGGTACTGATCGATCAGCGGGGAGTCGGCTTCGGCAGCGCCAACTTCTGGTGCCCGGAGTGGCAGGTTCCGCTGGCACAGATCCTCGAGGGGCCCCGCGACCGGGCCGAGTCCATCGCATCGGATGCGTTCGCCAGGTGCTCGGAGCGGTTGAAGCAGGATCCGGCCTTCGTTCACACCTCGACCAGGGCCCACGCAGCCGATGTCAGCGATGTCATGGCCGCGTTGGGCTACGACCGGTGGTTCCTCTACGGCGTGAGCTACGGGACCACGATCGCCCTCGAGGTGATGCGGGACGCTCCCGCGGGCCTGGCCGGAGTGGTGCTCGACGGCGTGTACCCCGCGTCGCTCGACCCGGACGTCAACACAGCGAAGGGTGCTGAACGAGTCATGCGTGAACTCGACGGGGAGTGTCGGGCCGACCCGGCCTGCTCGGCCATTCTGGCCGGCGCCACCGGCGTGGACGGCGTGACCATGTCCGGGCTGCTCGCCGATCTTGTCCCGCGCTTCAACGCCGACCCGGCCCGGGTCGCCATCTCCGCGGAGGAGACCACCTTGCTCGAGCCCTTCGATGCGCTGGTCGACGGCGACATCGTCGCCGGCGTTGTGTTCCAGTTGCTCTACAACGACTTCACTGCGACCTTGGTTCCGGGAGTGCTGGCCGGACTTGAAGAACACGACGAAGACGACGCCGCGGCCGATGACGGAACGGTCACCGCGGCCCGGCTGGTGGCGCTGGTGGCCACCGAGACCGCGTCCCAGCAAGCCCACGCGGGCGCTGCGGCGACGTTGGCCGCGGTGACATGCGCCGAGCGGCTGCCGCTCGCGTCGGGGCCGCCCGCGGGGACCGGCCCGTTCGCGGCGGCGGTTGTGGGGAAGGGTCTGGCTGCGTTCTGCGAGCCGTGGGCGATCGAAGCGGCGCCGTTGCCGGTGGAACCAGTGGAGAGCGACCTGCCGGTGCTGTTGATCTCGGGTTGGTTCGACCCGATCACGCCGCCGGGGTATGCCGAGGAGGTCGCGCAGCATCTGCCTCAGGCCACGAGCATCGTGAGCCGGAGCCGGGGACACGGCATCTGGGTGTGGGGCTATGACAGCTGCGTCGACCGGATCGTCGTCGACTTCCTCAACGAACCCTCGGCTGAGCTTGACATTGCGTGCGCATCCGAGGACCGCGCCCTACGGTGGCAGCCCTTGCCCTAGAGGCCCCGCGGGTAGGCGGGCTAACCCGGTCCATACGGGGCGGGGCCGTGGCCCGAGCGGCCCGTGAGCGCAGCGAACAAGAGCGGGAAACACCCCGTCCCGATGCGGCGGGCCTGCACCTACCCGCGCACGTTATTAGCGCGACATCGCGCCGCGCGGTGCAACCTCGCCTCCGCGGCAACAGACTGGAGCCATGATCCTCGAAGGACGAACCGTGCTGGTGGTGGGCGTCGGCCCCGGACTCGGCGCCAGTTGCGCCCGCCTCGCGCTCCGCGACGGTGCCAACGTGGCGGTGATGGCCCGCAATGCTGAGCGCCTGAACGCGGCCGCGGCCGAGCTCGACCCGACCGGCGAGCGGATAGTCGCCTGCCCGGGCGACGTCACCAGGCAGGAGGACTGTACCGACGCGGCCGACATGGCTGCGGCCCGCTTCGGTGAGCTGCACGCGGTGATCAACGTGGCCGCCCTCGACACCCAGAAGGGTGCGTTCCACAACAGCACCGACGAGGACTGGACGCTCAACCTCACCGTCAACGTGCTCGGCGCGGTGCACGTGGTGCGAGCGGTCGAGCCCCACATGAAGGCCGCGGGCGGGGGCTCAGTGGTGCTGATCGGGTCGCAGGCCTCGATGAGGCCGGTGGCGGTGTTCCCGCAGAGCCCCTACGGCGCGGCCAAGTCGGCGCTGCTGTCGGTGGCCCGCGACCTGTCCGCGGAACTCGGGCCGTCGGGGATAAGGGTGAACACCGTCGTGCCGAGCTGGATGTGGGGGCCCAACGTCAAGTTCTACTGCGAGTGGCAGGCCGGCATCCGGGGCATCACCGCCGAGGAGGTCAAGCACGAGATCGCGCAGGGCATGGCCCTGCGGGAGATGCCCACCGACTCCGATGCGGCCGAGGCCGCGATCTTCCTGGCGTCGGAGCGGGCCCGGATGATCACCGGCCAGACGCTCGTGGTCAACGCGGGAGAGTTCTACCCGGTCGCCTGACCGCCGGACAGCTTCTCGATCTGGCGACCCTGCTCCGCCTGGGTGGCTTCGATCCGGGCCAGCACGTCCTTGACTTGTCCGAACTCGGAGATCGTGCGCTCCTCAAGCCTGCCGAAGGCCACCTCGAGTCGGCCGATGTGCGCGCCGGCGTCCTTGATGCCGGCGCCATTCTCCAGAATGGCAGCCCGCAAACCCGTCAAGATGAATCCGAGCGCACCGAAGAAGCCCGCACCGAAAACGCCGATGAGTGCAGCAACGATCGGAGTATCCACGGCAACCATGTTAGGACCCGGATTCGGATATGCAACTATCTTTGGAGTATTTCTGTGCTATGACGCTAATCAGTGATGGTTGTCGGTCTCGAGGATGCCGCGGGTGATCAGGTCGTCCACAGCGGCGTCGTCGAGGCCCATTTCGGCGACGATCCGGTGGGTGTGCTCGCCGAGGCCGGGAGCGGGCCGGATGTCGGCGTCGGCCATGCCGGTGGCGGTGAAGGCCGGTCCCTCGAAGGTCATCACTCCGATGGGCGGTTGATCCAGCTCCACCAGGTAGCCCCGGGCGGCCAGGTGCGGGTCATGGAGCTGCTCGCCGGAGGTCAGCATCGGCCCGGCGGGCACCCCTGCAGCCAGGCAGGCCTCGGTGACGGCGTGCTTGGACATGGGCCGGGTCCACGCCGTCACGGCCTCCTCGACCTCGTCCTCCCGTTCCCGGCGAGCGGGCAGGGTGGCCAGGGACGGATCGCCGATTCCGGCGAGGCCGGCCAGCGCGGCCCACTCGTCGTCGTTGCGGCAGCAGATCGCCACCCACTGGTCCTCGCCCTCGCAGGCGAAGAACCCCCAGGGCGTGCCCCGGTCCCGGCGGTTGCCCTGCGGCCTCACCGAGCCCGCCTTGAGCGACTCGCGGGCCAGCAGGTCGCCCATCGCCCCGACAGTCTGCTCAACCTGGCACACCTCGGTGTGGCACCCGCGCGCCAGCACGCCCCGGCGACGGCCGAACACCCCGGCAACCGCGGCCAGCGCTCCCATCCGTCCGGCCCAGTGGTCGGGGAAGATCGACTGGGACCCCGACGGCCGCTCGACATCGGGATAGTCCCACAGGTGGGTCATGCCCCCGGTCACCTGCGTGTTCGGGCCGTAACCCTTCCAACCCGACCACGGTCCGGAGGATCCCATGAGCTGGCTGGAGACCATCACCAGGTCGGGGTTGGCCGCCGAGAGGTCCTGGTATCCCAGCCCGAGCTGGTCCATCACCCCGGTCGAGCCGTTCTCGATCGCCACGTCGCAGGGGGCCGCTCCCCCGGCGCCGGCCACCAGGTCCAGAAGCACCCGGCGACCCTCGCCCGTCTTGGCGTCGACGCCCAGGCTCCGCTTCGACCGCGACGAGGACGCGAACGACGGCGACATCTCCCCGCCCAGGATCACCCGTATGAAGTCCGGATAGGTGCGGCTCTCGATCTTGATGACGTCGGCGCCGTACTCGGCCAGCATCCGGCTGATCTCCACGCCCACCCCGCCATGCCCGAAGTCGGCGACCCGCACTCCGGTCAGAGGCAGCGCCGGGTCAGGGGCCGTGTCCGGAACGGGGGGCCAGGCGACCAAGCCGCCGGGCTTCGCCAGCACGGCGGTGTCGAGGGCGGCTAGCACCTCGTCGGTGTGCTCCCCGAGGTGCGGGGGACGCCCGGTGGGACCGACCCGCTCGCCGTCGGTCTCCATCCACCCCGACGGCAGGCTCATGGTCCCGCCAGTAGTCAGCGGCACCCGGTCGAACGTCTTGCGAGCCTCGAAGTGCTCGTTGGTGATGACGTCGCCGGGCTTGAGGATGGGGGTGGCCACGATGCCGCGGCGTTGAGCCTCCTCGGCCACCTCCTCCATGGTCATGGTGGAGAACAGCTCCTCGTACAGCGGGTTGAGCACCGCGTCGGCGATCAGGAACCGGCTGATGAACCCGTCGTACTCGGGGTCCTGGAGGTAGTCGGGCTCGCCCAGCCAGGCCCTCATGGCATGCCACTGGCGGGGGCTGAGCACCACCAGCCGCACGAAGCCGTCAGCCGCGGCCAGGATCGTGTACACCGGGCCGGGACCGGCCCTGATCTCCGTGGGATCGACGCCTTCGACCATGGCTTTGGACGAGTTGGGCAGCGACCAGTCAGTGATCTGGGCAGTGGCCTCGTTGGCCGACAGGTCGATGAGCTGGCCGCCACCGAGGGCGAGGCGCTGGATCAGGGCGCAGACGATTGCGAAGGCGGCGGTCAGCCCGGCCACATCACCGGAGATGTTGCCCGGCGGCATGAGCGGCTCGCGCTCGGGCAGGCCCGCCTTCCAGCACATGCCCGAGGTGGCGTCGACCACCGACCCGGGGACGTCGCGGCCCGCGTAGGGACCGGTGCGTCCGTAGGCGGTGATGGACGCCACAACCAGATGCGGGTGGCGGGCCGCGATCGCATCGGCCTCCAGCTCGGGGGCGCCCACGGCTGCGGCCGCGCCGGGCTCGGCCGAGCCGACTAGCACATCGGCGGAGGCGAGCAGGGACTCGAAGCTCGCCATGCTGGCCCCATCGGCGGGGTCGATCACGACGCTGCGCTTGCCGCAGTTGCGCATGGTGAAGAACAGCGAGTGCTCGGGGGTGAGCGGGTCGAGGGGCGGGAGGCTGCGGCTGGGCGACCCCTCTGGCGGCTCCACCTTGATGACATCGGCACCCAGGTCGCTGAGAAGCCGGCCGCAGAGTTCGCCCCTGTCGACGGCGAGGTCGATGACCCGGATGCCGGTGAGTGGTCTAACGGGCATGTCGACCTCGCATCGGGCGGCGCGCCCACGGGTCGCCACCTGGTTGGCTGTGACCTGGCAGGTTACTGACTTCCGAGAGGGCCGGCCCGGCGCCGGTAGGGTTTCGGCGATGCGCGGCGTGATCTCGGCAGCGGGTTACGTGCCGTACCACCGACTCGACCGGTCCGAGATCGCCGCCTTCTTCGGTTCCGGCAGCGGCCAAGGCAGACGGGCGGTCGCCTCCTACGACGAGGACACCACCACCATGGGCCATGCGGCCGCCGATCTGGCCCTGCGCTCCACCCCAGTCAAGCCCGTAGCCGTCTGGTTCGCGACCTCGGCGCCGGCCTACCTGGAGAAGACCAACGCGGCCGCCATCCACGCCGCCCTGCGGCTCGATCCCGCCGTGGGCGCTCTCGACTTCGGGGGAGCGATCCGTTCCGGGATCGGCGCGCTCCGCACCGCCTTGGCCGCTGGCGGCCCAACCCTGGTGGTGGCGGCCGACCGGCGCGACGGCCCTCCCACCGGAGCCGACGAGGCCGCCGCGGGCGACGGAGCCGCCGCGCTCCTGGTCGGCGACGGCTCCGACGGCCCGGTGCTGGCCGAGTACCTCGGAGCGGCGTCGCGCACGGTCGAGGTGACCGAGCGCTGGCGAACCCCCGGCGAGGCCCGCTCGCGCAGTTGGGAGGAGCGATTGGGCGCGCACGTGCTCGGTCCGGTTGGAGCCGAAGCACTGCACGCCGCGCTGGTCGACAGCGGGCTGGGCGACACTGCCGGCATCGACCGTCTGGCGGTCACGGGCCTCAACAGTCGGGCCGTGGCCGCGGCCGTCAAGGCCATCGGCGCCGAGCCCAGCAGCATTGTCGATCCCCTGATCGACACGGTGGGGAACACTGCCACCGCCCATCCCGCGCTGCTGCTGTGCTCGGCCCTGGAGCAGGCCAGTCCGGGCGAGACCGTCGCGGTGGTGGCGCTGGCCGACGGCGCGGAGGCGGTCATCCTGCGGGCCACCGACGAGCTGGCCGATCACCGTCCTATCGCCCCCGTTTCGGCCCAGATGGCTGCGGGCGGCCCGGTCAGCTACGGCCGCTTCCTGGCCTGGCGCCGGATGGTCGACGTCGAGCCGCCCAACCGACCGCCGCCCAACCGGCCATCGTCGCCAGCGGCACACCGGCGGACCGGCTGGAAGTACGGGTTCACCGGCTCCCGGGACCGCTCGAGCGAGATGGTGCACCTGCCCCCGGCGCGGGTGTCCGAGAAGGGCGGGGCCGCCGACGACATGGAGCCGGAGTCCATGGCCCACACCACCGGGACGGTCAGGAGCTTCACCGTCGACCGGCTGGCTTACTCGCCCAGCCCGCCCACGGTGTTCGCCGTGGTGGACTTCGACGGAGGGGGGCGGGCGCCCCTGGAGCTCACCGACGTCGACGCCGGCGAGGTGCATGTCGGCCTGCGGGTCGTCCCGACGTTCAGGCGGCTCTACACCGCCGACGAGATCCACAACTACTTCTGGAAGGCCCGTCCGGCGCGTGCAGGAGAAGCCGCCGGCACCCAGGCCGGGGCGGCGAAATGAGTTCCCGGGGGATCTGTAACCAGGTGGCCGTCATCGGAATGGGCTGCACCCCCTTCGCCGAGCACTGGGACCTCTCCCTCGACGACCTGATCGTCGACGCGGCCCACGCCGCCTACCACTCGGCCGGGATCGCCCAGGACGACATCGACGCCTTCTGGTTCGGCACCTCGCAGTCGGCGGCCTCCGGCCTGGCTCTGGCCGGGCCTCTGAAGATCCAGGGCAGACCGGTCACCAGGGTCGAGAACTACTGCGCCACCGGATCCGAGGCCCTGCGCCAGGCCTGCTACGCGGTGGCCTGCGGCGCCTACGACACCGCCATGGCCCTCGGCGCCGAGAAGGTCAAGGACGGCGGCTACCAGGGGCTCAACGCCTTCCCGGTCCCCACCGACGGCACCCAGCGCACCCTCACCGCCGCGGCCATGTTCAGCCTGATGCTGCCCGCCTACGCCGACCGCTACGGCGTGGACCCCGATGAGCTGCGCTACGCCGCGGCCCGCATCGCCTCCAAGAACCACCACAACGGCGCCCGCAACCCCCTGGCCCAGTTCCGCCGGGAGATGTCGGCCGAGCAGATCTGCGAGATGCCCGCGGTGGCCGGGATGCTGTCGGTGTTCGACTGCGCCGGGGTGGCCGACGGGGCCGCAGCCGCCATCGTGTGTCGGGCCGCCGACGCCCACCGTTGGTGCGCGGATCCGCTGTACGTGAAGGGGCTGTCGGTGGTGACCGGCACCGGTGCGGGGTCGCTCGACCCCGACTACGACTACACCACCATGCCGGAGTGCGCACAGGCAGCGGCCGACACCTACGCCCAGGCCGGGGTGACCGACCCGAGGTCGCAGCTGGCGCTGGCCGAGGTCCACGACTGCTTCACGCCCACCGAGCTGGTGCTGATGGAGGACCTGGGGTTCTCGGCCCGGGGCGCCGGTTGGCGCGATGTGCTCGACGGTGTCTTCGACCTCGACGGCGAGCTCCCCGTCAACACCGACGGCGGACTCAAGTCGTTCGGCCACCCGGTGGGGGCCAGCGGACTGCGGATGCTCTACGAGGTGTGGCTCCAGTTGCGGGGACAGGCCCCGGCCGACCGCCGCATCCCCGACACCGGCCGCACTCTGGGCCTCACCCACAATCTGGGCGGCTACCCCGGCGAGATCGTGAGCTTCGTCGGGATCTTCGGCACCGAGCCCTCAAGGGAGCTGACATGTCAGCGGTGAACGTTCTCGCCTTCGGCGTGACTTGCGAGATCAACCGCCGGAGATGATGGCGTCGACCTCGATCTCGACGACCAGGTCGGGATGCACCAAGGCCGAGACTTCCACCAGAGTGGCCGCGGGACGGATGTCGCCGAAGACCTCACCGTGGGCCCGGCCGTACTCCTCTGCCTTCGAGATATCGGTGAGAAAGGCCCGAGTCCGCACCACATCGTTCAGTGACGCCCCCGCTCGGTTCAGAGCATCCTCGATGTACTGCAGCACCAGCTTCGCCTGCTGGTAGCAGTCGCCGGGGTAGTCGACGCCGTCCGGTCCGAGCGTGGTCGTACCAGCTACCACCACGTGGGTACCGACGCGGACCGCCCGGGAGTAGCCCACCGTCGATTCCAGAGGCCCACGACTCGAGACGTTGACCCGGTCCGACACGACAACGGTCGGCTCCGGCTCGGGGACCCATTCCGCCGATGTCGCTCCACCGGGCGCCTCCAGTAGCTGGATGACCTGCTCCCGCACTCCGCCCAGGTCTGCGCCCAGCTTCACGAGCACCTGCGCGGCGACGCCCTCGCCCTCGCGCAACAGGCCCAGCAGGATGTGCTCCGTGCCGATGTAGTTGTGCTTGAGTTTCAGCGCCTCGCGAAGGCTCAGCTCCAGGATCTTCTTGGCCCTGGGCGTGAACGGGATGTGTCCGCTGGGCGAGGTGCCGCCCTGGCCGATGATCTCCTCCACCTGGCCCCGCACCGACTCGAGGCTGATCTTCAGCGACTCCAACGCTTTGGCCGCCACCCCTTCGCGCTCCTGGATGAGACCCAGCAGGATGTGCTCGGTGCCGATGTAGTTGTGGTTGAGAAGGCGCGCCTCCTCCTGACTCAGGACCACCACTCGACGGGCCCGGTCGGTGAACCGCTCAAACACCGCTCACACCTCCCCCTGCTTGCATCGCTGACGCGGCCACCCTAACCCGGCCAGTGCGGGCCCGGAGGCGGAGACTAGAGGCCGGCGGCTACCCCTATTGCGGCTCGGGGGTCGGCGGCGCCGGCGAATGCGCCCTGGGTGGTGACCTCGATCAGGTGGGCGTGGCCGTAGGTGTGGGGCGACTCGTCGCGTAGCTCCGTGTTGTGGCCCCGGGCGGCCAGGGACTGGTGCCAGCCGGTGGCTGCGTCCTCGATGAGCACCCGGCGTCCCTGGCCGGGGCGCCAGGTGGCGAAGCCGGCCTCGCGGTCGTCGGGGGTCAGCACCCAGCGGGGCGCCCGGATGGCCGCGCCCGGCGACTGGCCCAGTCCCAGGGTGCGGGCCAGCAGTTGCAGCAGGATCTGGGGCTGCGAGTCGCCGCCCATCGTGCCCAGCACCTGGCGAAGGGTGCCGTCTGGGTTGGTGACCAGCGCTGGCGACAGGGTGTGAGGCGGGCGTCGGCCCGGTCCGTACTCGGCCGGGTGGCCGTGGACCAGATTGAAGCCGAGGCCCCGGTCGTGCAGGAAGATCCCGGTGCCGCCGGCCACCAGCAGGGCGCCGAAGCCGTTGGCGTTGGAGTTGATGAGCGACACCCCCATGCCGTCGCCGTCCACCGCGCACAGATACGTGGTGTCGCCCATGGCGGCGGGAGCGGCAACGTTGCCGGCCCGCTCCGGATTGATGACGTCGCGCCGGGGGGCGAGCCGCTCCGGATCGACCAGCGCCTGGCCGTCGGCGCCCTCGTGCAGCACCCGCACCCGGTCGTGAGCGGCCTGCGAGGCTGCCTCGATCAGCAGATGGGCCCACCGGTCGTCGTCGCGGTCGCCCAGGTCGAGGCCGTCGGCGATCCACGCCCCGGCCAGGGTCAGGTAGCCCTGCGATGTGGGCGGCACTGTCCAGAGCACCTGCCCGAAGGCCTCGGCCTGCACCGGCTCCACCCAGCGGGCAATCGGCCGGACCAGGTCGTCGGTGGTGTACTCCCCCGCGCCGAGCGCGAGCAGGCCCTCCCCGAACTCGCCGCCGTAGAAGCCGTCACGGCCCTGCTCGACGATCGCCCGCAGAGCGCGGGCCGAGCCGGGACGCCGTACCACCGCTCCGGCCCGCAGACCGGCCGGGATGTCGGTGTTGCCCTCGACGCCGGCCACCTCACCGGCCCGCTCGGCCAGCAGGGGCGACGCCGCGAACCCCTGATCGGCGATCCGGATGGCCTCGGCCACCACGTCGGCCAGCGGCAGCCGCCCGTAGCGGTCGTGCAGTGCCAGCCAGCCGTCCACCGCGCCGGGCACGGTCACCGAGGCCACGTCGCCGTGCAGCGGCATCTCGTCGCACCCCTGCGCCCGCAGCCGGTCGGGATCAGCCCCCGACCCGGCGAATCCGGCCGCATCGAGCGCCACTGGCGGGCCGTCGCCTCCCTCGTGCACCAGAGCCCACACGTCGCCGCCGGGCCCGCACATGTGGGGTGACGTCACCGCCAGCACCGCGTTGGCGCCCACGGCTGCATCGGCGGCCGACCCGCCCCGCCGCAGCAGGTCCACCCCGACGCCAGTGGCCAAGTGGTCGACGGTCGACACCATCCCCGACACCGAAGTCCGGGTGACGGCAGATGGAAGTTGCGACATGCCCGACAGTGTTGCCCGCGCCCGTGTCACCCCACAAGCCAGCCGCCCGCGCTCGCCAGAGCGCGCAACTTCCGGGAGTTGTGGGGAAATAGTGCACACAACCCCCGGAAGTTCAGTTCGGGGTCAGCGCCTAGGCCACTCCGGCGGCGTTGAGGGCCCGCTCGGTGAGCACCCTGGCCAGATGGCTGCGGTACTCGGCGTCGGCGTTGAGGTCGTCGGGGGGCTCCAGCCCGTCGGCGGCCACCGCGGCCGCCTCGGCGGCTGAAGCGCCGCCGGCCACCGCGGCCTCCACTCCGGAGGCCCGGATGGGGGTGGAGCCCATGTTGACCAGGCTCACGCCGGAGCCGCCACCGGCCACGGCCGCCCCGACGATGGCCCAGTCTTGAGCCCGCCGGTTGAACTTCTGGTAGTTCCAGCCGCCACCGCCGGCCGGCACCCTCACCTCGGTGATCATCTCGTCGGCGGCCAGAACCGACTCGAAGTACCCGGTGAAGAAGTCCGTCGCCGCGATCTCACGGGATCCGCCCGGCCCCTGGGCCACGATGGTGCCGCCCAGGGCCAGCACCGCCGCGGGCAGGTCCGACGCCGGATCGGAGTGGGCGAGCGTCCCGCCCAGCGTCCCCCGGTGGCGCACGGCCGGGTCGCCCACCAGAGCGGCCACCGACGCCAGCATCGGGCAAGCGCCGGCCAGCTCGGCCGAGTGCTCCAGCTCGCTGTGGCGGGTCAGCGCCCCGATCGACACCGTGCCGTTGCCGGTACGGATGTACCGCAGGTCGTCGAGACGGCCCACATCCACCAGCACGCTGGGCGTGGCCAGCCGGTAGCGCATCATCGGGATCAGGCTGTGGCCGCCGGCCAGCAGCTTGGCGTCGTCGCCGTGCTCGGCCAGAAGGGCAATGGCGTGGTCGGCCGATTCGGCCACCTCGTAGTCGAATGCGGCGGGAATCACGACGCACCTCCTTGGGCATCGGCGATGGCTTTCCAGACGGTCTGGGGCGACGCGGGCATGTCCACATCGGTGACGCCTAGGTCGCGCAGCGCGTCCACCACGGCGTTGATCACCGCGGGGGCAGCCGCGATGGTCCCGGCCTCGCCCACGCCCTTGACCCCCATCGGGTTGGTGGGGCTCGGCGTGGCGTGGCTGTCGAGCCGGAAGCGGGGCGCCTCCGCGGCCGACGGCACCAGGTAGTCGCCCAGATTGGCCGACACGAGCTGGCCGTCGGAGTTGTAGACGGCGTCCTCGTACAGCGCCTGGGCTGCACCCTGCAGGATGCCCCCGTGCACCTGGCCCTCGACGACCAGCGGGTTGATCTGCACGCCGCAGTCGTCCACCGCCACGTAGTCGATGAGGTCCACGTCCCCGGTGTCGGTGTCGACCTCCACCACGGCGATGTGGGTGCCGTTGGGGAACGTGAAGTTGGGCGGGTCGTAGGTGACGTGAGCCTCCAGGTTGGGCTCCATCCCGTCGGGCAGGTCGTGGGCGGTGAACGCCGCGAAGGCGATACCCGCCAGCGGCACCTCGGCCTCGGGCGTGCCCCTCACCCGGAACACGCCCCCGGAGAACTCCAAGTCGTCCTCGCTGGCCTCCAACTGGTGAGCGGCGATGGCACGGGCCTTGTCGATCACCTTCTCGGTGGCCATGTAGACCGCCGTGCCGCCGACCGCCAGCGACCGGGACCCGTAGGTGTCCAGGCCGGTGGGGCTGACCGCGGTGTCGGAGTGCAGGACCTCCACGTCGTCGGGATCGACGCCGAGCTGGTCGGCCACGATCATCGACCAGCACGTCTCGTGGCCCTGGCCGTGAGGCGTGGAGCCGGTCACCACCTGCACCTTGCAGGTGGGCGAGATCCGCACCGTGGCCGCCTCCCAGCCGCCCGCGCCGTAGTCGAGCGACGCCAGCACCCGGCTGGGGGCCAGGCCGCACATCTCCACGTAGCTGGAGAAGCCGATGCCGAGCCGCTTGGACGAGCCTTCGGCCGCCCGGCGGGCCTGGTCGGCCCGACGCTCGGACAGCCCGGCCAGCGCCACCGCCTTGTCGAGCACGGCCTGGTAGTCGCCGCTGTCGAAGACGAGGCCGGCCGACGACTCATACGGGAAGGCGTCGGCCGCGATGAAGTTGCGGGCCCGTATCTCTTCGGGCGACACCCCCACCGACACCGCCAGCGAGTCCATGGCCCGCTCGACGGCGTAGGTAGCCTCGGGCCGTCCCGCGCCCCGGTAGGCGTCGGTCGGGGTCCGGTTCGTGAACACCGACGTGCACTCGAACATGTAGTTCGGGATGTCGTAGCAGCCGTGGTACAGGAACCCGCCCAGCAACGGCACGCCCGGCGTGACCAGCTGCAGGTAGGCGCCCATGTCGGCCAGCAGCTTCACCCGCACGGCCTGCACCTTGCCGCCGGCGTCGGCGGCCATCTCGATGTGCTGCACCTGGCCCCGGCCCTGGATGGTCGAGACCGCACCCTCGGTGCGGCCCTCGGTCCACCGCACCGGCGCGCCCCGCTGCATCGCCAGAGCGCTGCACAGGATCTCCTCGGCGTAGACGTTGAGCTTGCAGCCGAAGCCGCCGCCCACCGACGGGGCCACCACCCGCAGCTTGTTCTCGGGGATGCCGAGGACCACCGCGGTCATCACCTTGAGGATGTGCGGGATCTGGGTGGCCGAGTACAGCGTGAGCTCTCCCCCGGCCGGCGACGGCACCGCCGCGCAGCCCCGGGGCTCCATCGGCGCGGGGATGAGCCTCTGCTGCAGGTAGCGCTCGCTCACCACGTGGGCGGCCTCCGCGAAGGCGGCGTCCACCGCAGCGGCGTTGTCGCCCCAGAGCCCCCACGTGTAGCACTCGTTGGACTCGAGGTCGGCATGGACCAGCGGCGCGCCGTCGGCGACGGCGTCCTCTATCTCGACCACCGCGGGCAGCGGCTCGTAGTCGACCACCACCGCGGCCGCGCCGTCGGCGGCGGCGTAACGGGAGTCGGCCAGGACCACCGCCACCGCGTCACCGACGTACTTGGCCGTGGTCGTGGCCACCGGCAGATGCGTCGGGTTCTTCATGTCGGGCGTGACCGGCCAGGCGCACGGCAGCGCGCCCTCGCCCCACAGCGGGGCCAGGTCGGCACCGCTGAGGACCTCGTGCACGCCGTCGATCTCCAGCGCGGCCGAGCCGTCGATGCCGACGATGTTGGCGTGGGCCTCAGTGGAGCGCACCACGCCCACCCAGATGGCGCCGGGCAGGGCCAGGTCGTCGATGAACCGGGCCTCGCCGGTGAGCAGCGCCGGGTCCTCTTTGCGGAGCCGGCGGGAGCCGACGTGGGCCGCGGGTGCGTCTTCGGTGATGGTCATGTCAGTCACCTCCCGAGCCCGCTGCGGCGAGCACGGCGTCGACGATGTTCTGGTAGCCGGTGCAGCGGCAGAGGTTGCCCTCCAGGCCGTGGCGCACGCCGCCCTCGTCGAGGCCGGGGTACTCCTCCACCAGCGAGATGGCGGCCATCACCATGCCGGGGGTGCAGTACCCGCACTGCAGGGCGTGATGCTCGTGGAAGGCCTGCTGCATCGGGTGCAGAGTCCCGTCGGCGTCGGCGACACCCTCGATGGTGGTGATGTCGGCGCCGTCGGCCTGCACCGCGAACACGGTGCAGGACTTGGCGGATTGGCCGTCCACCAGCACCGTGCACGCCCCGCAGCTGCTGGAGTCGCAGCCGACGTTCGTGCCCGTGAGCCCTAGGTCGTCGCGCAGCGCGTGCACCAGCAGGGTGCGAGGCTCCACGTCGAGGCTCCGTTCGGTGCCGTTGACGGTCAGGGTCACAGCTGTCATGCGCTTCTCCCTGTGTTGACTGGTAGGGGCTGACATCCTGTCGCGAATTCGGGCCGCTGTCGAGTGAGTCCCAGCGGGTTGGCGGCTGTCCAGTCAGGTGGCACTGCCGGGCCCGGTGGTGGACGGGCCGGCCAGTGCGGTTCGGGCTGCTTCGAGGTCATCGGGGTTGGTGACCCCGATCCAGGGCTCGGCGGTGGACACCACCCTGACCGACAGCGCACGGGTGGCCATGCGCTCGGCGACCATCACCGGCAGCAGGCACTCCGAGTCGGGGTTGTCGCGGTGATCGGCCAGGAAGCGCTCGAAGCTGTCGCCGATCCAGTCCAGCGCCGCCCTAGGGAATGCCCACAGGTTCATGGACACGACGGTCTCGTCACTGAGCTCCGCCGCAGGTTCGGCCGCCGCGATCGTGCCGTCGGCCCGCCGGGCCACTCCGTGGTGCTCGACAATGCCGGCGAGACGGTCGCCGGACACCTCGCAGACGCCGCGGCTGACCGCGCCCGTCGCCGACAGCGTGCGTCCCAGGCCGTAGCCGCACAGGCAGGCCTCGTTGTCGCCGAGTTCGACGGCAGCCGAGGCGAGGGTGCGCAGCGCGGCCGGGCCGTAGTAGTCGTCGGCGTTGCACACCACGAAGGGACCAGGCACCTCGCCCGCGGTCACCAGCACCGCATGCGCGGTTCCCCACGGTTTGGCCCGGGCCGGGCCGTGCTCGTCCTGGCGGACGTAGGCGAAAGTGACGCCGGCGTTCTGCAGGGGGCGGTGGCGGGCGTCGACATGGGCCCGCAGGTCGGCCTCGATGGCGGAGCGCACCACCAGCACGACCTTCGACGCGCCGGCCCGGACCGCGGAGTCGATGGCGTAGTCGAGGAACGTCTCGCCGTTCGGCCCCACCTCGACGAGCTGCTTGTCGCCGCCGAAGCGCCGGCCGATGCCCGCAGCCATTACCACGAGCGTGAACACGCCGGCTCAGCGCTCCAGCAAGTGGCGCACGTGGTGGGTCTCGTTCACGGAGCGGACCGTGCGCAGTCCAGTGCTGGACGCGGCAACCCGGGTGATCCCGCAGTAGTCGACCAGCAGCGACAGCGGGTCGTCGATGCCGAGCAAGATCTGGAGGTACACCCCGGTGACCATGCCGTGGCAGAACACGGCCACCGTGCGAGACCGGTTGGTGCCGATGATGTGCTCGAAGCCCTGCTCGACCCGGTCGCGGAACTCTTCGTACCCGTCCGAGAAGATGGTCTCGCTGAGGTCGGCGTCGGGGTCGTAGTAGTGGGCGGTGGCGGGGTCGTCGCGGCTGAACTCCTCCGCGGGCACGTAGATCCGGGAGCGGTGGTCGGACTCTCGCAGCTCGTCGAGGATCTCGATGTCGAGGCCGAGCTTGGTGGCCAGGGGCTCGGCCGTGCGCACTGCCCGCTTCATGGACGACGACACGATGTGGTCGATGCCCTCGTCGATCAGGAAGCCGGCGGTGGCCTCGGCCTGGAGGTGGCCGACATCGGCCAGGTCGGGATCAGCGGAGCCACCCTCGGGTGCCTCGTCGCGGACCGGCCGGGCATGGCGTATTACGACCAGCTCCATGACCGCGGAGGCTACCGGGGAGTGAGTCCCAGGCCGTGAGCTCTTGGTACCACCATGGTGCCGGCCACGACGACGGGCGCCTCGGCTACGTCGGCGGCCAGGAGCGACGCCGTGGCCAGGCCGTGGGCCCGCCCGCGGAGGGCGGCCGCGTCCACTGCGGCAGCCACGTGCAGGGCGTGGGCGACTCCTACCGCCGAGTCGAGGAATGACGTTACGACGGTGGAGGCTCCCGCCTCGCGGGCGAGGGCCGCGATGGCGAGGGCCACGTCGGGCCCGCCCACGGCCTGCGGCTTGACGATCAGCGTGCACACCCCGAGCTCCAGAGCCCGTCTCGCGTCGGCCTCCCCCCGGATGGACTCGTCGGCGGCCACCGGGACGGGGCTGCGCCCGCCCACTGCTGCGATGGCCTCGATCCCGGTGACCGGCTCCTCGCAGTAGGCGACGTCGCAGTCCTGGACCCGGCCCAGCACCTCCAGAGCGGTTGCCGGATCCCAGGCACCGTTGGCGTCGAGCCGCAGCTCGGCGATGGGTCCTAGACCGGCCCGAGCGGCCCGAACCCGGTCGATGTCGACAACCGGGTCGGCCGCACCGACCTTGAGCTTGACCGCGCTGAAGCCTGCTCCAACCGCTTCCCTCGCAGCCTCCTCGACCTCAGACGGCTCGGGTGCGGCCATGAGGGCGTTGACCAGCACCGCGGCCGCGGCATCGCCCCCGTGGTCTCGGCTCAGTCGATCCGCGAGAGACTGCCCGGCTCGGCGGGCTCGCAAATCGGCCCAGGCGCCCGCGACGCCGGCCCTGGCGTGCGGGGTGTCGGCCAGACCGTCGAGGAGGTCCTCGAGCGCGGCCTCGCCGCCGGCCTCGACGGCGTCCAGGGTGCGGCGCAGGGCGGCCTCGGTCTCCAGCAGGGTCGTGCGCGACCATCCCGGCAGCGGGCTGGCCTCGCCCCAGCCGGTGATGCCGTCCGCGTTCAGCGCCATCAGGAACCCGGCCCGGTAGCGGACCGAGACGCCGCCGGTGACGAGAGGGGCTCGCAGGGCCAGGCGGAAGGGATGCAGCTCAGCGCGCATGGCGGTCACCCGGTGCCGGCTTAGCCGGCTGGGCGGGCTGGGCGGGCTGGGAGAGCCTCGGCGCCGGAAGTGCTCTCGCTGTCGGCGAGGTTGGCGGTGTCGGCTATGAATCCGGCTATCGCAGCCGCGGCGGCGTCGGGCTGCTCCAGGTGGGCGGCATGCCCGGCCCCTTCGACGCGGACGGCGGCACAGTCCGGCAGCACGGTGGCGAGCTCTGCGGCGATGGCGCAGAACTTGGCGTCCTGGGCGCCCGCCAGCGCCAGCACCGGGACCTCGCAGTCCTTGAGCCGGCTGTGCAGCGGCGTCATCGAGCCGGTTCCGCCGGCCAGCAGGCTGCGGGCCAGACCGGCCGGGCTGGACGCGAGCCGCTGGGCCCGGGCCGCCTGCCGGTGGGCGTGGCCCAGCGCGGCCTGCCCTGCGAACAGCGGGTCGGCCATCCAGCCCTCCACGAACGCCTCGAAGTCCTCGACGATACGGTCGGCGCGGGATCGGTCGGCTCCGGCCCGGCGACGCCGTTCAGCGGGGTCGCTGATTCCGGCCGATGCCCCGATGAGGGCCAATGACTGGAGCCGCTGAGGTTGCGTGCATCCCAGCGTGAGGGCCACCCGGCCGCCCATCGAGTAGCCGACGAGGTGGAAAGTCTCGCAGTCGAGAGCGTCGGCGAGCCCTGCGACCTGGCCTGCCATCGCCTCAACCCGGTAGCGGTCGATGTCGTCGGGGACTTCCGAGTCCCCGTGGCCGATCAGGTCGGGGCAGATGACGCGGCCGGCCAGCCCGGCCGCGAGCCGTTCGACTAGGGGCTCCATGGCCGCACTCGATCCGGTGAACCCGTGCAGCACGAGGATCGGCATGCCGCCCTGCGGACCGCGCTCGCTGACCGCGAGTTCCACCCCGCCCGCCCGGATCCTGAACGCCCGGTCCGTTCTCATCGAGAGCGCTGAGCGTCCGCCAGAGCCCTGCGGGCGGCCTCTTGGGCCGCGGCGGTCAGGGATCTGCGCTGGGCCACGTCGTCGTCGCGGGACACGTCGATGATGCACAAGTCCACCCCCGGCGCCCGGGTCGCGGCCGCGGTGCGGACCGCCTCGCTCAGCTCTGCGGCGGTGGCCACCCGCCGGGCCCGGATACCGCCGAAGCCGTCGAGTCGGCTCAGGTCGAGGCCGTGGGGGGTGCGGAACAGTTGATCGAAGTGGTCCGCGGGCACCCGGTCGGCCACCGGCAGCAGGGAGAAGATCTCGCCGCCGTCATTGTCCACGCACACCGCGGTCAGGTGCAGTCCCAGGCGGGCGGCTGCGGCGAGGCCGCTCAAGTCGTGGAGCAGGGCCAGGTCGCCGGTGTAGAGAGCCACAGGCCGGGATGGGTCGGCTGCGGCGATGCCCAACGCCGTGGAGGCCGAGCCGTCGATTCCGGCCGCGCCCCGGTTGGCGCAGCAGACGACCGATCCGGTGTCGAACACGAAGGCGTCGAGATCTCTCACCGGCAGCGAGTTCGTGGCCACCAGCACGGCGTCGCCGGGCAGGGCGCCTACGAGCATCCGAGCGGCTCGGGCCGACAGCAGCTCACCACGGTCGGCGGCTTCAACCGCGCCGCGGGCAGCTGTATCGAGTTTCGTCCAGGCGTCGAGCCATCCGCCGGGGGCGTCACGGCCCGCAGGCGCGGCCCGCGCCGTGATCGAACGTAGCGACTCGACCGAGTCCGGCACGTGGCCGGTGAGCCGGAACACGGCCCGCTCCCAGCGGTCCTCGGGATCCACGAGCACCACGTGGCGGGGCCGGGTGCGCTCCAGCCACTGCCGGACCGGCTTAGTCGTCACGGTCCGGCCGACGAGTACGGCAGCATCAGGACGCAGTGCCTCGGCGAGGTCCTCGTCGGCGAGCAGATGCTCGGCGGAGGCGACCACGCACGCCGGCTGCGCCTCGCCTCCGTCGTGGTTGGAACGGTTGGAGCGGCCCCGGACATGGGTGATGGGCTCACCGATGAGGGGCCAGCCGGCCCAGGCCGCGAAGCGCCCGGCCGCCGCGGCCCACTCCAGTTCACGGTGCAGCCCGCCGGCCGGCCACGGCCCGGCGATGACCACGCCCCGCTCGTGCTCGGCGACGATCTCGGCCAGGCTGGCGACGCGGGCCAGACTGGCCGGGTCCGCCGGGGCCCGGCCGTCGTCCCTGTCGTCTCTGTTGGTGTCGCCCGACCCGGGCTCGGACGCGGGCACGGGCACGGCGCCCAGAGGTTCGAGGGGTTCGCGCAGAGGCCAGTTGAGATGCACGGGGCCGGGGTCGGAGCCCGAGGCCAATTCAACCGCAGTCTCGGCCCACCCGATCGCGGCGTCAACACCGGCCGTAACGCCGGCATCACCGGGCACGGGGAGGTCGACGCTCCAGCGAGCGGCCGTCCCGTACAGGCCCACCTGGTCGATCGTTTGGGGAGAGCCCCAGCCGCGCAGCTCCGGCGGGCGGTCAGCGGTGCACACGACAACTGGGACGCCGGCATGGGAGGCCTCCACTACCGCGGGCAGGTAGTTGGCCGCGGCGGTGCCGGATGTGCACACGAGCACGGGCGGCAGCCCGGTGGCCCGGCCCAGGCCGAGGGCGAAGAAGCCCGCGGCACGCTCGTCGAGCTGTATCCACGTGCGGATGCGGGGCTGGGCGTGGAAGCACAGGGCCAGCGGACCCGATCGCGAGCCAGGGCTGATCACCGCGTCGGTCACCCCCAGAGAGGCCAACCGGGCCGCGAACGCGGCCACGACGTCGTAGACCGGGTCAGTCACGATCAGCGGGTGAGCGCTCCACCGGCGGTGTCGCAGGATTGGTGACGGCCGGCACGGATCAGCACTCGTCGATGACGTCCAGGAGGGCCCTGAGCTTCATCGCCGTCTCCTCCAGCTCATCCTCGGGATCGGAGTCTGTGACGATTCCGGCACCGGCGAACAGGTGGGTGGAGTCCGGGCCGGTCAGCGCGCAGCGCAGGGCCACGCCCATCTCGCCGTTGCCGTCGAGGTCGCACCATCCCACCGGAGCCGCGTACCAGCCCCGGTCGAAGCCCTCGCGGCTGGCAATGAACTCGAGGGCCGCTCCGGTGGGGGCGCCGCCGACGGCCGCGGTCGGGTGCAGCACGCCCGCGGCCCGCAGCACGTCCATGTCGCTCGCTCCGGTGCGCCTGCGCTGGACACGGGCGGTTATCGGCGTACGCAGATGCTGGACACGGCTGAGGCGCATGAGGCCGGGCTCGGCCGGGGCCGGGTCCACCAGCCCCAGACCGGACAGCGCGTCGATGATCCCGTCCACCACGAATCGGTGCTCGGCTCGGTTCTTGGCCGATGTCAGCAGCCCTGCCCCGAAGCGCTCGTCAGCCTCGGGATCGTCGCTGCAGGGTGCAGTGCCGGCGAGGGCCACCGTGTTCAGCCGGGGACCGTCGAGCGTGACCAGCTCTTCAGGGGTGGCCCCGAGGAACGTGGACTCGCCCGCGGTGACCGCGAAGATCGCGCAGGCCGGGTTGCGTTGCCGGAGCCGGTCCAGCACGGCGGCTACGTCGAGCCCGTGGTCGAGCGTGACGGTGCGGGCCAGCACGACCTTCTGGAACTCACCGCGGTGTATGCCGGCCACGGCGTCGGCGACTAGGGCCGCGTAGTCGTCGTCGCGGTCACAGTCGATCGTGGCCGAGGCCGGGCGGGCCGGATCACCGGTGGCAGGCAGCGGCAGTTTGACCTGGAACGACGTCAGGCGCTGGTCGAGCGCGGCCTCGGCGGCCGTCTCGTCACCGTCGGAGCCGACCCGGGTGGCGGCCAGGACCCAGGCTCCGTCCGGGTGGTCGATGATCGTCAGTTCGGGCAGCACCATCCGGCAGTCCCCGAATCCGGTCCACTTCGGGACGGGGTGGCGATACTCGCCGTTGCCGGGATCGGATTGCTGCGAGTCGGTGTCGGCGCCGGTGGGCGTGAACGAGAAACCGCCCACCAGCACGGGCGCCGGGGCGTCGGGGTTCGGGTCTCGCCGTATCCGGGCCGCGAGGACGGCCCGGGCTGCCGAGGCCGCCGAGAAACGATCGCTACCGACCGGCCTGATCGTCTCCACCACTCCGAACGCGGCCAGTCCCATGCTGGCGTCGGGGCGCAGCCAGACGCTGCGATGCTGGTCGGAGGTAGCCGCGGCGTAGGCCGCCAGAGGATCGACGCGCCCGCCGATGCGCCGGGCCTTGACGACGACGGCGCCCACCGCGGGAGCCGGGTCGTCCCCGATGCGGGCCATTGCCCGCGCCCACAAGGTCTTCTCGAAGTGGCCGACCACGAGATTGGTGGCCACCGGCACGAGCCGGTTCACGCTGGCGACCAGCGCCGCCTTGTCGCGGCCCTCCCGGTCGAAGTGGCGCTTGACCAGGTCGATCGCGTCCTCGATCAGGTTCTCCACATTGGTGGCGTGACGCATGGCCAGGGCAGCCAACTCCTCGACGGCCACCCCCTCTCCGACCAGGGTGCGGGCCGCGACCAGCATCTCGACATCGTCGGAGTCGAATCGCTCACCGTCGGAGCCGTTGTCGAGCGGCGTTATGAGACCGGCATCGATCACCAGATCCACGACGAAGGCTGGGACGCCAGCCCGTTCGGCCAGTCCGGCCCTGTCGAGCACAAGACCGGAGCGGGGCGCATCGGCCGCAGAAGAGCTGTCCGGCACGCACACCATGCTAGGAGTCGCAGTTCGTCACCGATCAGGCGGCGATCAGGGGTGTACGGAGGCTGCGTCCGGCTGGCCGGAGCTCCCGGCTAGAGTCGGCCCATGCTCTTCGCTGCCGGAAGAACGGCTTACAACATCGTTGAACTGCTCCATGTCCTCACCGTCCTGGTGGCTGTCGCCCCGGTGTTCGTCCATCCGCTGCTGCGTAGGCAGATGCGGGCCGCGGGCGGGTCCGGTCACCAGCAGTTGGTGGTCGCTATGGCGGCCAACGCACGCAGGCTGTACAGCCCGGCGCTGATCGTGGCGGGCCTGCTGGGCATCGCCTTGGTCGAGATGTCCGAGGACGCGATCTCGATGACTGAGGGCTGGGTTATCGCCGCCATTGTGATCTGGGTGATCATGAACGGCGTGCTCCACGGCATGATCAGGCCGGCTCTGAAGGCGCAGGGCGCCGAGGGGGCGTCGCCGGGCACCGACAAGCGACTCGAGGCGGGCTCGGCCCTGCTGTCGATCGGGTTCACGGTTCAGCTGATCCTGATGATCTGGCAGCCTGGAGGCTGAGCCCGGGTCGCATTCTCGCCCTACAACCGGCCGTACCCGGACCCGGCTCCACCGGCCGGTGCCTACCGGTGGGAGTTCACCATCGGGTTTGGTCTTGGTCGGGAGCGAAGTCCTCCCATCGGGGCGCCGGGCCCGGTTCGGTGACCTCGCGCTCGCTGCTGTCGTCCGCCGGGGCCGCATCAGGCTCATCGTGCGTGTCGCCGGCCGGCTCGCCCGGCGGGGTGGGGCCGGAACCGGCGGCAACCACCGCAGCCAGGACGGTTGTGACCGGCACGGCGGCGACCAGACCCATCGAGCCGCACAGCGTCCGGACGATCTCCACTGCGATGAGCTCGGAGTTGGCCGCCATGGCCAGTGACTGGTCCGAGACGGCGAACAGCAGCAGCAGCGGAAGGCCCGCGCCGACATAGGCGAGCAGCAGGGTGTTGACGGTGGCCGCGATGTGCTCGCGCCCCACCCGGATGCCCGACGCGATGAGCTGGCGAACGCTCAGGCTGGGGCTGCGGTAGCGCAACTCCGCCACGGTGGCCACCTGGGTGACCGTCACGTCGTCGAGCGCGCCCAGCGCGCCGATGATCGCTCCTCCCAGCAGCAGCGACGCCAGATCGATGTCAGCGGCGATCAGCGGCAGGGTGAGGCCCTCCTCAGTCGCCAGTCCGGTGAAGTCGGCGAGCCCGAAGAAGATCCACGACAGCCCCAGGGTGAGGCCGAGCGATGCGAGGGTGCCGGCGAGGGCCACGGTGGTGTGAACATTGAGCCCGTGGGTCAGGTACAGGCTCACGAACGCGATCACCGCCGCGGCTACCACGGCCACCAGCACCGGATCGTTGCCGTCGAGCACCGAGGGCGCCGCGAAGGCGATCAGCACCACGAGGGTGGCGGCCATCCCCGCTAGGGCCAGCCCACCGCGCCAACGTCCCAGCGCCACCACCACCCCAGCGAACAGGATGGCAAGCCACAACAGCGGTGTGCGGCGGTCGCGGTCGACGAAGAAGTAGTAGTCGTTGGAGGCCTCGTACCCGAGGACCACCTTGTCCGCTGGCGAGACCCGGATGGCGGTGCGGTCGTACTCGAGGCTGAACTCCGGCAGGGCGACCTGGGCGCCGCCGTCGGGACCCTCGTCGACGCGCACGACGATGAATCGGCACGCCTGGGGATCGTCGGGCGCCGAGTAGCTGCACGCCCGGTCGCTCACCTCCACCACGGTGGCGGCCAAGCGCTCATACACGATGCCGATGTCGTCGGCGCGCTGGCGGGCGGCGTCGCGGCCGGCGCCGGTCGGCCACAGCAGCGCCATGCCCACCGCCGCAGCCAAGATCGCGAGGCCGACAAAGGCGAGCACCGCCTGCAAGGCACGGTCACTCCGCCATGCCTCCAACATGGCCCTCGGGCCCCACTCCGGACCCCAGAAGTGCGAATGTCCCCGCATGGCCCGATTATGGCCGCCGTCCATGCCTGGCCCGGGGACTGGGCCCGCTTGGCCGGCAGACGGCCGGGGTTACTATCCGTCCCAGGGGGCACTCCGGGAGGTGAGAGATTGATGAGTCAACGGGTGGGCGACTTCACGGAACTCGGCTTCTACGCGCTGGCTGGCGAACCCGACAGCTCGAGGGACCTGATCGACGAGGTCAGGGCAGGCGAAGCGCTGGGCCTCGGGACTGTGTTCATATCGGAGCGCTACAACAAGAAGGAGATCGCCGCGCAGTGCGGGGCGGCGGCCGCAGTCTCCGAGACGATCACGATCTCGACCGGTGTCACCAACCACAACACCCGTCGCCCGCTGGTAACCGCGGCGTTCGCGCGGACCATGCAGAGCCTGACCGGTGGCCGATTCGTGCTGGGCATCGGTCGGGGCGTCCCACTGCTGCAGGCCGCGATGGGGGTCAACCGGATCACGACGGCCGAGATGGAGGACTTCACCGGGCTGATGCGCAGGCTCTTTCGGGGCGAGACCGTGATGAACCACGACGGCCCTGCCGGGCGCTACCCGTACCTGCGCCTCGACTCCTCGCTCGATGAGCACCTGCCCATGAGTCTCGCCGCCTTCGGCCAGAACACCCTTCGGCTCGCCGGCCGCTGCTTCGACGAGGTGATACTGCACACCTACTTCACGGACGAGACGGTGGTGCGGTGCGTAGAGGCCGTTCGATCCGCGGCGGAGCGGGCCGGACGCGATCCTTCCGACGTGCGGGTGTGGTCGTGTTTCGCCACCGTCGGCGACCACCTGCCCTACGAGGATCGGATGATGAAGACGGTGGGCCGGTTGGCCACCTATCTGCAGGGCTACGGCGAGCTGCTGGTGAGCACCAACCGGTGGGACCCGGCCGCGCTGCAGCGGTTCCGGGAGCATCCGCTGGTGGCCGGGCACCGGGGTGCCATCGACGCCGGAGCCGGCGTCAAGGAACTGGAGCAGATCGCCGCGGTGATCCCGTCCGAATGGCTCGCCCCCAGCGCCACCGGCACACCCGAGCAGTGTGCCCGGGCGGTGCGGCGACAGCTCGATTTGGGCTGTGACGGCGTGATCATGCACGGAGCCACCCCGGAGGAGCTTGCGCCGGTGATGGCCGCCTACCGCGACCGGGTCGAGTCCCGCGACTGACCCCGCGGGTTGGATCCGTCATGAGATGCGGCCTCCCCGCTCGGCCTCGTGGCCGGTCCCGCCCCCGTGCCCCGTGGCGGCGCCCCCGTCTCCGTATCGTGGCTGTTGTGGCCACGGTCGCCGTCGTGGTCCTCGTAGCGTCAGCCTGCGGATCGGACGAACCGGGCGGCGAGCCTGCTCCGCCCGCGGTGGAGACTCCTATTGAGCCCGAGCTGCCGGCTGATGGCGAGACGAGCGCGCCGGCCGTCAACAGGACCGATGTTGAGGCCGATCTTGCGGCCAGCGCGGAAGCCGCAGCCGGCATGGAGGACTCTGTTGCGGACTCGGTTGAGGGAGATCCCTCGGAGCCGGCGGCTCCCGAGCCCGCCGTAGAGGAGCCGGAGGCTGAGGCGCCTGGCGATGAGGCGCCTGGCGATGGGATGCCTGACGCCGGGTCTGGTGCCGTCGAGGAGACGCCGCCGGACTCCGAGCCTGGTGCCGGCGAGGCCGCTCCTCAGCGACCGCTCGCCTCGGTGCGCCTCGTCAGCCAGAACATCCTGCATGGGGTGGGATGCGCGGCGGACAGCGACTCCTGCCAGGTGGCCGAGCGGGTGTCGCTGTTCATGGCCCAGCTTGCCGACGCCGGCTGCCCTGAGCTGGTGTCGATTCAGGAGGCCAACGAGCGGATCGTCGGTCTGGTCTCCGGCGAGGCCGGCGCCTGCGGCTACGAGGTTGTCTGGGACGACGATCCCGGCCTCGACCGGGAGGTGGTGCTGACGACGCTGGAGGTGGTCGACTCCCAGCGGCGGGTGCTGGCCGACCGGTTCCGGTCCGCGTACCTGGTGCGGGTGGCCTCACCGGTCGGGGTGATCGACTTCCTTACCACCCACCTGGCCGCCAGCGCCGACGACCGCGCCTGCAGCCCGGGGCTGTGCCCGCCCCCGTGCGACCCCGACGGCAGCGTGCGAACCTGCCAGGCCCGCCAGGTCCTGGAGTTCGCTCGGGAGGTCGCGCTGGCCGGGGCCGTGACCGTGGTCGGGGGCGACCTGAACGACTCGGCGGGTAGTCCCGCGCTGGCGGTGTTCGGCGATGCCGGGTACGTCGATTCGCACCTGGCTGCGGGGCACGCCGAGTGCGATCCGGTCAACGGGACGGGCTGCACGGCGGGGCGGGAGGACACCACCCTGGCCGACATGGCCGACCCGTCGAGCCGCCAGCGCAGCCGTATCGACTACCTGCTGTACTCGGCTCCGGGCCGGGACTGTTCTGTGGGTGAGGGCACCGGCCTGTTCAACGCCGAGCCCGCGGCCGGAGGCCTCGCCTTCCCGTCCGACCACACCGCGGTTGCGCTGACGCTGGTGTGCGACGCCGCTCCAGACGACGGGGTAGACGCCGCCACCGCCACCCTGCCCGAGGCTCCGGCGGATCCGGCACCGGTAGAGGGCCACCCGATCGACGAGGCCACCGCCCAGGCCATCACGGCCGCGTTCGAGACCTACATGGACGGCTCGATCGAGGACATGGAGTTGCGCATCGACCAGGCCGAGGACTTCCCCGGCATGCGCGAGGCGGCCCGGCTGATGTTCGAGGCAACCGCGGAGATCGGAGCAGGCGTTCGGGTGCAGGTCGACTCGATCTCCCGCACATCGGTCGCCACCGCCCGGATCGTCTATTCGATACTGCTCGACGACCAGGTCATTTTCGATGGCCGGGAGGGCGAGGCGGTCCTGATCGGCGGTCGGTGGCTCGTCGCCAAGGCCACCTTCTGCGACCTGGCAGCCCTCTCCCCCGTCGCCGAGGACATCACCGTCTGCTAACCGGCTTCCGAGGCACGCCAGCCGGCTGATATCATGGCTGGGGTGAGTAAGACATCTGTTGAGATCGATCGAGATATCGCTGCGCGGGCGGCCGACATCCTGGGCACTGCAACTCTGCGCGACACGATTGATGCTGCCCTGAGGGAGATTATCGACGCCAGACGCCGCCTCGAGCTCATCGCGATGCTCTCCGAGCCCGGCCGCTTCGACTTCGGCACGGCCGAGGATGCCTGGGGCGGAGACGGCTGAGCGTGGCTCGGGCGGTGTATCTGGCTGACACCAGCGCATTCAGTCGACTCGACCGCCCCAGCGTTGCGGCTGCATTCGCGCCACTGGTGGCGAGAAGCCAGGTGGCGCTGTGCGCGCCCGTGGCGTTCGAACTCGGCTTCTCCGCTCGAAACGCAGGCGATCACGATGAGATCATGAGCCGTGTCGACGCCTTCGAGGCGGCGCCCGTCACCGAGGGCGACCACCGGAGGGCGCTCGAACTGCAGCGTCTCCTGGCCGGACGGGGCCTGCACCGCGCCCTCTCGCTGGTTGACGCCCTCGTCGCCGCCATCGCGGAGAACCGCAACCTCACGGTGCTGCACTACGACGCCGACTTCGAGACGGTGTCGGAGGTAACCGGCCAACCCAACCAGTGGATCGTCCCCCGAGGCACAGCCGACTAAGCCAAGCCCCTGCAGCGACACGGTCTGCGCAGCCTCGGATCCCCTCCGCCGTTGCCCGGCCTCCTTCACCCGCTGACCAGGCGGAGCCCTCCTCACGGGTATGGGGTCAGGTCAGGGGCCCTGGGGCCCGGTCCTATCCGACTCGAGCGGCGCTGAGCGCGGCTCGGGCAGCTCGCGGCCCGGACAACCCGGCCGACTCCGCCGCCGCAACCCGCGGCTCGGACAACCCGGCCGACTCCGCCGGCGCGGCCCTGCTCCGGCTGGGGGCCAGCCCCGCTCGGGCGTCGTTGAGCGCGGCTCGAGCGGCTCGGTGTCCGGACCGCCCGGCCGGTTCGGCCGGCGCCGCTCGCGCACCGCGGTCGCGGGATCGACCTGGCGTGTCGGCATCCGTGTCTGGGGCCGGGGCGGCCGCGGCGAACAGCGGCACCGCCTCGGGTATGCGAGCCGGGCCGTGATGGACCCGGTCGGGGGGCTTGATGGTGCGCAATCCGTCACCCCGACTCGTGATCTGCCAGCCGTGCTCGTGGACCTTGTCGTGGCAGCCCCAGCACAGCGGCAGCAAGTTGTCGAGGTCCGTGCAGCCACCCAGCGCGAACGGGTCCATGTGGTGGGCCTGGATCTTGAGCCTGTCGGGCTCGCCGCACCCCGCGCAGCCGCCGTAGAGCGAGAGGAGCGCCTGGAACTGCGAGTCAGTGGCCCGCCGGACGTTCCGGCCCTTCCACATGGGTACGCCCTTGGAGCTGAGCACCAGCGCGAACCACGACGACCCGCAAGCCAGCCGCTCAACCACCGATGAGGGGAGCGGTTCGCCGTCAGCGGTAGCCACCATCAGCTTCTCGGCATCAGCATCCAGCCGCGCCACCAGCGCAATATCAGCGAACGGCCGGCCATCGCCCGCGGTGGTGCTCCCGGCAGTGAGGTTGTCGAGGGCGTCGGCCATGCACTGCTCGGGAGTGGGCCGTCGCCCGGTGCCGAACTCCTGCCTGTGGGCGTCCCGGAGCCAGCGGGCCTCCCGGTTGAGCCGGTTGGCGATGCGACGACCGGTGACGGGGTCGAACTGGCCGCTCAGGTGCATCATCCCGTCGTCTCCGTCCCACATGCGCACGCTTCGACGGGCCCGCTGGCGGCGATACTCGGACTCGCCGCCGTCGCCCTGGCGGTCTGCGGCCCAGCGTCTGGCCTCCTTGGCGAAGCGCTCCGGCGACAGCGACTCGGCCTTGGACAGTAGATCCGGGTCGCGCTCGACGTCCTCGGCGCTGGTCTTCTTGAGCGCCTCGGCCAGCCGCCTCGCGTTAGCAGGCGCGACCCGGCCAGACTCGACCGCGTCCCGCACCGCGGGCGCAGCCGCTATCGCCTGTGCGGTGCTGATGTGCCCGAACGCTTCCTGGCGGGACGCCCCCGTGGTCTCGGCGAGCACATGGGTGCCGCCGTCGCCGTGGCCGCGGCTGGCCGCCACAGCCGACGCCGCAAACGCCTGGACTGCGTCGAACTTGCCCCGCACCGGACGCGTCGCAGCAAGCACCGAGACCAGTTCCTCCGAGGACGCCCGACCGCGGCGCAGTTCAGCCAGCAGTTCTGAGACCGCCGCCTCGACCCGCTCGACCAGTTCGATCACCATGGAGCCAGTATCGCACACCCTTGTGACACTTGTCAAGCATTTTCATTAATTTTCCCTTATCTAAGGGGGCCTCCCGTTGATTCCGCTCGCCAAAGGCGGGCGTGCTACCACACTGGCTGGCAAACAGCCCGGTTGTAGCCGCCTACCGAGCCGCCATATCTCGCAACTGACGCTGTAGCCGCCGTTATCGATCACAGCGTGACCCGACGGCATACGATGCCCGCCGGTGCCTTCCGCTGACGCCTCCGACCCGTCGTCGAAGTATCTCGATCCAGAGCAGCGCGCTCGGATGGAGATCGATGAGCAGCTCGCGGCGTGCGGGTGGGTGGTGCAGGACTACAAGCACGCTGCGGTGGCCACCGCGCAGGGCGTGGCGGTGCGGGAGGTGCCGACCGGCGCCGGCCCGGCCGACTACGTGCTGTTCGTAGATCGCCAGGCCGTCGGGGTGATCGAGGCCAAGAAGGCGGGCAGCACTCTCACCGGTGTGGAGCCCCAGACCCGCAAGTACCAGGTCTCCTCTCCCGACTGGTTGCCCGCGTTCGAGGTGGACGGGGCGCTGCCGTTCGGTTACGAGTCAACCGGCGCCGAGACCCGCTTCACTTGTGGGCTCGACCCGGTTCCGGCCAGCCGGCGGGTGTTCACGTTCCACCGCCCCGAGGCGCTGGCCCACTGGGTTGACGAGCATGTGCGGCTGGGCGACTACAGCACTCTGCGAGCTGGCCTGCCACTGCTGCCTGAACTGGAACCCGAAGCGCCCGGGCTGTGGCCGGCGCAGGCCGAGGCGATCCGCAACCTGGAGGAGTCGCTGCGGGAGAACCGTCCTCGGGCACTCATCCAGATGGCCACCGGAGCGGGCAAGACGTTCACCGCCGCCAACGTCTGCTACCGGCTGGTGCGCCATGCCGGTGCCCGGCGGATCCTGTTCCTGGTGGACCGGGCCAACCTCGGCCGCCAGGCGGTCCGGGAGTTCGAGGACTTCACCGTTCCCGACGACCGCCGCAAGTTCACCGAGTTGTACAACGTCCGCCGGCTCGCGACCTCACGGCTGGATATAGCCGACGAGACGGCCACCAAGGTGCATGTGTCCACCATTCAGCGGCTGTATTCGATCCTGCGGGGCGACGACGACTACGACGAGAGCCTCGACGAGCAGACCGGTTTCGAGACAGCGCCCGACCAGCCGGTCGAAGTGTCCTACAACCCGAAGGTGCCGATCGAGTTCTACGACTTGATCATCATCGACGAGTGCCACCGCTCGATCTACGGGGTGTGGCGCCAGGTGCTGGAGTACTTCGACGCCTTCCTGGTGGGGCTCACGGCCACGCCGGGCATCCAGACCTTCGCCTTCTTCGATCAGAACATGGTGATGGAGTACGGCCACGAGCAGGCGGTGGCCGACCGGGTGAACGTGGACTTCGACGTGTTCCGCATCCGCACCGAGCTCACCGAGTCCGGCGGCACGGTCCCGGCCGACTTCGTGACCGAGTTCCGCGACCGCGAGACCCGCCGACTCCGCCTGGAGAAGGTCGACGAGGACATCGACTACAACGCGGCCGAACTGGACCGCAAGGTGGTGGCCCTCGACCAGATCCGCACCGTCGTGCGCACCCTGCGCGAGTCGCTGCCGGCGATCTTCGATGACCGTGAGCGCCGCGACGACGGCCTGCTCAAGCACATTCCGAAGACGTTGATCTTCGCCAAGGACGACAGCCACGCCGACGACATCGTCCAGGTCGTGCGCCAGGAGTTCGGATTGAGCAACGAGGGCGCGGTGAAGATCACCTACAAGTCCGGCGACTCAGGCAACAAGCCCGAGGATCTGCTCCAGTCGTTCCGCACCAACTACCCGACACGCATCGCAGTGACGGTGGACATGATCGCCACCGGCACCGACGTGAAGCCCATCGAGTGCGTGGTGTTCATGCGCATGGTGCGCAGCCGCAACTTCTTCGAGCAGATGAAGGGCCGGGGCGTGCGGGTGATCGACAACAACGACCTGCGGGCCGTAACGCCCGACGCCAAGGTCAAGGACCGTTTCGTGATCGTGGACGCGGTAGGCGTGACCGACGCCGGCTTGCATGACACGGTGCCGCTTGAGCGCAAGAAGGGCGTCAGCTTCGACCGGCTGCTGAACCAGATCGGCGTCGGCTCCACGGATGAGTCGGTCGTGTCGTCGGTGGCGTCGCGCCTGGCCCGCCTGAACCGCCGAATCACTGCGGAGGACCGGGCCGCCGTCGAGAAGGTCGCCGGGATCGGACTGGACGACTTGGTCCGCCAGATCACCGATGCACTGGATCCCGACCGCCAACACACCGAGGCCGTAGCCGAGACCGGAACCGACGACCCCACCCCCGAACAGGTGAAGGCCACTGCCGAGCGCCTGATCACAGAGGCAGTGCAGCCAATCGCCGGCAACGCCCAACTACGGGAGAAGCTCATCGACATCCGCCGCAGCTACGAGCAGGTGATGGACACCGCGTCGAAGGACAAGGTGATCTCCGGCGAATACTCGAAAGACGCTGCCGACCGAGCCCGAGCTCAGACCGAGTCGTTCCGCCAGTTCATCGAGGACCACAAGGACGAGATCACGGCCCTCCAGGTCCTCTACAGCCAGCCCTACGGAGGCGGGCTCACCTACACCGACATCAGGGAACTAGCCGAAGCCATAGGCCGACCACCTCACCGCTGGACCCCGGAGGCGCTGTGGCAGACCTACGAGACCCTCGACGCCTCCAAGGTCAGAGGCTCAGGCCACCGAGTCAGTACCGACCTAGTCAGCCTCGTCCGCCACACCCTCGGCCACACCGACGAACTCATCGCCTACCCCGACCTAGTCAACGAACGCTTCGAGGCATGGCTCCACCAGCAACAGCAAGCCCTGGGCCGCCACTTCACCGACGAACAGACCGCCTACCTCCACCTCATCAAGGAACACATCGCCGCCAGCCTCACCGTCGCCCCGGCAGACCTCCAGAACCCACCTTTCAGCACCCACGGCGGCCTCGGCCGTGCCCGCCAACTCTTCGGCAACGACCTGAACCCCCTCCTCGAGGAACTAACCCTCGCCCTAGCGGCATGACGGAGGAGCTTCCCCCGAATTGGGCACGAACTTCGCTCGGCAGCATCTGCGTCCCGGTTCGCAAGACGGATCCTCGCGCTTGCCCCGATCTGGAGTTCGAATACATAGACATCGGTGGCGTCTCGCCAGGTAGCGGGCGCATACAAGCGACCAAGTCTCTCAAGGGTTCTGATGCGCCTTCGCGGGCACGACAAGTGGTGCATGCGGGGGACATAGTCCTGAGCACTGTTCGGACCTATCAGCGCAAGACCGCAATCGTCTCGGCTGAACTACACGGCGCAATCGCCTCGACAGGCTTCTCTGTGCTCCGCCCTGCTCCTGGAGTCGACTCCCGATTCGTGCTCTATCGACTCCTCAGCCAGGAATTCGTGAGTCAACTGAGTCCGCAGCAGACAGGTACTAGTTACCCCGCTGTTCGAGACAAGGATGTTCGGGCGATGAGCATCTCGATAGCTCCTAGCGCCGAGCAGGAGCGGATCGTCGCTGCTATCGAGGAACACTTCTCCCGCCTCGATGCCGCGGACGACTCCATGGCAGCGCCTTCACTCCGCGCGGCGCAGCTCTTGGAGAGCGCGCTTCAGGCTGAACTCAGGACCGCCAAGCTGCACAGTCAGCCGCTGAGCGACTTCTTGACAGAGCAGTTGGCCAACGGACGCTCCGTGCCGACCGCCGCGGAGTACGGACTCCCGGTGCTGCGTCTTACCTGCCTCAAGAACGGATGGGTCGACACCTCAGAGAGCAAACAGGGGAACTTCGGTGAGATCGATCACAGGCGATACCAAGTGGAGTCGGGTGATTTCCTGATATCACGAGGTAATGGATCACTCCACCTTGTGGGCATCGGCGGGCTCGTTCCCCATGGCGCCCATTCCGTTGCGTATCCGGACACATTGATCCGCGCAAGAGTGGACCCATCACGGCTGCGCCCCGAGTTCCTGAGTCTGATCTGGAATAGCCGGATCATTAGACGACAGCTGGAGTCGCAGGCAAGAACGACCGCAGGCATCTACAAGGTCAACCAGTCCATGATCGGCAACGTTCTCCTGCCCGCTCCATCTCCAGGCGTCCAGGATCGCATCACCCGGAGACTCGAGTTGGTGCGACAGACCATCCTCCAACTAGACGCGGGAGTCGATCGATATCACCTGCGGTCGGCATCCCTGCGGCGGTCGATCCTCTCAACTGCGTTCTCAGGGCGGTTGGTGCCTCAGAATCCAGACGACGAGCCCGCATCCGTCCTACTGAAACGCATCGCAGCCTCTCAGACGACCGAACCGAAGCGACGAGGGCCAAGACATGACCAGTGACCCGAGGACGCTTGTGCCGAGACTGTGGGAATACTGCGACAGGCTGCGCGACGACGGCCTGTCCTACGGCGACTACATCGAGCAGCTCACCTATCTGCTGTTCCTCAAGATGGCCGACGAGCAGCACGAACTGCTGGGCGGCCAGCGGGTCGTGCCCATCGAATACGACTGGCAGTCGCTGCTCGCCCGGTCGGGGGCCGAACTCGAAGCCCACTACAGCAAGACCCTCTCGGAGTTGGGCGCGGGCAACGACATGTTAGGCGTGGTCTTTCACAAGGCCCGCAATCGGATCCAGACCCCGGCCAAGCTGGAGCAGCTCATCAAGGACTTCATCGACAAGCACGAGTGGCTCAGCTACGACGCTGATGTCAAGGGCGCCGCGTATGAGGGCCTGATCGAGAAGACCGCCCAGGAGGGTGCTCGAGGCGCGGGCCAGTACTTCACGCCGCGGGCGCTAATCTCCGCGATCGTCGATGTGATGCTGCCGGAGGCCGGAGATCGCATCTGCGATCCGGCCTGTGGCACCGGCGGGTTCTTCTTGGGCGCCTACCGCTCAATCATCGACCGGTACACGCCGCTGGAGCGCGACCAGGTGGCCCACCTGCGCTCCGGCGCGTTCACCGGCTGGGAGATCGCCGATCTGCCGGCTCGGCTGTGCGCCATGAACCTGCTGCTGCACGGCATTGAGAGCCCCGAATCAGACTCGCCGGTCCATGTGGACGACGCCTTGCGTTCTGATCCCGGCGAGCGCTTCGACATGGTGCTGACCAACCCGCCGTTCGGCCGGTCCTCGTCGGGCAGCTACGAGCGGGAGGACTTCTGGGCAACCACCCGCAACAAACAACTCAACTTCGTGCAGCACGTCGTCGGCCTGCTCAAGGTCGGCGGAACCGCCGCGGTGGTGGTACCCGACAACGTGCTGTTCGAAGCCGGTGCGGGAGAAACTATCCGTCGGCGCCTGCTGCACGACTGCGAGGTCCACACCCTGCTTCGCCTTCCCACGGGCATCTTCTATGCCCAGGGAGTGAAGGCCAACGTGCTGTTCTTCCGTCGCCGTGAGGGCGCAGAGCAGGCCTGGACCCGAGAGCTATGGGTCTACGACCTGCGCACCAACAAGCACTTCACGCTGAAACAGAATCCGTTGACCAAGGCCGGCCTCGACGACTTCGTGGCCTGCTACAACCCGGCTGACCGCCACCAGCGCCAGGAGTCGGAGCGCTTCAAGCGTTACACCTACGACGAACTCATCGCCCGCGACAAGGTAAGCCTCGACCTCTTCTGGCTCCGCGACGACAGCCTGGAGGACATCGACAACCTCGCACCCCCAGCCGTCCTGGCCGCTGAGATAGCCGAAGACCTCCAATCCGCCCTAGCCGAAATCCAAGCCCTCACCGAATCCCTCTCTACCACAGGCGACGCGGCGTCAGACACGAGAGCTGTTCGGTGACACCTTTGAGCGGAGAGTCCATTGACAAGTAGGGATGCCGACCTTGATCGCCTCAAGAGGCTGATCGAGGCCGCGCAGCACAATTATGATCAGACTGGTGACACGTTCCGTGTCGCACAATTCATGGAGAGCTTCATCCTGCCAGCGGCAGCTGATCTACTCCACACGATTGTCGGCCATCGTCATGTGCTAGCAAAGTCACAAGAACGCGTCGTTCACTACACGAGCGTGTCAAGCTTGTTCTCGATGTTCGCGAATGAGAGGATGAGGTTGTATGACTCAGACAACTCTAACGACCCCGGTGAAGGCAAGTACTTTGATCAACACTCTCAATGGCTATCCGACTATAGCTGGCTTGATACCGCAACACCAATGCCAGTCTACATTGCATCATTCGTCCTTTCAGATCTGAGCGAGGGTGACCGATCATGTAGCGATGATCTTGTATACTGGCGTACTTATGGCGACTCTGGTCGCGGATGCTCCATCGAATTCTTTTCTTCCTCACGAGATCTCCAGAAGGTCCTCTATGGTCAACATGAAGTCGAAGCCACCGCCGAGAGCCTGCGAGAATTTCTTAGTCAAGTTGACCCGTTCGTCGAGCCCTCATCACCAATAGGTGCCCGGTTGGCTGACCTGGTAGCTGAAGCATTGAATTCAATTCGTCATCTATACAAGTCAGAAGATTATGAGTATGAGCATGAGTGTAGACTCGTGGTCCTAAAGCAGCAACAGTCCCTTGCGAACATTCACATAGACTCCGATCAAGCGCACGGCGGATTCTCAGTTAGACACTATTGCTATGATGATCGCCTGAAGCTGAGAGGCATGCTGGATGCTACAGGATCGACAATTACGATTGGGCCTGCTGCAACGTCCCAAGAAGCCCTTGAACGAACGATGCGAGTAGCGCTCGAGAAGCTTGGCATCTATTCTGGGGCTTCTATCAAGTTCTCCCGAATATCCTATCGAAGAAACTAGTAAGCCTTGACAATAGAGTCTTGTCGGAGGGTCGCCTATCGCTAGCATCAACGGATGCTGTCAGATAGAATGGATGTTCCAAGTCGCCCTTAGCAATGCGGTCTAGGAACGCGCAGAATGGTTCACAGCGTTCTCCATCTATGTATGTCTCACCAGTAACCAGCTGATGGGTTTGCCCATGAATCTTCTTCCACCAACTGGGAGCCAGGAGATACCGTAGCATCAGATTGACTTCCATCGAAGCAAGGCTCTGGCTAAAAGGAAAGATATTAGCACCCGTGCTGGTGCCATCCTCAGGCAGTGCGTTAAGGTAGCTGGGATCATCGAGAGACCCGTCAAGTTCGGTCATAACCATTCCCGTGCTGTACTGTTCGCTGCATCTCATACACCGGTGATACGGTGTTACCAATTGTGTTCGCCAATGCGCCGAGAAAATACCATCTTGTAGTGGATCAAGTTGAACGGCGATTCCGCCATCAATGACCGGAATCAGGTGAGCATTGGCTACATAATTGAGAACATCACGAGGGATCGGTCGATCGACGCAGCTGAAGATGACATCGCACTCCAAGATCGCTCGATAAGCATCTGCTTCATGTACCGATGTCGCATACGTGAGAACCTGCGGATGTGCTGCTGTGCTATGTTGCCGCATCGCTTTCGCGGCGACGTCGACCTTGCGCTGGCCGATGTCACCGATGGTGGCATTGAGTAAGCGATCAAGATTATGCTCTTCTACTTCGTCAGGATCCACCATCGTCACTCGCTCCACGCCGAGACGCGCTATGGACTCTGCTACGGAGCTTCCGACGCTGCCTAGCCCGACGATACCAATGTGTAGCCGCGAGAGTGTTTGCTGCCCATGCAGTCCCCATGTGTCGAATGTGCGCCTAAGTACGTTTCGACGAGGGCCAGGAGATGAAGCATATCGACCAAATTGTACTTCGTATGTTCTTGGTCCAATGATTCGCACCTTATCACACCAATAGCGCTCAAACGCTTGACCATTGTGTATCCACAAGCGAGCACTCCAATGGCCGTCACTACCAATCGTTAGCCCCAATAGCGGCTGCTCGGTCGAAGCGGCCGGATAAGCCAGAACATCGCGCTCCGCAACTACATCCGTCGGACTCATTTCCTGCCAACCGGTTCCAGGATGACTGTGCATGAACGCCAGTCCGGCGTTCATGCGACGAGCGCTTGTGATCGCCCGCGCCATGTAGTCTGGGGTGAAGCTCGTGTTTCCGTGAAGAAGCCGGTCCTCTTCCTGTGGAATCAAAACCTCATATATTAGAGCGGTAAGGCGACTCGCTGCTGTCGATGGCCGCCACAAAGCGAAGCAAAGATCTTCCTGAGAATGTCCCACATTGAAGTGTTGAAGCAGATGCTGCTTAGAGAGACTATGAACTCCATGAGTCAGAGCAACATCGTAGTTCATATATCAGCCCAAATGCGGCGCAGGTGTTCAGAAATGTATGCGCGCATAGTCTTAGTAGGTATTCTATCCCAGTTGCCAGGGGGGCGACTCATAGCAACCCATGAACGACCGCTTCCATCGTGGTATTCCTGCACACTGCCTCCGCGGCCATCATGAATCGGAGGTGTAATATGGATCCAGTGGGGTGGGTACTCTGGGTATCCCTCTTCTTGGAAGCTCACTCCAACCGTTACTAACTCACCCTTGTGAGATCCAGCTTCGATCGTATAGTTGAACGCCACTACCTGACCCTGAGCAGAACTGAAACACTCCGTCTCGTAGCCGAGATCGATTAGCTCGGCCTGCACACGGCTTACACTATCGCTCATACGCGATTTCGTGAAGCTACAGGTGTCGGAGTATGCGGAATAGTGATGAAGATGCTGTCTTCCTGGAGATCAATTTTGTCGTCGTCCTTATAGCGTCCCTTGTCACCTTCGAGATAGTACTCATCTGGTTTACCAGGGATGACGCCTGCCTTAGCCGCCATCTCTAGGATTTGTCGTGCGGTTAGGAATTCAGATTCTGAGTCGAACTGAGTACCGTTGACCTTATAGGTGAACTTGCTATCTTTGGATTCTAGGCCTTGTTCTGCCATCTGGAGTCTCCATATGCTCGATTCTGGGTTGGTGTTGAAGTGTAGCGGTACTCTACGTCGATGGTTGGGACGCCGAGCAGAACGCAAGGTAGGCCAGCCGACATCCACCACCACACGCCTTGAATCTCCGCCGATGACCTCCGACATGGTCAGCCTCGACCCATTGTTGCTCCACTAGCAATCGGCGACCTCCTAGCCGCCGAGATGACCGATGAACTCAAGTCCATCCTGGCCGGCTTCCAAGCCCTCACCGAGTCGCTGACCGCCACCGTCGAGTGCGAGGCTGGGGGCTGAGGCCTGTCGTACCCGGTCCATATCTTTGGACCGATGGGTACCCTGTGGATAACTGGGTGGAGAAAGGGGGTGGTCGTGGCCGACCGGACCGGTATCGAGTGGACCGAGACAACTTGGAACCCCAGCACCGGCTGCGACCGCACGTCGCACGGCTGCGATAACTGCTACGCACTCACCCTCGCCAAGCGCCTCAAGGCCATGGGCAATCCTCGGTACCAGAACGACGGTGACCCCAAGCACAGCGGCCCCGGCTTCGGCCTCACGTTGCACGAAGACCTCCTAGATCTCCCCCACCGCTGGCGAGCACCTCGCATCGTCTTCGTGAACTCCATGAGCGACCTCTTCCATCCAGACGTGCCACTTGACTTCATCCAGCGTGTCTTCAAGGTCATGGCCGACACACCT
This sequence comes from Acidimicrobiaceae bacterium, assembly GCA_009837445.1. GTDB lineage: Bacteria > Actinomycetota > Acidimicrobiia > Acidimicrobiales > Aldehydirespiratoraceae > Aldehydirespirator. Next base: position 109,100 of record VXTM01000009.1, read on the forward strand.
CGCCACACCTACCAGGTCCTTACCAAGCGCTCGAAGCGCCTGGCGTCGCTGGCTAGCCAGCTGGACTGGCCCCCCAACGTCTGGATGGGCGTCAGCGTCGAGTCCAAGCGCTACGCCTTCCGCATCAATCACCTGCGCACCGTCCCGGCAGCAGTCCGCTTCGTGAGTGCCGAGCCCCTGCTAGAAGCACTTCCAGACCTCGATCTGTCGGGCATCCACTGGCTCATTGCCGGAGGCGAGAGCGGGCACAACGCCCGTCCCATGAGCGAAGGCTGGGTGCTTGATCTCCGCGACCAGTGTGCAGCAGCAGACGTCGACTTCTTCTTCAAACAATGGGGTGGCCGCACTCCCAAAGCGGGCGGTCGGGAACTAGACGGGCTGCTGTACGACAACATGCCGTCACGGAGCAATGCCGCCTGATGAGTCGCTCTTGGGGATTCTGGACTCTCGGGAAGCTGCACGTACTGAGAGATTATCTTGACGCATTTACCACGGCTACCAAGTATCGAGCAGACGAGCGGATCTATCTCGACCTCTTTGCTGGCGAAACCAAGAACTTTGACAAGATCACTAAGGAAGCGACAGAGAGTTCTGCACAGATAGCCCTATCCATCAAGGAACCGCTGTTTACGAGACTCAGGTTCTTTGAACTTGAAGGCAAGGCACAAGAACTTGAGAGGACTCTGGTACGTGCTTATCCCGACCGCGACATCAAGGTCTACGCTGGAGACTGCAACAAGAAGATCCCTTGCGCACTTAAGGAGTTACGCCATCTGTCATGGGCGCCAACGTTCGCCTTCATAGATCCCAATAGTCTGGAAGCCAAGTGGCGGACGCTGGAAGAGCTTGCTCGATTCCGGACGGGAAACTACAAGACTGAACTGTTCCTCCTGTTCTCGCCTCAGATGTTCAGCCGCCTGCTGCCTGTCAAGGGGAAGCTGCTTAGGCCTGAGGATGAAGAAGCAATAGATGCCGTGTTCGGGATCGGTGCATGGCGAGCAGTCTACGATTCTCGCCTGAACGAGTCACTCAGTGGACACGAGGCGTACGAAGAGTACCTAAACCTAATGCGCTGGCGCCTAGAGACTGAACTTGGATACCGTTGGACGCACCCGCTGGAACTCAAGAACACACGGGGAACATCTGTGTACTTCATGATCTTCGCTACGAGCAACGACACAGGGCACAAGATCATGAGCCATCTCTACAACTCAGCTGCTGCCCAGTTCCCGGCTATGCAGGCTGAGGCAAGAAGTAGACTTCAGCAGATTCGCGAAGAGGAATCCGGAGTCATGAGGCTGTTCGAGGACGGATCAGAACTTGGTCGGCCGGGTCAGCAACATGAAGGACTCTATGTTCACGAAGCACCAACTCGACCGTGGTTCCTCGACGATGAGTCGTAGCTCCCTATCACTCGCCCCGGGCCCGCCACTCCATGTCTGCCCACTTCGTACCTCCCCGTAGGCGCTAGCACGGTGCCCACGGAGGGCGAGCACCAGTTCGTCGGGGTGCTGCATGAGTTTGCGTCGAACTATGCGCACATCATGAACGTGGCGCTTGATGTTCCCGCGGCCGTGTCGGAGGCGTTTGGGGTGCGGGGCTATGTGCCGGTTGTGGGCACCGTAGATGGCGCGGAGCTGACCGCCACGCTGGTGCCTGTCGGTGGTGGGCGTCATCGGCTGTTTCTGAACAACTCGGTCCGCTCCGCAATCGGCAAGGGTGCAGGCGACTTGGTGGAGGTCCGGATCCGTCTCGACCGCCGCGACCGCACACCTGAGACACCGACGGAGCTGCAGGAGGCTCTGGCCGACGAGGGCGCTACCGCGGCATGGGAGGCGTTGACACCGTCGAGGCGCAAGGAGTTGCTGGTGTGGCTGGCTGATGCGAAGCGCGAGCAAACCCGCGCCGGTCGCATCAAGCGCATCGTGCAGACTGCAATCGAGGAGGGCACACCTCGACTGGAGAGCGGGAGGTGACGGGCGTGGCAGGCGATGCGTTGCAAAGGGTGCGGGAGATATGCCTGGCTTTGCCTGACACCAAGGAGACGCTGACCTGGGGGTCGCCCTACTTCCGGGTCGGCGACAAGATCTTCGCCGGATACGGCGAGACCGACGGCAGGCCGACGGTGGGATTCAAGCTGGAGAAGCCGCACGCCGAGGCCATCGTCGCCGACCCTCGGTTCACGCCGTCGAAGTATGTGGGACGCCACGGCTGGGTGACGATGGACCTCGCCGACGTCGACGACTGGGGCCACGTCGAGGACCTGATCCTCGAGAGCTTCCACCTCATCGCGCCCAAGCGCACCCTGGCGAAGCTGGACTAGCGCGACGGCGAGCGGTCGGGGCGGGCCTCGACTATGTGGCCGGCGTCGTCGTAGGGGCGCCACTCGCCGCTGCGGGCGTGCCAGAAGCGTCGACCGGCGAGCCTCTCGAGGGCCAGGCCGTAACAGTGGAAGTTGGTGGCCGCACCCTCGATGTGGATCGAGTGCACATCGTCGCTGAGCAGCGCCACCCCGGTGCCCTGCTCGACCACCACCTCCTGCTGCACCTGGGGCTCGCCCGAGCCCCCGCAGGGGCCGTACAGGCGGTTCAGCTCCTGGCCCCGCATCCCCACGATCACCGCCCAGGTGTTGTGCTCGTGCGGCGGTGCAGACGTGCCGTCGGACACGCACTGCACGTACAGCGCCAACTCGTCATCGTCGTTCTGCGCGATCCGGTAGCTCACCGAACTCCCGGGAGTGTCCGGGGGCGGGAAGTCTGCGTCACCGAACAAGTCGCCGCGCTCGGCCAACTCCAGCAGCCGCTCCCTGATTCGCTCCAGGCCGGCCCGGTCGATGCCGCCGTGCTGGCGGCCGTGGGCGTCGATCTTGGCGATGTCGTCCATCGCGCCGGCAACCGCCGCGGCTCGCTCGGCTGCCCGGTCCTTCTCGCTCATGGCTCCCCCGGCTCGACTGTCCAACACAGAGTATGGGACGGCGGTCCAGCGGCGCTCTCACCGGCCTCTCGGTTTGTGCACCGGGCTAGGTTCGACGCACACCAGCAGTCGGTCTGCCTACAGAATCGTGGCACGCATGGCAAGCAAGAGAAGCGCAGGCCTCATACTCCACCGCCGCAACGCCGCCGGTGAGATCGAAGTGCTGCTCGTGCATCCCGGCGGACCGTTCTGGGCCAGGAAGGACGAGCACTCCTGGTCGATCCCCAAGGGCGAGTTCGCCGAGGGCGAGGATGCCGAGACAGTGGCGCTGCGGGAGTTCGAGGAGGAGTTGGGGTCGCCACCGCCGGCCGGGTCGAGGGTCTTCCTCGGCGAGTTCGGCGAGCCGAGCCGCAAGAAGATCAGCGCGTGGGCATTAGAGGCGGACTTCGACGCGACCCATGTGACCAGCAACACCTTCGAACTCGAATGGCCTCCCCGCTCCGGCAGGGTCCAGGAGTTCCCCGAGGTGGACAAGGCGGCCTGGTGGATGATCGACGAGGCCCGGGCGAAGCTGCACAAGGGCCAAGCCCCTCTCTTGGACGCCCTGGCCAACGTCCTCGATGACGGCCGGGGCGAGAATGGCGGCGCGACCAGAGCGGGCCCTGCCCGGGAAGCGCGGCTGGCGATCCGGACGGGCGAGCACACTGGGCCCACCGCCCATCTGGCCCCGGGATGCGTCCAAGCCAATCTGGTCGTGCTGCCCCGGGCGTTGGCCGCCGACTTCATCGCCTTCGCGGAGCGCAACCCCAAGCCGTGTCCCATCGTGGAGGTCATCGAATGCGGCACGGAGGCGGTGAGCAGCGCTCCCGGCAGCGATCTGCGCACCGACGCGCCCCGATACCGGTTGCTCGCCGACGGAGTCCACACCGACTCGGCCACCGACGCCACCGCATGGTGGCGCGACGACCTGGTGTCGGTGCTGCTGGGATGCAGCTTCAGCTTCGAGGCCGCCCTGATGCGGGCCGGGCTGCCGGTCCGCCACATCGAGCAGAACTGCAACGTGCCCATGTACATCACCGACCAGCAGTGCGAACCCGCGGGCGAATTCGAAGGCCCGCTGGTCGTGTCGATGCGGCCCATGCCCTCCGACATGGTCGATCAGGCCCGGTGGATCACCGAGGCCTACCCTCAGGCCCACGGCGGTCCGGTCCATGCCGGGGATCCGGCCGGGCTGGGTATCTCAGACCTCAACGCCCCGGACTTCGGCGACTCGGTGGACATCCACGACGACGAGGTGCCCGTGTTCTGGGCCTGCGGCGTCACGCCGCAAGTGGCGCTGGCCAACGCCGCACCTGACTTAGCCATCGTCCACGAACCCGGCCACATGTTCATCACCGACCTGCCCGCCGACCCGATCTTCCGGTAGAAATGGGGAACTATCGCCTTCATTCGCCGGAAGTTCGGAAGAGCAGAGGGCGCCCAGCCGACTGGGGCTGAGCCGAGCGGTTCCAGGCACGGATTGGGGTCCACCTACACTGCAAGCCATGGCTGCAGCCTTCGACCTGGTCACCCTCGATTCGCCCCGAACCGACGACTTGGCGGAGTTCTGGAGCGCAGCTCTCGGGCTTGTCGAAGTGCAGCGCGAGGACGGCGACCGCTGGATCGTGCTGGCCAGCCCCAACGGGCAGCGCCGGATCGGGCTCCAGCGGGGAGCCCATGTCACGGGGAGCGTGCACCTGGACCTCGCCTGCCACCCTGACGAGTTCGAGGCTGAGTTGGCTCGGCTGCTCACCCTCGGGGCGTCAGAATGCCAGCCGCCCCGCATCGAGCCCTACGGCAAGATCGCCAACCTCGCCGACCCCGACGGCAACCTGTTCGACCTGTGCGCGTACGTGAGTTGAGTCGCGCCGGCAGGCGGGGCGCCGAACGAGCGACGCCCCGCCTGCGGCGAAGTCAAGGCCTGAAGAGGATCAGCTGAGACCGGGCGCGCCCGCGCAGAAGGAGTTGTCCACCACGGTGGCCGCCGACAGGTCGTCGGGATACTCGATGCCCCGGTTGTCGAAGGTCGGCTTGAGGATCTCGATCAGCCCGTTGACGCGGCCCTCGTCCATCGAGCAGTACGTTCCGTCGGGGCTGTTGGCCATGATGCCGTCGGCGAACATCTCCTTGGCCTTGTCGTTGATGCCCGTCGACAGCTCCCAGTAGGTGTTGTACTCGGCGTTGAGCGAGATGAGCGCGTTGGCGATGGGATCGGGGTCCGCGAAGAAGTCGACCCAGGCCTGCGCCAGCATGGGCACCAGCAGCTCCAGACAGGGCGAGAGCTCCTCGAGCCGGTCGGCGCGAACGCTGTACATGGCCGGATAGTCCTCGAAGCCCAGATCGTGGATGAGGAAGAACGACACATCGGCCGGGGCGCCGTTGTTCCACTCGATCTCGTTCTCGTACTTGTAGATCTCGTTGGTGGCGAAGCCCTGCTGGAGGATCCCGCCGTTGCTCTCGATGAACTGGTCGGGTGCGCCCGCGTAGGACGGGTCGAGCTGATCCTCGGTCATGAATCCCGAACTCACGATGAAGTCCACATAGGTAGACCCGTCGAAGTACAGGAACCGGGCCCCGCTCGCGGCCATGTCCGCAGGCTCGGAAATGTCGTAGCGCGCGGGGTTCCACATCACCATCTGCGGGTTGATGTCGAGCGTCTTGGCCACACCGATGACGGCGTTGGTCCCGGCGTCCTTGGCCGCGTCCGACGTGTTGACATATCCGAGGGTGATGTCGCTGTCCTCGTACATCACTGAGGTGACCGGGCTGAAGGAGATGGCGTCTCCACCGGCTCGGATCTCCACCGTCTCGATGCCGCCGACCTTGTACTGCTCCTGGATGGGACCGCTGTAGCGGAACGTCTCCGGGTCGGACGTGCCGTTCGGACCGATTAGCTGGTACGTGCCGATGTGCTCGATCTCGGGCCACCAGTCCGTCTGGATCACCAGGTTCGTCGGACAGACCGTCGAACTGGCCGCGTCGTCATCGTCGCCACCGCTGCAGGCCGCAGCCACGAGGCCGACCGCCAGGAGCAAGGCGAGGTACCTTGTGATGTGTCTAGATGCCATTGGGTATCCCCCTTTTTTAGGTGAAATTGCCGCAGCCGCCGAGGCAGCTCACGTGTAGTTCCGCGCTGACTCATGCCAGTGCTTGAGCGTTCGATTCGAGATCCACCCCACGATGAGGAAGATCGCGATCCCGAAGAGGCAGGCGACGATCGTCGCAGTGAACAGTTCCGGGATCCTGGTGTCCTTCTGGTAGTTGTCGATCAGCCGGCCCAGCCCGATCTCACCCTGGCGGAAGAAGAAGTCACCGACTACTGCACCGATCACGCTGCCGCCGGCCGCGATTCGCATGCCGGTCAAGAAGGCCGGCATCGCTCCGGGCATCTCCAGGCGCCACAGGCGGGTGAGCCAGCTGGCGTGATGGAGCGTGAACAGGTCGTGATGGCCTTCCTTGGCCGATTGCAGCCCGAACAGCGTGTTGGTGATGACCGGGAAGATCGCGATCAAGACGCACACCACGACCCTGGCGGGGATCCCGAAGCCGTACCAGTTCCGGATCAACGGCACCAGAGCGAGGATGGGCGTCACCTGGATGATGACCGCGTAAGGGAATATCGACCTCTCAGCCCACTTCGCGGTGTTCATCACGATGGCCAGGATGACCCCGATCGCGATTGAGATTCCGAGCCCGATCAGCGCCACGCGGCTGGTTACCAGCAGCGCCTCGAGGATCGGCTTGAGTCCCTTGCGGTCCTCCCAGACGAGCAGGCCGTCCTCGAAGACGGTGTGCGGCGCGGGCAGCGCGGTGCGCCGCCTGACCGCGTCCATGCGGACGTAGGAGATGAAGTACCACGCTCCGATGATCAGAATGAACGTGATCAGCGGCGCGAGATATGTCCAGGCCGCCGCGCCCCTGCGGGCCTCGTCCTCGTCCTCGTCGGCGTCCACCTCGCTGAGGGCCGGCTCGATCTCGTGATCGGCTTCACTCATGCGATGCCTCCGATGCATGGGCGCCCTCAAGGGCGACCGACACCTCGCCGCAGAGTTCGCCGAACCTCGCGTCGAACCTCAAGTCCGCCTGGCGCGGATAGCCGAACGGGACCGCGTACTCGGACAGGATCCGGCCCGGCCGCGCTGACATGACCATCACCCGGGTGGACATGAACACGGCCTCGCTGATCGAGTGGGTAATGAACAGGCCGGCGAACCCTTCGCGCTGAAAGAGCGCCTGCGTCTCCTCGTTCAGCCGCTGGCGGGTGATCTCGTCCACTGCCGCGAAGGGCTCATCGAACAGGAACAGCGGCGGGGCGAGCGTCAGCGTGCGAGCCAGGGAAACCCGCATCTTCATGCCCCCCGACAGGGACTTCGGGTAGTGGCGCTCGAATCCGGTCAGGCCGACCAGCTCGATCGCCTCACTGGCCAGCCGCTTCCTCTCGGCCTTTGGGAACCCGTGAAGCTGCGGGAGCAGTTCGACGTTGTTCTGAACATTGCGCCAGTCCAGAAGCGTCGCGTCCTGGAAGACGTAGCCGATCCGCTCGCGGTCGGCCTCCACCCGACCCGAAGTCGGTTCCAGCAGGCCCGAAGCGATTCTCAACAGCGTGGACTTGCCGCAGCCCGAAGGGCCCACGATCGTGACGAACTCTCCCATCGAGACGCTGAAGCTGATCCCGTCGAGGGCCTCGGTGCCGTCGGGGAAGGTCATGGAGATTTTGTCGAACCTAAGAGCAGGCGCAGCGTCGCTCACAGCCAGATCAGTCCCCCTTGCATTTGTCTCTCAGGCCATCGCTGTTGCTCAGCCGTCACCGAGCGAGGCTAGGTCCGGATGGCTCCACGCTCCAAACCCGCGAGGCGGTCCGCTCGGTTGGAGGCGGTCCGCTCAGCTGTAGGTGGTTGTCTTGCGGAGCATCTCCTCCAGCCACTCCCCCGAAGTGATGGGCTCATAGCGGGGCGGATCATCGGGCGAAGCACAGGTCGGGATGCACTCGATCACCGCGTCGTAGGCGGGAGTGTGGAAGAAGGCCACCGAGATGCGCTCACCCCAGGCTCCGTCGGCGGCCACCACCCGATGCATGGTGGACCTCCAACGGTCGTTGGTCCAGGCCGCCATCAAGTCGCCGAGGTTGACCACGAGCGAGCCCTCCACCGTGGGCACATCCTCCCATTCGCCCTCCGGCGACAGGATCTGCAGGCCCGGCACGCCGTCGTCGTGCAGGATCGTGAGGCTTCCCCAGTCGGAATGCGGCCCCCGGCGGTACTGACCGGGCAGCGGCGGCGCCTCCAGGGCGGGATAGCACGCCGCGGACATTCCGGTGATGTGGTCAACGATCTTGTCCTCGAACCAGTGCTCGTCGAGGCCCAACGCGAGCGCCATCAGACCCATGAGCGCCGTCGCCAGATCCTCCATCACCTTGTAGTAGCCCAGAAAAGACTCCCGGAAGTCGGGCACCAGGCCGGGATCGGGCCACAGGTTGGGCAAGAAGAACACCTCCCGGCCCTCGCGCAACCCGGCCCGGCGAGCCACCTCTGGATCGTCGAACCGGTTGATGACGTAGAACTCTCCAAGGTCGGGAGGAGTCTGATGCTCGCGGGCCAGCGCAAGCGCCGAACTGTGCACCGGCTTGTAGCCCCGACGATCCCCGCTGTCACTATGGGACTGCATCTTGTCGGCCCGAGGCAGGGCGAAGAACCGCCGGGCCGCGTCGTCAACGCGGCGCACCGCCTCCGGATCCACCCCGTGACCGGTAATCACGAGGAAGCCCACGTCCTCGCACGCTTGCCGGATCGCCTCCACCACGGCGTCACGCCGTGGGCCCGGCTCGAACGCTCCCGACAGGTCCACCAGCGGCACGCGTGACATAGCAGCCCCCCTCAGTTGTAGGTGGTGGTCTTACGGATCATCAGGTCGAGCCACTCTCCCGAGGTGATGGGCTCGTAGCGGGGCGGATCGTCGGGGGAGGTGCAGGTGGGGATGCACTCGATGCGGGCGTCGTAGGCGGGCTGGTGGAAGAACGCCACCGAGATGCGCTCGCCCCAAGCGCCGTCGGCCACCACGACCCGGTGCATGGTGGAAACCCAGCGGTCGTTGGTCCAGGCCGCCATCAAGTCGCCGATGTTGATCACGAAGGAGCCGGCGACCGCTGGGACATCCTCCCACTCGCCCTCAGGCGACAGGATCTGCAGGCCGGGCACTCCGTCGCTGTAGAGGATGGTGAGGCTGCCCCAGTCCGAGTGCGGGCCCCGGCGGAACTGCCCGGGCAGCGGCGCCGCGTCCAGAGCGGGGTAGCGCAGTGCGGCCAGACCGGTGATGTGGTCGGCGATCTTGTCGTCGAACCAGTGCTCGTCGAGGTCAAGCGCCAGCGCCATCAGACCCATGATCTTGGCCGCCAGGTCCTCCATCACCGCGTAATAGGCCAGGAACGACTCCCGGAAGCCGGGCACCTGGTCCGGGTCGGGCCACACGTTGGGGGCGAAGAACTCCTCCCGCCCCTCGCGCAGCCCCGCCCTCCGGGCCGCCTCACGATCATCGAACCGGTTCACGAGATAGAGCTCGGCAAGGTCGGGAGGGGTGACCTCGTCACGCGAGAGCCCCAGTGTCGAACTCTGCACAGGCTTGTAGCCCCTGCGGTTGCCGACATCGCAGACGAGTTCCATCTTGTCGGTCAGGGGCAGGTTGAAGAACCGGCGGGCGGCATCATCGATCCTCCCCACGTCCTGCTCCGACACGCCGTGGCCGGTTATGACCAGGAAGCCCACGTCCTCGCAAGCTCGCCGGATCGTGTCCACGGCCTCCTCGCGATGCGGTCCCGGCTCGAACGCCCCCGACAGGTCCACCAGCGGAACCCGGGAAACCACCCCCGCCGAGACCGTCATCAGTAGAGGGTCCTCTCGATCATCGACAGGATCCACCCACCCGAGGTGGTCGGCTCGTAGCGGGGCGGGTCGTCAACCGAGGTGCAGGTGGGGATGCACTCGATGCGAGCGTCGTAGGTCGGCTGGTGGAAGAAGGCGATCGAGATGCGGTCTCCCAGGTCTCCGGTGGGGGTGACCACCCGGTGAAGGGTCGACACCCAGCGGTCGTTGGTCCACGCCGCCATCAGGTCACCCAGGTTTACCACGAAGGAGCCGGCCACCACCGGCACGTCCTCCCAGTCCCCCTCGGGCGACTTGATCTGCAGGCCGGGCCCGCCGTCGTGGTACAGGATCGTCAGGCTTCCCCAGTCCGAGTGGGCGCCCCGCCGGAACTGCCCCGGCGCGGCGGGGGCGTCGAGGGCCGGATAGTGGTTGACGGTCAGGTTGGTGATGTGGTCGGCGACCTTGTCGTCGAACCAGCGCTCGTCGAGGTCCAGCGCCAGCGCCATCAGCCGCATGAGCTTGACGGCCAAGCCCTCCATCACCTCGTAGTAGGCCTCGAAGGCCTCCTTGAAGTCGGGGACCCGCTCGGGGTCGGGCCAGATGTTGGGGGCGAAGAACCCCTCCCGCCCCTCGCGCCGGCCCGCCCGTTGCGCCACTTCCGGGTCGTCGAACCGGTTGATGGTGTAGAGCTCGCACAGGTCGGGCAAAGACTCGTCGTCTCGCGACAGCGCCAGGGCCGAGCCCTGGGAGGGCGTGAAGCCCCGGTACACGCCGGTGGTGCCCACATAGGCCAGCTTCTCCTCGTGGGGCAGGGAGAAGAACCGCCGCGACGCTGCGTCGATCCGCTGCACCACCCCGTCGTCAACGCCGTGCCCGGTGATCACGAGAAAGCCCACGTCCTCGCACGCCCGGCCGATGATGTCCACGGCCTCGTCGCGCCGCGGCCCCGGCTCGAACGCGCCTGACAGGTCCACCAGCGGCACCCGGGAAACCACCCCCGCTGAGACCGTCATCGTGAGCCCTCCCCTTTCGGCATCGCGGCGCCTGGCACGACTCTAGCCAGGACCGTCTTTGCGCCCGCCCGCACTGGACGGCACAGTCGACCACACCTCGGGGTCGGTCGCCAACCAGTCGGCGAACATTGCCACACAGGCCTCGTCGTGCAGCCTGGTGGTGGAGACTCCGGCGGAAGCCAGCCAGTCCAGGGCCTCGTCGGACCAGCTCTGGCTGTCTCCCACCACCACCGCGCCGATGCCGAGGAACCGCACCAGGCCCGAGCAGTACCAGCAGGGCGTCATCGTGGTCACCAGCGTGGTGCCGGAGTAGTCGCTCAGCGGGCCCGCGTCCCCGATGGCGACGGTCTCGGCGTGGAGCAGGAAGTCGCCCTGCTGGACATTGCCGTTGCACCCGGCTCCGAGCACGGCGCCGTCAGCGTCAACCAGTGCGGCACCGATGGGCACTCCCCCCTCGGCCAGACCCCTGCGGGCCTGCGCATAGGCCAGCGCCAGCAGTCCGCCGGGGTCGAGCTTCGGCACTGCGGGCCCTGTCAGTAGATGGTCTTCTGGAGCATGGACAGGATCCACCCGCCCGAGGTGGTGGGCTCGTGGCGGGGTGGATCGTCGGGTGACGTGCATGTGGGGATGCACTCGATGTGAGCGTCGTAGGTGGGCTGATGGAAGAACGCGATCGAGACGCGGTCTCCCATGTCCCCGGTGGGGGTGACCACCCGGTGGAGAGTCGACACCCAGCGGTCGTTCGTCCACGCCGCCATCAGGTCGCCGAGGTTGATCACGAAGGAGTCGGGAACGACAGGGACATCCTCCCACTCACCGTCGGGCGACATGACCTGCAGACCAGGCTCGCCGTCGTGGTACAGGATCGTCAGGCTTCCCCAGTCGGAGTGAGCGCCCCGCCGGAACTGCCCGGGCGGTGCAGGTTCGTCAAGGGCGGGGTAGTGGTGGACGGTCAGGTTCGTGATGTGGTCGCAGATCTTGTCATCGAACCAGTGCTCGTCCAGGTTCAGAGCGAGGGCCATGAGCCTCATGAGCTTCACGGCCAGGTCCTCCATCACCTCGTAGTACGTCTCCAAGGCCTCCCTGAACCCGGGCACGTGGTCGGGCCTGGGCCAGATGTTGGGAGCGAAGAACTGCTCGCGCCCCTCGCGCAGCCCGGCCCGCACGGCGACCTCGGGATCATCGAAACGGTTGACGGTGTACAGCTCGCACAGATCGGGCAACGACTCGTCCTCGCGCGACAGCGCGAGCGCCGACGCCTCAGACGGTGTGAAGCCTCGATAGGTCCCCGGCGGCGCGACATAGTCGAGCTTCTCGTCGTGGGGGAGAGCGAAGAACCGGCGGGCGGCGTCGTCGATCCGGTGCACCACCTCGTCGGGCACACCGTGGCCCGTGATCACCAGGAAGCCCACGTCCTCGCAAGCACGCCGGATGACATCCACCACATGGTCTCTCTGGGGGCCCGGCTCGAAGGTGCCAGAGAGGTCCACGAGCGGAACCCGCTGCGACACCTTGAGTGCGTTTGTCATTGGGACGGCTCTCTCCTTAGGCACTCATCCCGTCAAGGCGGGAGCGGCCGTCAGAATCCAATCGACGGATCGATGAACTCGTTCGTGTACAGGTCGGTGGCCTCGAGGTCTTCGGGAACCCCGTCGACCACGTCCTTGAGCAGTTGCACGACGCGCTCCATCCGAGCCTCATCGATATTGCCCACGATGTCATCGGGCCCGTTGCCTACCAGGCCGAGCTCGAGGGCGGTCGCGGCCGAGTAGTCCATCTGACCCGGATGCAGCACCCAGGACGACGCGATCTCCTCGACGATGTCGAGGATCAGCTGACTCGTCGGAGCATGGTTGGCATAGTGGTCCAGGACGGCCTGCTGGAAGATCGGGACCACCAGCTCGAGACAGGGGCGCAGTTCTTCAAGAGCGCCTGCCCGGATCACCATCGGCTGGGCGTATATCTCGAACCCGGAGTCATGAACGAGCATGTAGTCGACCGGCTTGCCCCACTCCTCGAGCGCGTTCTCGTAGAACCAGGGCTCGCTGCTGGCGAACCCCTGCTGGGCATAGTTGCCGTTGGCGGCGACGAACCGGGCCGGCGTCCCGTCGTAGGACGGGTCGAGTTGGTCGGCGTTGAGGATGCCGGCGCCGACCATGTAGTCGACGTAGAGAGCGCCGCCGAAGTGGAAGACAGTGACGCCGGACTCCCCGATCTCCTCGAAGCTCGAGAACGAGAGCTCCTCGGGGTTCCACATGAGGATCTGCGGATTGATCTCGAAGGGCGCCGCCACCGCGATGGTGGGGACCTCCTCGAAGGCGGCGACCTGCTCGTCGGTGTTCGCCCAGCCGAGGTGGATGTTGTCGTCGAGCTGCATCGTGGTCGTCATCGGCTGGAAGCCGAGGTAGGGGCCACCGGCACGGATCTCGAGGTTGATCCCGGTGTTGAGCAGCGGTCCCGTGTAGATGCCGGCCTCGGCATCGAGCTCTCCGGCGTCGCCTATCAGGTAGTAGGCGTAGCCGTGCTCGGGGGACGGGTACCAGTCCGTCTGCAGCACCAGCGGGTCTGGACACACACCCGACAGGTCGACAGCCATGGGATCCGGTGCCGCCGCGGGCTCCTCATCCGGCATATCCTCTGCGGGCGCCTCGGTGGGTGCAGGTTCAGGTGCGGGCTCCTCAGCCGGCTCAGGCTCAGCGGGGGCGGGCGCCTCCTCGGCGGGCTCGCTGGGCGCGGCCGGTTCGGCAGCAGTCTCATCGGTGTCTGAGTCGTCCCCGCAGGCAGCCGCGATCAGCGCCAGAAGCGTCAGGATTATGGCCAGTCGTCTCATTCGTCCCCCCATGGTCGTTTCCCCCTGGTGTTTGATACCACGAACTTCGCCGCAGATATTTTCACTGTACATAAACGTCTGAGACGGCGTCAAGAGGCCGCGTGTGGCTCAGCCTCCCCTGCTGTCCTCCCTGACGGTGACGAGGAGTGTGACCGCCTCCTCGTCGCCGACTCTTCGAGACCTGTGCGGCACCCGCCCGTCGTAGCAGACGCAGTCCCCGGCTCGCATCTCGATGATCTCGCCGTCGATGTCCTTCTCGATGACCCCCTCGATCACGACGAGCAGCTCCTCGCCGGGGTGCTCGTAGTACGGGCCGAAACTCTTGGGGAGCCCGCGGAACTCCAGGGCGGTCAGGGACCGGGCGTCCCGCACCAGCGACCGGGCGATCCCGGACGCCTTGTCGATGTCGTGGTCGACGTCTCGCGGGTCGCCGCGACGGACCAGAGAGTACGGCTTCGTCTCTTCGAGCGACAGCAGGGCCTGAGCAGTGGTGCCCAACATGCGGGCCACCCGGTGAAGCGACGTGATTCGGGGCCTGGCAAGCCCCCGCTCCAGCTGGCTGAGGAATGACGGCGACAGGTCGGTCTTCGCCGCGAGCTCCTTCAGTGAGAGTCCCGCCCTGACCCGGCGTTCACGGATCTGGCGACCGAGCGCTAGATCGAGATCCCGCAACTCGCTCATTTCTTGGAGTTCGCTCAGGCTCTCAGTGCTCGGGAGCGGCGACGCCATGGGCCAGCACCATACAAGCCCCGGGAGGGCCGCCGCGTCACCGCCGACCGGCTCTGCTCGCCCGGTCTCGCGGCGCCGGTCGCTGTCACACCGGTGCCGTAGGGTGCGCACCCGTGACGATCGCCTGCGTGACCACGGCCTACGGTGCGGCCGCCCACGAGGCGCTGGCGACGGCCGTGGCACGGGCCAAGGATCGCGACCCGCTCGCCCCGGTCACCGTCGTCGTGCCCAACCATTACGTGGGCCTGGCCGCCCGCCGGGCGCTGGGCCGACGCAGCCACAACGGCACTCGAGGGGTTGCCGCCGTCGCCTTCCACACCGCCTACGACCTCGCCGAGCGTCTCGGCGGGGCCGAGATGGCCGCCGAGGGGCGACGGGGCGTGACTATGACGGTCATCGCCGCCGCGGTCCGCACCGTGCTGCGGCGCGATCCCGGGCACTTCCGGGGCGTGGAGACCCATCCGGCCACCGAGCGGGCCCTCACCCGAGCCCACCGCGAGCTGTCCGAACTCGAGGGCGGGCAGCTCCGTGCGCTGGCTGCGCAGTCGCCGCGGGCTGCCGACGTGGTGAGGATCCACCAGCAGGTCGCGGCCGACCTCGAAACGCGCTTCAGCAACGAGCAGCAGCTCTCGCGGGCTGCGGCAGCGGCGGTGCGGGCCGATCCCGCCGCGGTGGCGCGCCAACTCGGACCGATGATCGTGTTCCTGCCCCAGAGGATCACCCACAGCCAGGCCGGCCTGCTGCGTGCGGTCGGCAAGGCGACGGACACGACGATCGTCGCTGGCGCGACAGGAGCCGAGGACGCCGACGCTGTGGTGGTCGCCTCGGTTCGCAGGCTCGGTGCCGAGCTCGACGCCCCGGCACGACGAAGCGGGCAAGGCCGAGCGGGGGCCACCGTGGAGGCTCTCAGCGTGTCCGATGCCGACGATGAAGTGCGCCACGCCGTGCGGGCTGTCGTCAACGCCGCCCGGGCCGGCACCCCCCTGGGGCGATGCGCCATCGTCTACGGCGTCGAGAGCCCCTACGTGCGCCTGATCAGCGATGCGCTCGACGCGGCCGGCATCCGACGCTGCGGCGCCGCCTCCCGAACGGTGGAGACGTCGCTGCTGGGGCGGTCGCTGCTCGAGATGCTGGCCTTGCCAGACCGCGGGTTCTCCCGGCGCGTCGTGATGGCTTGGCTGGCCAGCGCCCCGGTGAGCGTCAGACGGCCCGATACGGACGCTGGCGCACCCGACGGTGAGGCCGGCGGCGGCGAACCGGCGGCTCGCCACCGATGGCAGGGGGTGCCGAGCGCGGCGTGGGAGCGGGAGGCCCGAGCCGCCCGGGTGGAGTCCGGGATCGAAAGCTGGAGGCGCAGGCTCACCCGGTACGCCGAGGACTGCACCGCCGAGGCCGACCATCACGCCGCCGACGAGGAGCAGGCATGGCGCGGCGACAGGCATCGGCGCAGGGCCGAGCGTTCGCTGGAGCTGCTGAGCTTCGTCGAGGAGCTCCACGCCGACTTGGATCCCCGCCCGGCGCCGCGCACCTGGGCCGAGCTGGCCGGCTGGTGCCAGAAGCTGATCCAGAAGTACCTCGGCGGGCGGCTGCGCCGGAGCTGGCCGGAGGAGGAGCGGCAGATGGCCGAGAGGGTGGACCGCGCCGTCAGCCGTCTCGGAGACCTCGACGGCACCGACGACGAGCCCTCCGTGGCCGCCTTCGGGCGGGCGCTGAGGCTTGAGTTGGAGGGGGCTGCGCACCGCCACGGGCACCTCGGTGCAGGCGTGCTGGTCGGGCCGGTCGACCTGGCCCTAGGGGTGGAACTCGACCTGGCCGTCGTATGCGGCATGGCCGAGGGGACCTTTCCCGCCCGCCGCAACGACGACGCTCTGCTGCCGGATCGGGAGCGGTTGGTAGCCGGCGGCGATTTGCCCGCCCGAGCCGACCGTCCCGGAGACGACCACCGGGCGCTGCTGGCGATCGTGGCCGCCGCTGGGCGGTCGCTGCTGCTGCACCCCCGCGGCGATCTCCGCCGGGCCGCGGACCGGTCGCCGAGCCGTTGGCTGACCGAGGAGGCGGGCGAGGCCCAGGAGGTGCCATCATTCGTGGCCGGGCTGCGTCGCACCGGGTTCCCGGCCCACGCCCAGGAGTACGACACCCGGTGCGTGCTCGACTGGTACGAGGCCCGCGCCCGCACCGAGAGCCCCTGGAGCGAGCTGGCCCGGATTCCAGGTGTGCAGCGGCGTCCAGAGCTCATCCGGGGCATCGAACTGCGCCGGGCCCGCATGTCGCCGAGGCTCACCCGCTTCGACGGCAACCTGCCGGCCGGCGACCTCCGGGGGGCCGTTCTGGCGCACCCGGCGGGCGGCGAGACGACCTCCGCCTCCCGGCTGGAGATGTGGGCGGGATGTCCCCACGCCTACTTCATGCGATACGTCCTGAGGGTCGAGGCCATCGACGACGCCGACGACGACCACCGCATCAGCCCGCTGGAGCGGGGGAGCCTCGTGCACCGGATCCTCGAGCGCTGGCTGGCCGAGGCCATCGCCGAGGGCGCAGTGCCCGCGCCCTCGGCGCGCTGGCCCGAATCGTGGCGGGCCCACCTGCTCGCCGTCGGGGAGGCCGAGTGCGACCGGCTCGCGGCCCGGGGCCTGGTCGGGCGCAGGCTCTACTGGGACCACGACCGCCGCCAGATCCTCGCCGACCTCGCCAGCTTCCTCGACTTCGACGACGAGCAGCGCGCCCGCTACCAGTCGCAGCCCGCGGCGGTGGAGCTCGGCTTCGGAATGCCCCATAGTGCCAGCGGCCCCGTCAGCGTCGAGATCGGCAATGGGCGGTCCATGAACGTCCGGGGGTCGATCGACCGCGTCGACGCCATCCCGCACGTCGGCCTGCTGGTGGTCGACTACAAGACGGGCTCCTCCCGCGACTACGAGAAGCTCGGCCCCGAAGACCCGACGCTGGGCGGCCACCGTCTCCAACTGGTCCTCTACGACCTCGCGGCCCGCCGCCTGCTCGGCATCGCGGACACCGCCGACGGGCACGGCGCCTACTGGTTCGTGTCGACCAAGGGGCAATTCAGCGACATCGGCTACGCCACCAACGCCGCTCGCCGGCGGGTCCTCGAGGCGGTGAACGCAATCGTCGACGGCGTCGGTGACGGCCTGTTCCCGCTGCACCCCGACGAGCCGGTGTGGAGGCCGTGGGTGCCGTGCGGCTACTGCGACCCCGACGGCATGGGCACCCGCGACCAATGGCGCAACTTTCAGCGCAAGCGTGACGATCCAGCCCTAGCCCGCTACCTCGACCTCGTCGATCCCGGCCGCGAGCCCTCCGAGGCGGCCCAGAGCGCCCAAGGAGCGACCCGATGACCGCCGCGACACCACCGCTCGCCGATCAGGCGGCCCGCCACCGGATCG
This sequence comes from Acidimicrobiaceae bacterium, assembly GCA_009837445.1. GTDB lineage: Bacteria > Actinomycetota > Acidimicrobiia > Acidimicrobiales > Aldehydirespiratoraceae > Aldehydirespirator. Next base: position 126,879 of record VXTM01000009.1, read on the forward strand.
CCTCCGATCTCGACAGCACGCTGTTCGTGGAGGCCAGCGCGGGCTCGGGCAAGACCCGGGCGCTGGTCGAGCGGGTGGTGGCGCTGATCGGTTCCGGGGTGGCCATGGAGAACATCGCCGCCATCACTTTCACCGAGAAGGCCGGCGCCGAGCTGCGGGACCGGATCCGGGACCGGCTGCACAACCCCGACGCTCGAGACGCTCTCGGAGCGGCCGCGGCGGAGGCCGCGCTCGGGCAGCTCGACGGCGCCGCGGTGGGAACGCTGCACTCGTTCGCGCAGAGGCTGCTGAGCGAGCATCCCGTGGAGGCGGGGCTGCCGCCCAGCGTCGAGGTGCTCGACGACATCGGCTCCCAGATCGAGTTCGACCTCCGCTGGCGCGACTTTCTCGACGTGCTCCTCGACGAGCCCGCCATGGGACCGACACTGCTGGGGCTCGAAGTGCAGGGTGTGTCGCTCAAGCAGATCCGGGCACTGGCCGTGCAGCTGAACGAGAACTGGGACCGCCTCGAGAGCTGGGACTTCCACCACGAGCCCGACCTCCCGCCCGTCGATGTCGCGGACGCGCTCAAGGCGCTCGACCTGCTGGTCGGCATCCGCGCCTTCTGCACCGACCCCGGCGACAAGCTCCTGGCCCGCATCGACACGATCGCCAAGCACCGCAACCGGCTGCTGGCCGCGACCGGCGAGGCTGCCGCCGCCGGCGCGGTCGCGGCCGAGCGCACCGAACGGATCGAGGCGCTACTGGCCCTGGAGCGGGAATGCAAGGGCGCCAACCTCGGCAAGGCCGGCAGCTGGGACGGCCAGGTTCAGAACGCCCGCGACGGCATCAAGCGCCTGAAGGCGGCCTGCGAGCGGGCGCTCCGATCAGCCTCGGAGGCCGCGTTGAAGCACCTCGTGGCCCGGCTGGCCACCTTCACGCTGGGCGCCGCGGAGGAGCGGCGAGCCCGGGGACGGCTCGAGTTCCACGATCTGCTGGTCCGGGCCCGCCAGGTGCTTCGCCACGACACCCACGGTCCGGCCGTGCGGGCGGCGTTGCGCGACCACTACCAGTGCCTTCTCATCGACGAGTTCCAGGACACCGATCCGATACAGGTCGAGCTGGCCGCGCTGCTGGGCTGTGGTGACCCCGCTCCGGCCATCGCCCGCTGGGCCGAGATGGCCCCCGACCCGGGCCGGCTGTTCTTCGTCGGCGACCCCAAACAGTCCATCTACCGCTTCCGCCGAGCCGACATCGCCACGTTCCTGGGCGCCCGCGACTGGACCAGCGGCCAGGACCGGGGCCGGATCGAGAGTCTGGCCACCAACTTCCGCTCCACGCGGCCGATCATCGAGTGGGTCAACGCCGTGTTCGGAGAGCTGATCCAGCCGGTGGAGGGCAGCCAGCCCGAGTACGCGCCTCTGGGCTCGGTCCGTGAACCGGTCCCGCGGGGGCCGGCAGTGACGGTCCTGGGTAGGCAACCGATCGACATCGTCGGCAGGGCCGACGCGGCCGAGCTGCGCCGCCGGGAGGCCGAGTCGGTGGCGCAGGCTGTGACCGCAGCCCTGCGCGACCGATGGGATGTCGATGAGGGGTCACCGGCCGAGCCGGCGCTCCGGCACGCCCGCCTGGGGGACATCGCCATCCTCATCCCGTCCCGGATCAGCCTGGGCGATCTCGAGGACGCCCTCGACGCAGCCGGGATTCCCTACCGGGCCGAGTCCTCCTCGCTCGTGTACAGCACCCGCGAGGTGCGTGATGTGCTGTCGGCCCTTCAGGCCGTGGCCGACCCCACCGACGAGCTGGCCCTGGTCGCCGCCCTGCGATCGGTGCTCTACGGCTGCGGGGACGACGACCTGGCTCACTGGCGCCTGGCTCTCCGGGGCAGGTTCTCGCTGCTTGGCAGGCTGCCCGAGGACGCGCCGGCAGACCACCCGGTGGCCGAGGGGATCGCCCACCTCGCCGAGCTCCACCGGGCCAAACGCTGGACCAGCCCGCCCGCCCTGATCGACCGGCTGGTCCGAGAGCGCGGCGCCTTCGAGACCGCAGTGGCCGGTGGGCGGCCGCGCGACGTGTGGAGGCGGCTCAGGTTCGTGATCGACCAGGCCCGAGCCTGGGCCGACGCCGGCGGCACCAACCTGCGCGACTACATGGCATGGGCCCGCCTGCAAGGCGCCGACAACGCCCGGGTGACCGAGACGATCCTGCCCGAGACCGACGACGACAGCGTGCGCATCCTCACCGTGCACGCCGCCAAGGGACTCGAGTTCCCCGTCGTAGTCCTGTCGGGCATGACCACCAGGCTCAGCGCACCCGCCCGCGGGCCTTCGGTGGCCTTCGACGCATCGGGAGAGCCGGTGGTGAGGATGCGGGGAGGGATCGAGTCCGAGAATTACGAGGCATGGAAGCCGATCGACGAGCAGATGGACGCCCATGAGCGCCTCCGGCTGCTGTACGTCGCCTGCACCCGGGCCCGCGACCACCTGGTGGTGAGCCTGCACCGCAGGGATCCCGGCGAGACCGGGAAGAAGGCGAACTCGGCGGCCTGGGCTCTGGCCGATGCGGGCGCGGCCGGCGCCGGGGCCGTGGACGGCTCGACCTTGCTCAGCCCGGACGACGAGGGTGACGTCGCGGCCGATGGCCGGCCCGCTCCGGCGGAGCCGCCGCGGGCTCCGCTTCCCGAGCGCGGCCGGTGGGAGCACGAGCGCGATCGCTGCCTGGCGCGGGCTTCGGTGCCGCTGGCGGTGTCGCCGACTGCGCTGGCGGCCGGCGACGGCGAGGCGCCGGCGGACGACCCGGGCCTGCACAAGGATCCCGACGACGCCGAGCAGCCCCCATGGAGCAAGGGGCGCTACGGCACCGCCATCGGTCGCGCGGTGCACGGCGTGCTCCAGGATGTCGACCTGTCCACCGGCCAGGGTCTCGAAGCCCTGGCCGAGCGGCAGGCCGCGGCCGAGGGAGTGAGCGGCCGATCCAAGGTTGTGGCCGGCCTGGCCCGGGCCGCGCTCGACACCGCCGTGGCCCGTGAGGCAGCGGCTTCCGAGCACTGGCGGGAGCTGTTCGTGGCTGCGCCGCTCTCCGAGCGGCTGGTGGAGGGCTACGTCGACCTCGTCTACCGAGGGCCCGACGGGCTGGTGGTGGTCGACTGGAAGACCGACTCCGTGGCCGGCGACGGCGGAGTGGACGCCAAGGTGGACCGCTACCGCCTCCAGGGGGCGGCCTACACGGCCGCCCTCGAGGCCGTGACCGGCGAGCCGGTGGCCCGCATGGTGTTCGTGTTCCTGGAGCGCGGCGGCGCGGTCGAGCGTGAGCTTCCCGACCTGCGCGTCGCGGTGGAGGACGCGAGAGCCGCCGCGGCCGCCCTCAGCGGCTGAGACGCTCGCTCAACTCGATCACTAGGCGCTTCACGGCTGCGGCCACCCCCTCGCGTTCGGCCTCACCTAAGTTTCCGATCTCGGAGTCGAAGGCGTCGAGCACCAGGTCCAGCGTCTCGCGGGCCAGCTTCAGGCCCTCCGGTGTCAGCTCCAGAAGGCTGCGGCGGCCGTCGTCGGGATCGGCCACCCTGCGCACCAGCCCCCGGCGGACCAGGCGCTGCGTCGTCTTGGTCGCTCCACCCGAGGTCTGCACTACCCGCTGGGCCAACTCGCCGGCCGTCATGCGGTGCGGCGGACCGACCAGCCACAGCGCGCTGAGGGCGAAGTAGCCGGAGGTGTCGAGCTGGCGGGCGGCCACTGTGTCGGACAGCCACGTCTCGATCTGGCGCCCCGCCAGCAATGTCCACACCAGCACGTCGATGGTGGGGCGATGCTGCTTGGCCACGAAGGGGGCGATCGACCCGAGCACGTCGTCATCGAACGCAGACGCCTTCCTCGCCCCCGCATCCGGCCGGTTCTCCCCCATCGCGGCCACCGGCTAGGGCGCCGAGACGAGCGGATCGGGGTCGCCGGGGCGCATCCGCCCGGTGAACAGCACCGCCACCCGCTCACCGGGTGACACGCCCGGAGACCCGGTGCCCTCGCTCGCGGCGTTCAGGGCCAGCAGACCACCGAGGCCCGACGCCCCGGTGGGACACACATCGATGCCAGTGTGCTCGTGGGCGAGGCGGTGGGCCCGCCGGAAGTTGTCCTCGGAGGCGACCAGCGGCCAGCCCCCGGACGCCAGCATGGCCTCGACGACATCGATCCAGTCGTAGGTGATGTCGTCGAGGATTCCAGACGCGTACGACACCGGCTCCTGCTCCCACGCCCGCATGTAGCGCTCGGGATCGTACCGCAGCCGGCCTACCGACTCCTGAAGCCGATCATCGCTCATGGGGGCTGTCTCCTGGGCGATCGTGGAGCGCAGCCGGTTGTCCATGGTGCCCTGGGGGGCTGCTTGCGCCGAAACGATCCGGTCCATGAAGTAATCCCGGTCACGCCCGCCGGAGCGCTGCTGGGTGCGCAACTCGAGCACCAGCGTGTCCCAGGCCCGCACCAGGGGGTGGTTGCCCTCCGGCTGCACGGCATGGACCCTGGGCAGGCGGTCGAGATCACCTCGGGCCACCGCATCGGCCAGCCCGGTCACAGCCGCGGTGGCCAGCGCACCCCCTCCGACCTGCACGAACAGGCGGTCGAGGCGAGCCGGCCGTCCGCCGTCGTGCCCGACGAGCACGTCGACCATCTCCCAGGCCAGCGTCCGGCCGCCGTCGATGGTGGCCGGTGTCTCGGTCCCCTGGCACGAGAACGGCACCGCTCCGGCCTCGATGGCGGCCAGCATGGCGTGGTGGGCAGGGTCGCCGGGCACGCCCGGGTCGCGCTCGCAGCGCACCACCCGCCCGCCGAGCTCGGAGATGCGAGACAGGACCGCCTCGTTGGCCCAAGTCGGCACGAACACGTCGATAGGCCGGCCGACAGCCCGGGCCACCACGGCAGCAGCCAGCGCGGCGTTACCGCAGCTCGCGATGGCATACGGCGGCGCTCCGGTACCGGCGTCTGCGTCCTCCAGCCGGTGGGTCAGGGCGACGCCGAACAGGTGCCGGGCCTTGTGCGAGCCCGACACGTTGCCGGTCTCGTCCTTCACCCACAGCTCCGAGTCCCCGATCCCGGCCGCGGCTGCGAGTTCTGGGGCCGGACCGAATGGAGTTGGCTCGAAGCCGCGCCCCTCCACCGCACCCACAGCCTCGTCGAGGTCGCGGATGGCCCGGTACGCCGCCTCCGCAGACACGGTTCCAGCCTCCACCAGCCGGTACGTCTCGAGTCGTGGTGCGTAGTGCTCGAAAGTCGATTGCGCTGCTTCCATCGACCCAAATCTAGAAGGCAGCCGGGCGCGACGAGACTCTACGTCCGCCCGGCAATTGTAATAGTTTTTTGAACTAGACAAAAGGTATGTGCCTACTACCATAAGCGCCGGAATGCTGCGCTCCGTCGTGTATGGTTTTTTCGATGTCGATCTCGGAGCCACGACCACCCGAGGGCATCCCCGGGCCTCGTCGCCGCAGCGGGACTGATCAGACGACAGAACGGCTCCTCGACGCGGCCGCAACCGAATTCATGGAGCGCGGTTTCGAAGCGTTCCGAGTGAGTTCCATCGCCCGCCGGGCCGGACTCACCTCGGGCGCCGTCTACGCCCGCTGGCCCACCAAGACGGACGTGGCTGTGGCCGCTCTGGACCACATCTTCGAGCGGATTCTCCCCACGCGCCGGCTCAAGGACTCCGGTGTCGACTCGATGGGGCCTCTGGACATGATCTCGATGCTGGGTGCCAATCTCCTTGTGGATGACGAGACGCGAGGCGTGATGGTGCATGTCTTCAGCGCCGCCCGCAACAACGAGGAGATCCGGGAGTGCCTACGGGGGTACATCCATCAGCGGGCTCAAGAGATCCACGACATCCTCACAGAAGGCCAGGAGGCGGGGCTCTGGGACCCGGAACTCAGTGCGGCCGCGCTCTGTTTGCTGGCCCAGGCAGTCGGAATCGGCGTTCACCTGCTCCTGTCGGCTGGACTGGAGGAGCGGTTCGTTCCGACCGAGGATGAGTGGAACACGGTGATGGCGAGGTTCTACAGCGCTCTCACACAGCCGGATGCACCCACTACCTAGGGTCCAGCCCCACCCGCAGCCGCCCGCCCCGGAGGCTGATCGTCGGCGATCCGGGCCGCGGGCAGCCGGTTCTTAGTCGTCGTCGCGGGCGCCGGTCCTGCCGTTGAACTCGACGATCTGGGCGTCCCAGTCGTCGACGAAGTGGCGCATCCCGTCCCAGAAGCCCTGGTGGCGGCGGGCCACGAAGTCCTCGAACACCGTGCCCTGCTGCTCCACCCAGGTGAAGTAGCCGAGGTTGAAGATCCGCCGCCTCTCCGGTTCCGAGCAGGCCAGGTGGCGCACCTCGCCGCCCGCGCCGTCGATGAGCCCCCGCCCGAAGGCCGACGCCGCAGCCACGTCGTCGTAGCCGCCCCGGTGATGACGGCCGATGTAGGCCTCCCGCTCGGCGTCGTACAGTTCGGAGCCGTCGGTGGCCACGGTCACGATCACGTCGTCGCGGCCCATGTCGTGAGCCTTGGCCACCGCGATGGCGGCCAGCGCGTTGCACGACGACGAGTAGCCCATATGGGTGAGCAGGTCCACCGTGCCGCCGTCGATCCCCGCCCGGTCGACGAGGTGGTCCCGGCCGGCCGGGGTGTTGAACAGGACGTCGAGCGAGTCGGTGCACACATCGCTGACCGCCACGATGTCGTCGGTGTTCATCACGTTGTGGATCAGCGGGACGTGCTTGTCGCCGATGCCCTGGATGTTGTGCTCGCCGTAGCCGTTCTCGAGCAGGGTCGGGCACTCCAGGGCCTCGGCGGCCACGATCCGGCATCCGTGGTGGTCCTTGAGGTAGTCGCCCGCGCCCAGGGTGCCGGCCGAGCCCGACGCCGATACGTAGGCGGCCAGCCGGGAGCCGGGCCGATCGGCGGCCACGTGCTCGTAGAGCCGCTCCAGGGCGGGCCCGGTGACGGTGTAGTGGCCCAAGTGGTTGGAGAACTCGGAGAACTGGTTGACGATCACGTTGACGGGATCGAGAGCCATCTCGTTGCAGGCGTCGTAGATCTCCTTGACGTTGGACTCGGTTCCGGGCGTGCGCACGATGTCGTTGGCCGGATCGAGCGTCCACTGCTCCAGCCAGTCGAAGCGGGCCTTGCTCATTCCCGCGGGCAGCACCGCCACTCCCCGGCAGTCCATGATCCGGCTTATGGCCACGCCGCCGCGGGCGTAGTTGCCGGTGGAGGGCCACACCGCCCGGTGCCGGGTGGGGTCGAACTGGCCGGTCACCAGCCGCGGGGCCAGGCAGGCGTAGGCGGCCAGCACCTTGTGGGCCCGGATCATCGGGAAGCGGTTGCCCAGGGCGAGCACTATGCGGGCGTCCACGCCGGTCATCTCCGGCGGCAACTCCACGTAGTCGGGCACGGTGTGGGGGCCGCTGCCGTCGAGGCGCCCGAACCAGTGGACCCGGAACAGGTTGGCCGCGTCGGGCTCGTTGCGGTCCACCCCGGCCAGCGCGGCCAGGCGAGCCGATGGAATGGTGGACGGGTCTCGCAGCTCCGCGAAGGTCGGCAGGGCGATGCGGCGGGCCTGGAAGCGCTCGACGGTGTTGGCGTAGGCGTCGTGGTCGACGACCTCGGCGGTCAAGCCCAGCGAGCGATGGGCCCGCGTTACCTCGGCGTCGGAAATGGGGCTGAAGTCTGTCATGGCCCCAAGTATCACGTCCCGAGGGCCGGACCGGACCCTCGGGCGCTCGCAACCCCAACCGGCCGGACCGGCGGCAACGTCAGATGGCGCGGTCGTGTCCGGCCCAGTAGGGGTCGCGCAGCTTGCGCTTGTAGAGCTTGCCGTTGGGGTCGCGAGGCATCTCGTCGATGTAGTCGACGGAGCGGGGCAGCTTCTGTCGCCCGATGCGCTCCCGCAGCCACTCCAGGATGGCCTCGGTGGTCTCGTCGCCGGGCTCCCAGCCCTGGCGGGGCTCGACCACTGCCTTTATCTCCTCGCCGGTGTCGGGGTTGGGCACGCCGAACACGGCCGCGTCGCCCACCGCGGGATGCTGCACCAGCTCGCCCTCGATCTCGGCGGGATAGATGTTCACGCCGCCGACGATGATCATGTCGTTGGCCCGGTCGTTGAGGAACAGGTAGCCGTCGGAGTCGAGGTAGCCGACGTCGCCCACGGTGAAGAAGCCCCGCAGCCGGCTGGCCGCGGTCTTGGCCGCGTCGCCCTTGTACTCGAAGGTGGCCCCCGGCATCTTCATGTACACCGTGCCCGACTCCCCCGGCGGGAGGTCGTAGCCGTCGGAGTCGACCACGATCACCTCGCACCCGGGCCAGGCCTTCCCCACCGTGCCGGGCCGCTCGAGCCACTCGGCGGCCGATACCGACGTGCCGCCGCCCTCGGTGGCCGCGTAGTACTCCCAGATGGAGTCGCCCCACCACTCGATCATGCGTCGCTTGGTCTCCACCGGGCACGGCGCGGCCGCGTGCACCATGGCCCGCAGCGACGACACGTCGTAGCGGGAGCGCACCTCCTCGGGGAGCTGCAGCAGCCGGTTGAACATGGTGGGCACCATGTGCGAGTTGGTCACCCGGTAGCGCTCGATGCGCTCCAAGGCGCCCTCGGCGGTCCAGCGGTCCATCAGCACCACGGTGTGGCCCAGATGCAGCGACATCGTCGTCCAGTTGTTGACCGCGGTGTGGTACAGCGGCGCCTGGGTGATCTGCACGTTGCCGTCGTGGGCCTTCGACCCGAAGAGCATCAGCAGCATGCCCGCGGTCGATGCGGCCTCGTCCGGGGGCCGGGGGTCCAGGGCCCGCCGTACTCCCTTGGGCCGCCCGGTGGTGCCCGAGGTGTAGAACATGAACGAGCCGGTGGCCAGATGCTCGGGGTCGGGACGCTCGCCGGAATGGCCCGCAATCAGGTCGTCGAACGGGCGGAAACCCTCCACCGGTCCGCCGACGCAGAACCGGTTGGCCTCGGGAGTCACGCAGCCGTCGAGAGCCTTGCCTGCCTCGTCACCGAAGCGCTCGTGCACGATGAACGCCTTGGTCTCGGCGTCGTTGACGATGTAGCCGATCTCCGCGCCGACGAAGTGCCAGTTCACCGCGGTGACGTACAGACCGCTCTGGTAGGCGGCCAGGCACACCGCGAGCTGCTCGAAGCAGTTGGGCAGCACGGTGGTCACCTGGTCGCCCTTGCCGAGCCCGGCGGCTCGCAGGCCGTTCGAGACCCGGTTGGTGAGCGCGGCCAGCTCGGCGTAGGTCAGCTGGTTGTGATCGGGGTCGATGACGGCCGGGAAGTCGGGGTCGGCCTCCGCGATGGCCCACAACCCCACAACGTCGGTGTTTGCCATGGCCGGAAGTCTGCCAGCCGCGTCCGGCGGCGCGTTCCGGCCCGTCACCGCGGCCCCAACCGAAGATGCAGGGTTGCGCCCGCCCGGTCCGTGGCGACCCGCGGGCCGGGTAGTTTGTCGGCGTGGCCGATGAGCGTCCCATCGAGGAGCAGGTCCATCTCGACTACCGCGGTCAGGTGGCGTGGATCACCATCGACCGGCCCGAGGCCGCCAACGCGTTGAACCCGCAGTGCCGGGACCGGGTCCGCGACATCCTCAACGGGCTGAACACCAGCCACCGGGCCCGGTGCGCGGTGATCACCGGGGCCGGCGACCGATTCTTCTGCACCGGAGCCGATCTGCGGCACTCCTACGGCGATCCCGACCGGTCGGCCGACGTTCCCGACCGGATCGTGGGCGACCCTCGCCGCATGATGCTCGACGGCCAGCACTCGCTGTTCGCGGCGCTGCTCGACTGCGACGTGCCGGTGCTCGCAGCGGTCAACGGCACCGCGGCTGGGATGGGCGCCCATCTGGCGCTGGCCTGCGACCTGGTGATCGCGGGCGACGGAGCTAAGTTCGTCGAGGTGTTCGCCCGCCGGGGCCTGGTGCCCGACGCGCTGGGCGCCTGGCTGCTCCCCCGCATCATCGGGGTGCGCCGCACCATGGAACTGTTCCTGCTCGCCGAAGACCTGCCGGCGGATCGGGCCCGCGACTACGGGCTGGTCAACAGAGTCGTGCCCCACGACGAGGTGCAGGCGGCCGCGGCCGAGTGGGCCGAGCGCCTCGCCAGCGGCCCCAGCCGGTCGTTCGCGCTGACCAAGTGGTTGGTCAACCGCAGCCTGGACGCCGACCGGGCCACCATGGCCCACGACGAGGCGGTGGCCGTGGAGCTCAATACGGCCACACAGGACGCCGCCGAGGGCGTGGCTGCCTTCCAGGAGCGCCGCCCCCCCGAATGGAAGGGCTACTAAGAGGCCACGCAAATTGGCGGACCAATCCGGCCCATACGGGGCGCGGCCGTGGCCCGAGCGGCCCGTGAGCGCAGCGAACAAGAGCGGGAATGGCACCCTTGCGACACGACGGGCTTCCACCTATTCGCGGACGCTCTAAGGGCGGCCGAGAACCAGCAGGTCGCCTACGTCGGCGATCAGAGTGAGGTCGCTGAGGCGTTCGGCCAGATCCGCCGCGGCGGTATCGCCGATGACCGGGACGGCCAGCGCGTCGAACTTCGCCCGGAGTTGCTCGCCCTGCGCAACCAGGTCGGTCGCGGGGCGGCTGACGTCGTGGGCCGCCCGATGGACCCCGCTGGGGGTCACGACCTCCACCAGGGTGGCTAGGTCGTCCACCGTGTCGTCGGTCGCGATCGCAACCCGCGGCAGCAGCGCTTGAACTTCAGGACGGTTGATGGGGCCGTCGTCGAAGGTCGCCACAGCCGCCGTGTCGATGCCCGCCAGCACGAGTGCCTGCGTGCCCCGCAGGCTGAACTTGGCCTGCAGGCCGGTGACCGGCTCATGGATGCCGCACATGTCGAGGATCGCCGGGTTCACGGTCAGCGTCACCCGCTCGACTTCGTCGCGGTCGACCCCGTTGTCCAGCAGCGAGGTCATGGCCTCGATGCCGGCGTGGGTGCAGTGACAGGCCGCGTGGTACTTGAACAGCGCTTGGGTGGTCGCCCACCCGTTCCACCACTCCTCGATCCGGTCGTGGTCAAGCTCGCCGCAGCCGGCCGCTCGGGCCAGACCCTGGCTGCCGTCGACGGCCTCGCCGCTGGCGGTGTAGCCCCGGGACGCGAGCCGGGCCGCGAGCAGGCCCCGCTCGGCCGCCTGACCGGCGTGCAGCGGCTTGGTCATGGTGCCGAAGTTGGCCTTCAGTCCCGAAGAGCTGCTGGCCGCGATGCCCATGGCCGCGCCGAACTGCACAGCGTCGAGCCCGAGCAGCCAACCAACCGCGGCCGCCGCGCCGAGCACGCCGACGGTGGACGTGGTGTGCCACCCCCTGGCGTAGTGCTCTTCGCCGATGGCCATGCCAATACGGGACTGGACCTCCACACCCACGACGTACGCGGTGAGGGTGTCGGCTCCCGAACGGGACTCCTGCTCAGCCGCGGCCAGTACCGCGGGCAGCACTGGAGCGGACGGGTGTCCCAGCATGACGGCCGACGAGTCGTCGAAGTCGAGGGCGTGGCCGGCGGCGCCGTTGATCAGCGCGGCCCGGGCCGGGTCGGCCCGCCGGTCGGTCCCGATCACCGAGCAGGCGCCGGTGTCCGCCGCTGACTCCTCGCACAGGATCCGCGCCAGTGGCTCCCGGCTGCCGGCCAGCGCGCACCCGAACCAGTCGAGGATGCACTGGCTTGTAACGGTCGTCACGTCGGACGGGACCTGCTCAACGCGCAGATGGCCGAAGCGCTCCCAGAGCTGGTCGGTGAGCTTGCTCACGGCATCGGCGTGTCGCCCATCGGCCGCGAGCCTGCCATACCGGACCCGGTCCCCAGTGGCATCCCGGCCTAAGAGCGTGCGGGTCTAGCCGAAGGCGACGGGGAGGCGGGCCAGTCCCCTGAGGGTGAGCCTGTCCTTCCAGGGAGGGTTGTCGTGGAGGGGCCTCCAGGCGCTGAAGCGGTCAAGCAGCGCTTCGAGCACGACCTGGCCCTCCAGCCGGGCCAGCGCAGCTCCCAGGCAGTAGTGGATCCCCGACCCGAACGACAGCATCGGCACCTCGGAACGCCCGACGTCGAAGCGGTCGGGGTCCTCGACCACGGCCGGGTCGCGGTTGGCCGCTCCCAGCAGGGTCAGCACCCCGTGGCCCTGCGGGATCAGGCGGCCGCCGATCTCGATGTCGGCCCGGGCGTAGCGGCCGTCGATCTGAACGGGCGGCTCGAAGCGCAGCACCTCGTCCACCGCCGACGGCACCAGCGAGCGATCGGCCCGCAGCCGGGCCAGCTGATCGGGATGGCGCATCAGCGTGTGGACCATGTTGCCGATCAGGTTCATGGTCGTCTCGAAGCCGGCCGCATAGATGAGCGACACCGTCACCGCCACCTCCGGCTGGGTGAGGCGGTCCTCGCCGTCGCTGGCCGCGATCAGCCCCGACAGCAGGTCGTCGGCGGGCTCGGCCCGGCGGCGGTCGATCAGGTCGTTCAAGTACTGATTCACCTTCATCGACGCCGCCTCGGCCCGCTCCGCCTCCCCGGGCCGCCGGTTGGGCTCCAGGGTGGCGGCCAGGTCCGACACCAGCGGCCTCAGCCAGTCGCGGTCCGCGACCGGCACCCCGACCAGTTCGCTGATCACGTTGGCCGGCAGCGGGAAGGCCAGCTTGTCGATCAGGTCGCACTCCCCCGCCGCCGCGACGGGATCGAGCAGCTCCTCGGTCATGGCCCGGACCGCCGGGCGCATGTGCTCGACCCGGCGGGGCGTGAACGCCCGGCTCACCAGCGACCGGATCCGGGTGTGGTCGGGCGGGTTGAGGAACAGCAGCGACCGGGTCCCGTCAGGCCTGCGCTGGCGGGTGGAGGCCAGCAGCGACGGCGCCTCCTCGCCGGGCTCGGGACTGCCTAGACGCTGGTCACGCAGCGCGGCCCGGCAGTCCTCGAAGCGGGTCAGGACCCAGAAGTCCGAGAACCCCGTCTTGTGCACCGGCGATGTCTCCCGCAGCTCCCGCAGCAGCGGGTAGGGGTCGGCGATCACGTCGGGATCGGTGACGATCCGGAACAGCAGTTCGTCACTCATGCTCCGCTCCCCGGTCGCGGCTCCGGGGGCATTCGAACCAGAGCTACGGCTATCTCGGCGGCCACCGTTGCGTTGGACTCGGCCAGCGCGATGTTGGCCGGCACTACCGCTCCGCCGGTGACCTCGGTCAGAGCGGTCAGAACGGCCGGGGTGACGTCAGCGCCCGAGACGCCGTCGCGGCGGGCCGCAGCGTCGGCATCGGCCACCGCGGCGGCAACCACGTCACGGTCGAGCTCGGCCTCCGGCGGGATCGGGTTGGCCACCAGGATCCCGCCGGGGTGTCCGAGGGCCGCAGCCGACCGCAACGCGGCCGCGACATGGTGCCCGTCGGAGACGATGCTCGACAGTTCGGGCCCCCCGTCGCGCACATAGAAGGCTGGGAAGCGGTCAGTGCGCCAGCCCAGCACGGCCACACCCAGAGTCTCGAGGCGCTCGAAGGTGAGCGAGACGTCGAGGAAGGCCTTGACCCCCGAGGAGACCACCACCACACGGTGACGGGAGATGGCCTCCAGGTCGGCGCTCACGTCGCCGCTGAAACCGGCGCCCCGATGTACCCCTCCGATGCCGCCGGTGGCGAACACCTCGATACCGGCCGCGGCGGCCAGCGTCACCGTGGCCGACACGGTGGTCACCCCCACTTCGAGGCCGCTGGCCACCCCAGGGCCGAGATCCCGGGCCCCGACCTTGACCGAGCCGCCGAACAGCCGCTCGGCCTGCGCGAAGTTCGCGCCCACCACTGCCCTGCCGTCGAGCACGCCGCAGAGGGCGGGCACCGCGCCGGAGGCCCGCACAGCAGCCTGCACCCGCCGGAAGCACTGGCGGTTCGCCGGTTCGGGCAGGCCCAACTCCGAGAAGATCGTCGACTCCAGGGCCACGACCGGCGTTCCGGACGCGACCGCGTCGGCCACCTCCGACCCGATCTGGAGTGCCCCGTCCATGCTGTGAGGGTAGAGCGAGTTGAGGCTGCCGTCCTAGGATCTCGCCCGTGACGTCCGAGCCCTGCCCCGGCGAGCTGATCGACGACTTCAATGCGGCCTTCGCGTCCCTGACCGCCCCCGGTGCACCGTTCGGTTGGACCACCCAGGAGGTCAACGGCGTGCCCGTGCGGGTCTACGACAACGCAATTCCGGACATGCGAGCCGTCTGGGCCATGTCGGCGGCCCACGGCGACAAGGACTACCTGGTGTACGGCGGCGAGCGTTACAGCTACGCCGATGCCCACGCCCGGGTGCGGGCCCTGGCCCACCATCTCCGCGCCGCCTACGGCGCCGGGCCGGGCACCCGGGTGGCGATCTCGATGCGGAACTACCCGGAGTGGGTGCTGTCCCACTGGGCCGCCATCTCGGTGGGCGCAGCCGTGGTGGGCATGAACTCCTGGTGGACGAGACCGGAGATGGAGTTCGCGCTGGCGGACTGCGAGCCGGCGGTTCTGATCGTCGACGGCGAGCGCCTGGAGAGGCTGGGACCGGCCCGAGGCGAGGTGCCGCTCATCGTCACCCGCCACGGCGGCGAGATCGGTGGATCGGCTCTGCGGTGGGAGTCGGTCGCGGATCCCTCAACCGCGCCGGACGGCCTCCCCGAGGTGGCGATCGATCCCAACGACGATGCGCTGATCTTCTACACGTCCGGCACGACGGGGTCTCCCAAGGGCGCGCAGCTCACCCACCGGGCGGTGGTGCACAACCTGATGAACATGGTCTTCATGGCCGCCTGCGGCGACGCAGCCCGGGCCATCCGGGCGGCCCGGGCCACAGACGGCGACGAGCCCGCCTCGCCTGCCGCGGAGGTGAAGGCCCTGCTGCCGGTGCCGCTGTTCCATGTGACCGGCTGCAACTGCGTGATGCACACGGTCACGATCGCCGGTGGGGGCCTCGTGCTGATGTACCGCTGGGACGCGGCCACCGCGCTCAGGCTGATCGAGACCGAGGGCGTGTCCGTGTTCACCGGCGTGCCCAGCATGTCGCGGGAGATGCTGCAGCACCCCGATTGGGAGCGCACCGACACGTCGTCGCTGCGTTCCATGGGCGGTGGCGGTGCAGCCATACCCACCGACCTGGTCCACCGGATCGACGAGGGACTCGCCGAGGGCCGCCCCGGCGTCGGCTACGGCCTGACCGAGACCGCCGGCGTCGCCACTGCCATCAGCAACGAGTTCTACCTGGCGAGACCGTCGTCGGTGGGGCCGCTGGTGCCGTGCATGGAGGCTCTGGTCGTCGACGAGAACGGCTCGACCCTCGGTCCTGGCGGGCGGGGTGAACTGCTGCTGCGGGGCCCCAACGTGATGAAGGGCTACCTGAACCAGCCCGACGCCACCGCCGAGGCGATCGTTGACGGCTGGTTCCACACCGGCGACGTGGCCGAGATCGACGGCGACGGCTGGATCCATATCAAGGACCGCATCAAGGACGTGGTCATCCGCGGCGGCGAGAACGTCCACTGCTCGGAGGTGGAGGCAACCATCTACGAGTTGGACGAAGTCGCCGAGGCGGCCGTGTTCGGTGTGCCCGACGAGCGCCTCGGCGAGGAGGTGGCGGCCGCGGTGGTGCTGGTTCCCGGAGCCGATCTGGACGCGGCCGGACTGGCCGCGCACCTGGACGGCCGCCTGGCCCGCTTCAAGCACCCCCGACACGTCAGGTTCCAGGATGAGCCCCTGCCCCGCAACGCCAACGGCAAGTTCCTGAAGCGAGAACTCCGGGAGCGGTTCACCCGGAATTGATGCCGGCAACAGCCCTCCGGGGGCCGATTCGTCATCTAATTCGGACGAGGGGGCGGGTCAGCGGTCGGCCAGGGTAGCGAGGCGTTCGACGGCTTCGGTGAGCACCTCGGGGCGCTTGCAGGCCGCGAAGCGCACGAACGGCGCTCCCAGCTCCTTGTCGTCGCACAGCACCTGCACCGGCACCGCCACCACCCCGCACATCTCGGGAAGGGCCCGGCAGAACTCCAGACCGTCGGACGCGCCGAGAGGGCGGATGTCGGCGGTGATGTAGTAGGCGCCCTGGGGCACGGCGGGCTCGAAGCCGGCCGCAGACAGGCCGGCGCACAACAGGTCGCGTCGGGCCTGAAGGTCGGCGGCCAGCCCGGTGAAGAACCCGTCCTCGAGGCCCAGCCCGACGGCTACCGCGGGCTGGAACGGCCCGCCGCTGACGTAGGTGAGCAGCTGCTTGGCCGCCTGCACGGCCCGGACCAGCTCCGGACGGGCGCACACCCAGCCGATCTTCCAGCCGGTGAACGACAGGGTCTTTCCTCCCGAGGAGATGGTCACCGTGCGGTCGGCCATGCCCGGCCGGCTGGCCAGGGGCACGTGGACGTTCTGATCGAAGACGAGATGCTCGTACACCTCGTCGGTGATCGCGATCACGTCGTGCTCGACGCACAGCCGGGCGATGATGTCGAGTTCGGCGACGCTGAACACCTTGCCGGTGGGGTTGTGGGGGGAGTTGAGCACCAGGACCCTCGTGCGGGGCCCGAAGGCGGCGGCCAGCTCGTCGGGATCGAAGGTGTAGGCCGGCGGCCGCAGCTGCACTAGCCGCCGCTCGGCGCCGGCCATGGAGATATCGGCCGGATAGATGTCGAAGTAGGGCTCGAAGGTCACCACCTCGTCACCGGGGCCACACAGGGCCAGAATCGCGGCGGTGATGGCCTCGGTAGCGCCCGCGGTGATCAGCACCTCGGTGTCGGGGTCGAACTCGAGGCCCCAGAACCGCTTCTGGTGGTCGGCCACCGCCTGGCGCAGAACGGGGTAGCCGATGCCGGGCGGGTACTGGTTGAAGTCGCCCCGGATGGCCTCGATGGCGGCCTCGGCGACCGCCGGCGGCCCGTTGGTGTCGGGGAAGCCCTGGCCCAGGTTGATGGCGCCGGTCCGAACCGCCAGCGCCGACATCTCCGCGAACACCGACGCCCCGCCGAACTCCTGCAAGCGATCGCACAGGAAAGGCAAGCGCTCGCCGGTCACGGCGCAACGAGCTGGAGCAGGAACTCCCAGGCGGCGTCGTTGAGCTCGCCGCTCACCCTGGCGACGACCCGGCCGTCAGCGTCGACCCCAACCGTGTAGGGAAATCCTCGCAGCCCGTAGGCGTCACCGATCTCGTTGCTCTCGGAGTCGCGCACGGCGACCGCGGGCCACTGCTCCTCCTCGAACCAGGCCGACGGCGGGTAGTTGCCGCGTCCCGGGTCGACGGCGGTGCTGACCGCGATCACCTCCACGCCGGCGGGCAGCTCGTTGGCGGCGAGCCAGCCGGCCAGGCGGGGAAGCTCCCGCTGGCAGTGCGGGCACCAGTGTGCGAAGAAGCCGATCACCTTGGCCGTGCCGTCTCCGGGCAGCACGCTGACCTCAACCCCGTCGAAGGTGGTGGCCGCGAAGGCGGGAGCCACCCGCTCCATGGCGGGATCGGGCTCCTGACCATCGAACGACGGCAGCGGCGCGCCCTCGATGTTCACATCGGAGACCTGGAGCACACCAGAGTCCTGAGCACTCCCGCAGCTGCGGGCAGCGAACGCTATCGCGACGGCTACCAGCGCCACCACGCCGACGATCAGCCACTTCAGCAGAGGATTGGAACCTGCCTCGTAGTGGGCGCGGGACGGCCGCGAACCGCTCCGGGACTTAGGGGGCTTGGGCTGGTTGCTCATCGCCCCGACCGTAGCGAAAGCACAGCCAATCCCGCGACTCCGATGAAGCCGCAGCCGGCCATGAACGGGATCGAGACGAACCCGAAACTGTCCACCCATTGATACGTGCACGGGGCCGACACATCGCAGGTCGAGCCCTGGTCCGGCAGCAACTGGAGTTGGTAGTGGTACACCGACAGACCCAGGCCGGCCACGGCCAGCGGCAGCGCGTACCAGCCGCCGCGGCGGTCGCGCCGGGCCACCGCCACCGCCAGCACGGGCACGAGCGAGTACATGAAGATCCGCTGGTACCAGCACATCTCACAGGGCGGGTATCCGGCCACCTCGGAGTAGTAGAGGCTCCCGGCGGTCGCCACCGCGGCGATGGCCAGCGCCAGGGGCAGCAGCACTGGCCGCAGCTGGCGCGCCCGGGCCGGAGCCCTCGGCGACCAGGCGCTGGCGAAGCTCAGGCAGCCGATCACCAGCGATCCGAGCGCGAGCACTGCGAAGAAGTCGGACACCTGCGGGGTGCTCACATCGCCAGCCTGCCTCAGGTCGCGCCAGATTATTCATCTCTGTGGGTTGCAAAGGCAATTCACATGTGTTTTCATTATTCATCATGTCAGATCTGATGGCTCTGGACACGGTGAGGGCGGTCGAGCTCCGGCAGCGAATGGATGCGGCCGCCCGGGACCTCGATTGGGACGCTCAGGCGCTGGTGGGGCCGCTGACCGAGGCGTCGTCACTGCTGGGCGGCCCGTTGCCCGACGTGCCTACTGGAGTCCGCCGGGTGGCTGGCGAGCTGCGGGACAGCGCCTCGGATCTGCAGGAGCGGACCCGGATCGTGCTGGCAGGCGGACCCGAGATGAACGAGGGCCTCGCTGCGCTGGAGCGCATCCGGGACAGCTTCACGATGATCGAGTCCCGCGGCGACCCGGACCGGGCCGACGGGCTGCTGTCACGGCGCGATCTGCGGTGGGCGGTTCACTCCGCCGGCTCGGCCACCGCCGAGGCCGCGGCCTGGCTGCTCGACCACGACCATTTCTTCGACCAGGTGGAGACGGCCAAGCACAACGACGACTACCTCGACAAGGCCCACGAGGGCGAGTTCGCGTTCGATCCCAGCGACCGCGACGGTCTCATGAGCCGCGACGACATCGATTCCTTCCTGGACAAGACCGCGGCTTGGTCGGCGCTGCTGCCCCACCTGGCGACCATCGACGCGGTCGGCGGGGAGGGGCCCGACGGCTTCATGAGCCGCCGCGACTTCGAGGCCTTCCTCAGCGACTACAGCCTGTCCCCGGAGGAGGCCGGTGCCGTCCAGCAGGTACTCGACGACCGCGCCTACCACACCGGCGGCGGCATCGGCCTGGGAGCCGCGCTCGGTGTGGTGTCGTTCGTGCCCGTGATCGGCGACATCGTGGACGGTGCGAGGGCTCTCTACTATGCGGTCCACCGCGACTACTCGACCGCTTCGCTGTTCGCCCTGGGGCTGGTCCCGCTGCCGGGGCTGTCCTCGTCGGGTCTGCGGGGCGCCAAGAAGGTGGTCGACAGGGTGGCCAGCACGTTCCGCAACCGCTGCGCCCGAGTTGCTGCCCAGGAGGCTGGACAGCTGGCCATGAAGGGCACGGCGGCCAACTACGCCGCCTACGAGGGCACGAAACGGACCGTCGGCGCCCTCGGTGACGACATCGACATCGACGAGTCCATCGGCTACGTGCTCGACGATGTGGTGGGCCCCCGGTACGAGGACCTCCTCGGAGAGGATCTGGACCCGCGGCTCAGGGCTCTCCTAACAGACCGGCTCGAGCAGTCCCTCAACGACCGGCTCGACCTGGGTACACGACAATGGGTGTCGGAGACCAACACGGTGATCGCCCGCCGCATAGCCGAGCACCATGCCTACGAGGCCATCTTCCGCAACATGCGCCCCGGCTGATCAGAGGTCGAGGACTACCCCCTCGCCGATGTCAGGCCGACCGCAGAGCCTCAGTGGGCGACACCCGGGCGGCCCGGATCGCCGGGTACAGGCCCGCCACCGCCCCGATCGCCAGTGACGCCCCGATTCCGCCCAGCAGCGCCGCGAGCGGCACGATCACCCGCCATCCCTGCAGGGTCGAATAGGCGTAGGTGACGCCGACCCCCAGGAGAATCCCCGAGGCACCGCCCAGGAACGCGAGCGTGAGAGCCTCGGTGAGGAACTGCCGACGGATGTGGGCCCGGGTCGCGCCGATGGCACGGCGCAGGCCGATCTCGCCGCGGCGCTCAACGACCCCCATCACCATGACATTGGCGATCCCGATACCACCGACGAGAAGCGCCACCGCCCCCAGGCCCAGGAAGAGCCCGGTGAAGGAGCTCTCGGCCGCAGCCTGCGCCTCCAGCAGGTCCGACGGTCGGCTGATCTGCACCTCCTCGGGGTTCTCGGGATCGACAGTCGCTGCCAGCACATCACGCGTCTCGTCGATGTACTTCTCGTCGACGCGGAGGTACATGCGGGACGGGGCCAGGTCCACGTCATAGAAGCGCTCGGCCGCGGCGTCCCCGACCAGCACGGCCCGGTCGAGGTCGGCGGCCAGAGCGAAGGGCTCCAGCACCCCTTGGACCTCCACCCATCGCCCGCCGACATAGAGCATCACCGGCGGGTCGAGGCTGCGAATCCCGAGACGCGCGGCGGCAACCGATCCCACCACGGCCGCGGGATAGCTCCGGGTGGCTTCGGTGAGGAAAGAGCCGTGGGCCACGCCGCCGTTGAGGGTGTGCACCAGGCTCGGATCGGTGCCGAAGACCTGGATGCCGCCGGTGAGGTCGGCCGGCACCAGATCGTTGCGATACGCGCCCGCGTCGATGGAGTACACCGCAGAGGCTGCCTCCACGGTGGCGACGCGGCCGACCCGCTGGATGGCAGTCTCTGGCAGCGCGGCATCACCTGCGCCGAAACCGGTGCCGGCCTCGATGGTCAACAGGTTGGTGCCCAGCGCGGTGATCTTGTCCAGTAACGCCGACTTCGACGATTCCGACAGGCCCAGGACGCCGACCAGCGACGCGATGCCGATGGCGATGCCGAGGGCTGAGAGGGTCGAGCGGAGCTTGCGGGCGGCCAGGGATCGGAGCCCGACCCGCACCGCCTCCGAGGGCTTCAGCCGGCTCGGCTCGACGGGTGCGGTCACGGGACCGACGCCCCGGTGTCTTGCTCGAGCCGTCCGTCGAGGATCTGCAGGCGGCGTGGCAGCTCCGACGCGATTTGATCGTTGTGGGTTATGACGATGATGGTGCTCCCCTCGTCGTGGAGCGATGCGAAGAGGTCCATCAGGGACTGGGAGGCCGCAGAGTCGAGGTTGCCGGTTGGCTCGTCAGCCAGGACGAAGGCCGGGTCGTGTACCAGCGCCCTGGCCACCGCGACGCGCTGGGTCTCGCCGCCGGAGAGTTGCTCGGGCCGGTGCCACATCCGCGCGGCCAGACCGACCCGCTCCAGCACCGCCGCGGCCGCCTCGCGCCTCTCGGGCCGAGAAACGCCGGCGTAGAGAAGCCCGTTGGCGACGTTGTCGATGACGGGGACGCCCGCCAGAAGGAAGAAGCGCTGGAACACGAACCCGACCCGCCGACCGCGGATCGCGGCGAGGCGGTTGTCGTCGAGCACCGAGGTGTCGACGCCCTCGATCAGCACCGACCCGCTGGTGGGATTGTCCAGCGTGCCCATGACATGCAGCATTGTGGACTTGCCGCTGCCTGACGGCCCCGACACCGCCACCATTTCGCCTCTGGAGATCCGCAACGACACCCGGTCCAAGGCAGTCACCGGCGGCGAGCCCGGATACTGCTTGGTCACCTTGCGCAGCTCGATCGCGGGCGCGTCCGGTTCCAGTGCCGCCAGTGAGGGCCGGGAGCGGATCACCGCGGGACCACGACGGACGTTCCGGCTGTGAGCTCGGGGCTGCGGACCTCGACGTCACCGTCGACGAACAGCCCGGTCTCGACGCCGACGAGGCGCACCGAGCCGTCCTCCGTAACAACCTCCACCGCGTAACCGCCCTCAACGAGGGCCAGCAAGGCAGTGGCCGGGACGACCAGGGCGTCCTCGATGAGCGTCTCGGTGATCTCGACGTCGGTGGTCGCACCGATCCACACCTCCGAGACGGGTTCGGCGAGAAGGATGGTCACCTCGACTGCGTTCTCGCCCGTCTGGTCGTCGAATACCGGCGAGGGGTTGATGGCGGCGACCACGCCCCCGATGTCGGTGCCGTCAGGCAGCTCGACGTTTACGGTGATGCCCTCCGAGACGAGGTCCCGGTCGCTGAGGGGCACAAGCGCGACGACGCGCTGCGTGGTGGACATCCGGCCGTCGACGGGTGCCTCGATGACCGTGAGCGACGCCAGGGAGGCTCCGACCGCCAGCTGCTGGCCGACCTCGACTCCCTGGGACCATGATCCGATCCGCACCGGTCCGACCACGAACACGATGTCGGCCACGCCGACCATCCCGTCGGGATCCTGGCCGGTGGCTCGCTGCCAGTCCGAGACCGCTGCCGCAGTGGCGTCGTCGAACACTCCGTCCACCGAGAATCCCTCCCGATCGGCATAACCCAGATCGGCGAGGTTCTCCTCCAGCTGGCGTACATCATCACCCTCGAGGCCGACCGTCATGGTCCGGTAGACGGCCGTGCTGCCGTACATGACGGCGAGCGAGCCCCGTCCTGCGATCAACGCAGCCAGATCAGCTTCGGCACTGGCGACGGAGGCCTCCGCGCTGGCAACCGACGCTTCGAGCGCCTCGAACTCCTCGGAAGAGTGTCCGGCCATCAAGTCGGCCAGTGCGTCGTCCGCGGCCAGC
>VXTM01000003.1 GCA_009837445.1 Acidimicrobiaceae bacterium
GGTAGGTTCGGCGGGTGAGCGGTGGGGGCTCGATGTGGCTGCTGGACAACGGCGAGTTCGTCGAGGACTTGCACCGCGCGCTGCGATCGGCCGAGCGGCGGGTGCTGGTGCAGGTGATGACCTTCGACGGCGACGCCTCCGGCCTGGCCGCGGCCGACCTGATGGTCGACGCCGCCCAGCGGGGTGTGGATGTCCGGCTGCTGGTGGACCTCTTTGCGCTGAGATACGTGAGCGACCGCAAGGCCACCGACCCCGAGGTCCAGGCCGAGGCCGCCGAGACCGAGGCCATGTTCGAGCGGCTCCGGGCTGCAGGCGTGGTTGTCACGTTCACCCAGCCCTGGGGACCCGTGCTGCTGTTCGGCCTGAGCCGCAACCACAAGAAGCTCTATGTGGTTGACGACCACGCCTACGTCGGCGGCATCAACATCAGCGACCACAACTTCGCCTGGCGCGACTTCATGATTCGTATCGCCGACCCGGCCACGGTGGACACCCTCGCCGAGGACTTCGCCTGCACCGAGCGGGGCGAACGGCAGTCGCTGCAGGGCCACATCATCACCAACGCCGAGATCGAGCCCGCCTTCGAAGACGTCGTCAACGGCGCGACCCGCAGCCTGGTGCTGGCCTCGCCGTACTCGCTCGACATTGGGATCGTGAAGCTGCTTGAGCGGGCTCAGGCACCCGACAGGACGGTGGTCACGTCCCGGGAGAACAATTTCCGGCTGCTGCGGGCGGCCGAGCCCTACATCTGGGGACGCCTAGTCCGCAGCGGGGTCGAACTACGCACCTATCCGTACTTCTTCCACGCCCGGTTCCTGCTGGCCGACGACGACCGGCTGCTCGTGGGCTCATCGAACTTCAGCCGGCACAGCTTCCGCTGCAACCAGGAGGTCTGCCTGCTGATCACCGACACCGACTTCATCGCCGACTTCAAGGACCGGATGCTGGCCGACACCGAGCCGCTGGAGCGGGCCCTACCGGTGCGGCGCAGCCCCACCGAAGCCACCTGGGGCTGGATGGTGGCCCGCTTCTACTTCCACGTGATCGTCGGAGCCGCGCAGGTCGTAGCACCCTTCGCTCCCACCCTGGCCCGTCGGTGACCGGTCCCTAACCGAAATCGATGCGGGTTGTGGCCCTATTGGGGCGGTTTCTCCATCAATTTCGGTGACGGGGGGATTGCGCCGGCGGCTACTGGGTGACAGACTGATAAGCAGCGGTTATCGGAACGGGAACTAACAACAGTGACGATCGCGCGGCCGGCCTGCACAGACCCGGTGATCCTGAACCAGTGGCACGTCATCAGCGCCCTCGACGAGATCGCCGCGGGCGTGGTCAACGACACCCTCCTGCTCGACGAGCGTGTCAGCTTCACCGCGACCCCCGACGGCGAGTGCCTCGTCTGGCGCTCGAGCCCGTCCCTGCCCGCCGGCGCCCCCGTGGACCCCGCCCGACTCAACGCCGCGGAGGCCCTGCCGGCCAAACCCGAGTACGGCTACCTGTGGACCAGCCTCGGCGATCCCCCCGCCGATCTGTTCCCGCTGCCGGAATACCACCATCCCCGGCGGCGCAACATGAACGCTGGCACCGTCGGGGTGGCCACCTCCGCGCCCCGGGCGGTGGAGAACTTCCTCGACCTGGCCCACTTCCCCTACGTCCACGAGGGGTCGCTGGGGGTGCTGCCCCACACCGAGGTGGTCGAGTACGACGTGGAGATCCGCGACGGCGAGGTCCACGCCAGCAAGTGCGACATGCTGGTGCCCAAGGTCGGGGTCAACTTCGACGCTCCGGTGGTGATGCGCTACCGCTACCGGGTGCCGCACCCCTACTGCGTGATGCTCTACTACGACAGCCTCCCCGACCCGTCGGTCGAGGACATCTGCGCCATCTGGGTGCAGCCCCTGAGCGCCGACCGGGTGCGGGCCCACAACTACATGGGCGTGATCGACGACACCAGCACCGACAACGAGATCAAGTCCTACCAGCTCCTGATCTTCGCCCAGGACAAGCCGATCCTGGAGAACCAGCACCCCAAGCTCCTGCCCCTCGACCCCCGGGCCGAGACCCCCATCCGGGCCGACCGGTCGGCCATCGCCTACCGGCGCTGGCTGGCCGACCTGGGCGTCACCTACGGCGTGGTGCCCGCCCCTGTCCGGGCCTAAGAGGCCGATGATCGACGATCCGGTGCTGGTGGACGACTGGCACGCGGTGGCCCGGGCCGCGGACATAGGGGAATCGCAGGTGGCCGGGGCCCGGCTGCTGGGCGAGGACCTGGTGGTCTGGCGCCAGGACGGTGCGGTCATGGCCTGGAAGGACCTGTGCGTGCACCGGGGCACCCGCCTATCGCTGGGTCAGGTCACCGGTCTAGGCCTGGAGTGCCCCTACCACGGCTGGACCTACGACCCGTCCGGCAGCTGCGTCCTTATTCCGTCCCGGCCCCAGCGGCAGCCCCCGGCCCGGGCGTGCGCCACCGTCTACGAGGCGACCGAGGCCCACGGCCTGATCTGGGCCTCGCTGGGCCGGCCCGAGCGCCCGCCGCCGCGCTACGACGAGTGGGACGACCCCGCCTACCGCCACGTCCTCGGCGGTCCCTATGAGATGAAGGCCAGCGCCCCGAGGGTCATCGAGAACTTCCTGGACATCAGCCATTTCCCGTTCGTGCACGAGGGCATCCTCGGCGACCGCGACCACGCCGAGCTCGGCGACTACGCGGTGGAGACCAGCTCCGACGGCATCACCGCATTCGACATCAACACCTGGACTCCCAACCCCGACGGCTCGGGCGAGGCCAAGATGGCCCAGTGGGTGTACCGGGTGCTGCGGCCGCTCACCGCCTACATCGCGCTGTCGGTGCCGGGCGGCGGCCCCGAGCGCTACACCATGTACTTCGCAGTGACCCCCGTCGACGAGCACAGCAGCGTCGGCTGGATGTGGAACTCGATGAACTACAACCACGACATGTCCGACGAGGAGTTCGGCGCCTACATCGACGAGATCGTGCTGCAGGACGTCCCGATCGTGGAGTCTCAGCGGCCCGAGCTGCTGCCCCTGGACCTGGCGGCCGAGTGGCACGTCCGGGCGGACAGGACCGCGGTCGCCTACCGCCGCTGGCTCAAGGACCTGGGGCTGACCTTCGGCACGTCCTAGCCCCGGCCCGGGAGATCGCCCCTAGAGGCCGAGCGAATAGGCGAGCCGATCTGCGCTCATACGGGCGAGGCCGTGGCCCGAGCGGCCCGTGAGCGCAGCGAACAAGAGCGGGAATGACCCCGCCGCGACGCAACCGGCTCGTCACCTGTTTGCGCTCGCTCTTAGTCCGGAGATCCTGCCTTGACCGCCGCGGGGGGGAAGATGCCCGGCATGGGTATGAAGCCGGGGATGCGGCGGACCCGGTCGGTCCAGCGTCGCAGCGCCGGGTAGTCCATCCGGGAGATCCCGCCCTCCTCCGACAGAACCACGTCCGGGAACAGAGCGAGGTCGGCGATGGTGGGGTGGGCGCCGGAGCACACCCAGTCCCGGCCCCGGCGCTCCTGGAACCACAGGTGCTCGTCCAGCACCCGGAACAGCCGGTGGGCGCCGGCCTGGCAGGCCTCCAGATCGAAGGGGTACTCGAGGTTGACGCACAACCGGGCCGCCGACGCGGTGTTGGTGGTGCCCTCCGCGAACAGCATCCACGAGGCGGTCTCGCCGATCCGCTCCGGATCGCTGCTCGGGTACCACTGCCCGCTGGGGTCGTACTTGGCCGCCAGGTACACCAGGATGGCGTGGGCGTCCCAGAGGATGTAGCCGTCGTCGTCGATGACCGGGATGTGGCCCAGCGGGTTGATCTTCTTGAACGCCTCGCTCTTGTGCTCCCAGCCCGGGTAGAAGTCCACGGGGATCGACTCGTAGGGCACGTCGAGGATGCTCAGCAGCAGCCGCTGCTTGTAGCAGTTCACCGACAGCACGTAGTCGTACAGCTTGATCATCGCCGCGCCCCCAAGGCCCCCAACACC
>VXTM01000027.1 GCA_009837445.1 Acidimicrobiaceae bacterium
CCGGCTGGATCTGGCGGCCGCTGCGGCCGGTCTTGTCCTCGTAGGTGTAGATCTGGGGACCGTCGCCGAAGCTGAGCATCACCGGCGGGAAGGCCTCCGGCGGTCCGTTGCCCAGCAGCCCGACGTTGATCTCGCGGCCCTCGACGTACTGCTCGGCCAGCACCGGCTGGGAGAACCGGTCGAAGATGACCTTGGCGGAGGTCCGCAGCTCGTCGGTGTCGTGCACCACGGCCAGGCCGAACGAGACCGCTTCGTTCTTGGGCTTGACCACCATCGGGTAGGGCAGGCCGTCCGGGACAGGCATCTCCGGCGTCTCCAGTACCGCGAACTCCGGCGTGGGGATGCCGTTCTGGCGCAGGATCATCTTGGTGACGACCTTGTCGAGCGCCAGCGAATGCCCCAGCGGCCCCGAGGCCACATAGGGGATGCCGACCATCTCGAGGATGCTCGGGACGTGCGTGTAGCGGGCCTGGCCCTGCAGCCCGTACGACACGTTGAACACCATCCCGGGCCGCTCCCCCGCCACGACGCGGGGCATGAACGACTCGAGTTTGGCTATCAGCTCCTTGTCGGCCTCCATGGCGGTGACCTGGTGGCCGCCGGCGCGCAGGGCGTCGGTGAGCCGCTTGATGGTCTTCAGGCCGATCTTCTCCTGGTTCGGCATGCCGAACAGGTTGATGACGCTGCGGCTGTCCCGGTTGTAGACGACAGCGACCCTCACGACCCGGGAATCTACAACGCCCCCCGGCTCCCGGCCCCGCAGTCAGTTGCTGTCGTTTCATCTGACGTGGAACCGCGCTTCATTATGGCTGTTACTACTATGGCGGAGTGTCGAGCATTGCAGGCTACGACGTCGCCGTAGTCGGCGCTGGTCCGGTGGGCAGCCTGTGCGCGCTGGCTCATGCCCGGAACGGCTACTCGGTCGTGCTGCTCGAGGCGAACCCGAACACATCCAAGCGGCTGGCGGGTGAGTGGCTGCATCCGCCCGCCCTGCGGATACTCAACGAACTCGGCCTAGAGCCCGACGGGGACGCCGGCTGCACTCAGGGAAAGGGATTCGTCGTATTCCCGGAGGACGGGCGGGAGCCGATACTCCTTCCCTATCCGGACGGACGTCACGGTGTGGCGTGGGAACACGAGAGGCTGGTCTCACGACTGCGTCGAGCCGTCGAGGGCGAACCGTGCGTCGACTTCATGCTCAACGCGCGCGTGCGCGATATCGAGGGTGATCGGGTCTCCTTCACCCGCAACGGCGAATCCGGATCGGTAGCGGCCCAGCTGATCGTCGGAGCCGACGGTCGATCCTCGGTGGTGCGCCAATCGTTGGGGTTGTCCACGAGGCCGCAGACCTGCTCACGGATGCTCGGCGTCATGCTCAACGGCGTGAGGCTGCCGTTCGAGGGTTACGGGCACGTCATATGCGCCGAGCCCAGCCCGATTCTGATCTACCGGCTGGGGGACCATTCCGTCCGGCTGCTGGTGGACCTCCCGGCGGGGCATTCGAATCGGCAAACCATGGGCGCGCTGGCGAGGTCGTACGCCGACAGCCTGCCGGACGCCCTCGGGTCCGCGTTCCTCGATGCTCTGCGGGAGCGCCGGTTCCACGCCGCCACCAATGCGTTGAGGCTGCGCCACACCTACGGGACTCCCGGTCGGGTGCTCATCGGGGATGCCGCCGGGCACTACCACCCGCTGACGGCGGTGGGGATGACCCTCGGCTTCGGTGATGCGTTCACGCTGGCCGGTAGCGGCGACTTCCGCGACTTCGCCAGGAAGCGGTTCCAGCAGACCCGTGCGCCGGAGCTCCTCGCCATGGGGCTGTACGAGGTGTTCGCCGACCACCGGGTGGAGGCCGTGGCGCTCAGGCGCACGATCTACCGGCAGTGGCGGGAGAAGCCCGCAGTCCGCGACCGCACCATCCGGCTGCTCGCCTGTGAGGACACCTCGGTTGCCAGCCTGGGCTGGGCTCTCGGGACGATAGCGACACGGGCGACCGCGCCCGAGATCACGCAGTCCTATAAGCCCTCCGCCTGGCGCCGGACACGCCACATTGGGCGCGCGCTGGCGGTTCGCCTCCTCTCGCTCGGCCGCGGGATGCGACAGCTCCGCAAGGCCGGCGGCGTCATGGAGAAAGAGGAGCATGCTCGGGCGACCCTCTCCGGCGCGTTCCCGGTCTCCATGCCGCGGTCCGGCACCGACGCCGGACCCGGCCGCATCGAGGAGCCCGACCCGCCCGATGCCTCTTCGGCGCTCGGGAGCGCGACCGCGCACCTGTTGAGCCGTCAGCGAGACAACGGCGCCTGGGAGGGTGAGGTGGTGTGGTGCCCCATGCTCACCGCGCAATACGTGCTGGTGCACCACATCACCCAGCAGCCGCTTGACGCGGCCCGGCGCCGGCTCGTGCTGCGCTGCTTCGAACAGACCCGACTCGAGTCAGGCACGTGGGGCCTGCACGAGCACTCGACACCGCACCTGTTCGTCACGACCCTGGTCTACGTCGCGGCCAGGCTGCTCGGCGTCGAGCGCGACGATCCGCGGATCGAGCCGGCCCGGCGCTTCCTTCGGGCCGAGGGGGTGCTCAACATCCCGACCTGGGGGAAGTTCTGGCTGGCTCTGCTCAACCTCTACGACTGGCGAGGCGTCAACCCGGTTCTGCCGGAGCTGTGGCGGCTGCCGCGCCGGCTGCCGCTGCATCCCTCGAACTGGTACTGCCACACCCGGCTCATCTACATGGCAATGGCGGCCATCTACCCGCAGCGGTTCCAAGCACCCGTCACGCCCGTGATCGCATCGCTGCGCGAGGAGCTGTTCGGCGAGGGGTTCGCCGAGGTGGACTTCGCCGCGTCCCGCAACCGGCTTCGGGACGCCGACCTGTTCGCCCGCCCCGGCGTGTGCCTCCGCGCCGGATACGGCCTCGCGCGGTGGTACGAGCGGTTCGGAAGCAAGCGCCTGCGGGCCCGCTGCACCGCCGAACTAGTCGATCGCATCCGGTGGGAGCTACAGACCACCGACCACACGAGCATCTCCCCGGTCAGCGGCCTTCTCAACATTCTCTGCCTGTGGCTGCACGACCCCGACGACGCCGACTGCCGCAAGGCTCTGGCCCAGCTCGAGGGCTGGATCTGGGAGGACGGGGAGGCGGGAACGCGTGTCGCCGGAGCCAGGAGCGCCTCCTGGGACACCGGATTCGCTCTTCAGGCGCTGGCGGCCGTGCCAGAGGTCGAGGGGGTCGCGGGCGCGCGGCGGCGCGGTGCCGATTTCCTGCGGCGCCAGCAGATCGCTACCAGCTTCGAAGGGTTCCGCGAGGCCTTCCGGATGGACCCCAAGGGCGGCTGGTGCTTCGCCGGGGCGTGGCACGGCTGGCCGGTGACGGACTGCACCGCGGAAGCGGTGCGGGGCATGATCGCAGCCGAGCCCACGGCCGCGAGCCCGGAGGCGCTAGGCGACGCCGTCGGCTTCATGCTGCGCGGCCAGAACCGCGACGGCGGCTTCGGCAGCTACGAGTCGCGGCGTTCAGCGGTCGGTCTCGAGTGGCTGAACCCCGCAGAGATGTTCGGCGAGTCGATGACCGAGCACTCCCATGTCGAGTGCACCGCGTCCTGCCTGGCCGCGATCGCCGCCTGCCGGCAGCACGCACCTCACGTTCTGGACGCCGAGGTCTCGAGCGCGGCCACAAGGGCCGACTCGTGGCTGCGCCGCGCCCAGGAGCACGACGGGTCGTGGCGAGGCGTGTGGGGCGTCCAGTACATCTACGGCACCCTCTTCGGGATCCGGGGCCTGCTCGCAGCGGGCGCGGCTCCCAGAGATCCGGCGCTGCGTGCCGCCTGCCGCTGGCTGCTCGACCGCCAGCGGCCCGACGGCGGTTGGGGCGAGCACCACCGCGGCTGCCTGACCGGGCGCTACGTCGCCCATGACGAGAGCCAGGTCATCCACACCGCCTGGGCGCTGATCGCCCTCATCGAGGCCGGCGACCCGGACTGGGCCGCGATCGCCCGGGGCGCCCGGTTCCTGATCGATACCCAGGACGCCAACGGGCAATGGCCCCGGCAGGACCCGGCCGGGGTGTTCTTCCGTACCGCGCTCCTCGACTACGTCCTGTACCGGCAGTACTTCCCGCTACACGCCCTCGCCCTCTACGAGCAGCGCCGCCGCGCCGTGGCGGCTAGTTGAGAGTCAGGGGTGTGATCGAGGCTGGATCCGCGAGCACTCGCGTGAGCACGACGGCTGCGCCGCCTCGAACGGCTGCGTCGTAGATCTGGGTGGATGCCAGCACCGGGTAGTGGACCTTGCGCCGGCCGATAACGCGGGCGTTGAGATGGTCGGTGATGGCGTCGTTCATCCACGGCAACAGTTCGGCCAGGAAGCCGCCGACGATGATCGCCTCGGGATCGAGGAGGTTGACTAGCGCGTCGATCCCGACGGCGAGACTCGCCCCGACCCTTGCGATCGCGTCCGTCGGGCCGGGATCGCCGACCCTGAGGCGCTCCATCAGCGCATCCAGCCAGATCCGTGCGGTGCCGGGGTTCTGCGCCATCCAGGAGTCGATCCCGGTCACGTCGCGCACCGCATCCTTGCCGACGAACGCGACCAGGCAGCCGCGGGCGCCGCAGCCGCATCGCGGCCCGTCGGGGTCGATCAGAAGGTGGCCGAACTGCCCGCCGAAGCCGTGGCTGCCCTCGAAGAGCTGCCCGTCGAGAATCACGCCGGCGCCGACGGCAGCACCGCCGTAGACGTACACGAAGTTGTCGAACCCGCGTCCGACGCCGGTCCAGCGCGAGCCGACCGCGGCCAAGTCGGCCTCGTTGTAGATCCCTATGGCGAGTTCGGGCCGGCCGAGATCGCTCCGGACCATGCCGACGAGATCGACGTCGCTCCAGCCGAGGTCATAGGAGACCCGCAACTGGCCAGTCGCGTCGATGAGTCCGGCCACGCCCAGCCCCACGCCGACGGCGACCAGGCCCTCGGTGGAGAGCAGCGCCAGCGCCCGGTCAGCGAGTTCGACCAGTGCGGCGGTCGCGGCTTCGGGGCCCAGCGCTGCGTAGTCGTTCTCGACCGTCTCACCGAAGCGGACGTCGCCGGCCAGGTCAAGGGCCGCGACCTTCACGTAGTCGACGCCGATCTCGAGTCCGAGCGCAGCGACATGATCTCCGCTCACTCGAACGAGGGTGGGCGGGC
This sequence comes from Acidimicrobiaceae bacterium, assembly GCA_009837445.1. Taxonomy (GTDB): domain Bacteria; phylum Actinomycetota; class Acidimicrobiia; order Acidimicrobiales; family Aldehydirespiratoraceae; genus Aldehydirespirator. The sequence continues at coordinate 5,176 of VXTM01000027.1, forward strand.
GGCCGATGCTGCCGCGAGTAGGCGCCGGGGACTCGGCCAGAATGCCCAGCGCACAGAGGTCGCCGACCAGCGTGGACACGGTGCTCTTGTTGAACCCGGTGTCCCTCACGATCTGAGCCCGCGAGCAGGGGCCGTTGTCGACGACATGGCCCGCGACGAGGGCGAGGTTGTGGTGGCGGACCGACTCCTGGCTTGCAGGACTCGTCCGTCGATTGGTGGCCAGGGTCGCGCTCCGGTTGCCGGCCGAGTTCGATCCAACCGCCCCGCGCTCGAGGCGCAGCGTCGCTTCCTTACCCACCATCGAACACTACCGCGCCGCCAATCCGGGACTTTCCGGGCGACCGCATCGTGGCCGGGTTCCCCGACGCCGAATGCGATTGACCGGACTTTTTCCGCATGGTACGTTCTAATTCATCTGGATCGTCGATCCAGCTTTCAGTCGGTCGTCCGAGGAGGGGACTCTGATGAACATCACAGCAAAGCAATCGCGCTGGTGGCTGCGCATCCTGTGCGTCGCGCTGGTCACGTGTTTCGTCGCCGCGAGCTGCGGCGACGACGACGCTGCGGAAGAACCGCAGACCGCCCCGAGCGCCACCGAGGCCCCGGCGGAGGAGCCGCAGGAGGCCGACGACCCGGAGACTGACGCACCGGCAGCCGAGGACGAGGAGCAGCCGGCGGAGGAACCACCGGCAGCCGAGGAACCGCAGACAATCACCGTGGCCTTCAACGCGGCCGGTGACTTCCCGGAGCCCAAGACCACGCTGAACGCGGCCAAGGAGTCGTTCGAGGCCGCCAACCCGGGCGTCACAGTCGAACTGGTGCAAGAGGTCGCCCAGGACGCTGACTTCCACACCAAGCTCCAGCTCCAGCTGAGCTCGGGCAGCGACGTCCCCGACGTGATGTACTACGCGCCGAGCTGGATCGCGGGCGACGCCGCGGCCGGGTATCTCTCACCCCTCGACGACGACCTCGCCGGATGGGACGAGTGGGCCTCGGCGTTCCCCCAGGCCGTGCGGGACGGCGCGGTCAACGACGACGGCCACATCTACGGAGTGCCACTGTCGTCGAACAGCATCGGCATCTGGTACAACCGCAACGTCTTCGCCGAGGCTGGCCTGCCCGAGGATTGGCAGCCCGAGTCGTGGGCCGACCTGCGAGCGGCGGCTGAGACCATCCAGGCCGCCCTGCCAGGCGTGATTCCGGCCCACTTCTATGTCGGCAAGGCGTCCGGCCCGACCGACGCGATCCTGAAGACATTCCAGCCGCTGCTCTACGGCACCGGCGACACGCTGTTCGACTTCGACACCGGCCTGTGGCAGCCCGCAGGCGACGGCTTCATCGACACCATGACCTTCATCTCCGACCACTACGCCGACGGCCTCGCCGCTCCGGAGGAGGACGTGCTCAGCCCGAACATCTGGGCGCAGCTCGGCCCGTGGATGCAGGGCAACCAGCTGGGATTCGCGGTCGACGGCAACTGGATGTCGTTCGCGTGGGTCGAGGGCGGCCCCAACGAGTGGCCCGAGTGGGGCGACCGCCTAGGCGTCGCCGCCGTTCCCAACCAGGACGGTGACGGCTTCACCACTATGGCTGTGCGAGGGTGGACGCTGGCGCGAGCCGCCGAAAGCGACTCGCCGGACCTGGCGTTCGAGTTCATCAAGCACGTGGCCAGCAAGGACCTGGCCCTCGGATACTCGGTGAACTCCGGTCAGCTCGCGGTCCGCTCCGACGTGTTGACCGACGCGGCTTACGCGGAGCGTCCCACCGTTCCCGAATTCAGCGCGCTGCTCGAGTACGCCGCCTACGTGCCTCAGACCGAGGAGAACGCCAAGGTCGAGCTGCTCATCGGCGAACTGGTGGAGGCGGTGGCTCTGGGCAGCATGACGCCTCAGGAAGCGGCTGACGCCTACAACTCACAGATGGAGGACCTGGTCGGCAGCGCCCTGTACGCAGGCTGAGTAGATTCACCGACTCGGTGCTGGTCGCTGAACGGGATGCCGGGGAGCGGCTGCGAGACGCCGGGGAACGGCTGCGCCGATCGAGTCGATGGGCTGTCCCCATGGCTCCCGCGGTGCTGCTGCTGTCGCTGTTCGTCGTCGTGCCGACGGGGTACGCCCTCTACATCTCGTTCACCAACACCAGGCTGACCGGCCGGGAGGCCCGCGATCCGTCCTGGATCGGCCTCGACAACTTCCGCAAGCTGATCGAATCGGGCGACCTGGCCCATTCGGTCTGGCTCACGCTGATCTTCGTCGTCTTCTCGGCTCTCATCGGCCAGAACCTGCTGGGCCTCGCGCTGGCGCTGATGCTCGAGAACCGGAACAGGGTCATGCGGGCGATAGTGGTGATCACGGTGCTGTCCGCCTACGTGTACCCGGAGATCGTCCCCGGGTTCATGTGGTCGTCGTTCCTGGCCTCCGAAGGGCTGCTCAACGACATCCTGCCGATCTTCGGCCTACCCGAGCAGCGCCTGCTGTTCGACCACCCAATGGTCGCGGTCATCGCGGCCGACGTGTGGCGGGCGACCGCGTTCTCGCTGATGGTCTACCTGGCCGCTCTCGGCGACCTCGACCGCGAGTACCTCGACGCAGCCAAGGTCGACGGGGCCAGCTATCTGCGAACGGTGTGGCACATCAAGCTGCCGCTGCTGCGGCGGACCGCGTTCACCAACCTGATGCTGATCACGCTTCCGACCCTGTCGGTGTTCACCATGGTCTTCGCACTCACCGGCGGAGGACCCGGCGACGCCAGCGAGACCCTGCCGTTGTTGATGTACAACCAGGCGTTCCGGCTCCAGGAGCTGGCCTACGGCACCGCGATCTCGGTGGTCCTGCTGGCCATCGGCGCGGTGCTGTCGGTGCTGTATGTGGTCGTCCTGCGCCCTGCGGAGGTTCACCGATGAGGGCGACCGCCCTGCGCCGGGCACCCTCGGTCGCCTCCAATGCCTTCCTCGCGTTCGTGGTGCTCGCGTTCCTCGCGCCCATGATGTGGATGTTCACCGCGGCGTTCAATCCCACCGCCCAGTTGTCGTTCGAGGTGCCGACCGACCCGAGTCTGGACAACTTCCGCGCCGTGGCCACGGTCGACGGCCTCTTCCGGCCCCTGTGGAACAGCCTGGTGGTGTCGGTGATCGCGTCCTCGATCACGGTCGCGGCTGCGTGCGCCTGCGCCTACCCGCTGTCGCGCTATCGCCTCCGCTTCGGACGGCCGTTCCTGTACGTGATCCTCATCGCGAGCGGCCTGCCCGTCATCTCGCTGATGATCCCGACCTTCAGGCTGTTCGCCCGCTACAGCCTGACCAACAGCGTGCTCGCCACCGCGGTGTTCATGGCGGCCACGACGCTTCCGTTCTCAATCTGGTTGGCCAAGAACTTCGTCGACGCCGTCCCGTTCGACATAGAGGAAGCCGCCCGCATCGACGGAGCATCCACCTGGCAGACCATCACGAGGGTCGTCGTGCCGCTGATCAAGCCGGGGATGATCGTGATCTTCATCTTCACGTTCATCGCCAACTGGGGCAACTTCTTCGTGCCGTTCATCCTGTTCAGCGACCCGTCGAAGCACACCGCCTCGGTGGCCATCTACAACTACTTCAACAGCCTCGGCGGGGTGTACTTCGGTCGTGTCGGAGCGTTCGCGCTCATGTACTCGGCCCCGGCGGTGCTCATGTTCGCGATCATCTCGAAGACGCTCGGCCGGTCGCTGAGCTTCGCGGGCGGTGTCAAGGGATGACGGGTGCTTGTTGTCCCGTGGTGCCGTCCCGCTGTCGTGATCGAGCCCGACAATTTGAAAGATCCCCTTGGCGATGCTTCGTCCCGTTTGGTGGAAGCTGCGCTGACAACACCAAGAGGAGAACAAAGTGAGCAAACTCAAGGGTCTCGGCAAGAGGCTGGACGCAAGATTCCCGAAGGCGCTCAACGCGGCGGGGTCGGTCCTGGCGCCCATCGAGAAGCTCGTCAAGAAGCCCGTGTTCGGTTGCCACATGTGCGGCCAGTGCATCCTCCATTCCACCGGCATGACCTGCCCGATGGAATGCCCCAAGAACATCCGCAACGGGCCCTGCGGCGGGGTGGGCCGCAACGGCGAGTGCGAGGTCGACCACTCCATGACCTGCGTCTGGTTGAAGGCGGTCGATCGGGCCGGGAAGGGCCGGTGGACCGACGAGCTCTATCAGGGCAACCCGTCGGTCGACTGGTCGCTGCAGGGACAGTCGTCGTGGATCAACACCTTCGCCGGCCGCGACCATCACGAGCGCACCGCGCCCCAGTGGCAGCGCGTCGAACTGCGGACCAAGCGGACCGAGCGCGACGACGAGATGCGTTCGGGGAGCCGCTTCGAGCGTCTCCTGCGCGACGGCCACTTCGTTGTGACCTGCGAGGTGAACCCTCGCGACAGCGCCGACGCCACCGAGTTGATCGAGTACGTGCGCACCCTCGAGGGGTTCGTCGACGCGGCCCATGTGAGCGACAACTCGTTCGCCACGCCGAAGATGTCGGGAACGATCGCGGCGGGACTGATCGAGATGCAGACCGGAGTGGAGACCATTCTCCACATGACGTGCCGCGACCGGAACCGGCTGATGCTCCAGGCCGACGTGTTGGGCGCCTGCGCGACGGGGGTCCGCAACATTCTGTGCCTAGGCGGCGACTACCCGACGCTCGGCGACCATCCCGAGGCCAAGCCGGTGTTCGACCTCGACTCCACCGGGTTCATCCGGATCCTGAAGAAGATGCGCGACGAGGGGACCTTCGATAGCGGGCGCGAACTGAAGGCTGCTCCCCGGGTCTACATCGGCGGCGCGGTCGGGCCGACCGCCCCGCCGCTCGAGTTCCGGCCGCACCGGATGGCCAAGAAACTCGTCGCCGGAGCCGACTTCATCACCACCCAGCTCATGTTCGACATGGACATGTTCCGCGACTTCATGAAGCGCACCGTCGACCTCGGCCTGACCGAGAAGACCCACATCCTCGTCGGCGTGGGCGCACTGCCGGGACCCATAGCCGCCCGCATGGTCGACAAGACACCCGGCTGCATCGTGCCCGAACACGTCATCGACCGTCTGGAGGCAGCCCCGAAGGGCAAGCGCAGGGCCGAGGGCATCAAGATCGTCGTCGAGCAGATTCAGGAGCTGCAGGAAATCCCCGGCGTCAGCGGCGTCGACATCATGGACCTCATGCCCGACAGCTGGTTCCCGACCGCCGAGATCGTGGAGGCCGCCGGCCTGCAGGACCGCCCCGAGCCGGCCTGCGCCCAGGGCCGGTGAGCGGGAGCCATCCGTTGGGCTTCAGCGCTCGGGGGTGAACGCGACTGGCATCGACAACAGCCCGCAGATGAGTGGTGAGGGCTGGTGCACGATCTCGCCGGACGGGTGGATGTCGGGGATGCGGCTGTAGATCTCCCGGAGAATCACTTGCAACTGCATCCGAGCCAGGTTGGCGCCGAGGCAGTAGTGCTCGCCGAACCCGAAGGCAAGCTGGGTCTTCGGCTGCTCACGGGTTATGTCGAACACCTCCGGATTGTCGAACATCTGCGGGTCGTGGGTGGCCGCGGTGAAGTTGCAGACGACCTTCTCGCCTTCGGCGATCGGTTGGCCGTCGATCTCGCCACCGGTGTTGGCGGTGCGGCGGATGTTCCGGATCGGGGGCCGGAACCTGAGGATCTCCTCGGCTGCGGCCGGGATGTAGCGGTCCAGGTCGGACACCAGCAGATCGCGCTGATCCTCCCATTCCGCCAGGGTGCGGATGGCCTGTGCGGTCGCGGTCCGCACCGTTTCGTTGCCGCCGACGGCCATGAGCAGCAAGAACCAGCCCGCTTCCTCGTCGGTCGCGCCTCCCTGCTCCCCTTCAACGCCTTCAAGGGTCCCGTTGACGAATGCCGCCAGCAGAGTGCCGTCATCGGCGCCCCGCTTCTCGCGAGCCATTTCCTGACCGAGCAAATGGAGCTCGGCGCCGCCCATCATGGCCATCTCGGCACGGGCCTCCGGCTCCACGTCGACCGCGCCGATCATTCGGTTGGAGATCTCGAAGAGCAGTGTGCCGCGTTCTGGGATGCCGAGGAGCTCCGCGATGACCCGCATCGGCATAGGGGCTGCGATGTCGTAGATGCCGTCGGCCACGCCCTTGCCGGCGATCTTGTTGATGACCTCTCTGGCTATCGCCTCGACCCGGGGGCGCAGGGCCTCCACCCGGCGGGGGGTGAACATCGCGCTGACGAGCCTGCGGTACTTGCTGTGCGCCGGAGGGTCCATGTTGATCAACAGGTTCGCCATCGCCTCGACCGAGGCCGGGCGAGGGTCCATGAGCAACGCAGTGCCGCGTTGCGACGAGTAGGTCGCCGGATCCCGCAGAACCGACTTGACCTCGTCGTAGCGGTGGACAAACCATCCCCCGGACACCTCCGGGTTGGACAGATTCGGATCGAACGCACCCGGCTGCCAGCTGATCGCACCGGCATCGCGCAGTTCGGCAAGCCGAGCATGAGGACACCCGCCGGCGTAACTGTCAGGATCCAAGAGGCTCGGTTCGACGGTTTCGGTCACTTGCTCCTCCCGGCTGGACTGGTAGACATTGCCCCCTGCAACCCGCGGCACAAGCTACATCTACGACTGCATGCCGCCCGGGGCTTCACGTCTCATCGAGCTGGCCGACCTCGACCGGGGCTCCGGCGGGCCCATCCTCATCGTGTCGCCTTTTCGCGGGCCTTCATGGAATTGAGGCGCCCTTAGGATCGGAGCGTGGACTTCGAGGTTGACCGTCGGGACTTTCGCCGCACTCGGACCGCGGCGAGCCACCGCACCGGCTTGAGCCCGGGTCAGATCCGGCTGGAGGTCGAGCGATTCGCGTTGACGACCAACAACGTGACCTACGCAGTCGTCGGCGACATGTTCGACTACTGGGGCTTCTTCCCCACCGAGGCGCCGTGGGGGCGGCTGCCGGTCATGGGGCTCGGCTCGGTGATCGAGTCGGCCCACCCCGACATCGCGGTCGGGGGCCGGTACTTCGGCTTCTACCCGATGTCGTCGGAGGCGGTGATCACCGCCGAGCCGCGCTCCGGTGCGGTCGGAGCCCGGCCCGACGGGGCCCGGTCAACCGGCGAAGTCGCCTTCCGCGACGTCGGGGCGCATCGCGCCCAGCACGCCGCTACCTACACCGACTTCCGCGACGTTTCCGGCGACACGACGTTCAACCCGGACAGGGTCGACGAGTACCTCCTTCTGTGGGGCATGTTCATGACCTCGTTCCTCGTCGACGACTACCTCGGCGACCCTGACGCCCAGGGCGAGGTGTTCCGCGGCGCCTGCCAGACCCTGGTCACCAGCGCATCCTCGAAGACCTCGATCTGCCTGGCCGCCTGCCTGGCTCGCCGTGGGGACCACCACAGCATCGGCGTGACCTCGCCGCGCAACCGGGCCTTCGTCGAAGGTCTCGGCCTGTACGACGAGGTGATCGCCTACGGAGAGATCGACCGGACCGACGCCAGCGTCGCCTCGGGCCTGGTCGACATGGCCGGCAGCGGCCCGGTGCGGTCGGCGATCCATACGCACTTCGCCGACAACCTGAAGTTCTCCATCGCTGTCGGCGCCACCCACTGGGAGGACATGGACAGCGACGGCGACCTCCCAGGCCCCCCGCCCGAGTTGTTCTTCGCGCCCGGACAGAGCGCCAAGCGCGCCCGAGACTGGGGACCCGACGAGTTGGCGAGCCGGACCGCCCGGGCGTTCAACGATCTCCTGGACCACACCGAGCGATGGCTGACGGTGGTGCACCGGACCGGCCCCGACGGCATCGAGGCCACCTACCGGGAACTGCTAGAGGGCCAGGCCGACCCATCCATCGGCTACGTCTGCTCAATGAACGAGAACCGCCTGTCCTGATCGGCTCAGACCGCGTCCTCGGAACCGCGCAGCCGGTAGGCCTCAGATTCCCGTGGTGCGTGCGAGGAAACGTTCTAGGTGGTTGATGAGGATCTCGGGCTGGTCGATCGGGATCAGCGTGCGACTGTCGTCGACCCATACCAGCTCTGCGTTCTCAAAGTGATCGGCGAGGCGCTCCGCGTGCTCGGGAGGCATCAGTTTCTCCTCGCGGGCCCACACGATGAGGACCGGGCCGGTGAATGCCCTCTGCTGTTCGGCCCATTCGAGCAGTTGCTGCTTGGCGGGAACACTGCGGAGGTACTTGTCCAGGTCGCGCCGCACCTTGGGGTTGTGGCGCAGCGGCTCGATCAGACCCATGAACTGCTCGTTGGGCATGCGCTTCTTGGTGAGGGCCCCGCAGGTGAACGGCAGGTACCGGATCAGGCGGGGGCGCAGGAGCTGCGCGGTGAGGAAGGTCCCGCCCGGCAATGATGCGTTGAGGCACAGGAGCCTGCCGGGAATGCCGGGCGGATAGTTGTCGAAGGCCTCACACGACACGAGCACGAGGGCGCTGACGCGGTCCGATCCCCCCGGAGCGATGACGAGTTGTGCGCCGCCCCAGTCGTTGCACACCAGCGTGACGTCGCGCAAGTCGAGCTTGACGAGGAAGTCGGCGATCATCTTGGCCAGAGATGCGAGGTCCAGGTCTGCGTCGTCGGGCATCGGCGTGCGATGGGCACCGAAGGGAAGCTCGGGCACGATGCAGCGATAGCGGCCGCGCAGCTTCTCGACGATCGGGTCCCACAGGCTGCCGTTAGTCAGAACCCCGTGCAAGAAGACAACCGCCGGTCCATCCCCGCCAGTGTCGGAGTACATCAGGCCGGCCGACGATGGCCCCTCAAGTCGCATCGGCTACCCCGGATCTACCGATCCCCGGTGTCGCGCGATCCGCCTGCCTCACACAGCGCAGACAAGAACTCGTCACCAGAGGCAAACACCGGGCGGCGTCTGCCTGCGGCTCGGTCCGCAGTGATCTGCTGCTCGCCGGCCTGCCACTCGTCGGTCCAGTACCACCACTGGTCCTTGTCCCGTGGAGAGCACGGACGAGGCGGAGTGCCGTCACTAGTCACTTCGACCTCCAACTCGTCGCCCTCACCGGCAGATCGTATAGTTACTTCTTGAAGACCCCGGAACCGTCCCTGCTTCGGCAAACGGCCGGGGTTACGCCCTTCTGGAGTGCGTCTCATCGACGAGACGACGGCGACCCGATTGATGATGCGTTGCTCTGACCTGAGGCTTGTCTGTCGGGCTGGGGAGATTTGAACTCCCGACCTTCGGTCCCCCAGACCGACGCGCTAACCAAGCTGCGCCACAGCCCGAATGGGGCGAGGCTAGCGGCTACAGCAGGAGGGCGACACCTTGCACGGCCCGCCAGCCCAGATAGACCGCGGCCGCTCCCAGCAGCAGCCAGAAGTGCCACGGGATCCGGTCCGCCACGGGTGCGGAGGGCTCGGGCGGGTGCTGGACCTCGGCGCCGCAGCCGGGACAGGTGCCCTCAGATGTAAGCGTGGACGGCGTGAGGTATCGCTCGCAGGACTGGCACCATGCCATGGCTCAGTCGCGGCGGATGGCCATGATGGCGGTGTCGTCGCCTATCGACCCGCCCGCGAAGTCCTTGGCCGCGTCGAGCAGCGACTTGCACAGCACGTCGGGGGCAGCGTTCAGGTCGCGCTCCACCGACTTGATGATGCGGGCCTCGCCGAACATCTGCCGGCCGGCACGGGCCTCGGCCAGGCCGTCGGTGTACATCACGACCAGGTCCCCCGACACCATTGGGATCTCCCGGGAGAAGTATGTCGAGCCGGGGTCGAGCATCAGCAGCGGGCCGGTCGAGCGCAGCGGCATGACCCCGTCCGCCTGGAACAAGAACGCGGCGGGGTGCCCGGCCGACGAGTAGCGCAGCGTCCCGGCCTCGGTGTCGAACACCACCACGCACACCGAGATGAACTCCTCGTTGCGGTCCCCTGCCGAGAGCTGGGCGTTGATCTCCTCGAAGGCCTGAGCCGGGTCGCGGAACTGCCTCAGGAACACCCGCAGCAGGTACTTGGCCTGGAAAGCGGTGATTGACGACTCGATGCCGTGGCCGGCAACGTCGCCGATCACCGCCGCCACCCGGTGGCGCCCCACCCGGTGCACATCGAAGAAGTCGCCGGCCATCAGTCCCGAGCCGGCCTGATAGACCCGGCCGATCTCGAAGCCGCTGAAGTCGGGGACCTCCTCGGGCGCCAGACGGGCCGCCCACGCCTTCGGGGCGAGCTGCTCCTGCTCCAGCGCCTGCTCGGCCCGGCGCTCCAGCCCGATGCGGTTGCGGGCCATGCGGGCCTCCTCCACCGCGGTGCGGGCCCACCACACCGACAGCAGCGCCGGCAGAGCCAGCAGCCCGAGCACCACCGTGACGTTGGCGGCGTCCACCCGGCCAATCAGCAGAGCTACCGGCACCAGCAGCGCGTAGACGATCACGCCGTGGAGTTCCTTGCGCAGCGAGGTCATGGCCAGGATCCGCGCTTCGGGGTGCGCGCCGGCGTCGGCCTCGACCAGGCGCAGGACCCGCAGCCGGTGACGGGCCGAGCGGATGTAGAAGATCATGGCCAGCGCGCAGGACAAGGCCAAGAGATCGAGAACGATCGTTCTCATTCGCGCCCCTCCCCGCACTCGGCCGACCGCTGCACTCCATGGTACCGCCATCGGCGGAATCTGGGCCTCACAGCGCTCCGGACCGCGCCGGGCGGCTACTGGTCGCGGCGGCGGACCCTGAGCTTCATGGCGGTGGTGCCGAGATCGAAGCCTTCCCGCAGCTTGCGCTCGATGTAGCGCAGGTAGGTACGCGGCAGGGTCCGGTTGGCGAACAGCGTGAACGTGGGCGGGTCGGTGGCCACCTGGGTGGCGTACAGGATGCGAGCACCGGCGGGCGCGGGCTGGGCGGCCTGGGCCGCGCGGACCACCTCGTTCACCCGGCGGGTGGGAATGCGGGTCCGGTATTCGGCCACCGCCTCGCTCAGCGACGGCCACAGCCTCCCGACCCCCTTGCCGCTCAACGCGCTGATGCGCAGCACCGGCGGATCTCCCAGGAAGCCCAGCCGGTCGCCGACGGCCGCGGCGAGGTCGAGCCTGGCCTCGGTGCCGACTAGGTCCCACTTGTTGAGCAGCACCACGATCGGGCAGCCCGCGGCGTCGACTCGCTCGGCGAGCCGCTGGTCCTGGTGGGTGACCCCGACGGTGGAGTCGACCACCAGCAGCGCCACGTCGGCGGAGTCCACCGCCCGCAGCGCCCGCACCAGCGAGTAGTACTCGGTGCCCGAGTCGATGCGGGCCCGGCGGCGCATCCCGGCGGTATCGATGAACCGCACCGGTCCCTCCTCGGTCTCGATGAGGGTGTCGATGGCGTCACGGGTGGTTCCGGGCAGGTCGTGCACGATGGCACGCTCCTCCCCTATCAGCCGGTTGAACAGCGTCGATTTGCCCGCGTTGGGCCGGCCGACCAGCACCACCGAGAACGCCTCGGCGGCCGCGGCAACCAGCGAGCTGTCGGGCTGATCGGGCGCGGCTTCATCGGAGCCGCCACCGCCGGGCGAGCCGGACTGTCCCGCTTCGTCGGAGGCCTCGTCGAGGCGGGCGACGACTTCCTCGAGGAGGTCGCCTGTGCCTCGGCCGTGCAGCGCGCTCACTTGGTGGGGGGTGCCCAGCCCCAGTCCGAGCAGCTCCCAGACGGCGTCGGCCTGGTTGGGGTGGTCGACCTTGTTGGCCACCACCAGCACGGGCACGTCAGCGGAGTACAGCACCCGGGCGACCTGCTCGTCGTCGGAGGTCACCCCCACCGACGCATCCACCACGAACAGCACCGCGTCGGCCTCGCGCACGGCCCGCTCCGCCTGGGCGCTGACCTTGGCGTCTAGCTCGTCGCCGCCCGCGCTCCAGCCGCCGGTGTCGAGCACGGTGAAGCGCCGGCCCTGCCACTCGGCCTCGACCGCCTTGCGGTCGCGGGTGACGCCCGGGCGCTCCTCCACGATGGCCTCGCGGCGCCCGAGGATCCGGTTGACCAGCGTCGACTTGCCGACATTGGGGCGGCCCACCACGGCCACTACCGGGTTCATGACGACTCCAGCGCCAGCCGTAGCGCCCGGCCGTGGGTGGCTATCACCTCCACCGGGCGGGGAAGGTCCCCGACGTCCATGCCGTCGAGGAAGCGTCCCCGGCTGAGGCACACGTCGGGCAGCAGGTACCGGTCGCCCTCGGGCTCGCCCTCGAGGACGCGGGCCACGTCCTCACCCACCATCAGCCCGGTCGCTCCGATGTTGCCGCCGAAGAAGCGGTTCTCGACGGGCACCACCCGGGCGTCCTGGCGCTCCAGCGAGGCCACCAGCGGCGACACCACGGCCGCGCCCAGGGTTCCGGTAAGCACCGCCACGGCCGCATCACGAGCGGGGCGCCGCCGTCCCAGCGAAACCTCCACCGGCGAGGCGCCGGGCCCGGCCGCCACCGCCTCGGCCGCGGAACCCTGGCGGGGAGCGCGGTAGCCGTCGGCGGGCGCGCCGTCCACCCAGGCGAAGAAGCCCGACCGGGGCGGCGTGGGCTCGTGGCCGTCCTCGCCGAACTCGGTCTCGAACGCCCGGGCCATGCCGATGCCGTCCTCGTGCATCTCGAAGCCCTCGTAGTGCTCGGCCGGGGGGAACCCGCGCCCGCACATCAGGTAGTACTCGTCGGCGACGAAGGCCAGGCGCCGTCCCAGCACCTGACGGAACACCGACTGCCAGCTCTCCACGAGGTCGACGACCGCGGCCGCCTCGGCGGTGGTGTGCAGCCGCATACGGGACTGGCGGTTGAACCTCGACAGCCCCAGCGGCACCACGCACAGCGACCGCAGCTCCCAGAAGCGGTCGAGCACGCCGGCGAGGGTGTCGGCCAGCACGTCGCCGTCGTTGACGCCGGGGCACACCACGACCTGGCCGTGAACCTCGATGCCGGCGTCGAGCAGCAGCCTCAGCCAGCGCAGCGACACGGCGCCGCGCCGGTTCTGGAGGATCGCGGCCCGCACGTCGGGGTCGGTGGAGTGGATCGACACGTACAGGGGCGACAGTCGCTCGGTGACCACCCGCTCGAAGTCGAGCTCGGTGAAGCGGGTCAGGGTGGTGAAGTTCCCGTATAGGAACGACAGCCGGTAGTCGTCGTCCTTGAGGTACAGGGAGCGGCGCATCCCCCGCGGCAGCTGGTGCACGAAGCAGAACTCGCAGTGGTTGTCGCAGGTCTGCACGCCGTCGAACACGGCCGCGTCGACCTCGGCCCCCAGCGGCTCGCCCTCGTGCTTGTGCACCACCAGCTCGAACCGGTCGCCGGCCCGCTGCACGTCGAGGGGGACCTCGGCCCCGTCGCTGAGGAGCTGCCAGCGAATGACGTCGCGGGGCGCCTCCCCGGCGATGGCCGCGATCTCGTCGCCGGGACGCAGCCCGGCCCGCTCGGCCGGCGACCCGGACGCGACAGCCACGATCTGCGGACCGGCCATCGCCCAAGGCTACCGGCAGGCCATCTCGGGCACGGGCAGCGATCACTACTACCAGACCTAGGATTGTAGATTCAATCTGTTTCATGTATTTTACTGCTATGTTCATTATGTCAGTGCTACCAGGGCCGTGTGACAGCGGCGGTCGAGACGGGGAGGATCGACCGTGGCGGTCGTGACCGTCAGCCGCTCAGGGGACCGCTTGATCGCGGTCAAGCAGGTTCCGGCTGGACACGCCGGCGACCTCGAGCGCGAGGCCGAGTCCCTCCAGCGGCTCACCCATCCCGGCGTGGTGCGCTTCGTCGACCTCGTCGAGACCGACGACGGCGGCCGGGCCATGCACACCGAGTTCGTGAGTTCCGACACCTGGGCCACCCGGCCCATCACCGACCCGGCCGAGCGGGCCGCGGGCGTGGCCGCGCTGGCGGAAGTGGTCGCCGACCTGCACGACATGGGTCTCACCCACGGCCGGATCAACCCGTCCCATGTGCTCCACGGCGACGGCGACCAGCCCGTGCTGTGCGGGTTCCGGCGGGCCACCGAGATCTCATCCGAGAACCGCCGCGGCGACCTGGTCGCCCTGGCAGACCTCTGCCACGACCCCGTCCCGGACCAGGGGCCGCTGGCTGAGAAGCTGTCGGCGCTAGCCGACGCGGCGCGTGCGGGGCGGCTTGACGTCCGCGAGCTGGCCAGAAGACTCGCCATGGTCCCGGACAAGGGCTCAACCGCGGGAGAGCCGGGCCGGACCGCCGCCGCCGTCTCGGGTCACGGGCACAGGTCTCGGCCCAGGAAGAGGCTGCGGGTGGTGGTCGCCGCCGTGCTGGCCGCGTCTGTTGCGGTGGCGGCCGCAGGCATCTGGAGCCGGGGGCAGCAGGAGAACGCGCCGGTAACCATCACCGGCGGCGCCGATTCAACAGCCGCGACGGCCGATCCAACAGTCACGACGGGCGATCTAACAGTCACGACGGGCGACTCGACAGGCGCGTCGGGCGATTCAACGGACGCGGAAGCCGGCCCCCCGGCGGATGCTCCAGACTCGGTGAGCTCGGGCGCATCGACACGCGCTGACGTTGCCGCACACCCCGGCCCGGCCCGCTTCGCGGTCACGGCCCCGGGTCCGACGGCCATCCCCTCTCCGATGGTGCCCGGTATGGCCTCCGGCGCGGCTTCCGACGGCTTCCTGCTTCCCCCCGCTCCCATCGGTCTTGAGGCCGCGGCCTCCGGGGAGTCCGTATCGCTCCAACCGGGTGCAATCATCGATCATGGCGGCAGCCGCTACGGCGTCGGCCGCCCCGGGGACTTCGTCGAGACGGGAGACTGGAACTGCGACGGCCGGCCCACCCCGGCGATCATCCGTCCCAGCACGGGCCACATCGTGCTGTTCGACGTCTGGCCCGCGCCGGGCCAGACCATCTCGATGCCGGTGCGCTGGGAGGTGGACGGCCCGACCGGCGCGGAGACCGTCTCCCACGGCCCCTGTGACCTGCTGAGGGTCTACACCCCAGCGGGCTCAAGCCTCTTCGACCCCCTGGAGCACCGCTGAGCCCAGCCCGTAACCAGCCCGGCCGGTCAACCGGGGTTCGAGCCCGGGCTTCCCGCCGCCGGCAGGTGCCCGCTGCGTCTGGCTGCGAGCATCGCCCCGGCCGCCACCGCGGCCGTCTCGGCTCGCATGATGTGCGGCCCCAAACCGACATGAACCGGCACCGCGGCCAGCTCGGCGTCGGCCCATCCCCCCTCGGGACCGATCAGCACGAAGTTCTCGTCACCGGTCATGGGCCCGCCCACTGAGGCAGCCAGCGCGGCCCCGGTCAGGTCGAGTTCGCCGAACTCCCGCACCGGATCGATCTGAGGCAGCCACAGGCGCCGGCACTGCATGACCGCCTCGCGGGCCACCCGCCTCCAGCGCTCGACCTGCCGGTCGGCCCGAGCCTCGTCCCAGCGCACCACCGACCGCTCGGCCACGAAAGGCGCGATCCGGTCGACCCCCACCTCGGTGAGCTTCTGCACGACGCTCTCGGAACGCCCGCCCTTCAGCACCGCGAAGCCCACCGCGATCTCCACCGCCGGCGCCGCCACCGCAACGACATCGCCGTCGAGCTCGATCACCGCTCCGAACCGGCACGGCCTCCAGCGTCCGGCGCCGTCGCCCACCGTCAGCGGGTCGCCGGACCGCAGCCGCAGCACCCGCTCCAGATGATGGCGGTCATCGGCGGACAGCTCGGGCGCGTCCACATCCCCGACGAGGACATGCGGTCCGGACCCGCCGGCCGACCACCCCGCGCCGGCGCCCGCAACGGACGCCAGGCCGCTCACCGGAACGCGGTGCGGATCCGGCCCAGCAGGCCCTCGCTCGGCTCGGCGACCTCCTCGCCCCGCAGCTCGGCCAGCCGGCGCACCAGCTCCTCCTGCTCGTCGCTGAGGTCGTCGGGCACGTCGACCACCAGGCGGATCAGCAGATCGCCCCGGCCCCGGCCCCGCACATGGGGCACGCCGCGGCCCCGCAGCCGCAGCACCGCGCCGGTCTCGGTCCCCCTGGGGACAGCGATGGTCTCGGTGCCGTCGAGCGTCTCGTACTCGAGCCGGGCCCCCAGCGCGGCCTGCGTGAACGGCACGTGCAGCTCGTGCACCAGATCGCTGCCCTCCCGGTGAAAGCGAGGATGGGGCCGGACCCGGGTGTGGACGTACAGGTCGCCGTGGGCACCGCCGCGGGGTCCGGCCGCTCCCCTGCCGCTGAGACGCAGCGTGGTGCCGTCGTCTACCCCGACCGGGACCTGGACGCTGTAGGTGCGCCGCTCGAGACGGCGCCCGTGCCCGTCGCACTCCCCGCACGGCTGCTCGATCATCTCGCCGAGGCCGCCGCAACGGTCACACGCCCCGGCGGTGACCATCTGGCCCAGCATCGACTGGCGCACCTTGCGCACCTGGCCGGAGCCGCCGCACTGAGAGCACCGCACCGGCGACGTGCCCTTCTCGGCGCCGCTGCCGTCGCAGGACTCGCAGCGGACCGCGGTGCGCACGCTCACCTCCCGCTCGGCACCGAACACCACGTCGCTGAGTTCGAGGTCGACGTGGGTCTCCAGGTCCTCGCCGGGGGGCGGCCCGTGGTGCCTCGGCGACGAGCCGAAGCCGCCGAAGGGAGAGTCGGCGCCGAAGAAGGCGTCGAAGATGCTGCCCAGCCCCCCGCCGAACGGGTCGGCGGCCCGGGCTGCGTTGGGGTCGTCGGTGCCGAAGCGGTCATACAGGGAGCGCCGCTCGGGATCCGTCAGCACCTCGTAGGCCGCGCTCACCTCCTTGAAGCGGGCCTCGGCCTCGGAGTCGTCCGGGTTGGCGTCGGGATGGTAGCGGCGGGCCATCTTGCGGTAGGCCCGCTTGAGCTCCTCGTCGGTGGCGTCGCGGTCAACGCCCAGAGTCTCGTAATGGTCCGCCATCTACAGATCGCCCAGTGTTCGCATGGCCCGGCCGCGCCCGACCATACCTACGATTCGCTCAGAGCGGGTCCCAGCCGGCTGCTCACCGCGGCCACCGCCGAGAGCGCCTGCGGATAGTCCATCCTCGTCGGCCCGATCACGCCGATGGTCCCGCCGCCGCTGCCGTCAGTGCTGTAGGGGGCAAGCACCAGCGAGCAGTCGGCCAGCGACGGCACACCGGTCTCCTCGCCGATGGCCACCCGCAGGCCCCTGTCGAGCACCCTGCGCATCACGGTCACCACCACGAGCTGTTTCTCCAGCAGGCCGAGGACCTCGCTGAGCTGCTCCACGGCGTCGAACGCGGCGGCCAGCTTGGAGGTGCCCCCGACGAACACCTCGTGGTGGGCCCGGGCCTCCCGCAGCGCGGTGAGAGCCGCGGCCAGGAGCCTGTCGTCGGGCTCGTCGCAATCCCCGATGTCGGCCAGGGTCCGGCCCACCACCCTGCGGGCCAGCCGCTGGGAGGCGTCGGCCACCACCTCCGGCGAGGTGTCGGCGGGTACCTCGATCGTGCGCTTCTCGATGGCGCCGTTGGACATGACCGCAACCACCATCACCATGCCCGTGGCCAGGTCCACCAGCTGGGCCGAGCGGACGGTGGCCGCCGCGGGGCTGGGCGCCACCACCACCGCCGTCCAGTCGGTGAGATCCGACAGCAGCCCGGTGGTGTCGCTCAGAATCGACTCGAAACCGCCGTGGGAGACCGAGAAGAACTCGTTCACCTGCTGGCGGTCGACCGGGTCGAGGGTGGGCGAGGGCGAGCGCCGGCGCCACTGGTCGACGAAGAAGCGGTAGCCCTTGACGGTGGGCACCCGGCCCGCGCTGGTGTGGGGCTGGACCAGGTACTGCTGGTCCGACAGCGCGGCCATCTCGCTGCGCACCGTGGCCGGCGACGCGTCGACGCTGGGCGAGCGGGCCACCCGGACCGAACCCACCGGCTGGGCGGTGCGGATGTACTCCTGAACGACGGCGTAGAGGATGGCGGCCTTGCGGTCGTCGAGCATGGTTGAAGATGCTACCCGTCCAGCGTGAGGGCCGAGATGAAGGCCTCCTGGGGAATGTCGACGCGACCGATGCTCTTCATGCGCTTCTTGCCCGCCTTCTGCTTCTCGAGCAGCTTGCGCTTGCGGGTGACGTCGCCGCCGTAGAGCTTGGCGGTGACGTCCTTGCGGAAGGCTTTGACGGTCTCGCGGGCGATTATGCGACCGCCGATGGCGGCCTGGATGGGCACCTCGAACTGCTGTCGGGGAATCAGCTCCCGCAGCCGGCCGACCATGGCCCGGCCGTAGGTGTAGGCCTTGTCGCGGTGCACGACGGTGGAGAAGGCGTCCACGGCCACGCCCTGCAGCAGCACGTCCACCTTCACCAGGTCTGACTCGTCGTAGCCGGCGGGCTCGTAGTCGAGGCTGGCGTAGCCCTGGGTGCGGCTCTTGAGCTGATCGAAGAAGTCGATGACCACCTCGGCTAGCGGCAGCCGGTAGCGGAGTTCGACCCGCTCCGGCGACAGGTACTCCATGCGGTCCAGCTCGCCCCGCCGGGACTGGCACAGCTCCATGAGCGTGCCCGTGTAGTCGGTCGGCGTGATCAGCGCCACCATCAGGTACGGCTCCGCCACCGCCGCTATCTGACCGGCCGGGGGCATGTCGGACGGGTTGGACACCGGCACGACCTCGCCGTCGGTCATCGTCACCCGGTACTCCACCGACGGCGCGGTGGAGATCAACGCCAGGTCGAACTCGCGCTCGAGCCGCTCCCGGACGATCTCCATGTGCAGCAGCCCCAGGAAACCGCAGCGGAATCCGAAGCCGAGCGCGCCCGAGGTCTCCGGCTCGTAGGTGAACCCGGCGTCGTTGAGGCGCAGCTTCGACAGGGCGGCCCGCAGGTTGGTGAAGTCGTCGCCCTCGGTGGGGTACAGACCCGAGAAGACCATCGGCTTGGGCTCGGAGTACCCCTCCAGCGGCGCGGCCGCGGGCCGGGCCTCGTCGGTGACGGTCTCACCGGAGCGGGCCTCGCCCACGTCCTTGATGCCCGCGATCAGGTACCCGGTCTCGCCCGGGCCGAGCCGCTCCACCATCTCGTTGTCGGGGGTGCGCACCCCCACCTCGTCAGCGGAGTGGACCGTGCCGGCCTGCATGAAGCGCACCCGGGCGTCGGCGGCGAGCACCCCGTTGACGACCCGCACCGACGACACCACCCCCCGGTACTGGTCGAAGTGCGAGTCGAAGATCAGCGCCTGCAGTGGCGCCTCGGCGGACCCTCGGGGCGGAGGGGTGCGCTCCACCACGGCGTCGAGCAGCTCGGCCACCCCGTCGCCGGTCTTGGCCGAGATGTGCAGCACGTCGGCCGCGTCGATCCCGAGGACCCGCTCGATCTCCTCCGCGCAGCGTTCCGGTTCGGCCGCGGGGAGGTCGATCTTGTTGACCACGGCCACCACGTCGAGGTCGCTCTCCAGGGCCTGGTAGCAGTTGGCCAGGGTCTGGGCCTCAATGCCCTGGGCGGCGTCCACCACCAGGATCACCGACTCGCAGGCGGCCAGCGAGCGGCTGACCTCGTAGCTGAAGTCGACGTGGCCCGGGGTGTCGATCAGGTTGACGACGTGGTCGCGCCAGTTGAGCCGGACCGACTGGAGCTTGATGGTGATGCCCCGCTCCCGCTCGAGGTCCATCGAGTCGAGGTACTGCTCGCGCATCTCCCTGGCGTCCACCGCGCCGGTCAGCTCCAGCATGCGGTCGGCCAGGGTGGACTTGCCGTGGTCGATGTGGGCGATGATCGACGTGTTGCGGATGCGGTTCAGGTCCATGGGGCTCTCGATCGGGCGGCGCCGGCGCCTTCCGGGGCGTGTCCACAGGGCTCCGTTCGGCTCGGATCCGGCGCCTGAGGTGCCCTCCAAGGCTACCGACGCCTCCTGGGGCTGCCGCGGTGGGACGGCACCCCCGCGGCGGTAGCCTCGTCGGTCGGCCTCAAGGGCCTCTAGATGACCGGCAGGTGAGCGTGGCCAACATCAAGTCCCAGATCAAGCGCAACCGGCAGAACGAGAAGCGCCGGCTCCGCAACCGGGCTGTCCGTTCGGAGATCAACACCCGGACCAAGGCCGCCATCGACGCAGCCGAGCACGACGACGAGACCGCGGAGGAGTCGCTCCGGCAGGCGGTCAAGCGCATCGACAAGGCCGCCGCCAAGGGCGTCATCCACAAGAACACCGCCGCCCGGCGCAAGAGCCGCCTAATCCGCGAGACCCAGCGTCTGGCCGACTGAGCCGGCTCAGCGAGACGACAGCTGGGCCAGCCGGGCCACCAGCACTTCCAGCACCAGCTCGTCGGGCCAGTCGACCGTTCCCCTCAGCGCGAGGTCGGCGTCGGCGAGGAGCCCGATGGCGCGGGCGATCTTCTCCGAGCCCAGCCTGCGGGCCTGGCCGAGGATCTTGCGGGCCGGGTAGGTCGAGCCCTTCATGCCCAGCATCGCTGCGGCCTGATGCTCGTCGGCCGCCCCGGCACCGTCGAGGCGCAGCATGCGCTGGTACCGGCCGTGCAGCGCCGCCAGCACCTGGAGCGCATGGCGCGACGGCAGCAGGCGGTGCAGGATCTTGAGGGCGGCCGCGATGTCGCCGCGGTCGATGGCGTCGTCGAGCTCCCACGGCACGACCGAGCCGGCGTCGCCGCCGTAGACAGCCACATCGTCGGCGGTGACGGTGCTGCCCGCGCCGAGGGCGCCCTCCAGGGTTCTCAGCAGCCCGACCACGTTCCCCCGGTCGGCGCCCACCAGGTCTTCCACCGCGGCCGCGGCGGCCGGCTCGAAGGTGAGGCTGGACTGGTTCAACTGGTCGCGCAGCCATTTGCCGGCGTCGGCCTTGCGGGTGGGCGGGTTGACGTCCAGCTTGGCGCCCCCGGCGGCCTTCACCGCAGCGGCCAGTTCCTTGGGGATCGCGGGCATGCGGCCGCCCATGGCGGGGTCCACTCCCCTCTCCCACACCAGGACCAGGTCGGTGGTGGCCGGGAGGTTCTCCAGTAGCCGCACCAGGTCGTCGCACTGGCCCTTGCGCGAGAACCGGGCCAGGTGGCGGCCCACCACCACGCGTCGCAGGGTCAGGAAGGGCTCGGTCTGGGCTGCGTCCACCAGCGGGGCGAGGCTCCATCCGCCATCGGGGTCGCGGAGGCTCGTCTCGTCGAGCTGCTCCAGCGCCAGGCTGCGGTCCTCGTCGCCCAGTGCCTCCTTGACGATCCTGGCCACCGCCTCAGCCAGCAGCACGGGATCGTCTCCGGTGACGAGCTGGACGCTCATAGTGGCCGGATGATACGGCCACCCGACGACTTGGCGCGGCTGCGCCCGGCGGCGGCCTGATCTTCCGGGGGAAACGGGGACATATTCCCCTTAACCGCCGGAAGTTCGGGCGACAACATCAAGCGGAGGCCCCTCGCCGACGACCTCCAGCTCCACGTCCCCCGCCAGAACCACCGATCCCGTCCGCACCGTGCGGGCGTGCGGGACCCGATGCATCGGTGGCGCCACTGCAGTCGCGCTCGGGTACCGGTCCTTCAGAGCCAGCACGGCATGGGCGTCGGAGGCACCCCCGCTGGAGGCCACCACCAGGTCGGCGCGTCGCACTCCGGCCAGCCGCAGCCGCTCCAGCAGGGTCGCGGGTCGCACCGACCCGTCGAGCACCACCACCGTGGCCGTCTCGTGGTGGAACAACCGCGCCCCCGCCGTCTCGGACCAGCCCGGCGCGGGCGACGCCGCGGTCAGGACGCTGGCTACGAAGGCGACCGCCACCAGCGCCGCGCCCAGCGGCGCCAACCCCCTGGGCCGCACCAGTCTCCGTGAAGCCAGCACGAGGACGACGCCGATCCCGACGGCGGCAGCCCCTCCGGCGCCGAGCACCGCCGGCGGCGCAGCTGCGGCGGTCTCAGCCACCGTTCCGATCCACCACAACAGCGCGGCAGTCGGCCGGTGGATCAGCCACGCTGGCCATCCGCCGGTCACCCCCGCGGCCAGTCCCCCGGTGAGACCCCACATCATCACCGGCGCCGACGCCGGACCGGCGGCCACATTGGCGGGCAGCGACGCCAGCGGAACGGTTCCGAAGACGGCCACCAGCAGCGGCATCACCGCCAGTTGGGCGCCGGCGGTGGTGGCGGCCGCCAGGCGCAGCGGGCGGGGGCCCGGCAGCATCTCGGCCAGCACCGGCGTGATCCACAGCAGCCCGCAGGTGGCGCACACTGAGAGCTGGAAGGCCAGCACCCGCACCAGGAACGGGTCGGCCAGCAGCACGCCGGCCACGGCCCAGGCCAGCGTCCGGCGCCCGGTCTCGGGCCTGCCGAGGGCGGCGCTGGTGACGGCGGTGCCGGCCATGGCCACGGCCCGCAGCACCGACGGCTCGAACCGGGTCAACAGCGCGAACACCCCCAACAGGGCAAGCAGCACCACCAGGCGGACCCCGGGACGGGCCCGGGTGACCAGAGGCGAGGCTAGAGCGAGCACGAAGGCGACGTTCTGGCCCGACACCACCAGCAGATGGCCGAGGCCCGCGGCCCGGAAGTCGTCGTACAGCCGGGGCGACTGGCCGCGGTCGTCGCCGTAGACCATCCCCGCGAACATGGCCCGGCTGTCGTCGGGCAGGCTCGCCGCCCCGGACTCCAGCAGCCGCCGTATGCGATTGGCGAAGGCGGCCACCGGCGCGGCTCCGGCCCGGTCGCCGACGGTGTCGACAGTGAGGGTGGCCGCTACGTGGCGCCACCGGTGCCAGTCGCCGGCCGCGGGCCGGGCCGTTCCCGAGACTTGGACCCGCTCACCGGACAGGGCGTCGTCGAGGCGCCCGGCGAGCGCGCCGTAGGCACGGGCCTCCAGCCGGGCGTCGCCGTGGCGGACCGTGACCCTGACGCCGCCGGCGCTCAGCGGCCTGGGATCGTCGAGAAGGGTCACCCAGCCCTCGATGCGGCCCTGCGGCGGATCGGCCAGCCCGTCAAGGGCCCGGGATCCGAAGAACCCCGCGAAGGCTGCGAACACCACGAAGACGAGGAGCGGGCTCGGCCTCCAGGCGCAGGCCGCGGCCAGCGCCAACGCCAGCGCGAGCGGAACTCCTACCAGCAGCCACGATCCGAGCACCGCGCCGGCCGCGGCCGCGTACGGCATCGCCGCCGGGCTCTTGAGCCAACCGAGTCCGGCAGGCGCCACCGGCGACCCGGAAACCAACAGGTGCCCGTGACCCGTCACGGGCCGGCGGCGGTGGCCCGCGGGCGGATCTGCTCGAGCTTGGCCGGGCCGATGCCGGAGACGTCGATCAGGTCGTCGACGGCGGCGAAGGGCCCGTGGCGTTTCCGGTGCTCGACAATGGCCGCAGCCAGCGAGGGGCCGATGCCGGGCAGAGACTCCAGCGAGGCCGCGTCGGCGGTGTTGATGTCGACCGTCCCGGATCCGGACTCGCGGCCACCCTCGGCCACGCCGGTCCCGCCCGAGCCGCCGATGACAGGAACGAGATCCGGTCCCGTCGGCTCACCGATCGCCGGCACCCACACACGCGACCCGTCGGCCACCGGCTGAGCCAGGTTGAGACGGATACGGTCGGCGCCGGTCGTGAAGCCGCCGGCGGCGTCGATGGCGTCGGTGACCCGGCTGCCGGCGGGAAGCTCATGGACCCCGGGACGGACCACCGCCCCGACCACATCCACCACAATCCGGGCCGGCTCCGATGCCGTCGTCGGAGACGGCGCCGGAGTGGGGATCGGGACCGAGCCGGCCATGGGAAGGATCTCTGCGGGGTCCGGGCCGGCGGGAGGGCGCAGCGCCCACCAGCCCCCGACCGCGGCTGCCACCACCCCGAGCGCGCCGAGGACCACCGCGGCAGCCGACACCCCGAGGCGGTCGGCCAGAGCCCCCGGTGACAGCGAGGACAGGATCGGGGCTCTGCGCCCCTCGTGGCGATCGGCCGGCGTGTGCACCCCGTGTCTCCCGCGCCGCTTGCAATGAGACCGACACGGGAGGCGGCCGGCTAGCCGCCCGTGAGGCTAGCGGTGCACGGACAAGATGTTCAGAACAGGGCGGCGGCCGGGCCAGCGTCGAGCGCCGGGGGACTCAGAACAGGGCGGCGGAGAGGCGCTTGCGCCAGGCGGAGGTGCGAGGGTCGTCGGGTCCGAGCACCTCAAGCAGGTCCACGAAGCGTTGGCGGGCCTCCTCGTCCGACTTCACGGTGGCCAGCAGCCCGGCCAGTTCGGCCTCGATGTCCTGGGCGCCGCCGGTGGGGGCGTCGTCGGAGTCCAGCACCCGGGCCAGGGCCATCAGGCGCCGTATCTCGGGCGTGTCCGGGACGCGCTCCAGCAGGGTGACCGCCTCGGCGCCGCGGTCGTCGTCGATCAGCAGCGACGCCAGCGCGGCCACCGCGTCGGGGTTGTCCGACTCGATCTCGAGCGCAGCCCGCAGCGACGCCTCGTCGCCCGCCGCGATCAGCCTCTCCACCTCGGTCATCTCCGGCGTCGGAGCGAACCGCTGCACGAACTCGCGCACGGTGGCTTCGCCCTGGGCGCCCAGGAAGCCGTCGGCGACCTGGCCGTCCACCATGGCGTAGACCGCGGGGATCGACTGCACCCGGAAGGCCTGGGCGACGCCGGGGTTCGCCTCGATGTCGACCTTGGCCAGCTCGACGGCGCCGTTGGTCTCGGCGATGACCTTCTCCAGGATGGGAGTGAGCTGCCGGCAGGGCTCGCACCACGAGGCCCACAGGTCCACTATCACCGGTACGGTCCGGGACCGGTCCACCACCTGGGCCTGGAATGTCGCGTCGGTAACGTCGGCCATCGGCACCGCAACGTAGCCGGGCCGGGCCTCGATCACGCCACCCGCCGCCCGAACGCGGGCAGGGCCGGGCATCCTGTAGCACCCCCACGGGACAGCCGGCATTGTCCAAGGAGACCCACATGAAGATCGACGCCTGGATCGGACTGCCCGAGGCGTCCAGCAGCAGCGAGCTGGAGAGCATCGGGGACCGGGCCCGGCGGATGGAGCAGGACGGCTACAGCGGGCTGCTGTCGGCCGAGACCAGCCACGACCCGTTCCTGCCCCTGGCGCTGGCCGCCCAGCAGACCGAGCGCATCGAGCTGATGACCGCCATCGCGGTGGGCTTCGCCCGCAATCCGATGGTGCTGGCCCACGTCGCCTGGGACCTTCAGGCCCTCTCGAAGGGCCGGTTCCTGCTGGGGCTGGGCAGCCAGATCCAGGCCCACATCACCAAGCGCTTCTCGATGCCCTGGTCGCGGCCCGCGGCCCGCATGGAGGAGATGATCCAGGCGATCCGGGCCATCTGGGACGCGTGGCAGACCGGGGAGCGCCTCAACTTCCGGGGCGAGTTCTACCGCCACACCCTGATGACGCCCATGTTCAGCCCCGGACCCATCGACGTGCCGCCCCCGCCGATCCTGATCTCGGCGGTGGGGCCGCTGATGACCAGGGTGGCGGGCCGGGCCGCCGACGGGCTCGTGTGCCACGCCTTCCAGACCGCCGAGTACCTGCGGGCGGTGACCCTGCCGAACGTGGACGCCGGCCTGGCCGAGGCCGGACGGGACCGCTCCGAGTTCCAGATCTCGATGCCGGTGTTCGTGGTGTCGGGGTTCCGCGAGGAGGAGGTCGCCACCAAGGCCGCCCGGACCCGCGAGCAGATCGCCTTCTACGGTTCGACCCCGGCCTACCGGGCCGTCTTGGAGCATCACGGTTGGGGAGACGCCCAGACCGAGCTCAACCGGCTGTCGAAGCGGGGCATGTGGAAGGAGATGGGCGACGTGATCGACGACGACATGCTGGACGCCTTCGCCATCGTGGCCGAGCCCCACGACGTGCCGGCCCGCATCGCCGAGCGCTTCGGTGGGAGCCTCGACCGGCTCCAGTTCTACGCCGGCGTCAGCGACGCCGACCGCTGGGAGCCGATCCTCGACGAGATCAAGGCCGCCTGACCTCCACCGGTGCCGTTGGCCGGCACCCAGCCTGTAGCCTGTCGGCACCCTCGGGGCTATAGCTCAGTTGGTAGAGCGCTTCCATGGCATGGAAGAGGTCAGGGGTTCAATTCCCCTTAGCTCCACGTCTCAAGGTCATATAAGCCCAGTTCACTGGCTATAAATTGAT
>VXTM01000034.1:0-77333 GCA_009837445.1 Acidimicrobiaceae bacterium
AGATCGATCCGCCCGCCGACCGGGTCGAGACGGTGGCGTTCACGGCCAGGGCGCTGTCCGACAGCATGCTGGCCCGGCTGGACCGCGACGGCCTGGACTGCATGTGCGTCGACATCGAGGCCCATTCCGACAGCGGCCATGCCAGTCACCGCCGCTGGCGCCACGAATTCCGTTTCAACGCACCAGCCTTGGTCGACCGGGTTCGCTGGCAACTGGAAGGCTGGTACCGGTCTCCCGAGCGCCCGGCAGGCCCGATCACGCTCATCCGGATCAAGCCCTGTGTGGTGGCTCCCGCGGACGGCCGCCAACTGGGGATGTGGGGCGCGAGGACCGAGGCCGATGAGCAGGCGGCCAAGGCGCTGGCCCGGGTGCAGGGACTGCTGGGTGCTGAGGCGGTGACCGTGCCCCACCTGGCCGGCGGGCGCCACCCGGCCGACACCGGCCGCCGGGTGCAGCTGCACGCCGCCGGGGACGCCAACCGTGGCCAGGACTCGTCAGCGACCGGCCCGCGCAACGGCGGGAAGAACAGGAAGGCCAAAGCCAAGGCAGCGGACGCTCCCTGGCCGGGGCGGCTGCCGGCACCGTCGCCCGCGGTGGTACTGGCCCAGCCCGAGCCGATCACGGTCACTGACTGCGGCGGCAGTCCCGTCACCGTCAGCGGGCGGGGCGAAGTGAGTGCGCCGCCCCAGCAGCTAACGGACTCGACGGGCCGCAGCCAGTCTGTTGTCGCTTGGGCCGGGCCGTGGCCGCTAGACGAGCGCTGGTGGCGCCCCTCAGTGCGCCGCCGCCAGGCCCGCTTCCAGCTGGTCCTCGACGACGGCTCCGCCCACCTCTGCGTGCTGGAAGCCGGCCGCTGGCAACGCGAGGCCACCTACGACTGATGGGGTTCGACAATCCGATCATCCCTTGGCGGGAGTTGGAGCGCCGCCTGTCTGACCGGGCCGGCTCGCCGTCATGGTCGAACGGAAGCAGGCAGGGTGCCGGCGCGCCCTCCGGCCGGACCAGCGAAGTCCGGAGTCTCCCCCGCGGCCAGGCCGGCAGAGGCTCCAGGCTGCCCCGGGTGCCGTATGCGGAGCTGCACTCGCACTCGCGGTTCAGCTTCATGGACGGCTCGTCGAACCCCGAAGAGTTGGTGGCCGAGGCGATCCGACTCGAGCTCGACGCCCTGGCGCTGACCGACCGCAACGGCTTCTACGGGGTGGTGCGCTTCGCCGAGGCCGCCACCGAGGCCGGCCTGCCCACGGTGTTCGGCGCCGAGCTCACCCTGGACGCGCTCGGCTCGTCCCGCCGCTCACGCCCTGCCAGTCCCTCGGACCGAAGCCGGCAGTGCCGCTCGGTGGTGGTGCTGGCCCGCGACGCGGCCGGGTACGCGGCGCTGGGGACACTGGTGAGCCGGGCTCACATGGCCGGACGCAAGGGCGAGCCCCGGCTGTCGACCGGGGACTTCCTGGAGGCGGCCGCGGCCCATCGGGACCGGTGGGCGATCCTCACCGGAGCGCACAGCGGCGCGGTGCCCTCGGCGCTGGTCGATCATGGACCGGGGGCTGCGGCCCGCGAGCTGGACCGGCTGATCGGCGCGGCCGGTACTGGCAACGTGTTCGTGGAGCTGTGGGACCACGGCGACCCGCTGGACAGCCACCGCAACGACGCCTTGGCCGAGCTCGGGGTGCGCCGGGGCGTGCAGCCGGTATGCACCAACGCGGTGCGCTACGCCACCCCGGCCGACCGTCGACTGGCCGACGCCCTGGCCGCGGTCGGTTACCGGCGCGGCCTCGACGACCATGACGGCTGGCTCGGCGCCTGGGGAGGGGCCCACCTGCGCTCCGGCGCCGAGCAGGCCCGCCGCTTCATCCGCTACCCCGGCGCATTGGAGGCCGCGGCCCGGCTGGGGCGGGAGTGCGCGTTCAGCCTGTCGCTGGTGGCCCCGGAGTTGCCACCGTACCCGTGCCCCGACGGCCTCGACGAGGCCGCCTACCTGCGCCGTCTCGCCACCGAGGGCGCCAGAGCCCGCTACGGCCCGCCGGAGGCCGAGCGGGTGCCGGGCGCCTGGCGCCAAGTCGAGCACGAGTTGGCCATGATCGAGCGGCTCGGATTCCCGGGCTACTTCCTGGTGGTGTGGGACATCACGTCGTTCTGCCGCAGCCGCGACATCTACTGCCAGGGCCGGGGGTCGGCCGCCAACTCGGCGGTGTGCTACGTGCTGGGCATAACCAACGTGGACTCCGTCGAGCTGGGGCTGCTGTTCGAGCGGTTCCTGTCGCCCGAGCGGGACGGGCCACCCGACATCGACATCGACATCGAGAGCGGCCGGCGCGAGGAGGTGATCCAGTACGTGTACGGCCGCTACGGCCGGGACCGCACCGCGCTGGTGGCCAACGTGATCGCCTACCGGGCCCGCTCGGCAGTGAGGGACATGGCCCGGGCGCTGGGCCACCCTCCCTCCCATCAGGACGCCTGGGCCAAGTCGCTGGACCGCCGGGGCGGCCTGGGCGAGCCGGCCGCCGCCGAAGACCTAGGCGCTGTGCCGGCCGACGTGCTGGGTCTGGCCGCAAGGGCCGAGGGAGGGCCACGGCATCTGGGCATCCATCCGGGCGGGATGGTGATCTGCGACCGGCCCATCGCCGAGGTGTGCCCGGTGGAGTGGGCGTCGATGGCCGACCGGTCGGTGCTGCAGTGGGACAAGGACGACTGCGCCGCGGTGGGCCTGGTGAAGTTCGACCTGCTGGGGCTGGGGATGCTCTCGGCACTGCACTACGCGGTGGACCTGGTGGCCTCGGCCCACGGCGACCGCATCGACCTGGCCGCGCTGCCCCAGGACCCGGCGGTGTACGACATGCTGTGCGAGGCCGACTCTGTGGGTGTGTTCCAGGTGGAGTCGAGGGCGCAGATGGCCACCCTGCCCCGGCTGCGGCCCCGCAGCTTCTACGACCTGGTGGTGGAGGTGGCCCTGATCCGGCCCGGGCCGATCCAGGGCGGCTCGGTGCATCCCTACATCCGGCGTCGCAACGGAGCGGAGCCGGTCACCTACCTGCACCCGCTGCTGGAGCGGTCGCTGGCCAAGACGTTGGGGGTGCCGCTGTTCCAGGAGCAGCTCATGCAGATGGCCATCGACGTGGCCGGGTTCACCCCGGCGGAGTCCGACGAGCTGCGCCGGGCGATGGGGGCCAAGCGGTCGGTGGAGCGCATGGAGCGGCTGCGGAGCCGGTTCTTCGCCGGGATGGCCGAGCGGGGCGTCGGCGAGGAGGCGGGCGAGCAGATCTGGCTGAAGATGGTGGCTTTCGCCACCTACGGGTTCCCCGAGAGCCACTCGGTGTCGTTCGCCTACCTTGTGTACGCCTCGGCGTGGATCAAGCGGCACTACCCGGCCGCGTTCTGCGCGGCCCTGTTGAACGCCCAGCCGATGGGCTTCTACTCGCCGCACTCGCTGTGCCAGGACGCCCGACGCCACGGCGTGGTGGTGCACGGCCCCGACATCAACCTTTCGGCCGACGGGGCGACGCTGGAGCCGTGCGAGACCTCGACGGGCGGCGCCGCGGTGCGCCTGGGCCTGTCGTCGGTGCGGGGAGTGGGCCCGGAGCTGGCCGCGGCCATAGCCGAAGAGGCCCCGTACGAGTCCATGGAGCACCTGGTCCGGGCCATGTCCTCGAAGCAGGCGCTGGACCTGCCGGTGCTGGAGTCGCTGGCCGCGGCCGGAGCGTTCGACTCACTGGGCCTGGACCGGCGCGAGGCTCTCTGGACGGCCGGCGCGGCGGCCCAGTCGAGCGCCGATCGCCTGACGGGCGCGGTCACCGGGACGAAGGTGCCGAGGCTGCGTCCCATGTCGCCCCAGGAGCAGGCCGCCGCCGACCTGTGGACCACCGGCGTGGCCGTTGACGGCCATCCCACCCGCTTCCACCGGGCCGAGCTGGACGCCGCGGGCGTGGTGGCCGCCGCGGACCTTCATACTCACCCGGTCGGGCGGGTGAAGGTGGCCGGCACGGTGTCGCACCGCCAGCGGCCCATGACCGCAGGGGGCACCATGTTCATCAACCTCGAGGACGAGACCGGCCTCACCAACGTGATCGTGTCGAAGGGCTGCCAGGCCCGGTTCCGCAAGCTCGCCATCGGTGCCAGAGCGTTGACGATCCGGGGCCGCCTGGAGCGCCACGAGGGGGTGGTCAACGTCATCGCCGAACACCTGGAGCCGCTGGCGCTGCCGGCCACCCTCCCCAGCCGCGACTTCCGTTAGGCCTTCGACCTGCTCGCCGACCAGACCGCATCCGGCGCCATCAAGATCGCCTTCGACCAGCGTTGACGGCGAATCGTCAGCCGGAAGCGGGCCTGGACAGCGGGCGGTATCGGCGCGGCGTCACGGCCGCGGCCACTGACAGCGCGGCCTGCTCGGCCGCAGCGAACAGGCGCTCGGTGTCGATCGTGGTGTGACGGCCGTTGCTGAGCAGCAGACGGCCAGCAACCATCACGTCGCGGACGTCGGCCCGGGTCCCGTACCGGACCAACTCCGTGACCGGATCGTGCACGGGCACCAGGTGGGCGGCGTCGCCGTCGACGACCACCAAGTCGGCCTGCTTGCCAACCTCTATCGAGCCGAGACCGTCGTGCCACCGCAGAGCGCGTGCCGCATCTCTGGTGGCCATGTCGAGGATGTCGCCCGCGGGCAGGTGTTCGGGGTCGTAGTCGGGGATGGCGCCCATGCTCGAGTGAATTACCCACGCAGCCCGCATGACCTCCCACATATCGTTGATGGCGTTGTCACAACCGAGGCCGACGGCGATGCCGCGCTCGCGAAGGCGCTGAACCCTCGGAATGCCGTTGAGGATGTTCTGGCATTCCACCGGCGAATGGGCCACTGACGCGCCGGCCGCCGCCAGCAGCCCCGCCTCCCGGTCGGTCACCAAGATGGCGTGAATGGCCAGCAGTCGCTCAGAGAGCACGCCCCAGTGAGCCAGTTGCTCCACTGGACGGCGCCCGTACACGGCCAGCGAGAACTCGACCTCCTCGCGGTCCCGGCCGACGTGCACCTGGAAGGATGCGCTGCGGTCGGCGGCCAATGCCGCCGCCGCCCGGATGTACTCCGGCGAGAACCCAGTGATGTGCGAAGCCAGCACGGCGCCCCGCAGCAGCTGGTCGCCAGCGGGCGGATGACGATCAAGGAACTGCGAGGTCCGATCCAGGTCCCGCTCGGCCTCACCGGGTCGGGGCTCGGCCCATGAGCGGTCGGTGATCTGGCTGTAGGACCCAGCGTGATGGGAGTCCTGGTCGGCCGCTCCCCTCGCTATCACCACCCTCATGCCGGTCTCCTCGACCGCAGCCACGATGGTGTCCTCATGGGCCGGCGTGGCCGTCGTCTCGGCCACGGCCGTCACGCCGGAACGAAGCAATTGGGCCATGCACAGGCGGGCCGAAACACCTACCTGTTCAAGAGTCATTGCGTCCTCGGCCGGCAGGTAGAGACGGTAGATCATGGGCAACTCGTGGGCGATCAGCGAACGCACCAGTGCCTGAGCGAGGTGGCTGTGGCAGTCGATGAGCCCCGGAAGTACGAAGGCCCGGCGATCACCGAGTCGCTCGTCGGGAACGAACCTACTCTCCAGGTCCTTCCGCCGGCCGACCGCCACGATCCGTGGCCCTCGCACGGCCACGGCACCGTCCGACAGGACGGTGCGCGCATCGTCGCAGGTGACTACCGTGCCCGACACCAGGTAGTCGACGCTCCCGGCCAGGCCGCGCTCCTCCATGGGAACAGAATGCCACCCGGCGGCCGGCGTGTCGCCAGCAGAACCAGAGACGCAGTCGCGGCCCGCGGACTTGTTGGCGGCCGGTGGCGGCTGCTGCCAAGCTCTTGGGGTGACAGGCGTACGCCGGGTGGTGCCCTTGATCTTCGGCTGGGAGCACCTTGCTCTGCGCTACTCGCGGCCGCTCGTCGAGGAGCGCCTCGCCGATGAACTCATGCGAGAACCCGTCCCCGGCCTGCTCCTGGAAGCCGACGGCGGCTGGATCCTGGTCGACAGCGGGCTCAACGCTCCCCTCGTTCGGGACCCAGCCCACTATGGCCGCTTCTGGGGCAATGAGCACATCGACGTCGAGCTGCCCGGCCCCCCGGACGCCGATCCGCTCGAAGGGGCGTTCGAGCTGGCCGGTATCGACCCCCGCGACGTGGTCGCGCTGTGCATCAGCCACTTCCACAACGACCACGTCGGGGGCCTGCGCCATTTCGCTGGACGGGTTCCGGTCTACGTACAGCAGACCGAGTACGACTGGGCCACCGCAGATGACGTAAGGGCGGAGACAGAGGCAATGTTCCGGATCGACTGGGACGACCCGCGCGTCGACTGGAGGTTCCTCGACGGCGATGTCGTGATCGCGCCGGGAGTGGAGGCCATCCTGACCGCGGGCCACACGCCCGGGCACCAGAGCTTCGTCGTCGACCTGGACGAGGCCGTCGTCTGCGACCACCAGTTTCCGGGTTACGTGTTCGCCTGCGACGCGGCCGACCTTCAGGTCAACATCGACGACGAGGACCCGGTCACCGCGCCCGCCGGGTGGGACCACACCATCACCGTCGAAGCGATCAGGAGGATGAAGTCGATCGCGGCCGGGCGCGGTTACCGGGTCCTTCCCGGCCATGACCCCGAGGTGTGGCCCGCCTTCGCGGCTGAGCGCGGTGTGGAGGTATTCAAGTCGGGGATCGTCTACGACGGCACCGAAACGCCGTGGTGGCGCGAGACGGTGCCCGGTCCAACCACCCGTCAGACCACCGCCTTCTGAACCGCGACCTGGCAGGCCACCTGCCGGCGTGTGTCGACCCCGATCGGCTCCAGGACCTGTGCCCGCTCGCGACAGCCGGGTTCGATGTCAGGGCACCGGCCGGCGAAGGAGCATCCGACCGCCTCGCCCACCGCGCTGGGCGGCTCGCCCTGCAGGGTCGGTGCCAGCCGTCCCGGCTCCCGGGTCGGGCTAGCGGCTCGCAAGCCCCGGGTGTACGGGTGTAGGGGATTCCGAAAGAGCTGCGACGCCGGTGCGGCCTCCACCACCCGGCCCAGGTACATGACGAGCACCTCCTCGGCCACGTGACGGGCCGCGGCCAGATCATGGGTCACCATCAGGATGGCCACTTTCAGCTCGTCCCTGATCTCGGCCAGCATCTCCAGGATGCGTAGCGACAGCGAGGCGTCGAGCGCGCTGACCGGCTCGTCGCACACGAGCAGCCGGGGCGACGAGGCCAGGGCCCTAGCGATGGCAGCCCGCTGGCGCTGGCCTCCTGACAGCTGGCGGGGCAGCGATCTGGCCGCCCTCCGATCAAGTCCGACCCGTTCGAGCAGTTCCACCGCGGCCTCGCGGCGAGCCCGGCGCGATCCCTCATGACGCAGACGCTCGGCAACCTGTGTTCCGATGGTCAGCCACGGGGTGAGCGACGATCCCGCGTCCTGGAAGATCAGCTGGGGCTGCAGCCCGTCGGCCCAGTGCACAGAGCCGCGGTCGGGCTCCAGCAGTCCGCACGCGATGCGCAGCAGCGTGGTCTTGCCGCAGCCGCTCTCACCGACGATGGCGAGCGATCCACCCTCGGGCACGCTCAGGCTTACTCCGGCCAAGGCGTGTAGCCGGTCTCGACGCGCGCCGGGCGCCCGGAACGACTTCGCCACTTCCTGAATGGTCAGGACCGGCTGCGCATCGGCCGCCGGCTTCGCCCCGGCGCGACGCACCGCGGCGGCACCGACAGTGATGGAGCCAGCCTCCGGTCCAAGCGGGTTCACGCAGGCGAACAGCCGACCGGTGTCGCCGCTGCGCAACTCCGGCAACGAGTCCCGGCAGACACTGGTGGCGTGCTCGCAGCGAGGCGCGAAGGCACATCCCTCGGGAAGCCGCAGAGGATCAGGGGGCGCACCCGCGATGGGCAGCGCAACTGCGTTCTCGTCGAGTTCCAGGCGGGCATGCAGCAGTCCGGCGGTGTAGGGGTGGCGGGGATCGGCGAGAACATTGCGGGTCGGGCCGATCTCGCATAGTCGCCCCGCGTACAGGACCGCGATGCGATCGGCTATCGAGGCGGCTACGCCCAGATCGTGGGTGACCAGCAGAAGCGCGCAGCCGTGCTCGCGCCTGAGGCGGTCGAAGAGCAACAGCACCTGGGCCTGCACACTCACGTCCAACGCAGTGGTGGGCTCGTCGGCCACGATGAGCACCGGCGACCCCTCGTCGTCGAAGACGGCGTCGACGCCGGGACCGGGCAGCTTGCCGTCAGCACCGAGGGCCATCGCCAGCATCACCCGCTGGCGGAGGCCGCCCGAGAGCTCGTGTGGCCACTGGCGCGTGCGTTGTGTCGGTTCGGGGACACCGGCCTGGCTCAGGTTCCGGCGAGCTCTCGCCGCGCTCACTCCCCGCTCGGTCAGCTGGGTGCCGATCCGCATGGTGGGGTCGAGCGAGGTGAGAGGATCCTGGAACACCGCACCCAGCAGCCTCCGGCGCACAGTACGGCGCTGGGAGGCCGAGCCGGACAGCATGTCGATGCCGCTGACGAGGACCGAGCCGCTGATCGTGGTCCGGCGCGACTCGGGGGGCAGGCCCAGCAGGCACGAGGAGAGCACACTCTTGCCCGATCCCGACTCCCCCACCAGGGCCAGCACCTCGCCGGGACGCAGATCCAGGGTCACTCCCCTCAGCGCATGGACCCGGCCGTGGGCGGTGTCGAAGGACACGCTCAAGTCGCTCACCGTCGCGATGGTCTTGACGGCGCGGGACGAGGAGTCGGAGGTCATCGCTGGGACCGGAGCCGGGGATCGGCCGCGAGCTGCAGCAGGTCGACGATGGTGTTGATGACCACGTAGGAGGCTCCGAGCACCATCACCACGCCGAGGATGGCAGGAAAGTCGGCCCGGTCTATGGACTGATCGAGGTACTGGCCCAGCCCGGGCCACGAGAACACGACCTCAACGACGATCACCCCGGCGAGCAACAGCCCTATCTGCAGCCCTGCCATGGACAGCGTCGGACCCAGGGCGTTGCGCAGGCCGTGGCGCACCAGCACCGCCCGCTCGGTGAGCCCCTTGACCCGAGCGGTCCGCACCTGGTCGTCGCGCAGTATGTCGCGCAGCGAGCCTCGCAGCGTGCGCCCGATGGCCACCGAAGGGCCGAGTGCCAGCACGGTGGCCGGCATCAGCAAATGCCGGACCGCATCCCAGACTCCGGCCAGCTCGAAGCGCATGAGCCGGCCGAAGAACAGGAAACCGGTGCTGGTGGCCTCCAGTGTGTTGGAGGTACGCCCTCCCGGCGGCAGCCAGCCAAGCCGGCGATACAGCAGGAGGATGCCCAGCAGCCCGACGAAGAACGTGGGCGCGGAGGACCACATCACGGACACGAGCCGCACGGCGCCGGTGCCTGCTCCCCGGCGGGTACCGAGCAGTCCGAGCATGACCCCAAGCACGCCGGCGATCACTACTGAGGCGAAGGCCAGCTCGAAGGTGGCCGGAGTGAAGTCGCCCAGGTCGGTGGTGACCGGACGCCGGGTCCGCAGCGAGGTTCCCAGGTCGAGCTGGGCCAGACGGCCCAAGAAGTCGACGTACTGCACCGGAAGCGGCTTGTCGTAGCCGAGTTCCTGGCGCTTGGCCTCGAGCTGCTCCGGCGTCGCGTTGCGGCCGAAGTAGGCCCTCACCGGGTCGGCGGGCAGCACGTTCTGGATCAGGAAGATGGCCAGCGTCAGCAGCATCAGCACACCGAACATCGACAGGATGCGAGTAATGACGATGCGTCTCACTCAGTCCTCCAGCAAGTCCCTGGTGGCGTCGCCTGCGAAGTTGGCGACCACGCCCAGCGCGAACAGCGCGGTGCCCGGAGCCAGGGCGATCCAGGGCGCGTTGAACAGGTAGGTCAGGCCCCGCGCCGTCATGGCTCCGAGCTCCGCGGCGGGAGCCGGCGACCCCAGGCCCAGGAAGGACAGTCCCGACAGCACCAGAATCACCGCCCCGACGTCCAGCGACGCGGCCACGATCACCGGGCCGAACGTTCCGGGCAGGACATGGACGACCGCGGTCCTGACCCGACCTACTCCGCCCATGCGGGCGGCCTCCACATGGGGCCGCCGGGAAAGTGCGAACACCTGCCCGCGCACGATGCGCGCGTACCAGGGCCACCAGGTAGCGGCCACCGCCAAGAGCGTGTTGCGCAGCCCGGGCCCCGTAGCCGCGACCACAGCCAGAGCGACCAGCGGTCCGGGCAGGGCCAGCACGGCGTCGGTCAACCGCATGAGGACGGTGTCGACCCAGCCACCCGCGAAGCCGGCCACCAAGCCGATCGTGCCCCCGATGACGGCGCCGATGACGATCACCAGCATGGCCGAGAACCAGCTGGCCCTCATGCCGAAGACGGTGCGGGCCCAGACGTCTCGGCCCTGGTCGTCGGTGCCGAGCAACTGGTTTCCGAGGACCCCCTCGAACGGGTCGTCCACGATCTCCAGCTCTCCTGCGCCCACCAGCCACGGACACAGCACGAGAACAACCGTCACCACCACGAAGGCCACCAGCGCGGCGCGCTCGGGCCATCCGATAGTGCTCAAGCGGCCGGCACGAACTGGCGCCGGCCCCCGAGGGGCGGCCTCGGCCGGTGCCGGGCCGCCCCCTTGGGTGTCGGTCATGCGGCCACGAAGCTCATCCCGGCCGGAGAGCGGCCAGATCCAGGGTCGCCGGCGTGGCTAGCCAGTGGGCGAAGCCGGTGATCCCGTCCCGGGCGATGAAGACGTCCTGGGGATCGGAGATGGTTATGTAGTGCGCAGTGTCGGTGATCTCGGCCGCGGAGAAGTCGTAGGCCTCATCCTGGGTGGCCTGGTCGACCGCACCCAGCCCGGTGTTCATGGCGTCGTCCGAGGCTGGAGAGCCGGCCACGAAGTAGTTGAGGAATCCTCCGAAGAAGCTCTCCCAGTCGTAGTACCAGAACAACCGGGCCCAAGTGTCGGGATGAGTCGAGTCCGGGAAGGACACCTCGTAGTACATGTTGGGGGCCTCGGTCACATTGCCCTGCCAGCTGCCCAGGTCGGCGTCGGGGGTGGGCACCAGCACCACGTCCAGACCGGCCGCGGCCCACTGGGCCTGCAGCGCCTCGGCCACCTGCGAGTCGGCGGCCCGGTCAGCGGGATAGGCCAGCGTGACCGACTTGCCCTCGGAGACGGCTTCGAGCAGGGACGGGTCGTGCTCCCAGACATCCAGGCCCAGATTCTCGTCGATGGACGTCACCGGATAGAGCTGAGTCGACTCCTGGGCGTACTCGCCCCAGATCTGCTCGACCAGCCTGGGACGGTCGATGGCGGCCCTGAGGGCGATGCGGAAGTCCGGATCGTCGGTGGGCGGCACGTTCGGGTTCAGATGGATCCAGGCCTTCTGCAGCATCGGGAAGCCAACCACCTGGAAGCCGTCGCGGTCCTCGAAGGTACGCACGGTCGCGATGGGCTGCCCGGTGATGATGTCGAGATCGCCGCCCTCCAGTTGCAGGACCTGGGTCACCGCGTCGGGGATGATCCTGATCTCGACTCGCTCATAGAACGGCTTCTCTCCCCAGTAGTTCTCGTTGCGGGCCAGCACGTAGCGCTGCCCGAGGGTGAACTCCTCGATCACATAGGGGCCTGTGCCGGCTGAGTTGGTCTTCATCCATTCGACGCCCCAGTCACCGTCGACCTCGTTGGCCGCGACCAGCGCCGGGTTGACGGCCTTGGGGCTGAACGGGCTGGCCAGATAGGTCAGGAACGCCGACTCCGGGTAGGCCATGTGGATGATGAAGGTCTGGGGGTCGGGCGTCTCGTACCGGTCGACCGGAAGCAGCATGTAGGCCGACGGCGCGAACACCGGCTCGGCGAACCTGCGTTCGAAGCCGAACTTGAGGGTCTCGGAGTCCAGCGGGCTGCCATCTGCGAAGGTGAGACCCTCCCGCAGCGTGAAGGTGTAGGTCATGCCGTCGTCGGCCACCTCCCAGCTCTCGGCCAGCAGTCCCACGATCTCGTTGGTGTTGTTGCTGGAGTAGCGCAGCAGCCCCTCATAGAGCGCCTCGGTGACCTGGTTGCCGTGGAGCTGGTAGTTGGTGTCGGGGTCGGGCGGGTCCATGTCCGTCGGGAAGGCGAGACGCAGGGTCGTGCTGACCTCCTCGGCGGGCTCGGTCGCCTCCGGCTCAACAGCCGCGGTCTCCTCGGGATCGGGAGCCCCGGTCTCCTCGGGCTCCGCAGCAGCAGGCGCCGGGTCCGGCTCAGCGGCGTCGTCGCCTCCGCAGGCTGCGGCCAGCAGGGCCAACACCAGTATGAACGATGCAATCAGACGCGAGCGCATCTCGATCCTCCCCCAAGCACCCTGCCGGTGGGGGATCCGGCGGCTTCCGGCCCCCTGCAGGCGCCTGTCGGGGCCAACCTAGTCCTCGGCTGTCAACCCGGTCGAAGCGAGCGACCGTAGAGGAGGGCAGCCAGCGCGTACACCCCGCAGCAGTCGATGACGTCCTGCGCGATGGCGTAGTCGTCGACACCGGCGGACAGGGTGGGCTGCGGGCCGTAGCACACCGCAGGACGTCCCAGCGACCGCCACCGCATGGCGTCGCTGGCCGGGTGGCGCACCGTCAGCACCGGGGGGTCGCCCCTGATCAGACGGGCCGCGGACGACACCGTCTGTGCTAGATCGTCGGCAGGGTCGGTCCAGTTGGCTGTCCAGCTCCGGCCCCGCCGGTACTCGACACCCGAGCCCTCGAGAGTCTTCAGAGCCCGGGCGTCAAGCGCCTCGAGGGAAAGTCCCGGTGGCAGCCTGACGTCGAGTTCCGCCCGGGCGTCGGGGGCGATCATGCCGCGGGCGTCCCCAGCTTCGAGGATCCCGGCGTTCACTGCGACCCTGAGACCAGGATGGTTGGGATCGCGCAGGGCGCCGGCGAGGGCCGGGGGCGGCTCCACATGCCAGTCGTTCAGCTCGTCCAAGCGGTGCAGAGCCCGGGCCAGGCGGGCTACCGCGGTGTCACCCCGCAACGCGGCCGAAGCATGGCCGGCCGAGCCGCTGGCTCGCAGGTCCAGCCAAGCCATGCCCTTCTCGGCCACTGCGAGGGTCATCCACCCTGAGCCTTCACCGGATATGACCGCGTCCCCGTGCATTCGCAGGTCTCGTTCCAGCACGAAGCGGGCGCCGTGGTCGCCGAAGCGCACCTCGTCGGACACCAGCAGGAGCGTCACGGTTCCGGCCAGCTCGCGGGCATGCTCCGAGAGGATCTCCATGGCGGCGCACATGGCTGCTACCGCTCCCTTCATGTTGCCCATGCCAAGCCCGTAGAGGCGCCCGTCGAGGGGGGTCAACTGGAACTGCGGCACGGTCCACCGGCTGGCGTCGCCGGGTCCCATGGTGTCGAGATGACCGTTGAGTATCAGGTGCGGGCCCGGTCGGGCCCCTGACACCTCCACCACGATGTTGGGCATGTCCTCGCGTTCGCTGATCACATGGGGTTCGAGTTTGCGGGCAGCCAGCCATTCGATGGCCGCGGCTGCTGCCGCGCGCGTGTCCCCAGGCGGAGTGATGCTGGGCGCGGCCACCAGCGCGCCGCAGAGTTCGACGATGCCCGATCGGGCCGCTTCGGCCTGCGACCCGACCAGGGTGACCAGCGACTCGGGAATCTCCATCACCGGGTCTTCACGTCAAGGCGGCTCTCATGGAGACTCGAGCCAGGCGAGGACGGCGCCCACCTCTACGGTGTCCCCCTCGTCGACGATTATCTCGACGACAGTGCCGGTATCGGGGCAGGGAAGCTCCGTCTCGACCTTCTCGGTCTCGATCACCGCGATGGGATCGCCCTCCTGAACGCGCTGACCTTCGCTGACCAGCCACTCGACGACGGTGCCGTCCTGCATCGTCATCCCCCATTTCGGGAGGATCACCTCGGACCGCATCGGGCGAGGCTACCGCGCCAGGCGCGGCTGGATAGGGTGAGCCGCGCCATGGCTGATCGAGCTGCCGAAGCGGGCCCTGAACTCGACGACCTCGAAGCGCTGCGGACAATGATCCGCATACGGGAGTTCGAGGAGATGTGCCGCCGCTTGTTCGCACGGGGCCGCCTGCCCGGGTTCGTCCACCTGTACATCGGCCAGGAGGCGGTGGCCGCCGGCGCGTGTCTGGCGCTGAGAGCCGACGACCAGATCACGTCGAACCATCGGGGTCACGGCCACGTCATCGCCAAGGGTGGCGACCCGGCCCGGATGTTCGCCGAGCTCCTTGGGAAGGCCGACGGCTACTGCGGCGGTAAGGGCGGTTCGATGCACATCGTGGACTTCCCGTCGGGCATGCTGGGCACCAACGGGATCGTCGGCGGCGGTATCCCCATCGCGACCGGGGCCGCTTTCGCCAACCAGCACCTGGGCAACTCCAGGGTGGCGCTGAGCTTCTTCGGTGACGGTGCCACCAACCAGGGCGTGTTCTTCGAGTCGCTCAATCTGGCCGCGCTGTGGAGGTTGCCGGTCATCTTCCTGGCCGAGAACAACCAGTACACGGAATGGACCCGCACCGAGGACCTGACGGTGGGCGAGATCACGCAGCGGGCCGCCCCGTTCGGGGTTCCGGCCCGGCAGGTGGACGGCAACGACGTAACCGCCGTCCATGAGGCCGTCCGCAAGGCCGCGGGCCGGGCCCGCTCGGGTGACGGTCCCAGCCTGATCGAGTGCGTGACGTACCGCTGGCACGGGCACAACGAGGGTGAGGAGGCCTTCGCCGGCAGGTACCGGCCTGAGGCGGAGATCGAGGAATGGAAGGCTCGAGATCCCATCGCAGCCCTCGAGTCCCGGCTGCTCGACGACGGTGTCGTGGACGCTGCCCGCCTCGAGGCCATCCACACCTCCGAGCGCGACCTCATCGAGGCGGCGCACGAATGGGCGTTGGCCGCGCCTGCCGCTCCGGTCGAGGATGCTCTGACCGATGTCTTCTCCCCGGCGGGACCCTGATGGGTAATTCGTACCTAGTCACGGCAATGCGCGACGGGCTGGCCGAGGCCATGCGCGAGGACCCCGCGGTCGTGCTGTTCGGTGAGGACGCCGACCGTTCGGTCATGGGCTCCACACGGGGCCTGATCGACGAGTTCGGCCCGGACCGGGTGCGCAACATTCCCCTGTCGGAGGCGACGATCGTCGGCTGCGGGGTGGGAGCGGCCGCGGCCGGGCTCCGCCCGGTCATTGACCTGATGGTCAGCTCGTTCTTCTACGTAACGATGGACCAGCTGGCGAACCAGGCCGCAAAGCTGCGGTACATGTCGGGCGGCCAGGTTGAGTTGCCCATCGTCTACTTCGCGGCCACCGGTGGGGCAGGCTCGGCCGCCGCCCAGCACTCCGAGAGCCCTCATCCGACGTTCATCCAGCAAGCGGGGCTCAAGGTGGTGATGCCGTCCACGCCGTCCGACGCCAAAGGTCTGATGCTGGCGGCCGTGCGGGACCCGAACCCGGTGGTGTACCTGCAGGAGGCCTCGTTGGGAGGAACCCGCGGGCCTGTACCCGAAGGCCCCTACGAGGTACCGCTCGGTCAGGCCGAGGTCCGGCGCAACGGTTCCGATGTGACGGTGGTGGCGGTGGGACGCACGGTGACGGTGGCCCTCGCGGTAGCCGAGGAGTTGGACGGAGAGGGCGTGTCGGTCGAGGTAATCGATCCCCGGACGCTCCATCCGTGGGATGCCGACACCGTCATGGAGTCGGTGGCCCGCACCGGCCGCCTCGTGGTGCTGGACACCGCCCGGCAGAGTTGTGGCTTCGCCGCCGAGGTGATCGCTACGGCCTGCACTGAGGCATTCGGCTCGCTGCGAGCCGCCCCGGTGAGGGTCTGCGCTCCGGACGTCCCCATGCCTTTCGCGCCTCAATTGGAGCGCCATCTCGCCGTTGACGAGCACAAAGTGAAGGCCGCGGTGCTGCGGTCCCTGGCGTGACCCGTCCGGCCGCAACCGCTCTGTTGGAGGGGCGGGTTGGAGTAGTCACGGGCGGGGGCCAGGGCATCGGGGCTGCCGTGGCCCGCCGCTTCGCGGAGCACGGGGCAACCGTAGTCGTGGCCGACATCGACGACGAGGCGGCGCGCTCGACCGCGGCCTCCATCGCGGAGGCAACCGGGACACTGGTCGAGCCGATGGAGTTGGACGTGACCGGCGAGCACGCGGTGGAGACGGCCTTCGAGTCGATTCGGTCACAGCACGGCCGGCTCGACTGCGCGGTGGCCAATGCGGGAGTCCTGCACCTCGAGAGAGTCGTCGACCTTGACATCGCCGACTGGCGCCGCGTGATAGACGTCAACCTCACTGGAGCGTTCCTAACCGTTCGGGCCGCGGCTCGCCGGATGAGCCGCGGGTCCATAGTGGTCACATCCTCGCTGTTCGGGCTGCGCGGCGGCGCCGGCAACGGGGCCTACTCGGCGTCGAAGTTCGGTCTGATCGGTCTCGCCCAGTCGCTGGCTGCAGAGACGGCGCACACCGGGGTGCGAGTCAACTGCGTCTGTCCGGGCCAGATCGCCACTCCCATGCTCGACGACGTGGTCGAGGCTCTGTCCCGAATCGGGAACGACGGTCCGGCGTTGAGTGTGGGCGACCTTGCGTCGCGGATCCCGTCGGGCCGGTTGGGCACTCCCAACGACATCGCCGATGCATGCCTGTTCCTGGCGTCCGACCTGTCCAGCTATGTCACCGGCCAGTCACTGGCAGTCGACGGCGGCTGGCAGGTCGGCTGAGGGACTCCGTCGCAATGAGCGCACCCAGGACGACCACATTCGAAGACGCGGCTGAGCGGGTGGCGCAGGGCGCCGACCCCAGGGTCGAGGCCGACGCCCTCGTCGCCATGATGACGCTGGAGGAGCGGCTGGGCTGCCTGTCGGGCGAGCCGGCGTTCTGGCCCGGAATCATCGACCTGACCACCGGCGGCTATCACGCCCACGGATGGCCCGCAGCCCGGGTGGAGCGGCTGGGCGTCCCCGGGCTCAACTTCGCCGACGGGCCCCGGGGGTGCGTGCTCGGACCGTCCACGACGTTCCCGGTGTCGATGGCCCGGGGAGCGTCGTTCGATCCGGCTCTTGAGGAGCGCATCGGCGACGCCATCGGCGCCGAGTTGCGGGCCTCCGATGCCACCTTCACCGGCGCGGTGTGTATGAACCTGCTTCGTCATCCCGCCTGGGGCCGGGCCCAGGAGACCTACGGCGAGGACCCCCATCATGTGGGCGAGATGGCCACCGCCCTCACCCGGGGGCTGCAGCGCCACGTGATGGCGTGCATGAAGCACTTCGCCTGCAATTCCATGGAGAATGCCCGCTTCAAGGTGGACGTCGTCGCCGACGAGCGGGCATTGCACGAGGTGTACCTGCCCCACTTCAAGCGAGTCGCCACAAGCGGCGTCGCCGCGGTGATGAGCGCCTACAACTCCCTCAACGGCCACTGGTGCGGCGATAGCCACCCGCTGCTCACCGGGATCCTGCGCGACGACTGGGGCTGGGACGGCCTGGTCGTCACCGACTTCATCATGGGGCTGCGGGACCCGGTGGCGTCGGTGCAGGCCGGATGCAACATCGAGATGCCCTTCCGCCAGCAGCGGACCCAGGTGCTGCCCGGCGCGGTGGCGTCGGGCGAGCTCGATGTGGCCGACGTCGACGCCCGGGTGGCCGAGACCCTGGCCACGTTCCTGCGCTTCGTCGAAGTGTTCACCAACGCCCCGGACCGCTCCGTGGTGGGATGCGCCGAGCACCGGGCGCTAGCCCGCAGGGCCGCCGTCGAGTCGATGGTGATGCTGCGCAACGAGGACCTGCTGCCCTTGGAGCTGTCGGCTATCGGGAGGATCGCGGTGCTGGGCCCGCTGGCTGCGGTGCCCAACCTCGGCGACGGCGGCTCCAGCAACGTCCTGCACACCCCGGATCCGGTGACGCTGCTTGCCGGAATCGAGGCCGCGGCGGTACCGAGAGGCGTGAGTGTGGCTCACAGCGACCGGGATGCCTCGGTTGCAGCCGGAGCCGACCTCGCAGTGGTGGTCGTCGGCTACACCCGCCACGACGAGGGCGAGTACATGGACGACGGTGGAACCGTGTTCTTGAAGCTGGCCCCTGCCCTGGACCATCCCGAACTCGGCTTGGCCGACCCGACCCAGGCCGAGTCGCTCCTCGCCGGATTCGGTGACGCCGGCGCGGTAGCCGGATCCTCCAAGGGTGGCGACCGGGCGTCGCTGCGCCTGCATCCGGCAGATGAGCAGCTGATCGCGGCCGCAGCCGCCGTGTGTGACCGGGTGGTGGTGGCGGTTATGGCCGGCAGCGCGGTGGTCATGCCGTGGCTCGACACCGTCGACGCCGCGCTCATGGTGTGGTACCCGGGTTCGGAGGGTGGTCACGCC
The DNA here is from genome assembly GCA_009837445.1 of Acidimicrobiaceae bacterium. Taxonomy (GTDB): domain Bacteria; phylum Actinomycetota; class Acidimicrobiia; order Acidimicrobiales; family Aldehydirespiratoraceae; genus Aldehydirespirator. The sequence continues at coordinate 18,323 of VXTM01000034.1, forward strand.
CTGGCCGATGTGCTGTTCGGTCAGTCCGAGCCCGGCGGCCGGCTTCCGTTCGCCGTCCCCCGCCACGAGTCCGACCTCGTCGACTTCGACCGGGATGCCGACACGGCCGTCTACGGCCTGCTCCACGGGCAATGGCACCTCGACGCGCGGGGCACGGAAGCCCGCCTGCCCTTCGGTCACGGCCTCGGCTACACGACTTTCGAGTTCGGCGACGCGGAGGTGACAGAGGATCAGGTGATCGTCGGGGTCACCAACACCGGCCGGCGTTCCGGCTCGACCGTCGTGCAGGTGTACGGCCGCGTCCCCGCCTCGGCCTACGAGCGCCCGCCCAAGCGGCTGGTCGGCTTCGCCAAGATCCGTCTCGCACCGGGCGAGAGCACCGACGCCGCGGTGCCGATCGACCCTTCGGTCCTAGACCTGCGGATCGGCGGCACCTGGATCCGCGAGGACTCGCCGATCGAGTACTCAGTCGGGTCCGACGCCGCCAGCGCGCGGCGGATCTAGGCAGGATTCAGGCGCAGATGTCCATGGCCACCGCGGCGTAGACCTTGGCCGCGGCCACCAGGTCGTCCAGCTCGAAGTGGCCGGTGCCCTGCACTGCGGCCGAGCCCCGGGGCGGGCCGAAGGTCAGCGACGGGATCCCGACCGCGTTGAAGATGTTGGTGTCGCGCCACATAGACGTGTGGGCCACCTGGGGAGGCGGCGTGGCTCCCCCGACGATCTCGCCGTAGGCCTGCTCGACCGCCTCGCTCAGGGGTTCGACACCGGTCCCGACCCGGCCCGCCTTGGCCATGTAGCAATCCACCTCGACGGCCGGGTCCACCGACCGGGCCACCGCCCGCACCTCGTCGACCACCGCGTCCTGGTCGGCCCCAGGCAGGGTGCGGACGTCCATGTAGAGCTTGCAGACCGGCGACGACCGGTTCGGCCGGTACGGCACGCCTCCCCGGATCGCCCCCACCTGGGCCTTGGGCCGGACCTCGCCCAGCTCGGACATGTAGGAGTTGCGTTCCTCGTAGTCGATGCCCCACGCCTCCAAGACGGTGGCCACCACCGCGCCCTTGACGATGGCGTTGGGATGGTCGGGAAGGTCAGGCTCGCGGATCAGCCGGGGCGTGTACATGTTGCGGCCCCGCAGCGTGATCCGCAGGTAGACCGCGCCGCACTCGATCCACGACTTCGACCACGCGGTGGTCTCGGCCACCAGCGCATAGTCGGCCCGTACACCGTGGTCAACGAGATGGCGGGTGCCGAAGCCCTTGCCCTCGTAGCTGAGGCCCTGGTACTCGTCGACCGGCGCCATCCCGGTCTCCCCCACCACCGACGTGAGGATCACGTCGCCGCCCAGCTGGGCCCCGGCGCCCTTCAGCGCCTTGGCCATCACCATGAACACCGACATGCAGCCCCGGTCATTGAGCACGGTGTGACCGAAGATCCGGTCGCCCTCGCGCCAGGCCCCCACCAGGTTGGGGTCGCTCGACTCCATGAGGTTGGCGTGGTCGGGGCCGCTTATCTCGGTGTCGAGATGGGCGTTGAAGATCAGGCTCCTGGCTCCCGGCCTCGACCCGGCCAGGGTGGCCACGACGTTGGAGCGATCGGCCAGGATCTGCTGCTGGCGGGCCGCGATGCCGTGGCGCTCGTACCAGGCGCTGACCGCGTCGGCCACCGGCTGCTCGTGGCCGCAGGGCGCGTAGGTGTTGCCCAGCTCCAGGCAGGTGTCGGCCAGCAGCTCCCGGTCTGCGTCGATCAGCTCGAAGACGGCGTCTCGCATTGCGGTGTCGGCACCTGTCATGGCTGCTCCCTATCGGCTGGCCCGCTCGCTCGATGTTGACTGTGCAGCCCCTTGGCGCAGCGCGCCAACACAGACGCATGCGAACCACGCCACGGACCGAGCCCGCTACGGTGCAGCCCCAATGGCGGGGCCGCTGGAAGGGATCCGAGTCGTCGAGCTAGGCGTCTGGGTGGCCGGGCCGGCCGCGGGCGGGATTCTGGCCGACTGGGGCGCCGACGTGGTAAAGGTGGAGCCCACCGGCGGTGATCCCGGCCGGATGTTCCAGTTCATCCTCGGCGGGGACATGTTCAGCAACCCGGTGTTCCAGATGGACAACCGGGGCAAGCGCAGCATCGCCCTGGACCTCACCACCGACGACGGGTACACGGTCATGGACGAGCTTCTGGCCACCGCCGACGTGTTCGTCACCAACGTCCGCCTCGGCGGGCTGGACCGTCTCCGCCTCGACCATGCGTCGGTGAAGGCCCGCCACCGGAGACTCGTCTACGCCTCCGTCACCGGCTACGGGTTGGAGGGAGACGAGGCCGGCAGCGGGGCCTTCGACGTGGCCGGCTTCTGGTCCCGCTCGGGAATTGCCCACCTACTGACCCCCGATGGCGGCGATCCGCCGTTCCAGCGGGGCGGTATGGGGGACCACAGCACCGGGCTGGCCGCCGCAGCCGGTGTGTGCGCGGCGCTGCTGGCCAGGGAGCGCACCGGAGAGGGCCAGGTGGTCAGCACCTCACTGCTGCGTCAGGGCGCCTACACGATCAGCTTCGACCTGTCGATAACGCTGGGCTGGGGTCTGACGCTGCAGATCGGCCAGCGCGACAACATGGGCAACCCCGCCATGAACAACTACACCGCGGGCGACGGCCGCCGGTTCTGGCTGGTCGGCCTCGAGCCGGAGCGCCACTGGGCGCCGCTCGCCCGGGCCGTCGGGCGGCCCGACTGGCTGGAGCACGAGCACTACGGGACAGCCCGAGGGCGCCGCCACAACGCAGCCGGCCTGGTTGCCGACCTCGACGAGATCTTCGCCACCAAGTCACTTGACGAGTGGGCCGAGATCTTCGCCGCCGAACCGGAGCTGTTCTGGGCGCCCATCCAGTCGCCCGACGACCTGCTGGCCGATCCGCAGTTCGCGGCGGCCGGAGGGTTGGTGGACGTGCCGGACGGGACGACCTCCTCCACGATGGTCGCCACCCCGGTCGACTTCTCGGGAACGGCTTGGGCGCCGAGGAGCATGGCGCCCCGCCTGGGAGAGCACAGCACCGAGATCCTGCGATCGCTGGGTCGCAGCGACGCCGAGATCGAGGCCCTCGTCGCGGCGGGCGTCGTCGGCCGCGACCGCGCCAGCTGAGCGCTCAGCCTCTCAGCCTTCGATGCCGGCCACCCGACGGGCCCGCAGGGTGCACAGCGATCCCCGCACTCGCACCACACCGTCGGTGATCACCACCGCCACTCCGGGGAACTCCCCCGCCGCCATGGCGTCGAGGGCGGTGTCGTACACCGATCCCAGCGAGGCGTCCATCACCACGAGGTCGGCGACAGCCCCCTGCTTGATCACGTTGCCGTCGGAGCCGAACGCGGCCGCGCCGTGGCCGGAGGCGATGGCCCAAGCCGTCTCGGGCGCCACGCCGCCGAGTGAGCAGATGTCGCCGATGGTCTTGAGCACACCCAACGACGTCACTCCGTAGCCGGTGGGCGTGTCAGTGCCGATCAGGAGCCGGTCGAGCCGGCCGCGCTCGGCCAGGCCCTCCACCACCCGCAGCATCGAGCGGGTGCCGCCGGCCTGCACCACCTCCACGTACGGCGGGCCGCCGTCCTCGCAGAGCATGTCGATGTCGGCATCCGACAGCGAGGCGAACGTGTTGGCGTGCGACGCTATGGACGGTCGGGCCTCCATCACGTCCTCCGCCGAGAAGTACGGGTGCTCGTCACCGCCGGGCCCCCGGTCAGACGTGCAGCCGCAGTGCATGTGCACGGTCATGCCCAGCTCCCGGGCGTGCAGCGACAGCTCGCCGGCCCGCGCCGGGTCCTTGAGCGAGCCCACGCCTATCTCGCCGATGATCCGCATGCCGGAGGCGAAGGCCCGGTCGATGTGGGACGGTTCGGTGTCCTTCTCCAGCAGCATCGCCCCGCCGTGGACCTTCATTCCCGAGGGCCGGTGCCGTTCGAAGGAGTGGAACGCCCCGAGGGCGATGCCCAGGGCCGACTCGGCGCCGGAGCGGCCCGGCGCGTGGACCTCGCCGGCGGAGACGGCCCGGGTGACCGCTCCGTGCATCATGCGCTCGAGGTACCCCGCCGACTGTTGCTTGGGCGCATAGTCGCCGAGGGTGGGGTGCACATGGGTGTCGACGAGCCCAGGGGCCACCGTCATGCCCTTGCAGTCGACAACGGTGTCGGCGGTGGTGGCCGCGCCGGCGTCCAGCGAGGCGATGCGACCGCCGTCGACGACGATGGTGTCGGTGTCAAACGTCGGCGTGTCGAGCACCCCGGTCAGCACCTGGCCGATGTTGTGCAGTACTAGTTGCATCGGGTCACCTCCGGGGGCGTGGTGCGGCCGTTGCCGATCCGAGCCGGCTCGACACCGCACCGCGGGCCGGCGTCTTCAGACGTTGGCCATGATCTTGTCGGCGAACAGGTCGATCTGACGGGGATCGTTAGTCAGCGGGTTGATGATGAGATGGTCGATCCCGGCCTCGGCCAGAGCCCTTATGCGGGCCGTCATCTCATCGATGGTGCCGAACAGGTAGGCGTTCTGGAGGTCGGCGTCGGAGCGCTTGACGTCCATCACCGTCCGGTAGGCGGCGAGTTGCTCGGCGATCACCTTGTCGCGGTCGGCCGAGTCGACGATGTGCAGCCACTGAGCGTGCGACATCGTGAAGCTGCTCATGTCCCGACGGGCCTCCAAGTAGCCGCGCACCGACGCGATATCGCCGGCCACGATCTCGGGGCTGGTGCCGCTGGACCGGCAGATCCAGCCGTCGTGACGGCCGATCCGGGCCAGCACGGCCGGGGCCATGTTGGGTGTGTCCACGTTGTCGACCACATGCACCTGGGAGCCGCCGCCGATCCAGACCGGGATCGGCTGTTCGGGCCGCGGGTAGAGGGTCGTGCCGTCGTCGACGCGGTAGTAGGTGCCCTCGAAGCTCACCTCGTCGGTGCTCAGCAGAAGCCCGATCAGTTCCAGGGCCTCGTCGGTGCGGCGGCCGCGCTCGCGCCGCGGCACCCCCACCGAAGCGAACTCCATGTCGTCATGGCCCGTGCCGACGCCCAGAACCACCCGGCCGCCGCCCGAGAGGCTGTCGAGGCTGGCGACCTCCTTGGCGATGATGGTCGGATGGCGGAACGGCGCGCAGAGGATGGCCGTTCCCAGACGGATCCGCTCGGTGGCACCCGCGGCCACCGCCAGCGTGATCATGGGATCCTGCCAGGCCACCGAGTACACGTTGGGCGCCACCAGCAGGTGGTCGATCACCCACAGCCCGGAGAAGCCGGCCTCCTCCACCCGGGTGAAGTACGGGACCAGGGCACGCGCCGAGGCGGGGGTGGTGAGCGGCCCGGCGTAGGAGGGCACCCGCCAGCCGAAGTCCATTAGGTTCCTGCTCCCGCAGGTCTGCCCACCGGCATCACACCGACACGCCCGCGGCCCGCATCTCGGCGCCGATCGAGCCGTACAGCCGGCGCATCACCAGCCGGTACACGAGACCGTGGAGCTTGTCGAGCAGCAGCCCGAGCACGGTCAGCTGCACGAAGGCCACGAACATCAGCTCGGTGTCGAGCGTGCCCTGCGAGACGATGATCAACGCCCCTAGGCCCTTGTTGGCGCCGACGTACTCGGCCACCACTGCGCCCACCAGCGCCAGCATGAGCGCCACCCGCAGCCCGCTGAACACCGCGGGGACCGCGTGCAGGGCCTTGCACTTGGTCAGGGTCGTCCACCGGGAGGCTCGCAGCGCCCGGAAGAGCTCCAGCATCTCCGCCGGTGCCGTTGTAAGCCCGAGGTAGGTGTTCTCCAAGAGCGGGAAGAAGGCGATGAGGGCCGCGATGATCACCTTGGGTGTCATGCCGAAGCCGAACCAGATCACCAGGATCGGCGCCAGCGCGAACTTGGGCAGCGCCTGGGTGATGATGACGTAGGGCATGATCACCCGCCGGGCGATCCCGAACTCGGAGGCCAGGGTGCCCAGACCGATGCCGGCCACACCGCCCAGCGCGAATCCCAGCACGATCTCCTGCACGGTGATCCAGATGTGTGGGTTGGCGCGGCCGGACCCCACGTAGTCGATCAGACGGCTCAGCACCGGGCCGGGCTCGGGCAGGATCAGCGGGGAGTTGGTCCTGGCCCAGAGGTGCCAGACCGCGATCAGCACGACGGCCGACAGCAGCACCAGCACCCGGCCGATCCACGCCTCGGAGCGTGCCGCCTTCAGCAGCCGCTTCATGTCGCCCTCTCAAGAGGCGTGTTCAAGCCCGGGAGCCGCCTCATTCGAGCTGCTCCCTGATCCGCTGGCGCAGTGACCAGAACCTCTCGTCCCCCTCGACCTGCTCGAAGGTGCGGGGCCGCTCCAGATCCACATCGATCACGTCCTGGACCCTGCCGGGACGAGCCGACATCACCATCACCCGATCCGACAGGAACAGCGCCTCGCCGATGTCGTGGGTCACGAACACCACTGTGGTCTGGGACTCCTGCCAGATGCGCAGCAGTTCCAGGTTCATCTGGTCGCGGGTCTGGGCGTCGAGCGCCCCGAAGGGCTCGTCCATCAGCAGGATCGAGGGCTCTACTGCCAGCGCCCGGGCCACCGACACCCTTTGCTGCATGCCTCCCGACAGCTCGCCCGGCCGGTGCTGCAGGTACTCAGAGAGGCCCACCATCTCCAGCACTTCGTGCGCTTTGCGCCGGTCGTCTTCGGTGGGGCGGCGCATCACCTCGAACGGCAGCATCACGTTGTCGAGGACCCGGCGCCAGGGCAGCAGGACGGCCTTCTGGAACACGTACCCGATGCGACGGTCGGGCGTGGTGACCACCTTCCCGCCGATGCGCACCTCGCCGGCGGAGGGGGCGATCAGACCCCCCACGCAGCGCAGCAGCGTGCTCTTGCCGCACCCGCTGGGCCCGACGATGCCGACGAACTCGCGGGGCGCAATGTCGAAGTCGATCCCCTCCAAGGCCGTGATGTCGCCCGCGTCGGACGCGTAGGTCTTGGTGAGGCCGTCGATCTCGATGTGGCCGCGCCCCGAGAGCTCTCCGGTCTGGTCGTTCACGCTCTGCCCCTGAACCCCGGCGGGCACCGGATGCCCGCCGGGTCAGGCTAGTTGTCGGTTAGTTGATGAACCGGTTGGAGATCACCGCCGAGGCATCGGCCGAGTCCGGCAGGATGCCGAGTGCGGTGGCCTGGTCGGCCACGTCCTGGATGGTGGCCACGTCGCACCAGCCCATGCCGTTCTCGGAGACGCCGGGGCCGTTGGTCTGCATCTGGATCCGGTAGTCGATCACCGCGAGGTTGCGGTCCATATTGTCGGCACCGACCGCATAGCGGGAGCCGATCTCGGCCGCGGCCTCGGGGTTGTCCGCGATCCATAGCTTGGCCTTCTCCAGGGCGTCGATGAACCGGCCGATCCCGTCCGCGTTCTCATCGACCCAACTCCCGTTGGCGAAGTAGATGTCGTTGGGACCGGGCACCTGGTCGTACTGCCAGATCTCGTAGTCGCCGACCTGGTCCTCGGGGATGCCGCCGGCCTCGAGCAGGGCCCAGTTGATCGAGCCCCACGTCGACGCGGCCTGGGCCTGCCCACCGAGCAGGGCCTCGCCGAAGGCGATGCCGGTGGCCGCGAAGGTCACGTCCTCCTCGGTTATGCCGTTGTCGGCCAGCAGCAGAGCGGCGTACCACTTGCTGGTAGAGGCTTGCGACGTGACCGCGACCGTCTTGCCCCGAAGGTCATCGGGGGACTCGATGCCGGCTCCGGTGTTCACCAGCATGGTCATCCAGTTCTGCGTGTACGGGCAGTAGATGCCTTCAAGGTCCGCTCCCGCGATGGTGGCGAAGAAGCCGGACAGTGCATCGGCCATGGCGATGTCGGCGTTGCCGGCCACCACCTGGCGGACCGCGTCGCCGGCACCCGCACCCGGGAGTTGCTCAAGAGTCACTCCGGCCTCGGCGAAGTAGCCGTTCTCCTCGGCCACGTACAGGTCGATGAAGTCGATGAACTTGGCTGCGCCCCATGTCACGAGGCGGATGTCGATCGGCTCGGGCGGGACCGTGGGCTCAGGCTCAGGCTCGTCCTCGTCGTGGCCCTCATCCTCGTCGTGGCCGTCGTCATCGTCGTGGTCGTGGCCGTCGTCCTCGTCGTGGTCGTGGCCGTCGTCATCGTCGTGGTCGTGGCCGTCGTCCTCGTCGTGGTCGTGGCCGTCGTCCTCGTCGACCGCCTCGGGGGCGGGCTCTGGATCGGGTGCCGGAGCGGCCTCCTCGGCCGGTGCCGGCGCCGGAGCAGCCGGCTCCGCTTCCTCGTCGTCGCCGCACGCGGCGAACAGCAAGGCTGCCGCGAACGGCACTGCGAGCCAGCGCAGTAGTCGGGTCCGGTTCCTCGTCTCGGTCATGATGGTCTCCCTCCGCCGTTGAGACGGTAGAACTCTATAGGAAATCATCAATCGGATGTCAACTCCGCCCACATGTGGCATGATGGAGCGTTGTGAGCTCATTTGAAAGGCCCAAGACCGCCCAGGAGGCCGTGCTCGCGGAGATACGCCAGCAGCTCCTGGACGGCCGGCTGGCGCCGGGAGAGTCCATCCGCCCGGACGCGCTGGGCGAGGAGCTCGGCGTGTCGGCCGTGCCGGTGCGGGAAGCGCTGAGGATCCTCGAAGGCGAGGGGCATGTCCACTACCGGCCCCACCGGGGCTATGTGGTGGCGACCCTCGACATGGACGATCTCATCGACATCTACCGGATCCGCGAACTCCTCGAGACGGAGGCGGTCAGCCGGGCAATCCCGCGCCTGGGCGCCGACACCGTGGTCCGGCTGCGGGAGATCGTCCACGAGATGGACGAGGTGCAGGAGGACGTCATCTCCCTGACCGCGGTGAACCGGCGGTTCCACTTCACGATCTTCGAGGCGGCGGAGATGCCTCAGCTGGAGCAGGTCCTGCGAATCCTGTGGGACTCGTCGGACCGCTATCGCGTGCGCTACCTGATGTCGCCCGAGAACCGTCGGCTAGTGCACGACCAGCATCACCGGATGATGCAAGCGATCGCCGCCAGGGATGTCGACACCTTCCTGGACGAGAGTCACATGCACCGGGCCCATGCCATAGCGGCGCTGGCCGAGGCGATCGCAGTGGCAGGCAACGAGGCGGCCCAGCAGTCAGCCTGAGCCGTCGTTCTGACGGTGGGGCCGGTCGAGGTCTCGGTCCCCTATCCGGGGGAAGGGCCGGCTGCGACTGGCTCCTGCAAGCGCCACGATCACCTCGTCGGCCCGGGGAGCGTCGGCGATTGCCGTCTGGGCGGTGTGGTAGTGGGTCCGCCTCAGCATCTCCTCCTTGTGGACCATGGGCACGATGATCGGCGCGCCAGGGCCTCCCCGGGTGTTGGTGAACACGAGGGTGCTGGACGCGTCAGCCCGATCACGGATCGGATCACCGAACATGAGCGTGTGGACCATGGCGTTGGCGTGCTCGATCTCGCCGTCGACTCCCACCACCGAGGACTTCCCGTACGCCTCCATCGCCTCCGGCGATCCGAATGCGTTCACGAGTCGGTCAGCCAGGTGCGCGCCGAGATCGCGGGCGAAGCCCAAGATGTCGGGATGCAGATCCTCCACGAAGGGGCGGCCGGCCCACGGATTGGGCATGACCGCGGCCACGATCACCGTCGTCAGCGGCGGCGCGACGGCCCGGCCGCCCTCCAGGCGGATCTCCTCGATCGAGGTGTGAACCTTGCGGATCCCCTTCATGTGGCCTCCTCGTCCTGCCCGCGGTGCCGGCTACCAGCCCATTAGGTCGATCTTGCGCTGCTCGATCTTGGTGCGCAGAGGCGGGAAGACCTCCTCCGGGTCAATCTCGACGGCGAGCAGCGTCGGCCCGCCCGACGACAGGGCCCACTCGAGGGCCGCGTCGATCTCGCTCGGCTCGGCGACGTTGCGAGCCTCCACTCCGAAGGCGCGCGCCACCGCGGCGAAGTCGATGGACCCGAGGCGCACGAAGTGGTCTTCGCCGTACATGGCCTCGGCCTGGTGGCGCAGGATCCCGAGGGCTCCGTCGACGAAGACCACCGCTACTACCGGCAGATCCAGGTCTCGGGCGACGGCCAGCTCGCCCATCGTGTGGACGAATCCCCCGTCTCCCGCGATGGCGGTGACCGGGACTCCGTCCAGGGCGACGGCCGCCCCGATGGCGGCCGGCAGGCTGAAACCCATGGCATCGAACTCGCAGGACTGCAGCAGCCCCTCCGGCCGGGTCACGTCGAGCTGCTCGCAGACCCAGAGCCGGTGGTTGCCGATGTCGGCCGACACCAACATGCCGTCAGGCCCGCACCGGTTGAGCGCATCGATCACCGTGGCCGCGCTCAGGCCACGGGCGGGGTCGTTCTGCGGCGCGGTGCGCGACGGGCGGCGGGTGTACCACTGCTCACGCCGGCCGACCCGTCCGGAAACGGCCTCCAACACGGCGGCCGCGCTGCCGACGATGCCGAGGTCCGCCTCGTAGACCCGGTTGATCTGCGAGGGGTCCGCGTCGATGTGCACCAGCACCGTGCCTTCAGCGAAAAGGTCGCGGCGCCAGCCGAAGGTCGTCTGCTCTCCGAGCGCGCATCCCGCGACGAGCACCAGGTCGGCGGCGCCGATGGCGTCGCGGGCTGTCTCCGTTCCGTAGAAGCCGAGCATCCCGACGCTGCACCCATGGTCGGTGGAGATGCTGCCGATTCCGGATCGACTGGTGGCGACGGGAGCGCCGAGCCGTTCGCAGAGGTCTCGCAGGGCGGCGGTGCCGGCGCTGCGGATCACGCCGTGACCGGCGAGAACGGCAGGCCGCTTCGAACGCTCAAGACGCGCCACGAGCTCATCGACGACGGGTCCGGCCGGGGCGGCGCCTGCCTCGGCGGCCGCTGAGAGGGGCTCGACATTCCGGTCCGAGGTGTCGGCCTGGAGATTCTGGGGCAGCGCGACGTGCACCGGGCCGGGACGGCCCGATGCGGCCAACTGCAGGCCGGTGGCAATGAGGTTGGGCACCTCGTCGAGAGAGGCCGCCTGCACGGAACTCTTGCAGAATGGAGCGAACAGCCCGACGTTGTCGCAGTACTGGAGGATGTTGCGGTGCACGTACCGCCGGTCGACCTGGGCGGTCAGCACCAGCAGCGGGATGGAGTCCGCCTGGGCGTTGGCGACCGCGGTGACGAGGTTGGTGGCGCCCGGTCCGGGCGCTCCCGACAGCACAACCCCTGGCCGGCCACTGGCAAGGGCATAGCCGGACGCCATGTAGCCGGCGCCCTGCTCGTGACGGGCCGCGACGACCCGGGGCGAGCCCATCCGGCCGAGCTCGTGGTAGGTGGGGAGGAAGTGACCTCCGGTAACCGTGAAGACAGCATCGGCCCCGGTGTCCCGCAAGGCACCCGCGATCACGCGGCGACCCGGTTCGCCGGTGGCATCAGACATCGGATCTCCATTCCACGGTTGGGCAGCATCATATAGTCGATCAAATACAAGAAGTGCAGCTGAGTCTGGGCCTTTCCGGCTGGCACGTCGAGCGTCCGCCAATAGGTGGAAGCCTGTCGCGTCGCAGGGTGGTCATACCCGCTCTTGTTCGCTGCGCTCACGGGCCGCTCGGGCCACGGCCTCGTCCGTATGGGCCGGATTCGCTCGCCTATTCGCTCGGCCTCTTTGGGGCCAAGAGCGGTACGGCGCTGGGGAATCAGGTCGTTACACTTTCGGGCCATGACGCCTCCACCCCCTGCATCGTCCAACTCGAGTTCCCCGACTGTGGCAGTGACCATGGACGGAGTCATCGCGAACTGGGTCAAGGGCTTGCGAGCCCATGTCGCCGCCCGCCACGCAGTCGCCGACCGGCAGTTGGCCCTCAATGTGTCCTGGGACCTGTCGGAGTGGGATGTCGCCGATCCAGCCGCAGCCATCCGCGAGTTCCTGCTGTCGCCGATGTCGGGACGGCTCAAGCTCGTCGAGGGAGCCGAGACCGGGATCGCCAGGCTGCAGTCGGCGGGCTTCAGGGTCCTCGCAGTCACCAGGCGGGACCGCATGGTGGGCGACAACCCCGACGACCAGCAGCTGACCCGTGACATCGCCCGCCAGTGGTTCGCGGGGCAGCCCGAGCTGGGCATCGGCGGCGACGATGTCGTGTTCACCGACGATCCGGTGTCGATCGACGCCGATGTCTGGGTGGACGACGCTCCCCGCCGGATACGGCGGCTGGCCGAGGCCGACAAGCCGGTTTGGCTGCTGCCACAGCCCTGGAACCGCTCAGTGATGCAGCAGGCGGGCGTGAGCCTGCTGTTCGACGGCTGGGACTCGGTCGACGACCTGATCGCGGCACACTCAGCCTGATCGCGGAACACTCGGCCTGATCGGGGGGCCGAGCGATGAACGGGCCACCGACCGTCGGATCCATAGCCCGACGCCGCCTGTTGCTCGCGCTCGGTTTCGGGGTCACCAACGTGGCTGTGCTCCGCCGTTTCGGCTCGGGCACGGATCCAGACACCGGCCCGGGCAGCGGTTCGCCCTCCGATTCGACCGAGCCCGGTGACCCTGCGACCGCGCCGGAGTCACCGGACGCGGGTTCTGCTCGGGCGACAGCCGTGGCGGAGCCGGCGCCGCCCGACGAACCGCCGGAGATACCGGTACTGGACGAGTCGGCGGCCCGAGGCCCCGATCACGTCTTCGACCTCGCCATCGTCGGCGGTCGGGTGATCGATCCGGCGTCCGGCTTCGACTTCGTGGCCAGCATCGGCGTCACCGGCTCGACGGTCTCCGCCATCACGGCCGGACCCGACGCTGTGCCGTTGCAGGCGTCCGAGACGATCGACGCCACCGGTCTGGTGGTGTCGCCGGGGTTCATCGACATCCTGTCGTACAGCCCCAACGGTTACGGCGAGTGGTTCAAGCTGGCCGACGGCGTGACCGCCAACCTTGGGATGCACGGCCTCGACGGCCGCGCCGACGGCTGGTTTGCAGCCCATCCCGACGGGAGCTCGCCCATCCACTTCGGGGGGGCCTACGACAACGCCTTCGTCCGCCAGACCTACGGGCTGGATGCCTACGACACCGCCGCCCCCGGCACCATGAACGCAATCATCGAGGACGCCCGAACCGACCTCCGAAACGGCTTCGTCGGGCTGCACATGCAGCCCGAGTACACCCCGGGCACCACCGCCGAGGACCTGCTGGCCCACGCCGTGCTGGCCGCTGAACTCGACGTCCCGTTGTGCGTCCATGCCCGCTATTCCGACAACATCGCTCCGGGTACCAACCTGCAGGCCATCGGCGAGCTTGTGCAGGCGGCCCGCGAGACCGGCGCCCACGTCCACGTCGAGCACATCAACTCCACCGGCGGCACCGGGGTAATGGCCGAGGCGCTCGGACGCATCAGCGACGCCATCGACGAGGGCCTGTCCATGACCGCGTGCGTCTACCCCTACGAGTTCTGGGCCACGTACCTCAAGTCGGCGCGCTACCAGGACTGGCAGGAGAAGTACGGCATCAGCTACGGCGACCTCCAGGTGGCGGGAACCTCGCAGCGGCTGACCGAGCAGACCTTCGACGCGGCCTACGCCAGTAACAGCCTCACTGCGGCCTTCGCCATGTCCCCCACCGATGTGGAGCTCCCCCTGAGGGCCGACTTCGTCATGGTCGGAAGCGACGCCATCCTCGACCGGTCCCACAACAACCATCCCCGTTCCACCGGGTGCTTCAGCCGGGTGCTGGGCCGCTACGTGCGAGAGCGCGAGGTGATCGACCTGCCCACCGCGCTGTCGAAGATGACGATCCAGCCCGCCCGCCTGCTGGAGCGCCGATGCCCCGACCTCCGGCGCAAGGGCCGCCTGGGCATCGGAGCCGACGCCGACATAACCGTGTTCGACCCGGCCACCGTCGCCGACCGCTCTACCATCGAGAACCCGGCCCAGGAGTCCGCAGGCATCCAATGGGTGGTGGTCGAGGGCCGCGTCGCCCTGTCGCCTGACGGCGCTCGTAGCGAAGCCCTCAACGGCCGGGGCCTCCAGTCCGACATCGGCACGGCCTAGAGGCCGAGCGGGTAGTCATGAGAATCCAGTCCCCGCTTGAGCGAGGAGTGGCCTGGTTGCTGTTCCTGCTGCTCGTGGGGGGCGCGGCGGCGTCGATCGCCTTCGACCGCGACGCCCCGGACCCGGTCCCCGTTACGGCCGAAGACGAGCCTGACGACACCGTCGAGGACACACCCGCCGTCGAACCGGAGGAGGCGGCCGCCGCCCCCGCCGCGGAGCCCGGCCCCAGGATCTTCACCATTGCCGCCACCGGCGACCTGCTCATCCATGAGTCGGTGGCCGACGCGGCCCGGACGGCGGACGGGTGGGACTTCTCTCCGATGTTCACGCATGTGGCGCCCATCCTCAGCGCCGCCGACCTGGCCGTCTGCCACGTGGAGACGCCCATGTCGCCCAACAACGCCCAGCTGTCGTACTTCCCGGCGTTCGTCGTGCCCCGAGAGCTGGCCTCGGCCATCGCGTACGCCGGCTACGACACCTGCTCGCTGGCCTCCAACCACGCCACCGACGGGGGGCAGGAGGGCATCGTGGGCACCATCTCCGCCCTCGACCGGGCCGGGGTGGCCCACGCCGGCATGGCCCTCTCGGCGGAGGACCGCCACCGGATAACGCTGGTCGAGGCAGGCGACGCGACCGTGGCCCACCTCTCCTACAGCTACGGCTTCACCAACCGGCAACTGCCCGCCGACGAGCCCTACCTCTCCAACTTGATCGACGAGGAGACCATCCTCGACGAGGCGAGGCGGGCCCGCACCGAGGGAGCCGACTTCGTGGTGCTGTCGATGCACTGGGGAGCCAACTACGAAGCGGCGCCCGACGAGTTGCAGACCACGCTGGGGCCCCGCATCCTGGCTTCCCCCGACGTCGACCTGATCCTCGGCCACCACTCCCACGTCGTGCAACCCGTGGCCCGGATCGGCGACGAGTTCCTGGTGTACGGGATGGGGAACTTCCTGTCGAACCAGTCCCCCGAGAGCTGCGACGTGTGCCCGGTCTCCACCCAGGACGGCGTGATCGTGCACCTGACCGTGACCGAGGACACCGCCAGCGGCCGGTGGCGGGTGACCGACATCTCCCATACGCCGACCTGGGTGGACCGCGCCAACTATGAGATCATCGATGTGCTGCGGGGCTCCGGGCGAGACCCGGCGCTGATGGCGGAGTCGGCCCAGCGCACCGCCTCGGCAATCGAGGCTCTCGGGATCACGGTGGCACCCCGGTAGAGAGCAGGGGTCGCCGCGGACCGGCCGCGTGATCGCCGGCCGCGCCGGAACGATCGCCCTCGGCTGTAGAGTCGAAAATGTGAGCTTCAAGGTGGGTGATCGGGTCGTGTATCCCCATCACGGAGCCGCCGAGATCGTCAGGCTGGAGAAGCGCACCGCCTTCGGTGAGGAGCAGGACTACCTGGTTCTGCGCATGACCCATGGCGAGATGACCGTGGCCGTGCCCGCCGACAAGGCCGAGGACGTCGGCATGAGGTGGCCCATCAGTACCGAGGACGTGGACGACCTGTTCGAGGTCCTGGCCCGCCGGGACGTGCGCGAGCCGGCCAACTGGTCCCGCCGCTACAAGAACCACCAGGAGAAGCTCAAGTCGGGCGACGTCTACCAGGTGGCCGAGGTAGTGCGAAACCTGGCGCTGCGCGATCGGGCCAAGGGGCTCTCAGCCGGCGAGAAGACGCTCTACAACACGGCCCGGAGCGTGCTGGTGTCGGAACTGTCGTTCGCGCTCGACGTGAGCGAGGACGAGGCCTCCCGCCGGGTCGACATCGCTCTGACCTAAACCGAGCGCGAACTGCCGGTCGGCTCGGCCTCTCAGCGGACGAGTCCGCCCCCGTCAACGATCAGCGACTGCCCGTTGACCATGCTGGACGCGTCGGAGGCCAGCCAGACGGCCACCTCGGCGACCTCGTCGGCGGTGAGCATCCGGCCGCCGATGTTGGTTGAGGCGATGAGCTTGGCGATCTCGGTGTTGTCTCCGATGAAGCGCCGGATCATGGGCGTGTCGGTGGAGCCCGGCAGCACCGCGTTGACCCTGATTCCGCGCCGTGCGTACTCCTGGGCGGCCGCCTTGGTGAGACCCACCACGCCGTGTTTGGCCGCGGTGTAGTGCGGCTGGCCCGGCGCGGCCACGACACCCGCCCCCGAGGACGTGTTGACGATGGTCCCGGCGCCGGCGGCGGCCATGTGGAACAGCTCGTGCTTCATGCACAGGAACACGCTGGTCAGGTTGACGGCGATCATGCGGTCCCAGCGGGCCAGGTCTAGATCGTGGAACTCCGACATCTGGTCGGAGATTCCGGCGTTGTTGAACGCGGTGTCGAGGCGGCCGTGCGTCGCGACGATCCCGTCGACCAGCGCAGCCACCGCGGCCTCCTGAGTCACGTCCACCTGGACCGCGGAGGCCCGCAGCTCGGACACGGCGGCGTTGATACCGTCCGCGGTGGCGGCCGCGGCCTCGCCGTCAATGTCGACAACGATCACATGAGACGCGCCCTGGGCCGCGAACTGCTGGGCTGCGGCCCGGCCGATGCCGCCCCCGGCGCCGGTGACCAGCACCACCTTGCCCAGCGCCAGGCCGCTCACGACGCCAGTGCTCACAGACGCTCGATGATGGTCACGTTGGCCTGGCCGCCGCCCTCGCACATGGTCTGCAGGCCCCAGCGGCCGCCGGTGCGCTCCAGTTCGTGCATCAGCGTGGTCATCAGCTTGGCGCCGGTGCAGCCCAGCGGGTGGCCCAGCGCGATGGCCCCGCCGTTGACGTTGACCTTGGCGTGGGGGATGTGGTGCTCGTGCATCCAGGCCATCGGCACCGGCGCGAAGGCCTCGTTGCACTCGAACAGGTCGAAGTCGTCGATGGCCATGCCGGTGCGCTCCAGCGCGTAGGCGGTGGCCGGGATCGGCCCGGTGAGCATGTAGATGGGGTCGTCGCCCCGCACCGACATGTGATGGATACGGGCCCGGGGCGTCAGCCCGTGCTCGTCGACGGCCCGCTCCGATGCCACCAGCACCGCCGCCGCCCCGTCGCTGATCTGGCTGGATACCGCCGCGGTGAGCCGGCCGCCCTCGGTGAGCGAGGGCAGGGACTGCATCTTCTCCAGGGAGGTGTCCCGGCGAGGGCCCTCGTCGGTTGCGACCCCGTTGACGGGCTCGATCTCGGCCTCGAAGCGGCCCTCGTCGATGGCCTGGAGCGCCCTCCGGTGGCTCTCCAGCGCGTAGGCCTCCATGTCGGCCCGGGTGATGTCCCACTTCTCGGCGATCATCTCCGCGCCCCGGAACTGGCTGACCTCCTGGGTGCCGTAGCGCTGCACCCAGCCCTCCGAGCCGGTGAAGGGGTCGCTGTGCCCCAGCGGCTCGGCCGCGGCCGTGGCGGTGCCTATGGGGATCATCGACATGTTCTGCACACCGCCGGCCACCATCACGTCGTTCACCCCGGCCTTGACGGCCATGGCCGCGAAGCTGACCGCCTGCTGGCCCGAACCGCACTGCCGGTCGACGGTCACACCCGGAACGGCCTCAGGCAGCCCGGCCGCCAGCCAGCTGGTGCGGGCGATGTCGCCCGCGTTGGGGCCGACGTTGTCGAGGTTGCCGAAAATCACGTCCTCCACAGCCATGGGATCGACGCCGGTCCGGCGCAGCAGCGCCTTGATGGCCGCTGCTCCGAGGTCGGCGGGATGCACGTCCGAGAGCCCGCCGCCCCGCCGGCCTGTCGGGGTGCGCACCGCGTCGATGATGTATGCCTCACTCATCGCAGGTCCCCTTTCGGATATCTCTGTATCGATTATGCCGTTCGCAACGGTCACGCGAACCGCGGGATCACTTCGGTTCCCATGAGCTCGATGGTCTGCATCACCTTGTCATGGGGCACGTTGTACGGGTTGAACAGGCAGAAGACCATGTCGCAGCCGGTCGCCTCGTAGGCCCTGAACATCTCGACGGCCCGCTCCGGGTCGCCGCACACGCAGGCGTTGGTGTCCATCAGATAGTCCATGGTGAGGTGCTCGATCGAGCCGTCCTCCACGTGGTCGGCGGTCCTGCCCAGGTAGTCGTAGGTTCCCAGCTCGGCCTCCATCTCGCGCAGCCACTGGGCCACCGACCCGATCAGGCGGGCGCCCTTCTTGGGGTACCACTCGAAGGACTCGGCCGACACGTCGATCGACTCGGCCATCGTCGGCGCCACGTTGACCATCGTAAACGTGGCCGCCTGGTCGTTCACGAACCGGCCGATGGGGTCGGTGCACGCCGCGATACCGTCGCGGTAGATGCTGATGCGGCGGGCCAGTTCCTCGGGAGGCGTGCCCACCGAGAAGGAGAGCAGTCCCAGGCCGGCCTCACCGATCATGCGGTGCCCGCCGTCGGAGCTGGTGGCGGCCCAAAGCGGCGGGTGCGGGCGCTGGATGGGCTTGGGCAGCACCCGCCGGCGCGGCATCTGCCAGTAGTGGCCGTCCCACTCGATCTCGTCGTTGGTCATGGCCGCGACCGCCATCTCCAGCGCCTCGCGCCACATGGCTCGGGTCTCGCTGGGATGGATGCCGAACCCCTCCAGCTCGGCCCGGGTGGCCGACCGGCCGGTGCCCAGCTCGACCCGACCGTTGGAGAGCAGGTCGAGCACGGCCACCGACTCGGCGGTGCGCACCGGATGGTTGTAGGGCTTGGGCATCAGGCGCACGCCGTACCCGAGGCGGAGGTTCTCGGTGACCGCGGCCAGGTGGCCGTAGAGGACCTCGGGGTTGGAGCAGTGGGAGAACTCCTCCAGGAAGTGGTGCTCCACCGTCCACACCGAGTGGAATCCGACCCGGTCACCCAGCCGGACCTGCTCGACCACCTCCTGGTAGGCCTGCTGCTCGCTGCGGTCCGACCACGGCCGGGCCACAGGGATCTCGTAGAACATGGCGAACTTCACGGCTGCCCCTCGCTGACGGTGAATGCGGGCTTGCGCCCGATGGTGGCTATGGACGTGGGCCCGAGCATGGCGAAGCCCGGAGCGCGCATCTGCTCCAAAGCGGTGGCGGCGTCCGACTCTGGCACGGCACCGGCCTCGACGAGCCGGGGAACGGCTCGCTCCAGGGCCAGGAACCACCACTCCCCGCTCGCTTCGTGGGGCCGCATGATCCGCACGCTGCCCCGCGCGTCGAGATCTTCGAGGCCGAGTTCTCGCATCCAGCCCAGGATCCGTACCCCGGCCTGGTGGTCCCGCCACTGCTGCCCCGAGCCGGTGGCCACTATGCGATGGATCGAGCCAAGCGGCTCCGGCAACGTCTGTGAGGCAAACTCGGCCATGGCGCCGTCCTCTATCACGACCGCGCCGCCCGGGCACAGGGCGTCGACGAGGCGGGCCATCACCGCCTCCCGTTCGGGTATGTGCTGGATGACGGCGCGGGCGTGGATCAGGTGGAAGTGCTCGGGAGGCAGCCGGTCCCGGGCGGCGTCGTGCTGGCGCACGATCACGTTCGGCGGCATCTCGGCGTGGAACCGCAGATCGATGTCGGTCGACATCACCCGGCCGTCGCCGCCGACCCGCTCGGCCAGCCACGCGGAGACGCTGCCGGTCCCCGCGCCCACCTCCAGCACATGCATGCCGGGCTCGACGCCCACCCGGTCAAGCAGGCGGAAGGTGCCCGGATCGAGCGTCTTGGCCAGATTCGACAGCCGGACGCGCTCAATCTCGACCTCGTCGTCGGTCACGCCGTAGCGTTCAGAAGGCCAGGACACGCCCGCAGAGGGTAACGGCCTCGCCCGTGCGCCCCTGAGAGGACCGCCTTGATCAACAGAGCACTCGATCAGGACCCTCACCGCGACTCGGACGACAGCGCCGAGCAGGCCGAGTTCCGGTCCCGGGTCCGGGCCTGGCACGACCGCCATGCCACTCCCCGGTCGGGGGGAGACCTGTGGAGCGTGCCGCTGTATGTGGACACTGCACGGGCCGAGGAGTACTTCAACCGCGGGAGGGCCTGGCAGCGCACCCTCTTCGAGCACAGCTGGGCCGGTTTGACGTGGCCCGAGGCCTACGGCGGGGGCGGGGGCGAGCCGTGGCAGGCCCGGATCTTCGCGGAGGTCGCCGCGGGCTACGAGGAGGCTCCGGGCTTCGTCGGGGCCACCATCGCCATGCTCGGCCCGACGCTGCTGCGCCACGGCAACGAAGAGCAGAAGCGCCGGTACGTGCCCGGCCTGCTGTCGGGCGGGCTCGCCTTCTGCCAGCTGTTCAGCGAGCCCGGCGCAGGGAGCGATCTGGCCAGCCTGGCCACCAAGGCCGACCGCGACGGCGACGAGTTCGTCGTGAACGGCCAGAAGGTGTGGAACTCCCAGGCGCAGTTCTGCGACTGGGGCTTCCTGCTGGCCCGAACCGACCCCGGCGCGCCCAAGCATCGGGGCATCACCTTCCTTCTTGTGGACATGGCCACGCCCGGCATCGAGGCCCGCCCGCTCGTGCAGATGAACGGGGCCGCTCATTTCAACGAGGTATTCCTGACCGACGTGCGCATCCCGGTCGCGAACGTCGTGGGCGAGATCAACGGCGGATGGGGACCGGCCCGCACGGTGCTCCTCAACGAGTCGGCGTTCATCGGGGACCGCAAGGGCACCAGCGTGATGTCGCCGCTGTCGGAGCTGGCTCGCCGTCACGGCCGCCTCGACGACCCGATAGTCCGCCAGCGGCTGGCCGACACATGGGCCCGGGAGCGGATGCAGCGGTGGATGGGCGAGACCATCCAGAACGCGGTGCGCCGGGGCGAGCCGCCGCCGATCGACCCCGCGCTCATGAAGCTGTTCGCGGCAGAATCGAAGCGGCGCACCGGGGAGCTGGCCATCTCGGTGGGCGGGCTGGCCGTGGTGGCCGACACCGGCGAGCCGGCCCGCTGGACCCGCCACGAGTTGATGGGGCGCTACGCGGTGTCGATCGGCGGCGGGACCAATGAGGTGATGCGCAACAACCTGGCCGAGCGCTCGCTGGGACTGCCCCGCGAGCCCAGAGTCGACCGGGACATCCCCTGGCGGGACATCCCGAAGTGATCGGCGTATTCGTTCGTCAACTCGCCGCGCCGGCTGCTGGGATCACGCCGTAGGTCACCCCGAGGCGGCTCAGCCAACGCCGGTAGACGATGGCCGAGCGGTCGGCCCGGATCGGCGTCTCCGCTCGGGGATCCAGTGGCAGGAGCTTGGGGTGCTGGTTCTCGAGGATCGGCTTGTCCTGGCCGATCACGCCCTGCTGGAACCGCCGGATCTCGGCGTCGGTGCTCACGTCGTCGAGCACGCTGACGAACAGGTGAGCCCGGATCCGGGTCTCGGTGAGGGGATGGATGAAGATGCCGATGGCGTCCATCCTGTCGACGTCGCTCGGTGACGACTTGTAGAGCATGGCGCAGTAGGGGTGCGGCACCCGGTAGACGTAGGAGGCCAGCACTGCCTGCGAGGAGGCCGCGGCGGCACGGGGCTGGTAGAAGAGGCAGTCGAAGGCCCAGAGTTCGCCGTCGCGCTCCTCAACCCGGTACTCGGCCACCTCGGTGCGGGGCTCCTCGCCGAGCACGCCCCCATGCACGTACGGGAAGTGAGCCATGTCCAGGAAGTTCTCCACCGCCCGCGGGGCCGACACCTCGATTCCCACAGTGACGGCGTTGAGGGTTCTCCGGTCGTCCTCGTGGGCTTCACCAACGTCGAACACGCCTCCGGTGGGCTCTCCCAGGGTGGTCCACAGGTACCCGTAGTCGGTGCGGACCTCCAGCTCCCGATCCGATCCGGTCACGGCTCGTGCCCTGCCGCCGGTATCGATCCAGCAGCGCAGCCGCTCGCCGAGCAGCAGGGTCCGGAGCTCGCCGCGGCGGATCTCGTCCAGATCCGCCACCGCGTGCCACTCGTTGAGGATCACCGGGTCTGCACAGACCTGCATCTCAGTCCTCTCCATCGCCATCGCCGAAAGCATCCAGGTCGGCCAGCCAGGCCCGTTTCTGGTCGGCGGGAGCGAAGCTGGCCTCGAGGCTGTTGCGGGCGCACTGGGCCAGTTCGCCGCGGGTCAAGCCGAGGGCCGCGGCCGAAGCCAGGTAGTTGTCGGCGACGTAACCCCCGAAGTAGGCGGGGTCGTCGGAGTTGATGGTGACCTTCAGTCCGGCGTCGAGCAGGCGCTTGAGGTTGTGGTCGGCCAGGTCGTCCACCACGCACAACGCCAGGTTCGACAGCGGGCACACGGTCAGTGGCGTCTGAGCCTCCACCAGCCGCGCCACCAGCGCCGGGTCCTCCTCGCAGCGCACGCCGTGGTCGATGCGCTCAGCGCCGAGAGCGTCGAGAGCGCCGGTGATGTAGGAGGGAGGTCCCTCCTCGCCGGCATGGGCCACCGGGCGCAGCCCGGCGGCGCGGGCCATGGCGTAGGCCTCCACGAACTCCTCGGGCGGGTGGTCCACCTCCGAGCTGTCCAAGCCGACGCCGACGATGCGGTCGAGCCAGCCCTCGGCGGCCCGGAACGTGTCGCAGGCTGCCTCGCCGGGAAGGTGCCGCAGGAAGCACATGATCAGGTCGGACGAGATCCCGGTGGCGGCTTCGGCGTCGGCCATGGCCGAGGTGAAGCCCTCCATGAACACGTCGAAGCCGACACCGCGCTCGGTGTGGGTCTGCGGATCGAAGAACATCTCCGCCCGCCTGACCCCGTCGGCGTGGGCTCGCTGCAGGTAGGCGGCCATCAGGTCATAGAAGTCCTGGGTGGTCTGCAGCACCGCCGCGCCCTGGTAGTAGATGTCCAGGAACGACTGGAGGTCGGTGAAGGAGTAGGCGGCTCGCACCGCGGCCTCGTTCTCGAAGGGGAGATCGACTCGGTTGCGGCCGGCCAGCTCGAACAGCAACTCCGGCTCGAGGGTCCCCTCGATGTGAAGGTGCAGCTCTGCCTTGGGCAGCCCCCTCACAAAAGCAGCCAGAGCCGCGTCCACCGACGTCACGGGTATGGACGGAGCGGTCACTCGCTCATGGTGCCATACCGGATGCCTCGGGCGCGCAGCCATCTGCGATAGGCGAGGCTGCCCGCGTCGGCCGCCTGGTGCGACTCCATCCTCGGGTCGGTCGGCAGCTGCCGGGGCCGCTGGGACTCCACGACATCGATGTCCTGGGAGAAGATCAGCTCGTTGAAGGCCTGCTGGGCGTCAAAGTCGACGCCGGCGTCGTCCACGACAGTCGAGCGCCACACGACACAGGCGGTCTCGGTGACAGGGCTGGCCACGATCAGGATGGTGAAGCCCCCGACCCCGTCGCCGTCGCCGCCGGTAGGCACCTTGGTGAGGGTGGCCGCATACGGATGCGACACCGAGTACTGGTAGCGGACCGGCCCACCGCCGGACGCGGCCGGTCCTGGATCGGGCTGCCAGAACACGCAGTCGGTCAACCGCAGCTCCTCGTCATCGGCCTCGACCCCGTAGCCGACCACCTCGGTGTAGGGCTCCTGGCCCAGGTACCCCTCGTGCACGAACGGGAAGTGGGCCAGATCCAAGAAGTTCTCGATGACGCGGGGCCCCGACGACTCGACCCTCACCGGGTCGAGCCACACGGTCCGCTCCGGGTGGGCGGCATGGTCCGGCGCCAAGGGCAGGTTCCGGGGCCGATCCCCCGCGCAGACCCACCAAAACCCGTACTGGGCCCGGACCGCAGCCGTGCGCAGACGGATGCCGGCGGGTCGGCGGTCCGGGTGGGCCGGCTGGTGGATGCAGTGGCCGTCGATGTCGAACTGCCAGCCGTGATAGCCGCATCGCAGCCGCTCCCCGTCGAAGTCGCCGAGCGTGATCCGGGCGCCCCGGTGGGGGCAGGTGTCCACGAACACCTCGACCCGGCCGGAGTTGTCGCAGGCCAGCACCCACCGCTCGTCGAGCAGTTCGAACCGGAGCCACTGTCCCGCCGCGACATCGCTGGCGCGGGCCACCGGGAACCACTCGTCGTGTATGGGATCGGTCCCGGACATCGCTCCTTGTGAACTCACCACAGGGGGACGGCGGGGTTGCCCTTTAGAGCCTCCCGGCGCTCGAACAGCTCCTCGGCCGCGGCCTGGGCGTCGGCGGCCACCGCAGCCACGTCGACGGAGGTCACCTGCCCGTCCTGCACCAGCCGACGCCCTTGAACCCAGACGTCGCTCACGTCCCGGGCGCTGGCGGTGAACACCAGGTGGGCGGGGGCGTTGAAGTGCCTACCGTGCATCACCGGCACGAAGTGCAGCCCGCCGATGTCCACCATGGCGATGTCGGCGTCCTTACCGACCTCGAGGGTTCCCGTCGTGTCGTCGAGACCAAGCGCGGCCGCGCCGGCGCGGGTGGCCATTTCGAGAATGTCCCAAGGGTCGGCCGCGGTCGGGTCGAGGGTGCTGACCTTGGCCAGGAGCGAGGCGAACTTCATCTCGCCCAGCATGTCGAGATTGTTGTTCTCCTTCTCGCCGTCGGTGCCCAATCCGACGGTCATGCCCGAGGACCGGTAGTGGCCGATGCGGGCGGGTCCCGAGGCGAGCTTCATGTTCGAGCAGGGGCAGTGGGTGGCAGCCGTCCCGGTGCGGACCATCAGCTCGACTTCCCGGTCGTCGAGCCACACACAGTGGGCGACCACGGTGGTCTCTCCCAGGATGCCCCGGTTGTAGAACTCCTCGATGGGGCGCCGGCCGAACAGGCGCAGGCTCTCGGAGACCTCCCAGACCGACTCGGAGCTGTGGGTGTGGATGCCGGTGTCGAACTCGGCGGCGAGGGCGGCGGCGTCCCGGAACATCTCCGGCGAGCAGTACAGCATGTGCTCAAGGCCGACCCAGACCCTTACCCGCCCGTCCGCCGCGGAGTGGTGGGTCTCGAGCAGGCGCCGGTTGGACTCCAGCGACTCGAAGTAGTCGTAGCGGTCGGCGGTGTAGGGGGCCAGGGTGGCCCGGATGCCGATGTCGGTGGCCGCTTCGGCCGATCCCTCCATGAACCGCCACATGTCGAGCACCGAGGTGGTGCCGCCCTGCAGGCACTCGGTGTAAGCCATGTAGGAGGCGGCCCTAGCGATCTCGGGGGTGAGGGCCCGGTGGGCGGGGTCGACGTAGTTCTCGAGCCAGTCGAACAGTGCCAGCGACTCGGCCGTTCCTCGCAGCAGCCCCGAGTGCAGGTGGGCGTTATGCATGCCCGGCATGACCACGTGGTTGGTGGCGTCCACCGCCGGCGCGGCTGCGGCCGCCGGGTGGGCCGCGACTTCGTCGATGGAGCCGACGGCGGCAATCGTGCCGTCCACCACCAGGACCGAGCCGGGGTCGTGGCTGATCCTGCGGCCCTCGAGCGGCAGCACGATGCCGCCCCGGATCAGGAAGGTGGTGTCATTCACGCGCCCGGCAGCTTATGACGGGCATCGCTGGCCGGCCCGGTCAGTGTGAGGCGACCACTACGTTCTCGAGGACCTCGCTGTCGCCGGTGCGCACGTACCACTCCCAGCGGCTGCCGTCGGGATCGGTCACCCAGGTCTCGGACTTCTCCGAGTAGCAGCACATGACGTTGTCCACACCGCTGGTATCGAGGCCCTCCCCGCTGAGGCGCCGCTCGGCTTCGACCACCTGCTCGACGGTCTCGGTCTCGACTCCCAGGTGGTTGATGGTCCCGCCGGCGCCGCAACAGCCGGCAGCGTCGGCAGCACCTGCAGCAGTCTCGAAGAGGACCAGCTTCAGGGGCGGCTCCTCGATGGCGAAGTTGGCGTAGCCCGGCCTGCGCCGGGCCGGCTCTGCATCGAACATGCGCGAGTAGAAGTCCACCGCCGCGTCCAGGTCCGACACGTTCAAAGCTAGTTGCAGTCGCATTCTCGATTCTCTCTCACTCAATCGGTCGAACACCTTGAACCGGACCGGGCTGCGGCGTATTCCCTCCGCCCGCCAGAAGGATGCAGGGTAGGTGGTGCCGAGGGGGGTTAGCTTCTTGTGGGGCGTAGCCGACGGGAAGGAGTCCACAGGGTGAAGAGGGTGCTGGTTGCCGGTGCCGGAGGGTTCATCGGGGGCCACCTCGTCGTGCGCCTTAGCGCGGAGGGCTGCTGGGTGCGGGCCGTCGACGTAACGGAGCCCGAGTACCGGGACCTGCCCGCCGATGAGTTCCTGACCCTGGACCTGCGCGACGCCGACGCCTGTCGCCAGGCGCTCGACGGCGGCTTCGACGAGGTGTACCAGCTCGCAGCCGACATGGGTGGGATGGAGTTCATCTCCTCTGCCGAGTGCGAGATCATGCGCAACTCGGCGTCGATCAACGCCAACATGATCGAGGCCGCGTCCTCAGCCGGGGTCGGCCGCTACTTCCTGTCCTCGTCGGTGTGCGTCTACCGCGACATGTCGCCCGACGAGCCGCCGCTGACCGAGGACGACGCCTACCCGGCCAACCCTCACAACGAGTACGGCTGGGAGAAGCTCTACGCCGAACGCGTGGTGTCGGCCTTCGCCCGCCGCCACGGTTTCGAGGCCCGGATCGGACGCTTCGAGAACTGCTACGGACCCTTCGGTACATGGCGGGGCGGCCGTGAGAAGGCCCCGGCGGCCATCGCCCGCAAGGTTGCCGAGGCGCCCGACGGCGGCTCCATCGACGTGTTCGGCGGCGGCAGCACGATCCGGACCTTCGTCTACGTCGAAGACCTGGTGGACGCGGTCGTGCTCCTCACCCGCTCGGGAGAGGACCGTCCCACCAACATCGGCCCCGACGAACGGGTCACCATCGCCGACCTCGTGAGAATCACCGCTGAGGTGGCCGGCAAGCGCATCGGGATCCGTCCTGTGGACGGGCCGCTGGGAGTGGCGGCCCGCAACTTCAGCAAGGCGAGGATCAATGCGCTCGGATGGGCGCCGCGACACGACCTGCGCCGGGGGATGGCCGAGACCTACCGGTGGATAGCCGAGCAGGTTGCCGGGGACCCCCTCGCCACCCGCAAGTTCTGAGCACGACGTTCCGTGCGGACCCGCTATTCGGAGGACCAGCAGGCCGTAGGTGAGGCCTTCGGCGAACTGTTCGCCCGCGAGTCCACCGCCGAAGCGATTCGAGCCGCCGAGGCGGGCTGCGGGTTCGACCGGGGTCTGTGGGACAAGCTGGCTCTGGCGGGTGCGCCGGGCATGGCCGCACCGGCAACCGACGGGGGCGGCGGCGCCTCGCTGGTCGATCTGGCCGTGGTGGTGTACGAGTGGGGCCGGCGGATCGCCCCCGTTCCCCTTGTCGAGCACGCCGTGGTGGCCCGGCTGCTGTGCGCCGGGGCCAGCCGGAGAGCGCCGGACGGCCTCCGTGAGGCGGTGGTCTCCGGCGAACTGGTCGCCACGCTGGCGTTGCGACCCGCCGAGGCCGGCGGTACGGCCAGGCTGGTTCCGGCCGGCGCGGTGGCCGGTGTCGTGGCCGGCCTACGCGGCGGGGACCTGGTCCTGGGCCGCGGCGAGCCGCCCGGCCGGGCCCGGCCCAACACTGCGGATCTGCCCCTGGCCGACAGAGACCTGTCCGCTGCCGTGGTCCTCGCATCCGGCGAGAGCGCCCGTGAAGCGTTCGACGCTGCGTTGACCGAATGGAAGGCGCTCATGTCCGTGGCCTACACGGGCCTGGCCAGCGAGGTGCTGGCCATGGGCGTCGCCTACGTGAAGCAGCGCCACCAGTTCGGTGTGCCGGTCGGATCCTTCCAGGCGGTCCAGCACGGCCTGGCCGACGCAGCCACCCGGGCCGAGGGCGCCCGCCTGCTGGCCTTCCGGGCTGCCTGCGCCGTCGACGCCGCCGACGCCGGGGCACCCCGGCTCGCCTCGATGGCGTTGCTGTTAAGCGCGGAGTCCGCCCGCTTCGCGTCCGACCGGGTGTTGCAGTACCACGGCGGCTACGGCTACAGCGCCGAGTACGACGTTCAGCTCTACTACCGCCGGGCCGCGGCCTGGCTGCTGCAGCTCGGCGACCCCGCAGCCGAGGTGGCCCGTCTCGCCGACGCCGAACTCGGCCACAAGATCGGGGCCGCGTGATGGACTTCAGGCTGCCGACGCAGGTCGAGGCGTTCCGGGCCGAGGTCCAGGAGTTCCTGGCCGAGCACCTCACCGCCGAGATGATCGCGGCCACCAGGGACGGCACCATCCACTCTCCTGAGTTGCACCGGGCCATCGCGGAGCGCGGCTGGCTGTCTGGAGCGGTGCCGTCTGAGCTCGGCGGTGGCGGGATGGACCCGGTGGAGCTGTGCGTGTTGCTGGAGGAGCTCCAGCTGCATCAGGCACCCGCCGACGCTCTCGGCGTGGCCGTGGTCACCGTGTCGATGATCCTCGAGCACGGCAACGACTTCCTACGGTCCGAGGCAGTCCCCCGCCTGCTGTCGGGCGAGGCGCTCGGCTGCTTCGGCTACAGCGAGCCTGAGTCCGGCTCCGACGTCGCTGCGGCCCGCACCCGGGCAGTGCGCGACGGTGACGGCTGGATCATCAACGGATCGAAGATGTGGACCACTCTGGCCCATGTCGCCGGCTACGTGCTGCTGCTGACCCGCACCGACCCCGATGTGCCCAAGCACCGGGGCCTCACCTTCTTCGTGGTGCCCCTGGATACTCCCGGCATCGAGATCCAGCCGGTCGAGACAATGGGAACCGAGCGCTCCAACGCCACCTTCTACGACGACGTGCGCCTCGGCGACAAGTGGCGCCTCGGGGAGGTCAACGGCGGCTGGGACGTCATGAAGACCGCCCTCAAGTACGAGCGGGGCATCGCCGGAGGGCAGTTCCCGTCGCCGCCCGTCATCGAGGCCGCGATCGACTGGGCCCGCACCGCCCGGCGGGCCGACGGCACCCGCCCAATCGACGACGACGCTGTCCGCCACCAGCTGGTGCAGGCCATGATCGACGTGGAGGTGTGCCGCAGCTTCGCCTACCACACCGCGGCACTCGCCTCGGAGGGCGAGATGTTCGGGGTAGAGGGTTCGATGACCAAGCTGTTCGCCTCGGAGTCCTACAAGAAGCACTGCTCCTGGTTCCTCGACATGATGGGAGCCGACGGTCTGCTGACCCACGACGATCCCGGCGCCCACATGGACGGCCGTGTCGAGGAGCACTTCCGCCACGCCCCGGTAACCGCCATCTACGGCGGCACCAGCGAGATCAATCGCAACCTGGTGGCCGAGGGCTGGCTGGGACTCCCCCGATCCCGCTGATCAATCTCGGAATTGGGGGGCATTGCTCCGGATCGGTAGCCTGATTCGTCGCACGGGACGTGGCGCAGCCAGGTAGCGCACCTGCTTTGGGAGCAGGGGGTCGCCGGTTCAAATCCGGCCGTCCCGACCCCCACAATCTCATGAGCCAACTTCACGAAGCCCAGCGACGGGCCGATCCGATCAGACGATATGTAGCGCCCGAGTCGTTGGAAGACGCTCTGGAGGTGCTGGCCGCGCACGGACCGTCGGCCCGGGTGGTCGCGGGCGGCACCGATCTGCTGCTGGAGCTCAGCCGCGGGGCCCGTACCGGCATCGACACGCTCGTGGACTTGAGCGTCCTCGACGGTCTGGACACCATCGTCGAGCGCGACGGGCGGATCGAGCTGGGACCGCTGGTCACCCACGCCGACGTGGTCTCCTCCAAGAGGATGCTCACGGCGGGATTGCCTCTCGCGCAGGCCTGCCTGGAGGTCGGGGGGCCGCAGCTCCGCAACCGGGCCACCGTCGTCGGCAACATCGTGACCGCCAGCCCCGCCAACGACACCATCTCGGCGCTGTACGCGCTGGGAGCCGACGTGACCCTGGCGTCGGCCTCCGGCGGCGAGCGGACTCTCCAGATCGAGGACTTCTTCACCGGCTTCCGCACCACTGCGCTGGAGCACGACGAGCTGGTGACCAAGGTCTCCTTCGATGCTCTGGGCGGCACCCGCCGCGGCATCTTCGTCAAGCTCGGACTGCGCAAGGCGCAAGCGATCTCAGTGGTCCACGCGGCTGCGGTGGTCACCGACGCCGACGACGGCACGGTGGCCGACCTAGTGGTGGCGCTGGGCAGCGTCGGCCCCACCATCGAGTTGGTTCCCGACGCCGGCTCCGTCGCCGCTGGACGGCCGCTGGCGCAGGCCGCCTCCGACGTCGCGGCCGCGGCCCGGGCCGCGGCCGCACCCATAGACGACCTGCGCTCCACCGCGGAGTACCGCAGCCACACCACCGAGGTGGTGGTCAAGCGGGCCCTGCTGTCACTGGCCGCCCGGACCGAGGCCGACACGTGGCCCGAGCGCCCGCCACGGCTCATGGCCGCCAACGGCGCCGCGGACGCCTCCGGGGCGGGCCGGATGCCTCAGCGTGAGATAACCGACGGCAGCACTATCAACGCCACCGTCAACGGGAAGGAGCGTCGCGCTTCCAATTCGGCCCGTCGCACCCTGCTCGACTGGCTGCGCTTCGACCTGGGCCTGACCGGAACGAAGGAAGGCTGCGCCGAGGGCGAATGCGGCGCCTGCACCGTGCACCTTGATGGTCAGGCCGTGCTCGCCTGCCTGGTGCCCGCGGCCCGCGCCGACGGAGCGGCCATCACCACCGTGGAGGGCGTCGCCCCGCCTGACGGGGGCCTGCACCCGGTTCAGCAGGCCCTGGCCGACTGCGAGGGCGTCCAGTGCGGGTTCTGCACGCCGGGATTCGTGATGAGCTCGGTCATGCTTGCCTCGGAGGAGCCCAACCCGAGCCGAGCCCAGGTCGAGCACGGTCTGGCCGGCAACCTGTGCCGCTGCACCGGCTACTACTCGATCATCGAAGCCCTAATGGGTTCAGGGGTTCCGGGCGCGGCGGAGCCGGTGTCATGAGCGTCGGCCGGTCGGCGGCCCGGATCGACGCGCCCGCGAAGCTCACCGGGCAAGCCTCCTACGGAAGCGACCGCATCGGTGCGGACTCCTTGTGGGCCATGGTCGTGTTCACCGACCAGCCCCACGCCCGGCTAGTCGAGCTCGACTTCTCCGCGGCCGAGGCCGTTGAAGGAGTGGTGGCCGTCTTCGGCTCAAGCGACGTGCCCGTGAACGAGTACGGCCTCACGATGACCGACCATCCCGTCTTCGTGGGTCTCGAGCACACCGGTCGAAGTGCCGTCGCCAGCGACGTGTCTCGCTGGGAGGCCGACCGGCTGGCGCTGGTGGTGGCCGAGTCGCCCGAAGCGGCCCGGGCCGGCGCGGCCGCGATCAAGTCGCGGTGGGAGCCGCTGCCGGTGCTGGCCGACATTGACGAGTCGCTGGGCTCGAACACGCTGCTTCATCCCGAGAACGGGAAGCCCTCCAACGTCTACCACTCGCTGCGTATCCGCAAGGGCGACATGGCTCAGGGCTGGGCCGACGCCGATGTGGTGGTGGAGTCCACTTACGAGTTCCCCTACCAGGAGCACGCCTATCTCCAGCCCGAGGCCGGGCTGGCCTACATCGACGACGAGGGCCGGGTGACGGTCGAGGTTGCCGGCCAGTGGACTCACGAGGACCGGGAGCAGATCGCCCACGCCCTGGACCTTCCCGTCGAGCAGGTGCGAGTGATCTACCCGGCCATCGGCGGGGCCTTCGGCGGCCGGGAGGACATCTCCATACAGATCGTGCTGGCCGTCGCCGCCATGAGACTCCACGAGCGGGGAATCGAACGGCCGGTGGGCACGGTGTGGTCCCGTGAGGAGTCGATCGTCGGGCACTGCAAGCGCCACCGGGGCCGCATCGTCACCCGTTGGGGGGCCATGCGCGACGGCCGCATCACCGCGGTCAAGAGCACCGCCTGGCTCGACGCGGGCGCCTACAACTTCACATCCAACAAGGTGCTGGGCAACTGCCACATGCACCAGTCGGGTCCCTACGTGGTGCCCAACGCCGAGATCGACAGCTACGCGGTCTACACCAACGCGACACCGGCCGGGGCCTTCCGGGGCTTCGGCGGGCCCCAGGGTGCGTTCGCGGCCGAGTGCCAGATGAACAAGCTGGCTGAGGCGCTGGGAATGGACCCGGTGGAGTTGCGCCGAATCAACACGCTGCAAGAGGGCAGCATCGGCGTCACCCAGACACCGATGCCCGAGGGTGTGACGATGCCCGAGGTGATCGACCGCTGCGCCGACGCGGCGGAGTCGACCGCGGATGAGGTGGCACCGGATTTCAGCCCGTTCCCGTCGCTGCCGGCCGAGCCGTCGGCGCTGCGCCGGGGCCAGGGCTTCGCGTGCTCGTTCAAGAACGTCGGCTTCTCGTTCGGCTTCCCCGAGCGCTGCGAGGCCGAGATCGTGCTGCACGGCGGCGAGGACTCCGACGAGCCGGAACGGGCAGAGCTGTTCCACGCCGGTGCCGATGTGGGCCAGGGCTCTCATACTGCGCTGGTGCAGATGGCCTCAGAGGCGACCGGCCTGCCCGCGGACCGCATCGAGCGCCGATTCTCCGACACGGCCACCTCCGGCGACTCGGGTTCGGCCTCCGCGTCCCGGCTCACCTGGATGTCGGGCAACGCGATCCTCGGCGCGGCCGAGGAGGCCGAGAAGGCCTGGCGTGACGGCCAGCGCCCCGCGGTGGGCCGGTTCCGCTACGTGCCGCCGCCCACCGAGATGCTCGACGCCGCCGACGGCAGCGGCTCGCCGAACTTCACGTACGGCTACGTGGCCCAGCACGTAGACCTCACCGTCGATACCGACACCGGCCACATCCGGGTGAACCGGGTGGTCAGCGCCCACGATGTCGGCAAGGCGATCAACCCCAAGCTGGTGGTGGGCCAGATCGAGGGCGCGGTGATCCAGGCCCACGGCTACGCGGTCAGCGAGAACCTCCGCTCCGACGGGGGCCGCTTGCAGAACATGCGGCTGAGCACGTACCTGATGCCCGGCATCGGCGACATACCGACCCAGGTCGACAGCGTGGTGCTGGAGTTGGCCGACCCCCACGGCCCCTGGGGCGCCCGCGGCATGGCCGAGATGGGCATGATCCCCTACGCCCCCGCGATGGTGGCCGCCCTCCACGACGCCACCGGCGTCTGGTTCGACAGCTTCCCGCTGACCCCCGACCGGGTCCTGGCCGGCCTCAACAGCACCGTCAGTTAGCCGCCAAGAGTCTGGCGGCTCCGGGGAAGCCCCGGGCGCCGCGCGCCCGACGGACGATTGCAGATTGATTACCTAAACGAGTAAGTTAGCTAGTAGCTTAAACGATTAAGTACGCACCGAAACCAAGACATCATGGACCACAATAGATTATACTCTAAAATCACACCTGTTAAGCTGATCGCCGCCTTGATACTTGCGGCCGTGTTGGCCGGGACCGCCATCGCCAACGCCTCCCATGCGAGCAGCGCGCTGCAAGTGACGACGAGGGGTTCGGATGAGTTGCAAAGGTACGGCGGTGAATGGATCAAGGGCGAGAGAGGCAACACCGGCTCGGACGGCTTCTGGTATACCTACGAGAGCTCCTCCTACGGCTATTGGTACTTCGGATCCCTGCATGGCATCTTTCGAGCCAGCTACTATCTCCCCGGTCGCGATGCGATTAGATCAGGATCTTGTTTCCTCTGGTGGTGTGATGCCGCTCCACCGACGGCATCTCCCCAGTTTCATATCCAGCAACAAAATGACGATGACAGCTGGGAAACGATTCGTCATCTTCGAGCTAACGTTCGTGACGCCAATAACAAGTACAAGACCGGCTGGTGGTACTGGAACGACATACAGCTTGACGGAAATATCAGAGTCAGACTGAGCAAGAGATTCGCTGACGACAAATACCGGCTCGCAGTTGATTCGTTTAGTTTCCGATGGACAGGTGAACTCCCGAAAGACACGGAAATCCTGCAGGAGGGTAACAGTGCGGCAGGGACGCTCTCGCAGACGTACCAGGATATGTTCGTCGAGTACAAGCACTACGAATACAACGATGGGCGTTCTTCTAGCCACATCAAGACCAACCATGAGACTGAGTGTGGCCGTATAGCACCAAGATCGGCAGTGGATTGGATAAAGACCTATAGGGGGCAGGGGGCCAATATGAATGCCTACACCTTCCCCGTGGGTGAATGCACATCTTGGGTTCAGTTCAGGCTACGCGGTACCGTGATTGCGGACTTTGACAATGGATACGGCCATAAGGCCTATGGCGGTGCGGGAGGGCCATGGAGTGACGGCAACAACTGGGACGAAAATGCGCGCAATCCAGGCATGGAGGATAATGTCGGCGTGAAGATATGTAACACAAAGAAAGACTCATGTTCACCCGTAGTACACGGAGTAGCCCAATGGAATGCTGGGGAATATGGACATGTGGCCTTCGTGGAAGCGGTCTTGGATGGCGGACGGTCGATCGTGGTCTCGGAAATGAACAACGGTGGTGCGGAGATCTGCCATCTGACGGTGCGTACGATCAGGGAGGGCGATTCGGGGCCCGGCGTTAGGTCCTGGCCCGACAACTTCATCCAGTTCGACTAGCCGCCCGCTCGCGAAGGATCGAGGCTCGGCTTCTTCGCTATTGCGGCCAGGCGGCTGTTAGGCGTTCCCAGCAGTCCTGGAGGCTCTGGGGGAGGACCCTCACGTCGGCCAGCGCGGTCATGAAGTTGGTGTCGGAGCGCCAGCGGGGCAGCACGTGGATGTGGACGTGGTCGTACACGCTGGGGCCGGCGCCCTCCCCGAGGTTGGCGCCGACGTTCACCCCGTCGGGCGAGAACGCGGCCTTCACCGCGGTCACTGCGTCGTGGACGGTGTCCCACAGCTCGCGGCGCTCGCCGGCGTCGAGGCCCTCGAGGTCGCTAACGGCCCGGTAGGGCAGGATCAGCAGGTGACCGGTCGAGTACGGGTAGCGGTTCAGGATCGCGAACACCCGCTCGCCGCGGTGCACGATGTGGGTCTTGTCGTCGGGCAGGCCCGAGTCGAGGATGGCCTCGAACAGGCTCTGGCCGGTTTCGTCGTCCGGGCCCATCCCAGAACCGGGGACCGTGCCCGGGATGGTGCCCGACGAGTCGGCTACCCCGGCTGCGGCGGCCTCGCGGTCGGTCATCATGGCGGGGATCCGCCAGCCGGCCCAGAGGCGCTCCACCATGTCAGCTCCGGGCCTCTACCTCTTGGGCCAGACGATCCGCGAAGGCCTCCAGCGGGACGTCGCGCTCAGGTCCCTTGGCGCCCCGGGCGTTGACCCCGACGGTGCCGTTGGCGGTGTCGTCGTCGCCCACGACAAGGACGTAGGGGACCTTGGCCACCTTGGCGTTGCGCACCCGCTTGCCCAGAGGCTCATCCGCCGGGCTCACCTCGGTACGGAAACCCCTCGACCGCAGCGTGTCGGCGACCTCAGCCGCATAGCCGGCGTGGGCCGCGGCCACCGGCAGCACCTCGGCCTGCACCGGTGCCAGCCAGGCCGGGAACGCTCCGGCGTAGTGCTCCAGGAGCACTCCGAAGAAGCGCTCGACCGAGCCGAACAGGGCGCGGTGGATCATCACCGGCCGGGGCCGTGAGCCGTCGGAGGCCACGTACTCCAGGCCGAACCGCTCGGGCAGGTTGAAGTCCAACTGGATGGTGGAGAGCTGCCACGAACGGCCGATGGCGTCGCGCACGTCCACGTCGATCTTGGGGCCGTAGAAGGCGCCGCCGCCCTCGTCGGTCTCATAGTCGAGCCCGGCCGATTCCAGCGCGGCCCGCAGGCCCTCGGTGGCTTCGTTCCAGAGGGCCTCCTCACCGACGTACTTGCCAGCGGGCCGGGTGGAGAGCCTGGCCTGGAAGTCGTTGAAGCCGAAGGCCTCTAGCACGCTCAACACGAACTCCAGCAGTGACGCCAGCTCGGACGCCAGGTGCTCGCGGGCACAGAAGATGTGGGAGTCGTCCTGGGTGAAGCCCCGGCTTCGCAGCAGGCCGTGCACGGCGCCCGACAGCTCGTAGCGGTACACCGCGCCGAGCTCGAACAACCGCATGGGCAGGTCCCGGTAGCTGCGCTGCGACGACCGGTAGATCATCACGTGGAACGGGCAGTTCATCGGCTTCGGGTAGTAGTCGGTGCCGTCCATCTCCATGGGCGGGTACATGCTCTCGGCGTAGAAGTCGAGATGCCCGGAGGTCTCCCACAGCACCGATTTGGCGATGTGGGGCGAGAACACGAACTCGTACCCGCCGTCGGCGTGGCGCTGGCGGGAGTAGTCCTCCATCAGCTTGCGGATAAGGGCGCCCTTGGGGTGCCACACCGCGAGCCCCGGACCCAGCTCGGCCGGCCACGACACCAGGTCGAGCTCGGCAGCCAGGCGGCGGTGGTCGCGCCGCTCGGCCTCGGCCAAGCGGTGCAAGTGGCCCGCAAGTTCTTTGCGGGTGGCCCACGCCGTGCCGTAGATGCGCTGCAGCATGGGGTTGCGTTCGCTGCCCCGCCAGTAGGCGCCGCTCACCCGCTGCAGGGCGAAATGGCCGAGCCGCCCGGTGGAGGGCACATGGGGGCCCAGGCACAGGTCGACGAAGCCGTCGGCGTCGCCGCCGGCGTCGTTGCGGTAGCAGCTGACGGTGCCGCCCTCGGACGCCTCGGATGCCAGGTCGCCGTCGGCGCCCACCCCGAGGGCTACCGCCTCGATGATGGCCCGCTTGTAGGGGTGCGCCTCAAAAAGCTCCAGAGCGTCTTCGGCGGCCATCTCGACCCGCCGGAAGGGCTGGTCGGCGTCGATGATCTCGCGCATCCGGTCCTCGATGCGCTCGAGGTCGGCGTCGGAGAAGGTGCCGCCGCCGGGCAGTTCGAAGTCGTAGTAGAAGCCGTGCTCGATGGGGGGCCCGATGGCGAAGGTGGCGCCGGGGAACAGGTCGAGAACCGCCTGGGCCAGCACGTGGGCGGTGGAGTGGCGCAGAGTGTGCAGGCCTCGGTCCGACGAGGCGGTCACGATCTCGACCGACGAGCCGTCGGCCAGCGGTGCGGCCAGGTCTCTCTCGGCACCGTCGACGACCGCAACCACCGCGTCGGCGGCCAGCCGCGGGCCGATGGAGGCAGCCAGATCGGCTGCACTGGCGCCCTCGGCCAGCTCGCGCTCGGAGCCGTCCGGCAACGACACGGTGATCTGGGACATCGTCTCCGAGGCTACCGCTGCCCCTCGGGCGCGACTGCCGCGAACCCTGCGCACCGAGGCGGGTGGCGCGGCTAGAGGGAGACGCCGAGGAGGGTGGCGGCGGAGGTCACCGGTTGCCCCGACTGGGCGGCTTCGTCCATCGAGGTGAGAGCGCCGGGAACGTCCAGATCGTCGTCGAGGTGTTGGCGCACCTTGTTCAGGAGGCCGGCGTTGCCGCGGCCAGATGAGTCGGCTGTGCGCCATAGGGCGAGGCGGCGCTCGGCCTCGTCCAGCAGGCCGTCGTGCCAGGGCCACGGGGTGCGGTAGTGCTGCGACATCAGCGCGAGGCGGATGGCCATCGGCTCATGGCGCTCGCGCAGCTCGTGGACGAACACGAGGTTGCCCAACGACTTCGACATCTTGGAGCCTTGGTAGTGAACCAGCGCCTGGTGCAGCCAGTGCCGGGCGAACGGCTTGCCGGTCACCGCCTCGGACTGGGCCCGCTCGCACTCGTGGTGCGGGTACAGCAGGTCCACTCCCCCGCCGTGGAGGTCGATGGTCTCGCCCAGCTCCCGCAGCGCCAGTGTCGAGCACTCGACATGCCAGCCGGGGCGTCCCGGCCCCCAGCGGGACTCCCAGGAGGGCTCGCCACCGCGGGCCCGCTGCCAGAGCACGAAGTCGAGCGGGTCCCGTTTGGCCGGGTCGTCGGGGTTGTCGCGCCACTGCCGGGCCAGCTCGACCATATGGTTGCGGCCGAATCCCGACAGCGCGCCGAACCCGTCGAAGGCCTGCGTGTCGAAGTAGACGCTGCCGTCGGCGCAGTACGCGAATCCCCGGTCGAGGGCCTCGTGGATGAAGCCGCGGATGTCGGGAATGGCCCCGGTCGCCCGTGGCTCCGAAGCGGGCGGCAGGGTGTTGAGCGCAGCCATGTCGTCGTCGAAGCGGGCCGTCTCCGCGAAGGCCAGATCGAGGTAGTGAACCCCCCTGCGCTCCGCCGCAGCCAGGATGTCGTCGTCGACGTCGGTGATGTTGCGCACGCAGCGGGTCTCGCAGCCCATATCCCGCAGGCGCCGCTGCAGCACGTCGTAGGTGATGTAGGTGGCTGCGTGGCCCAAATGGGT
Organism: Acidimicrobiaceae bacterium; assembly: GCA_009837445.1. Lineage (GTDB taxonomy): Bacteria > Actinomycetota > Acidimicrobiia > Acidimicrobiales > Aldehydirespiratoraceae > Aldehydirespirator. Next base: position 56,355 of record VXTM01000034.1, read on the forward strand.
GGCGTCATACGGTGTCAACCCGCACACGTACATGCGCACCACCGGCGGCGCATCGAAGTCCACAACGGCGCCGCGGGCTGTGTCATAGAGCCGCACGATCCCAAGGTAGCGTTGCGGGCCGTGGGCCTACTTGACGGCAAGCGGATCGTGATCACGGGCGTGCTTACCGACGCCTCCCTGGCCTTCGGCGCGGCCGAGCTGGCCCTTGCCGAGGGGGCCGAGATCCTCCTCACCGGGGCGGGGCGGGGTATGAGGCTCACCCAGCGCACCGCCCGCAAGCTCGGCGAGGACATCGAGGTGGTGGAATTCGACGTCACCGAGCCCTCCCATGCCGATGCGCTGCGCGACCACCTGTCGCAGAGCTGGGGGCATGTGGACGGCGCGCTGCACGCCATCGGTTTCGCTCCGCAGGTCTGCCTGGGCGGCTCGTTCATGGAAGCGACTTGGACCGATGTCCAGGTGGCGCTGGAGATCTCCACCTACTCACTCAAGATGCTCGCCGACGCGGTCGCCCCGCTCATGGGTGAAGGCGGCTCGATCGTGGGACTCGACTTCGACGCCTCACGGGCCTGGCCCGGGTATGACTGGATGGGGGTGGCCAAGGCGGGCCTGGAGTCCACCTGCCGCTACCTGGCCCGCTACCTGGGGCCTCAGGGCATCCGGGTGAACCTCGTGTCGGCCGGGCCGATGAAGACCATGGCGGCCCGCTCCATCCCCGGTTTCTCCGAGTTCGAGGACGCCTGGGACGGCCGCTCACCCCTCAGCTGGAATGTCACCGACGCGACCGGGGTGTCGCGCACGATCGTGGCGATGCTCAGCGACTGGCTGCCGGCCACCACCGGATCGATCGTCCACGCCGACGGTGGCTACCACGCCGTCGGCGCCTAAAGGGGTCACCAGCGGGGGCTTATACGCCGTTGTCGTCGGTCTCGTCGAAGATGTCCCCGACGAGCGCCTCGAGCACGTCCTCGAGGGTGACGACCCCCAGCATCCGACCAGCCTCGTTGCGGACCAGGGCCATGTGCACCCTCGACCGGCGCATGTCGAACAGAAGGTCGCGACCCGCCATCTCGGGGCTGACCACCCGCATCCGGCGCAGCAGCTCCAGCGGCACCGGGTCGTCACGGGCGTCGGGCGGCATGCGGGGCAGATCCTTGGCATGCACGAAGCCCAGCACGTCGCCGGGATCGGACCCCCACATCGGCACCCGGGTGTGGCCGGTGGAGGCCACCACATCCTCGAGCTGGGCCACCGACGCGCCCCGCGACACCGACACCAGCCGGTCCGCCGGCACCATCATCGAGCCGACCGACCGGACCCGGAACTCGAGGGCACCCGCGAGCAGCTCATGCTCGGTGGACTCGATGACGCCCTCCTCACGGGCATCGGCCAGCAGCGTACGGAACTCGTTGATGGTCAGCGCAGTGTTGATCTCGTCGACCGGCTTCATGCCCATCAGCCGCACGAGCCCCGTCGCCACGATGTTGAGCGACCAGATGAGCGGCTTGAAGAGGGTCATGTAGATCTTCATGGCCGGCGCGAGCAGCCTGGCCGAGGACTCGGGCCCGGAGATGGCGATGTTCTTGGGAACCATCTCGCCCACCACCACGTGCAGGGTCGTCACCACCGATAGCGCCACCGCGAACGAGATGGTGTGCAGCACTCCGGAGGGAACTTCGACCACCAGTTCGATGACTGGCTCGATGAGGTGGGCGATGGCCGGCTCGGCCACGTAGCCCAGCACCAGAGAGGCCATGGTGATGCCGAGTTGGGCTCCCGCCAGCTGGGTCTGGAGATCCCTAACCGCGTCGAGGGCGAGCCGGCTGCGCCGGTCGCCGTCGGCTGCGGCCGACTCCAGCCGCACGGCCCGGGCCGCGACCAGCGCGAACTCGGCCGCCACGAAGAAGGCGTTGGCGCCCAGCATCACCACCGCGGTCACCAGGGCCACGATCGTTCCCGTACTCACGACGACCCCTCCGAGGAGGCCGTACCAGGCGGCGGGGCGGATCCCGCCACCACCCGCACGGTGGCGATCCTCAGCCCGTCCACCGCCACCACCTCGAGCCTCCATCCGTCGACCGTGACGGTCTCGCCGGGCACCGGGATGTGACCCAGCCGGTCCAGCACCAATCCGGCCAGCGTCTCGTAGGCGCCCTCGGGCATGGCGAACCCGGTGGCCTCCAGGACCTCGTCGGTGTGGAGCGACGCCGGCAGCACTGTCGAGCCCCTGGACTCGGACCGGGTCCGCTCGGGGGTTGACGAGTCGTGCTCGTCATCGATCTCGCCGACTATCTCCTCCAGGACGTCCTCCAGGGTGATGATCCCCGCCGTCCCCCCGTGCTCGTCGACCACCACCGCCAGCAGTCCGGCCCCAGCGCGCAGGTCGTCCAGCATGTCGTCGAGGTCCCGGGACTCCGGCACGGCCAAAACCTGCTTCGTCAGCCGGGACACCGGTGTGGACGGCCTGTCCTCCACCGGAACGGCGAACAGCGACTTCACATGGACCACGCCGACGACGTCGTCGATGTGGCTCCCGATGACCGGGAACCGGGAGTGGCCGGTGCGGGCGGACAGCTCCGCCAGGTCGGCCACGGAGGCGTCGGCCGCGATGGCCTCCACCTCGACCCTGGGCACCATGGCATCGTCGGCCTGCTTGTCAGCCAGTCGAATCGATCGGGTCAGCAGGCGGACCTCGCCCTCGTCGAGCATCCCCTCCTCGCCTGAGGACACGAAGAGATGTTCAAGCTCCTCACGGTCCGGCACCGTCTCGAGCTCCTCCCGGGGCTCGATGCCGAGGCGGCGCACCATCGAGTTGGCGACGTTGTTGAGGAACATCACCACCGGCCGGGCCAGCACGCCGTACACCGTGGTGGGCACCGCCACCGTCACCGCGGCGCCGTAGGGCTTGGTGATGGCCACCGCCTTGGGCACCAACTCCCCGAACACCATCTGCACGAACGTGGCCAGGAACAGCGCGACGGCGACGGACACGCCCGTAGGGGTCTGCGACCCGAAGAGATCCTCGATCAGGGGCGAGAGCATCGGTGTCAGCGCCGGCTCGACCATGAAGCCGAGCAGCAGCGACGACACCGTGATGCCGATCTGCGCGCCGGAGAGGTGGAACGACAGGCGGGCCACCAGACGCTGGACTATCCGGGCCCGCCGGTCTCCGGCCCCGGCCCGCTCGTCCACCCGGGTTCTGTCCACCGCCACCAGTGCGAACTCCATGGCGACGAAGAAGGCGTTGGCGGCAATCAGCGCGAGAGCGGCCAGAAGCCACAGCGCGATGTCTATGGGTCCTCCCAAGTAGACGGGATCTTCGCCTGCGAATCTAGCGCTTGCACCCGTAGCTTCCCGCTCTTGCTCGCTCCGCTCACGGGCCGCTCGGGCCACGGCCTCGCTCTTGCAGGTCGGTCGCGCACGCCTGCCCGCTCGGCCTCTAGCTTGACTTGATGCCCTCGCCGGGACTGAACCCAGATCGCAGCCTCGGGTGGATCCGCCGGATCCTGCCCGTCTTCGCCCGGCAGCGACCGGTGTTCGCGGCCGCGGTGGCGGCCGGGCTGGCCGTGGTGGCCGTGACGGTGGCGGTGCCGATCGTGATCGGCCGCGGCGTGGACGCCGCGGCCGCTGGCGATGACCTGAGCCAGTGGGTGCTGGCCCTGGCCGTGCTGGGCGCGGCCCGCTTCGGGTTGGGATACGCCTACCGCTACGGGCTGTTCCGCTCCGCTCACCGCCTCGACGCCGACCTGCGCAACCTGGTGTACGAGCGGCTGACCGAGCTCTCGTTCTCCTACTGGGACCGGACCCAGACGGGTCAGGTCATCTCGCGGGCCAACAGCGACATCCGCTCCATCCAGCTGCTGTTCGCGTTCGCCCCGCTGGTGGCCACCCAGATGGTGATGCTGGTCATGGGTAGCGCCGCGATGGTGTGGCTGTCGCTGCCCCTGACCCTGGTCGCCATGGCTCCCCTCCCGCTGGTGCTGTACGTCGGCATCCGGCTCAGGAACCGGGTGTTCCCTCTCAGCTGGGTGACCCAGGCCCGGATGGCGGACCTGGCCACGATCGTGGACGAGAACATCCAGGGCGCCCAGATCGTGAGGACCTTCGCCCAGGAGCACAACCAGGTGAGGACGCTGGCCCGGTCCGCCCGGCGGCTGCGCTGGGCCGGCACAGCCACCGCGGATGCTCGGGCCCGCCACGCACCCATCATGGAGGCCCTGCCTCGCCTCGGGCTGGCACTGGTGCTGCTCGTCGGGGGCCTGCTGGCCATCGACGGCGGCGTCGCGGTGGGCGACATCGTGGCCTTCAACGCATACGTGCTGATCATGGCCGCACCGTTCCGGATGATCGGGTTCGTGATGATCCAGTGGCAGCGAGCCTCGGCCGCGGCCCAGCGCGTCTTCGAGATCCTCGACGAGTCCCCCGAGATCACTGAGCCCCCCGACGCCGTGACGCTCACCGATCCGGTCGGGCGGGTGGAGCTCGACGATGTGACCTTCGCGTACACGACCAGCTCCAGCGCCGCCGGCGGCAGCACCCGGGTGATCGAGGACTTCAGCCTGACGGTCGAGCCCGGCGAGACCGTGGCGGTGGTGGGCCGTACCGGCAGCGGCAAGAGCACCATCGCCCGGCTGCTGCCCCGTTTCTACGACGTGGACCGGGGCGCGGTCCGCATCGACGGCATCGACGTCCGGGACTTGCGCCTGTCGGATCTGCGCAGGGCCGTGACCGTGGTGACCGACGATCCGTTCCTGTTCGCCACCAGCGTCCGCGACAACGTGGCCTTCGCCCGGCCCGACGCCGACGAGGCGTCGGTGGCCGTGGCCCTCGTCGACGCGGCCGCCGGGCGCTTCGTGGCCTCGATGCCGTCGGGGACCGACACCGAGCTCGGCGAGCGGGGCTCGACCATCTCCGGCGGGCAGCGCCAGCGCCTGGCCATCGCCAGGGCGCTGCTGGCCGACCCGGCGGTGCTGGTGCTCGACGACGCCACCAGCGCGATCGACAGCGAGGTCGAGGAGCGGATCCATGCCGCGCTGCGGGAGCGGCGCACGCAGCGCACCACCATCCTGATCGCTCACCGGCTGTCGACGATCGCTCTGGCCGACAGGGTCGTCTTCATCTCGGGCGGCCGGGTGGCGGCGACCGGCAGCCACCGGGAGCTGCTGGCGACCGTCCCCGAATACGCCCGGGTCCTCACCGACATCGGCGCCACCGACGACACGGGCCGCACCCCGGCGGATCCGCCACAGCTCGGGATCGGCCGTGTGGGCTGACTGATGTTCAACTCGCCCGTCGGTATGCGCAGCGGTCCCAGCGCGGTGCAGGCCGCGGCCGCGGCCGGCCTGCCCCACGCCGAGGTGCCTGGCGATCTACGGAACAGGGTCGAGCAAGTCCTGCTGGACGAGCCCGAGCACCCCGAGCCGACGGTGGCCTGGTCGCGGGAGGCCGACGAGTCGGACCGGCAATTCGGGCTCCGGAGGTTCCTGCGGCCACACCGCTACCGGCTGGCCGCGGCCTTCGCCTTGGTGGCTGTTGAGACAGTGGCGATACAACTCGGACCGGTCCTCACCCAGATCGGCGTGGACGATGGCATCCTGGCCGGCAACCGCGGCATCCTTGCGGCCGCGGCCCTGGCCTATGCGGGACTGCTGGTGATCGCCGCCGCGCTCGGCGCGGTGCGCACCGCGTTCACCGGCCGTCTCGGCGAGCGGCTGATGGAGCGCCTCCGCATCCGAACCTTCGCCCACATGCAGCGCCAGGGCATGGACTTCCACACCGACGAGAAGGCGGGCGTGCTGCTGACCCGGATGACCTCGGACATCGAGGCCCTGTCGGTGCTGTTCCAGGAGGGGATCGTCAACTTCGCGGTGCAGGCCCTGACCCTGGTGGTGATCACCGGCCTGCTCTTCAGCTACGACCCGCTGCTGGCCATCGTCACCCTGGTGGCCGCGGTGCCGCCCACGGTGGCGGCCTCGATGTGGTTCCGGCGCCGGGCCGCGGCCGACTACCGCACCGTGCGCGACCGCATCGGCGAACTCCTCGGCAACCTCTCGGAGTCGCTGGCCGGGATCCGGGTCATCGCGGCCCACGACCGCCGGGACGCCAGCGTCGCCGAGCACCGCGATGTCGTCGTCCGCCACCGCGACGCCAACCTCCGGGCCTCCCGGGCCAACTCGCTCTACGGGCCGGGCAGCGAGGCCATCGGCATCGGCACCCAGGCCGTGCTCCTCGGGGTGGGCGGGGCGATGACCGCCAGCGGGCGCATCACCGTGGGCGAGTTGGCCGCCTACCTGCTGTTCCTGACCGCCTTCTTCGCCCCCGTGCAGGCCCTGGTCCAGCTCTACAACGCCTACCAGCAGGGCGGCGCGGCCATCGCCAAGCTCCGCGAGCTGTTCGCCACCGAGCCGACGGTGGTCGAGCGACCTGGCGCGGCCGACCTTGCCCCGATCCAGGGGGAGATCGTCTTCGATCGAGTGTCGTTCGGCTACCGCGCCGACCGTGAGGTCCTCCACGAGGTGAGCCTGCAGGTCGCCGCGGGCGAGACGCTGGCGGTGGTGGGCGAGACCGGTTCGGGCAAGACCACGCTGGCCCGGTTGATCGCCCGCCTGTACGACCCCACCAGCGGAGCGGTACTGATCGACGGCCACGACCTGCGGGACGTGACGATCACCAGCCTGCGCTCCCAGATCGGGGTGGTCCCCCAGGAGCCCTTCCTGTTCGCGGGAACGGTGCGCGACAACGTGGGATTCGCCCGGCCCGAGGCCAACGACGACCAGTTGCACGAGGCGTTGCGGGCCGTCGGCGTCGACGATGTGGTGGACCGCCTCGGTGGCCTCGACGGCATCATCCACGAGCGGGGTTCGACCATCTCTGCGGGCGAGCGCCAGCTGCTGGCCCTGGCCCGCACGTTCGTCTCCCAGCCGCGGGTGCTGGTCCTCGATGAGGCCACCAGCAACCTGGACCTGCGTTCGGAGTTTCAGATAGAGCTGGCACTCGATGTCCTGTTGAGCGGCCGGACGGCGGTGGTGATCGCCCACCGGCTGGCCACCGCCCGCCGGGCGGACCGCATCGTGGTGGTGGACGGCGGGCGGATAGCCGAGTTGGGCACCCATAGCGAACTGGTAGCCGCGGGGGGACGTTATGCGACCATGTTCGCCATGTGGCAGAGTCATTCCGAAGGTGCCCGGCCGGACACAGGGCCCGAACGCGACGGCGGCGTCCTGTGAGCACCACCGACGGCACGGGCGCGTCGAACCGAGCAGTGCTGTCGCTCAGGGGTGTGAGACGCACCATCGACGGCACCGAGGTGCTGCGCGGCATCGACTGGGAGGTGCATCCGGGGCAGCGGTGGGTGGTGCTCGGCCCCAACGGCTCGGGCAAGACCACCCTCGTGCGCATCGCGACGATGTGGGAGCACCCGTCGGCGGGAACCGTCGAGTTGCTCGGCCAGCAGCTGGGGCGCACCGACGTGAGGCGGCTGCGGGCACGGGTGGGCTTCACCAGCGCGGCGATGGCCGACATGCTCCGGCCATCGCTCACCGCGCTGGAGGCGGTGATGACGGCCAAGCACGCCGCCTTGGAGACCTGGTGGCACGCCTACGACGACGAGGACTCCCGCCGGGCTCTGGCCGACCTGCAGCGGGTGGGCTGCGATCACCGCGCCGGGCAGCGCTTCGGCACGCTCTCATCCGGTGAGCGCCAGCGGGTTCTGCTGGCCCGGGCCATGGCGCTGGATCCCGAGGTCATCGTGCTGGACGAGCCCAACGCCGGGCTCGACCTCTCGGGCCGGGAGGAGCTGATCGGTGCGCTGCAGGACCTGGCCGCAGACCCTGCCACTCCCCCGCTGGTGCTGGTAACCCATCACGCCGATGAGATCCCCGACGGCTTCACCCACGCCCTGCTGCTCCGGGCCGGGACCGTGCTGGCTGCCGGGCCGATCTCCGAGACGCTGACCGGCGCGACCCTCTCGGAGTGCTTCGGGCTGGAACTCGAACTGGAGCGCCGCCACGGCCGCTGGACGGCCTGGGCCCGCAGGCGGAACGCGGTTCGCTAGCTACTCCGGTGGGGCCCGTGCGTCAGCTGAGACGGGCGTGCACCACTCGAGCCAGGGCGGCGATGCCCTCGGCGATGGCTTCGGTGGAGAGATGGCCGAAGCACAGGCGCATCCGGCTGGCTCCGTAAGCCGGGTCCACGCACCACCCGGCGCCCGGGTTGAACTCCACGCCCGCTTTAGCCGCGGGCGTGACCAACTCGGCGGTGTCGACTTCCTGCGGTAGCGACGCCCACAGGAAGATCCCGCCCTTGGGTGGATCGAACTGGGCGACGCCATCGAGGTGGTCGCGCAGCGCGGCGGCCATGGCCCTGCACTTGGAGTCGAGCACCCCGGTCAGCTGGGCCACGTGTGCGTCGAAGTGGGCGGATGCGTACTCCGCGATGACGATCTGCTCCAGCGCCCCTGAGCCGGCGTCGGTCTTCAGGGCCAGGAGCCTTCCCATCAGGGGCCAGTCGGCCACGATGTAGCCCACCCGCAGCGCCGGGGCCAGCGTCTTGGAGAACGAGCCGCAGTACACCACCTGCCCTCCGGTGGTGTCCAGGGAGCGGATGGTGGGCGGGCGGCTCCCGTCGAAGACCAGGTCGGCGTAGCAGTCGTCCTCGAAGATGGCCACACCGTGGCGGCGGGCGACCTCCAGCAGCTGATGGCGCCGTTCAACGGGCATCACCGTGCCCGTCGGGTTCTGCACGGTGGGGATGGTGTAGACGAACTTCGGCCGGCGCCCTCGGGCGGTGAGGTTCTGAAGGATCTCATCCAGGTGGTCGATGCGGATGCCGTCGCGGTCCAGGCCCACGCCGTGCACCTCTGCGCCCCGCTCGGCCAGCCGGCTCAACGTCCCGGCATAGGTGGCCTCCTCCACCACTACCGGATCGCCGGGGGTCAGCAGCGCGGCGTTGACGAGGTCGAGCGCCTGCAACGATCCCGAGGTGACCAGGACCTCCGACGGGTCGGTCGGCATCGAGGCTCGGCGGTCGAGCGCGGCGGCGATGAACTCTCGCAGGGGCAGATGGCCCTGGGGGCTGCCCCCGAGGTTGTAGCGGGCCAGAGCCGGCCCGTGGCGGGCCAGCGCGACCGCGGCGGCCTCCGCGAACCCGCCGAAGGGCACGCTGGCCGGATCGTTGTGGCCGCCGACGAAGTTGAACGGCGGATCGCCGCTCCAGCGGGCTTCGCCGTCCGGGAGATCCTGCCGGAGCAGGGTCGTCATGTCGAAGCTCACGGCGGGACGCTAGGAGCGTCCGCGAATGGGTGCAAACCGCCCCTGCGGAGGAGCTCTCTACACCCCGGCCAGGCCGGAATCGGAGGGCGCGCCGCTCGGGCGGATGGCCAGCAGAACGCCCTCGACCACATCCACCGTCGGCGGCGCGGCCACGATCACGTTCGACGTGCCCCGTCCGGAGGTCGGGCTGAGCGCTTCCTCGACCAGCGGGAACAGCAGGCCTGAGGTGGACGCCACAAGCGCGGGCCCGCCCACAGCCAGCAGCGATATGACCTCACCGACCTCGCCGCGGAGGCGCCGCAATCCCCGCACCACCGCCACATGGGCCTCCCCGACCGTGGCCGACACCTCCAACGCCGACCAGCGGGACGACGCCAGCACCGCCAGGCTGGCCATCGCCTGATCGAGCCGTCCTCCCGCGGGCAGCAGCACATGCACCGCCTCGACCTGGCCCAGCGCCGACGCCATGGCCAGCTCAAGATCGGTGGCGTCCTTGTCGACCGGATGGGGGTCGACGGTTGCGCCGCAGTGCTTGGCCCAATCCATCGCGGCCTCGCTCGCGGAGTCCAGATCGCCCACCACGGCATCGACGCGAAGTCGCCAGCGGCGGGCCGCGTCCAGCCCGCCGTCAGCGGCGATCACAAGGTCGGGAGATCCGGTCGCGGGCGCGTCGCCGTGCTGGTCGCCGGCCACCAGCAGCGCCCAAGATCGACGTCTCACAAGGCCCCTTGCACTGCGCCTGCAGGCCTCACGGGAGATACGGGGTGGGGTCGACGGCCCGGCCGTCGATGCGCAACTCGAAGTGCAAATGGGGGCCGGTCGACCAGCCGGTCGAGCCGATGGCTCCGATGCGGTCGCCGCTGTCGACCTCCTGGCCCACCGACACCTCGATCCGGCTCAGATGGGCGTAGAGCGTGCTGTATCCGAGCCCGTGGTAGATGACGATGGTGTTGCCGAAGCCGCCGCGCTGCCCGGCGAGGATCACCTCGCCGGAGCGGGCGGCCCGGACCCGGTCGCCGGTGTCGCCGCCGATGTCAATGCCGTTGTGCTGGCGCACCGACCCGAAGATGGGGTGTACCCGTGGCCCGAAGCCCGAGGTCTTCTCGCCGTCTGCGGGCCAGGCCACCAGCTGGAACGGGCCGTTGGCGGCCTCGTGGGCTCGGCGCTGGGCCTCGATAGCGGCCCGGCGAGCCTCCTCCTCCTGGCGGCGGCGCTCCTCCTCGGCTCGGCGGATCTCCTCCTCGATGCGGAAGATCTCCTGCTCCATCTCCTTGTCGGCCTGCTCGATCTCGGCCGAGACGACTTCCCACTCCTCGATGCGGGACTGGATCTCGGCCCGCAGCTCCACCGCGGCAAGCCGGGCGTCCTCGTAGTCGGCCAGCCGCTGTTGCTGGGCCTGCCGCTCCCGGTCGGCCTCCTCGGCTCGGGACACGGCACGCCTGCGCACCACCTCGAGCTGGGCCTCGGCGGTTCTCAGCTCGTCGGCGATCTCCAGCTCGTTGCCGATGGCCAGGTCGAGCAGGAACATGCGCACCGCGCCGTCGTTGAGCGTGTTGCTGGCCAGCTGGTCGAAGGTGTCGGCCGACGGCTGCACGTAGGCCGCGATGGCTCGCTGGCGCAGCCGGTCGCGTATGGAGTCGATCTCGTCGACCAGCCACTCGGCCTCAGCCCGGGCTGCTGCGGCCTCGGCCTCGGAGGCTGCGATTGCTGCCTCGGCGGCGCCGATGCGGGTGTGCTGAAGCCCTATGTAGCCGTCCAGATCCTCGAGGGCGGCGATGAGGGCCTGGTCGTCGGCGATGAGCGCGTCCACCTGGCTCGCGACCTCTGCGGCTTCGCGGGCGAGCTGCTCTCGCTGCATGCGAATGTCGGCGATCCGATCATCGCCCTGGGCCAGTGCGGCCGTGGTCATCATGGCCGCCGCCGACCCGATCAGCAGCAGCGCGCCACCGAGGCGCCGCAGCCTAGACATAGGTCAGGACTGTAACGTGATAGCAATACTCTCGCAATGTAATCGCAATAAGTCTGCGTGTCCGGCGTCCCTGCCGGAGGACCGCGGCGTCGGGTCCTGCCGGTTTCATGGGATCTAGGGTTTGCCCGAGCCGACAATCCACATGGCGTAGTACTGGGCTCCGCCGCCGTAGGCGTGACCCAGCGCCCTGCGGGCGCCGTCCACTTGGTGCTCTCCGGCCGCGCCCATGACCTGCAGGGCCGCCTCCGCGAACCGGATCATTCCCGAAGCACCGATCGGGTTGCTGGACAGCACCCCTCCGGAGCAGTTGACGGGCAGGTCGCCGCCATCGAGGGCGGTGGCACCGGACTCCACCATGCGCCAGCCCTCGCCCACCGAGGCGAAGCCGAGACTCTCCAGCCACATCGGTTCATACCACGAGAACGGGACGTACATCTCGACTGCGTCGATCTCGGCTCGCCGGTCGACGATGCCGGCCTGCGCGAACACGTCGTCGGCGCACTGCTCCGACGCGGCCGGCGACACCATGTTGCGACCCCCGTAGCTGTTGCTCTCGCTGCGCATGGCGGTGCCGTGGACCCAGGCCACCGGGCCGTCGTGGGCGTCGCCGGAGGCCTCGTCGACGAGGACCATGGCGCAGGCGCCGTCCGAGGACGGGCACGTCTCGGAGTAGCGGATCGGGTCCCACAGCATCGGCGAGTCCACCACCTGCTCGAAGGTGAGATCGTGCTGGTGGAGGTGGGCGTAGGGGTTGAGCAGGGCCTGGCGGCGGTCCTTGTGGGCGACCATGCAGCCGATCAGCTCCGGCGCGCCGGTCATCATCATGTAGCGGCGGATGATCGGCGAGAAGTAGCCGCCGGCCCCGGCGTTGACTGAGGTGGCGAAGGGCTGGGGCAGCGAGAGGGCCCACATGGCATTGGACTCGGACTGCTTCTCCCAGCCGATGGTGAGGACGCAACGGTGGACCCTGCTCTGCACCATCGACGCGGCCACGCATGCGGTCGAGCCGCCGACCGAGCCCGCGGTGTGGACCCGCATAATCGGCTTGCCGACCGCGCCGAGCGCCTCAGCCAGGTACACCTCGGGCATCATCACGCCCTCGAAGAAGTCGGGCGCCTTGCCGATAATGACGGCATCAACGTCGCTCCAGGTCCGCTCGGCCATCTCCAGGGCCCGGTAGGCCGCCTCCCGCAGCAGCCCCGCTATCGACACGTCCCGGCGTGCCGCGGCGTACTTGGTCTGGCCCACCCCGATCACAGCGGTCCGCTCCGCGGCCACGGCTAGTCGCCCTCCAGGACGCACACCAGGTTCTGCTGCAGGCACGGGCCTGACGTGGCGTGGGCCACGGCCCGGTCACCGTCGCCCGACCAGATGCGTGACGCGGCCTCGCCGATGCGGATCAGGCCCGACGCCATCATCGTGTGGGCGGCCAGCGCGCCGCCTGACGGGTTGATGGCGGTGGCGTCCTCATCCAGGCCAAGCGCGTCGATCAGCAGGTGCTCGGAGGTGGTGAAGGGTCCGTACAGCTCAGCGAGGTCGACCTTGTCGTCGGCCACGCCGGCGTGCTGCGCGGCCAGCCGGGCCGACATCGACGAGGTCAGATCGCGCACGCCGAGGGTGTGCGCGTCGCCCCGGTGGTCCATGCCCCGGATCCACGCGGGCCGCTCGCACAGCTCGCGGGCCCGGTCCCCGGCGGCCAGCACGATCGCGCAGCCGCCGTCGGCCTCCGCGGGCAGGTCCGACGGCCGCAACGGGTCCAGGACGTGGTCCTCGGCGAGGATCTCGTCCACGGTCTTGGGCTCGCTTCGAACTGCGTGGGGGTTGGAGGCCGCGCTGACCCGGCTCCGGGCCGCGATCTCGGCCAGGCGCCGTTCGCTGACGTGCCCTCCCTCCAGCATCAGGCGGGCGGCCAGAGCCTCGACCGCATAGGAGTCGGGCCACAGCGGACACACGTAGTAGGGGTCCATCTGGGTGGCCAGCACGTCACGCAGCGAGCCCGGGGACGACTTCCCGTAGCCGTACACGAAGGCGGTGTCTATGCCGCCGCACTGGATCTTGACCCAAGCCTCGTAGAGCGCCCACGCGCCGTCCTGCTCGACGTGGCTCTCACTGATGGGAGGAACCGGGCCGGTGCCGTCGATGGTCATCACGAACGAGAACGCCTGCCCGGCCAGGAAGTCGGAGGAGCCGGAGCAGGTGAAGCCCATGTCGGCCTGCGTCAGGTCCACTGCGGCCTTGGCCTGCTCCATCAGCGGGACCATGAACTCCACCTCGGACTCGCCAGGGATGGAGGCCTCCTGGCGCTGGGCGAACGACACCACCGCGACGTCGATCATGGCTGCTGGCCCCCGACGCGGCCGAGGCGCTCGTAGTCGTCGATCACCTCGTCGGGCTCACCGGTGGGCTCCCAGCCTCCGATGTTGGCCGCCGAGGTCTCGAGCTCGTCGTCGGGCTTCCAGACCGCCCTCACCCGCATGCCGATGCGCACCTCCTCGGGCGGGATGTTGATCACGAGGCCCATGAACCCCACCGACGCGCCGTCGAGCACGATCCAGGCGCTGCAGTAGGGCGGCTTCAGGTCGGGCCGGCGCTCGATGGGGACCCTGGTGATGTTGAAGGAGTCGACATAGCCGGTGTCGGCCAGCTCCACGACTCCCGCGGTGGTTGTGCCGGCCAGCGGGCTGACCCCCCGCGGGGGAACGAACACCTGGCCGGTCACACCGCAGCGCTCCCCGAGTATCCGCTTGCCGGCCATCGCCTGCAGGTAGCGCGACAGGGCCCTGCCCGGGGTGTAGGTGTAGCTGAGACGGATCGGGGTGCACACGCTCTGCACCGGTTCCGCGCCGGCCACCGCCGGCGGGACGGTCACGTCGCCAGCGAGCGCGGCGGGAGGGGCCAGCGGGTCGTCGGCCATCAACTCAGGCCGGCCGGATCGGGATCGGGATCGAAGCCGGCGATGTCGGCTATGTGGCCCTCTCGTTCGCTTCGCCACACCGCCCGGACTCTCATCCCGGTGGACATGTCGGACGGGCTGTCCGCGAACACGGCGTGCAGCATCGAGGTGTCGGCGCCGTCGAGCCGGATCAGTGCCCAGGCGAAGGGACGGTCGAAGGGCTGCATGGGGCGGGGCTCGCCGTTCCACGCCCAGGTGAGCACTTCGCCCGACTGGCCCACTTCCACCAGCTCAGTGAGGGGTTCAGCGGTCAGCGGGTCGTACTCCAGCGGCGGGCAGAGCACGGTTCCGTCAGCCCGGCGGATGCCGCAGATCACGCCCTCGCGCAAGCCCGTGAGGAACGCCCCGATGACGGGACCCGTCGAACGTGTGAACGGGTATTCAAGTACGAGCGGAGCCTGCAGGACTTCAGATGCCATCGCCTTCGATGCTACGGGCGCATGCCAGCTTCCTGGCGCATGGTATTTATGCCCCGAGCAACAGCAGTAGGCCGATGACGGTGTAGCAGATCATCACGCCCAGCATCGGGTACTGGGAGCGCACCGCCACCTGGCGCGGCCAGCGCTCCACCGCCCGGTCGTGGGCCACCGCAACCGCCAAGACATGGCCCAGCGCGATCGCCGCGGTCTGTATCCAGGCGATGGCGTCGGTGGAGATCAGCGTGAAGTCCACCAGATAGCCGGCCGTGCCGAAGAAGTCCCGTCCCCGCCCGAAGGGATCCGAGATGAGGGCGATGATCTGCTGGCCCTCAAGCAGCAGGTAGCTGAAGTAGTGGGCCACGGTGTAGGCCGCCGCGATCGGCAGCAGGGACGGGGCGAAGACCTCGGACAGCTCCCGCTCGGTGTCGCCGGTGACCGCGGCCATCGCCGCGATCGCGGCCCGGTACAGCACGGCCACCACGAAGATGATGAACACCATCCCAACGGTGTTCACCGCGGTCAGTCCCCAGCCAGTGCGCTCGGCGGCCACGTCGAGCCAGATCGAGCTGCGGGTGAAGCCGTCGAAGGTGGTGGAGCCGAGCACCACCAGGATGAACGCCACCGAGCCCCGCCTCATGGGCAGCGCGGCCAGCCCGGCCAGCGGCGCCCGCAGCCTCAGCGAGCCGCCGTCGCGGTGCAGCGGGGCCATGGCCGACAACTTGGTGAACAGCACGCCGAACCCCTCGGCGTCGCGCAGCCATCCCCTGCCTAAGACGGCCGCCCCGACCAGCAACGCAGCCGTGTAGGCGGCCAGGTAGATGCCCAGCACCCGGGGTTCGGCGTTGTCGTGGAACGCGAGTTCGAGCCACACGAAGCCGAAGATCGCGCCCACCGCCCACCATTCGTTGCCCGCGCCCCGGTCAGGGTCCTCGGCCTCTGGGGGCTGGCGGCGGAGGCGAGCCCACAGCCGGGCCGAACGGTCGGCGACGAATCGGAACGGGCTCATATGCGACCACACGTCGCCGACCAGCACCGACACCACCTGGAGCCCAACCCAGAAGACGATGTAGACCGCGACCGGCGCGATGTTCACCGACGCGTTGGTGTTGCCCGCCAGCCCGGCGTAGAGCAGCACGGCCAGAGCGAGCAGCCCGAAGGCTCCGACCACCAGCGACTGAACCCTGCAGGCCTTCTGGAACGGGCCGGGCAGTACCCGTCCGGCCGCGGCGGAGCGAAACTTCGGGGTGTCCCAGAACATGCCGAGCGCAACGAACGAGGCGGCAACCGCGAACGACGCGGCCCAGGCGAGCTGCCAGGCCGGCACGGGGAGATCGGTCCGCCCGCCCACGCCGTGCGCGGCAGCCGGGCCGGCCCATGCCCAAACCGTGGCCGCGGCCAGGGCGGCCACTGCTCCGGAGCGTCGCCAGGCTTGTGGTCTCACGGCAGGAATGGCGCGGGGTCAACCGCGGTGCCGTCGATGCGGGCCTCGAAGTGCAGGTGCGGTCCGGTGGACCGCCCGGTGGATCCCATGGCCCCCAGCAACTGGCCGGCCTCCACCTCGTCGTCGGGACCGACCGCAAAGGAGTCGAGGTGCGCGTAGACGGTGGAGAGTCCGGCTCCGTGGTACACGACCACAGTGTTGCCGTAGAACGGGCAGTTTTGCGCCGAGATGATCTCGCCCTCGAGGACGGCCACTACCGGATCACCGGTGTCGCCCTTGATATCGACGCCGTTGTGCTGGGACCAGGCGCCGGTCACGGGATGGACCCGCATCCCGAAACCCGAGCCGATCTCACCCGGAACCGGGACGTGCTCCATCGGCAGGAACCCGTCGATGCCGCCGGAGGCCCGTTGCTGTGCGGCCCGGTCACGCATGTGCGCCTCAACCTGGCGGAGTCCGTCCGCGATCAACTGCAGGTCCACGCCGGCCTCCTCGCTCACCGCGATCTCCTCGAGGTCCTCGTCCACGCTGCGGTACAGCAGGTAGATGCGCATCTCGTCGCCGCCGACGGCGTCGGCGACGACCTGCTCGAGGATCTTCTCCAGCGGCTGCGGGCAGGGCACCCGCATGCCGGGATGCAGCACCGCGGTGTCCGACACCGGCGCCGCCGAGGGCAGCGGCATCTCGCACCAGCCCCGGGAGTCGTCCCGCCAGACGCCTCCCAGCCCCGCGCAGGCCTCCGGCAGCGAGATGGGCTCTGCGGGCTCCGGCTGGGCGGCCAGCTCGATAGCGGCCTCGATGGCGGCCGCGTCCACAGCTTCCTCCGGGGGCGGGACGGGCGCATCGACCGGATCGGCGGCGCCAGCCGACTCCGGCGGGGCCGCTACCTCAGGCGTGTCGACGGGCGCATCGGGCGAGTCGACCAGCCAATCGGGTGTCTCGCGGATCAACCAGGACGCGGCGACCACCATGAGGAGGACTACGGCGAAGAAGGCCAGGATGCCTCGCCAGTCACTCACATCCGGTCCCCGTAGCACCACTGCAGCGGTCTGGCATCACCGCCTCGCGACTGTACCGGTGGGCGATACTGGACTCGAACCAGTGACCTCTGCCGTGTGAAGGCAGCGCTCTAGCCATCTGAGCTAATCGCCCGGGAACCGCCGAGGCTAGCAGCGGCCCCCGACCTCTCCCCCGGGTTATCGCCCTCCTCCACTACGAATCTTCCCGGCGTTCTTCAGGGCCTCTCGTCGGCTTAGCGGGCTGATACGGCCTTCGTTGCGAGCTATGTAGGACTCGACGGTGTCGAGGTCGGTCCAGGCCAAGGAGCGGAGGGCCCACCCGATGCCCTTGCGGATGAAGAAGTCAGGGTCACAGAGATTGGGGTCGATGCAGTCGAAGAGGAGGGCGAGGTCAGTCTGCTCCTTGCGGTTGAGCTGGCAGATGACGGCGGAGCGACGTTTCCACCTGTCTGGGTCCCGACTCCAGCACCGCATTTCCCGGGCCATCTCAGCGGGGAATCTCTCCAGGAGTTCGCGGAGTCGGTGGGAGGCTATGCCATCGACATAGTCCCACCAAGCGCCTGTGACGACTAGTTCTTCCCAGAGAGGCAGCGTATCGAGGGTACGGAAGGGCTCGTGGGGCTTGGCGCCAGCAAGCTCCAAGGCAGCGTATCGTTCCTCCCGGTACTCGGCTTCTCTCCATAGGTCCAGGACAACCCCGCGCCAGACGTCCTTCTCTTGGATGGGGTAACGGAGAAACAAGTCCCTGCATATTCGGCGCATAAGGGGAGTCTGAACACCGCGGTAGGGCATCTCCGATTTCATGTACTGGCGCATGCCCTCGGCTTTGGCGGGGTCTCCGTTGTCGGCAAGGGCCTGCCGGAGCGCGGTTACGAGGGGGTGGGGCAAGCGCGAGAGGCTAGGTCTGGGGCGATGGGGTTCAGGGCGAGCAGGTCCTCCAGGACCGCGAGGGTCTCCAGCACTCGCAGGTCGTCGAGTTGGTGGCCCACGACCTGGAGGCCGATGGGCACGCCCTCGCGGCTGAACCCGCAGCAGACCGTCCCGGCCGGGCGGCGGGTGAGGTTGGCCAGAGGCGTGAAGCGGAACCAGTTGGGGGTCTCCTCGCCGTTGATGGTGCCGTGCCCGGCCGGCGCGGGCGCCTGGCCCGCCAGCGTGGGCATTAGCAGGGCGTCGTAGCCCTTCATGGCCTCGGCCAGGGCGATGGACAGCTCGCCCGCCTGCCGGCGAGCCCCGTAGATCGACTCCGGCGTGGCCCGCCCGTAGACGTCCTCAAGCATCGCGGCCAGCACGTCGGTGACGTTGGCCCACTCGTCGGTGCCGTACAGCGGGCGGAACGCGGGACCTATGAGGCCCCCGAAGAACAGCTGGAGGAACGCTCCGGGAACAGCGCTGATCTCGGCCTGCGTCTCGACGACCTCCACACCCTCGGCCGCCAACTGCTCCGCCGCCGCCGCGCAGGCTGCGGCGATCTCGGAGTCGACCGGTTCCCCGTCTATCGACGGAGCCCACAGCACCCGGGACGGCACCCGGGGGCTGTCGAGGGCCGCCCGCCAGGACACGTCCGGCTTGGGCAGGCTGCGCAGATCGGCGGGATGGGGACCGACCATAACGTCGAGACACAGGGCCACGTCCCGGATGAGGCGGGCCATCGGACCCACGCAGGACAGGTCGATGAGGCCCGACGGCGGAGGGCCGCTCGGCACCCGGCCATGGGTGGTCTTGATGCCCGACAGCCCGCAGATGGCGGAGGGAATCCGGATCGAGCCTCCCCCGTCGGAACCGGTGCCCACCGGAACCATGCCCGAGGCGACGGCCGAACCGGTGCCCCCCGAGGACCCGCCCGGCGAGCGCTCGATGTTCCAAGGGTTGAGCGTGGGCCCGAACCTGGGGTTGTAGGTGTCGCCCATGCAGCCGTGCTCGGGTGTGTTGGTCTTGCCGAGGATCACGCAGCCCGCGGCCCGCATCCGGGCGACCTCAGTGCTGTCGGAGGCGGCCGGGGGGTCGTTGCGGGTGTACATGGCACCCTTGGAGGTCTGGAACCCGGCCGCGTCGGCGAGGTCTTTCACCCCGATCGGGATCCCGGCCAGCGGCCCGACGTCATTGCCCGCGTCGAGCCGCTCGTCGATCGCGGCCGCTTGAGCCCGGGCGCTGTCGGCGTCGAGGGCCACGAACGCGTTAAGCGTCGGGTTGAGCGCCTCGATGCGGTCCAGCGCGTGCTCGGTGACCGCAGCAGCGGTGAGGTCCCGCTCGCGCACCATGGCCGCGAGGGCCTCCACCGTCACCGTCCTGAAATCGGGTACGTCCATTGGCTCGAGCCTTTCATAGGTGGGGAAGGTGAAGCCGGCCGGCGACTGCCCGGCGGCGATGCCCCGCCGATTCAATCAGGCATCGCTGCCGGCGACGAGCCGTGCCGCCAGATGCTCCAGACCGGCCACCCGCGATCCCTTGACCAGCACGGCGTCGCCGGCGCCGAGACCGCCGAGGTCGCGCAGCGTCTCGAGCGCGCCATCGATTCCCTCGGCCTCGATGACCGCGCCGCCGGATGCGTAGTCCGGCGTGTCGACTGCGATCACCTCTACACCGAGCTGCCCGGCCAGCGAGCCGATGGCGGCATGTTCGGCGGCCTCGAACTCGCCCAGTTCGGCCATGGCGCCCAGCACGGCGATCCGACGCTTGGCCGGCAGCGCGGCCAGCGCGTGCAGCGCCGCCCGCATCGACAGCGGGTTGGCGTTGTAGCTGTCGTTGAGCAGGCGGGCGCCCTCCGCGGTACGCAGGACCTCCATGCGCAGCGGCGAGAGCGTCGGCGTTGCCAGGCCCGCAGCTACGTCCTCCAGGGAGACTCCCAGCTCCAGGCCCACCGCGGCTGCGGCCAGCGCGTTGTCGACCGAGTGGACGCCTCTGGCCCCCAACTCCACGTCGATCTCCCCTTGCGGGCTGTGAAGCACGAAACGGGGCGTCAACTTGTCATCAAGCTCGAGGCTCCGGGCGCTCACCTGCCCGCCGTCGCCGAACGTGACCACCCGGGCCTCAGTGGCCTCAGCCATGGCCGCCACCTCGGGCACGCCCGCGTTGAGGAAAGCCACTCCCCCGGCGGCGCCTGCGGGCAGCGACTCGACCAGCTCCTGCTTGGCCGACACCACCGCGGCCAGCGACCCCAGTTCGCTGGTGTGCGACAGACCCACGGCGGTGACCACGCCCATGATCGGTCGGGCGATGCGACACAGCTCGGCGATGTGGCCGGGGCCCCGCGAACCCATCTCAACCACCAGCGCCTCCGTGCCATCCGGCGCGGCCAGCAGCGTGATCGGTACGCCGATCTCGTTGTTGAACGACCGGGCGCTGGCCCACACCCGCCGGTCCCTCCCCAGCACCGCGGCCAGTAGGTCCTTGGTGGTGGTCTTGCCCACCGATCCGGTGATGCCCACCACGGGCACCGCCCCCAGCCGCCGGCGGGCCTCACGGGCCAGCGCGGTGAGCGCCCCCAGGGTGTCGTCCACTCGCACGGCCGCCGCGCCGGAGACGGACGGCTCACGTGCGCTCAGATAGGCGGATGCTCCGGCCGCCACCGCGTCGGCGATGAAGTCGTGACCGTCGCGCTCGGCCACCAGCGGCACGAACAGCATCCCCGGTTGTACGTCGCGGCTGTCCTGGGTCACGCCTTCGACTTCGGTGGACCCGTCGCCGCGCAATCGGCCCCCCGTGGCCGCGGCGATCTCGGTGAGCGTCCAACGCACGGCGCGAGTGTGACACGCGCCCGGCCCGGAGTCGCGTTACCTCCGGCAGCGCCCGCGAACTGGCAGCGCAATGCACGCATACCGCCCAAAACGCTGCCAATTCCCCGGCCCGCCGAAGCAGCGCCCGCGAACTGGCAGCGCAATGCACGCATACCGCCCAAAACGCTGCCAATTC
>VXTM01000034.1:77343-111301 GCA_009837445.1 Acidimicrobiaceae bacterium
GCGCCCGCGAACTGGCAGCGCAATGCACGCATACCGCCCAAAACGCTGCCAATTCGAGGCCGGGCGCTAGCGTCGCTAGCCATGGAGGACCGCAGGATCAGGCTGGTGGTGCTGTTCGGCGGCCGATCCGCCGAGCACGACGTGTCCTGCGTGTCGGCCCGCCATGTAGTGGCCGCCGCCGACCCGGAGAGATACGCGGTCGAACCCATCGGCATCACCCGGGAGGGCCGCTGGGTCCGGGCCGCCGAGGCCCTCGAGGCTCTCGGCGCCGGACCCGCCGCACTGCCCGAGCGGCTCAGCGCGACCGGTCCCCGCGTGGACCCACTGCCGGTGCTGGCCGCCGGCGGCGGAGCGGGCGGGCCCACAGTGGTGCTGCCCATCATGCACGGCCCAATGGGAGAGGACGGCACGGTCCAGGGACTGTTGGAGCTGGCCCAAGTCCCCTACGCCGGAGCGGGCGTGCTGGCGTCGGCTCTGTGCATGGACAAGACCGCGGCCAACACGATGCTGGCGGCCGCCGGCATCGCCCACACCCGCTGGCGGGCCCTCACCCTCGACGACCCTGCCGCCGACGCCGAACTGGGCCCGGTCCTCGACGGCATCATCGAGGATCTGGGCCTGCCGGTGTTCATCAAGCCGGCGAGCATGGGCTCCTCGGTGGGGATCACTAGGGCGTCCAGCCGCGAGGCGGTCGCCGAGGGACTCCGCTTGGCCTGCCGCTACGACCGCAGCATCATCGTCGAGGAGGAGGCCCGGGCCCGCGAGATCGAGGTCGCCGTCCTCGGCAACGACGACCCCGAAGCCAGCCTTCCCGGAGAGATAGTCCCTGGCGCCGAGTTCTACGACTACGCCGACAAGTACGAGGACGGGGCGGAGCTGTTGATCCCCGCCCCCCTCGACGCCGACGAGGTCACCGAGTGCCAGCGCATCGCCATCGACGCCTACCGGACCCTGCGGGTGGAGGGCCTGGCCCGGGTCGACTTCCTGTACGAGGACGGCCGCGACGGCCGCGGCGACCGGGGCTGGATGGTCAGCGAACTCAACACCATGCCGGGCTTCACGCCGATCTCGATGTACCCGAAGCTGTGGGCCGCCACCGGACTCCCCTACCCCCAGCTAATCGACCGGCTCGTGGACCTCGCTCTGGAGCGCCACGCCCGGCAGGAGCGCCACACCCACACCGACCCCGAAGCCGCTTCTCGCACCGACGGGTAACCGAGCCAGCCCGTGCCGGCCGGGCAACGAACGTCAGGAGTCGTCCGGTGGAACGATCACCTCGCACCGGGGGCCGTTGGATCGAGCGATGCGACGATCGAGGGTGATCAGCGGCCAGCCGAGCGTCTCGGCCAGGGCCACGTACCAGGCATCGTAGGTGGTGAGGTTGGCTCGGAGCTCCCACACGCGCTCGGCGAAGGGAGCGAACGGGTAGCGCTCGATGTTGAGCCGGAGCAGGTCGCGGCACGCGGCCGTCGCTTCAAGGCGGGTGGCCCATCCGGACAGCTCCAGCCGGCGCAGCAGGTTGGTGGCTTCCGCCAAGGCCAATTCGGGAGCGGCCAGGGAAGCTCTAGTGATCGAAGCGCGAGCCCAAGGGCCGTCGGTCTGCGACTCGACCAGCGCGGCGACCAGCACCGACGAATCGACGACTGCGCTCACTTGCGGTCGGAGTCGCGTGCCTCGAGGATGACCGAGCTTGGAATGGAAGTTCCCGAGGCTTCGACGCGGCGGCGCACCTCGTCCAGAACTGTCTCAATGGAAGGCAGGCCGGCGAGTCGTTCCAGCTCGCTGAGCAGGTACTCCTGCATGGACTGGCGCTTGAGGGCGGCTCGCGCAGCCAGCTCGTCGCGGACTTCCTCGGGAACATTCCTGATGGTTATCTGGACCGGCATGCAAGCATTTTGCCAGCATTGCCAGCAATTTGCAATCACCAGCTGGAGGCGATCTCGATGGGATTCTCGAAGGCCGTTGTGAGCCTCCGGTGTCCGCGGGCACTAGAACTTACGGCGTGATCGTCGAGTCGCTGGCCGGAAAGCGCATCGCCATCACCGGCGCGACCGGGTTCCTGGGGACCGCGCTGACCGAGCGCCTGCTGCGCTGCGTGCCCGACTGCGAGCTGGTGCTGGTGGTACGTCCGGGCCGCCGCGGCGCGACTCAACGGGTGCAGCGCGACGTGCTGCGCAACGACGCCTTTGGCCGCCTCCGATCCGAGCTGGACCAGCCGGACTCGACCGAGACCTACGACGAGATGACGGCCCGGCGGGTGAAGGCCCTTGCCGGGGATGTGAGCACGGACGGGCTCGGGCTCGACGACGAAGGACGGGCCCTGCTGGCCAGCTGCGACATCGTGGTCCACTCGGCCGCCACCGTGAACTTCGACTCGGCTCTCGACGACGCGGTGGAGGTCAACCTTCTGGGACCGGCCCGGGTGGCCGCGGTCCTCGACGAGGCCGGCTCGAGGGCTCACATGATCGCAGTGTCGACCTGCTACGTGGCCGGTAGCCGGCGCGGCGCGGCTCCCGAGCAGCTCGTGGACGACTCCCCCTTCTTCACCGATGTCGGCTGGCGCGACGAGGTCGACAGCGCCCGCCGGGCCCGCCGCGACGCCGAGCAGGCCAGCCGCAGCCCGGAGCGCCTGGAGGCGCTGGCGGTCCAGGCCCGCCGGGAGCTGGGCGCGGCCGGCATCCCCGCGCTGTCCGAGAAGGTGGAGAGCCTGCGCCGCCGCTGGGTCGACGACCAGATGACCGCGGCGGGACGGGCCCGAGCCGCCAGCCTCGGCTTCCCCGACGCCTACGCCTTCACCAAGGCCCTGGGCGAGCGGGCCCTGGCCGAGACCCGCGGCGACATCGCGGTGAGCATCGTGCGGCCCTCGATCATCGAGTCGGCGCTGGCCGAGCCCTACCCGGGGTGGATCCGGGGGTTCCGCATGGCCGAGCCGGTGATCGCGGCCTACGCCCGGGGACTGCTCAAGGAGTTCCCCGGAGTTCCGGAGGGGATCATCGACGTGATCCCCGTCGACCTGGTGGTGGCCACCATCTTCGCGGTGGCCGCCCGCGGCCCCGTCGAGGACAGCCCCGACGTCACCCAGGTCGCCAGCGGGGCGATCAACCCGCTGAAGTACGGCAAGCTCTTCGACCTGGTGAGCAGATGGTTCACCGAGCACCCCGTCTACGACGAGTTCAACCAGCCGATCCCGGTGCCCCGGTGGTCCTTCCCGGGCCGCGGCAGAGTGGCCCGGCAGCTGCACCGGGCCCAACGGTCGCTGGAGACCGCCGACCGGGTGCTCACCGCGCTGCCCTTGAGGGGCCGCCACGCGGTGATGAGCGCCACCCTGGAGGAGCGCCGCCAGCAGCTCGAGCGGGCCAGCGAGTACGTCGAGCTCTACGGCGCCTACGCGGAGTGCGAGGCCATCTACCAGCTCGACCGTCTCCTGGCACTATGGGACTCGCTCGACGACGCCGACCGGTCGGAGTTCTGCTTCGACCCCCGCAGCGTGAACTGGACCCACTACGTGCAGCAGGTGCATCTGCCGTCGATGGTGGAGCAGGCCCGGCTGAAGATGGCGCCCGGCGCCGGACCCGGCCGGACCCAATCGCGCTCGTCGCGGCTGCGCCGCCAGGTGCTGGACCCGCAGCGCCATCTGGCCGTGTTCGACCTGGAGAACACCCTGATCGCGTCGAACGTGGTGGCCAGCTATGCGTGGCTCGCCACCCGGGACCTCGACGACCTCGACCGGGTGCGCTTCGCGGCCCGCACGCTGGCGGAGGCGCCGAGGCTGCTGGCCCTGGACCGCCGCGACCGCAGCGACTTCCTGCGCTACTTCTACCGGCGCTTCGAGGGCGCCTCGACGGACCGGCTCGAAGGCGACTGCGCCGAAATGCTCAGCGACCTGATCCTCACCAAGTCGTTCCCGCAGGGGATCCGCCGTATCCGGGAGCACCGCCAGGCCGGTCACATGACCCTGCTCATCACCGGGGCTCTGGACTTCGTGGTGGAGCCGCTGCGACCGCTGTTCGACCACATCGTGGCGGCGGAGATGGGATCCAGCGACGGCACCTATGACGGTCGCCTGTTGAACGTGCCGCCCACCGGTGAGGCCCGCTACCAGACGCTGGCCGACTTCGCCGAGGCCCACGGCCTGGACCTGCGGGAGTCGGTGGCCTACGCCGACAGCACATCGGATCTGCCCATGCTGGAGGCGGTGGGCTTCCCGGTGGCGGTGAACCCCGAGACCAAGCTGGCCGCTCTAGCCCGGAGGCGGGGCTGGCTGATCGAGCACTGGGCCACCAGCGCCGGGGCCCCCAACAAGCTGCTGCCCATGGGTCCCCGCAACCGCGGCCGCAGCCGGGCCCGCCAGCCAGAGCTAGTGAGGTCGGCTTGATGGCTGCCGAGCGCCGGCAGCGCGCGCCGCGGCCCGGCCTGGTCCTGGACGTGGACCGGTCCACCCCGCCCATCCTGTTCCACCACGGCGAGGGCTTCCGCCTCGAGAGACTGCCCGCGGGCCGCAGCCGGGTGATCTATCCCGCCGAGCCCCTCCCGGGCCTCGCCGACCCTGAGGCGGCCATCCGCGACGCCCTGCTGAACCCCCTCGACTCCGACCCGCTGCCTGCCCTTCTGCGTCCGGGAATGAAGCTGACCATCGCCTTCGACGACATCTCGCTGCCGCTGCCGCCCATGCGCAGGCCCGACATCCGCCAGAGGGTGGTCGAGCAGGTCCTCGACATGGCCGCCGCCGCGGGGGTCGACGACGTGCACCTGATCGCGGCCCTGGCGTTGCACCGCCGCATGACCGACGACGAGTTGCGCCACGCGCTGGGCGAGCGGGTGTTCGACGCCTTCGCCCCCCAGGGCGCGCTGTACAACCACGACGCCGAGGACCCCGACGGCATGGTGGTGCTGGGCCGCACCGACCACGACGAGCTGGTCACCATGAACCGGCGGGCCGCCGAGAGCGATCTGCTGGTGTACGTGAACATCAACCTGGTGGCCATGGACGGGGGCTGGAAGTCCACCGCCACCGGCCTGGCCGACTACTGGGCGCTGCGCCACCACCACAACGTGCACACGATGCAGCACTCCCGGTCGTTCATGGACCGGCCCCGTTCCGAGCTGCACCGCTCCAACTGGCGCCAGGGCGAGGTGATCAAGGCCAACGGACCGCCGATCTTCCAGATCGAGACCACCGTCAACAACAACACCTTCGGCTGGGACGGTCCCCTGGCCGTGCTCCAGAAGCGTGAGTGGGAGTGGACCGCCAGGGACCGGGCCTCGTTCATGGCCATGCAGGCCGGGCTCAAGGCGATGCCGCCGGCTGCCTGCCGCGGAGTGTTCAATCGCTGGCTGGCGCCCTACGAGATGACCTCGGTGCAGGCCGGGGCGGTGGAGCCGGTGCATGAGAGCACCACCGCCAACGTGCTGGCCCAGCACCTGGTGCCGGTTCAGGGACAGACCGACGTGCTCACCATGGGGCTGCCCTACATCTGCCCCTACAACGTGAACTCGGTGATGAACCCGATCCTGGTCATGTGCCTGGGCCTCGGGTACTTCTTCAACCTGTACCGGGGCAAGCCGCTGGTGCGCGAGGGCGGGGTGGTCATCATGGGCCACCCGACCCGCTGGGAGTTCCACCCCGCGCACCATCCCAGCTACATCGACTTCTTCGAGCAGCTCCTGGCCTCCACCACCGACCCGGCCGAGCTCGAGGCCAAGTACGAGGAGCAGTTCGCCACCGACGAGTGGTACGTGCACCTGTACCGCACCGGCTACGCCTACCACGGGGTGCATCCCTTCTACATGTGGTACTGGGGGGCGCACGCCCTGCAGTGGCTGGGACGGGTGATCGTGGTGGGCGGCGACCCGAGGGCGGTGCGGCGGATGGGCTTCCAGCCGGCGTCGACCCTGTCGGACGCCCTGGAGATGGCCAGCGACGTGGTGGGGCCGTCGCCGACGATCACCCACCTGCACAACCCTCCGATCCTGATGGCCGACGTGGAGTGATCGGGAGGGCCTGAACTGGTGGGGATGGCGCACGACCTGGGCCTGATGCGGGTGGCTCGCCGCCTGCCGTCGCCGGTGGGTGCCTTGCGCGCTCGCTCCTTCCCGCTGCGAGCGCCGACTGTTCCCCGGGGGGTGGAGCCGCTTGAGGAGCTGGAACGCACCGGCGCCGGATTCGACACAGACTGGTCCCGCCGCTGGCCGGCCCGGATGTGCCGGGCCGCCATCGTCGAGGGCCCGATGCGGGCCATGGTGCAGGTGCTGGCCTCGCCCAGCCGGCGGGGCGCCGACCGGCTGGCCGACCTGGAGGGCCCGCTGATCTTCGCGGCCAACCACCACAGCCATATCGACACTCCCCTGCTGCTCACGTCGATCCCCGAACCGTGGCGCCACAAGATCGTGGTGGGCGCGGCGGCCGACTACTTCTTCGGCACGCGGGTGGCCGGCGCGACGGCTGCCCTGGTGATGGGGGCCATCCCCATCGAGCGGGCCCGGGTGGGCCGCCGGTCCGCCGATCTCGCTGCGGCGCTGATCGACGACGGCTGGAGCCTGCTGATCTACCCCGAGGGCGGCCGCAGCCCCGACGGCTGGGGACAGCCGTTCCGGGGCGGGGCGGCCTACCTGTCGGTGCGCTGCGGGGTGCCGGTGGTACCGATCCATGTGGGCGGCACCGGCAGCATCCTGCGCAAGGGCCGCACCATGCCCCAGCCCGCGGAGGCGACCGTCACGTTCGGCACCCCGATGCGGCCGGAGGAAGACGAGCGGGCGCCCCGGTTCGCGTCCCGGATCGAGGACGCGGTGACCGCGCTGGCCGACGAGGCCAGCACCGACTGGTACTCGGCCCGCAAGCGGGCCCACGCCAGCGCCAGCGGCACCCTCACCGGCCCCGAGGTGGGCATCTGGCGCCGCCAGTGGGCCCTAGGCGGCCGCCGCCGCACCCCGTCCACCCGCGCCCGCCGCTGGCCCGACCTGTAGCCCCGGGCCTTCCCGGATCAGGCAGCGATCTCCGCTCGTAGGCTGGTCGTATGGCTGTGTTTGCTAGTACTCCGGTGGAGTTGATCGAGGGCGTATACGCCACCCTGGACGAGCGGGTGGGGCGCGCCACCCAGAGTTTCGGGCGGCCGCTGACGCTGGCCGAGAAGATCCTCGTCAACCATCTCGACCCGTCCGAGACCGGGGTGCCGGAGCGGGGCGTGACATATGTGGACCTGCGCCCGGACCGGGTGGCCATGCAGGACGCCACCGCCCAAATGGCGTGGCTGCAGTTCATGACCGCCGGGCTCGACGAGGTGCAGGTGCCCACCACCACCCACTGCGACCACCTCATCACCGCCCGCACCGACGCCAAGCGCGACCTGCTGGCCGCCCTGTCGGGCAACGACGAGGTCTACGAGTTCCTGCACAGCGTGTGCGCCCGCTACGGCGCCGGCTTCTGGAAGCCCGGCTCCGGGATCATCCACCAGGTCGTGCTGGAGAACTACGCGT
Source organism: Acidimicrobiaceae bacterium (assembly GCA_009837445.1). Lineage (GTDB taxonomy): Bacteria > Actinomycetota > Acidimicrobiia > Acidimicrobiales > Aldehydirespiratoraceae > Aldehydirespirator. The sequence goes on from VXTM01000034.1 coordinate 84,817, forward strand.
TCTGCGGCGGCATGATGATCGGCACCGACAGCCACACCCCCAACGCGGGCGGGCTGGCCATGGTGGCGGTGGGCGTGGGCGGAGCCGATGCAGTGGACGTCATGACCGGGTTCCCGTGGAACGTGCGCTGGCCCAAGCTCATCGGCGTCCACCTCACCGGCGAGCTCAGCGGCTGGAGCGCCCCCAAGGACGTGATCCTCAAAGTGGCCGACATCCTCACTGTGGCCGGCGGCACCGGCGCCATCGTCGAGTACTTCGGGCCCGGCGCCCGGTCGCTGAGCGCCACCGGCAAGGCCACCATCTGCAACATGGGCGCCGAGATCGGGGCCACCACATCGATCTTCGACTACGACGAGTCAATGGGCCGCTACCTGCGGGCCACCGGCCGATCCGACGCCGCCGACCTGGCCGACTCGGTCTCGCATCACCTGTGCGGCGATCCCGAAACCGAGACCGACCCCGAGCGCTTCTACGACCGGGTGGTGGAGATCGACCTCGACACCCTCGGCCCCCACATCAACGGCCCCCACACCCCGGACCTGGCCCGCGAGGTCGCCGACCTCGGCGACGAGGCCCGCGACCGTGGCTGGCCGCTGGAGATCAGCGCGGCGCTGATCGGTAGCTGCACCAACTCGTCCTACGAGGACATCACCCGGGCCGCGTCGATCGCCCGCGACGCGGCCGCCAAGGGCCTGCGGGCCCGCACCCGGCTGCTGGTGACCCCCGGCTCCGAGCAGATCCGCTCCACCATCGTGCGCGACGGCCTGATGGACGACTTCGAGTCGCTGGGCGCCACCGTGCTGGCCAACGCCTGCGGACCCTGCATCGGCCAGTGGGACCGCTCCGGCGAGGAGGGCCACACACCGGGCCGGACCAACGTGATCGTCACCTCCTACAACCGCAACTTCCCCAAGCGCAACGACGGCGACCCGGCCACCCTGGCCTTCGTGACCTCGCCCGAGACTGTGATCGCGCTGGCGCTGGCCGGCACCGTCGACTTCGACCCGATCAACGAGACACTCACCAACGACGGCGGCGAGGCAGTGAGCCTGGCCGAGCCGGAAGGCATCGAGCTGCCCCCCGACGGGTTCGATCCCGGCGAGGACACCTTCGTGGCCCCGCCCGCCGACGGCGCCGGCATCGAGGTCAGGGTGTCGCCCGACTCCGAGCGCCTCCAGTTGCTGGAGCCGTTCGCCGCATGGGACGGGCGCGACTACGAGGGCCTGCCCGTCATCGCCAAGGCCAAGGGCAAGTGCACCACCGACCACATCTCCGCGGCCGGGCCGTGGCTGCGCTACCGCGGCCACCTGGAGAACATCTCCGGCAACCTGTACCTCGGCGTGGTCAACGGGTTCGACGGATACGAGGTCGGCCACGGCCGCAACCAGCTCACCGGCGAGGTCCAGTCGCTGCCCGACATCGCCCGGGAGTACCACGAGGCCGGGCTGCAGTGGGTGTTCATCGGCGACGCCAACACCGGCGAGGGCTCTAGCCGCGAGCACGCGGCCATGGAGCCCCGCTTCCGGGGCTGCGTGCTGGCACTGGCCCGCAGCTTCGCCCGTATCCACGAGACCAACCTCAAGAAACAGGGCGTGCTGGCGCTGACGTTCGCCGATCCCGCCGACTACGACCGCATCGGCGAGAACGACCGCATCGCAGTGAGGGGTCTGGCCGATCTGGCGCCCGACGAGCCGGTAACGGTGGAGGTCACCACACCCGACGGCGCAGTGTGGTCATTCGAGGGGCTGCACACCCTCAGCGACGAGCAGATCGAGTGGTTCCAGGCCGGGAGCGCGCTGAACATCATCCGCCAACGCACTCGCGCCTAGACCAGCCACCGGAAGCAACCGCACAAGACAGAAGCGGCTGATCTGGGGTTCGATCAGCCGCTTCATTTGGTGCTTGAACCGATTTGGGGGATATCGATCCAAGTCTGACCGGTCGGCCGATGAGGAGGAGTACACCTGCCGACCGGATTGATATTAGCAATATAGCACACATCAGCGCTCTCTTGTCGATCATTTCGACAGTTTGCATCGATAGTTTGTATCGTTTCTTGTGATGGATGTCCGGCAACTCAATGTCTTGCTAGCGGTCGCCGAGCATCAGAGCTTCTCGGCCGCCGCCCAAGCCCTGCACACCGTGCAGTCCAACGTCTCCGCCCATATCTCCCGCCTCGAGCATGAGGCCGGCGCCACCCTGATCGACAGGGCCCGGCGGTGCCTCACCCCCGAAGGCCAAGTCGTCGCCGACCGGGCCCGCCGCATCCAGCTGGAACTGCAGGCAATCTCCGACGATCTGGCGTCCATGCGGGCCAACCTCAGCGGAACCGTGACCGTGGGCGTGATCGGCACCACAGCCCGATGGATCGTCCCCCTAGTGCTGGACGAGGTGGGCCAACTCCACCAGAGTCTCGAGGTCGTCATCCTCGACGCCACCACCACGTCGCTGGTGCCGCTGCTGGTCCAGAACCGACTGGACCTGGCGGTGGTGAACCTGCCCGTGGAGGATCCCGACATCGAGACGGCAGACCTGTTCTCCGAGCACCGGGTCGTGATAACGCCCGCGGACCATGAGCTGGCCCAACGCGACCGCATCGACCTGGCCGAGCTGGCTCGGTACGAGATCCTGCTGCCACCCAAGGGCACCGCGTTCCGCGACGAGATCGACACCGACGCTCGGCGGGTCCGCGTCGAGCTGCGGAGCCGAGCCGAGATCGACGGCCTGCGACTGCTGGCCTCGCTGGCCTTCGCGGGCTTCGCACCGGCCCTGTTGCCGGCTAGTGCAACCTACGGTGCATCACCGGAGGGCTGGCGCAGCGTGAAGGTCGACCGGCTGAGCCCGCGGCTCGTGGGGCTGGCCCGCAACCGTCGCACCATCCCGGCCGCACCGCCGCGGGCCGTGGCCGACGCCATCAGGCGGATCGTCGACCGGGAGTCGGTCAACCAGCCTCACATCCACGCCCTGGAGGCCCCCTCGCCCCAACCGGCCGAGATACGTTCCTCGCATCTACCATGACCCGGTGATGGCGGACTCCCAGGCGACCGTGGTCGGCGTCCGCGCCGGTGCATCCGGGTTCGTGCACAGCCGTGTGAGCACTGTCGGCGGCCGCACCGTCGTGGAGATCGACGCCCGCGGGTCCGAGGAGAACCAAAGCGGCGCGCTTACCCCGACCGACGGCCAGAGCATGGCCGCCGCAGCCCGCCTGGCCCGCGACCAACGCCTCCCGGTGCTGCTGAGGCTGGCCTCCTCGGGAGCCGACCTCAACGCCGGGGTGGCTGCCCTGCACGGCTGGGCCACTGCGGCCGTTGAGCTGTCCCGATGCTCGGGGGTCGTGCCGGTGGTTGTGATCGCGGCCGGGCCCAACGTCTCGGGTCCGGCCCTGCTGCTGGGTCTGGCCGACTTCGTGGTGATGACCGCCGACGCCTACGCCTTTGTGGTCGGGCCTCGGATGGTGGAGTACTTCACCGGAATGCCGATCGACCGGGGCGACCTGGGAGGAGGCGAGACCCACTCGGTCAACTCGGGCGTGGCCAGCTTCCTTGCCGCCAACGACACCGAAGCCGACGAGATAGCGGCCGAGCTGCTCGGCTACCTCCCCGACAGCAACGAATGCGACCCGCCCGCCCGGGTGTGCGTCGATCCTGTGGACCGGGCGGTGCCCGAGGCCTACGAAGTGCTTCCGCCGGAGTCCGGCGGCACCTACGACGTGCGCGATGTGGTGTCCGCGGTCACCGACAACAACGTGCTGCTCGAGCCGCACGCCTACTGGGCCACCAACCTGGTTACCGCGTTCGCTTCTTTCGGGGGACGGCCCGTCGGGATCGTGGCCAACCAGCCCCAGTCGCTGGCCGGGACGCTCGACATCACGGCCTCCCGCAAGGGGGCCCGGTTCGTGGCGTTCTGCGACGCGTTCAACCTTCCGCTTGTGACCTTCGTCGACACGTCCGGCTTCTACCCGGGCAAGGACCTGGAGTGGCGGGGAATGATCCGCTACGGGGCCCAGATGGCGTTTGCCTACGCCAGAGCGACGGTGCCACGCGTGAACGTCACCCTCCGCAAGTCCTACGGCGGCGCCTACATCGTCATGGACTCCAAGCCCATGGGCAACGACGTGGCCCTGGCCTGGCCTACGGCCGAGATCGCGGTGATGGGGGCCAAGGGGGCGGTGGAGATCCTGCACCGCTCGGCCACAGACGCCGAGCGGGCCGAATTGGAGGCGGCCTACGAGCAGCGCCTGCTGAACCCGTACGTCGCCGCGGAGCGCGGCGCTATCGACTCGGTGATCGAGCCGGCCGACACGAGGCGGCAAGTCTGCGCCGCATTGGAGATGCTCATCTCCAAGCGGGAACGCCTCCCCCGGCGACGCCACGACAACTCCCCGCTCTAGCCGCCAGGCCACACGAGCCCTGAGATGCGGGCCCGGCCGCCGGCGCCGCACCGCAAGATCCTCGAATCTTGCGCCTCATTGCAAGATTGCGGATGCACTCACTCCGCCGCGAAGTGCGGTGCCATATCCGGTCCCCGGTAATCTGATACTCGATGACAGCGAAGATCACGATCACCGCCTCGCCGAGACGGGGGTAAGACTCGTGGCTGAGAGCATCACAATCACCGACAACCGCACGGGCAACAGCATCGAGATCCCGATCGTCTCCGGGGGCGTCGACGCCGCGGCGTGGCGCAAGCTTCTGCCGGGCATCTGGTTCCACGATCCGGGCATGGCTACGACCGCGGTCACCTCCAGCGCGGTGGCCGAGATCGACGGCGAGACCGGCATCCTGCGCTACCGGGGCTACCCCATCGAGCAGCTGGCCGAGCAGAGCACCTTCCCGGAGGTCGCCCACCTGCTGATCTACGGGGAGCTGCCCACCCAGGCCGAGCTCGACGAGTGGGTGGACCTGATCACGCACCACACGTTCATCCACGAGAACTTCCGCAAACGCATCTACGACGCCTTCCACTACGACGCCCACCCGATGGGGCTGCTCACCTCGGGCGTGGCCGGGCTGTCCACCTTCTATCCCGAGGCCAAGGACATCTTCGATACCGAGAACCGCAGGGCGCAGATCGTGCGGCTGATCGCGAAGATGCCCACCCTGGCCGCGGCCGCCTACCGGTTCTCCAGGGGCCTGCCGTTCATATTCCCCGACAACGCCAACGACTACCCGACGCGCTTCCTGAAGATGATGTTCGACGTGGGCGGCGAGTACGAGCCCGACGAGGCCCTGGTGCGGGCCATGCGGGTGCTGTTCATCCTCCACGCCGACCACGGCCAGAACTGCTCGACCACCGCCACCCGGGTGGTCGGGTCGAGCCACGCCGACCCCTACACCGCCATTGCGGCCGGCTGCGCAGCCCTGTACGGGCCGCTGCACGGCGGGGCCAACGAGGCCGTGATCAACATGCTCACCCAGATCGGCTCCTACGAGGAGGTCGACAGCTTCATAGCCAGCGTCAAGCGGGGCGGGCACCGGCTGATGGGCTTCGGGCACCGCGTCTACAAGAACTACGACCCGAGGGCGGTGATCATCAAGAAGGCCGCCCACGACGTGTTCGGGGTCATCGGCAAGAATCCGCTGCTCGACATCGCCCTCAAGCTCGAGGAGGTCGCGCTGGCCGACGACTACTTCATCAGCCGGCGCCTGTACCCGAACGTGGACTTCTATTCGGGTCTCATCTACCAGGCGCTGGGGTTCCCCACGAACATGTTCACCGTGCTGTTCGCCATCGGCCGCACACCCGGGTGGCTGGCCCACTGGAACGAGATGATCGAGCAGAACTCGCGGATCTACCGGCCCCGCCAGGTGTACACGGGCTCCGAGCTGCGCGATTACGTGCCGATGGAGGACCGCTAGGGAGCTATCCGGCCCCGGCCTGTCTCCAAATTGAGGGCGATAGTGGGCACTCAGTGCCCAAAATCTGCATCAATTTCGTGCGGAGGCGATGTCGAGGACGATCTTGCCGGCGTTGAGGTTGGCCTCCATGCGCTCGTGGGCCGCGGGCGCGTCGGCCAGCGCGAAGCGGCTGTCGATCACCGGGGCCAGGACGCCGGAGGCCGCATGGGGCAGCATCTCGGCCGCGAACTGGCGGGTGACCGCGATCTTCTCCTCGATGGGGCGGGCCCGCAGCGTGGTGCCGATCAGCGCCGCTCGCTTCATCATCAGCCCGGCCGGGTTGAACGGCACCGGCGTGCCGGCCATGGTGCCGACCTGGATGATGCGTCCGTTGATGCGCAGGCACGAGATGTTGCGAGGCAGGTAGTCGCCGCCGATCACATCGAGCACCACGTCCACGCCGGCGCCTCCGGTGGCGTCGCGGACGGCCTCCACGTAGTCCTCTGAGGCGTAGTCGATCACCAGGTCGGCGCCCAGGGCCTCACACACATGGTGCTTTCCTGCTGAGGCGGTGACCGCGATGCGGGCGCCCATGGCCTTGGCGATCTGGATGGACGCCGTTCCCACCCCCGACGCCCCGGCGTGGACCAGCGCCCAGCGCCCGGTGGTGAGCCCGCCCTGGCGGACCAGGGCGTCCCAGGCGGTGATGTAGACCTCGCAGAACGCGCCGGCATTGTCGAGCCCGAGCGCGCTGGGCACGGCCATGGCCTGGCGCTCGTGGATCGTGACCCGCTCGGCGTAGCCGCCGCCGGCGACGATGCCCATGACGGCGTCGCCGACCGCGTGCTCGGTGACCCGCTCGCCGGTTGCAGCCACCCGGCCGGCGAACTCCAGGCCGGGGATCTCGTAGTCGCCCGGCGGCCCCGGGTACATGCCCCGGCGCTGCAGCAGGTCGGCGCGGTTGATGGCCGAGGTCACGATGTCGACCGACACCTCCTCGGGCCCGGGGACGGGGTCGGGAACCTCCTGCACGACGAGGACCTCGGGCCCGCCCTTCTCGGTGATCACTATCGCTCGCATGATGGTCCTTGGGTTCTCTCGCTGGTAGCGCGCCGGTTAGGTCGCGGCTGGCCGGTCCTGGTGGAGGCGCACCGAGGCAGGGTAGGGAAAGAAGTCGGGGATGTCGCCCGCCCGGTTGCGCTGCTTCATCGACTGCCAGAAGTCCAGGGTGGCGATCTCGGGGTGGTGCTCGGCGAACACCTCTCCCACCATGGGAGGTGAATGCAGGTAGGTGGAGAACTCCTCGGGGAACACGTCGTCGGCGCCCACAGAGAACCACGGCTGGTCGAGCATCTCGTCGGCGTCGTCGCGGGCCGCCGGCAGGGCCCGGAAGTTGACCTCCGAGAGCAGGGCCAGCTCGTCGTAGTCGTAGAACACCACCGAGCCAAGCCGGGTGACGCCGAAGTTCTTGCAGAACAGGTCACCGGGGAAGATGTTGGCCGCGGCCAGGTCCTTGATGGCGTTGCCGTAGTCGACGGCCGCAGCCAGCGCCCGATCTGGCGCCATCTCGCGCAGGTAAAGGTCCAGCGGGTAGACCCGGCGCTCGGTGTAGACGTGGCCCAGCACGACCTCGGTGTCGGTGACGGTCACAGTGCGGGAGCACTCCTGCTGGAGCTCGTCGACGAGGTCGTCGTCGAAGCGGTCCCGGGCGAAGGTGAGGTTCTCGAACTCCTGGGCGTCGACGAGCCGGCCCACCCGGTCGTATCCGAACACGAGGCGGTAGCGGCGTTTCACGTCCTCGGGGGTGGTGCGCTTGCTGGGCGGGAAGCGGTCCTTGATGACCTTGAACACCACGTCGAACGACGGCAGCGCGAACACGGCCATGACCGTGCCGGGGGCGCCCCGGGAGTGCTCGAAGCGGGTGTTGGAGTGCTCCATGTGCCGGTACAGGGCGCGGAACAGGTTGGTCTTGCCGTGCTGGGAGTATCCGAGGGACGTGTACAGCTCGGCCACCGGCTTGACGGGCAGCATCGACTTGAGGAACGCAACCACCGCGGCGGGCCGCTCCGAAAGGACGTGTATGTAGGAGCGGGCGTAGCTGAACAGGCGGCTGGCGGCCGGTTCGGTGAGCAGGGCGGCGTCCACATGCACGCCGGTGTCGTCGTGGACGACGGGCAGGATGCACGGCGACACCCGGTTGAGCCACCGCAGGCGGCCCACCAGGTAGGCGCCCTTCTGGCGGTAGAAGACGGCGCCGAGCACGTCGATGGCGTCGAGGTCCCGCCAGACGCCGTCGAGGTAGCCGTCGATCCGTTCTGCTACGAGCCTGGCGTCCCGGTCGAGGTCGGCGAAGTGCGGACCGAGGGGACTGTGCCCGAGGACGGCTGCGACCGCGCCCTCGGTGGAGTCGTTCGCCCGGGCGCTGTAGTAATCGGATCCTGTGACGTCGACGGCGGGGAGGGCGGTGGGTCCGAGCCAGATGAACTCGAGTTCCCGGTCGAGGCCCACCACGCCGAACAGGCGACGGGTGACGGAGTTGTAGAAGGTCTCGGCCAGCTCCATGTCGCCGCGGTCGGTCACCAGTTCCACGTAGCGGCGCTGGGCGTCGATCCAGGTCTGGCGGGCACCGGTCTCGGGAAGCCGGCTGCGGCAGGCCTCCACGGTGTCGAGCACCGCGTCGGTGTGCAGGTTGAGTCGTTCGGCGGCGTCGGAGCGGTGGCCGTGCCAGTCGCGGGCCAGGAAGCGGCCCTCGGCGCGGGCGGTGACCGCAATGAAGTGGGCGTGGAAGGCCTCGAAGCGCTCGTAGAGGACGCCGGCCAGCTCTTCGGCGTGCGGGTTGCGGGAGCTGCTCACGGGATCCGCTCCTCAAAGCCCGCCGGAGCGCCTCGGGTGCCGGTTCGACGACAGCACCCGGCGGTCTCAGTCGCCGGCGGCGCCGGCCTCGTCGCGAGTCCGGGTGTGGTGGCGGATCACCTCGTCGATCACCAGGCGCAGGAACTTCTCGCTGAAGGACGGATCGAGGTTCGTCGACTCGGCCAGCGCTTTGAGCCGGGCGATCTGCTCCTCCTCACGCTCGGGGTCGGCGGGCGGCAAGCCGACGCTCGCCTTGTAGATCCCGACCTGTTCGGTGACCTTGAACCGCTCGGCCAGCAGCAGGATCAGCGAGGCGTCGATGTTGTCGATGGTCGACCGGAAACCGGCCAGCGTCTCGTCCTCGGTACCCGCGGTCACAGCAACTCAAGCTACCGCCCGCCATGCACAGGAACGCCGGTCAGGTCGCGCTACTCGAAGGTTGAGGCGTTGGGGCCGACCCACTTGAGGATGAGGGTGTTCACGGTGCCGTCGGCTTTCATCGACGCCAGGGCCTCGTCGAGTTTGGGTTTCAGATCGCTGCCCTTGCGGACGCCGATGCCGAGGCCCCTGTCCAGCAGCACCGACGGACCGACGATCTCCAGCCGGCCCTCGTGCTCCGAGACCTTCTCGACGGCATAGCCGTGGTCCACGAGGACGGCGTCCACCGTGCCGTCCAGCACCGCATCTACCGAGGTAGTGAAGTCCTCAGCCTCGTTGAGCGGCACGAAGGGACGGCCCAGCTCGGTGAAGTAGTCGGAGTAGATGGTGTTGGTCGCCGCGCCGATCGTGCCCTCGACGGCTTCGTCGCCCTCACCGGCGCGGGCCACGTACACCGAGGGTGTCGGCGGGTAGTACGCCTCGGTGAAGTCGATCAGCTCCTCCCGTTCGGCAGTGATGCTCATGCCCGAGAAGATGGCGTCGAACTCTCCTGCCATGAGGTCGGGGATCATGTCCACCCAGTCGTTGATGACCCACTCGCATTCGAGGCCGGCCCGGCGGCACAGCTCGTCGCCCAGCTCGGGCTCGAGGCCGTCTATCTCGCCCTCGTCGTTTACGAAGTCGAAGGGATGGTACGAGCCGACGGTGGCGATCGTCACCGTTTCCGCCCCTTCATCGGTGGCAACGCCGGAGCTGGAGTCTTCGCCGACGGCAGCGAATACAGCCAGCGTCGCGTAGATCGCGCACCAGATGGCGAAGCCGATGGTGAACATGCGGTAGGCGCCGGCGCGGCGGCGCACCAGCGCCACCACAACCAGCGCGAGGCCGGCGGCGAGAGCGACCGGTGGAACGACGAGCGTGACAATGAACGCGGCTACTCCGCCGGCCAGCAGCCACAGCACCCGCAGGAGGGGCAGCAGCAGGCGTTCAGTCTCGTCGCCCATTGGGGTCAACCTACCTCCTGCCCGCTGAAGGGCCGCCAGGGCTCAACCGGTCACCGGGGTCAGGAGTCGGTGGCTATCCGGTAGAGCTCGCCCACGATGTCGTCGTAGCGGCCGGTGGCCAGGGTGGCGGCGTAGGCCGCGCCCACCGTGGCGCCCACCGCGGCAACAAGCAGGCGGTCGAGGAGCCGCCTGGTGGCGGGCACCGCGTGGGGCAGCACGGCCAGCAACACCGCGGGCAGCAGGGCCCCGGCCATGTACACCAGCATCAGGCCCAGCGTGCGGGCCGCCTCGGTGTCAACGTCGTCGAGGATGTCGCCCAGCCTCCGTCCCACGCACGGGCGCCACAGCCAGCCGGCCAGAGCGCCCGCCACGACACCGGAGCCGGTGGCTGCCAGAGACGCCGGCTTCCTGGCCCACCAGGCCAGCACGAAGGCGCCCGCTGCCAGCGCGGCTGCCACGGGCACCATCGCCCCGCTCAGCTCGACCTGCCAGTGACCGCCCGCCCGGGCCCAGGTCAGCAGCGTTGCGCCCACCAGGTACCACAGCGCCACCGTGAGCCGGGCCTTGCGGGCCACCAGCACCAGCGCCGCCGCGGGCACCAGCGCCGCCAGCGTGCATGCGACTCCGATGGAGCCCACACCCTCCAGGAAGGTCGCCACCGCTCAGCCGCCCCGGAGCCGCACGCGGTCAGACCTCGGCCAGAAGCCGCTCGACCGTCTCGTAGAGCTGCTCGTAGGTGGCCCGGCCGTCACCCTTGCGGTCGAAGCGGATCTGGTTGTCGCCGTCGATCACGTAGACGCGGGGCCAGTAGCCGATGTTCCCCTCCTGCCAGCGGTGGAAGTTGCGCTTGTCGGTGTCGAGGGCGATGGGCCATACCACGCCGAGGCCGGCGGCGGCCTCGATGATGTTGTCCACGTCGGCCTCGTAGGAGAACTCCGGCGAGTGCACGCCCACGATCTCCATCCCCTGGCCGCGGAAGTCGGTGTAGAGCCGGCCGAGGGCGTCGAGGGTGTTCTTGCAGTTGCGGCACCCGAAGGTCCAGAACTGCACGACGGTGAGCTGGTTGGCGGCCCGGATCTCCTCCAGCGAGGTGGCGTCGGTGTTGAGCCAGCCGTCAAGGTTGGTGAGCGTGTCGGCGGTCCCCAGCACCTCGATGGGCTCGGGAGGCACAGTGGTCGCGACGACCGTGGAAGCCGTGACATCCGGGTCGTCCGTGGCATCCGGGACCGTCGTGGTAGTTGTCACGGCCACGTCGCCGGCTTCGTCACCGCCCAGCGTCGTCCATGCGATGGCAGCCACACCGGCCACCAGCACGCCCAGCGCCAGGTAACGCACGAACGACAAACTCATCGCGTCCTGAACACTACGGCGGCCACACATCGCGGCGGTGAGCTGGCGGTGAGTGCTGCTGCGCCTCCCGCGGGTGACGGTCACTAGCGTCGGGGATGGTGGATGGCCAGGGTGGTGTTTGCGCCGTACCGGATGTCGAGCGGACCGCGGAACTGGTGCGCGACACCGCCCGCGGGCTGAGGCTCACCAGCGCTGGGTTCAGGCTGCTTCGGGTGGGCAACCACGTCGTGCTGGGAAGCCTCGACAACAGGGTCGTGGCCAGGGTCGCCTACACGAACCGTCGGCCCCTCGAGTACCACGCCGGCCATCAGCACCTTGTCGAGCAGCTGGCGGCCGCGGGAGCGCCGTTCGTGGCTCCGCTGTGTGCGCCGTGCAGGTTGAGCGACGGTCGGGTTGTCACCTTCTGGCCGATGCACTCCCCTGCCGAGCATGTCTCGCTGGAAGCACTGGTCGAGCTTGTGTCGCGATGCCACCGCATCGAGGCGACCGGTGAACTGACGGTCTGGGATCCCAGCGTGTCGTATCTCACCCGCTGGGCGGAGCGGCTGCCGCTGATGACGGCCCGGGGCGTGCCGGCCGATGTGCGTGCCTTTCTCGAGGAACTGCTGCACAGCCGGGTGGAGGCGCTCAGCGACTGCTGGACGATCCTCAGCGGTGAGGCCCACACGCAGGTCCTGATCCACGGCGACCCGTGGCCGACCAACGTCGTGCGCCGCGACAACGGGACGCTGGCGCTGGTAGACCTCGACTTCGTCGGGATCGGCCCGCCCGAGGCCGACCTGTCGGCCGTGCGCCTTCAGTATCAGCGCCACGACCAGGAGCCCCGGGTGGTCGACCGGATCGTCGCCGCCTACGACGGCGAGGTGGACGAGCAGCTGCTGGCTCGGGTCTACGCCACCGACGAGGCGATCGAGTTGGTGTGGCTCGCCTGCCTGTGGGGAGTCGTGCCGGCTGCCGACACCGAGTTGATGCGACGCCTGGACAATTGGGACGACCCATCGGTGCCGTGGCTGCCCTTCTAGCCGCCTTCGTCCGTTTCCCAGGACTGCGGTGGCACAACCCCCTCTGAACCGGTCGTGCTCGGGCCGGTGCTGATCCAGTCCTACAGCACGTGCAGCGGCGCCGTTGGGCGGTGGTTCCTGCGGGCCACCATGCGGGTGAGTCCCAGGGTTCGCCCTCGGTCCAGGGCCAGCATGTCGGCCTCGTCGCTGGGCTTGCCGAGCCGTTCCGACCAAAATCGGTCCGAGGTCATCCAGTGCCTCCATCCGTCCGGCAGCAGGTCGGAGAGCTCAACGGTCACCAGCCCGCTTCGTTCCCAGTGACGCCTCCACCAGGCGGGGCTGTGGAAGCTGAAGAAGGCCGGCTCCCAGTACGGCTGGAGGTGTTCGGGCACTTCGTCGGAGGTCAGTTCCTCCACCAACCCGGGCACCACGATCCCCATCTGCCCGCCGGGCTTGACCAGCCGGGCCATGTGGCTCTCCAGATAGAGGTCTTCGGTGCCGAAGTAGTGATATGCATCCACGCTCACCATGGCGTCGAAGAATCTGGCGGCGAATGGCAAGGCGTGCGCTTCGGCATGGATCGGGAACACCCGATCCTCGATACCGGCGGCGCGGATGCGGCCAAGGTTGTCGCCGGCATCGATCCACAGGTCGGTCGCCCAGACCTGCAGTCCGTACTCCTTCGCCAGGAATATGGAGCTCAGCGCCTTGCCGCAGCCCATGTCGAGAACCCGCATTCCGGGTCTGAGGCTCATGCTCGCCGCCAAGGACTCCGTCAGCCACAGGACATTCGGACCCATGGTGTTCTCGAAGACCCAATCGGGGTCGTAGCTCGCGGAGCGGGGAAACTCGGCCGGCCGCAACAGGCCGTCCCGTCCCTCACCGCCGCCCGGGGGCGGGTGTTCTTGGTGCGCTGTGCTCAGCCGCAGTCTCGCCAGTCGGCGGGGTCGGCCATCCACCGCCACGCGAATCGGGTCATCACCAGCACAGCCACGCCGGTTGCGGCCATGAGTGCAGCTGGCGCAGGCCGATCAGCCACCATGGTCACGGCCACGGCCAGCGAGATACCCGCGCAAGCCAGCATCATCAGCGTCATCGAGACACGGAATGACCTGGTCATGCGGGAACGCTACCACGCAGCCTCGCGGTGCCAGTCGGTCGATTGCTCAGGTCTAGGTTGAGCCTGATGCGAGGAGATGATGATGGCCGAGCCGTCGGATCGTGGTTCTGAGCGCAAGCTGCAGGTGGTCTTGTCGGTGCTGCTGGCGTCGACGCTGATGCTTGCGGGATGCGCGTCGGAGACATCGTCGGACGAGCTGCCGCGGTCCTTGGGTGCCGAAGTTGAGCAGAGTGACGATGTAACGGCGGGCGGCGAGAGTCCTGCGGACTCGCAGAGCCCCGGCCAGGGCCCCGCAAGCACCGCGACCAACCCTGGCGGAGCCCCAGACGCGGAAGTCCAGCAGAATGACGATGTAACGGCGGACGGCGAGAGTCCTGTGGACTCGCAGGACTCGGGCCTGGGCTCCGCGAGTGCCGCGACCGACCCTGTGGACGGCGAGACCGCCTACATGCCCGATGTCGGGGAACGGCTGTGGCCAGGAAACACATGGCCGGGGCTCATGCGGTTCGTCCTCTACGACGAGGGCAAGGGATGGACGGCCCCGACCGAACAGGACGACCTCTTCGTGCCAACAGCGACGTGGGTGCTCGTCTCAGGGTCGGGGTTCGCCCCGTTCTCTGCGGTGGGCCTCGAACTCGTCTCCGGCGACTGGGAGAGACTGGAAGAACTCGGGGAGTCCGCATCAATGGACGACCTGTCATTCACGGATTTGGAGCCGGTCACCGCGGACGACCTCGGGGCGATCGAGGCGCGATGGCAGGTTCCGGACACCGCCAATGCCGTGCTCTACATACTCCGGGCCGCGGGGCCCGGCAGATGGGGCGCCACGCTGGAGTCGATCACCGACGGTTTTCTGGTCGGCGAGCCAGGAGACGGACCGGCAGAAGGCGCCCCGCAGGACCTGGAATGGGACGCGAGCCGGCGCGACCTGGGCTACTCCACCGAGGACAGCGCGGCGGCACACGGCCGCCGAAGACTCGCTTTGGGCTATAGCCACACTTGCCTGTTGCAGCAGGACTCCACGGTTCGCTGCGGGGGATACGGGTCGGGCGCGCAGGCCGAGGATCCTCTCGGAGAGTTCATGGCGATCTCCGCCGGCGGATACAGCAGTTGCGGCATCCGTGTGGACGGCACCGTGGCGTGCTGGGGCGCCGACAGCGAACTGCAGGACAAGGCTCCCGGAGGGACTTTCTCGTCGATCGACGTCCATGGCCACGGCAGGCACGCATGCGCAGTCCGGTCCGACGGAGAACTCGTGTGCTGGGGAAGCATCTGCGACTGGGTCGCGGCCGGCGAGGGCTGGTCGTGCGAGGACGAGGACATCGCAGAGATCGAACGGGACGGGAGGAGCCCCATACCAGAAGGCCTGTACAAGAGGGTGTCCATAGGCACGGAAATAGTCTCCGAGGTCTCCTGCGCGATCACCGAGCACGACGAGATCTCATGCTGGAGCTGGGATCCTGAGTACGAGGTCGACGATCCCCCACAGGGTGCGTACAGATCGGTCGACGTCGGATCCCTCCAGGCCTGCGCGATACCCATCGCGGGCGACATGGAGTGCTGGTACTGGGGGTCGTACCCCAAGTCCGACTTCGACGACCCACCGGCGGGGCAATACGTCGCGTTGTCGGTGGACGACACCCTGTGCGCCCTGCACCGCACCGGAGGCATCTCCTGCTGGGACGGCGACGACAGCTACGAGGACCTGCGGATCTTCGACGCGCCGGCGGGGACCTTCGTCGACGTAGCGACGTACCACACTCGCGCCTGCGGGTTGACCGCCGGCATGCACGTGGTCTGCTGGGGCGAATACGAGGGACAGACGGTCGACGCGCCTGGGGGCGAGTTCAGGTCCCTGTCGGTGGGATACGACCACTCGTGCGGTCTGCGCCACGACGGGACCGTGGAGTGCTGGGGATCCAACCTGCGGTGGCAGTCCGACGACCCGACAGGCACCTTCGCGTCAGTGGACGCCCTGGAGTACCGGACCTGTGGGATGCGCACGAGCGGCGAGGAGGCCTGCTGGGGCGCGGGAGGCGCCGAGAAAACCCCGGACGACGTGCCCCAGGCCGGCTACTGCAGAGTGCAGGGCGGACTCGTCGTGTGCGGCGACAGCCACTACGAGGGAGCCCACAGTCTGCCCGAGGACCTGCCGGCCGACCTCGCGACGGTCACCGCGGGGTGGGGATTCGCATGCGGCACGCGCGCCGGCGGGGAGACGCTCTGCTGGAACGGGCGCGGGAGCTACATCGACTCCCCGGAGGGCAGCTTCGAGTACCTCAGAGCAGGCACATGGTTTGCATGCGGACTCCGGTCCTCGGGCATGGTCGAGTGTTGGGGCCAGTACCCGACCGCGCCTTCCTTCGTGCAGTGGGTGCAGCAGCGGCCGCCCTGGCCCCACGTGGGATCAGTCGCAGCGCCCACGGCGTCTTCGCTGAACTGACTTGCAGCCGCCGGTGGAGCTTGGCCCCTTAGCCGACGCGGCTAGCAGGGTGCGGAGGATCGCGCTACCACCGCTATGTCCGGAACACCTAGGCTGCCTCCAACGACAGCTCGCTCTTCCCCTGGTACATGCCCAGCCCGATTATGAACAGGCAGATTCCCAGAATGTAGAGGGCGGAGTTGTTCACATACAGGAGTAGGTCGAGGCCCAGGTCCGGAGCGTTGAGCGCGACGATGAAGTTCACCACCCCCAAGAGCCCGCCCAGCACCATGAGCACACTGGCGGTCTTGTAGACGTCCATCGATCCGAACCGCGGGGTGAGCCCGAGGCCCAGCAAGAGCGTCGCCAGCGGGAACAGCGCCATGAACGTCAACGTGACCGCAGCCGCGTTCGTGTGGACGGCCAGCGCTCCTTCCGCAAAGTCCGCCACGGTCAGGGACCCGTAGTCGCCCAGCTCGGCCCGCTGCAGCAGGTGGATGGAGAAATGCCGCATGCCCGAAGCGATGATGAGCACGCTCCATTCGAGAATGCTCACGATGATACCGCACTGCAGCAGCCGGCCGCTCAGCCCTCCCTGTCTCTTCGCCAGCGGGTAAAGCCCCAGGATGCCCAACGACATGACCACCAGCGAGATGAGCGTGATAAACGTCATCCACTGCGCGAGAACCGCCGAGTCTCCGAGGACTTGCATGGTCTCGCGATAGTCGGTTGGGTCTGCCCGGTCGATGAGGAGATTCCCCGGCATGAAGATGGACCCCACAAAGGTGAGGACCACTCCCACCATGAGCGCAAGACCTGCGGGCTTGCCAACGCCTCCTCCTCCTCCTGCCCGCCCCACCGCGCTTGCCGTCTCAACAGGGTCACGCATGCGATCCATGCCAATCACCTCCATCGGGTCCCCTGAAAATGGGGAGTCACCTGAATTGTTCCGGAATAGGGGAGCCATCTACGTGAGCGACTGACGTAGACGGCTCCCCTACCTTATGTGGCCGACACCTGTCCTTGGACGTTTTGCCTCGCCCGACGCGTGCAGCCGGAACAACTGACTTGCAGCCACCCGTAGGGCTTGCCTACGGTCCGCGGCTGAGGCGGCCGGGGCTCGGCCGCCATGAAGCAAGTGCGCTGGTCGACAGCATTGGAGGACAGCAACCATGACGCTGGAGTTCGGGGTGAGGGAGCTTGAAGCCCAGCCCATAGTGGGCATTCGCACGACCGTCGCGATGAGCGAGATCGGCAACGCTATGGGTCCGCTGTTCGGCGAACTGAGCAAACACATCGCACAGAGCGATCAGGAGCCGACCGGGATGCCCCTGGCCAGATACCACTCGCCGCCGGGAGAGACCGTCGACCTCGAATGCGCCATCCCGGTGGCTTCGCCGATGCCCGGCGAGGGTCGCGTCCGACCTGGAGAGCTTCCCGCCGGGAGGGCCGCGACCGTCACCCACCTCGGCCCGTACGACGGCCTCCCCCAGACATGGATGGCGCTGACGGCGTGGATGGAGTCCCAGGGGCTCGAAGCCTCGGACTCGCCCTGGGAGGTATATGCGAACGACCCCGCCGTCGAGCCCGACCAGTCGAGGTGGCGCACCGACATCTTATTCCCGGTGCGCTGACCGGATGATGCACCAGCGGGAGCGGTAGAGACATGCGGTTGAGGCTGCCGGATTTCGTGCCTTGCATAGCGCTCGCGGCGGCCATTCCCCTCATGGCCGCCGCAGGCTGCGACGGCAACGACGACGAGGGCGCAACTGCCGAGGAGGCGACAACGGCGCCCACCACAGAGTCGGGCGCGCCCGCCCCACCGCTCGACACGTCGGCGCCGCCCGCCGACGAGGCTGTCCCCGGGCAGTTGGAGACCGCGGCGCGAGAACTCCTGGCCGACGAGCTAAACGCAGACGAAGGCGGCTTCAGGCTCGATAGCTCCGAAGCGGTGGGCTGGCCCGACACCAGCCTGGGATGCCCCAAGGAGGGCTATGCCTACGCCCAGGTAGTCACTCCGGGCTACAAGCTGGTCTTCGACCATGCGGGCGAGTTCTACGCCGTGCACACCAACTCCGACGGCTCCCATATGGTGATCTGCGGAAACGCGCAGTAGCCCTTCTTGCGCCTTGTGCACAACACTTCCGAAATCGAACGGACGTGTGCGAGGGGTGGTCGCTGCTGTGACGGGACTGTGGATGCAAGACTGGCTTTTCTCAACCTTTTATGGTTGCGTATTAGTTGCGGTATACTGTTCGTGTGACGGTAATCGAAGATCTGTTTGAGGGCGATCTGGCAGCCGGGTCTGAAGCGGCTTGCGAGCTGCTTCCCGATGTGGTGGCAGCGCTCGACCATCTCGTGCCGCGGCTCACGGCCCCTGCGGATCGCACGACAGTGCGGCGCTACTTCGTGTTCACCGACGCCGCCGCCCGCGCTCTAACGGGCCTGCCCGCTCGATGCCCCGAGGCGATACCCGCTCCGGTCGTCATGTACGGGCTGCTGCGGCGCAGCTGTGTCGAGGTGCCTTGGGTCGCGCCGTCATGTGACGGCCGGGGCGCACTCACAGTGCTCGTCGACCGGCTGAGGGGGTTCGCCGGCGGTCTGCCCCAGCAGTGCGTGCAAGCTCGCCGCGACATCGACGAGCACCTCTTCGCGTGGTTCCTCAAGGCGATGGCGGCAGCCGAGCACGAGCAGCGCAGCGCCTCGCCGCTACGTCGGGCTATGACGACGCTGGACTTGTCGAGCAGCGACATCGCAGAGTTGATGGGCGTGAAGCGCCAGGCGGTCGAGAAGTGGCTGCTGGCAGGGCCGCCTGCTGATCGCATCGCCAAGATCGGCGCTCTGGCTGAGATCGCGGACATCCTCAGCTACCGGCTCCGAGACGGGACCGCAGCAGTAGTCGTGCGTCGCCGCGCCGACGGCTACGGCGGACGCAGCATGCTCGAGGTCATCGCCGACGATGACCATGAGTGGCTGCTGCGATCGGTCAAGGACAGCTTCGACTACACGCGTGTCGCCTGAGCCATGCGGGCTGTCGCGATCGAGGGCATCTACTGCCGCGTCGCCGACCCCGAATGGGACGATCCGCTAGACCCGTCCTATGCCGCCTCACGGGGCCAGCGCTGGAACCCGCCGGGGATGGAGTGCCTGTACCTGAACCGTGACGAAGCCACCGCCCGGGCCAACGTCCTGCGTCGCTTCGCGGGTCTGGCCTACGGTCCAGAGGATCTCGACCCTGCGACCGCGCCCGTGCTTGTTGAGGTCACAGTGCCGGCCGGGCAGGCGGCCGACGCATACTCCGATAACGGCCTCGCATCTCTTGGGCTGCCCCACACCTATCCCCATGAGGCCGACGGCAGCCTCATACCCCACAGCACCTGTCAACCCATCGGCACAGCGGTCTTCGATGCCGGCTTCGACGGTGTCGACTACCGGTCCGCAGCTGCCGGCGGCGACCGCGAACTGGCCTGGTTCCCCCGCGGCACCGTCGCGCAGCAGAGATCGCGACGCACTCTCGACGACTGGTGGTAGCACCTAAACAGCGGCTTCAGCGCAACTCGCCAACCCCCGATAATGCCGTTGCCGCACCACCAAGCCACAGGCGAAGGCTTGAGCCTCACCGGGTACTGCGCAGGCTCTGGTGTGCCACCCGGTGAGGCTCAAAGCGGTCAGCCGCTGACCCGCCGAGGATCCTCGCCATCGGCGCCGACCCAGCAGGCAACCTGCTCGAAGTCGTCTGGCTCGAACTCGACGACGGAGCCGAGATGGTGATTCACGCAATGCCGCTGCGCCCTGCGTTCCACGCACTCCTGCCGACCCAAAGCGATCAGCCATGACTACAGCAAAGACCGCGACTGGCCGCATCCTCACCGACGCCGACCTCGACGCCATCGCCGAAGAGGTCGAGACCAGCGACTACGACATCGACACGCTGCGCAAGCGCCGCAGAGGCCGTCCCGCCATGGGCTCGGGTCCGGCTGAAGTGGTGCCCGTGCGCATCGACCCCGAACTGCGAGCCGCGGTCACCGCTCGCGCTAAGACCGACGGCACGACCACGAGTGAGGTCATCCGCGAGGCGTTGCGCAGATTCCTAGACGTCAAACAGACTGAGCAGACACAACACGCATAAGCGGACCCAACAAACGGGTCCCCCTCTTGGTTGTTGTCCCGGCGGAAGAGCATGTCATGGCGACCTGCACCACCATCGCTCACATGGGCGGGCCGGCGGTCGTGCGCTCTCCAGTCGGACCCATGGTGCTAGGCCGCGGGGCTTGAGGTCTGGCGCTAACGGCGGCGATAGGCCTCCCGCCGATGTGCGACCAGCACGACTAGGACCACGAGTTCGCCGTCGAGCCGAACCGCTCAGGTTTGCTTGGACGGTCTAGTAGTTAGTTTCAGTCAGTCAGTGGGATGATCGCGACCATCCCTGACCTCGGAATATAGGCACCTCCCGGAAACACGTCCCCAATTCTCAGGGGGGTACCTCCCCAATTCTGAGCGCTCCCGAAACCCAAGGTCAGAGCGGCGCGAAGCGTGGCGGAGCGGAGCTGCCGAAGATCGGCAAGGCACCGCTCCGGTCGGGGAAGTCGGCACTCAGAGGGCCGTTCGGAGCCGCTTGGCGGCTGGCGCGGGACGCCGCCAACCGGAGCAGGGGTAGGTTGCGTGCGTGACGGATGCGGGGCAGCGCGAGAAGGCGAGTCGCCGGGCTGCGGGATGGCTGCAATGGCAGGCACAGCGGATATGGGGCGCTGTCACTCAACGAGGCACATTCCGCTGGCGTCGATCCCTTTGGGTTGTGATGGTCCTTTACGCGGTGGTCGTGGCAGGGTTCGGCGCATACCTGTTGTGGAAGGCGTTCGATCTGTTGTCAAGAGCTGGTGTGGATGTGGCTGAGGAAGCCGCTGCTGTCACCGCTGGAGCAGCGGTGGTGACAACTCTGGCGACTATCGCTTTGGTATGGACAGCCGCTTACCAGGCTGCTGAGGCGAGGAAGCGAGCGGCTCCGGTGTCCATGCGGTGGTACACAAAGTGGACGAAGCGACCGTACTTGGAGAACAGGTTTATCCAGCCCGGCAATAAAGGTACCCGCCCGATCCGCGACCTATACCGCGCACCCTTGGCTGAGCATGGGCAGATTGCGCTGGAGTTCACCAACGCTGGGGCGTTGACAGAATCCGTGGAGGAGATCAAGGTGGTCTTGGGCGACGGAGCGGCAATCCCCTATCGGGGCAGCAGCGGGGACTACCTGCCTTGCCCGTTCGACGTACCTCCGCGAGGTTCGATCACCGTCCTCCTTGATCCTGATGCCACCTATCATCTGGCTGCCTACGAGATCACGTCCATTCCTGGTCCTCGAACAGCACAGGCGGTGGCCCGGTTGGGATCAGGACTGACCCTCGGGTCTGAGAAAGTGCCGTTGAAGTTCCTGCAACATGAAGAACGGTATGTCCCTGTGCCAGGGGACATAGAGGAAGTTTCCGACGATGAGGAGCAGCCGGAAGCAGGCGACTGATGGGCAGGTCGGAGGAACGCGAGCGGGAGTTGTGGTCGTCGGTTAGGCGACTTCGAGGTCTGCCCGATGTTCCCAGTTGTCGCTAGATCGCATGAACCGCAGCACTACGAGCTTCTTGTCGTGCAGGGTGATGGCCCAGACTTCATCGAGTCCAGTGAGGTCCAGGTCGCTGAAGTCCGGAGTGTGGTCTTCAAACTCGAACGCGTCCCCCACGAGCTGGGTGGCAGCCTCACTCTCATCCAGCACGACAGCAAGCCACTTCCTGTGCGGTGTGTCACCCCACTGGTTCTTGGCCAGCTTGTGGGCGATGCGCTCCTGTAGGGCTGACTTCAGGTCAGCCACATCTACGACGTTGCGGAAGTTGGACGTACACGGCCCAACAGTCACCGCGATGGTTCCTGCACCTTGAAGGGGTGGACAGTGCTCCGCGCTGACCACGGCAAGGAGAGGCCGATGATCGTCATGTTCGGTTGAGGGATTGTGCCAGTGCCCCGCGATGGCCTCTCTGCAAGCGTTGATGATGAGGTCGTGATCGTCTAGGTCGCTGCCGTCGCGCTCGACTCGCTCGAAGACTTCAAGGAGGATCGGCTGCAACTGTCGCAGGTCTAGGTCGTCGTCGTGGCCGTACCAGCCCTTGCCTCTGGCATCCAGCAGTCGTATGTGCCAGTCGTGTCGGAGGTCGCCCCGCAGCGGCTTGGGCTTGGCCTTCTGAAGAGAACGTTTCCCGCTGTCGGTGTGCATCGTGACTTCAACCAGGGCCTTGCTGCGGTTCGGGAAGGTGACCAGCAGATCGGTTGGTCCCTCCCCTTCGGGCAACTTCATGACGCGACACTCCGGCATAAGGCTCTGGATGGCGGCGGCTGCCATCTGTTCGTCAGACCTCACGGGCCGACCAGACGGGTCGATCACCACCGCTTGAACAGGCAGTTGGAGCCACTCGCCAACACCACCGTCGTCCAGTTCCTGGCAGGTCTGTCTCGTGCAGGCGGTGACGTTGATCTCGACTCCGTAGACGAGCAGTTCGCCCTCTTCGGTCCACCGATGGCTACTGGTCAACGCCAAGTGACAGTGATCGAAGTCTGCGCCGATCCCCGGCAGCAACCGTTCCAAGACAGCAGAGATGCTCTCGGCGGCGGCTTCGTTGATCCGGTCGGGAAGGTCACTGCTGAGCACTTGACGACTCTAGCTACGACGACCCACGTCGGAGGGTCCACACGGAGACCCTGCCTGGTCTTCTGACGACTGTGGGGGCTGGCAGCAGCCCCACCGCGCCTTTCTGGCTGATCGCTGACGTTGCGCTGCTGTCACACCGTCGAACTAGCTTGCTGGCGATGGCACGCCACCGACGATCAAGCAGCAGAAGCAGGGGGAGTTCACGTCGCAGGAGTCCATCCCGGAGCAGTTCAAGCCGAGGGCGACCCGTGCAGGGTTACGTGATCCGTGGCAGGGGCGGCAGGACCAACTACGTGGGGATCACGAACAACCCCAGCCGTCGAGCCGCTGAGCACCGACGCTCCGGCAAACGTGGACGGCTCCAGGTGGTAACGGGCGGGATGTCCAGAGGGAAGGCCCGACGCTGGGAGGCAGCGAAACTCGCCCGGTTCCGCAGGAACAACAGAGGCCGCAACCCGACCTACAACAAGACCAGAAGCGGCGTCTGGAAGTGGTGACGACGAGGCTCTTCGTCTAATCGCCAAGCGAACGGCTCCGCCTAGGAGACCTCACGGGGGCCAGAGCTAACTGCTTCGCTGAGCGATGTACTGGAACACACTCTCGGTTCCCGCAGGGGTGGTGGTGGTCACGGTGATGGTGGTGTCCTCACCGTCAGGCAGGGCTACTTGATGCCCTGGAACGTCCGGGTCGGCGTCTGGCGGATCGATGGTCACGTTCGATCTTGGGTTCTCTGGTTCGACTATCACGGTCATGCGGTCTGAGTTCACCCTCTGGTGCGCTGTGCCTGACAGTTCACCGCCTGACTGTCTGATGCTGCTTCGCTGTCCTGGGCCAGCATCGGCGGTGAATTGGGAGCCTCGCTTCGCGACAGGATCAAAGTCAGTCATCTCGATGAACCCGGCCAAGTATTCGATTTCAGGTTCCTGACCCCGGATGGTGTTGAGGTATTGGCTAAGTTGCTGCTGTAGACGGGCGACGTTATCTATTGACCAGCCTGCGTGGACATACTGATCCCAATACTCTTCGTTGAAGACTGGGGCTTGACCTCCTCTCTTGGCAAGCAACAGCAGGAGTTCCATCTGTTGCATGACGTGTGGCTCCACCGCGATCTGCTCTTCGTCTAGGGCTTCTCTGAGGGCCTGTCCGGCATGGAAGGCGTCAAAGTGGCCGGTTACGAACGCCTCGTATGCACCTTGGGCTGCTTCGCGGAGCACCATCAGTGTCATTGCGGTTTGTTCCCATGCCCACATTGGATTGGACGTGTCAAGGAGATTGTCCGAGGGGCGCGGAATGGATGCCAGCACTACGACGACTCGATGAACGGTCTGTTCGAGGTCTCGTAGACTGCTTCCTGACATCTCCGCAAGTAGATTCAGCATCGGCGGTGTGTAGCTGTCCTGCTGCAACCTCTCGTTGAGTCCCGTCACGTTGCAGAGGTGCTGCACATACCGGGTGCGAGCAGCACTGTCGGGCTGAGTGAGCCAGACTGTCTGATCTACGAATCGGCGCAGGTAGCGTTCCACCAAGTCCTGAGGCCCGTGGACGGCACTGACGGCGTGATCGAGAGCTGCCTTGTTGACAGAAAGCACGACGATCACACCCTCAACGTCAAAGAGGTGACGAATTCGTTCTAGGACAGACATCGCGTATTCCGGGCGGCAACGATCCAGCTCGTCAACGAACACAACTAGCCTGCCGCCGCCTGTCTTCACGTAGCTCCGTAGCGCTGTCTTGAACCGTTCAACATTGCGACGTTGCCTAAGGCGTGCGGTCAGGATTTCGTCGCCTAGAAGGCCATCTGAATGGAAGCTCGCTGCTTCCCACTCCAACAGCTCCGCTATCCTTCGGCGGTTCTCGCTGTCGGAATCGGAGATTTGGCTGGTAACGGAGGCCACGACATCCTGAAGGGCATCGCCCGTGTGGTTCTGCATCCACGCATTGAATTCAGCGACAGCAATACCACGGAACTTGAACTCGCTAGATCGCATCCACGCGACGCTCATCTTCACGAACGCGGTTTTGCCTGCACCCCAACCGGCGTCAATCGACAGAATGGCTGGGGCCTTGATGCCAGCAAGAATCGAACAGAACGCCTTCACTTGCGGTTCTCGACCGAGCACATCATGCGCGAACGGTGCCGAAGGCTCAGCAACGAACTCAGGCGATCTGATGCTCAGCTTCCCGATGTTGCCGTCAGATGGCTTGTCAGCGTCGGAGTCCTCCTCGTCTTCGACGATCTCCAAGGTCTTCAGAGCTTGAAGCGCTCCCGCGTGCCTCGCTCGCTGTTCTTGGACGGCTAGAACCGGCAGCAACACCGGAGCGCCCACCAAGCAGGCAGCAGTGAAGGGCAACAGCCCCGGCCAACCGGGACTCCAGACAAGATAGATGACCCCAGCGAACACGCCGAACATCGAGAACACGGTCATGGCGACTACACCGAGAGCGAATGACTCGCCTTCGGGGGTCCGATTCGTGAGCGTGACAGCCCGCTGCATCGTGGCGTACACCAAGCCCACTACCACGGCGTTCACCGTGATCAGCGTGGCCAACCCGAGACTCAGATCACTCGCGACTGCGTGCTTGGCGAGGAAATGGGTTGCCACACCCGAAGCAACACCGACCGCCATAGGAACGATGAGCGTCGGGACCGCAGGACGTACATCTTCAAGGGCCCGACGCCAGCGCTCGTACAACCCTCTAGGTGATCTCATGGTTCCTCCCCTTGACCGTCCCTATGAGCCGACGGCTAGTCGCATTGAGAAGGCAGCGGTGTGTGACGCCCCGCATGGTACGGCCCCCATCTCGGCGCGCCGATGAGGCCAGGGTGCTTTGGTCCTAGGCTCGGACCATGGCAGCAGGTTCCAGTGTTGAGTCGGTAAGTGTCGATGACCTCTCTGTCTCCGATCTGATTCGGCTTAACCGTCAAACGCTCTATGCGCTGCGCGAACGTGGAGTCATCCGCACGCTCAGCCAACCCCAAGGCGAGTGGGCTGAAACGCTTGTGAAGCTTGCGTACGGTGGGGAGCTTGCCCCGAAGAGCGAGAAGGGCTACGACGTCATTGCTCCTGACGGAACCCGCTTGCAGGTCAAGGCACGAGCGCTCGACTATCCAAGGATCAGATCGAACATCACGTCTGCCATTCGTTCGTGGGAGTTCGACAAGATGGTCGTCGTGCTTCTAGACCTGAGCGATCTCAGCGTCGCGAAGGCAGCCGAACTCTCCCTCGAAACTGTCCACGACAACGCACGTCATCGCTCACACGTCAACGGATCGGTGCTCATCCCAAACGAAGCCCTGATGAGTCAGGGCATCGACGTGACGGAACAACTCCAAGCAGCTACTCGGAAGTTGTAACTGGGCTAGGGGCAGCCGACGACGGCGAGCGCGTCGTTGGCGTCTTCGGGGGTCGGGGTCAACTGCTCAAGAGCGCCTAGAAACGACTGATTTCTTGAGCTAAGGCGGTGGATCGTCTCATCGACTCGCGCCGACGCTAGGGCAGCCGCACAGGCTCATGTGGGCCGGCTTTGATGCGCCGCCCGCGGCTACCGTGTCGGCCCGTGCAGGCAGACACGGGATCATCCGATGCCTCCACCCCTTCAGAGGACAGCAGGCCGACAGCACCGCGTCCTCGGCGGCGGATGGCCTCGAAGAACACGGCTGTAGCGGCTGCGAGAGGCACTGCGTCGGCGGCGACCAGCGCAGCGAAGACGGCCGGCCGCGGAGCACAGAAGGGCCGTGAAACCGCGGCAGCCGCTGCGAGAGGCACTGCGTCGGCGGCGACCAGCGCAGCGAAGACGGCCGGCCGCGGAGCACAGAAGGGCCGTGAAACCGCGG
>VXTM01000034.1:111311-135331 GCA_009837445.1 Acidimicrobiaceae bacterium
ACCAGCGCAGCGAAGACGGCCGGCCGCGGAGCACAGAAGGGCCGTGAAACCGCGGTAGCCGCTGGTGCAAGGGTCTCAGCCGTAGCGCAGACGCTGCTGTCAAGTGACCTGTCCGAAGCGCTGAACCGGCTCACCGCCGCGGCGCTGTCTGGCCCTGCGACCGTCTACGACAAGGCCCTCGACGCCAACTATCTCGATCCGGTACTGCGCGGTGGGCTAGGCGGCAGCTACCACCGGCTCTTCGACGGTGGCCACACACTCGTGGGGGCTGCGAAAGCCGTGCATGCCGCAGACACCGGCGAGACCATCGTGGCCGACGCCGCCCGGCACCGCAACAGCACTACTGAAGGACGCCGCCACAGTGCGCGGCCTACCGCTGACTACGTGGGACAAGGCCCGCTTCGACGCGGTCGCTGCGGGGCTGCAGGACCGGTTCGGCATCCCGACCGGCTGGCTCTACGAGGTGAACACCTACAACGTCGCAGATGTTGCCGCCGCGACTGCGGGCACCGTCGCCGTCGTGTTCGGTTGGAACCGCGCCGACACCGAGGCGTTCGCCGCGGTTGCCGCCAGCTGCGGAGTGTCGGCCGCCGCGGCAGCGAACCCGCTGGGAATGATGGTGGCGATCGTCGCGTTGGCGAGATCGTTCCACAAGGCCCGCAGCGACGGGGACTACAGCGGCTTGGCCGATGGCGGCTTCAGGGGCGCTGTCGGCTCGGCCGCGACTATCGCCGCGGTGGGCGCCGTTGGAGTTGTTGGAGGTTCCGCCGGAGCCGCGCTGCTGGTTGGAATCACCGCCGGGATGCTTGCCCACAAGGCAACCGCAGCTATAAGCATCACCGACGTCGGCAGCTTCGTGGTCGACTCGGCCGCCGCAGTAGCCAAGGACGCAGACCACAGATTGCTGCAATGGCGAAACGGCTCCTGAGGCTCGGCCAACTGCCGTAACGGGACGTGTCAGCTCCAGCCCTTGAACTCGGATCCCGAGTGGCTATGTCTCAGAACGGCTGATGAGCAAGGATTGAACCCGTGGCCTGCGTCCCTGGATTGGAGATTCTGAGAGACCTCCAGGAGCGGCACGCGGCGAGGATCCTGTCCGTGTTGCTCGGCATGGAGGCGATCCCTCGTGACGTCCCGGGCGTGGACGACGTGCACGACTTCGACATGGTGGCTGCTGATGGGACTCGGTTCGCTGTTGAGGTCGTGTCCGACACGTCGGAGGCCGACCGCTTCTTCTGGGACCAGATCGACAGGATGCAACGGATGCCCCTCGACAAAGAGCAGGGGTGGCATGCCGAACTGGGGACGCCCGGGGAGCATGCCAAAGACCTGGAGGTCGTCCAGGCCGCCCTCCAGGGGATCAAGGCCGAACTCCCCAGTCTGCTGGACCAGTTGGATGCTTCAGGCCTGTGCGATGCGGGCAAGTCCGTCTTTGTGGGGTATCCCCGCCGTGGGGAGCACCCTCTGTGCACCCGGTTGCGGGAGTTGAGCGTCAGGACCGTCCGCAAGTCGGACCATTACGTCGACGACGACGGCCGGCCGTATGTGCTGTTCGGGCGCGCTGGCTACGGCGGATCGACTGGCCCGTCCGATCTCACCGACGCAGCGAACGACGCCTTGGGCAAGAAGCGGCGCAGGATCGGGAAGGCCCGACAGGACGGCCCTGTGGAGGTGCACCTGTTCGTGTGGTTGCCGATCGGCCAGGAGCACGCCGACCGCAACCCTGGACTGGCCGCGTCTGAATTCGTCGGCCCCGACAACGGCGTCCACGCCCCCGAGTTGGGAGACGCCGACAAGGTGTGGATCGCGGGATGGGGATTCATCGAGGACCGCATCGCGTCGGACATGTGGAGCTACAGCACCGCAGAAGGATGGGCTCGCCACGCCGCAGCGGACACTCCGCCGCTATGCGACGGTTAGCAGCAGACCGCACCGTCGCCCGACCGAGTCGGTATCCGAGCACGGTCGTCAACGCGTCAGGCGTCGACACCTGGTGGGTTCCCAGATGGCTGATGCGGTGGGCGGAGCGGCGTCGGACGGCGGCGCGTAGGTTCAAGTTCTGCCGCACCCATAGCACCTGCACTCACAAACAGGTCCCCCTCATGTCGACTGCGACTCCATGGCGTTCACTCGGACCCCGTTCGATTCCCGCGTGTTAGAGACAGGGTTCAATTCGATCAAGCACCCTCACCGAAGCATCCAGTGTGGATCTGGCCTCAGCCTTAGCTTCCGGTGGGATGACTCCGCCGCGGTGCTTGATCTGAACTCGCCGCTCGTTGAGATCGATGAGCACATCCTGGCCCTCCTGTGTGATGAGTCCGCGCTGTGCCGCCGTTCCAACGAGGCAAGGGAACGGATCACGCTCGCCGGCGTCAAGCACTCTCCTCAAGACGATCTCGACTGCAGTATGGATCTCCTCGATCCCCGTCTCGTCAGGTAGATCCCCGACCAGCCACCTAGCGATCATCTCATCGGCGAGAGTCAACCGGGCAGCAAGATCATGTCCCAAGTCCGGCGGATCGAGGAGAGGCCAGAACACCCGAGCATCATCCTCTCGGTGGAGCACAACCCTGCTTGGGACCACCTCGAGCATCCCTCCGACGCAAAACTCCACGAAGCGGGCCACGAAAGAGGCCGCGAGCCGCACCGCTGGCCGACCCGAGCCTGCACATGTATAGCCCTCGGCAACCAGAGGCAACTCTCGCTCGATCTGCCGTGCCCAAGCAGCAATGTGAATGCTGTGTCCGTCCACCGTGAGCTCCCACGAGGTCCAACCCGGTGATGAGCTAGGACGTTTCCGGAATCGAACCTCTAGGTCGAGGACCCGACCTCGGCGTTGTGCAGCACGCAACAACGCCCGGCTGAGCTGGTCGTAGGTCGAAGGAACCTCGATACTGGTGCCATAGCCTGCCACGTCACCGATTGTAAGAGTTGAACAACAGCGCGCTGTCAGAACGTTTCCTCGATCACTGCTCCGATGCTGCGGTTGAGATCCAGCGAAGCAACGACACTATTGGGCGAACCCGCGATTGAACCGGTCGCCTATCTCTTGGTGGGGCTGCCGTTCATCTTCTTCGTGATCTTTTCTGCGGAAGTTCTTCCAGTCCCCGTTGAGCAAGCGGTCCTGACCATCCTCGAGTTCAACCGTTCTTGCGCCTGGGGCTGCAAAACACTTCTGATATCGGTATAGTTATGCAGCATGAGGTTGCTGAGTGTGCCCGAAGCAGCCGAACACCTCAGCGTGAGTCCGAGACGTGTCCGCC
Source organism: Acidimicrobiaceae bacterium (assembly GCA_009837445.1). Lineage (GTDB taxonomy): Bacteria > Actinomycetota > Acidimicrobiia > Acidimicrobiales > Aldehydirespiratoraceae > Aldehydirespirator. Next base: position 114,575 of record VXTM01000034.1, read on the forward strand.
AAATGCTGGTTGATGGAACGCTGGAGGGTCATCGTGTCGGCCGTGGATGGGCTATCGAGGATCTCGCCATTCGGGCCGCTGCCGCACGTCGCCGTCCAGCGCATAGACCGTGGACGGCGCGCTCTGCATGGTCCGTTCTCGCGATGGCAGACGGCATGGAGCCGCGCTGCAACTCCTACGAGCGCAGCCGCGCAGCGCGTCGTTTGGCGGTTGGCCTGCCCAACCTCCTGGATCGCCTTGGCTCTAGAGCTCAAAGGCTCACCTTCTACGCACACCCAGCAACACGAGACCGGATAGCCGTTCAGCCCGGCGTTGTCCGCACCGCTGCGAGCGCCTCGCCCGAGCATGGCCTCGGCATCGTGGGCTCTGGACCTCTCGATGCCTACCTGAAGCGCGGCGATCTTCAAGCAATCCGCGACGCGTTTGTCCTCGAGGAACGCTCAGAGCGAGCCAACATCGTGCTTCGGGTTGTAGACGACCATTTGTGGCCCTTCCCCGACGGTGCCGTTGCGGCACCACCCGCGGTGGTTGCGGTGGACCTGCTGGAGTCCGAAGACGAGCGCTCCAGACGCGCCGGCGCTGAATTGCTGCAACACTTGTGATGTCGCTCTGCTGCTCAGCCTTGTTGCCGATCCCATCGCCCTTGCCAAGGAGATGAAGCCCAAAGACCGTGAGCGACTACGGTCCCTCGCTGAGCTTGCTGACCCTGACCATCGTGTGTGGGAGGACCTGACCGAAGAGGCTGCCGACAGGGCACGGCTCGCGTACCGAGGTCTCGTCGAGTAACAGCGACGACGTCAACGCGTCTCCGTTAGGTCAACGGTCAGCACGTGAACGCTCACCCCCGCTATCGCGCGAACACCCCCGGCGTCATCGGTATCGGTCAGTCAGTTCAGTCAGTCAGTCAGTCAGTGGGAGGTTAGCGGGTTCTGATTTGCCCTGTTCGGAAGGGGTGCCCGTCGACCCACCACGAGGCTCATCATAACTCTGAGAGCGATTTTTCATAGAAACGTACAAAATGGCCTATAGCGGCAGGTCAGAGCGGCGCGAAATGGTATCAGGGTTCTTGGGGACTTCTCGGTGTTGGAGCGTCACATGGACCCTGTACGTTGCTCGATCCCGCGCACATAGGAGCCGCATTCTTGCCCAGCGGAGGCCGTCTCGCTGAAACCCGAGACCACCTCCCTGCTCCCTGTACCGAAGCCGAGGCGGTCATCGCCACGTGGGTTCCCCACTCGGTCAGAGGCGCTCCCCCAGCGGTGCTGGCAGAGGCACGGACTTTGGCCGCGGCTCTGCGCCCGGAGACGGCGATGACGGCACGGCGACTGCTGTGGGCGCTCGCCCCGTTCGGAGTGTGGGCAGACAAGACTCTCGGCAGCTTCGCCGCCCACAGCGTGAATGACCGCAACGTGGAGGTCTGGATCTCCGCCGTCAACGCGCACCGACCGCAAGGCTGGCGCAACGCCTCCCGTTCCGTGCTGCGACAAGTCGGCCGCATCGTCAATCCCGTGGGCTGGCCCGAGACGCCCGATGCGGTTGGGCGCCCTCCTGCTTGTTCGCCGTACGACCCCGACGAGGAAACGCTCTTGAGGGTCGCTGCCGGACTGCCCGGCGTGGACGACCCGGCGACCACGTTGTGGGTCGCCGCGGCGTCTTGTGGGGCTGGATTGCGCGGCCCCGAAATCAGTGCGGCAGAAACCGGCGATCTGTCAGAAATCGGGGATGACCGTTTGGCGGTGAGAGTCAGAGGTCGCGATTCTCGCATCGTGCCCATCCGGGCGTGCTGGACGGACACGGCACACCAAGCGGTACGGCTTGTCAGCGAGCGGGCCAACCCGTGCCCGCGGTTCGTCATCCCGAAAGACCGAAACGCCGCGGCGAGGGCCACCAACCGCGTGAGCATCGGCGACACGGCCCTGTCCCTGAGACGCGCCCGCGCGACGTGGCTGACCGCTCACCTCGTCGCAGGGACTCCCCTACCGGTGCTGCGAGCTGTGGCCGGGCCGCTGTCAGCCGCGACGCTGGATGACCTACTCGCCGCGACCCCAGCCGTCACCGCTGAACACGCCGTCGCAGAAGCTCTCCGGACGTAGTCCCCGTGGGTGACGACCCGTACCTGTAGGGTGCGCCACCCCGACGAACTGTCAGGAGAGGTTGATGTCTGAACAGGGGATACGGAACGCGCTATCGCGATGCCCCTTTCAGATTCTCCAATGTGACGGCGAAGGGCTGATTGGGGCAGGAACCGGGTTCTTCTACGAACACGGCGGGCAGTCATTTCTCATCACCAACTGGCACATCATCAGCGGCATCAGCCCGTCCACAAAGACTGCGATGCACCCGCAGGGCCGCACGCCTGACTTCCTCCAAGTCAAGTTCTTCACCATCGCGGCCGATGGCATCCATGCATCGTCCGTCGCTCAGCGGGTGGAGATTCACGATACCGATGGATCTAAGTGGTACGAACATCCCGACCTTGGCCCAGACTGCGACGTAGTCGCGCTGCCTTTCGCGCGCCCGACGAGCTGTCCCCCGCACTTTCACACGCCTGCGAACCGGCTCTCTCCAGAGAGGGTGCCTGTGGGGCCTGGCAGCACCGCCTTCGTGGTCGGTTATCCGCTAGCGCTAAGTGTTGGCCCAGGGCTTCCTCTGTTGAAGTCCGGGTACATAGCGTCTGAACCCAACTTTGGAGTGAGAATCGGCGGACAGCTCTCGGCTGTTGGGGGCCTGACGGGTGCCCCAGACCTACCTGCCTTCTTTCTTGACTCGCAGACACGCCAAGGAATGTCAGGCTCGCCGGTCTTCACGGTCTACACGGGCATCTGGGATCCGCAAGATCCATACGCCCCACCTGACGAGTCAGGCGACTTCCGTTTCACCGACAGCACAAACATCGGGCAGGGACGCGAGTTCGTCGGCTGCTACAGCGGGCGTGTCGGCGCATCTGAACACCAGGCAGCGCTGGGGCTGTGCTGGCGCGTAGATGCGATAGACGCCATCTGCGCTGCGAAGCGGCAGGGACAGAATCCGCAGTGACGCAAGCGCCAGCGACAGAGGAACCAGCAGGCACACGATTCCAAACCTCGGCCCACCACCCGCGCGAGCGCAGGCTGACACTGACCTGCCCACCACCAGCACCCAGCCCTCATCCTGCGGCTCACCACACCCCAACCACGGCGGCACGCCAACCGCAACCAGCCCCCCAGCATCAGCACCAACACTGAGGGCCGAGACAGGACCGACAGCTTCCGGCAACGCGTCGCAGGTGAGGCGCAAGTGGCTGCCAACGCCAGCCGGGGAAGTTGTTGCCCCGTTACGGCGCGCGCCGGAGACAGCCAGCGCCCAACGCTCAGGTGTCTGCGGTGTTCAGCCGGATGTCCCCGCCTGTCGCTATCGGCGTTCTGAAGTGTCAGGGGCTTCCCTGATGACTTCTACGTTCGACGGGGGCGGGGGCGCCGGCTCCGCAATGACGTCCTGGTTGGAGGGAGGAGGCGGAGGTGGCTCAGGGGGAGGCTCAGGGGCCTCATCAGATGATGACATCAACGACCACCATACCAGCGCCCACGAGCACGGCTGGCGCGCATCCGACCGACCATTTGTAGAACATGTTGCGGACCCCGAGCGTCGTGGTAAAGGCCGCGTGAGCGTCGTCTAGGTTCCCCGCGAGACTCTTGTACACCCACGCAGGTGTTCGGCCTCGGGGTTGGGGTTCCACAAGGTTTCTGACGATGTTCTTGGGGCTGAGTGCCATGTTGGTCTTGACGGGCCATGCAACGACCATTGTGGATACCACCACGACCAGCGAGCTAGCGGCAAACAATGCTCCACCTATGCCTCCGACGCACCCAAGTTCTTGTGCGACATCCCCAGCCGAGAACGCGGATGCCGCGATACCAGCCGCGATCAGCGTGACCGAGAGCAAGGCGACGGCTCGCGTGCGCTGCGCCTCTAGCGTGCGAATGGCGTGCTCGCACAACTGCCAGGCGCACTCGTAGGCAAGTTTGCAAGCCAATTCGTCAGACCCGAGAGCCCGTTTGTCTGCCGAGCCGCCATCGCTATCCCCCTCTCCATTGGGGGGCTCATGGTCCTGCCCGTCAGATGCGGTGTCGCCAGCCATTACATCTCGCCCTGCTGAAGATCGAGGGCCAGCAGATGATCGGGGGGACCCTCGCCGGAGAGCACTTCATGGCACAGCCGCACGAACCGGTCGTGTTTCGCGAGCGGGGCTTCCTGCCCGCAGCGGCGCTGTTCCTCCTTCAGCCAGCTCAGCACTCGCTGCGCGCAAGCGCGGAGGTTCACGGCGACATTGCCGGGGTAAGGCGACTCCGTGTCAAGGGTCTGCGCTTCAGCGCGACGGAACTTGGACACCATCCCGTCGGATGACAACGAGAACGAGTCAACGGTCACATGGCCGCTGTAGGTCGTTCCGTCGCCTCGGCTGTCTTCGGGCAGGCCCTGGCTGACCATTTCTGCGGTGTCGGTGAGCTTGGCGTACAGCGCCTCCCATTTGGCGATGGCGGAGGTTGCAGCCAGGGTCTCCAGCACCTGAAGCGAGTCAGCGCCGGACTGTTTGACCCTCTGAACCTCCTCAAGAGCGGCGACCGCCTGGTCGTGCTCGGAGCTTCCGAAGACGCGGCTGATGGCCTCGTCCGCTTCCATCGCGAGCGCAAAGTTCACGGCGGGTCCTTCTGCTGGATTAGACGGAATAGTCAACATCTCAGCGAACCTATCGACCGGGTACGACACGGACGCGGATGGCGCGCGGGCGGCTCTCCCAGAGTGGGCTACGTACCCGGTGCGCTCTCGGTCGTGTGGATGGCCTCGCAGAGCACCGCCAGCCCAAAGTGAAACGCCGACCGCCCCCTGGCCCGAAGTGCCAGACCTGAGACCAACAGCCGGACAGAGCGCAACGCCCCGGCAGCCGACAGCCCCGGCAGTAGTAGCCGCCAGTGTGCGTCACCGCCCACGCGAGGGTTGCCATCATCTGCGGCGCTTGCAGCTCGGTAGGGTGAGCCGTCAGGAAGCACACGGGTCAGACACACGGCGTGGTGCCATTGAAATTGTCGCGAGGAGGCTACAGGTGCCGCAGTTGCAAGAACTGCTAGACGAAGCCGTCGCCAGTTCATCCTTTGACCTAGGACACACGACCCCCACGGATGACGACTCTGTGACCTCCTACGGGCAGAGACCCGATGAAGTCATCGCAGCGCGACAGATACGCGAGCTGGTTCAACACCAAACATGGCAAGACAAGGAATACCAGAGGGCAAGTCGAGCGCGGTTGTCGGTGCCTCCAACGTTGCTTGCGCAGATCGCCGAGTTCGTGCGCGCCGAACTCGATCACTGCGTTGACACATCCACAGATCGCATCGGCCACTCCTTCCCCAGCGACACTTCTGGCGGCTCGTTTATCACTACCCAACCTGACGGGATAACGAGGTCCACCTCTGTGTCTGAGGTGCCGGATTTCGCCCAAGCGCTAGTCAGAGGAGCGGCCTTCCTCGGCACAGAACGCGCGGCAAGGCTCCTCGCGGGATGGGCAGACGACGAACCGGTCGCCTTCAAGACCAGAGTCCTTCTCAACGGTGAGGGCATCCTCGCGGAGCCGCTTTCACCGATGGACGGCATCAGAATCGAGTCATTGCCGTTGTCAAGCCACCAATTCCCATACTTCTTGCCGAGGACGAAGGGCCGCTCGCTTGGGGACTACCTGGCCCGCATGGTGATCACGATTGATCACTTGACCGCACCGGCACTATTCCATCCGAGCAACCAGAGGCAGGTGCAAGCGTCACGAGCTACGGCCGTGCCCGACCTTGACGCAGCCACAATCTGCACGGCCCTCTCGTTGGAAGCGGACACATATGTCGACATCGCTTTCTCTTGGACCGACTTCGGTGAGCTTGTCGCTTTCAACAAGGGACATGACAACGCGATCTGGTCTGTCGGTCAACAGAGCTACAGGGGTCGCTCCTACACAAATATGACGATCACGCATGCATCTCACCCGCGCGGCATTGCGATGGCTCTTGATGATGACTGGACACTACATATCACCGAGGAAGAACTTGGACGCACCCTCGCCGCGCTCGCTGACGACCAACTGCGAGTAACTGCAACAAGGTGGCAGAGTTCGAAGAATACGTCTGCCAGCCTGGAGGATAGGTACATTGATCTGCGTATTGCGCTGGAGTCTCTCTACCTCAGAGACTTCCTCAATGAGAACAGCCAGGAGATGAGATTCAGGCTTGCGGTCTTTGGGGCCTGGCACTTGGGAGCAGGCTTCGCAGATAGAAGGACCATCCGCAAGAAGCTCCGCGACGCCTATGACAGAGCATCCGGGGCCGTGCATCTCGGCATCGTCGAGAACACCCCAGAGAACCGAGATCTGCTGTCTGATGCCCAGGCTCTGTGCCGGCGCGGAGCCCTGCGACTCATCGCAGATGGCGAACCCCAAGACTGGGGAGACCTCATCCTTGGTGCCGACGAACAGACCGGCCTCTCGTAGCAACCGCACAGCCAGCAGTACTAACTCTGTTGGGTTGCCGAGTGCGGCGGCATTCTCAACGTGTGCCGCTTCGTCGCCGTCCCAAAGGCCCCGCGGGTGGGCAGTTCTCGCCGGAGGACCGGCCCGACGACCCGCCGCTCGCGGAAGATGACCTTCTGAGACAGGCAACGGACCACGCCACCAGCATCTCCGATCCGGAGGAAGACGCCGCCGAAGAAGCGGACATCTCCGAAGGCGATGACGAAATCAGGCTCCTACAAGAGCACTTCAGAGGCAGGGGTTGACGGCGGGCAACAGCTAGATGATCTCCGCAGCGGAGTGGACGGCATCGCACACTTCGTCGTAGGTGGGAAGCTCCCCGAAGACCACAGAGCGCAGGCTCGGATACGCCGCCGAAAGCGCCGCATATTCTGGCGTGCGAGAAGTCCATGCCCGTAGCGAGGCATAGCCTTCTGCGGGCCGGTCGCGTTCGGGGCGCTTGGACTTCATTTTCTTACGCAGCTTCCTCTCTTCGTGCTGAGTCCGCTCAACGGTTGCGATGAACGAGTCGTGGTCCAGCAGGTTCTCTGCGCGCAGCCAATGAAGCAACCGGAAGATGTCGTAGTGGTCACGGACGCGTTCCACCATCTGGTTGATGACGGCTTGCCCTTCGTGGGGCACCTGTCCCTCCCGCCAGCACACCGCATCCAGTTTGTCGGCCAACACCTGAAGGGGATGAGTGCCGACGATCAGTCGGGGCGCGAGATCAGGCGGCAACAGCCCCAGTTCTCGCTCCTGGACAAAGCGCCCCATATATGGCATGCCTTCGGCCCGGATCATGTGCTCGCGGCCGATATAGCGCAAACCCTTGTCGGACTTGACCTGCGCGGCCGTGGATCCTTGCGGCAGCACCGTCGGGAACGGGTAGTAGACGGTGCGAATGAAATTGCCGCCGCCGTTGGGCTTCCTGAAGGCACTGATGTCGGTCTTCTCTTCAGCGCGGCGCTGGAATTCCTCCATCAGGTTCTTGCTCTTGTTGGAACTGCACGCATCAGTTCCATCAACGAAGGAGACGCTGATATCCACATCCTCAGAAAGTCGTTCTGTGATGCCAAGCAGCGACAGCAGCGACCCGCCACCGATGCTCGTGTAGCTACCGGGATACTTCTTGCTCTCTGCCAGGAGGCCGGTGGCGACCTGGCACATCCAGTAGTCCCGCTCCACCAGGGACTGGTCAAGCCCACCGGCTGCTGCTGCGTCTCTCACCAAGTCTGCGAACGCTTGCCTGTCGTGCCGCAGCAACGGCCGAGAGTGGTTGGCAGTCAAGTCGCCGTCTGCCAGAGGCGGGTCATCGGCCCTGATGGCGGCGAACTGCCCGCCAACCGCCTTGCCGCCCTGACGGGCTCCTTTGCCCTTGCGAGGCTGCGGCACAACGCGACGCTCGCTCTCATCCCCCGGCCCGCTGATCGCAGCCGGTCATGACGCCCACCAAGTCCCGCATTCTGGAACGAAACTGGTCCCGTCCGGTTCTCAGCCACTCGTACTCAGCGACCCGTTCAACGGCGTCGGCCCGCGGCAACTCTTCGCCGTTCTCCGCGCTGCGCTCCAAACGGATCTTCGTGGTAGAGAGCGCTTGGTCCCAGCCGCCCTCACACCATCTGTCAAACCCGATGACAGCCTCCAGGTAGGTCGCCTCCAAGCGGGTCAGGTCGCGTCTTCGGAGGTTCTTCCTGGAACGGATTGTGACTCGCGGATGAGGTTGACGCTGAGACGGCTCGCCCGGCACGGCGAACTCAACGTGCTGTAGAGCGATCTGATTGCTCCACCCCACAAGGTTCGCGCCGTGCCAGCCAAGCGCAGCGGCATGAGGGCCTGCTACTTCCCAGCCAATCAGCACCCAGCTCGGGCCATGAACCTTGCCGGTGAACGAACTAGGAGGGGCGGGCTTCCAATACAGATTCGGAGCCACCTTCATAACTAGAAGCGGAACAGGCTTCGCTGCCTCGCGGCTCAGGAAGGTTCTGACAGCTCCGCGTGAGCTTCCCGGCACCTGCGACGGACGAAAGAACGTCTCTGAAGGCAGAGCTTCAAGCCATTGCTTCGTAGTTGGCTCTCTAGACACAATGTAACTATAGCACAGCGATGAACGGGGTCACCAGATCAAGCGCAAGCAGCACTACTTCTGTCGCGCTTGTGGTTACCGCCGAGCGGGCGTGACCCAGCGCTAGGCGAGGCTCAGAGGGCTAGGTTCTACCGCGAGGCTGGAGTCACACGCGCCACCCGTCACACGCGCCACCCGTCTTGCCCTCCCTGACCGCCGCCGGTGCCATTGTCGATGATAGTGATCGTGACCCTGATGGTGTGGGGCTCCCCAAGTGCCAGGCCGTTGATGTCGATGGTTGTGAGAGACAGCGTTACGGTCTCATCGACGGTGTCACTGTCGGGGCAGGCAGTGAACGTGATGGACGCTGAGGTTGACCGTCCGAGGAACCTGAAACGGCCTTCATCTATCGCCCAATCTGAGCTGCTTGTGCATGGCCCGATGGTGCCGCCGTTGGCGGAAGGCGGAGACAGCCACACGTGGGCGGTGCCAGAAGGTGCCTTCGTGAGAGACGCGTAGATTGTGACCGCTTGGCCTTCTGTGACATCCAGGGTTGTGTCATCCAGCGACACCACCGGCAGGCTCTCGGTGCAGGTGAAGCCGCCTGTGGGCAGCCAGCCCGCCTGGTTGGGATTCGCCCCACCTCGTGCCTGGACCTCTGCGTAGTAGGTGACGGTCGGATCTGGGGCCGTGGCGGTCGCGTAGGTGTTGGTGGTAGTGGTACCGGTTGCAACCCGGTTGCCGTATCTGCCGCCCACCATTGCGGGATGGTCCCAGATGTTGTAGCGGTACTCGTCAACGACGCCCGACGATGGCGGCGACCAGCTCACCGTTATCTGCCCGTCTACGCATTGGCCGGTCAGATTGGTGACCGCGCCCACGAAACCCGCAGGGTCGTCGTCTCGGATCGTGACCGTTGACCGCGAGCTGCTGAGGTTGGCGTTCTGTGGCAGCGCCAACCGCGCTGTGAAGGTCTCGTTGTTCTCGTGGATGGGGTCATTGTGAATGGTGACTTCGACCGGCGCTCTCGTCTCTCCTGGGTCGAACCGGACCAGGGCAGCGCGCGCCTCATAGTCGTCGCCCGATGTCGCCGTGCCATCTTCAGTGAAGAAGATGACCGTGGCGGTTTGGGATGAGGAACGCGACAACCGCACGGTGAAGGTCGTCGTCGCGGAGTCCTCGTCCACAGTCCGGCTCTGCGGGCTGAGCGACACTACCGGACGCACAGATGGCGTCTGCGGGGTGCTGCCGGTGTTGCCGGAGTTCCCGCTGTTGCCGTGGTTGCCGCCGCTATTGCCGTAGTTCCCGCTGTTGCCGTGGTTGCCGCCGCTGTTGTCGCTATCGCCGCCGTTGCCGCCTGCTGCGATTTCGTCGATGCGGGACAGGAACGCGACGATGTGTCCGTTGGAGGCCGTGTTCTCGCCGCCGAAGTCATCGATCAGGCTCTCCTCCGAGTTGTCGGGGCGGTTGCCGTACCCCGCCGTGATGCCGCTGCCCTCATCTGCATGCTCGTCGGGGTCGCCGTAGAGCTGAACAATCTGGTCATCCACGCTCACGCTGTCATCGCAAGACTCCAAGCCAGTACACAACGCTTGAGCGAGCACCTTGCGTGGGATCTTGTCGCCCGGCTTGTAGGTGCCGCCCTCCGCTTCCAACTGTTTCTTGTGCTCCTGCAACGCCTTATCGAAGGCAGCTTGGGCGTCCCCCGCGTCGAAGACCCCCGGACGGTCCCCGAAGTCCTGAAACAAGGCGTCCACGGTGTCTTCGTCCGTGTCGGCGGTCGGGTCCTCGGGGATGGCCGTCACGCCCTGGCCTTCTAGCTTCTCTTTGTTTGGCCTGAAGTGGTTGTTCTCCCATGAACCGCCGCTGTTGCTGGAGTCGTCGCCGTTGTCGGACCCTCCGTTGTCGGACCCTCCGTTGTCGGACCCTCCGCTGTCCGACCCTCCGCTGTCCGACCCTCCGCTGTCCGACCCTCCGCTGTGGCCGTTGTCGGACCCTCCGTTCTCGCTGCCGCCGTTGTCGGACCCTCCGTTGTCGTCTTCAGGGGGTGCGCAACCAGGGCCTCCGTTGTCGTCACCGCCTTGGTTGTTGCTGCCTTGGTTGTTGCTGCCTTGGTTGTTGCCGCCTTGGTTGTTGCCGCCTTGGTTGCCGCCCTGGTTGCTGCCGCCGTTGTTGGACCCGCCCTGATTGCTGCCGCCTTGGTTGCCGCCCTGGTTGCTGCCGCCGTTGTTGGACCCGCCCTGATTGCTGCCGCCGTTGTCTGTCTGTTCGCTGCCGCCGTTATCGCTGCCACCGCCGTTGTCGTCGTCGCACTTCCCGCCAGAGAACAGCAGCACAAACGAGATAAACGCGACCCCGCCCATACTGAAGCACCTGGCCGAGACCTGCTGATTGAATGCTTGGAAGCGCTGCCAACGAGTCAATTCAGAAGGGGTCGAATGCACGCTCCAGTCGGATGGTTGGGGCTGGGCGTGCATCGTGGTGTCTCCTATGTCAGCAAGCGATGGGGTAGTAGTTCTCGGGCACGCCGTGGTAATGCTCCATCCATTCCCGCGCGAGGTAATACGAGGCCGTGCAATCACCGCGTGTGCGCTCTTGTGCCTTGATGCGCCTCACGACGTACTGGCCCCAGGCATCACAGTCATTGCCGTAACGCTCTGTGGCAGGAGCCCCGAAGCTGTCGCCTTCATTCTCTAGTTCGATGTCTGGTGGCAGCACCATCCGGCATTGGTCCGCGACCGAGATGCCGGTATCGGACAACCTGTAGCCGATGTCGTTGTAGCGGCCCTCTGGCCAGCCTCCGATCATCGGGTCGATGACGGTGGCGCAGTTGTGCCAGCCGTGGAGATGTTCAACATTCTCCGGCCACGAGCCGTCCTTGTACTCGTTGATCCGGTCCTCGTACTCGTTGACCACACACACCGGCGACGCTCCGAGATAGTCGATGGGCCACTTCATCAGCGTCAACATCCGAGTACAGGTCGCCTCAACGAACTGGGTCTTGCACCAGTCAAAGAACCCGACAACTTCGTCTTGTCTGCGCGGCAGTTCAGTCGGGTATTCAGCGGGATCGATTTCGCCTCGGTCCCAAGCGTTAGGCGGTATGCAATCTTCGGCGTAGGGCGACGAGGTGCAGATCGGGAACACCGGCGGCACCATCCCCGCTTCAGGCGGCACCCACACACCGGGCCGGAGCACGACCGGTGCCTGTTCCAGGTTCTCCGCGAAGACTGGCGCTGCTGCGGTTTCGGTCTCGGTGATGTCGCTCGCAACCCACACGAAGTTGACCGCACCGACCGTGCCTCCGACTTCGGCGGTGAACGAGCCGTCAGCGCCAACGGTCACCGGGTTGAGGTTGGCGAGGTCGCAGTCATCTCGCGTTATGCGCGCCATCGCTGCTGTCACTTCTGATGTTGGTGTGTCCGGTGAGAGCGCATCGCCGGGCGCGGTGCAGACCACCAAGAAGGTCTGCGAGTTCGGGGTGAAGTTCGCTCCCATGACCGTGAAGTCGTAGAAGCCCAGCCACTCCACGGTGCTTGGGGTGACTGTGATGGTCGGGTTGCGCTGCGGCTCAGGCTCAGTCTCGGGTTCTGGTTCCGGTTCGGGCGCGAGGGTTGTGACGGTCGGCTCCGGTTCCGGGGCGAGGGTAGTAACGGTGGGCTCATCTTCGGGAACCTCGGGTTCTGGATCGGCCACCACTTCGGGGTCGGGTTCCCTCACTGGTTCCGGCTCAGGCTCGGGCGGGAGAGTCGTGTCCGGTGTGGCCGGCTCTTCCGTCACTGGTTCCGGCTCGGGTTCGGGAGCGATGGTGGTTGTAGACGTCTCAGCGACAGGCTCAGGCTCGGCGACAACCTCTACCTCGGCGGGTTGCTCGGTTGCTGTTGTTGTGGTTGGAGCGTCTGTCGTGGCGGGCGCAGCCGTTGTTTCAGGCGCGGCTGTGGTGGTCGCGGTCGTCGTCACGGGCGCGACTGTCTCAACTTCGTCGCTTCCGCACGCGGCTGCGAACAAGCTCAGCGCCGCGACTGCGGCGACCATTCGGGCCGCGTGTGACCTGTTTCGGGTCGTGAACATTGGTCGCTCCTTCCAAGGGAGTACACGGGCGATTTCAGTCAAAATCAACCCTTTTCTGACCTCACGTTATATGCCGCACACAACACGGCCCGGGGCGCTCCCGGGCCCAAACGAAACGAGCATTTCGCGCCGCTCTGACCTTCACAGACGCGCAGAAGCAGCCAGAATTCGTGGCCTGACACTGCCGCAGTCTCATCCCAAAGCCACATAAGGGCTTGGGCGCCGGAACCGGCGTTGCGGTGCCGGAATTACGGATTGCGGCAAGACTCGTGAAGCGATGCCCGGAACGCCGAATAGGCAGCACCACCGAGCATTTCTTCGGCGAGGTACACGTCCATCACTTCCTCTGCTTCCCTTACGGGGGCGTAGTCAGCTTGGACTTGAGTAGCCGTTTCGGAGTCGCCCACCCTCGCCTGCCAGGCCCTCCACGCGGTGTACGCCTCCCGCAATGTGGGACCAGCCGACCGGTAGTTCTCTAGTGCCTCCATGATGGCTTCGGATGCAGCGGCATCCACCTCCGCGAGCGCGGCGATGGCCTCGTCGCGAGCAGCGTCATAGTCAGATAGGGCCTCCGCAAGGGCTTCATGGTCAGACGAGTCCGCCTTGTACAACGTGTTCCACACGGTGCCAGCAGCCAGCATGCCCGTGTAGCCAGTGTCGTAGGCGAGCAAGGCAAAGAGGGTTTCGTTGTCCTTGTCTTCACGGGAGCGGGTGGCCGCGACGACGGCCTCTGCTGCGGCCCACGCTTCCCCGACAGCTTCACCGAGATGCGGTTGCGAGTCAGCAATCTCTAGCGCCCTGTCAAACTCGCGGCGAGCGGCGCTAACGGCCTGCTGTGGGTCTGCTTCCGCAGCCTTATCGGCCTCGTAACGTGCTAGTTCAGATGCAAGAGCGGCAACGGCAGCGACGGTCGCTGCGTCGGCGTTGGCAATGAACGCAACCCAAGCTCGCCCGTAGGCGACGCTTCGCGAATCGTCGCTGCCGTCCGTGTGGAGCCTGTACGCCAGAGCTAGGTCGTTGTGCAGCGCCTGCCAATAGGCACTGTCGAACCTGTCCTGCACGTCGAAGAGCGTCCGTTGAGCTGCATCCAGCGTTTCTTGGGCTTCGGCCCGATCAAGTTCATCAGTCGCCGCGGCAACGGCGTCAGTGGCGTTCCGAACACGAGCTTCGGCCTCGCTCCAAGCAGCCAGCGAATCATCAAACGCGTCCCATGTGGCCTGCGTGGGGACACACCACTCAAACCTGTTGCCGATCCGCACCGGTGCTGGCTCCGGCTCTGGTTCGGGTTCAGCGGCCTGCTCAACATCAGCGCCGGGATCGGCCTGCTCGGGCTGCCCGGTGGGGTCGCTCTCGGTTGTGTCCGGTCGGTCGATGTCTTCGGCGATGACCTCCGACACGGCTGGCGTGTCGGCTGGCAGGTTCTCGGATTCCTCTGCGGCGTCATCACCACCTCCGCAGGCTGCGGCCAGCAGAGCGGCGGTCAATATCACAGATACGACGAGACGGGTTCGGCACATGGTGGCTCTCTCCGGACGGCTTGGGGTGTTATTGCCACACAACACCTGACCTGGCCGGAGAGAGCCTCGGAACCCCCTCGGCCGCCCATGGCCAGGTCTTGATGGGGCTTTCGGCAAAGCCCCGGTGCTGTGTGGCAGAAGGGAACATACCAGCCCGGCGTCTACACGCGGGATTGAGGGCGATTGGCCCTGAGACGCGACACAGAGCCACCCCAGAGAGCGGCCCTGTGTCTCTGCCTTGCCTACTTGCCCATTCGCGTTCGGAGGCAGTCGGAGCTGGCATGGTGGCTCCCCCCGGGTGGCCTTTGGCGTCAGCGTCATGAGGACCGACCCGGCACGGTCGGCAACAGGTTGCTCTGCTCTGCTACCAGGAGTCTCGGCCGGTTCACGCCACCTGGGATGACCAGCGCACCCAGTCTAGTGGCAGAGCAGCAGCCATTCGGGAGCTTCCCGCTCACTTCAGGCACTTCTTAGACCAACCCGGAAACGCGACACAGGGCCACCCAATAGAGAGCGGCCCTGTGTCCCTTGCCTTGCCCCGCCAAGTCTCGCGATGGCATACCGCGCCACGCCCCGACGGAATGTTCAATCTACCGCCGCTTCTGCGCTCACCTTCTGCGCCAGACTCCATCCTCGCGGCCGGGCCACCATGCGATGTTGGCTTCAACCCAACGGGACGTGTCGGGAGGCAGGCTGCTAGTGCGGGCATATCCGGCAACGATCCTGTCCGGCGCGCCTCCGTCGCAGCCATAGAGGCGGCCGGTCACTCCCGCATGGCCGGTGATGACACTGCCGACGATGCTCAGATCGGGTGCCCGATAGCCGGGGTCCGTTTCATCAATGTCGGTGGTGTCCGGGTTGTCTGTCATGGGGCACGGCGGCGGTGACGGTAGGGCGAGGTCTGTGGCCCAGATGCCTCCGGCTGCGACGATGACGACGTTGTTCAGGATCATGACAACCCGCTCCCGAGAGTCTTGCTCGGCGTTGACGGGTTCGGGGTCTACACACGGCTGCGATGGTGACGGCTGCCGCTCAGGGGTGGGGTCTATGTCGTAATCGCACGGCCCGTCAATGATGATGTGGCACCCCGACACGATGAGCAAGACTTCCAGTTCGGGAGTGTTCGGATCGTCGCCGTCGATGTTGCCGGTGATACGGATGCTGCCTTTGGCGACGGCCATTCCCCCGTTCGGCGCGGCGGACAGCGTGAGGTCGCTTGTTTCGTCGGCTTCCAGGAGGGTGCCGGGGTCTCGGGGTGCCCTTACGCCCGTCAACTGGGCCAGCGCCTCGGCTGCGGCGCGCTCGGCGTCGTCCGTGGTGGGCGTCGGCGTGACTACAGCCTGGATGTCGTCGTCGGCGACATCATCCAACAACGCGACAAACACCGTGTTTGCCCACTCGGTCCGGACGTTGGGCACGCTCCAGTCACCGCCAAGCGCAGCTACGAAGCGCGCCAACTCGCTGTCCCAGGTGTTGCGTGCTTCTGTTGCTGCGTTGTGGCCGATCTTGGCCCATTCCCAAACAGCAGGGTCGGCGGTGCAAGCCCCCTCCGGCAGGGCCAGGTCTTCGGTGCCGTGGGCACGGGCGAGGGTGCGATACTCGCCGGGGTTGGCGGCCTCGCAGTCACCCTCAGGGCAGGTGTCCAACACGAGGGCGCGGCCTTCGGTGTTCACGAACAGCCCGGCGCCGGCGATGTGATCCGCTCCTACCCTCAACCAGTTGGAGGGGTCGGCGTAGGCAACTGCCGGTGGGCGTGACTGTTGCGGGATGGCGCACCACATCGGCGTGTCTTCCGGCGCGGTGAGACAGTCGGCCGTGGTGGCGTCCTCAGACTCAGGCCATAACCGGCCCGAGTGCCACAGGGTCGGCAAGACCGGCAACGACCCGGAGGTCTCATAGACGAGCACGGCGGGTCTCTGGGTGCCAGTTGCGTCGCTCGTCACAGCTTCGCAAACCTCTTTGGCGTCAGCGACGCTTGTCGGCATTCGGTCACAGCGCGCCGCGGCGGCGATGGTCGCCCTCCACACCGGCAAGACAACAGGCGTATCCCGACCCGGCACTACCACCTGTTCTGTTCCCTCGGTGAACTCTGCGGTCCAGCATCCCTCCAGCACCTGGCTTTCACAACCGTCGCGGCCCGGCAGTGAATGCCAGCCAGTCTCGATCCGGGTGCTGGCCTGCTGCGGGCCGTAACGAACAACAACCGCATCCACGACATTGATGGCGGACCCGAGCACGTTGGCTGCCTCGGTGTCGGCATCCACTCTCAACGTGGAGCGCCAACTGGCCATGGTGATGTGAGCGATAGCGGCGCTGGCGAACACCAGCAGCACGAGCGCGATCACCGCCATGGGCAGTATCTGCCCCCGACAGTCGCGTTCAGTCACGGACTTGGCGGCTTGCCCACCGCGGCGCGTGTCAGCTCCAGCCTCCCGGTGGAGTCAGTGACGGTGATCTCACGGATCGGCCACTGGATGCCGTACTGCGGCGCGCTGTAGCTGTCACTCACCTCCACGTCGAACAGAGCGGGCCGACCGTTCAGTGTCGTGACCGTGAACTGGGTCTGATGCGAAGCCGGGCTGAAGTCCACATGCCCAGCGAACGGCACAAAGCACGGTTCATCGGGGCTGGTGGGAGTGGCCGTCGCACAGTTAGCGAGACGCGCCTCGTTCAAGTAGGACGCGGCCAGCTCTTGCATCGCTTCCAGCGACGCCCGGTCCGCTCTGGTCTGTGCAACAACTATCGACTGCCTCACCGACAGCCATCCGAGCGTCGCAATGACCGCGATAACGATGACTGCCTCGATCAGCATCCCGCCTTTGGCGTCTCGGATCTTCAAGGCCATCTCAATAAATCTAAGCGAGATTACGTAAGTAACTTATGATTTAGATGATGACGAAGAAGTCTCGTGTCGCTCGCAACGCCAAAGGCGGGGCGCTAATGAGCGCGATAATCGCGATGACTGTCGTGAGCCTCCTGATACCGGGGCTTCTGCTGTTGCTGCACCGATCCAACCGCCTCGCGACCGCCCAACCCGACAACGACGAAGGCATAACTGCACGGGCAGAACTCGCCGAACTGTTCGGGTCGGTAGACCCCATCGGTCTGTGCGCGTCACCATCCGCGGGGCCTGATGCCGCCCATCGCGACCGGTGCTTCCGGGAGCACAACATCGCCGGAGCGTCTCTCATTGAGGCGCCGGCCCTGCCTGCCGCCAACCCCGCAAGCTACGGCGCGTGCTGGCTGACCACGCAAGAGGACGATCCGAACACAGCTCAGGACGAGTCCGAGATACGGCAACGGAAGTGCATCGTGCTGGAAGGCGATGATGACGAACCTGAATGCGGCCCTAACAGCCCGTCCGTCGGGCCGTGCCTCCGAGTGGTGTCCACTGCGACCGGCGAGCCGGTCAGAGTGGACCGCCACGGCGGGGGGCTGCTGCTCATTCGCACCTGGGACGAGAACACCACCTGCTCTAGCGGAGTTCCGTTCCTGCCACCCGAAAGCTGCTTCACTCTGAACGCCGACCCTGACCGGCTCATCTACCACTCCGTCGAATGGTGGTGCCTGCGCTGGAGAGCGCCCACACCTGACGGCAGCGGCAGCGTCACAGCCTGGACCGGAACTTGCCCCGACCCGACGGAACCCGCCGAATGGCACGACCCGGCCGACACCGCGACATGGCCGCAATCCACGCCTCAGCCTGTGCCAGCCCTGCCCACCGCCGTGGCCTCCGGCCCCGATGATGGGTCCGGCACGCTGACGGGGCCGCACACTCCCGGCGACCGCATCACCGACGTAGAGGTTCTGGTCTGCGTCGCGTCCACCTACGCCGACCGGCTCCAAGGCGCATCACATTGCACCGTTGACACGATGCGGTTCTCCGTCGCGAACACCGATGGGGCGACACCACCGGCGCCGGGCTTCGTGCCCGACAGCAGCGTGACCCGCGGCGGCGTGACCGTCACAGAAGGCGGCGCTCCTGTGTCTTTCGGGATACGCCTAGCGACCGCCCCTACCGCCGACGTGGACATCACCATCGCGCTCACTCCCCCCTTGACCGGGGTGACCGTCACGCCCGCCACGCTGACGTTCACCGCTAACGACTGGCGAACCCCCCAGCCCGTGACCGTGACCGCAGCCGATGAGACCCTCCCGGACCAGGACGACGAGGCCACCACCATCAACCTCACCGCAGACAACAACTACGACGGGCTGACGGAGACCATCGCCGTGACCGTCACCGACGACGACAAACCGGGCCTCATCGTGGACCCCGCTTCTGTGACCGTTACTGAGGGGGCCACCGCCGACATCATGGTGCAACTGAAGACCTCCCCCGCTATTGCGGTGACTATCGACGCCGAATCTGATGACCCCACCGCAGCTACCGTCACCCCCTCGTTGACCTTCCCCGCAGGAACCGGGCAAACCCCCCAAACGCTCACCATCACCGGCGTTGAGGACACCGACATCGCTAACGCGGCAGCGACGGTGACGCTGACCACTTCCTCAATCGGCAACGACTACAACGCCTCCGAGAACATCACTGAGTCCGTAACCGTGACAGTCGCCGACGACGACACCCCCGCTCTGACCCTCACCGCCGACTCGGTGACCGTGAACGACACCGCCACCGTCGATGTGAGCCTCACCACCCAGCCATCGGACTCCGTGACGGTGACCGTCGCGTCCGCTGACCCCGCCGCAGCGACCGCTGACCCGCCGTCCCTGACCTTCACGACCACCGACTGGCAGACCGCTCAGACGGTCACCATCACCGGCACCGACGACGCCGACTACGACAGCACAACCACCACGGTCACGCTCACCGCGGACAGCAACTACGGCAACCTGACCGCTTCGGTGGCGGTGACCGTCACCGACGACGACTCACGCTTCACCGCAACCGACGCCGCACGGTATGTAGCCGCTAGGGACGGCCTGCTCTCGTCTATGTCCAGCAGCTACGCAATCGGTCTTTACGGCACCAACAGCTACCCAGAGGAATACGTCCATAACGCCGACTTCCACCGCGACGCCCAAAGCCTTGACTCCGCCATCCCTTTGGGTGAAGACGACCCAAACTCGCTGCCCAGTCCCGCCAACCGACAAGCCCTCAGCAACGCCATAGACGCCCTAGCGGTCGCAGCCGGGCTTCTCCAAAGCCTGATCGACGCCGCAGAAGGCGGATGAGCCCTCTCGTGGTGACCGTCTGCGCGCCGCCTAGAGACTCAACCGGCTACAGCTCATCCGACTCAGCGTCGCTCTTACTCTGCACCAGTTCCATCCGCAGACCGTGCGTCGTGAAGTAGCTCTTGAGCGCCTGGTCATATTCAGGAACTGTCTCCAGCTCTATGGCGTTGGCTATTTCTCGACCAGCCTTAGAGAGCAAGACGCCCGTGACGGTGAACTTCTGGTCGGGGTCACGCTCAGGTATCAATACCCACTCTTGGCCCTGATAGAAGAACGGTTGACTCGCTTGCCACCCTTGCGGTGTCTGAGCCGCAATGCTTGTCGTGTAGTCGTCACCGATCTTGTAGCTGGAGAAGATCAATCCATGCTCGTTCAGAACACTCAAATCCACAAAGGAAACGCCGAACTTCTCCAACGCATTCATTCCTGGATCTCCGCCAGGCGACAAGACGAACGAGTCCACGACAAGGCTATCGTCACCTGTGCGCGTGATAGCCATGGAGCACAGGCGTCGGAATAGCTCGGCTGTTCCTTGGTCAAGCTCACGCAGCACACTCAGCGCTTTGACCGATGTAGTGCCCTTCCGAGCCACTTCGCCAGCCAACACCCTCGCCCACAACTCCTGCATCTCCTCCAAAGAAACACCCTGCGCTCCACTGGAGAAGCTAGAAGTCCAAGCGACATCCGGTTCCACATCTGGCACATCGCCAGCGGGCAAGGCAGCCCTAGCCTTATCAACTATCGCCGCGATGTTGCCCAACCGTCTCTCTAGGTTGCGTTCAGTCCTCCGGTCAAGATCAACCGTCTCAAGGCGCAGGGCAGCCCCTGGAGGCGCTTCGGCTCGCGCACGAATCTCCTGAGCCTTGGCTTCCGCTATGGCCTTTCCTACGGCAAGAATCTGCTCAGCTTGGGCTTCTCCGAGCGCTCTAATCAGAGTGGCCCGAACCTCGCGCCGTGCCTTCCAACCTCCAAGCAGCGGCTCCACGAGAAAGTCAACCGTGTAGTCCAAGAGCTTCTCCAGAGCCTTGACGGAGAGTTCCACATCAACCTCGATCAGCGGCACCGCGGCGCGGGTTGCCGTATTCGTGCTTCCCTGCGACCATCAAGCCGACCCTAGGCCCAGGATCGGCGATCTCCACGTTCGCATCTGCCAGCAGCAGCCCTCCCGTTCCGCTTCCCTGTGTGCCCGCCACCGCAGCGAGCGGTGCCAGGCGGCCCCGGAGCCTGATCGGCGCGCCGCAAGAGGGCTGACACGCCCTCTCCCCACCGCAAAACAGGAAACATCTCCCACCCCCACCAGCCAGGAGCGTATAAACAAAAACGAGCCCCCCAGCCCCGCACAAAAAGCGGATTGCGGGGTAGGGGTGGTAAAAAAAAGGGGGGGG
>VXTM01000006.1 GCA_009837445.1 Acidimicrobiaceae bacterium
TGACCGAGGGGAGTCGAACCCCCGACCTCCGGGACCACAACCCGGCGCTCTAACCGACTGAGCTACGGCCACCATGACCGCCGAAGCGGAGACCCCGCAAGCCTACCCACCGCGGGAGCACGGCCGGACGCGACCCCCGGGTGCCGTCGTGCCCCGGCGATAGCCTTGAACCGCCCCTGTAGCTCAACTGGATAGAGCGGAGGGTTTCTACCCCTCAGGTTGCGGGTTCGAGTCCTGTCAGGGGTGCGGGCGGGATGGTGGAGCCGGGCGTCAGAACTGCGCCTGCTCGGTGCTGCCCTCCAGTGCCAGGGTGGAGGCGGTGCCGCCGGAGATCACGGTGGCCACCTGATCAAAGTACCCGGCGCCGACCTCGCGCTGGTGGCGGGTGGCGCTGTAGCCCAGCGCCTCCATCTCCATCTCGCGCTGCTGGAGCCCGACATAGGCCGTCATGTCATCGCCCTGGTAGGCGCGTGCCAGCTCGAACGCCGAGGCGTTGAGTGCGTGCCACCCGGCCAGCGTGATGAACTGGAACACGTAGCCCATGGCGCCCAGCTCCTTCTGGAACACCGCGATCTGAGCGTCGTCGAGGTGGGCGCGCCAGTTGAAGGAGGGCGAGCAGTTGTAGGCCAGCATCTTGTGGGGGTACACGTCGTGGATGGCCTCTGCGAAGGCCCTCGCCTCGTCGAGATCGGGGGTGGAGGTCTCGCACCACAGCAGATCGCAGTAGGGCGCGTAGGCGAGGCTGCGACCGATGGGCGCCTCCAGCCCGGGCTCGGTGACGAAGAACCCCTCGGCGGTCCGCTCCCCGGTGAGCCGGCCCCGGTCCCGCTCGTCCACGTCGCTGGTGACGAGACCGGCGCTCAATGCGTCGGTGCGTGCGATCAGGACCGTCTCGATGCCCATCACGTCGGCGGCGAGCCTGGCCGCCCGCAGCGTCGACAGGTGCTGGGAGGTGGGAACCAGCACCTTGCCGCCCATGTGGCCGCACTTCTTGGCCGAGCTGAGCTGGTCCTCGAAGTGGACCCCGGCCGCGCCCGACTCGATCATCGCCTTCATGAGCTCGTATGCGTTGAGCGGCCCGCCGAAGCCGGCCTCGGCGTCGGCCACGATGGGCAGCATGTAGTCGCGGCTCGGGTGTCCAGCGGTCTCGCTCCACTCGATCTGGTCGGCCCGACGCAGGGCGTTGTTGAGTCGGGCCACGACCGACGGCACCGAGTTGACGGGGTACAGCGACTGGTCCGGGTACACCTGCCCGGCGAGGTTGGCATCGCCGGCCACCTGCCAGCCCGACAGGTACAGCGCCGGCAGCCCCGCCTTGGCGAACTGGACGGCCTGGCCCCCGGTCATCGCTCCGAGGGCGTGCACGTAGTCCATGTCGTGCAGGCGCTGCCACAGTTTCGACGCGCCGGCGCGCGCCAGGGTGCACTCCGGCGTCACCGAGCCTCGCAGGCTCACCACGTCGGCTGCGGAGTAGTCGCGCCGCACGCCTCTCCAGCGCGGGTTGGTGGCCCAGTCCTCCTCCAGGGCCTCGACCTGCGCCGCGAAGCTCGGACCGCCATTCGGAATGCTCGCCATCTGATCGACCTCCTGCTTCCGGCGGCACCCGGCCACCGCCGATGATGTGGTGGACCCAATGCTCGTCTCGCCAGGCGATGATTGTCAGAGTTCTGCCGCGCGGACATGCAGCAAAGTTGTCGGCCCAGACAAGATCTGCAATTCTTTCGACATGTCTGTTGAACCCGACCTGCTTGTGCTCGGTCGCCGTCTGCGCCACGCCCGACGGAGCCAGGGTCTCACCCTCGCGGACCTCGCCGAACGGACGGGGCGCCCGCCCGCCTACCTGTCCCGGCTCGAGAACGGGAGGGTCGAGCCACGTCTCGGCGTGTTGGGCGACCTCGCCGACGCTCTGGGAACCACCACCGCCGACCTGCTCGCCGACGCCCCGCCCGACCGGCGGGCCGAACTGGAACTGGCCCTGCTGCGGATCCAGGAGGATCCGGCCTACCGGGAGCTGGGCCTCACCGCCCTCAAGCCGTCGGCCAGGCTCAGCGACGAGGTCCTGGAGCACCTGGTAGGCCTCGGTCGGGCGGTCTGCGAGCGGGCCGGCAGCCCGGCCGACGCCACCGAGAGCGCCCGCAAGGCCAACTCCGAGTTGCGCCGCCAGATGCGCGACCGGCACAACTACTTCGACGACATCGAGAAGATCGCCGCCGACGGGCTGGCGCGGGCCGGCTACCCCGGCTCGGGCCCGATCAGCGAGCGGGTACTCACCGAGTTGGTCAGCGGCTACGGCTTCCGCATCCAGCGTGTGCCCGGGCTCCCCCGAACGGCCCGCTCGATCACCGACACCCGCGACCGGGTGATCTACATCGGCGACCAGGACGACGTGAAGGTCCGCCAGGCGCGGTCGGTGGTCCTCCAGACGCTCGGCCACTTCGCGCTGGAGCACTCCGACACGGCGGACTTCGACGACTACCTCCGGCAGAGGATCGAGTCGAACTACTTCTCCGCCGCGGTGCTGGCGCCCGAGGAACCGGCCGTCGAGCTGCTGAGCGAGGCCAAGCGGCAGAGCGACATCAGCGTCGAGGATCTCAAGGAGACCTTCTACATCTCCTACGAGATGGCCGCGCACCGCTTCACCAACCTGGCCACGGTCCACCTCGGACTGCCCGTCCATTTCGTGCGAACCGACGCCGAGGGAGTGATCTCGAAGGCGTACGAGAACGACGGGCTGCCCTTCCCGGTCACCGCCGACGGCGGGCTCGAGGGAGAGCGGGTCCCTCGCCAGTGGGGGGCCCGCCAGGCGTGGGGCGCTCAGGGTCACTTCCTCCTGCATGAGCAGTACACCGTGCTCGACGAGGGGGAGTACTTCTGCATCACCTACATCGAGACCGAGACCGACCGCTACCCCTACGCGATAACGCTGGGCACCACCGCCGAGCACGCCCGGCACTTCCGCGGCTCGCAGACCCTGCGGCGCGAGCACGCCCGCTCCAAGGACGTCGAGCCGGACCCGCGGCTGGTGGGCGAATGGGAGGGCGTGGCGTGGCCTTCGGCCGCAGAGCGCAGCCATGTGCTGTCGGCTCTGCCGCCCTCGCAGCGGTCCTTCGTGCCGTTCCCCGGGATCGACCTTCTCGACGTCTACCGGTTCCTGGACCGCCAGAGGCGCCGCCAGCGGCCGGGCTAGCAAACGCGGCCCGTCAGGGCGCCGGGGCGCACGTCGTGTAGTCTCTCGCGGAGACACCACGCATGTCCGAGACCGCCGCCACCATCCGCGTCCCCGCCAACCACTTGCTAGGGCCCCTGGTGGGCGAGCATGACGCGAACCTGAGGCAGTTGGAGAGCGCCTTTCCCGGCAGCCGCATCCATCTGCGGGGCAACGAGGTGAGCGTCCTGGGCGACGAGGCCGAGACCGTGGCCCGGCTCTTCGAGGAGCTGATCCTGCTCCTTGAGCACGGCCAACGGCTCGACGGACGCACCATCGACCGCACGATCGACATGGTGCGCAGCAATGTCCGAGCCTCCGAGGTGTTGACCCACGACGTGCTGCGCACCGCCGGCGGCCGCGTCGTCCGCCCGAAGTCGGCGGGTCAGAAGCGCTACGTGGACGTGATCGACCAGAGTGTGATCACCTTCAGCATCGGGCCCGCGGGAACGGGCAAGAGCTGGCTGGCGGTGGCCATGGCGGTTCGGGCGCTCCACAACGACGAGGTCAGCCGGATCATCCTCACCCGGCCCGCGGTGGAGGCGGGGGAGAGGCTCGGGTTCCTCCCTGGAGACCTCATGGCCAAGGTCGACCCGTACCTGCGTCCCCTGTACGACGCCCTGTACGACATGGTCGGCAGCGAGGGCATGGAGCGCCTCCTGGAGCAGGGCGCGGTGGAGGTCGCGCCGCTGGCCTTCATGCGGGGCCGCACGCTCAACTCGAGCTTCATCATCCTGGACGAGGCCCAGAACACCACCCCCGAGCAGATGAAGATGTTCCTGACCCGCATCGGGTTCGGGTCCCGGGCGGTGGTGACCGGCGACGTGACCCAGGTCGATGTCGACGGCGGGCGCAGCGGCCTGGCAGGGATCGAGAAGCTCCTCGGCGGCATCGACGGCATCGGGTTCGTGCACCTCAGCAGCCGCGACGTAGTGCGGCACCGCATCGTCGCCGACATCGTGACCGCCTACGACAAGGCCAGGACAGCGCCCGGAGGATCTGGCTAGATGGCCGCAGCCACCTCCGGCGCGGTTGTCCATGCCTTCGACGAGCGATCACAGCCGGATCCGGGCCGCGGCGGGCTCCGGACCGAGCGGTGGGCCGGGCTCGCCGCGGCGGTGCTGCGGGACGAGGGGGTGGGACGGGGCGAGCTGGGCCTGCGGTTCGTGGATCCCGGGGCCATGTCCGAGCTCAACTCGAGCCACATGGGCTCTGCCGGGCCGACCGATGTCCTGGCCTTTCCCATAGACGGGACAGGCGACTCCGTCCACCCGCCGGAGCAGATCCCGTTGCTGGGCGACGTCGTGGTGTGCCCCGCCTATGCGGCCGAGCAGGCGCCAGAGCATGCCGGCGGCGGGCACGACGGCAGCCTCGGCGACGAGCTGGCGCTGCTGGTAGTGCACGGGGTGCTGCACGTGCTGGGTTACGACCACCAATCCGATGCGGACGCCGAGACGATGCAGGCCCGCGAGCGGCAGCTCCTGACTGCCCACTACCGCCGCCAATGACCGCGCCGCACGACCTCTTGGCGCGGTGAGCGACCCGACGTCGACCGACGGGACCCGGCGTCCCGGCGCAGCCACGTCTTTGCGCCGGCGACTGCGTCTCCGGCCGGCCCGGGGCCGCAGCGATGCGCCGCCGGTCAGCGAGGACGAGCTGATCGCGCTGACCGACGCCGCCGCGGAGGCCGACACGATCGAGGACGCCGAGCGCGACATGATCGCGTCCGCTCTAGCGCTCGACCGCACGGTCGTGCGCGAGGTCATGGCGCCCCGGGCCGACATGGTGACCGTGGACGCCACCGCGACGGTGACCGCCGCGCTGGAGGTGGCCATCTCACGAGGACTGAGCCGCCTGCCGGTACGCCGCGACAACATCGACGACATCGTGGGCGTGGTGCTGTTGAAGGACCTGGCTCGCACCGAGCGCTCCGGCGGGGGCGAGAGCCCGGTGCGCGAGTCGATGCGCCGGGCGATGTTCGTTCCCGAGACGAAGCGGGTGGACGAGCTGCTTAGAGAGATGCGCACCGCAGGCGGGCACCTGGCGATCGTGGTGGACGAGTATGGGGGCACAGCCGGGCTCGTCACCCTCGAGGACCTCGTCGAGGAGCTGGTCGGCGAGATCGTCGACGAGTTCGACCGGCCCGAGCCGCTGCTGGAGCCCCTGGCGGGAGGCGAGGCGCTGGTGCACGGCCGCATGCCCGTCGACCAGCTCAACACGCTCGTGGGGGCGGCCCTTCCCGACGACGACTGGGACACGGTGGGCGGTCTGATATTCGGGACGCTGGGCCACGTGCCTGAGGTGGGCGAGACCGTCGAGGTTGACGGCCTCCAACTCCAGGTCGAGCACATGCAGGGACGCCGCATTACCCGGGTCAGGCTCACCCGTACATGACGGTCCCAGACTCGGGGTCCGGCCCGTACCGCTGCGGGTTCGTCGCGCTGGCGGGCCGCCCCAACTCGGGCAAGTCGACGCTGATCAACCGCATGATCGGCCAGAAGGTGTCGATCACCTCGAACAAGCCCCAGACCACCCGCACGACGCTGCGAGGGGTGTTGACGCGGCCCGACGCCCAGCTCGTGTTCGTGGACACGCCCGGCATCCACAAGCCCCGTACCGCCCACGGGCGGAGCCTCAACGCGGCCGCGTCGGAGGCGCTGCACGAGACCGACGTGGCGTGCCTGGTGATCGACGCGTCGGCCCCCTACGGGCGGGGCGACGCCTTCATCGCCCGGTCGCTGCCGCCCGACTCCGTGGTGGTGGTCACCAAGTCGGACCTGGTGGGGCCCTCGACGATGCTCAAACAGCTCGCCGCGACCGCCGAGTTGGACTTCGAGGCGTACTTCCCGGTCAGCGGCCGCACCGGGGAGGGCGTCGACGCTCTCGTCGATCACCTGGCCGGCCGCCTGCCCGAGGGTCCGGCGCTGTATGAGCCCGGAACCGTGTCGGACTGCTCGGAGGCGTTCTGGGTGGCCGAACTGGTGCGAGAGGAGCTCCTGAAGTCGACCCGCCACGAGCTGCCGCACGCGATCGCGACCCGGGTCACGGACTACGAGTGGCCGCTGATCCGCTGCGAGGTGTTGGTGGAGCGCCCCTCCCAGAAGGCCATCGTGATCGGCAAGGGAGGCACGACGCTCAAGGCTGTGGGCACCGCCGTCCGGTCCCAGCTTCCCGACGGCGCCTACCTGCAGCTCGCGGTGAGGGTGGACAAGAATTGGCAGCGCCGCCCACGAGCCGCGATATGAGTCCGCCTCGGCGGGCCAGGCGGTAGGTTCACGGTGGTGATCACTGCCGAGCTGGATCTGGAGCGCGTCCCCTCGCACATCGCGTGCGTGATGGACGGCAACGGCCGCTGGGCCCAGTCCCGGGGCCTGCCCCGCACCGAGGGCCACCGGGCCGGCGAGGAAGCCCTGTTCGACGTGGTCGAGGGCGCCCTGGACATCGGTGTGGAGTGGCTTACCGTGTACGCGTTCAGTACCGAGAACTGGCGCCGTCCGGCTGCGGAGGTCCGCTTCCTGCTCGAGTTCAACGAGGACATCCTGCTGCGCCGGCGCGACGAGCTCCACGAGCGGGGAGTGAGGATCCGGTTCGTCGGCCGGCGCGACCGGCGCGTGCCGAAGCGGCTACTCGGACTCATGGACGACGCCACCGAGCTGACCAGGCACAACAGGCGCATGACCTTCACCATCGCCTTCAACTACGGGGGCCGGGCCGAGATCGTGGACGCCGTCCGGGCCGTCGTGGACGCGGGGATATCGGCCGACCGGATCACCGAGAGCACCATCGCCCGCCGGCTGTACGACCCCGAGATGCCGGAGCCGGACCTGATGATCCGCACCTCCGGGGAGTTCCGCACGTCCAACTTCCTGCTGTGGGAGCTGGCCTACAGCGAGCTGTACTTCACCGACACCGCGTGGCCCGACTTCCGTCGGGGCGACCTCTATGAGGCGATCAGGGCCTACCAGGAGCGCGAGCGGCGATTCGGCCGGGTGTCGGCCAACGGAGCCTTCAAGGCGAGCACGACCAACGGCGACGGGTAGCTCCCGTGGGCCTCTACCGCGACGAGGCCGTGGTGCTGCGCACATGGAAGCTGGGCGAGGCCGACCGCATCGTGAGCCTGCACACCCTCGGCAACGGCAAGGTCCGGGGCGTGGCCAAGGGCGTGCGCCGTACCCGCTCGAAGTTCGGCGCCCGCCTGGAGCCGGCCTGCCATGTGGCCGTCCAGCTCTACCGGGGCCGGGGCGACCTCGACACCGTCACCCAGGCCGAGATCCTCGACCGGTTCGGGAGCCTCAGGTCTGATCCCGAGCGGTTCGCGCGGGCCTCGGCGATGCTGGAGGCGGTAGATCAGCTCGCGCCCGAGGCCGGCGGTGATCCCGACCGCCACGTGATGCTGGTGCGGGCCCTCGCCACGCTGGACCGCTCCGACAGCCCGCTGGTGCTGGCGGGGTTCTTCCTGAAACTGCTGGCCCTCGAAGGGGTGCAGCCCGAGCTCAACGGCTGTGTTGGCTGCGGAGCGGCCGGGCCGTTGGTGGCGATCGACGTGCATTCCGGCGGTGTGCTGTGCCGCGACTGCCGCCAGGGCCGGCCCATCAGTCCCGAGGCGCTCGACATGCTGCGGGCGATGCTCGGCGGCCAGCTGGCCGCGGTGTTGCGCGAGCCGATCGCCGGGGCCGCCGGGGAGGTGACCGCCCTGGCCACCGCCGCCATGGAGGCCCACCTGGAGCGGCGCCTGCGATCGGTGGCCGTGCTGGACGACGGATAGCGCCCAGAGGCCGCGCGGAGCTCTAGCCTTGCCTGCCATGGCCGAGCCGTCGACCGACCCCGAGCTGTTCGACACGATCGTCAACCTCTGCGTGCGGCGCGGCTTCGTGTTCCGCTCCGCGGAGATATACGGCGGCTTCCGCTCCGCGTACGACTACGGACCGCTCGGGGTGCTGCTGCTGCGCAACGTCAAGGAGCAGTGGTGGCGGTCGATGGTGCAGATGCGCCACGACGTGGTCGGCCTGGACGCGTCAATTCTGTCGCCGCCGGCGGTGTGGGAGGCCTCGGGCCATCTCGACCACTTCACCGATCCGATGGTCGACTGCCGCTCGTGCGGGATCCGCCTCCGCGCCGACAAGCTGGAGGACCCCGAGGCCTGCCCCGAAGGCGGGGAGCGGTGCCAGTTCACCGAGCCGCGGCAGTTCAATCTGATGTTCTCCACCTATGCCGGGCCGGTGGCCGACTCTGCGGCGCAGGTCTACCTGAGGCCCGAGACCGCCCAGGGCATGTTCATCAACTTCGCCAACGTGCTGCGGTCCAGCCGCAAGAGCCCGCCCTTCGGGATCGCCCAGATCGGCAAGTCGTTCCGCAACGAGATCACGCCGGGCAACTTCGTGTTTCGCACCCGCGAGTTCGAGCAGATGGAGATGGAGTACTTCGTCCCGCCGGGCGCCGCCGCCGACTCGTTCGAGCACTGGTGCCAGGCCCGGCTGGACTGGTACCTGGACCTGGGGATCAGACCCGGGTCGGTGCGGCTGCGGGCCCACGGAGACGACGAGTTGAGCCACTACTCGTCGGCTACCTCGGATGTGGAGTTCCTTTTCCCGTGGGGCTGGGACGAGCTTGAGGGCATCGCCAACCGGGGCGACTACGACCTGCGCTGCCACGCGGAGCACTCCGGCGAACGACTCGAGTACTTCGACCCCGCCACCGGCGAGCACTACGTGCCCCATGTGATCGAGCCAGCCGCGGGCGCGACCCGGGCCGCCATGGCCTTCCTGATGTCGGCCTACGACACGGAGGTGGTCAACGACGCGGAGCGGGTCGTGCTTCGCCTCGACCACCGGTTGGCTCCCTACCAGGCGGCGGTGCTTCCGCTGTCTCGCAAGGATGTGCTGGTGCCGGTGGCGCAGCGGGTGTTCGACCTGCTGAAGGGCCGCTGGAGCTGCGACTACGACGAGACCCAGGCCATCGGCCGCCGCTACCGCCGCCAGGACGAAATCGGCACCCCGCTGTGCGTGACTGTCGACTTCGACACCCTCGACGACGACGCGGTCACCGTGCGCGACCGCGACACCATGGCCCAGGACCGGGTGGGCATCGACCGCCTGGTCAGCTACCTGGCTGATCGGCTGTCCTGAGGGTCGTCGCCGTACGGCGGCATCCGGCGTTCCCGGGAATGGGCGTCTCGCCGGACTGGTAGGTTCGGCTCCGATGGGGATCGTCGCCGATGACATAGCGAAGGTCCGGGCCGCCACCGACATTGTCGCCGTCATCAGCGAGCACACCGAGGTGAAGCGATCCGGGCGGCAGTGGATGGCCCGCTGCCCGCTGCACGGCGAGCGCACCCCGTCGCTGTCGGTGTCGCCCGACAAGGGCGTCTACTACTGCTTCGGATGCCAGCGCAGCGGCGACGTGATCACCTTCGTGCAGGAGATCGAGGGCCTCGACTTCGCGGGGGCGGTCGAGATGCTGGCGGCTCGGGCCGGGATCCAGCTGCACTACACCAGCCGCGACGAGAGCGCGGCCCGCGGGCGGCGCAAGCGGCTGCTGGAGGCGGTGGAGAAGGCCCGGGACTTCTACCACCAGCGCCTGCTCGACGGACGCGACGCCGGCCCGGCCCGGCACTACCTGAGGTCGCGCGGCTACGACGGTGACCTGGTGCGGCGCTGGAAGCTGGGGTGGGCCCCCGACGATTGGGACGTGCTGGCGCGCCACTTGAAGCTCACCGATGACGATCTGCGCGACTCGGGCCTCGGGTTCGTGAATCGGGCCGGTCGCCAGCAGGACTTCTTCCGGGGCCGCGTGCTGTTCCCCATCGACGATGAACGGGGCGAGGTGGTCGGATTCGGCGGTCGGATCATGCCGGGCGCCGACGGCCCCAAGTACCTGAACACGTCGACCGACGCCAGGACCTACGACAAGAGCAGGGTCCTGTACGGGCTTCACGAGCACCGCCGGCAGATCGTCAAGGAGGGTCAGGCGGTGGTTTGCGAGGGCTACACCGACGTGATCGGCTGCGCCGAGGCCGGGATCGAGCTGGCCGTGGCCACCTGCGGCACCGCCCTCACCGAGGATCATGTGCGGCTCCTGAAGCGGTTCTCGGCCGGCAGGCTGGTGCTGGCCTTCGACGCCGACGCGGCCGGCGCGGCCGCCGCGGCCCGGGTCTATGCCTGGGAGCGCCAGTTCGAGCTCGAGGTTCTGGTCGCCGACCTGCCCTCCGGCCAGGACCCCGGCGATCTGGCCCGTTCAGACCCCGACGAGCTGCGACGAGCCGTGAGCGACGCGGTGCCCCTGCTGAAGTTCCGCGTTGACCGGGCGCTGGACGGCGCCGACCTGTCCACCATCGAGAGCAGAGCCCGTGCCGCCGAGAGGGCCGTGGCTATCGTCAACGAGCATCCAGATCCGGTTGCACGTGACCGCCATCTCATGAGAATCGCAGACACATGTGATGTGAATTCCGTCAAGCTGCGCCGTTTCGCGTCGGGTGGGCCGAGCCTGATGCGCTCTACCGAGAACAGCGGAACACCGGCTGACAGCCGTATCACGCCCGAGGATGCGGCACTGCAGATGGCAATCCATCATCCCGAGCAAGTAGCAGGCAGGCTGCACGCGACGCTGTTCATCGAGCCGGTGAACCGCGAGGCCTTCAGAGCCCTCGAGCAGGCCGGCGGCGTTGTGGAGGCGTGCGATCTGGTGTCCCCCGAGGCGGCGCAGCTCCTGCACCGGCTGGCAGTCGACGCGGGCAACGCGTCCGTCGAGGATGTGCTCGCTCGCGTGGCCCACTTGACCACCCGGCGAGTCATGGACAGCCTGCGCCGCACGCACGTCGCGACGAACGACGCCGAGGTGCGCCTGCGGTGCAACCAGAGCCACATCTGGCTGCAATCGCAGCTAGAGCGGCTCGACGAGCGGAACACCCGCGACGATGCACTGGCGAACCTGCTTCCATGGCTGATCGACTACGGACGCCGATCGGAGGGGTCCGTATCGGGGTCGCTGGTAGCCTCACAGGCTGATCCGGGGTAGCTCAACCGGCAGAGCAAGCGGCTGTTAACCGCTAGGTTGTGGGTTCGAGTCCCACCCCCGGAGCCACCGCCCCGCCCGTATGGACCGGGTCGGCCCGCCTACCCGCGGGGCCTCTAGGGGCCGGTAGGGTCGATGCGGGCTCGTAGCTCAGTGGTCAGAGCAGGGGACTCATAATCCCTTGGTCGTGGGTTCGATCCCCACCGAGCCCACGGGCGGCGCAGACGCACATGAGGACCGGGAGCTGAGGTGGATCTGACCTGGAGCGCGGCGCAGGAGCGGACGCGGCTCGAGTTGCGGGGCTGGCTGGAGCACAGCCTGGCTGGCTGGCGGGCCGAAATCGGCACGGAGCGCTCTGGGGACACCCGCGAGGGGTTCGCCCAGCAGTTGCTGTGGGAGCGGCGCCTGTACGAGGCGGACTGGTCGGCGGTGTCGTGGCCCCGCGCCTACGGCGGGCGTGACGGCACGCTCTGGGACTGGCTGATCTTCGAGGAGGAGTACTGGCGGGCGGGCGCGCCCCAGCGGGTCACCCAGAACGGGCTGCAGATCCTGGCCCCGTCGGTCTTCGAGCACGGCACCCTGGAACAGAAGGATCTGCTGCTGCCGCGTATCGCCGCCGCCGAGGACCTGTGGTGCCAGGGCTGGTCGGAGCCCAATGCGGGCAGCGATCTCGCCGGGGTGTCCAGCCGGGCCCGGCGGGTCGACGGCGGCTGGGTGCTCGACGGGCAGAAGACCTGGACCACTCGGGGCGCATTCTGCACCCACCTCTTCGGGCTGTTCCGCTCGGACCCCGACTCCGAGCGCCACCGCGGGCTCACGTACCTGCTGGTGCCGCTGGACTTGGACGGCGTCACGGTGCGGGGGTTCGGTCGCCTCGACGGCGACGAGGGCTTCGCCGAGGTGTTCTTCGACGGCGCCTTCCTGCCCGACGACGCCGTGGGCGGCGGCGTGGTCCTCGGCGGTGTGGGGGAGGGGTGGAGGGTCGCCGTATCGGCCGCCAGCACCGAACGGGGGCTGCTGCGCTCGCCCGGCCGGTACCAGGCCACCGTGTCCGACCTGCTGGTGCTAGGCGAAGAGCGCGGCGCGGACGCGGCCATGCGCCGCCGCATCGCCGCGGCGTGGATGCGGGTCGACGCCTACCGGCTCCAGACCCTGCAGACGGTCACCGCGCTCCTCGACGGCCGCGACCTCGGATCCGAGGCCAGCCTGGCCAAGGTCTGGTGGTCCGAGCTCGACATCGAGCTGCACGAGATCGCCCTCGACCTGCTGGGTCCCGACGCCGAACTGCAGGGACCGTGGAGCAAGGGCCATCAGTTCTCGCTGGCCGGCCCGATCTACGCCGGGACCAACGAGGTGCAACGCAACATCGTGGCCGAACGCGTCCTCGGTCTGCCACGATGAGGTTCGCGCTCGACGACGACCGCGAGGCGCTGCGCTCGACGGCCCGCGAGTTGCTCACCGAGTTGTGCCCGGCCTCGGCGGTGAGGGCCGCTTGGACAGGAGTGCCGGACGAGGCAGCATGGAATGCGCTGGCCGACATCGGAGCGCTGGCGGTGCTGGTGCCGGAGTCGGACGGGGGCCTGGGGCTTGACGAGACCTACCTGGTGCCGGTGGTGGAGGAGGCGGGGCAGACCGCGCTGCCTCACCCCTTGACGGAGACCGCACTGGTGGCTGCGCCCCTCGGCGTCGCCGGTCCGATGGTGGCCACCGACCTCGGCGGGGCCGGCTTGGTCGCTTCGGCGACGTTCGCCGAGGCCTTCTTGCTGGTGTCGGGCCGCGGTCTGCGGCTGTACGAGGCGCACGAGGTGGACGTCGAGCCGGTAGAGACCGTGGACGCTTCCCGGCACTGCGGTCGGGTGCGGCCCCGGGCGGGGGGCCGGTCCGTGACTGAGGATCCCGAGGCGGTGGCGGCGGCCTTCGATCGGGGCGTGCTCGGCGCCGCAGCAGAACTGCTCGGACTTAGCCGGGCCATGCTGGGGCTCACCGCGGGCTACGCCACCCAGCGCCACCAGTTCGGCAAGCCGATAGGGAGCTTCCAGGCGGTGAAGCACCTCTTGGCGAACGCCCGGCTCGAGATCGAGTTCGCCGCTCCGGCGGTGCTGTACGCGGCCTACGCGATCGCCCACGGCCAGCCCGACGCCAGCCGCAGCGTGTCACAGGCCAAGTGGCTGGCCGGGAGCGCAGCCGCGGTCACCGGCCGGGCCGCCCTTCAGTGCCACGGCGCCATTGGCTACACGACCGAGCACGATCTGCATCTCTACCTCAAGCGCTCCTGGGCCCTGGCCCGCGCCTGGGGCAGCGCCGACTTCCACGCCGACCGGGTGGCCGCTTCGATCAGCGCTTGACGCTCCGGCCATAATGTCCGCTCGGCGACGGGAGGAGGACGTACGTGGACGTCAGGGTCGGGAGCAAGGTCCCGGACTTCCAGGGGATCGACCAGCACGGCGACACGGTGGCCCTGCGCGATCTGCTCGAGGTGGGCCCGGTGGTGGTGTACTTCTATCCCAAGGCGATGACGGCTGGTTGAACGCGCCAGAGCTGCCATTTCCGCGACCTCTCAGCGGAGTTCAGCGAACTCGGAGCCAGTGTCGTGGGAATCAGCGCCGATCAGGTGGATCGGCAACGCGAATTCGATGACGCCAACGCTCTGGGCTTCCCGCTGCTGTCGGACCCGGGCCGTGACATCGCCCAGAGCTTCGGTGTGATCAGGCGGCGTCCCCTGCCCAACAAGCGCAAGACGTTCGTGATCGGCCGCGATGGCACGGTGCTGCGGACGGTACGCAGCGAACTGAACATGCGCCTCCACGCCGACAATGCGCTGGAGGCGCTGCGGAAGACGGCCGGCGCCTGAACGCGGGCCGGGGCTACAGCTCGCCCAGCCAGGCGGGAGCCCGGTCTAGCAGGAACTCGCAGACGCTGCGGGCCCGGTCGAGCATGTCGCAGAGAACCTCGAGGTCCTGGCCGAGATAGATCCGGCTCAACGCCAGGTCGACGCGGCCCTCAATATTGACGGTCCGCTCCGCGGCGTCGGTGACCGCCGCCACCCGGTCGACCGACGACACGTGCAGAGGCAGCTCCGGGCCCCCGATGGCGGCGAGATCGGTGGCCAGCAGCAGAAGGTCGGGGCCCAGGTGCAGCGGCGGCAGCACGAAGCTGAGGGTCATCGGCACGGTGATGGCGTCGTCGGGGTCCTCGTCCTCGGGACGGCTGTTTATGTCGTCCTCGAACGTCAACAGGGTGCGGGACTCGGCCTCGACGCAGAGCACCATGTCGAGGGGCCCGCCGCAGGCGTCGTCGGGGTGCAGGTCGACCTCCCAGGTCTGGCGGTTCGAGTAGGTCTCCACGAAGTGGCGGTCGCCGTGTACGTGGAAGCCGTGCTCGGACACGTGGTCCTTGAGGTTGGCGACGAACCCGTGCAGATCGATCAGAGACACCCGGATCCCCTTTGCTCGGAGCTGACTGCTTCGGACCTGACTCAGCTACATCGTGCCACGAGCGTAGGACACGACGAAACTGCTTACCGCTCCGGACGTGTATACACGATCGGAGGAGCGGTGCGGTGCCGCCGTCGTCCAAAGATCCGCGCGCGCTCGCACTCAGCCGAGTGTCCTGGTTCACTGTCAGCCATGGCCCAGGACCTCCTCACCACCCTGAATGCGGCCGTCGACGCCGTCGTTGTGGCGCTGGCCGGCTGCCGTGACTGGGGACCCACGGGCCTCAAGCACGGCCAGTTCGGTTTCGATCTGGCCGCGGACGTGGCCGCCACCGAAGTGCTGCAGCAGGCCGGCCTGAGAGTCCTCAGCGAGGAGAGCGGCCTGGAGCACGGCGATGGTCCCGTGGCCGTGCTGGACCCGGTGGATGGCTCGACCAACGCGTCGCGGGGGATCCGCTACTTCGCGACCAGCATCTGCGTGGTGAACGAGCGAGAGCCTCTGGCCGCGGTGGTCCACGACCACGGCAGCGGTGAGCGGTTCGAGGCCCTGCGAGGAGGCGGGGCCCGGTGCGACGGCGAGACGCTGCAGCCACCTGAGCCGAGACCGCTGGCCGAGTGCGTCGTGGGCATCAACGGCTGGCCCCCGGGTCGGGGAGGCTGGGCCCAGTACCGCACTCTGGGCGCGGCCGCGCTGGAGCTGTGCGCGGTGGCGGCCGGGCGCCTCGACGGCTACCTCGACTTCTCCGTCAGCGGTCTGGGCTCGTGGGACTACCTGGGCGCCCTGCTGGTGTGCGCCGAGGCGGGTGTCGAGGTACACGACGGGCACGGCCGCGACCTGGTGGTGCTCGACCACCAGAGCCGCCGGGCTCCGGTGGCCGCGCCGTCGCCGCTGGTAGATGAGCTGATGGCGGTGTGGGACCGGTTGAGCGGTGACACGGCCGCCGGTTGACCGGCGGCGCCGGGACAGCGCCCGGATCTGGGCGAGGCTCAGTCGATCGAGAACGGCGGGTACTCGTCGGTGAGCAGCATCGAGTAGGCCCACAGCCGGGCATCGACGCGCACCCAGCCCGCCGACCACCGGAACAGTCCGTCGGGCCAGCGGCCGGTGAGGGTCACCGCGATCAAGCCGAGGATCGAGGCGACACTGCTGATGGCCCACACGACCATAGAGAACACGGCGCCCGGGATCAGGACCGCGCCCAGGATGAGCTCGACGATCCAGACCCACGCCGGGAGGGAGGCGAACCCGAACATGAGTCCCAGCATGCCGATCAGGGTCAGCCACGCGAATGGCACGATGAACCGGAACAGCACGTTGAGCCGGTTCATGCCCTCCAGTCGGGGCGAGATGTTCACCGAGATCCCCGCGCCGCCAGGATCCTGGGCCGAGGGCTTCATGTCGAACGGCGGATACTGGTCGGTGAGGAAGGCCATGTAGGAGAAGGTGCGGGCCCGGTAGCGCACGTATGTCGCGTGGAACGCGGCCACGCCCGGCGGCAGCTTGCCGGTGAAGAGGACGCTGAACCAGGCGTAGACCGCGGTCACACTGGCCGCGATGTTCATCACGGTGTGCAAGAAGACGTACTGGGGGATCACGAGGATCACCTGCCCGATAGGGCGCCAGTTGGCCATCCGCTCGGGTCGGTCGATGGTGATGGTGGCGGGGTAACTCATGCGCCTCACACTACACCGGTGCATCGAGCCGTGTCGGCGATCTTGAGCTCATCCTCCGGAGGGGAGCGGGGTTAGGCTCACCGGACACGGGCGCGTAGCTCAGGCGGTGTAGAGCGCTTCCCTTACAAGGAAGAGGCCGGGGGTTCAAGTCCCTCCGCGCCCACCAACCATGACCAGTCCCTTCAGAACCGAGATCGCCGACGGCATAGCCGAGCTCGAGCTGTGCAATCCGCCGGTCAACGCGTTCGGCGTCGACGCCCAGTTCGCGCTGGCCGCCGAGCTCGAGGCTCTGGGGCAGCGCGACGACGTGCGGGTGATCATCATCGCGGCGGCGGGCAAGGGCTTCTTCGCCGGGCTCGACATCAAGGAGATGGCAGCCGACCCGAACCTCATCGTGCCCGCCAACAGGGCCAACTACGACACCTTCGCGGCCATCCACCTGAACCCGAAGCCGGTGATCGCGGCCGTGCACGGCTATGTGCTGGGCGGCGGCATCGGCATCGCCGGCTCCGCCGACATCGTGATCGCAGCCGACGACGCCTACTTCGGGGTGCCCGAGATCGACCGGGGCGGCATGGGCATGGGCGCCCACCTGCAGCGCATGTTCAGCCTGCAGAAGGTCCGCTACATGTACTTCACCGGCGACACCATCGACGCGGCCGAGGCCTACCGCCTGGGCGCGGTCGAGCGGGTGGTGCAGCGGGCCGAACTCCGGCCCGCTGCCCGGGGGATCGCGGAACGGATAGCGGCCAAGTCGCCCCAGATGATCTCCATCGCCAAGCGGTCGCTCAACGGCGTGGAGGACGGCAGCCTCGAGGACAAGTACCGCTGGGAGCAGGGGTTCACCTTCGAGGCCTACCTGATGAGCGACTCCGCCGAAGCCCGGGAAGCCTTCGCGGAGGGCCGTGACCCTAGATTCGACCCGCCGGGCCCGGCCGGCGAGGCCGGTTAGGCGGGCCGTGACCAGCACCAACATCGTGCAGCACTTCGAGGGCGTGCGGCTCTCCGGCATGAGGCTGTCCTCAGTCGTGGTGGTCCCCAGCGGCCGCAAGGTCGCCAGCGTCGTGGCGGCCATGGCCGCCCAGCACACTGGGTGCGCGGTGGTGACCGAAGGCGCCCGGCTGGCCGGAATCTTCACCGAACGGGACGTCACCAAGCACGTGGTGCGCTCGCCCGACGTATGGGGCGCGGCGGTGGACGATTTCATGACTGCCGACCCGGTGGTCATCGACCACCACGCGTCCGCAATCGAGGCGCTGCGGACGATGAACGCCCGCCGGTTCCGCAACCTGCCGGTGACCGGCGCCGACGGCGACCTGCTGGGCAGCATCAACCACTACGAGCTGATCCGGCTGGCCGCGTCGTTCTTGGGATCGCAGAGCAAGCTGGGCCCTGAGCTGTCGCCCGAGCACAACCTGTACTTCGTGGACCTCACCGGGCTGCCCGCCCGAGATCCTCTGCTGGTGCGGCCCGATGACTCGCTGGCGGCCGCCATCGCGGCCATGCTGGCGGCCGAGACCGGGCTGGTCTCGGTGGCCAGCGACCGCGGTGCGGTGATCGGGGAACTCACCGAGCACGACGTGTTCCTGAAGGTCGCCTGCCGGGTGGAGGACCTCGAAGCCGAGACAGTCGGCGACTGGATGACCACCGAGATCGCCGCGGCCACCCCCGGCGCGTCCATCAGCGAAGCGCTGCGCGTCATGGCCGACCTCGGCCACCGCTACCTGGTGCTGATCAGCGAAACGGGCCGCGCCCTGGGAGTGGTCACTTTCCGCGAGATCACCGAGTACTTCGAGATCGTCTGCGCGGCCTGACGACCCGGCCCGCCGCCCAGGCCCGGCCAACAGGGCCGAACGCGCCGGCCGAGACCCGTGCCGCCGGTCGGCGCCCAGAGGCCGAGCGAACAGACCCAACTCGGCTGGGGCGGTCGCAACGCGCCCAGCGAGGCCGTGGCCAAGCGGCCCGTGAGCGTAGCGAACAAGAGCGGCGCTAGTGTCGCGCCCCCCGCACGACCTCGCACCGAAAGGACGCCGACGATGGCCGACGACTACTACCGCGTGACGCTTCCGGAATCCGAGATGCCCACCCAGTGGTACAACGTGATCCCGGACCTGCCCGCGCCCCCGCCCCCGCCGCTACATCCCGGCACCCTGGAGCCGGCCGGGCCCGACGACCTGGCGCCGCTGTTCCCGATGGGGCTGATCCTGCAGGAGGTGGCCAGCGACTCGTTCATCGACATCCCCGGCGGCGTGATCGACGTGCTGCGCCTGTGGCGCCCCAGCCCGCTGTTCAGGGCCCGCCGCCTCGAGAAGGCTCTCGACACCCCGGCCAAGATCTTCTACAAGTACGAGGGGGTTAGCCCAGCCGGCTCCCACAAGCCCAACACGGCCGTGCCCCAGGCGTACTACAACCACGTCGAGGGCGTCACCAAGCTCACCACCGAGACCGGCGCGGGTCAGTGGGGCAGCGCCCTGGCCTTCGCCTGCGCCCAGTACGAGATGGAGTGCGAGGTGTGGCAGGTGGCCGCGTCGTACCGCCAGAAGCCGTACCGCAAGACGATGATGGAGGTGTGGGGGGCTACGGTGCATCCCAGCCCTTCGGACGTCACCGACTACGGCCGCAGCCTGCTGGCCGCCGACCCCGACCATCCCGGCTCGCTGGGGATCGCCATCTCGGAGGCCATCTCGGTGGCGGCCGCCGATCCGGCGGTTCGCTACTCGCTGGGCAGCGTGCTCAACCACGTGATCCTGCACCAGACGATCATCGGCGAGGAGGCCCTGCTCCAGCTGGCCATGGCGGGGGAGACCCCCGACCTTCTGGTGGGCTGCACCGGCGGAGGATCCAACTTCGGCGGGCTGGCCATGCCGTTCCTGCGGGAGAAGCTGGCCGGCAACATGGCGCCGGTGATCCGCTGCGTCGAGCCCGCCGCGTGCCCGTCGCTGACCAGGGGCGAGTACCGCTACGACTTCGGCGACACCGCCTGCACCACGCCGCTGCTCAAGATGCACACCCTGGGCCACGGGTTCATCCCCGAGCCGATCCACGCGGGTGGCCTGCGCTACCACGGGATGTCGCCGCTCATCTCCCACGTCTACGAACTGGGCCTCACCGAGGCGGTGGCCATCGACCAGACCGAGTGCTTCGCGGCCGCCCTGCAGTTCGCCCGCACCGAGGGGATCGTGCCGGCGCCGGAGCCCACCCATGCCCTGGCCGCGGCCATCCGCGAGGCTGTCGCCTGCAGGGAGTCGGGCGAGTCCAAGACCATCCTCACCGCGCTGTGCGGCCACGGCCACCTGGACCTGGCGGCCTACGAGGACTACATCGCGGGCGCGCTGGCCGACTTCGACCTGTCCGACGAGGCCCTGGCTGCCTCCATGCAGGCCGTGCCCGCCATCGCCTGAGCCGCCCCGCGGATCCCCCGACCCGGGCGAGATTCGGCTAGCGCGGTCCGGGCGACCGTGTCAGCGAGGCCCGGGCGTAAACGGGTCCCCCTCGTCACCAAGGGGAGGATTCCTCCGCGTAGGCGTGGTCGGGCAGCTTGTAGGTGATGCGCGACTCGTCCACCGCGGATATGTCGAGCAGAGCGTTGAAGGCGGTGAAACTGGTGTCACGCGCCAG
This sequence comes from Acidimicrobiaceae bacterium, assembly GCA_009837445.1. Lineage (GTDB taxonomy): Bacteria > Actinomycetota > Acidimicrobiia > Acidimicrobiales > Aldehydirespiratoraceae > Aldehydirespirator. Next base: position 19,941 of record VXTM01000006.1, read on the forward strand.
CCTCGGAAAGCGCTCGTTGACGAAACGGTGGTAGCGCCTCTCCAGGCGGTATGACGCCAGCACGCCTGCGGTACGGGCGTCGGGATACATCAGGTCGTCGGCGAACTGCTTGCCGATGAGCGCGCGGGAGACGCGGAACACGTACTTTGCCAGCTTCCGGCGTTGGGCAGGATCGGTGATGCCGGCGATCACGGGCGCGGAGTTGATGAGAGAGTTGGCCATGGCGATCGACTCCATCTGGCACGTCGGCTCGCACAACAGACCGATCCGGTAGATGCGCAGCGCCTCCGGCTCGTCCCGGAACAGGATCGTCTCGGGGATGCCCATCAGGTAGCCGGTGTAGCGCCAGATGGCCATGAAGCTGGCGCGCTCCTCGTCGTTCATCGGGACGCCCAGGCCTGCCATGTGCTTCAGGAGCCTGGCCGAGAAGACGGTGATCGCGAAGCCGAGGTGGGCGGCGTGCAAGGGCAGTCCCCACGCCTCGGGGTCCCAGTCCTGGGAGTTGCTGAAGAGGCGCCTGATCTGGGCATGGATCACCCGGATGCGAACCGAGAGCCTCCAGCCGTCCCCCTGGGCCTCGAGCCCGCCGGGGATCATTATCTCGACGAGGTGGCGGTTGTTCTGCTTGAGGCGTCTCACGCCCTGGTCGCGCAGCCGGCCGCTGATGAAGAACGACTTGGCGATGTTCGTAGTGAACCCCTCGACCAGCGAGCCGGCGACCATGGCGGCCATGGCCGTCGTCGAGTCTCGATGGAAGAGACGGACTCCCGGCCCGAACTCGGAGGTGTCCACCCAGTCGGGGACGGACTCCAGATCCTCCAGGAAGTCATGCACTGCCGGCGGGGCGTCCCGAAGAATGGCGGCGTCGGGATCGTCCACCACCGCCTCCAGCAACCGGGTTGACTCGTCGCGGGGAAGCGATGAGAGCTGCTCGACCAGGGTGTCGGCGATCGGGTCGCCTATCTGGGTGTGGGCCACGTAGTTGGCCGCCAGCTCGGGGTCCACGACGCGGGCGCTCTCGTAGCCCACGACGTTGTCCGTTGGGATCTGCATTCGCTTACCGCCGATTACCACGAGCGGCACCGGGATCGCACCTCCGTCTCAGATCTGCTGGAGGGCCTTGGTGATGTTGACCACGGCCTCGCGGCCGTCACCGAACAGCATCATAGAGTTGTCCGCCGCGAACAACGGATTGGGGATGCCAGCGAATCCGGGGCTTAGGCTGCGCTTGATCACCACCACGACGCCGCTCTTGTCCACGTCCAGTATCGGCATCCCTGCGATCGGGCTGGACGGATCGGTGCGAGCGACCGGGTTCACCACGTCGTTGGCACCCAGCACGATGGTCACGTCGGTCTGCTCGAAGGTGGGATTGATGTCGTCCATCTCGATCAGCTTCTCGTAGCTGATCTCGGCCTCGGCCAGCAGCACGTTCATGTGGCCGGGCATGCGACCGGCCACCGGATGGATCCCGAACACCACCTCGGTGCCGCGTTCCTCCAAGCGCCGGGCCAAGTCCCGCACCGCATGCTGGGCCTGGGCCACTGCCAGGCCATAGCCGGGCACGACGGCGACCCGCTCGGCCGACTCGAGCAGCATGGCCACGTCGTCGGCCGATGTGGAGCGGACCTTGCCCGCGTACACGTCGTCGGCGCTGGGGCCGCCCGCTCCCGACGGCGCGGGGCTGAACATCACCGCTGGCAGCGACCGGTTCATGGCAACGCACATGATCTGGGTGAGGATCAGCCCGCTGGCGCCGACCAGCGAGCCGGCGATGATCAGCAGCGAGTTGTCGAGCACGAAGCCGGCTGCGACTGCGGCCATGCCCGACAGCGAGTTGAGCAGCGCGATCACGACCGGCATGTCGGCGCCGCCGATGGGCGACACCACCAGGACGCCGAGCACGGCCCCGACGGCCACCAGCAGCCACAGCCACAACGGGTTGCTGGCGTCCACCACCATCAGGATCCCGAACACCACCGCGGCTGCCGCGCCGGTGACGCTCACGATCCTCATACCCGGGAATCCGGACCAGCGCAGGGACTCCTGGAGCTTGCCGAAGGCGATGAGGCTGCCGGTGAAGGTGAGCGCACCGATGATCGAGGCCAGCGCGGCCGCGGCCGAAAGCCGGGCCGTGGCGGTGTCGAGGTCCGAGGCCTCGACGTACGACGCGGCCGCCACCAGCACCGAAGCGCCACCCCCGAAACCGTTGAACAGCGCCACCAGCTCGGGCATGCCCGTCATCTGCACCCGGACGGCCAGCACCGCCCCCACCGCCGCGCCCAGTACCAGGCCGCCGACGATCCACTCGAAGCTCAGGATCGAGTTGTCGGCGAGGGTGACCACCACCGCGATGAGCATCCCGGTCGCGCCGAACTGGTTGCCCCTGACCGCGGTGCGGGGCCGGCTCAGCCGCTTGAGGCCGAGGATGAACAGCACCGCCGCGGCGAGATACCCGAGCGTGGTCCAGTCGTCCATCACGACTCGCCCGCTACTTCGCCTCGACCGTCGCCGGCGGGCGAGTCCCGGCGGCGCTTGGGCCGGAACATGTGCAGCATCCGGTGGGTCACCAGAAAGCCGCCCACCACGTTGATCATCGCCAGCGTCACCGCCGCGAACCCGAGCACCGTCGTGAACGTGCGGTGATCGGCGCCCGCAGCCACCAGAGCGCCCACGATCGTGATGCCCGAGATGGCGTTCGAGCCCGACATGAGGGGTGTGTGCAGCGTCGGGGGCACCTTGGTTATCAGCTCGACCCCTAGGAACACCGCCATCACGAACAGCGTGACGGCCACCAGGAGATCCATCGTCTAGCCCTCCGCGTCCGCTTCGTGGGAGTCTTCGCTCCCGCCGAGCCCGGCGGCCACCTCCGGGTTCACCACCTCGCCGTTGAGCGACACGAGCATGGCCGCGAGGATCTCGTCGTCGGTGCGGAGATCCATCTCGCCGTCGGGAGCGAGGTGGCGCAGCACCGCGACGAGGTTGCGGGAGAACATCTGGCTGGCGTGGCGAGCGCACCGCGACACCAGGTCGGTGGGGGCCAGCACGGTCACGCCGCCCCGGTCGACCTCGACGTCGGACTGGGACGCGGCGCAGTTGCCGCCCCGCTCCGAGGCCAGATCGATGACGACCGAGCCGGGCGCCATGGCATCGACCATCGCGGCGGTGAGGAGCAGGGGCGAGGCTCGCCCGGGGATGGCCGCGGTGGTGATGACGACATCGGACGCGGCCACGTAGGGGGCCAGCAGCTCCTGCTGCCGGCCGGCAACATCGTCGCTCTGGGCCCGCGCGTAGCCGCCGGCGTCCTCGGCGCCGGCCGCGTTGGCCCCTGCGGCGCTGAGGTCGAGTTCCACCGCACGAGCGCCCATCGAGCGGATCTGCTCGACGGCCGCGGGGCGCACGTCGTAGCCCTCGACCACCGCGCCCAGGCGTCGGGACGTGGCGATGGCCTGCAGGCCGGCCACGCCGGCGCCGAGCACCAGAACCCGAGCCGGCGCCAGGGTGCCGGCGGCGGTCATCATCAGCGGGAACATCTGCGGCAGCCGGCTGGCGGCCACGAGCACCGACTCGTAGCCGGCGATGGTGCCCATCGACGACAGCACGTCCATGCTCTGGGCCCGGGTGATTCGGGGGACCAGGTCCAGGGAGAACGCGGTGGTCCCGTTGTCGGCGTGCCGCTGCGCTCTCTGAGGCATCCACAGCGGGTCGAACACGCCGATGAAGGCGGGCGGGGCCGATCCGGCCTGCCCGCTGGGGGGCTCGCCCTCCGGGAGGTCGCGCACGGAGACCAACAAGTCGGCCGCCGCAACCTCGGAGGCCGGGGCCACCGATGCGCCCGCCTCGCGGTAGGAGTCGTCACCAATCCCAGCATCCAGGCCGGCGCTGTGCTCGACCACCACGTCGAAGCCGTGCTGCGCAAGCGTCTCGACCCCGGCGGGTACGAGGGCCACGCGTTTCTCCCCAGGCGCGGACTCGCGCAGCATTCCTAGGCGCACGAAAGATGGAGCCTAGCGGTACGGGCGGGGTTCGCTCGCCCGGCAGCGCGGCCTCTAGTCTCCGGCTGTACGCATCCCGTCGATGCTCTGAGAGGTGAGCGTGAGCACCATCATCCACTCCAGCCCCCTGCCCGATGTGGCCATTCCCGACCAGTCCATCACCGACTGCGTGTTCGCGTCGGCGGCCGAGCGCGCCGACGAAGTCGCCATTACCGACGGGGACGCCTCGTCCTACACGTATTCGCAGCTGCACGGCGCGGTTCGCAGCCTCGGCGGGGGGCTGAGCTCGAAGGGCGTTGGCCCGGGCACCACTGTGGCCCTGCTGGCGCCCAACGTCCCCGAGTACGCCATCGCCTTCCACGGCATCGCGCTGGCGGGAGGCACGGTCACCACCATCAATCCCACCTACGGGCCCGAGGAGGTGGGCTTCCAGCTCCAGGACGCGGCGGCGTCGCTGCTGGTGACCATCCCGATGTTCCTCGAGACCGCCCGGGCCGCAGCGGAGGGCACCGGAGTGGAGGAAATCGTGGTCATGGGGGAGGCCGACGGCGCGACGCCGTTCGCGTCGTTGTTCGGCGAGCCCATCGACCAGGTGCCGGTCGACTACGCGGAGCATGTGGTCGTGCTGCCCTACTCGTCGGGCACCACCGGTCTGCCCAAGGGGGTGATGCTCACCCACCGGAACCTCGTTGCCAACATCGCTCAGATGGAGCACACCTTCATTCCCGAGGAGGGGGAGGTGGCCCTCGCCGCGCTGCCGTTCTTCCACATCTACGGGATGCAGGTGCTGATGAACATGCTGCTGGCCTTCGGCGTGAGGGTGGTGACCATGCCCCGCTTCGACATGGTGCGAGCGCTGGAACTCGTGCAGAGCGAGAAGATCACCCGGTTCTTCGCGGTGCCGCCCATGGTGCTGGGACTAGCCAAACATCCGGTCGTGGACGAGTTCGACCTCTCGTCGATCAAGCAGATCTTCTCGGGCGCGGCCCCGCTCGGCGCGGACCTGGCCGCGGCGGCCGCCGCCCGGGTGGGCTGCGAGGTGGTGCAGGGCTACGGAATGACCGAGCTCAGCCCGGTCAGCCACTGCACGCCCTCGGGCCAGTTCCGGCCGGGGACCAGCGGCGTGACGATCTCCAATACCGAGATCCGCATCGTGGACCCCGCAACGGGAGCCGACCTGGACGTGGGCGGGCGAGGCGAGCTGCTGGTGCGGGGCCCGCAGGTGATGAAGGGCTACCTCAACAACTCCGAGGCCACCGCCGAGACCCTCGACTCCGATGGCTGGCTCCACACCGGCGACGTGGCCGTGCTCGATGGCGACGACCACGTCTCGATAGTCGACCGCATCAAGGAGCTGATCAAGTACAAGGGCTTCCAGGTCGCTCCTGCCGAGCTGGAGGCGGTGCTGATCACCCATCCGGCGGTGGCCGACGCAGCCGTGATCGGCGTGTACGACGAGGAGGCCGGGGAGCTTCCCAAGGCCTTCATCTCCCTGGCTCCCGGCGCGGAGGCTCCCAGCCTCACCGAACTCCAAGCCCATGTGGGGGAGCACCTGGCCACCTACAAGCAGGTGCGGGTCCTTGAGGTGCTCGAGGCCATCCCCAAGAGCGCCTCGGGCAAGATCCTGCGCCGCGAGCTCAGGGACCGCTGAGAGCTCCAACAATCCGCGCCCGGCATGCATAGTTGCCGTGCGGTTCGTCTAGGGTGCTACGCGATGTCCGCAGCCGGCCCACGCCCGGCACAAAGAACACGAGAAAGGAACGCAACCGATGGCAACACCTCAGGCGGCGATTCTCACCGATTTGGAGAAGTACCAGTGGTACACCCACATGAGCCGGGTCGACGGCGCCGACCTCGACGTGATCCGCCAGGCGCTGAGCGACTGTCGCGCCGACGCCGCGGCCCAGGGTGTGAACCTCTGCATCCTGCTGGGCCCGACGCTGGCCGCGGACCTCGGCATCGAGACCGGAACCGACTTCCAGCCCTACCCCGGCTACACGTCCCCTGACGGTTCCAGGGTGGCCAAAGGCACCCAGGAAGAGCTGCTCATCTGGGTCCACGACGACGAGAAGGACCTGATCTGGGAGGTCCAGCACACGTTCCGGCGCGCCGTGGCCGGCCACATGGCGGTGGCCCGCGAGACGCCGACGTTCATCTACAAGAACAGCCTCGACCTGACCGGCCACATCGACGGCACGGGCAACCCCGAGCCCGAGGATCAGCGCGACCGGGCCATCATCGACGACGGCGAACCGGGCGCGGGCGGCGCTTTCTGCATCGCCCAGCGCTGGGTGCACGACATGGACTACTGGGCCTCGCTGTCGCTGGCGCAGGAGGAGAACACCTTCGGCCGGACCAAGGCCGACTCCGTCAAGCTCGACGTGCAGGTGCCCACCTCGCACCTTTCCCATGTGGAGCTGCGCGAGGGCGCCACTGCCGACGAGTCCACCCCGAAGCGGGGAGAGATGGTGCGGCGCTCCACGCCGTACGCCTTCCACGATGGAACCGTCGGGCTGTACTTCATGGGATTCTGCAAGACCCAGGCTCCGATGCGGGAGCGCATGGACGCCATGTACGGCATCAACGGCCAGGAGCCTGATGCCATCACGAACTACTCCACGCCGGCGTCGGGGTCGTTCTACTTCGCCCCGTCGGTGGAGGCACTCGACGCTGCATTGCCCTAGCGGCGACATAGCGGCGACATCCTTGACCGGCCGGTCCGGGCCGTCCGGCACCGGATCATTCCCGGGCTGACGGCCGCGCCGTGACATCGCAGTTCGTGTTCGGCGTCGACCTCGACGGGGTCGTCGCCGACTACACGGTCGGGTTCGCGGAGATCGTTGCCGAGATGAGGGGGATCGACCCGGCGTCGCTGCCGGACGAGAGGTCCTACGACTTCCGCGAGTGGGGGCTAAGCCCCGACGAGTTCGAGCGGTATCACGCTACGGCTGTCACCGAGCACCGGATGCTGGCGAAGCTGCCCGCCATCGAGGGCGCGGCCGAGGCCCTGTGGCGCCTGTCCGACGCGGGCGTGTGGATCCGGGTTATCACGCACCGCCTTTATGTCAACTGGGGCCACGCCGAGGCGGTGGGCGACACCGTGCAATGGCTCGACGCTGAGCGCATCCCGTATCGCGACATCTGCTTCCTTGGGAACAAGCCCGAGGTGGAAGCCGACTGCTATGTGGACGACGCTCCCCACAACATTGCGGCGCTGAGGGCCGGCGGGAACGACGTCATCGTGTTCGACCAGCCCTACAACCGCGACGCGGCCGATCCACGGGCACGCGACTGGCGGGCGGTCGAGCAGCTGGTCATGGATCGGTTCACCGAATGGAGGGGAGCGGCCGGGGTCCAGCCGCAGCTTCCCGGAATCGACGCCGGCAAGGACCGCCTGGCCGAGCGCCGATCCGCGAGCGGAGCGGCTCCACCGCCCGCCGAGCAGGAGAGCTAGAGCTTCCCGGACCCGGAGCGACGCCTGTCCGCACGGGTGTCAGGCGCTGAGGATCTCGAAGGGCGACGCGTCCCCGGGCACCTCCCGGACGTTGACGGCCACACCGCCGCGGCGTACCGACACGGCGGCCGCGGCCGCGACGGTCAGGGACAAAGACCCGGCGTCGAGGTCGGGCCAGGGATGCGCCCCGCCGTGAGCGACCCGGGCCAGCCGCTCGATCTGGGCCACAAAGCCGAGCGCGGCCAGCGGGTGCGAAGAGTCGCCGGGCGAGCCGACCAGCGCGCCGTCTATCTCCGCGACCGGCACCGGCCAGATGTCCACGCGAGCCACATGGGCCGAGTCGGCCGCCTCAAGGGCAGCCTCGGCCACCCGGGCATCCCAACGCAGGTCTGCCCGGGCTGTGCGTCCGGCGACGGACCGGAGCACGATCAGTGCGGCGCGGTCGAGCCCGTCCACGACGTCAGCTCGGGACACGGCCACAGACTCGATCGCGGACCCCATCGCGGCCGTCACCACCGGCCAGAACCCGGCCCCGGGGTCCAGGGTCACGCCGCCCCCGAAGGCACGCCCGGAGTCCGGGCCGCGGGCCGGGTCGGGCACGCCCAGCCTCAGTTCGAGATGGTGGGGCTCCATGACGGTCACAGCGTCCAGCATCCTGCGCACCACCGGGGCATGCAGCAGATTGACGGCTGCCATAATGGGATGATCCGGCAGCGCCGCGGCGAGCTCTGCGACCCCGCCGAGGGTGGTTGCCGCGGGCGACTCGACCAGCATGGCCCGCAGCCGGCGCGACTCCGCCAGCGCGGCTGCCACCTCGACACGGGACGCCGGAGGAGTGGCGATCACGGCCACGTCGCAGACGCGGGCGAGTTCAGCCGGCGTCAGGACGGGACAGTCCAGGGCCCCGGCAAGAGCCGCCGCCCTCGGCGAGTCGGGCGACGACGCGCTCACCCCCGCCAGAGTCACGCCGCTGGCGGCCCGGACGGCTTCGGCATGCAGGGTCGCAGCCCGGCCCGCGCCGACGATGCCCACTGATGTCACCGGCAGATCCTTCCACAGCCTCGCGACCACGCGGGAGGTGAGAGCGCATGGAGCGACCGCGAAAGGGTGCGGGGGCCTCGCGCCTGGGCAAGCCGCCTACTGGTTGCGGTCCCTCCGCTCGATTCCAGGAAGTCCCGCTGCCGTTCGCCGCACCTACGGACCACTCAGGCCATGGCCTCACGCGCGCGCCGCGCGGCCATCGTGGGTTGCGGTCTGTCGGCTCGGCCTCTTAGTGTCACGCCGTGCCCGACGCCGGACCTCGCGATTCTGAAGCCGCCGACAGCAGCAGCGACGCCCCCGACGGCGAGGAGCGTGCACATCCGCTGTTGGAGATACAGCGGCTCGACACCGAGACCGAGCAACTCCACCACCGGCGGGACAATCTCTCCCAGCGCCAGGACTTGAGCGCGGTACGCACCGAGCAGGCCGAGCTGCAGGCTCAGATCGACACAGTCGCGCTGCAGCGGATCGAGGTCCTTACCCGCCAGAAACGCCTCGAGGACGAGGCGGCCATCATCCAGGCCAAGGCCGACATCGACGACAACCGCCTCTATTCCGGCGAGATCACCGCCATCCGGGACCTGCAGGCGCTGCAGGATGAGATCAAGGGACTGCGCTCCCGGCAGGGGATGCTGGAAGAGCGAGCGATTGAAGCGCTGGTGGAAGCAGAGGACTTGACCGAGCAGGCCGAGTCCCTGGAGGAGCAGCACCGCGTCACCGATGAGCGGATCACCGTGCTCGAAGCAGAGCTGGCATCGGCGGAGGCCGCCATCGACGAGCAGCTCGCGGCGCTCTCGACGGCCAGGGCCGAGGCCGCGGCGGTGGCCGAGGCGGCCGCGGTGGCCCGCTACGAGCGGATGCGAGAGATGTTCGGACCGAGCACGGCGGTGCCGTTCGATCCGTCGTCAGGCTGCGGATGCCCCCACCAGATGCCCGCCGTCGAGGTGGCCCGCATCAAGCGCTGCGCCGAGGGGGAGGTGCTGGACTGCGCCGAGTGCGGGCGGCTGGTGCTGCGTTGAGGTGAAGCGCAATCGCCGCCGGAGTCACCGGCCCCGCGGCTGAAGCGAATGTTCTTCTGGTTCGCGGCGTGCGGGGTGGTGGCCGTGGCGCTGGTGTTCGGCAGCAGCGGCGTCGACTACCGGGTGGTGGCGCTGGGCGCGGTGCTGCCCCTGGCCGAGAACCTGACCGGCTCGCCCTGGGTGCTGCACACCCTGGCCGGCAGCGTGGTGCTGCTGACGGCGGTGATGCTCATCACCGCGGGCCGGGGCCGGAGACTGCTGCGACGGCGCTGGATCGGCCTGCCCATCGGCACCCTGGTGTTTCTGGTGGCCAGCGGTGCCTGGTCGCGCACCGCGCTGTTCTGGTGGCCGGTGGGCGGTAGCCGGGGAGTGGGCCACGGCGCTCCCCCGGAATTCGACCGTCCCCTAGCGGTCCTGCTGGCCTTTGAGTTGGCCGGCATCGCGGCGCTGGTCTGGACCGCCCGCCGCTACAACCTGTCGAATCCCGATCGCCGCCGAGCCTTCCTGAAGTCAGGCCGCCTAACCCGCCCGACCACCTGATCGCAGGTCAACGCGAGCCACCTGACCGCCGGGATGCTAGGCGAGGGTGAACAGCGGCTCGGGCGATTGCGCTCTCGCCGGGGAGCTTCCGGCCTGTCCTGCTCGGTCCGGTGCCGCCGTCGAAGCGGGGCCTGCCCCGGGCGGCATGGCTGCTCGTGGGGGCGATGGTCGATGGCCGGGCGGCGGGTCGGGGGCTCGGGCGGGTCCGTGGCGGATGCGTTCGGGTGGTGCGATGGTGTAGAGGCCCCGCCCGTCGGGAACCTCCCGCCAGCCGTGGTGATGGATCTTCTGGTGGCAGGCCCAACACACCAGCATCATGTTGTCGATATTGGTGGGACCGCCCCGTAGCACCGGTCTGACGTGGTGGCCCTGACATATCCACATGTCCGCCCCACAGCCCCCGCAGGCCCCGTAGCGGGCCCGCAACGCGTTCATCTGGGCCTTGGTGGCCAGCCGCTTGGCGTGACCATGCCACAGCGGCAC
>VXTM01000023.1 GCA_009837445.1 Acidimicrobiaceae bacterium
CCACCAAAACAAGCGAGCGGTTTGGCCGGGCACGTGCCCGGCCCTCCATTGAAGGACGATCACGGCGAGGTTGTCGAGGGTCGGGGTGCCGGTTTGGCCGGGCACGTGCCCGGCCCTCCATTGAAGGCACTCCTCACAGCGCCGCACAGCTTCGACAGGGGGGGGGGTTGGCCGGGCACGTTCCCGGCCCTCCATTGAAGGCCGTAGAAGCGCAGCACGTGGGCGCGGCTGATGTCGGGGTTTGGCCGGGCACGTGCCCGGCCCTCCATTGAAGGACGTTCTGCGGCCTACGGGTCTTGATTCTCGCCTCAGCCGCTGCTCACAGGACTTGTCATTGTTCCATTCCCCTGGGCAGGACAAGGAGTGCTTCGTCTGCGGTACTCGCGAAGATCTCAACAGCCTGGCGATACTGCTGGAGCACACTAAGAATGTCGAGGGTCGAGACGTTGCCTACCCGGACCCAGATCGCCTTAGGAGGCGGCCCCAGCAAAAAAGCGAGCTGCCGGAAGTCGGAGTCCTTCGAGACGATCATGAATCCATGCTCGCCGGCATAGTCCCAGATAGCGCGATCCGTCGCAGTGTCAAGACCCAACTCCGCGACGTGGCGACTGCCGGGATATTCCACGGCGAGCATCACCACGAGTCGACGTGACAGGTTCTGATCGAAGAGAAGCCTCACACGGGAGCTGCGAGCCGACGCTCACGCACCGCCGCGAACTCGATCGCAGCCCGAACGTGCTGCTCCGTGAGTTCAGGGAAGTCAAGGACGATCTCCGACGAGGTCATCCCAGAGGCGAGATAGTCGAGCACGTCATAGACCGTGATCCGCGTCTCGGCGAAGCACGGCTTGCCGCCGCGCACCCCCGGACGCGTCTCAATCAATGAGGTCAGGTCCATCCACAACATCCTAGTAGGAGTTCTGCTGCCACCAGACGTGGACCATCGCGAGGTATCACCGTGTCACGTTTGTAAAGTCCTGGTAGTGACAACAAGAGCAACATGCAGATCTGTTCCCGGATCAATTTATAGCCAGTGAACTGGGCTTATATGACCTTGAGACGTGGAGCTAAGGTACAGTATCGGTCGCGGGCGGTGCTGGCGGTGGGGATCTGTTCATCGTCGCGAGAACTGCCCACGGACGGGATGATGCCGCCGTCGCTTAGGTCCTCGGGCTGCATGACTTGACCCCTGCGTCAGTTGCAGCCAGTTGCCCCACCGGGACATCTTGAGAGCATGAACACCGCCGAGCTAGTGTTGTCTCGCTGCTTGTCGATCGACCTTGAAGTCTCGCCCCTGGATGGGCATATCCATGGTTTGGCGGGTGTGCGTGCCGACTCGGGCCGGAGCGTGACTTGGACGCTCAAGGCCCGCGGCGTCGACCAGGCTGGCGGGCGTGTCACATGCTTGGACGGTGACGATGTCACATCGACCAAGGACGGGTGCTCTGTTGGTGAGGCGCTTGTTGTGCTTGACGGGCTGGCTGGGGGTGCTGACTTTGTGGTGGGTCACAACATCCTTAGGTTCGATCTTCCTCATCTGCATGCCGCGGCTCCCGGGTTGGGGGTGTTGGGGATGCCGGTGGTGGACACTCTGTGGCTGAATCCGTTGGCGTTCCCGGCGAACCCGTATCACCATTTGGTCAAGCACTACAAGGACGCGCCGCTCAAGCGCTCCCAGCGCAACGACCCGTACCTGGACGCCCGGCTGGCGCTTCGGGTGTTCAAGGACCAGCAGCACAGGCTGGCTGAGGCGCCTCCGGAGTTGGTGACGGCCTGGCACTGGCTGTCAACGAGCCCCGCCGAAGCTGGCTTCGACTTGTTCTTCACCGCGTTGCGCGGCTCGCAGCGGCCCGAGGTCGCCGAAGCACGCGAAGCGATCCGCGTCGGCATGGAGGGCCGCTCATGTCGTTCGGAGATGAGCCGGGCGGTGGCGGACGCGGCAGAGCACGGCTGGGCGCTGGCGTACGCGCTGGCGTGGCTGTCGGTGTCGGGGGCCAACTCGGTGATGCCTCCCTGGGTGCGGCACCAGTTCCCTGCGGCCGGGCGGCTCGTGAGGCGCCTGCGCGACGAAGCCTGCAGCGACCAGCGCTGCGGGTGGTGCCGCAGCTACCACAATCCTGTGTCGGAGCTCAAGCGCCTGTTCGGGTTCGACGCGTTCAGGCCTGAACCCAAAGACCCCGACACGGGCAAGCCTATGCAGCAGGCGATTGTCGAGGCGGCGATGAAGAGCCAGGACGTGCTGGCGATACTGCCGACGGGCACAGGCAAGTCGCTGTGCTATCAGATACCGGCACTGTCGCGCTATTACAAGACGGGCGCGTTGACTGTGGTGCTGTCGCCGCTGGTGGCGCTGATGGCCGATCAGGCGGCAGGCCTCAGGAGCCACGGCATCACGTCTTGTGTCACCGTCAACGGGCTGTTGTCCATGCCGGAGCGAGCCGAAGCCCTTGAGCAGGTCCGCCTCGGCGACGCCGCGATCTTGTTGATCTCCCCTGAACAGCTCCGCAGCGTGTCGGTGCGCAGCGCGCTGCAACAGCGCGAGATCGGTGCCTGGGTGCTCGACGAGGCCCACTGCCTGTCCAAGTGGGGACACGACTTCCGTCCCGACTATCGCTATGTCGGGCGGTTCATCAAAGAGAGAGCCGGCAGCGAGCGCACCCCGCCGGTTCTGTGTCTGACAGCGACAGCCAAACCAGAGGTCAAGACCGAGATCTGCGACTACTTCAAGCGGCACCTGGGCATCGACGTGAAGGTGTTCGACGGCGGCAGCCGCCGCACCAACCTCGACTTCGTCGTGATCCCAACATCTGAGCCCGCCAAGCTCCAACACATCCACTCGACGCTGACCCATCATCTGCCGCCAGACAAACCCGGCGGAGCGATCATCTACTGCGCGACCCGGCGACGCACCGAGCAAGTCGCCGAGTTCCTGCAAGCACAAGGCATCGAAGCCGACCGCTTCCACGCCGGCCTGGCGCCTGAGGAGAAGAAGACCATCCAGCAGCGCTTCATCGCAGGCGAACTACGGGCCATCGCCGCCACCAACGCGTTCGGGATGGGCATCGACAAGCCCGACGTGAGGCTGGTGATCCACGCCGACATCCCGTCGTCGCTGGAGAACTACCTGCAGGAAGCAGGCCGCGCCGGGCGGGACCAGCAGCAGGCACACTGCGTGCTGCTGTACACCAACGACGACGTTGAACGCCAGTTCGGCATGTCGGCGCGGTCGCGTCTCACCCGACGGGAGATACACGGCGTGCTGAGGGCGCTGCGCGCGCTGGACCGTCGCAGCGGCCGCCGAGGCGAGGTGGTGGCCTCCCCCGGGGAGATACTCACAGAAGACGAAGCAGACGACTTCAGACGCGACTCCACCACAGATGACACCCGGGTGCGCACCGCGGTCGCATGGCTAGAGGAAGCGAAACTACTCACCCGCGAAGAGAACCGGGTGAAGATATTTCCGTCTGCGCTTCGGGTCGCGTCCATCCAAGACGCGAAGGACAGGCTCGCAGGCCACAAGCTTGAGGCCCGCTACCGGGATGCGCTAGTGGCCGTCGTGGAGACGCTGATCAACGCTGACCCCGACGAGGGCATCTCCACAGACATGCTCATGGAGGTCTCCGGCTTGCCGCCGGAGGGCGTCACGGCAGCGCTCAACGACCTCGAGAAGCTCGGTCTGGCCAGCAACGACACCGTGATGACCGCGTTCGTGCACGTCGGCGTGCGCCGACCCTCGCGCAGCCGCCTCACCGAAGCCGCGGAAATGGAGAAGCGGCTCATCGAGATGATGCGCGAGCTCGCCCCCGACATGAACGAAGGCGAGCAGGCTCCTTTGAACCTGCGCATCGCCGCGCAGGGCCTCAAAGACTCCGGGTTCCCCGACGCCCGGCCTGAGCATGTGACCCGGACTCTGGAGGGCATCGCCCGAGACGGCCGCGGCACAGGCGGCGCCGGCGGCAGCGTCGCGGTGCGCAAACACGCCGCGGAGACTGTGATGGTCACCCTCAAACGCAGCTGGGGCTCGCTGGCGGGCATGGCGCAGCGCCGCCGGGCCGCAGCCGCCGCGTTGTTGGATCACCTCCTTGGTGAGCTGGCGGTGGGCAGCCGGGGCAACGACCTGCTCGTCACCACGACGCTGGGCAAGTTGCAGCAGTGCATCAACGACACCCTCGACGCCGACCCGCAGCTGCAAAGCGACACTAAGGACGCGCGCAAGCTGATGGAACGGGCCCTGCTGTGGATGCACGAGCAGGAAGCCATCAGGCTCAACAGGGGCCTCACCGTGTTCCGCCCAGCGATGACCATCTCCCTCGAGGCGGAGACACGCGGGTTCCGCCAATCAGACTTCGAGGAACTCCAGCACCACTACGACCGATCTGTGCAGCAGATCCATGTGATGGCCGAATACGCGGACCTGGGCCGCGACCGCCTCGCCGACGCGCTGCGATTGGCGTTGGAGTACTTCGAGCTCGGAGACGAAGAGTTCGTGCGGCGCTGGCTAGGTCATCGCCGATCCGAGATGAGCCGCGAGACGACCGCGGAGTCGTGGCACGCCATCGTCGAGAGCCTCAACAACCCGCGCCAGCGGGCGCTAGTGGCAGACGACCGCGAAGCAACCAACGTGCTGGTGCTGGCCGGCCCGGGCTCAGGCAAGACAAGGGTGCTGGTGCATCGCATCGCCTATCTGGTCCGATGCCGCCGTCAAGACCCCAGAGGCATCCTGGCGTTGGCCTACAACCGCCACGCCGCAGCCGAGATCCGCCGACGGCTGAGAGAACTCATCGGCGACGACGCACGCGGCGTGATGGTGCTCACATGCCACGCCCTGGCCATGCGGCTTGTTGGCGCGAGCTTCTCCGCCGCTTCGAACCAGCCCCGCAACGAAGACATCGAAGCCGTCCTCAAAGACACCATGCGCAGGGCCACCGCCCTGCTGAAAGGCGAGGAACTCGAAGGCGAAGAAGCCGATCCCGATGCGGCCGAGGACACAAGGACGAGGCTGCTGGCAGGGTTCCGGTGGATACTCGTGGACGAGTACCAAGACATCGGCCCGGAAGCCTACGAGCTCATAGCGGCGCTGACGGGGCGGACCGTCTCAGACGCGGACACCCGGCTCACGATCTTCGCGGTCGGCGACGACGACCAGAACATCTACGCGTTCAACGGAGCCTCACCGGAGTTCATCCGCCGCTTCGAGCAGGACTACAACGCCAGGACCTTCCCGCTGGTTGAGAACTACCGCTCCACCGGCCACATCATCGACGCCGCCAACGCAGTCATCGCACCGGCACATCCACGAATGAAGACAGGCCACGCCATCCGCAGAAACGACCAGCGCAGCAACGACCCGCCCGGAGGCGACTGGCAGAGCCTGGACCCCGTCTCAGAAGGCCTTGCACAGATACTCGCACCCGCCGCCGACCCGATCACACAGGCGCAGGCCGCGATGGCGGAGTTGACACGACTGGCGAGCCTCGCAGCGGACTGGGACTGGGCGCGCTGCGCGGTCATCGCACGCGAATGGAGCTACCTCGAACCGGTCCGCAGCATCTGCGAACAACAGGACATCCCCGCCCAGCTCGCCAACGAAGGCGACCTCAGCGTATGGCACCTGCGCGAGACCCAAGCCCTGAGACACGAAGCCCAGCGGCACGGCACAGCCCTGATAGGCAACCGCGAACTCAAAGCATGGATCGACCGCCAACAGCCCGGACCCTGGGTTGACCTGCTGGGCCAAGCCCTGGAAGAGCACGAACTCGAGACCGGCGGCGCAGAAGTACCGGCAGCGTCGTTCATCGAATGGCTCGCAGAATGGTGCCGAGACACCCGCCGCCGCCAGCGCGGACTGTTGCTGTTGACCGCGCACCGAGCCAAAGGCCTCGAGTTCGACCATGTGGCCGTGCTCGACGGCGGCTGGGACCGTCGCAGCCGCCGAGAAGACGCCGACGCCCCGCGGCGGCTCTACTACGTGGCAATGACCCGCGCCAAACAGACACTCACACTCACACGCCTACAGAAGGCCCACCCCTTCCACAGACCCCTCAACGACAACCCCTCAGTGCTGTGGCGGCCGAGGGCCGCTCTTCCGGCGCCGACACCGCAGATGTCCCGCCGCTACCGCACCCTCACCCTCAAAGACGTAGGCCTCGGATTCGCCGGCCGCAAACCGCCAAACAACCGCATGCACCGCAGCATCAAGATCCTCAAACCCGGCGACCCGCTGCAGACACGCCCACGCCGCGACCGCTGGGAACTCCTCGACAACGCAGGAACGCCCGTCGGCGCCCTCGCCCGCAGCTACGAGGCACCCGACAACCTGCCCTGCACCCAAGCCACAGTCGCGGCCGTCGCCACTTGGAACAAAGACCGCTCAGACCCCCAGTACCGCCAACACCTGCACAGCGACCACTGGGAAGTCGTCATACCCGAACTCATCTTCGAAGCCGACCACCACAGCGGGCACGGATAACCGCGCAGTACATGACGTCGGCAGGGGTACAGGCCCGTCGGCTTTGAGGACGCCCACTCCCACACGGCTTGGCATTTGCTCCCCCCTCCCTCCGGATTCTACTGGACCGGTATTGTAAGAAATAACACAATTGGATAACAGAACTTATCATCGCAGTTCAAAAGCTATTATTGTATGTAGTGGGCGCGGAGGGACTTGCATCCCGGCGGGTTCTCGTCGCGGCCGCGAGTCTGGTGGCGGCGGCAACATTGAGGCCTTTGTTGGGAAGCTAGTCGGCGGTCGGCGCGTCGCTTGGGCCTGCCGTGGTGCTTCGGCTGTTGGGGCTTGCAGCCGCGTCCCGGCGTTTCGCGCACTGGTGATCGTCTTGGCGGGCTGTTGGCTGGCATCAGGGCGAGCAACCTGGAGGTCCCCGGCCGCGGTCAACGCCGGGGTGGGCTGCCTGCGCTGCGGCGCTTCGGGCGGGGCGGACACGGCTGTGGACGTGCCTGACCGGTAGATCGCGGCGGCCGTTTCTGGGTCGTAGCTGAAAGAGGTCGCCGGTGCTGTGGTCGTGGGCGATGTCCGGCGGTGGCGGTCGGCTGCTAATTTGGTGTGATGATCACGCAGTCGGACTGGACGGTGATTTCCTCGCCGTTGCTGTTGGTGTAGGTCACCGGGTCAAAGCAGACCATGTAGGGCTCGCCCCGCTCCCAGAGCTGCTGTTCGATACTGAAGGCGTTCTCTTGTTGCTCAGGTGACTGTTGGCCGTTCCCCGCCGTCATCACCGGCATCTGGTCAGACGGGATGTCGTTGACCGCGTCCAGTGCGTCCTTTTTGGCTTGCGCCTCCGCGGAGGTGGTGGCGGGGGTCGTGGCGTCGTAGTCGTGTGAGTCGTCGGTGTCGTCGATGCCGTTGTTGCCCTCATCGATCGTGACCGTCTCGCCGTCGTTGTGGACCGCGGTGACACCGGTGCCGGTGGGAGCCTGGGCCGCGCACGTGTACGACGGCGCATCGGCGCAGGGATACAGCGCCGCGTCGTCGTCACCGCTGCTGTCAGGCGAGTCGTCGTCACTGCTGCTGTCAGGTAGCGGCTCGCCGACGGTGAACGTCGCTGTGTTGATGCCGTTGTAGGGCTCGCCGACGTTCACCGTGATCGTGTCACCGTCAACGATGCGGCACTCTATCCAGGAGCCGCCGCTGCGCTCCTCCTTGAACGCACAGCGCGAACCCGGATCGCCTGTGACCGTCCAGGTAATGGGCGCAGCGTCAGCGGGGGTCACCAAGATGTCGCAGTAGCCGTTCACGTTGCGCACACCACACGGCGCGTCATACACAGGGTGCGACCATCCTCTGATTGTGACAGTCTCCTGCGCCTGTGCCTGACCTGTGGCCATAACCGAAGCCAACACACACACACACGAGCGCCCACACCCGCCGACTGTGAATCACTGAACGCCGCATGTGGCCTTGCCTCCCATCGGGTTGGTGACACCCTCAAATGTGTCTCAGCCCGGATCATACCATCGGTCCGTGAAGCGTTCACAGGCACCCACCGTGGTGTGTGAGGCCGGCAACCCCACCGCTTCGACCCCGAGTCCAAGCCTTGCCCGGGACAACACATCAGGTACGACCATCGGGCCAGAAAGTCCCGCGAGGCCGCCGAACGGTATCATCAGCGCGCCCTAGGCCAACGTTGAGCTGCATGTTCATATGGCCCATCCGGTGCCACCACAGATCTGGGGCCCGGAATCAAACAGGTTGGTCACACCGACAACCACAAACAACAGGTCAACTTGACAACGGCGCGGCTGCGCCGGTCTTGATGGCCGACACCAGCCGTCTGGAGAGCGATTGCTGACCCGTCCTGGTGGGAGACAGCCCGATACTGGCTCAGCCGCAGCCCGGCGCCCGAGCCCCAGGAGCCGCAGTATTGTGTCGCTGGTGGCTGTACGGCACCGCCCCACCGTCGGCGTCGCTATCGTGGCTGTCGGTGTTGACGCCGTCTCTAGGTTCGTTGTCGATCAGATGATCCCGGACTCCCCCCACTGGCGTCGGGCAGCGGCGCTCCAACTCGTGGAACATGAGCAACCGATGCGGATGTTGAGCCGTGCGTGAATTGCTGAGCGACTGGTTCGGACCTGTTCTCGACGCCGACGGCCGACGGGTCAAGTGGCGTACCAGCCGCCCGGCGCTGCTGCTTTGCATCGCGGCGCTGACATTGGGCCTCGCCACGATCCTGGGAGCTGTGGGCGCCGCGACCGGCGTGGTGTCTGGTCTGTGGTGGCCCGCCACGTTCTTCGCTTCGGTGGCGGCCAACATCGCCGCCACCGCGCGGCTACGCCGAAGCACACAAGAACCTACTTGAACCCACTGGATGTACGCTGAAACGTGATGCCTTAACTGGTGACGACAAACCTGAGTTGGGCTTTGAGGGCCTGGTTGACGGACTCGATGATATGGCGCAGGGGCCTCAGGAGCTTCAGGCCGGGCGGGTCGGGCTCGGTTTTGGTGGCGGGGCGGATCAGCACGATGCCGGTGTCGTTGAGTTTGGCTTCGAAATTCGGTGCTGCGGTAGCCCTTGTCGGCGGGGAGGGTCTGGCCCGCCCGGGCTGTTCTGGGCGCGGGCGATCATCTCGAGGCAGGTGCCGCACTCATCTTGGTTGACCGGAGCGAGCGCGTAGGCGATTGGTAGCCCCGACGGTGTCGTGATGAGGTGCAGGCGCAGCCCCCAGAACCACCCGCGAGTGCGAGGAGCAGTAGCCGTAGGCGGCCCGTCCAGCGAGGTCGAGGCGCTGCTGGGTCACCCAGCTGCGGCCGCACTCCACCGGCGTGGAGTCCACCAGCCACACGTCGTCGTGCCACGACGAGCACTCCCGCGCCAGCACGGTGATCACGTGGCGCATCAGCTCGCCGCTGCGGCGCAGCCGCTTGTTGTAGCCGGACCGCTGCAGCAGCCGCGGGAACCACGGCTTCAGATGCGCCTCGGCGTAGCGGACGAGCGGGCCTCACGGACCTGGCGGTCTGCTGACCCCCGAACGCAGGCAGGCCTGGTTGTGCTGGTCCGCGTTCGGGAACACGGCGATCCTCCGCGAGCACGGGCTCCTGAGAGACGGCGAGAGCTGCTGAGGCTCCGTCGACCCCCGGAATCACGTTTGCTTGTCGATGCGCAGTGTCCCCTGACAGGGGTCCAGCGCAGGCGGTGAGTCTCGCGGTCGGCCTCAGCGGCGTATGGCTGCCCACAGCCGGAGCGCGGCGCCGGTGGCGGTCGCCGCCAGTGTCGCTGCAATCAGCACAGTCTTGGCGAGGGTGAACACCGCGGCCGGCCACGCCAGCGACGAGGGTGTGCCGTCGTGGCTGAGCGCCAGCACCGCGACGGTCGCGTTCTCCAGCACGCCGGCCAGGGCGAGCGCCAGCGGCAGCAGATAGAGCGGCGCTCCGCCGGGGAAGAGCCGGAACAGCCCGACCGCCAAGAGCAGCCCGTAACAGACCGGGAACACCATGTCGATGGTGAGGGCGGTGACTGCGTAGACGACCGTCGCGTTGCTGTCGAGGCGGTCGAGGGCGATGAACAGCGCGGCCGCTTCCTCGGGCGTGTACCAGCCTCGGGTGTCGAGCCCCATTCCCTCCAGCCGCGTCTGGCGCCAAGCGAGACCCGCCACGCAACCAGCGACGCCGACTAATGCTGCCAGCGCCACCGGCCAGTTCGCGCACCGCTGCACCGCCTTGCCGATCGACGACACCACCGCTTCCTCCCGGTCCACCGGCCACGCGCCCACCTTTGTGTGGAGGTCTGCTTCGTGACCACGGTACGCCGCCGCCGGGCCGTGCGCGTGCCGGCTGTGGCCGAGAATTTGCCGCGCTGTGGTGGGTCGCGGTGCGCTGGCCCGGGCTGAGGACCGCGTACCGCTCGCGCGTCAATCCCGGCGACCGGTCTACCGGGTCACGGTCACACCGGTCACCCTGCGCAACGACGAAGTGCCCGGCGAGGCGATCACCTTCTGCGTCCAGCTGCAGTCGCCGTCTGCCTGGCAGTCGAGCAAGTTCAGCGTCGGCTCGGGCTGCAGCCAGTTCACGCCGCCGTCCACCGCGCCGCCGGTCATCTGCCGGGCCAGTTCTCGGCGATGCGGGTGCTCAATGACGGCTCCACGATCATCCTCTCCAGCAACGCGCTGTCGGCGCCCGAGGGCGGCGACGTGACCCTCCGCCAGACTCATCCCCTGCCGATGCGACTGCCCCGGACCCTCACTCATGGACGCAGATTATCCAAGGGGTACGACATCGGCCGCGTAACTAGGTACGTAAGTCCCGACAATTCGTGAGAGTCATCACCGCCCAGGCACGAATAGCCCGGCTGTCCGACGGGTGCCGAAAGGATCGCGTTTCCGGCTCTTTGGGGTGCGTTCCTATGTGTTTGCGGATCGCGAGTAGGGTCGGGCCGTGGAGGGCGGCAGGGCTGTGCCCGTGTGGGTGAAGCGGGCCATCGTCTGGTTCTGGCTCGGCGGTTTGGCCGTGTTCTATCTGGTGGGCGTGGTGAGGGCTCTTAGCACCCTGCTTGTGGTGCTGGCGGTGTCGCTGTTTTTGGCGTTCGCGCTGGAGCCAGCGGTCAACCGGATGGAGCACCGCGGCATCCGGCGGGGGCTGGGCACGGCCGTAATGTTCGCGGCAGTGGTGCTGGTGGCGGGCGCATTCTTCGCTGTAGTTGGCACCGCCCTCGCTTCAGAGACGACCTACCTGATCGACAGGGCGCCCACCTACATCGACGACACCGAGGACTGGTTCAACGACACCTTCGGCCTCGACGTGGAGTTCGACACCGTACGCGACGAGTTCCTCGAGGGCGGCGGCGCGCAGGATCTCTTCAGCCGCTTCGCGGATGACGTGGTCAATGTCGGCACCACTGTGGTGAGCACGCTGTTTTACCTGTTCACGGTGGCGCTGTTCGCCTTCTACTTTGTGGCCGAGGGCCCCAAGCTGCGCCGCCTGATATGGGCGCGGCTCCCTTCGCGGCAGGCGCTGGTGTTGACAGTGATCTGGGATCTGGCCATGAACCGGACCGGCGGCTACATCTTCTCTCGCACGATCCTGGCTTTGATCTCGGCGGTGGTGCACTGGATCGCCTTCGTGCTGGTTGATGTGCCTTCGCCGGTCGCGCTGGCGATATGGGTGGGAGTCGTGTCGCAGTTCATCCCCGCGATCGGCGCCTACGTCGCAGCGGCGTTGCCGGTGCTGGTTTCGCTGCTTCATGAGCCGCGCACCGGGCTCTTCGTGCTGATCGTGATCGTCGTCTACCAGCAGCTCGAGAACTTCCTGCTGTCACCGCGGGTCACCGCCCACACCATGGAGATCCATGTGGCGCTGGCTTTCGGCTCGGTGATTGCCGGCACTGCGCTGATGGGGATCGTGGGGGCGTTGCTGGCTCTGCCGGTCGCGGCCACCGCCCAGGCCTTCATAACGACCTGGCTCGACCAGCGCACCGAGATGTCACAGGCCGACGAAGACGCCGCGCCGATGCAGGCGCCGCCACCCGACGGCAACGACGACGACTAGCGGTCCTGGGCGCTCGGCGCATTCCGAGGGCGTTGCGTCGACAATCGAGCCGCCGATTCGGTTGTTGCGGGCTTGTGATCTGCCTGAGTGGTCGCCCCATGAACTGCCCAGAACCGATGACAGTCCTACCCAGCGGCAGAAGCAGAGTTGGCTCGCGTCGAGAACCCGGTCAGTGCTCGAACTGCAAGGAGAGGGCGTGCAGCGTCCTTATGTCGTAGGCAACCCAAGCCGCCGTTCGCAGCTCCAGCGGTCGAGTACCGCCTGGGACCAAGTCAGAGACCAGCTCGCCGCCAGCTTCCCCAAAGCCGGTCTGCTGGTGGCCGACGCCAAGACCGAGGTCCTGGCCTTCGCCGGGTTTCTCAAGGCCCACTGGCAGAAGATCTGGTCCACCAACCCTCTCGAACGCATCAACAAAGAGATCAAGCGCCGATCACGCGTCGTGGGGATCTTCCCCAACGAGGCCTCCGCCATCCGACTAGTCGGGGCCATCCTCGCCGATGCCCTGCGATTGGCGTTGGACTACTTCGAACTCGGACACGACGAGTTCGTGCGGCGCTGGCTACCGCACCGCCGATCCGAGATGAGCCGCGAGACAACCGCGGAGTCGTGGCACGCCATCGTCGAGAGCCTCAACAACCCGCGCCAGCGGGCGCTGGTCGCAGACGACCGCGAAGCAACCGCCAGGACAGGGCCCCCTT
This sequence comes from Acidimicrobiaceae bacterium, assembly GCA_009837445.1. Classification (GTDB taxonomy): domain Bacteria; phylum Actinomycetota; class Acidimicrobiia; order Acidimicrobiales; family Aldehydirespiratoraceae; genus Aldehydirespirator. The sequence goes on from VXTM01000023.1 coordinate 12,693, forward strand.
GACCTGGATCCGCTGACACCCACCGCGTCGTGTCAGGTGCCGGGTGCCGTGGTCGGTCCCGTCGTCGGCGGTCAGCCTGGATGTCACCATCATGGTCACGCAGAGCGGCGACAACGGCGTGACCAACGACTCGCGCACCGTGACGATCCCGACCAGCAGGAGCAAGACGCTGACTGTGGGCTGGTAAGGGCTGGGCTATGCAGTGGGCGAGTCATGTGGCGGGGGGCCGGTTGGCGAGCCATTCGTCGATGACATGGCGAGGCCAGCCGATGGAGTTCTCGCCCAGTCTCATGGCTTGGGGAAAGGTTCCCTTCGCGCGCCATCGACACAGGGTTCGTCGGCTGACACCGATTCGGTCGAGTACCTGGGGCACGCGCAGCATGGCCTCAGCGGAGATCGTCGGTGACATCTCATCTCCCTTTCACATTCGGGTCCGTTGGGCTTAGGTGAGTGGAGGTGCATCGTTGGCAGTTTGTCGTTTCAGTTGCCCACCTCGGCGCCCAACAATCTCAACAGCACGCGAACGCTCACGAACGCTGGCGAACGCTCGCGAACGCACCCCTGCTAACCGGTCTGAACGCGACCCCAAACGGGGAAGCGGCACCCGCGACGTGCTGTAACAGCCGACGCAGCCAAGCTCCTCATGAGGTCACGTTCGTCCGACCGGCTGGTGCGGTTCGATGCCCCGGCGGACCAGCCGACGGATCAGTCACAAGGCACGAGGCCAGTCACACCCAGAGCCAGACCAGCCCACCGAGACATCGAACGCATCCTCCCGAGCCAGAGCCCGGCCCAAGTGGACCCTTCGATGTCACACCCTGTGTGTATGGTGCGGATTCATGCATGTTGAACACCCGCTGAGAACTGGAGCCTCGCCAACGAAGGAGCCGTCTCTTGGAGGTGCTTGGAGTCTCGGTCTCGACGATGGGACCGGTGTGCGGGTGGCGCGCTCGTCGTTTCATGGTGACTTGAAGTTCAGCTGGGATCTGTTTCGGGGGTTCAGGTCGTGTCGGGTTCTGACCTACTCGATCGACTCGGCGACGGTGAGGCGGCTCGTGACTGATCTCGGTGTCACAGAGGTGGAGTGCGTCATCGGCACTGTGGCGACTATTGACCGTGTTGAGAAGGTGCTCGCTGTGCAGCAGGCCGCGATGCAACACGCTGCGGTACTGGTTGAGGAACTCTCGAAGACTGACTGTGATGTGGTCGAGGCGCTGTCTTCGGGCCGGTTGGCGTTTTGGGTGCTTCGGGATCAGGTTTCGCATTCCAAGCTGTATCTGCTCGAAGGCGGCACGGCACCCGAGAGGCGCATCATCATGGGTTCGGCGAACTTCTCTGAGCAGGCCTTCCGGGGCTGGCAGCATGAGACGCTGGCCATGTACGACGATGACGACGCGGCGTGGGAGTACTACAGCGCCCGCTACCGCGAGGTGCGTGACAAGGCATCCCAGCAGATCGACCCGCAGCTGCTGTTGGGACGGAGCCAGCCCGTAGAGGTTGAGGAGACGCCCGTGCTGGCCGGCGACTGGCCCAGCATTGTGCTGGTCGGCGACGACGCACCGGCGGTGGAAGACGCCACAGATGCGATCCGCCGTAAAGCGAAGTCTCTGCGCAACCAGATCGGGCCGCATCTGCCCGCTGTGCGCCGCGACACCCAGACCTTGAACCCGGATCTCAAGACCCGCATCCGTCGCGCCCTACGGAACCAGCCCCGAGATGCCACCGAGCCGGCCGCTTTCTCGATCTCGACCGACACCAAGACAGCCACCTTCGCCGGAGCGCCGTTCCCGCTGGACTACGACCCCGAACTAGCAGTGTCCGACGCACAACTGATGGTCGAGTACTTCGCTGGCTTCGAGGGGTTCGCAGGCACCCCCGAGGAGGTGCGTGAGCTCCAGGAGGAGTACTTCGCGTTCTGGGCTTGGCTGTACTTCTCGCCGTTCATGTGCGATCTGCGCACCAGAGCCGCTCACATCAACCGTGACGTCATCCGCTATGAGCGTGTCGCGGTGCTCTACGGCAAAGCCAACTGCGGCAAGACCAGCCTCATCCAGGCTCTGTTGCGGTCCATGTTCCCGCAGCGGCCCCAGGCTGCGTGCATGGAAAAGAGCCTGTTCAAGACCGCCGAACTCGAGGCCATCACCCGCACCGCGAAACGCTGTCCGGCGTTCTTTGATGACGTGACCGCCAAACAGATGGGTTCCACCGGCAAGGACTTCATCAAGAACGAGACCCCGCTGGGCCTCGCTGAGTATCCGGCGGTGGTGATCTCGATGAACCGCCACAAAGACGGCTTTGCGGACGAGATCATGAAGCGGGCGTTCTTGATCTACACCCAAACAGCGCTCGCGGTCTACAACGACAAGATCCGCGAGGACCAGGACCAGCGCATACGCAAAGTCACCGATCGGCTCAGCGGCCACCTCTATCGGCGCTACCTTCAGATGATCCTCGACAACCTCGACGAGGACGACCAGCCCGAGGACTGGCTATTGCTCTCATCTACAGTCCTCAGCGAACTGCTCCAAGACCCCACATCCGGGAACGTCCCGGCGTGGGCTGAGCCCCAGTCACGCACCCGCCACGCCGAACGGCGCTACAAGAGCCTCCGCGCCAAGTTCCACCACCTGCTCAGGCCAACCGCACACATCGACGCCGACAGCCCCAAACCCGAAGGATGGTGGACCGACACCGACACCGGGCGGGTCATCGTGCGCGAACGGGTCAACCAATACGGACAAAGCGCCTTCAACTGGGAGCAGGTTCCCTCCAGCATCATTGACGCCGACGCGTCCAGCAGCGGCCACACGTCGCTCGTACTGAGTGAACTCAACAGATTCCTACCCAGTTGGACCCACCGCAACGCCACGCCAGAGCGGACACCCAAGACCGAAGGCCCAACGGAACGCCCGAGACGCCGACGCTGGCGGCTCCGGCGCCGCCATGCCGCTCGATTGCCACCAGGCGAGGGCGACCGTCAAGCGCCTCGGTGATCGCCACCACAACCACTCCGGCCGAGGCCTCCACTTGTTGCCAGCGCCCGGCTGGTTAGCACCGGGGGAGGATGCCAACGGTCGGCAGGGTCTGTCCACTGGCGGACAGCAGGGTTGCCCATTTGCAACAAGGTGTTCTGCTCGCAGCTCCATGGGTCAGTGACGTCACCCCTTGGGCAGTGGCTTGGGGTGAGGTGAGTGCTGTCGCCAAATGTGAGGACGACATCGGCATGATGCAGATGCCATTTGCCAGCCGGGCATGACGTTGCGCCTGCGCTTGGGGGGTCAGGACTGGTTTTTTGCGCTGGAGCCTGGTCCAAGGTACACGTCGCTCCACTTGGTCGATGAGACCGCGACTCTCAGCGGCCCATCGTCGTTCGCGCCCCGACGACCGGGAACGTTGACCGGTTCAATGGACATCTGGGGGCGTGGGCCCGTTGTCGAGGATTGACACCATGGCGGGGGCTGCATCGCGTAGAGTGCGGTCTCGGTCATGTCGCTGTGGTTTCGTCGTGTCGGTCGTGTCGTCGGCGTTGTCGGTGTGGGCGCGGCCCTGATGTTTGTGACGTTGTTGTCTGCTAGTGACGCAGCTCCCAGTGAGGCCGACGCGGTTGTTGTGGCTGTGGAGCCTGCCGAGGACCTCGAGTCCGGCGCGGTTCGTGCCGGCGCGGGTGATGCTATGGCGGTCTGGAGCGCCGCGTTGGTCCGTGCCGGGTCCAGGACGCCATCGCCCGAGGAGGCCGCTGCCGCGCCTGTGCCAGATGCGGGGTCGTCACCGCCTGCTGTTGTGATCTCGGTGCCGCCGGCTGAGCCTGAGGTTCCCGAGGTGCCGCTTGGAGACTGTTCGCCTCAGATTGCCCACGACTTCGCGGTGACTGACGCTTCGCCGGTGTCGGCCAGCATCGAGTTCTCCAGGGCGGCCTTTGGTTGCGCGGTCGAGGTGGGCTTGGCGTTGGCTGAGGACGTGGAGGCAATCTCCACGCTGGCGTCGCGTGACATCGAGGGTCCACTGTTGTTGACGGATTCTGAGTTGGGCGTCTCGCTGGTTGAGGAGATTGAGCGTTTGGCGCCACAGCGGGTGGTGGCGGCGGGAATCGATGAGCAGTTGGTGGCCGATGCACTGTCAGAGTTCGTGGTCGAACATGTGGAGGTCGGTGAATGGCCGCCCTATGAGCGTGTGTGGGTTGTCGACGACAGCGACGACGCGGCAGCGTTGGCAGCCATTGCAGGTCAGGTCGGCGTGGGGGTGGTGACAGCCACCGGCGATCTGAGGGCATTGCCGCGCTCAGCACGCGAGGCGATTGCTGCGGCTTCGGAGGTGGAAGTGCTCTCGGACCTCGGCGACGACGACGCCTGGCAACTAGATGTCATCCTCGGTGGCGAGGAGTTGCCCGGCGGCGGCATGCTCTTGTTCGAGACGGGTGACGACATCCCGGGTCGCCGTCTGGTGGCCGTGTACGGCCATCCGTCGACTGGGGGGCTCGGTGTGTTGGGCGAGCAGAGTCCCGAGGACACGGTCAACCGCCTTCAATCGATAGCCGAGGGCTACGGGGCGGACGGGTTGGCGGTCCTGCCCACCTTCGAGATCATCGCCACCGTCGCCTCCGCCTCTGCCGGCGCCGACGGGGACTACTCGAGTGTGACCGATCACGAAGTGATCAGGCCCTGGATCGAGGTGGCGGCCGCCAACGACGTGTACGTGGTTTTGGACCTTCAGCCAGGACGATCGGATTTCCTTTCGCAGGCGAAGCTCTACGAGGAGTTCCTGCGCCTGCCCCACGTCGGGCTCGCGCTCGATCCGGAGTGGAGGCTCAAGCCGCACGAGGTCCACTTGAGGCAGGTCGGTACGGTGGACGCGGCGGAGATCAACCAGGTCGTGGATTGGCTGGCCGGGATCGTCAGGGAAGAGGTCCTCCCTCAGAAGCTGCTGATCGTTCACCAGTTCCGGTTCTCGATGATCACCAACCGCGAACTGATCGAGACACCCCCAGAGCTGGCTGTGATGATCCACATGGACGGCCAAGGCTCCCTGTCAGCCAAGTACAACACCTGGAACACGCTGACCGGCGAGCCTGATGCTGACCGCTTCTACTGGGGGTGGAAGAACTTCTACGACGAGGACAGCCCGGTGGCCACGCCAGAGCAAGTGCTGGCGCGTTCACCCGAGATCGTCTACGTGTCCTTCCAGTAGCCGCTACCCACAACTACGCACACCGAAGCGTCCAAACCGCCATACCAGACGCCTGTAGATCGATTCTGCCTGATCTGTCAGATCGCACCACGTTCGCGCCACAATCTGACGCTGTCTGCGAGCCACCGAAGATCGGCGAGGCTGCAACGCCAGCACTGAACGCAGAGTCCAACTGAAGCCGCGCACAACGGAGCTTGTTCACTTGTCTGCTCCGTCCAGAAGAGACTCAATGTTGACGTTGTCTGATGTGTGAGACTCGTGATCGTTCACACGGCCGATGACAGAAGTGAGTCTGCCATCGCTTGGAATGTCGGCCCACTCTCGGTGGCTCGCGATTGTGCTATCGAGGAACTCGGGATCATTCGACAACGCGAACCCCGACCCATCCTGACCGATGAAGATGATCGCGACTTTGTCAGCTAGCACATCAGTCGAACAATAGAAGCCGCGAATAGGGCCAACCTCAGCAGCCACATCGGCCGGTAACTGATCGGCTAGCCCACGCGCACGCAGCAACGACGCCATCCCGCTGTCTGCTGTGGGTGAGAGTCCATCGCACATTGACGGCACAGAAAGATCCGACAACAGATGCGCAGGCAACGGCTCATCGTTTCCGGTGTCACCTGGCGAGCCCCTCGATGGTGGCGCATCCCTGCTGTTCTCATCCACTTGTCCGACGGCTCCTGGCCTAGGGCCGGCACCGTCGCCCTCAGCCTGGTCGCCGAACCAAGCAGTTGCGATTCTGACTGCCAAGGCCGCCAGGTAGAACGCCACGATCAATAGCGGTAATCTATCCATGGCTTTCGTTCCCCTCGGTTGTGGTGGTTTCCTGTACGGGGGTCGCCAGCCCCTAGGGTTCATCCATGCAACCCGAACCCGATGCCAACAGGCACATCCCATGCGGATTCGTGGCCAACTGAGACCGCGGCACACCGAATCGTGCGAAACGGCTGCCTCAAGGCCCTAGAAGGATCATTTCTTGATCCGCGTGAAGAGCTGTTGGGTCCGTGCTCATGCTTAGTGCCGCCGTCAGGAACTGCGACGCCGTTGTCAGTTGTGGGCTGGGTCTTCGAACATTGAGACTCGGCCCATGAGGCCACCGGTTGGGGGCAGCTCCAGGACGGTCTCGTCGGATTGCTGTATCAGGATCACTGCGCCGGTGGCGACAACTACCGAGAACGTGTGTTGGCCGTCTTGGCACAGGGTGGGTTCGAGTGGTTCTCGATCGGAGGCTCTGAGCCATTGGGGGTATTGTCGTGTTTCGGGTTTGACGGTGCCGACCCATCCATACAGCGCCTCGTTTTCGTGGATTTCTGCAGCGAACCATGTCGTTGCGCTCTGACCGGTGAGAGTTGCGATGGTTTGGGTGCCTTCGCTGGTGTGTTTGACCAGTTCGGTTGTTTGTGGCCCTATCGGTCTGATTCCGACTGTTGTGGTGCCGGAGGCGGCTGGCACTTCGCAGATGGCATCTGATCCCGAGCATCCCACCAGAGCCGCCAGTGCCAAGCATCCCACCGCGCGGCACAGTCGCAGCGGCCCTGAGCTATTGGTTGGCATCATCAGTTTCTCCCAACTGCTAGTTCGAGGTGAGAAGGCAAGCGAGCACTAAAGCGCCCCTCAGGGTGTTCTCCACCGGCAATGGAGCCGCTCGCCGCCAACAGGGCTCACGATTCAGCGACATCGCGAGCCACAAGCCGCGAAATCAGCGAACCCTGATAGCTGCAACACGATGACTCCGCTCTCAGACGACCACCGCAGACCCGGAATCCGCATTGTTGCGAAGTTGCTGCCGTGGACGCTTGACATGTCGCCCGGGGGTCTTGACTGAGCATGGCGCGGTCGCTAGACCACGCGTGTTGTGGGTTCCCGAGACGCTGTTGACGATGTCGATGCGGCGATCATCCGCGTCCTCGTTGAGAGTCCCCGCTGCAGCTACTCGGACCTCGCTGAGCGTGTCGGGGTCTCAGCGGGCACCGCGCAGGTGAGGGTGAAGCGGCTGCGGCAGTCGCGATGTGTCACCATCGCGGGCCGCGTTGACCCCGCGGTGTTGGGTTATGGCGTGTTCGCGTTCGTCTTCGTCGAGGCCAGCCGAAGCGCTCTGGAGGCGGCGAGACTGCTCAGCAGACGCCCAGAGGCGGCCTTCGTGGTGACTGTGGGCGGCAGCGCCGGGCTGATAGCGGAGCTTCGATGCCGCGACTGGCGCCACCTCATGGAAGTTGTGGGCGACACTCGCCGCGAACTCCGATCCGCTCACACACGACTGGCGATACTGGAGTCGTACTACAAACACGACTGGTCGACATTCCACAGCGGCGCCGCCACGGCCAACACCCACAATGAACGCCCCGCCTATCTGGTCGATGACATCGACATCGACATCCTCAAGATCCTCGCCAGCGACGGCCGCGCCACCTACGCCGACATCGCCCGGCAGGCAGCGGTATCGCCGGGCACAGCCCGCCAACGGGTCAAGCACCTGCAACAAACAGGAGCCGTCACCGTACAGACCGTCGTTGCGTCGGGACTGCTTGGGCTGGCCGGATATGCAGCCGTCGGCATAACCGTCACTGGTCCAGCAGAAACCATCGCACGCCAAATCGCCCAACAAGCACCAGTCGCGTTAGCCGCAACTGTCCTCGGCGCCTTCGACGTCGTCGCTGAGATCGGCTACCGCGACTTCCACGATCTCGGTGGGACGCTCGACACGCTGCGCTGCATACCTGGCGTGACACAGATCGAATCGTTCCCCTACCTGACCGAACTCAAGGAATCCATGGGGAGCTGGCCTATGGACCGCCACACCACAGAATCCCCCATCACCCAACAACCCGCACTGAACCCCCACCAGCCCGCCCCCTGACCGGCCAATGGGGGCAGTGCCACCCGGTGACGTCCCGTCCCACAGCCCGCGGTCTCTGCTTCGCTGAGGAACCTGGAGAGCACGCTGGGCGTCAGCTTGCTGGTGCGCCGCCGCGGCCAGGGCGTGAGCCTCACCCCCGAAGGGGGCGCTGCTGATGGCCGAGGCCCGGTCACTGCTGGACCGTGCCTCGGATCTCACCACGGTGATGCTGGACGCGGTGTCGCTGCGGGCGGGCCGAGTGCTACTGGGTTCGCTGGTCAGCGCGGCGCCCATCGTGATGCCCGCCGCGGTCAGGAGCTTTGTCACCAAGAACCCGCAGATCGACGTGGAGATCCGCACAGGCAGCCAGGACGAGCTGCTGAGTTGGTTGCGGACCGGCGCGATCCACGCCGCGGTCACCTACGACATCGAGTTGGGCCGCGACGTTCGCTTCTCCAAGATCCTCGACGCGGTCCCCCACCTGCTGCTTGGTGCCTCTCACCGCTGGCCGGCGAGGAGGAGGCCGCTCTCGAGGACGTCGTCGACGACCATTACATACTGCTGGACCTTCCTTTGAGCCGTGAGTACTTCACGTCGTTGTTCCTGGCTGGCGGCGTGCCCTACCGGCCGGCTCGCCGGCACTCTGATCTGTCGCTTGTGCGGTCTCTGGTCGGTAACGACTTCAGAGCCAGCGGCGGGACCGAGGTTCGGAGCCTGACGTAGGCCCCCCGCGCTGTATGACATCATGGCCGGAGCCCGCCCCGAAGGCAGCCGAGTGGCCGTCTACGACGACGACCACTACTACATGGGCGGCGCCCTGGCCGAACTTCTACGGGCCGAAGGCTACGAAGTGGCCCTCGTCACACCCGAGGCTGTCGTCTCAGCATGGACGGTCAACACCATGGAACAGCACCGCATCCAAGCCCGACTCATCGAAGCCGGAATCGAACTGCACACCTCCACCGCCGTCTCCGCCGTGCTCGACACCGAACTGCAAATCCAGTGCGCCTTCACAGGACAAGAGAGCCGCATCGCCGCCGATGCCGTGCTGCTAGTCACCGCCCGCCTACCAGAGGACAGTCTGTTCCAGGCCTTGCTCGCCCAGCACGAAGAGTGGCCCGACCAAGGCCTGCGCACCGTCCGAGCCATCGGCGACGCCCTAGCTCCCAGCACCATCGCCGCCGCCGTTTGGGAAGGCCGCCGCTACGCCGAAGAACTAGAAGCCCCCACCGACAACTCCGACACCGCGCCCTACCACCGCGAGCTAACCGCGCTGCCGCAGTGAGAGGCCGGGTCACAGGACTTCGCCCTGCTGTGACCCTGGGCCGTCAGTCGGTGGCACGCGGTTTACGATGGGCTTGTGACGATCGCTGAGAACGAGGCTGCGGTATGAGCGACCGCCCGCTGGCTGCGGGCCTGCGGGCGTGGCTGCGTCCCCCGCGGGCCCACGGTGAGGTCATCGAGGACCGCACCGTCAGCTTCCTGGAGCTGTTCTACGACCTCGTCTTCGTCGTCCTGATAGCCCGGATCGCCCACACGCTCGCGGGTGATGTGTCCTGGGCCGGCGTGCGAGACTTCGTGCTCGTCTTCATGTTGATCTGGGTCGCCTGGGCCAACGGATCCACCTACCACGAGCTGCACGGAGGAGAGGACGGCCGGAGCCGCAGCTACATCTTCGCCCAGATGTCGCTGCTGGTGCCGCTGTCGGTGTTCGCGGGCCACGCCACCACCGACACCGGCGACGGGCGAGGCTTCGCCGTCGTCTACGCCCTGCTGTTGGTGCTCATCGGCTGGCAGTGGTTCGACGTCCGCCGCCAGGACACCCCCGAGATGCGGTCCCTCTCCACCAACTACGTCCTCGGCGTAGCCGCGGTGGCGGCGGTGATGGCGGTGAGCGCGCTCGTCGACTCCAACGGCACCCGGCTGATCCTGTGGCTCGTCGCGCTCGTCGCGGGCCTCGCGGTCGCGTTGGTGCAGGGCCCCAGGTTCGGCGACGCTGTACGGGTCACCGAGTCCATGGCCGAACGCTTCGGCCTGTTCATCATCATCGTGTTGGGCGAGGTCGTCGTCGGTGTCGCCGACGGCCTCGGCGAAGCCGGCAGCGGCGCCCGCACCTTCGCCACCGCCCTGGTCGCGCTCGGGATCGGGTTCGGCCTGTGGTGGAACTACTTCGACTTCGTCGGCCGCCGCGTTCCCCGCCCCGAGACCGGGCCGCGAAGCATCTGGCTCTACGGGCACCTCCCGCTGGCCATGTCCATCGCGGCCACCGGCGCAGGCATGGTCTCTCTCATCGAGCACGCCGCCGACGGTCGGGCCCCCGCCAACACCGCCTGGCTCATCGCCGGTGGCGCCGCCGCCGCGGCCGCGAGCCTCGCCGCCGTCACCGCCACCATGGCCGGCCACCCCGGCCGCCGGCTCGTCCCCTACACCCTCCTCGGCGCAGGAGTCGTCTCGCTCGCGCTGGCGGCGCTGCGGCCCGCGCCGTGGATTCTCGCGGCGGGGATCAATCTCGCTCTGCTTGCTGTCTGGGTGGAAGCGTTCATCCGCCACGCCCGCCGCGGCCTCCCCATCGCCGAGACTTGACACGGCTGCCGGCCGCCATCCCGGGAAGCCTCGCCCTGTACCCTCCACCAGCTCGAACGGGCTAGCAAGCACTCCGCAGAAACAGAATATTCCGCAGAAACAAATCGAAACAAATAGCAGAATCGGCTAGAACTAGGGCGTGTAGGAGAACACGACGTTGTTCATGCTGGCATCGACGTTGTCTTGGCCGCCGAGGTTCTGGATCACGGTGAGGCGGGCTGCGCCGCAGTCGCCGAAGTCGTCGCAGTTGAGGGTGCCGACTAGGCCGTTGTAGCCGCGCACGCTGTTGAGGTGGCTGCGGACGCCTTGGCGGTCGATCACCAGGTTGTTGTCTCGGATTGTGGAGGCTGCGGTGATGGCGTCGAGCAGCAGGGCGGCGGCGTCGTAGCCGAACACCCAAAACGGCGACGACGGGCTCTCGCCGTAGCGGCTCTCGTATTCCTCCAGGAAGCCGGCTGCGCTGCGGCCGGTGCTCTGGTTGACGTTCGCTCCAAGGCGCTGGTCGGGGCCGGTGAAGTAGATTCCGGTGGTCTGGGGCAGCGACAGGTAGTTGGTGTTCAACAAGCTGTCAGCGGTCACCAGCACGGTCTTCTCGAGGCCCGCCACACTCGGTGCCTGGTCTGCGATGAAGTCTGCGGCGGGTTGGAAGATCGGGAAGAACAAAGCGCCCGGGCCGCCTGTGGCGACCTCGGTGAGGGCCGGCACCATGTCGGTGTCGTCCTTGTTGACCGCGAACACGCCCGTCACGGTGCCCCCCTTGGCTTCGAAGGCGTCCGCGAAGGCCTGCGCGAGGCCCTGGGTGTAGGGGTCGCCGTCATGGACGGCCGCGGCGGTGGCGATACCCAGCTCGCCCGCCACGAACGCGGCCATGGCCGCGCCCTGGTGCAAGTCGTTGGTGGTGGTGCGGTAGTAGCCGACGCTGTAGTTGGGGCCCGGGTTGCCGGCCAGATCAGAGGTCAGCGCGGGCGAGGTATTGCCGCCGGAGATCAGCACCATCCCCGCGGCGGTGATCAGCGGAGCAGCGGCCACCGCCGCGCCCGAACACGACGTGCCGACCACACCCACCACGTCCTCATCGGCCACTATCTGCTGCGCCGCGGCCTGCCCGCCGTCGTTGGAACACAAGTCATCAAGGCTCGCTCCCAGCTCCACCTCAAAGCCATGGACCGGGCCGTAGTCATCCACAGCTATCCGCGCAGCCCGATCGATCGGCAAACCAAAGAACGCCACATCACCGGTGATCGTGTTCAGCGAACGGACCTGGATGGCGTCGCCCGCCTCCACCACGACCACACCCAAAGAACCGTCACCGAGGCCGCCGACCAACCCTCCACCATCGGCGCCCCTACCGCCACCGCAAGCTGCCACGACCACCGCAAACACAACCACAGCGCCCAACACCGCCAACAGCGATCGCCGGCAGCCGGTCACAGAGTGGTCCTGCGGGTGCCGGAAGCGCCACGCCTCGGTCAATTCTCCCATCCCACAACCCGGCGCCTCAGGGGCTGTGTGCAACAGGACCCCGGCCCGCATCGCACCGGCACCCGATGTCGGCGTGGGGTCAAGCCGCACACGTCAACGCTACCGGGCCCCGGCCCTGCGCTCGTTTGAGAATGCTCGTATTGGAGGTCGGCGGCGCTGAGCCGCGATTGCCGCTTGGCGTGCAGGGCCTCGGTGAGGGGCTGCGGGCCGTGTTTGAGAGGTGGCGTGTCCTTGTGGACGATGCCTCCAGGAGGCGGGGGTGATGCTAGAAGGGGATTGTTACGCTGCGGCGCGATGAGCCGGGACACGGCCAGCGGCACGGCGGTCGCTACTGCGCACTTGGCGTGCGCACGGATCGCGGGAGTGGCCTGTGCCATGATCGAGGCCTACGAGTTTGGCGCTGCGGAGGGTCCTCATCGCAAGCCTTGGAAGGCGGAGTACCTCCGTGAGTCGGTGAACGTGTATGACCTGTCACTTCCGCGGTCCTATCAGCGCGACATCGCGGCGCTGTTCAGACGCGGCGCGGAGGTCATGCGCGGGCTTCCGGTTCCGGTGGGGCTGGACGAGGACTGGCTCATCGTTGATGAGTACCTGACGGAGGCCAGTCTCGCGATAGCGCTGTGGCTGCCGTCTGGAGGGCTGGAGCCTTCGCGCGCCGGGCCGGGCCGCTCGCCGGGGATAGGCGCGCGCACGCCAACGGTAATCCGCTTTGACCAGCTTGCGAGACTGACCACTCGTGAGGGTACCGAGCGGTTGTCGCGGGCCGCGCATGCCGTGCAGCAGCACTTGAGCTTGCCGACGCTGCAGGTGCTTGGTGATGATGAGCAGCGTCTGTTGCGCAAGGTGGCCAGCGGAGCGTCGATTGTGGAGGTGGCGGCCGAGCTTGGCTATTCCGAGCGGTCGATCTACCGCGCCCTTTCCAAGCTGTGGCACAAACTGGGTGTGACCGGGCGCGTACAGGGCATTCGCAAGGCCGCCGCGGAGGGCCTTCTGGACTGAGCAGCACGTGGCAGGTTTCTGCCGCGACTTGGTGGGTTAACGGCGGGATCTGGCAGATGTCTGCCAGAGCTGCGCTGGCATCCTCGGGTTGTCAAATGACGGCCGGTGCGTTGCTTGTTCATCGCATCGTGAGATCTGACGAATCGGTGGTTCACCAAGAATGAAAGGTTCACACACCGCAGACGGCAGCACGTACTGCCATCCGGTTCCGGGTCTGCATAGTGCGATGGGCACAGCCTGTGGACCCGGCGGCGACGGGCTCGCCGTTCTTTGCCGCGGGCTCTCTTGTTCGTTCGGGGACCATGAGGTTCTCCAGAGTGTGGATCTCGCGGTCCCCGCCGGGCGATGCATCGCAATAGTGGGTCCTAGCGGCTCTGGCAAGACGACTTTGCTGCATGTCCTAGCTGGTCTCATTGCCCCGGATTCGGGCGCGGTGCGGGTCGCGGGCCTTGACCTCACGAGGGCTTCGGCGCGGGCGCTTGCCCGTCATCGCCGCGAGAAGGTTTCGATGGTGTTCCAGTTCGGGGAACTACTGCCGGAACTGAACGTAGCAGAGAACGTGTCACTGCCGCTGCGGCTGCGTGGAGAGCGCCCCGACGACGCGCTGGTGCAAGGTATGCTCGAAGCAGTCGGTCTCGGCCGCCCGGGAGCATGGCCCGCCCAACTCTCTGGCGGTGAGATGCAGCGGGCCGCGGTGGCGCGAGCCCTGGTCACGAGGCCAGCAGTGCTTTTGTGTGACGAGCCCACAGGGTCACTTGATGCTGCCAACTCCGAGCAAGTGGCGTCTCTGCTGCTCGAAGTGGCGCGCCACAGCGCCGCCACGTTGGTCGTCTCGACGCATGACCCCGCAGTCGCGAAGCGCATGGACGAGAGTTGGCTACTGACCGACGATGGTCTGCGAAGGCTCCACAGCTGATGATTTGGCGGACCGCGCTGTCTGTGACATGGCGCGGCGACGGCGCGACGGTCGCGCGCAATGTAGTCGTAGCCCTGGCTGCCGCGGCTGTCACGCTGGTGGCGTGCGCCGCGACGAGCGCCGTCTTTATGGTTCATGGAGTCAACGAGCGTGCCGCGGCGCGGGCGTTCCAGCTTGTTGAGTCCGGCGAGACTGCGGATCTGAGCACCGATGTGACTTACGACTCGATCCGAGGCGAGCAGATCTTCGTTCACTACTGGCGCATCGAAACAGATGGAGTAATGATCCCGGGTGTTCCACCCGATGCGACTGTAGGGGACTGGTTCGTCTCGCCGGAACTTCAGCAGCAAATCGGTCGCGATCATCTCCTAGCAGGGCGCTTCCCCGGAGCACGGATCATAGGCGAGGACGGAATCGGGTCCGCCGACGAGCTCGTGGCCTACCGACTAGTCGGCCCCGAGGTGGATCTGCGGTGGCGCCTCAGCAACGTTGCGGGCTCCGAGCACATCGGACTCGATGCTGGTGTCACTGTCATCGATGTGGCCATAGGCGCGACCGGTCTCGTCGTTGTGTTCGGCACGGGGCTGCTGCGCGCCGCGTTCGGACCCGTCAGCACCGGTCTGAGGCGTCGGCTCGCGCTTCTGCATGCATTGGGCGCGACGCGGGCCGTGCAGCAGCTTGTTGCTGCAGCCGGAATCGCCGTTTCCGCTGCGCCACCGGCAGCCGCCGCGGCGCTCGCCTGGTAAGTGGCCGCTCCTCGATTGCAGACCGTGCCCCTCGTCGGCCAGCGTGTGCTGCGCGGAGACTTGGGCATTCCAGTGTGGACCGCGGCGCTCGTCGCGGCTGGTGTGGTAGTGCTGGCTGCGGCAGTGGGCGCAACCAGGAGATACGGCCGCGTCGGGTCTCGCCCGACTTCGCGGATGCCTCAGACGCCGACCCGCTGGCGTCTGGTGCCGTTGGCCGTGTCGATCGGACTGATCGCCTACTCCGTCACACAAACCGGCCAACCAGGAGTCCGGCTGTTCGTCAGCGGCGTCTTTGCGGCGTCTGTCGGTGTCGTCGTCGCTTTGCCGGTGCTGTTGGGCACGCTGGGCGCCGCGCTGGCACGCCGGGACACTGTCGTCGGTCTTCTCGCCGGTCGGAGACTGATCTTCGATGCGGAACGGTCGGCCAGGCCGCTGACCGCGTTGGCGTCGCTGGCGGTGATCGTACCCGTAGCGGCCTCATATGTAGCCGTGGCCCGCAGCGGTGACCCAGCTCCGGTGCCTTCGACGATATCGGCCATCACCGTCAACGGAGATCTCAAACCCGAAGCCAAACAGACAATCCAAGCCGCAGCGAACGGGGTCTTCGTGGACGTCTACCGAATCGACAGCACTACAGAACCCAACACCCTCGCGGAATCGATGAGCGTCAAACCCCCGAGACTCGTATGGGTTGCCGACTGCGATTCCCTGTCGGCTCATGTTCCGCTCGACAGATGCGAACCCGACACCGTCACAGTGGCACCCGAAGCGTCCGGCGTGTTCGCTCGCCTCGATGCCGGGACGACAACACCGCCCGAACAGGGCCAACTGGACCACCGGCTGCTCATCACCGGTGACGGCGACACCGCTGAGATGATCCTGCGCTCCTATGCAGTGAACAGCAACGGCGAAATCTCGGTCTTCTCCAGCGCGGACAACCAGCACTCAGAATCCCGATCCGTCGCCTGGATCATCAGCGCCATCCAACTTGGCGCCACCGGCGCTTTGGCAGCCCTGCTGCTGTCGGTGGTAACGGGCGCGTCACGGTCCGCCGCGACTCGCCTGCGACTGTCCGCGATCGGCGCACAGGCTTCAACGATTCGTCGCCTTACCGCCAGCGAGTCAGCGGTCACAGTAGCCGCCGTCGGCCTTAGCGGAGCCGCTATCGGTACCGTGGGAGCCACCGCGTATGCGCTAGTAGACGGCGCCCACGCCGCGAACTTCTGGCCGTCGCTGGTCATCGCCGTCTCAGTGCTCGTCGCAGCCGCCGTGTCCGCGGCCGCCTCAGCCGCCTACGTCTCAGACACCTCGCTACGGTCAGCGCTGCAGACCCGGGACTGATCAAGAGGTTGAGAAAGGGGGATTGTGGACACCCTGGTGTGCTCTTGTGGTCGCCACACGTCCACGATGCCTGGACCGCGTCGCTACGCGGCCATCGCCGCCGTAGACCGCCAACGGCTACGATCTGGAGCATCCCGACGATAGGAGTTCCCGAGATGGCCGACGACAGAGACGAACACCGGCAGATGCCTGAGCGCATCCCCGAAACCCCCGAGAACATCGCCAAGGCCGTCCTCAACACCCCACCCGACGACGGTCACGCCGTCCTCCGGGCAGCCAAACGCCTCGCCAAACAGACCTAGCGCCCCCGTCCTCACAATGCGGGCGAGGCAGCGTCTTTGGGTCTACGTGCAACTCGCCGTGGCCGCACTAATGTTCACCGCGGTGATCGTGGTCGAAATCGTTGCCGCCTTCCCCTAGATCGGAAGGTCATGGGTAACTAGGTACGTAGGTCCCGCGCCAGGGGTCATCGACCCGGCCCAACACGATGTAGAAGTCCCGACCGTTCCACGGCCGCTTCATGCCGTGCGACGGTCGACTGGCCTTGCCCTCGACGGGCTGCGGGTCCAGCAGCCATGTCCGCGCCAGGGTAGTCGCGGCCGTCGTCGCTGAAATGGCGAAAGAAGACGGCGTTGATCGGCACTCCGTAGGACTCCGCGAGGAACTCAACAATGCGATCAGAGGTCGGGTCGAGTTCAGATACGATGATCGTGAACTGCTGATCGGCATTGACCACATCGGGCAACGGACAGCCGAAGCGCTCAGCGAAACGCCGCGTCCAGTTCCATGTCGTCGCCGTGGTAGTCGACGTAGATCTGTTCGAGATCTTCAACGCTGAGGCCCTGCACCCAAGACCCGTAGTCGAGGGTCTGCGCGACCACATCTCTTGGAGTCCGGTCACGCTTGAGCTCAACCACAACAGCACGGCCCTCAGCATCAAGCGCAAGAAGATCTATCGATCCGCCGTATCGCATCTTCACCTGCCGACCGACAATGAGGACAATGAGAAGGTCCGTCCCGCCCATGGCAGGATCCTCGGCGAGCATGTCCTCAAGGCGATGCTCAAAGTCCAGCGGCGACGACGCCACCTGGTGCGGCCCATCGCCGGTCATTCGCCAAATCGCCATCTCAACAGCCACAAGTCCCCCCTCCTCGAAACCGCAAGTCACGCCACCGTCACAGGACTCCAGACCCTACGGGACGCCCCCCTTCGGACCCCGGAGTCTCAGTTCCGTCGGAGCGCCACCTTACCGCGGGTCCTCTGTGATGCGATCCAGCACGGCGAGACACCCATCAAGAGGCACGCTGGCCCTGATGCTGTCAAATAGTGTCAAATAGTGTCAAGTGTGTCAAGTGGTGTCAAGTACCGGTACCCGTGTTACGGGTTGGCTCCGGTTGCTGTGTTACACC
>VXTM01000014.1 GCA_009837445.1 Acidimicrobiaceae bacterium
CCCTTTTTTTTTTCATCCATATGACGGCATACCATCTTTCTGCCTGTCTCGGGGGCTGGGCGGTGGGTCGAGCGGGTCGGACTCCAGGGGCTGTGTCCGAGGGTTCGGGACCGGGGGGCGGTGCTGGTTCCAGACCAACCAGCGACAGCAGGGCGTCGAGGCGGCATTGGGCCCGGGTGCGGGCGTGAGGGTTGTCGCGACCGCCGTCGGCCCGGTAGAGGCGGTCGGCCAGGGCCTCGACCAGGTTCTGGAACTGCGCGCCCGACACTTGGTCGAACTTGGCGATGCCGGCGACCATGCCGCCCTCCCCGGCGCCGAACATCAGCGAGCGGTTGCGACGCTGCCACTGGTGAAGGCGTTGCAGGTCGTCGCCGGTCTGGCGGCGGCGGACCCAATCCCGGGCCTTGCCGGAAGCCACATCGGCGGGCACGGACTCGGTCTCGGCTAGCAGTCCTACATCACCGTCGACCGCCTCGGGTGAGGTCTCGGCGGCCGCCCTCGCCATAGACGACGCATGCTCGCCCGTCAGGCGTCCCGATGAAAAGGCCTCGGCGACGTTGGGCATCTTCCCGAGGATCTCGGCCCGCCGGGTCCGGTGCTTGGCCTCGCGGGCCGAGCAGCCGGTCTGCCGGCGCAGCGTCTCAGCGGTGCTGGCCTCGCTCGCCCCGAGCCGCCGCATCCCGGTCGCCATCCGAGCCTCCAGCCCATCTAGCACGGCCCGGGCCGTGCCGATCTCGCCGGCGAGAAGATCGAGGCCCGCTCGGTCCAGGACCGTCACGTCTATGGCCTGCACTGCAGCCCTGAACTCATCCCACATCGTCGTCATCCCCCACAGGCTCCTTGAACGAACAACTGCTGGCCGAGGCGATGGGCAACGCACACCCACCGCTGACGGACCCGACCGAGACGATGGGCAACGCACACCCACCGCTGACGGACCCGACCGAGACGATGGGCAACGCACACCCACTGCTGGCGGACCCGACCGAGCGATCCTCGGCGAGCACCACCAACTCTATCCGCAACTGCTTGAAACATCATGGACAGACATTAATACCCCCCTGTGACATTGGGATAAACGCCCAGGTCACAGGGCATCAATGGCCGCTGCGGGCTAGCCGGAGGTTGTATGGTGGCGGCACCATGGACACCATGCAGCTGTCACCACTGCGCCGAGAGCTCCTCGAGATCCTGAAGGAGCGGGGCCACCGCCGGCTCGACCAGCCGATCAGGCTCGCCTCGGGGGCGATGTCGTCGGACTTCATCGACGGCAAGGAGGCTCTGGCCGAGTGGCGACACCTGCGGCTCGCCTGCGAGGCCATCGTCGAGACGGTCACCGAGGCCGGCCACCGCTTCGACGCGGTCGGAGGCCTCACCTTGGGCGCCGACGCCCTGGCGGTGGGCATCGCGGCGGTCAACGACTGCCGCTGGTTCTTCGTGCGCAAGGAGGCCAAGAAGCGGGGCACCCGGCGCTGGGTCGAGGGCGCCCAGATCGGCCCGGGCGACACGGTGCTGCTGGTGGACGACGTGGTGACGACCGGCGGGTCGATCTTCAAGGCGCTCGACATCGTCGACCAGACCGGGGCCGCCACCGTCGCCGCCGTCACGCTGGTCGACCGCAGCGGCCTAGCCGGCCCCCAGTTCGAGCAGCGAGGGATCGGCTACTTCCCGATGATCACCTACGACCTGCTCGGCATCGACCGGGTCGAACCGGTAGCCGCAGCCGCCAGCTGACCGCGAACCGGTAGGGGCCGACGGCAAGCCACCAACTGACGGCGGACGGTAGGGCAGACGGCGGACCGGCAAGGGCCACGGCAGCCGGCAAGGGCTGGTGGCGAGCCGGTTGGGGGGGCAGACGGCGGCTAGCTCGCCCTGCCGACGGTCGGGAGCGGGATACTCAGGAGGCGGCTGCAGGAGGCGGCTGATCGGCGGCCGACGGCTGGCCGCCGAGCGGCAACTGATCGGCGGCTGACGGCTGGCTGTCCGGCGGCGGCTCGGGGCGTTGTAGCGCGAATCCGCCGGACGGCATCAGGTAGCCCTCAATCCGGGCAACCCGCTCCGCCAGGTCGTCGAACTTGTCCCTGAGCCCGCGTATTTCGCTCATCAGCAGGCCGATGGTCGTCAAGGTCGATCCGAGGACCGACCCCACGATTGTGATCATCAGTACAACAGTGTCGGCTTCCATCGTGCTGGTGCCTCCGATCCCTTCAAGACGCTCTTGTGGGGCGAGCCGGAACCTCGGCTTGCGAAGGCAATACGGACTATATCCATTGTTTTCGATACATGCAATGGATCATGATGTCCCGACGCGCCGGAGGCGAACAGGCACCTCAGGGTTGAGTAGGGTCGCGTTGTGGTGCGGCGGCTGGGGGTTGTGGCGGTAGTCGTTGCGGTCGCCGTAGCCGGGTTGGCGCCGGGGGCGGCCGCCCACCCTGCGGACGCCCAGCCCGTCCAGCCCGCCCAGCCTGCGGACATCCAAGCCGTGCAGGCTGCTGGTGGGTTTGTTGACGTGACTGGGGGCGTGCACAAGCCGGCTATTGATGCGCTGGCCGAGCGCGGCCTGTTCGAGGGCACCGAGTGCGGCGAGGACATGTTCTGCCCCGGCGATGAGATGAAGCGCTGGACTATGGCGGTCTGGCTGGTGCGGGTCCTCGACGAGGCCGAGCCGGCCGCCGCAACCGAGTCGAGCTTCGCCGATGTGGACGCCGGCAACCGCTGGCTGGCCCACATCGAGCGGCTGGCCGAACTCGAGATCACCCAGGGCTGCCTGGTCGACCCGCTGCGGTTCTGCCCGGACCGGTCGGTGAACCGGGCCGAGATGGCCACCTTCCTGGAGCGGGCATTCGACCTCGAGGCCGCCGACCCGGCCGGGTTCGCCGACACCGCCGGCAACTTCCACGAGGCCAACATCGACGCCCTGGCCGCGGCCCGCATCACCGCAGGCTGCGCCAGCGAGCCGAGGCGCTACTGCCCCGACCAGCCGGTCACGAGAGCCGAGATGGCCACGTTCCTGGCCCGCGCCCTGGGGCTCGTCGAGATCCCCGAGCCCGCCCCCGAGCCCGCCGACGACGACACCGACGACGCCGAAGACGACGACGCCGACGCGGAAGCCACGGAAGAAGACGGCTCTGAACCGGCAACCTTGATCACCACGGTGGTCACGGGCGGGTACCACTCGTGCGCCCTGCTGTCCTACGGGGCGATCGTCTGCTGGGGCGACAACTACTACGGGCAGTCCGCCCGGGCCGAGGGGTCCTTCACCGCCGTCACCGCCGGGACGTTCCACACGTGCGGGCTCCGCACCGACGACACCGTCCTGTGCTGGGGCAACAACAACGACTCCCAGGACGAGTACGTGGGCCAGGCCGACGCCCCCGACGGCACGTTCACCGCGGTGAGCGCAGGCAGCGAGCACACCTGCGGGATCCGCACCGACGGCACCCTCGAATGCTGGGGCAACGACCACTACGAACAGTCGAGCCATCCCGAGGGCGGGTTCCTGGCGGTCGATGCCGGTATCTGGCACACCTGCGGGATCCGCACCGACGGCACCGTCGAATGCTGGGGCAACGACTCCTACGGACAGTCGAGCGCCCCGGAGGGGTCGTTCAGCTCGATCACTGCGGCCTGGGTGCACTCGTGCGGGCTCCGCACCGACGGCACCGTCGAATGCTGGGGCTGGGACAGGCACGGCCAGGCCACGGTCCCTGCCGGGACGTTCAGCACCGTCCGCACGGAGGACACACACACCTGCGGGGTACGCACCGACGGCACCGTCGAATGCTGGGGCTCGAACGTCGACCCCTGGGGCGACCTCGGCGGCCAGGCAACCGCCCCCGCAGGGACCTTCAGCACGGTCGACGTCGGCGCCTTCCACTCTTGCGGGCTCCGCACCGACGGCACCGTCGAATGCTGGGGCTTCAACGATCACGGGCAGACCAACGGCCCGGGCCGGATCAGCACGGTCGCGCTGGGCTCATCGGTGTGCCGGCCGTACGGCACGCCCTCGCCCCACCACACGGCGGGGTTCCCGCTGCCGGGCTGGACGGTTCCGTCGATCGGCACGATGCGGGTGGCGGTGCTGTTCGTCGACTTCCCCGACGCGGTGGCCACCCACTCCACCGAGGTGGAGGCGGCCCTCGGCCTGCCGTACGCGGAGGCCTATCTGGAAGCGGTCAGCTACGGACGGCTCGACGTCGAGTTCGTCGCCTTGCACCGCTGGCTGCGGGCCGAGAACAACTACGACCACTACGCCCAGCCGGGAGCCCTGGGGGATGCCCGGGTGGTCGTCGACTCCGAGGCGGTCAGGCTGGCCGACCCCTCCTTCGACTTCACCGGGTTCCACGCGGCCATGACCGTGCTGCCCAGTTCGCACTTCGCCGGGGGCGAGAACAATCTGTACGGTCTGAGCACGGACGAGGGCCCGGTCGGACCGGTGTCGCGGGTCAACAATTTTGCTCTCGACGAGCCACGTGAAGCCTTCCGGTGGGGCGATGTCGCCGCTCACGAGTTGATGCACGGGCTGGGGCTGCCCGACCACTATCCCTACGA
This sequence comes from Acidimicrobiaceae bacterium, assembly GCA_009837445.1. GTDB lineage: Bacteria > Actinomycetota > Acidimicrobiia > Acidimicrobiales > Aldehydirespiratoraceae > Aldehydirespirator. Next base: position 4,552 of record VXTM01000014.1, read on the forward strand.
CGGCAGCGTCCACCAGCTGCTCGAGCCGTCGGGGTCGCAGGCGGAGACGGTGGTGCGCGGCAACTTCGGTCTTATGGGTCTGACGGCGGTCTTCCGGGCCCGGGCCGCCGACCGCCGCCACCGGATCGATTGGGTATATCCCAACGGCGCCACGTCCACCAGCTACGCCGAGACCTTGACCGCGGCTGAGATGCTGGCGTGGAGCCGGTGGCAGCTGGGCTGGCTCGACGAGTCGCAGGTGCGCTGCATCGACACACCTGATGCCCGGGTGAGGCTGAGTCCGGTGGCCGATCCCGGTGCCGGCGTGGCGATGGCGGTGGTGCCCCTGTCCGAGACCGAGATGCTCGTCATCGAGAGCAGGCGCCAGATCGGCTACGACGCCGTGGAGATGGAGCGCTTCCCCGACGGGGTCGTTGCCTCGGTCCCGAAGCTCGCCGTCGAGGGCGTGCTGATCTACACCGTCGACGCCTCGCGGCTCTCGGGCCAGCTGCCCGTCTGGCTGGCCGGCGACAGCGGCAACGGGCAGGTCGACGCCTACCCGATCCTCGTCCGGGGCGAGCGAGTCTTCGTGGCGGGCTACACCATCGGCGTGGTGGCCGCCGACGGCAACACCCACATCGTCCAGATCATCAAGGGCCGTCCCTGAGAGCCGGCGGCGGTCCGGGCTGCCGCTGGGTAGGGTCTCGCCGTGACCCGGTTAGTGGTTGCGGTCGTCGTAGCTGCGTTGGCCGTCGTGGGGTTGGCGCCGGTGGCGGCCGCCCAGGATGTCCAGGAGGACGCCGGGGGCACAGCAGACGGCTTCGAGGATGTCACCGGGGGCGTGCACAAGCCTGCCATCGATGCGCTGGCCGAACAGGGCCTGTTCGACGGCACCGAGTGCGGCGAGGACATGTTCTGCCCGGGCGACGAGATGAAGCGCTGGACGATGGCGGTTTGGCTGGTGCGGGTCCTCGACGAAGCCGAACCTCCCGCCGCAACGGAGTCCAGCTTCGCCGACGTGGACTTCGAGAGGTGGTACCTCCCCCACATCGAGCGCCTGGCCGAACTGGAGATCACCCAGGGCTGCCTGGTCGACCCGCTGCGGTTCTGCCCGGACCGGTCGGTGAACCGGGCCGAGATGGCCACCTTCCTGGAGCGGGCATTCGACCTCGAGGCCGCCGACCCGGCCGGGTTCGCCGACACCGCCGGCAACTTCCACGAGGCCAACATCGACGCCCTGGCCGCGGCCCGCATAACGGCCGGCTGCCAGTCCGACCCCCCGCGCTACTGCCCCGACCAGCCGGTGACCAGAGCCGAGATGGCCACGTTCCTGGCCCGCGCCCTGGGCCTCGTCGAGAAACCCGCCCCGATCGAGATATCCGACCCGGTGGAGGAGCCGCCACCGCTGCCCGGCGAAGGCATCCGGGTCACCGCCGCCCGGGCCGACTGGCAATCGGGCTACTTCCAGGCGGAGCTGTACAAGCTGCTGCTCGAGGAGCTGGGCTATGACGTGTCGGACCCGGCCGAGGCCGAGCTGGGACCCCAGAACGCCTACACCGCCATGGCCCTCGGCGACGTCGACTACTGGCCCAACAGCTGGTATCCGGCCCACTTGGCGTGGCACGCGGCCCAGTTGCCCGACGGCTCGCTGGTGGGCGACCACCTGGAGATCGTGGGCGAGCAGATGCTCGGGGGCGGGCTCCAGGGCTTCCTGGTCGACAAGTCGTTCGCCGACGCCTACGGCGTGTACACCATGGACGAGCTCAACCGCAACGCCGAGGCGCTGGCCGCGTTCGACGCCACCGACCCGGTGCCCGGCAACGGCAAGGCCGACGTCTTCGGCTGTCCCACGACGTGGACCTGCGACAACGTCATCACCAACATGATCGCGTTCAGCGGCTGGGACAACATCGCCCAGGTCACCGACTTCTACGACGACATGTTCGACCGGGCGGTGGCCAACATCGGAACCGGAGTCCCGACGGTGATCTTCACCTGGGCCCCGTCGGCGTACATCGCCCGGCTGCCTCCCGGCGGCGACGTCTACTGGATGGGCATGGAGAACATCCTCGACGACTCCAACCCGGCCGACCAGCCGCACGGCCACGACCACAACCAGCGCGGCTTCGACGGCACCGGCGGCTACGCCCCCATCAGCGCCGACCAGTGCCCGTCGGCGGCCGACCAGCCGAGCGGCCGGTGCAAGATCGGCTGGTTCGCGCCGGACATCCAGGTCACCGCCAACAAGGACTTCCTGGACGCCAACCCCGCGGCCCGAGCGCTGTTCGAGGCGGTCAAGCTGTCGGTGGTCGAGGTGTCACAGAACAACCTGGCCGTGAGCGGCGGCAGCAGCCCTGCCGTTCAGGCCGTCATGTGGGTCGCCGAGAACCGGGCCCTGGTCGACCAGTGGCTCACCGCCGTCCTGGGCCGCCCGCCGGTGGAACCGGCAGTCGAACCCGACGCGCCGACGGACGATCCGGCCACGGACGACGCGGCCACGGACCAGCCGGCCCTGGCGGATCTGGTGGCGTGCCGGCCCCGGGGCACGCCGTACACGACGGCCGGGTTCCCTCTGCCCCGCGATGCCGCACCGTCGATCGGCACGATGCGGGTGGCGGTGCTGTTCATGGACTTCCCCGACGTCCGGGCCAGCTACACCACCCAGGACGAGGCCGCCCTCGGGCTGCCGTACGCGGAGGCGTACCTGGAGGCGGCCAGCTACGGGCGGCTCGATGTCGAGTTCGTTCCCCGCCATGGATGGCTGCGGGCCGAGCGCAGCTTCGAGGACTACCTGCAGCAGTACGCCATCGGCGAGTCCCGGGTCGCCCCCAGCGCCGAGGCGATCCGGCTGGCCGACCCCTCCTTCGACTTCACCGGGATCCACGCCGTGATGACCGTGCTGCCGAGCTCGCGGTTCCAGGCGGGGAACCACACCTTCGGGCTGGAGCGCACCGACGAGAAGGCGATCAGGTTGATGGCCGAGGTCAACACGGCCCCGCTCGACGAGCCCCGCGACCCTTCACCGTGGGGTCCCGTCGCGGCGCACGAGCTGGCCCACAGCCTGGGGCTGTCGGACCTCTACCCCTACGACGCCTCCCGCCACGAACAGCCGGAGGCGCCGAAGGGAAGGATCTGGGTGCACAGCGAGTTCGGTCTCATGGGCCTGAACACGGCCTTCGTGGCTCATCCCGAAGACCGCCGCATCGAGATCACCGGGCGCCGCCCCTCCGGTCGGCAGCTCACCGGCCACGCCTTCCGGCTCGAAGCCGCCGAGATGCTGGCCTGGAGCCGCTGGCAGCTGGGATGGCTCGACGCGTCGCAGGTGCTGTGCCTCTCCGGCGACCGGTCGAGGGTGATGCTGAGCCCGGTGGCCGCTCCGGGCGATGCGGCTGTGATGGCCGCGGTGCCGCTGTCGAGCACCGAGGTGCTCGTGGTGGAGGTCCGGGTCAAGGTCGGCTACGACGCCGAGGAGGAGAGGACCCTCCCCGACGGTGCGGTGATCATGGTGCCGAGGCTGGCGGTGGAGGGGGTGCTGGTGTACACCGTGGACGCTTCGCTGGGCTCGGGCCAGCTGCCCCTCGTGATCGCCGGCGATGCCGGCAACGGGCAGGTGGACGACTATCCGATCCTCACCAGGGGCGACCAGGTGGTGGTGCGGGGCTACACGGTCACGTTCGTGTCGGACCGGGGCGGCTACATCGTCGCGATCTTCAAGATCGCCAGCTGACAGCGCCGCGCACCTCGGCCAGCTGGCGGGGCAGGTCCCGGCACGCCCGGACCCTATGGCAGTGCGAACGCGCCCTTGCGCCACAATGACGTAGTACGTACTATGACATCATGGAGCCGTTCTCGATCGTTGCCCTGATCTTGGCCGCAGTCTCAATCGTGGTGAGCTTCATCCTTCTCAGCTCAATGGAGGCGCTGAAGCGGCGCGAATCCGAAGAGGACGAGAAGACTGCCCGCCATAACGAGGAGTTGGAACACCTCGACGCGAAGATCGATGATGCCTTTCAGGACCTTGGAATTCTTGAGAAGGCCACAAAGGGCGAGCAAGCCAAAGTCGTGAAATCGGTTGCGAGCCTCGGCAAGAACGTCGAGGACAAGTTCAACGCGTTCAATATGGATCTTCGCAAGATCAGCGAGAACATCCGCAGGGCCGAGACCTTTAGCGACGAACTAGCTGCACTCCAAGGGAACATCGACGCACTTGGCCAGACCATCGCCCGCCTCCAGGAGGCCTCCGAAGGCAGAGCGACGGGAGTCGAGGAGCGCCTCACTAAAGTCGACAACACTCTCGAACTGCTCACGGACGATTCCGAGAGCAGCCTGAGCAAAGTCGAGAAGCTGGCGAGTGAAGTCCGCAACACTCTCGAACTGCTGACGGACGATTCCGAGAGCAGGCTGAGCAAAGTCGAGAAGAAGCTGGCGACGGACCTGGAGGAGGTCAAGAAGGCGATCAAGAGTCTCACGGACAAGCTCGATCACGAACTCCGTGATGCCAAGGACAGCCTTGGCAAGAAGATCACCGAACTTACCGCACAGGTGGCCGTACAACGCGACGTAGTGAAGAAGCTGCAGGACACGCCCGACCTGTCGGATGTAGAAGGCAGCGTCGGCGATCTGCGCCGGGCACTGGATGGGCTGACCGACCGGGTGAGAGGTCTCGAAGCCGGGAGGAGAAGGGCGCTGGCGGGTCAGCGGGCCAACATCACAGCAGAGCTGGATGATCTCGGCGATGAGGAACCACAGGGCGAAGCCGAGTGACCCTGGTCCGCCCCAAAGAGCTACCGATCGGCCCCTACCCGTTCGAGCACGACAAGCTCGACCGGCAAGGCCGGGTGACGGCTCTGTGCAACCTCATCCAGACGATCGAATCGCCGGCCGTGATTGCAGTGAACGGCCGTTTCGGGTCGGGCAAGTCGGTCTTCCTGGAAATGTGCGCGGCTCAGCTCCGCAACGCCGGCCAAGAAGTCGTGGAGTTCAACGCCTGGACGCAGAGTCACACGGGGCTGCCCCTGGTCGACCTCGTGTCGGCACTCGCCAAGGACGAGACGGCCTTCAAGCGATTGTTGGAGATCGCGATCAATGTCGGACTTCGTGCCGCAGGCATCCTCAGCAAAGGCTTCTTCTCCCGGGAGGACTTTGAGAAGTCAATGGACCTCTCGAAGTTCGGCGATTGGCAGCACACCGAAGCCCAAGTCAACGGGTTCAAGAAGGAGCTCGAGAAGCTGGCCAAACAGCGCGAAGGGCTCGTGGTGGTCGTCGATGAACTCGATCGGTGCCTGCCGGAGCAGGCAATGGCGTACCTGAACGTGGTCAGGCATCTCTTCGACGTGGATCGAGTGGTGATCGTGCTTGGGGTGAACGAGCTCGAATTGCGGGAGCGGGTCAGGAAGCTCTATGGACAGGACTGCGACGCGGAGGTCTACCTGCGTCGATTCGTCGACCTGATTGTCGACCTGCCCGATCCGGGCCCACGGCTCGGGCACTTCCTGGACTGGGTGTACGAGTCAGCCGGCCTCGGGGACCGCCTCAAGGCTGACGAGGACCAGCACGCCGGCCGGATGGTGCGACTCCTGGCTGAGCGATCCGGAATGAGCCTGCGCGATATCGAGCAGACAGTGCACCAGGCCGCGTGTGTGCTCGAGGCTGTACCGGCACCAGTCGGGTCGAGCGACGATGTCCAGTCCGCGAAGGAGGAAGCGACCTTGAGCCTCCATGCGCTACGAGCCGTGGCACCGGATGTCTACTCCGGATTCGTGGCGGGGACCGAGGACCGGTTCGCTGCGGCCGAGTGCCTGGTGCGTGAGCTGTCCCTGGCTTCGGTGGCCAGGCATCCTGGGGACGGGGATGCCGGGGACGGGGGTCATGAGACCGGAATGGGCGCGGCCGCGGTGAGAATGGTCGCGGCGCTGCTTGCCTTGCACTCGGATCTCGGCGGTCAGGAGCTGAGGACAGGCCTCGCCGGAGCCGAGTGGGGCGGCCCAGCCTTCGCAACGGCGATCGAGCAGGAAGTCGTGCGGGTGCGCCCGTCCTTCACGGTCATAACCGTTGGGGAGATTGCGGACTTGGTGGAGCTGGCCGTTTGGTCCGGTTAGCCGTGCGCACCTTGGCCGACCTAATGCGCAAACACCAATATCGCAGCCCCCTAGGTGCCTAGGCGTCTGAGGCGCTGGGCGGCGGTCCAGACCATCCGCAGGAGGGCCCGGTCGAACAGCAGGCCGAGCGACAGCGAGCGCCCGGCGTTGTTGAGCGAGCCGATCGAGAACGTCTTCTTCATCTTGGTGAACCCGCCCAGGTCGGCCTCGAAGCGCCCGTTGACGGCGAGCGTGTCGTAACCCCACTCGTGCCTCAGCAGGTAGTCGAGGCTGCTCGAGTGCATCTTCACGTCGGGGTCCACCACGGCCCCGACACGCTCAAGCCCGTGCTCCAGCGAGAAGCGGTACGTGGCGTCCAGGTCGTGGGCGAACACAGTGACCGGCCGCAGCAGCCCGACCAGCGGCATCCGCCGGATCAGCCACAGCAGCGCCACGTTGTTGCGCTCGCGGATCCGCGAGACGTACCCCCGGCCCGCCGAGAGCAGGGTCGGCTCGTCGACGCCCTCCGAGGTCAGATAGCTCTTCGCGCCGAAGTCGTAGTGCGGGCGGTACCGCTCCACGGCAGCGTCGTTGGCCCACGGCCCGCCGGCCGTCCATCGATCGCCCGGATACATCACCACCGGCTCCGAGCCGGCCTCGCGGATAGCAGCAGCCGCGTCCGAGGGCCGGTTGATGCTGTCGTTGCTGTGCTGGTTCTCCTGATGCGAGAAGTACGAGAAGCTGGCGAACGGCACCGTCCAGCGCGGCTCCAGCGCCCGGATCTGGGCCTGCATGCCTCGCAGCTTGGCGCCGGCGGCCGCCCGTCTCATGGCGGTGTCGCCGGGTCCTCCCTTCCAGCCGGCGTAGCTGAACTGGGTGAACAGCACGTCGACGCTCCCCACGGCCCGCCTGATGCCGGCCAGAGCCCTGCCGTCCACCGCGCAGTCGTTGATGTTCATCACCTTGAACCCGCCGCAGTCGTAGAGGATCCACGAGTCGTACAGCGGGACCTGGCCGCAGACCACCTCGACGCCGTTGTCGAGCCCCACCCGTTCCATGTGCGGAAGCTCGCGGGTCCGGTACCCGATCTCCGTGCAGAAGTCGATCACCTTGCGGTCCTTGGTCTGCTGGAACAGGACGGTGACATTGCGGCGGAGGGCCTCGGGCACGCTGCGCAGCACCGCGGGCGAGAAGTGGTCCGGATGCTCGTGCGACATCCAGATGTAGTCGATCTCAGCGAACCGCTCCGGAGAGAAGCGGTAGTCGCACAGCAGGCTCCAGCCGTCGTTGAAGGCCGTCCCGAACAGCCAGGGATCGGTGATGATCCTGCCCCCGCCGAATTCGAGCACGAACGAGGCGTGGTTGACGAACTCGATAGCGGGCCGGCTGCGCTGCATCTTGATCGCCTACTCCAACGTTCCTCGTTAAGTCTGATTCTCGACCAGATCTCATTATATCGATCGGTATTGACCACCCGTTCCCACCACTAAGTCTAGAAAACGTCAACTTCGGACGTTCTCGGGCAGATATTGTTCAGGTATGACACCGGCTGCTGAGCGCTGGCCGACGGGGCCGCGCACGATCTTCTTCGACAACGTCGCCTCACGCACCACGTTGTCGAAGGCTGTCGGCGCCGGTCGCATTCGACGGATCGCTCCACGCCTCTACACAGCCGACCTCACATCCGACCCTGCCGAGATCGTCAGGGCGAACTGGTCCGAACTGTGCAACCACTACCTGCCGGGAGCGGTCATCGTCGACAGGTCCGCGGCGACGCACGGAGTGATCCGAGACGGCACACTCACCGTCGCGGCCGACACAGGTCGCAGATCGATCAGGCTTCCGGGTCTCGAGATCAGAGTCCGGCGAGGAGCCCCCTACGAGTCCGATCTGCCTTGGAGCCATGGGCTCTACATGGCCAGCCCAGCACGCGCACTCCTCGACAACCTCGAACCCAGCCGCAGCCGAGGCGGTCGGCCGTCGCGAACCCTCTCGCTGACCGAGCTTGAGGACTGGGTAGCCGGCAAGTACATCGCCTGGGGTCCCGAGCGCACCGACCGCTTCCGAGTCGAGGCTCGCGATCTGGCCGCAACGACGGGACGCACACGGCACATCACGGCGATCGACTCTCTCTTCGAGCAACTCACAGGCGTCGAGCCGCTACGACCCAGTGCCGGCCAGCTCTTCAGAGCCGTCACCGCCGGCAGGGCATGGGATGAGCGACGCCTGCGACTTTTCAACGCGGCGATCGAGACCCTCCAGCAGCTGGCACCTCTGGGAGTTCCTGAGTGGCTTCCCGAATGTGACCCCCCTGGCGAGCTTCCCTTCTTCGAGAGCTACTTCTCCAACTACATCGAGGGCACGACCTTCACCGTTGACGAAGCGCGCCGGATCGTCGAGACGAACACTCCGCCGGCCGAACGCCCCGCCGACGGCCACGACATCCTCGGAACGTACCGCTGCGTCGTCGATCCAATCGGCCGTGCAGCCACTTCCACCGATCCCGCCGAACTCATCGACCACTTGATCGCTCGCCACCAAGAGATCATGCGCGGACGGCCCGACCAGCACCCAGGAGCTTGGAAGGCCGTGAGCAACCGCGTCGGCGTCTACGAGTTCGTCGCGCCAGACCTGGTCGAAGGCACGCTCCTCAAGGGGCTCGAGCGCGTCGCGGAACTGCCGGAGGGCCTCGCGCGCGCACTCTACGCCATGATCGTCGTGACCGAGGTTCACCCGTTCGAAGACGGGAACGGCCGCGTCGCTCGAGTGATGATGAACGCCGAGTTGTCAGCCGTCAGCGCCGCTCGCATTGTGATACCCAGCGTGTATCGCAACGAGTACGTTGCGGGGCTCCGGCGCACCTCCATGACCGATGGCGACCTGACCGCCTACGTCCGGGTCATGACCCACGCATGGCGGTGGACAGCGGCAATGCCCTGGAACGACACCGCGGCGACCGAAGGCCACCTCATCGCAACCAACGCTCTCCTGGACTCGACCGACGCCGAGATCGCTGGAGAACGGCTCGAACTGCCGTAATTGATGCATTGATATGTATGATGCCTTCTTGATGTAAACAATGGTGCATTGGTGCTTACCCCTGTAGCCGGCTACAGTCGGTGCTGCCGTTGCAAGCCGCGGTTCCGGCTCGCCTCACGTATCCCCGAAGAACAGAGGCACGAGCACAATGGACACCAGCACGCTGGATTTCAACACCTTGACATTGCTGTTGGCGATAGTGGGCTCGACACTCACGATCGTCACGCTGATGTTCCGGCAGTCCAACCGCCACGACGACAGCATCAAGGCTCTGGGCACCGATGTCGCCGCCCTAGGCACCAGGGTGACCGCCCTGGAGGTCAAGGTTGATGCGCTGGACACGAAGTTGACCGACCTGGTGGGCAAGACGGAGGAGATGGGTCGCGATGTGTCGGACAGTCGGGAGCGGCTGGCCAGGGTGGAGGGTCACCTGCTGGCGCCCGGGGGTTTCACACTCCGCCATTCCAGTCAGCGGGACGCCGGCGAGCCGCCCCGCGACAATCCCTCTCCCGGTCATCAAGAGGCCGGCTAGCCAACGATTGACCGGGCGTAGCGAGAGGATCCGCGATGGCCATATCAGCCGGCTCGCCTCACGTATCCCGGTGATCGTCGTCCAGCCCGTCGGCAGGCGCGGGCGAAGGACCAGGGGCGAGGCTCCCGGGTCCCATCAGGTGTCCCTCCACCCTCGCCAGCCTCTCTCGAACATCGGTGACATCCCTGCCCAACGCGTCGAACTTCTTGTCGAACTTGGAGTCAAGCGCGTCGATCTTCGTGTCGATCTTGGTGTCGAGCGCGTCGAACTTGGTGTCGATCTTGGTGTCGAGTTTGGTGTCGAGCGCGTCGATCTTGGTGTCGAGACGACTGAATTGAAAGAAGATCAGACCTACAAGGGTCAGCCACGACCCGGCGATCGTGACCATCAGCGTGATGGTGCTGGAGTCCAAGGTGCTTGTGTCCATGGCGTGAAGGCCTCCCGTTCCGCCCGGTTCCTGAGGCGAGCCATGACCGCGGCTTGCGACGGCAGCAACAACTGTACCCTAAGAGATCTGAAAGCATCAACTAGACGCAGCGATTAGTGAAACACACTGGCGTGATCGTTGATGTATGCTGATGCACAGCCTTGCCACCGGGTGTCAACGGTGTGCCTTCGGCCCTGCCGATCGCCCGCCGACCCGAACGAGGTTCCCGTGTCCGCTCCCACTGACTCTGCCACCGCTCCACCACCTGCTCGAATGGCCCACACACCCGACCCCCCACCAACGGCACCAGCCGCCGACGAGGCCCTGGCCGCGCCGCGGCGCGGCTTCCTGGCGGCCGGATGGGCCAAGTTCAGCGACAACATCGTCCCGGGCGTGGTCGTGGCCGTCATGGCAGGCCTGGTGCTGTTCTTCTTCAACGAGGTCAGCGACCAGATCACCGAGACCAACGACCGGATCACCAGGCTCGACACCGAACACGACGCTCGGTTCATCAGGCTGGAGGAGAACCAGCAGGAGATGGCCGTGACGCTGGCGGCACTCATCGCCGAATTCTCAGCATTTCCGGGAGGACGTCGACGCCCGGTTCACCGCCGTCGAGGCCAGGCTCACCAGGCTGGAGGAGAATCAGCGGGAGATGGCCGTGACGCTGGCGAGGCTGGTGGCACTCTTCGAGGCTCACTTCGAGGTGCCGGCCATCGCTTCGGGCTAGCGAGGGGTCGGGTCCGGGAGTTACCGAAGCACTGTTCGAGAGGATCCGCGATGGCCACTGCTGACCAATTCACCTACAGCGCCGTCTGGTCGGAGTCCGACCAGGAATGGGTCGGGCTCTGTGATGGCTTCGACGAGGCAATGAACTGGATGGCCCCGGACCGCCAAGCTGCCCTCGACGGCATACAAACTGTCGTTGGCGAATTCCTTGAGTTGCTCGACGAGCAGGGTCTACCGCATCCCACCCCGACCGGCGCGTAGCTCAGGGGATCAGGTTGTACTGACGCGGCGGTCGCTGCCGGGCCGGTAGTACGTCCAATTATTCTCCGCGTGATCTGATCCACATTATGATGCCATTGTTGGATTTGAGGCATCTATCGGATCGTACAAACAATATTCACATAGTTGCACATAAGCCGCTCCGGCTGCGTCGCGAACCGCATTTCTCACTCATGCGGGTTCTGTCAGCACGTGACTCGATGCCGCGTGCTGGTATCGTTTACCGCAGAACCACCCCGGGGTGAGTAGCCCCGGGCCAAGCAGCCCCGGCCTCGGCCGGGGCTGTGTGTTTGTGGGCTGTGCGATAGAGGCCTCCCCGCCTGCTGACGGATCGCCTTTGATGCCATACGTCGGGTCGCCGCCCCGTTGACGCCAGGCTCACCAGGCTGGAGGAGAACCAACAGGAGATGGCCGTGACGCTGGCGAGGCTGGTAGCGCTCGTCGAAGCTCACTTCGAGGTGCCGGCCATCGCTTCGGGCTAGCGGAGCAGCTTGAAACCCTGAAGATCCGGCGGCTCAGGCTGCTTCGGCGTTGCCGTCTACCTGGTGTGGTTCAGGAGCATCAGGCGCATCTCTTGCATTTCAGCTATTGTTGATATATGTTGAGATACAACCTTGCTGCCGGGTGTAAACGGTGTGCCCCGGCTATGCCGTTTGTTCGCCCGACTCAAGCGAGGTTGCCATGTCGTTGTCCGCTGACACTGCCGCTGCCCAACCGCCTGCACCCATGCCCCAACCACCCCCCGACCCCGGGTCCAAAGCGCCAGTTGCCGATACTGCTCCCGCGCCGCACCGCGGCGTCCTGCAAGCTGGGTGGGACAAGTTCCGCGACAACGTCGTCCCGGGCGTGATCGTGACGTTCGTCGCAGGCCTGGCGCTGATCAGCTTCTCCGACATCAAGAGCGACATCGACGGGCTCGAGGACAGCGTCAACGCCAGCTTCTCCGAACTCAAGGGCGAGATCGCCACCGATTTTGCCGCCGTCGACGCCCGGTTCGCCAGGCTCGAAGACAACATCGACGCCCGATCCACCGCCGTCGACGCCCGGTTCGCCAGGCTCGAAGACAACATCGACGCCCGGTTCACGAGGCTGGAGGAGAACCAGCGGGAGATCGCCCAGACGCTGTCGCGGCTCGTCGCGCTCGTCGAAGCTCACTTCGAGGTGCCGGCCATCGCTTCGGGCTAGCGGAGCAGCTCGAACCCCGGGAGATCCGGGGTGCTGGATGGGGTGCGCGGCGACCAACCCGGGAGTGTCATGGGCCGAGTTCAACGAGACCGAGGATCGCCGGGCTCGGAGAGAGGATCGACGTCCGGTTCGATGCCGTTGACACCCGATTCGCCGGCCAGAAGGGGGTCGACCGGACGCTGGCGGGGCTGGTGGCGCTGGTCGAGGCGCCTTTAAGAGCCAGCGACAGACTTTCGGCAGGCGGGCTGGGAATCACCTACGGTGTGCGATTCTGAGATTGAGGGACAAGGCGGGGACTCGCTCGGCCGGCGGCGCCGGCTACGGGCCAAGAGGAACTCCACATCACGGCCAGAAAATGGGCAAAAAGACACGCCAAGATGGGGCCTGCATGCACGACACGTAGGGAGTCGCACGATGGGGAAATTGACCATCGCATCCGTCCGGTCGCTCAGCAAGCCGGGCAAGTACTACGACCAGCACGGGCTGATCCTGCGGGTTGCGCCCGGAGGGTCCAAGCAGTGGATCTGGCGGGGCACCATCCGGGGCCGGCGCCGGGACCTCGGGCTGGGAGCGGTGGCGTACACCTCGCTGGCGGAGGCCCGCGACATCGCCTACCGGTACCGCAAGCTGGCCCGATCCGGGATCGACCCGACGTCCACGCAGCCCGACGACTTCGCCCCGACCTTCGCGGAGGCGGTGGAGCAGGTCATCGAGGCGTACCGTCCCGGCTGGAAGGACACCGGCGGCTCCGAGGAGAACTGGCGGTCGTCGCTGAGGCGCTACGTCTATCCCGCCCTCGGGTCCACTCCGGTCGATCTGATCACCACCGCCGACCTGGTGAGGGTGCTGCTGCCCGTCTGGCACGCCAAGCCCGAGACCGCCCGCAAGCTCAAGACTCGCCTCGGGGTGGTGATGCGCTGGAGCATCGCCGCCGGGCACCGCACCGACGACCCCGCCGGCCCGGCGCTGGCGGTGGCGCTGCCCCGCCACACCGCGCCGACCACCCACCTCGCCAGCCTGCCCCATCCTGAGGTCTCTGCGGCCCTCTCCAAGCTCGAGACGCTGCCGCGGGTGTGGCCGCCCACGGTGGCGTGCCTGAGGTTCCTCGCCGCCACCGCGACCCGCTCGGGCGAGGCCCGGTTCGCCACCTGGGACGAGATCGACCTCGAGGCCCGGACCTGGACAGTGCCCGCCGAGCGCAGCAAGACCAGCCGCGAGCATGTGGTGCCGCTGTCGTCGGCGGCGCTCGAGGCGCTTGAGGTGGCTCGCCTCTACTCCGGAGGGTCCGGGCCGGTGTTCGCCTCGCGCACCGGCAAGCCGCTGAGCAACGGTGCCATGTCGAAGCTCACCAGGCCCTACGGGTACACCCCTCACGGGCTGAGGGCCTCGTTCCGGTCGTGGGCGGCCGAGAACGGCGTCCCCCGGGAGGTCGCCGAGGCCGCGCTGGCCCACTCGGCCGGAGCTCTGGCGCGCGCCTACCAGCGCTCCGACCTGCTCGCCGCCCGCCGGAAGGTCATGGAGGCCTGGGGCCGCTACATCACGTAGCCGGGGCGCCATCGTGGCGACCTCGTGATCGTGCGAAGAAGTGTCTCGGGCACCCGTCGCGCCGCGGCGGCGCGGCGATTACCAACTTTGGACCTCCATATGACCCGTCGCGACAAAGAAATTTTCTCAGAACTCGGGGATTGTCCAACAGCGCCGAGTCGGCCCGTATTGAGGGACAAGCCGAGGACAAGTGGCCCTCATGGGGGATACACACCCCCTCTGACCTGCGCTTTTTGCCTCGAATTTGCAAGCTCGGGTTGGGCAGTGCTCGCCACGGGTGCCTTGGTCGCGTCGCTCCTCGCGGTTGGTGCGAGCTCTGCAGTTGCGCTCGACGAGGACTCGAAGCCCAACGCCCAGGCTGCGACGTCGGCGTGCGTGGGCGACGCCACCGGCGACATGATGTTCTCGGACGTGTCCGAGATGCATGCCTTCCGGGGCGCCATCGACTGTCTGGCCTACTACGGGATCACCGTCGGCTACGGCGACGGCACCTTCCGGCCCGAGGCTGACGTCTCCAACGAGGAGATGGTCCTGTTCATGGAGCGGGCCGCTGGTGCCGCCGGCGCCGACGCCGATGCGGTCGTGGGCGACTTCGCCATGACCGGTTCGGATCCGGTGGACCGGGGCGACATGGCGCTGCTCATCGCGAGGCTGCTGGTGGCGGCGACCACCAAGGAGTCGCCGGTCAACGTCACGAACAACGCCGACGGCACGTTCGCGGTCAGCACCGTGATGGACAAGGATTGGGACTTCTTCGCTGACTCCCGCCGCTCGCAGAACCGCGTCCACGACAGCGCCGCCAGCGCGCTGTACGAGCTGGGCGTGGCCCAGGGGACCGGCATGGGCTACTTCTCGCCGGGTGCCTCGGTGAACCGTGGTCAGATGGCTGCGTTCATCACCAGGGCGCTGGCTCACACCAGCGCCCGCCCCGAGGGCGTGACCATCCAGACGGACGAGCCTGGTGGCGTGATCATCTCGGTCCGTGACGCCAACTTCCATCCGGTGGCCAACGCTCCGGTCGACATCTTCTCGGCGCGCGCTGACCAGGCTGATGAGGCCTTCAGCGCCGACGGCAGCTGCAACATGGCACGCGTCACCGCGGTGGCCGGCAACGCCGCTCGCTGCGAGATCGATGCTCTCGACGCCATCACCGGCCTCGACGGCAACAACGACCCCGGCGCGATCGACGTGAACACGGATGCGGGCGGGACCACCGTGTGGGCCTGGACCGGAGAGTCCGGCGACAAGGTCGAGGACGGCGGCGAAGGGATCGCCAGCGTCAACCTCACCGCAACGGCCCCAGTGGGTGCCGACGCCGCCAAGGTCACGACCGACGTGCCCATGGGCGTTACCCGGCAGGCCTTCGGCAGCACCGTGACCGTCACGATCCAGTTGGTCGGCGACGCAGAGTCGGACCGGGCCGATGCCGGCCCCACGGATGATGGTGATAGCTATACCGTGACCCTGCGCAGCATGGCCGACCTGAATGAGGCAACAGATGACCCCGCTACTGCTGGGGCTGAGGTGACTGCCGGCACGTCGGTGTCGACGCAGACGATCGCAGTCGACGCCAGCGGCAAGGGCACCTTCACCATCACGGCGGCTGATCCCGATCCCAACAACGATGACGATCCCGACAGCGGATCCATCGACCGGGTGAGGGTGAGCTACACCGTGGCGGCGGCGGGCACTTCGACTGCGCTCGCCACAGACATCACGGGCTCCTCGGCCACGGGGACGATCACGTTCTCCGACGCTCCGGGCCAGGTTGTCGCCGCTTCCTTGAAGCCCACGGTCAGCTACCTGACGGCACCCACCAGCGGCGCTGCCAGCAACGTGGTCACCGTGACGGTGGTCGACCAGTACGGCAAGCCCGTGCGCGGCCATCTGGTGAGGCTGAGCTCCAACCACTCGTCCACGCCGCCCGCGGACGCGGACGTGTCGAAGTTCCCGCGTGCTCGCCGGACCGACTCCTCGGGCACAGTCCGGATCGGGTACAGCCACACCGGCAACGGCTCGATCGAGGCGCTGGTCGCCAACACGAGCACGACCGCCGATGACGGCACCGAGACGCTCGCCGCGATCACCGGTGGCACGGCGAACTTCTACTGGGCGAA
This sequence comes from Acidimicrobiaceae bacterium, assembly GCA_009837445.1. GTDB lineage: Bacteria > Actinomycetota > Acidimicrobiia > Acidimicrobiales > Aldehydirespiratoraceae > Aldehydirespirator. The sequence continues at coordinate 20,461 of VXTM01000014.1, forward strand.
GGCGGCGACGACGGCCACTGAGATCACCGGCCTGGGAACGTCGACGGTGGTCCATGTCGCTGACGCCGACAGCAACACGCTGCTCATCGGCGGCGGGCCCAGCGCACCTCCGCTGATCGTCCGCTACGACGACAACGACCAGTACTCCGTAGGCGCATCCGGTTCTGAGGAGCTCACGAGCATGGCTGCCTTCGAGGAGGCGCTCGCCAAGGACGAGGACAACAACGACACGGTCGCAGTCACGTCCTACGATCCCACCGACTCCAGCGATGTCGCCCGGTTCGTGCTGACCGTGGTGGCCGACACCTAGCCCCCAAGGCGGGAACGGCTCCGGGTTCGTAGGCCCGGCGCCACCCCTCCCGCCCTGACAGAACCACCAACCCAGAGGAGGCCCCGGTAGAAATGCCGGGGCCTCCTCGCGTCTTGCGTTGTGCTGGTGGCCGGGGGGACCATACCGGCCGGTTGAGCAACGCCAGTGTGTTTCGCTAATCGCTGCGCCTAGTTGATGCTTTCAGATCCTTTGAGTTACAGTTGTCGCTGCCGTCGCAAGCCGCGGTCATGGCTCGCCTCAAGAACCGAGCGGAACGGGAGGCCTTCACGCCATGGACACGACCACATTGGACTCCAGCACCATCACGCTGATGGTCACGATCGCAGGGTCGTGGCTGACCCTTGTAGGTCTGATCTTCTTCCAATTCAGCCGGCTCGACTCCAAGATCGACGCCCTCGACTCCAAGTTCGACAAGAAGTTCGATGCGTTGGGCAGGGATGTCACCGATGTTCGCGAGAGGCTGGCGAGGGTGGAGGGCCACCTGATGGGACCCGGGAGCCTCGCCCCTAGTCCTTCGCCCGCGCCTCCTGACGGGCTTGACGACGATCACCGCCAAGCCAGCTGATTCCCATCCAAAACCACCAATTTGTGCGCGGCTAGGGGACAAACCGAGGCTCCACATCCGCGTAGTGTCGAACGTAGTTATGACATATTCGCCATCGCCTTAGCTAGACAACAAACGAATATGTCATAACTGCGGTGACTCAAGTTCTTCGGCTCCGGCCGTGTCCCAAGGACCGTCATCGGAGAACATAATGTGTGCCTCGCTTGGAGCCCCGTCGCTCCAGCTTGCCGTCGGCGACCAGGCGGTTGAGGATCCGCACGGCCATGGCGCGGTCGAGACCAGTTCGGGCTCGCACGCTCGCATTGGTGATCGGACCTTCACCCGACAAGGCGAGCACTTCGGCTACGAAGTTCCGGGGTCGCGTCCGGGCACCGTCGGGACCAGCGAATCGTGAGTGAAGGCTATAGAGAGTCCCCGAGTCGGTGCCGTGCTGTTCGAGCAGGTTGCGATCGCGAAGGCGTTGGAGTGCCGTCCGGCTTTCGTGGACGTCGACTCCGAGCAGTTCCCGCGCCAGCGCGTTGGTGAGCGTTGTTCCTCTGGCGGCGTGCAGCAAGAGCGTCGCATCCTGTGGGCTTGTCCCGGGCTCTGCGGGATCTGTCGGTTCGCGCTCGCCGACAGAATGCGGCCGAGTCAACACCTCGTCCTCGGCTGCCAGCATCTTCGCGATCAGCGCGCGTTCTGCGGGAGTCGCCTCCGAACCGAGGGGCAGCGTGACTGTCACCGATGCGCCGTCTGCTTTCGAAGTGGGGGGGTGCCATGAAGTTCAAGGCCATGTGCCGCTGCATGAGGTCGACGCCGCGCCCGGCATCCTCGGCGACACCAAAGAACCGGAGCGTGCGAATGACCAGGACATTGCGGGGCACGGACCTGTCTGCGATGTCGGCCAGCGTGACTCCGCCCGGCAGGGCGCCAGGGGAGCGCACGACGACCCGGTCGGGGCGCATCTCGATGCGCACCGCCTCGCCAGTAGCCGCATAGGAGCGATGCGCGACCGCGTTGGCGATGGCCTCTCGAAGGGCGGTGCGAGGCAGCCGGTGAAGCTCATGGCGGTCGACGCCCACCACCGTCATGTCGAAGCCGAGTTCGTCGAGAACGAACGCCGCAGCGCTGCGGACCTGCTCCGGGAGCGGGCCCCGGAACTCGGCCCGCCGGTCGTAGTCGAGGCCGTCGCCTCGGTATCGGAACACCTCCACGTAGGCCTTTCCAAGCACCTGACCGGGATCGGCCATCAGGTACAGGGCACCGGCGACGCTCAAGCGCTCATCATGGCCGGCAGCGATCAGAAAGGCGTTGTCCCTCAGTCGTTGCATGAGCAGGTCCTGCTCGCCTGCGATGTTCCATTCCCAGGCCGCCGCTAGCTGCAGCGCAAGGTCATGGTCGATCTGGTCTGCACTCGCCTCGGTCGCGGCCGTCTCCGGAGCGCGCACGAACCGGCGAGCCATGAAGTCGGCGAGTTGGCTGCCCATGAGCGTGTGATTGGATGCGCCGCGGCGTTCCACGACCTGGCCGTTGCTCAGCTGGGCGAAACCGTCCCGTACACGATCCACTCCGATGGCCGCGACGTCTCGGCCCTCCACTCTGAGCCTGTGGATCCGGTAGTCGCCGAGCCCGCCGACCGGAGCCAGCCGGTTGTGGATGTCGGTCTCCTTGTCGCTACTGAGCGAGAGGCCCTTGATCTGGCCTGTGTCGGAGACGCCGAGCAGGATCACTCCACCGTCGGTGTTGGAGAACGCTACAGCCGTCTTCGCGATCTGATCGAGCGGGACACTCTCCTTGAACTCGATGCTCTCGCTCTCGGCCGGGAACTCCTCAGCGAACTGTTCGGCGCTCAGGTCCTTCGCCGGCGATCGGCTGCACGCGGGGTGAAAGAGAGGATATGACATATTCGTCCTTCACGCTATCAAGCTAGAAACGAATGTGTCATAACTGTGGTCGCGGCAGTAGACACGATCAGGCCCAACCGGTGGAACCGCTCAAAGAACCGGGCGTTGGTCGCGGAGGTGGTCGCATCCTGCGAGGACGGCGCGTCTGGCAGCCGATGCGGTGTCAGTGGTCCGGTGCGGCCCGCTAGCTACCCTTATATCCACAACCAAAGGAGAGGACAACGGCCATGACCACGACACCCTCCTCCAGCGAACCCGAGGCGCACGGCGCGGATGACCGTCAGGGCGGTCGCCGCGGGCGAGATGGACGCCTACGGCGTGTGTGGAAGCGGCGCGCGTCTCGGCTGGCCGTTGGGGTGGTCGCCGCTGCTGTTGCGTTGACGGCGGCAGCCGTGGCGCTCGCACAGGGGATCGGCACGTTCCGTGACGTGCCTGACAACCATTACGCCCGCGACTCGGTGGAGTGGGCCGTTCAGAACAACATCACGTATGGATGTCGCGACGGCACGTACTTCTGCCCAGAGAGGACAGTGAACAGAGCCGAATCGGTCACGTTCCTTCACCGCTACCAGAACAACGTGATCAGACCTCTCGAGAATCGGGTCCGGGCACTGGAGAGCGGGTCCGTCCAAACGCAGGACCCAAACGCCGGGTTCGGGAACCAGCCGACACCCACGACGGTGCCGCCGCGGACGTTCACCACCAGGGGCACCCAACACCACACCCGCTCGTTCAGCCTCCCGGCAGGCTTGTACGAAGCCGTGTTCACGCTGGAGGCCACGAAGGCAGCAGCAGACCACGATCAGGAAACCGCCGTCTCTGGCGCCGAGCCGGTGATACTGATCCAGGTCGAGTACCGGGAGAACTCGAGCAGCGCGTGGAAGACCCACGCGGTCAACACCCTGAAGCTGGAGAGCGGCACCCTGCCGGCCGCAGGGGCGCTGTTCAGGGAGGCAGGGCCAGCCGATGTCGAGATCGCGAACGTGCCCGGGCGCCTGCCCACCAGCGGCCAGATCAGGGTCAGCGCCTACATGGCCGACGATGAGATCACGCCCCCCGACGCCGACAGCGACAACGACCGGACCACCAGGTATGACTTCTCTTGGGGCCTCATCCTGACAGAGAAGCGGTCCTGAGCGCCTTCCCGGGTTGGAGCGGCCGACCGGCCGTGACGGAGGCCGCCTAGCGCGAGACGCGGCCATTAGAGCCGCCTATGAACTCGGCATCACCACCGGCGCGGCCGGCCCCGACGAAGGGTCGGAGGAGTGGGCGGCGATCCGGGGGCTAGCTGACGAGGAACCAGTCGGTGCGATCGGCTTGGTTGTCGGGATCGCGTGACGACCAGCCGAGAAGCAGGATGCTGGCCTCATCATCCAACTCGTTGGCGAGCACGCTCTCGAAGACGCTCAGCGACACAACCCTGCCGTCGAGACGGAACCGATCGTTGCCGTCGTAGACGACCACTGTGGCGGTCCCGAAACCGGCGGTCAGGTCGACGACGACCTCGTTGCGCTGGGGGTCGGCCGCGAGCACCTCATATGTCCCGCCGCTGGTTGTCACCTCGAAACCCGGCTGAGGATCGGCGGCCCACAGGAAATCAATGCTGTCGGTGACGCCCGCGACGGTGGCGGTCAGGGTCTCACGAATGCCTTGGGTGCCCGAGTGGGAGTAGCCAACCCGGGCAGTCCCCGACGAGCCTGTGGTCACAGGGCCGGAGTACTCGAAGAGCTCGGCGTGGGTGGTGCTCTCGAGCACCACGCTGGCACCCCTGAAGGGCTGGCCGTACTGATCGGTGACGGTAGCGATCACTACATTGCTGACGGGTCGCGTACTCGACCTCGCAGCCCGCAGGTACTTCACCTGGGTGGCCAGGTCGATTGTGGTCGCCACCGGATCGGCGTCGGTGAAGACGACCTGCACGTTCTCGACCGGCTCGTCCATCAGGGGGCTCTCGCCGACTGGGGTGACGGTGTAGCGCCACAGGATCTCGTCGTCGGCGGTGTCACCGGTGTCGTTGGACTCCGGATCGACCCCGTCGAGGGTGAACTCGATCTTGCCGGTGTCGTCCACTGCTACAACCTCAGTGGTCCTCTGCGTGAGGGGGCTGCTGGGGGTGGCCGTACCGTCGATCTGGTTGAAGGCCTCCCTCCTGATCGTGTAGGAGGCGCCGTCCTCAGGTGGAACCGCTCGCAACCCGTTCACGCCGACCAACTGGACGGTTACGGTGACGGTACTGCCGAAGCGGACATGGGTCGCATTCTCAGGCAGACTGTTGCTGACCTTCGCGCCGGTCGCCTCCACGCCCTGAGTGCTCACCTCGACGCTGACGAGCCGGTCGTCCCCGCTGCGGACAATGTCCCCGGGTGCTCCTGTCCAGGCCCATACGGTCAAGTCCTGCTCGTCGGTGGGGCCGAGACCGATGGTGAAGTCACCGTCGGGTCCGGTCACCGGGTCGAGAACGTCTATCTCGCAGGGTCTGCTGCCCGACTGGTCGTTCACGAGGGTGCTGCACGATCCGTCGCTACGGAAGGCCCGATGGGCATCCCGCGAGGCGATCGAGAAAGCGTCGATGGCTGCGTTGATGACCGGAGCGAAGACCTCGTTGCGGACCGACACGGTCACCTCGCCGGGCACGTACTGCTGGATCGTCACGCCCTCGGGACGGGCCGTGGTGTGGGCCAGGGCGCGGGTGATGAAGGCGGCCATCTCCCCGCGGGTCACGTGCCCCTCCGGTGAGAAGTTGCCGCCCCCGGTGCCTTTGGCCACACCCAGCTCGAACAGCGCGCTGGCCGCGCTGTCCTTGGTGACGGGTTGACTCTGGCGCGAGTCGATGAACGCGTCGTCGGGCTCGGTCCCGCCGACGGTGAAGGTGCCGTCGGATCTCAGCACCACGTTCACGCGGGAGTCGTTGTCGGTCGCCGAGGCGAGGAGCCGGGCGATCAGCAGCGCCATGTCGGCCCGGTTCACGGGGTCGGAGCCCGTCGCGGCGAAGTCCTGCACCACGTCTGCGGGGTCTGCCCCGGCGGCGCGGGCCGATCGTTCCATGAACAGCACCATCTCGAACCGGGACACGTTCCGGCTGGGCCGGAAGGTGCCGTCGCCGTAGCCGATGGTTACGCCGTAGTAGGCCAGGCAGTTGATCGCATCCCGGAAGTAGTGCCCCTGCGACACATCGTCGAACATCCAGTCCTCAGTGGCGTCACCGACGCATGCGGTGACCGGGGTCGCATGGTCGGCGACGGTCTCGACCGCTCCTGCCGGGCGCGCTCCAACGGCGACGAGCGAGGCGACCAGCGCGCCCGCGGCAAGGATCGACGTGCCCGAACACCGCTTGGTCACTGGCTGAGGCATGGGGTCCCCCTTCGCTGATGGCTGGAACACCTGCGGTCAAGGCTAGTCGCCTGCCTGCGAATGCACGAGGGGCGCATCGCCTGGAGTCACTGGCGGGCGGACGCGAGGAGGCCCCGGCGATAGTGCCGGGGCCTCCTCTGGGTTGGTGTTGAAATCAGGCGGGAGGTTTGGCCCCGGACCTAGCAGCCCGGAGCCTCGCCCGCCTTAAGGTTTAGGTGTTCGCCGCCACGGTCAGCGTGAACGTCGCGACATCACTGGAATCAGTGGAGTCGTAGGAAGCCACTCCGACGTCATCGTTGTTGGACGTATCCGCAGCGAGGTACTGCTCGAACCTTGCCAGCGTGATGGGAACTGACGTCAACGCCGGATCGACGGTGGCGTCGTTCACAATGAACTGGTCGTTGTCGTCGTAGCGGACCAACTGCGGACCGTTGGCGCTTGAGATGATCAACGTGTTCGTCTCCGCGTCAGCCACAAGCGCATCCCCGGCTGTGAGAGCATCAGCCGTCAAGGCTGCTACCCAGTAGACGGATGCTTGGCCGCCATCAGTGGTATCGGCCGGGATCCGGTTGCCGGCTACCAAGTCCACGGCGGTACCGTCGGCGTTGGTATCGGCGGCGTTGTGTGCGACGACAGTCTCCACTGAAGCCCCGCCCACACGGGTGTACCCGATGCGAACTGAGCCAGAGGAGTCAGTCCGGCGGGCAACCGGGAAGGTCGACGCGTTGGCGGGGTCGGCGCCAGCTGGTTCATGAGTCGAACTCAGCCTCACCATCTGGTTCCGCATGGGATGACCGAACTGATCGACCACGGTCACAGTGACCACGTTGCTGGCAGAGCCGCTGGTGGGTGCCATGAGGTAGTCGGCCGAGGTCGCCACGGTTGCAGCAGAAACCACGCTCGCCGCATCCGAGAACGTAATCGTCTGCAAGCCGTTTGCGTCGGTGGACGAGAGCCCATCGTTGAGCGCTGGCCCGCCATTTGCGGTGGCTGGTGTCACTGTGAAGGTGACCCTCACCCGATCGATCCTGTTAGGCACCGGCGGAGTAGCACCGCTGTTGCCATCCGGGTTGTTCCGGTCAGTGGCATCAGGATCGTCGGCCGTGATGGTGAAGGTGGCCTTGCCGCTGGCGTCAACCGCGAGCGTCCGGGTCACAACTTGCGCGCCGGCTGTCACGTCGCCCGGCGAACCGTCAGACTCGACGTTCGTGTCGGTGTCGCGGCGTTCAACGACCTGGTAGCTCGTATTACCTTCAGTTGGGCCAGCATCCGCATTGCCCGCAGTTGTGTCTATCAACTGGATCGTCACGGTCACGGTGCTGCCGAAGGCTGCCCGGGCAACTCCCATGCCCATGTCGGTCGTGACCTTGGCGGCGTCGGCCGTCAGCGACATCGTCTCGGTGAGGTTGATGTGGGCGATTCCTTCGCCGCCGTCCTCAACCTTGTCGCCGTGCTCTCCGGTCCAGGCCCACACGGTGGTGCCGCCCGCGTCCGTGTTCACGGTGACGCTCTTCGAGAAGTCACCGCTGAGGGTGGTTATGGGATCGAGTGCATCGATCGTGCACAACCCCATCATGTCGCCGTCCTCACGAGTGAGGCGCGGCGCGAAGCAGGTGCCGTCGTCGTTGAAGGCCTCATCGACCTGGTCCGCCCTCGCCGAGAAGATATCGAGCGGCACGTTGGCCACCGGATGGAAGTTGGCGTCACGGACCGAGATGAGCGCCTCACCAGGAGAGGCCGACTGAATGGTCACGCCCTCGGGACGGGCACTGGTGTGACCCAGCGCCCTGGTGATGAACGCAGCCATCGCACCACGGCTCACCGTGGAACTCGGCGAGAAGTTGCCGTTCCCGGTGCCCTTGGCCACGCCCAGCTCGTACAGCGCGCTGGCGGCGCTGTCATGGACGCGGTTCTGCTGGCTGCGGGAGTCGGCGAAGTAGTCCCAATCATCCCCGGACACTGCCGTTGCCACGCCGTTTGCCACGTTCGCAACAGCGAACGTACCGTCGTCGTTGTTCGTGACGTTGACGCGCGACTCCAGGCTGGTCGACGCGACGAGCAGCCTGGCGATGAGCAGCGCCATGTCGCCCCGGTGCACCGGATCCGAACCGGACATGGCGAAGTCGCCCACGACCGCTTCGGCGTCGGCGCCGGCGGCAGCAGCGGACCGCTCCATGAACAGGATCATCTCTTCGTTGGACACATCAGCGTTGGGCCGGAAGGTGCCGTCGCCGTATCCGACGGTGATCCCGTAGTAGGCCAGGCAGTTGATGTCGCCGCGGAAGGCGTGGCCCTCGGACACGTCCGAGAACATCATGTCGCCGGTGGCGTCGCCCACGCACGCGGACGTTGCAGCCGGCGCATTGGGCTTCGAGTCGTCGTCGAGCGCGGCCGCGGGGCCAGCCCCGACCGCGAGGAGCGATGCGACCAACGTGGTCGCGGCGAGCACTGCCCAACCCGAGCGCCGCTTCTTCACTAGCTGGGGCATCGGCCCCTCCTTTGCTTGTGCTTGGGGCACAGGCCCCTTCAAATGGGGCATGTGCCCCTCCTTTCTATACCTGTGTTCCATCTGTGGCAAGTTCGGCCCTGACGGACATGTACGCCTCGCACATGCAGACCGTCAGGGATGCAACTCGTACCACGCTACACGCGCTGTTCAATGGCCGCACCCCCTTCGATCTCTCGTCCGGGACGTTTGAAGAACCCTACCACGATGGTGGGGCCCGTGACGGGCCATGAGTGTAGCACGGCGGGCTGTTCAACGCGGTCAATCATCCTCGATCTCATCCCAGCCTTGGCACGTAGCTGACACCACTGCCCTGGACGCCAAGAGGCGGCGCCACTTCGTCGAACACGTCTCGACATCGTACTAGTAGGTATCGCGCGGAGCAACTACCCGTCACGGGGTACAAAGTAACGCGTGGACGCATGGCATATGGGTATTTCCCTAGGCATTTCCTGCCAGCCGTTGACAAGGCTCTGCAAACGCTATTGCTGGCGCTATCCCCGGCACTACGGCCAGCCGTCGGGCGGGGCGTCCGGGAAGTCGGGGGGTGGGGGC
>VXTM01000042.1:0-10144 GCA_009837445.1 Acidimicrobiaceae bacterium
CGTTCATCTGGGCCTTGGTGGCCAGCCGCTTGGCGTGACCATGCCACAGCGGCACCCCCTCTGAGCTGAACACCACCCCGGTGATCCGGGCGTCGCAGAAATGCTCCTCAAGCACGCTCTGGGGGATCACGCCACCCCCAGCGACCTCCGCGAACGCCTCGGTGCCGTCCGCGTCGAGGTGCTGAACGATCGTGACATCAGCCGACGGCGGGCTCCCACACCTGCACCTGCCGCCACCGGTCAGACTCGAACTCGCGTTCCGAGCCCTGCTCACATCGCCGCCGGAACGGCTCACGACGCCGTCGCCAGCCTGGCCCCCGCCGCGTCCATCCGAGTCCGAACCGCTCTCCGGCGCGCTCTCACCACTGCTGCCATCGGTGTGGGCACCAGTGCAGCCGCAGCCGGCGGGTGTCGCGCCTTCGGCTCTGGAGTAGATGCTGCCGTACGAGCTCAACGTCTCCAGCGCATCAGCCATGCGCTGGTCAAGGCTGCGCTTGTCCCCGCCCGCACCGTGCAAGTCGGCCCTACGCAACCGCTCAGCCTCCTGCGAGAACCGCTTGCGCACCTTGGCCCCGGTCACCGGATCAAGCTCGCCCCGCAGATGCACCATCCCGTCGTCGCCGTCCCAGAAACTCAGCCGCCGCCGAGGCGGTGCTGCGGTAGTAGTCGAGCACAGCGTCGACGGTCAGGCTTTGCGAGGTCTTGTCAACAACGAGATACCGGCCGAAGGCCCCAACCCGGGTGCAGAGCGACGATTCCGTCTCGTACAGGGGGCGAGGGTCGACAAACGGCGTGGGCACGGCGGCTAGGGGGGCCGGGAATCCAGCAGGGCGCGGTAGGCGTCGAAGGTCTCGGCGTTGAAGCACACGAAGCGCACCAGGCGCACCTTCGTTGGGGTCAACCGGATCGTGCGTACGGCGATGGCAGCGGCAGGCTCGGTGGGGTAGCCGTAGACCCCGGTGGAGATGGCGGGGAAGGCCACCGACTCGGCGTCGACCTCGTCGGCCTGGGCCAGCGACGACCGGTAGCACGACGCCAGCAAGTCGGGCTCGCCCCGGGTGCCGCCATGCCAGACCGGTCCGACGGTGTGGATCACCCAGCGGGCCTCGAGCCGGAAGCCCGGTGTGATCTTGGCGTCGCCGGTGTCGCAGCCGCCGAGCGTGCGGCAGTACGCGAGCAGTTCGGGGCCGGCAGCCCGGTGGATGGCGCCGTCTACACCGCCGCCGCCCAGCAGCGACGAGTTGGCTGCGTTCACAATGGCGTCCACCGGCTCGATGGTGATGTCGCCCAGCGCGGCCTCCAGCCTCGGCCCCGAACGGCCTGCCTCTCCGGCCGCCATCGGCCCCGATCCCTCCACGCCCACCATTGTGCCCGCAACCGGCAATGCGAGCCCGCGTTGAGAGGGCCCGGATGCCTCAGCCGGCGGCGATGAGCGCCACGGCCACCAGCGCGACGCCGAGTCCCAGTATCTGGACCCTCCGCAGTCTCTCCCGGAACACCACCCATGCCCAGAACACGGTGACTGCGGGAAACAGCGCCGTGAGAACGGCCGCCACCGAAGTCGATCCCACCCGGGTCGCGGTCAGGAACAGCGCGTTTCCGGCTGTGACCAGTGCGGCGATGCCGATCACGTGAGGCCACACACCACGGGCGCGTGGAACCCCGGCTTCACCTGCGGGTGGGCGTCGGGGGGCGTCCGAGAGCGCGTTCCTCCTGGCGGCGATGATCACGGCGAGCACCGCGAACCCGGATGCGCGAGCGGCCGCGATCGGCCAAAGACCGCTGTCCTCGCCAGAGTATGCGAGACAGAGGAAGAACGTCCCGATTCCGGCTGCGCCACCCAGCCCGTAGAGCACGCTGCCCCCGACGGTGCCCTGGTGCTCGGAACGGGCGATGCTGACCAGTCCGATCGCCAACAGCCCGAGCAGAACCCCTGTGACTGCAGTTGGCGACAGAGCGTCATTGCCGAGGAGGGATTCGGCCATCACCGGCAGCGCGGCTGCACCCACGCCAGCCACCGGCGCCGCGATACCTACCCTCGTGCGGGCGTATCCCGTATACAGCGACACCAGCCCAACCCCGAGCGCCACTCCTCCGAACGCGCCCCAGGCCAGGTCGGCCACAGTCACCTCGCCGACCACGACCAATCCGGCCAAGAGCACCATGGGAAGACCCGCCAGGCTCGAGACCGCGGTCACGACGACCGGGTTGGCGCGCCGGCTAGCCAACCCGCCCAGGAAGTCCGATGTCCCCACCGACAGCGCGGCCAGCAGTCCCAACAGCACCGTCACAACGACATCACCCCGCGAGTCTGACTGACAGGCTGCTCGGCTGTCGACACCGCGCGTACCCTCGGACCATGCCCCGGCTGTTCGTCGCCGTCTGGCCGCCCGACGATGTCGTACGGGAACTGGCCGCGATGCCCCGGCCCGAAGTCGATGGCCTGCGCTGGACCAAGCCCGAACGGCTGCACATCACCCTGCGGTTCCTGGGCCAGTGCGACGAGGCGGAGGCGGCCGGGGCGCTGCGCCGGGTGAGCTATGCGCCAGCAACAGTGACGTTGGGCCCGACGCTGAAGCGCCTGGGAAGAGGCGTCGTCATGCTGCCGGCGAGCGGTGTGTACGGTCTGGCTATGTCGGTGACGGAGGCGACCGGCCACCTCGGCCAGCCCCCGCCGAATCGCCGCTTCACCGGTCACATGACGGTGGCCCGCTTCCGGCGCGACCCGCCATCGGGGCAATGGCCGCCTGCAGGGCTGCCCACCATCGACGCCACCTTCACCGTGTCGGAGATGGCTCTGGTGAGGGCAGAGCCGTCCGGCGCCTACGTGAATGTGGAGCGCTTCGAGCCGCGCTGACGCCCCAGCAGCACCAGGTCCACAACCAAAGCCGGGGTTCAGTCGAGCAGGGCGTCTGAGCGGACCCGCTGCCGCTCGGCCTCCTCGTGGGCGGGCAGCACCCGGCCGAAGAGCTGGCGGGTGCGCTCGACCCGGCCGATCACCCCAGGTTCCAGGGTGTAGGCGAAGATGGCGGCATGGCGGGGCCGCGAGCCCGCACCCACCCTGGTGACCCGGTGCAGCGAGTGCCTGCCCCGGAAGATCTGAAGGTCGCCGGGCCGGAGATCAAGCGTGCGCACCCCCTTGCGGCCTCCCGCGAGCACCCCGGCGATGGCGTCGAACCCCTCGTCGTCGGCGGAGCGGATCTGCGGGACGTACTCAAACAGCCCGCCCTCGTCGCCGGGCTGCACCAGAACGGTCACCGCGAAGTCGTTGGTGTCGAAGTGCCATGTGAACTGCTGGCCCGGATCGCAGATGTTGGCGGTGAGCCCGGCCAGCGGGTCGTCGTAGCAGTACAGGGCACCGATCTCGAGGCAGTCGGCGATGAAGCGGGCCACCTCCGGCGCCCTGAACAGCGTGTCGGTGGCGCAGCCGGAGTCCCAGGCATCACCGGGGATGAAACCGCTGGAGCGCTCGATGAACGTGTTGACCGGATGGTCGGGCGGGTAGTCAGGGTTGACGGCCGTGTGGAAGTACGGGTTCATCACCTGCGTCGAGTAGTGGGTGGCGTGCTTGCGCTCCCGGATCTCGTCGTTCAGCTGAGCCACCGCCTTGGGCCTCACGAAGCCGCCCAGCACGGCGCAGCCCTCCGAGCGAAGCCCGGCCCGGGCAGCGTCCACTGCGGCCACATAGGCGGCCGAATCCGGATCGTGGATCGGGAGCGCCTGAAGATCGACCAGGTCGGTCAGTTCGATCGGGGCCGCATGCTGCATCAGTCCTCCTTCCCGGGTCACTTCTCCCAGTGCGGGGTCCAGTCGCCCTCCAGCCGCATCGACATCCCGGCATCGTCCTCTATGCGCCGGGCCACGCTCATCTCGCCGGCGTCGAGACCGTAGCGCCGCGCCGCCCGCTCGAAGGCGCTGCGGGCCGCCAAAGTCACCGGAAGGTCAGCGTCCACGTTGGACTCGAGGTCGGCCAGCAGGCCCAGGTCCTTGACGCAAAGCGCCAGGGGGAACGAGGGGTCGTAGTGGCCCGCGAAGACGCTGGGGGCGTCATGGCGGGCGACGAAGCTGTCGCCGACGCTGTTACAGACGGCCTCCCACAGTGTCCTCAGCTCGACGCCGTTGGCCAGCCCCACCGCGAACCCCTCCCCCAGTGCGGCTGCGGCCGCGAACCACAGTTGGTTGGTAACCAGCTTCACCACGTTGCCGGAACCGAGAGGTCCGCACTCGATGACGGTTCCGAGATGCTCCAGCACTGGCCGAGCCCCAGCCACCGCCGCGGCGGACCCGCCCATGAACAGCGTGAGCGTCCCCTGCCGGGCCCCGTCGACCGCGCCCGTCACCGGACAGTCGACCACGGAAACGCCGTCAGGCGCATCGGAGGCCAGCTGCAGCACCAAGTCCCGGCTGTTGGTGGTGAGGTCCACCCACACGGAACCCGGATCCAGAGCGCCGAGGGCGCCGCCGGATCCTGCCATCACCGCCTCCGCCTGCGGCGGCCCCGGCAGCGATGTCATGAACAGGTCGGCACCGCGGGCGCAGTCGCGGACGGACGCAGCCGCCCGGGCCCCGCCCTCCACCGCCGCCGCCAGCGCATCGGCGTTCAGGTCGTAGGCCGTCACCGCGTAACCCTCATCGGCCAGCCGCCGGCACATAGGCCCGCCCATCGTCCCGAGCCCCACAAAGCCGATACTGGGTCCAGCTCCGCACGAGCCCGGTGCCGCGTCCGTGCCGTCCATGGAGCAGGCAACCTAGCCCAGGAGCGCTTCGCTGAACGGGTAGGCGGACAGGACCTCGGCGCCGGTCTCGGTGATGAGGACCTGCTCCTCGAGCTTCACCGCCTCGGGCTGTCCAGCCGGCGCCACGAGGCTCTCAACACACAGGACCATGCCCGGCTCGACGATGCCGTCGTAGCCGTCGGAACCGAACAGCTCGCGGTTGAGCACCAGCGGGTACTCGTTGCTCACGCCGAGGCCGTGGATCACGACCGCGTTGCCGGGCGGGAAATGCAGGTCTCCCGGGGGACGGTGGGCCCGCCCGGAGACCTCGGCGAAGGTCATCCCGGGCTGGAGCATCTCGATGTTGCGGCTCACCTGATCGCACGCGGCCCCATACATCGTGCGCTGCTCGCCGGTCGGACGGGCGTCCCCGGCCAGCCAGGTGCGCGAGATGTCGACCGCGTAGCCGCCCACCCCGATGTGGTCGGTGTCGAACGCCACGAGGTCGCCGTCGCTGATGACCCGGTTCGAGCACTCCTGGAACCAGGGGTTGGTACGGGGTCCGGAGCTCAGCAGCCGGGTCTCGAACCAGCCGCCGCCCTCGGCGATCGCGGTGTGGTGCATGACGGCCCACAACTCCTGCTCGGTGATCGGTGGCTCCAGGGCGGCCTCCATCGCCCCGATGGCGCGCTCGCAGGCCGCCAGAGCGGCCCGCATGGCTTCGATCTCTGCGCCGCTCTTGATGACCCGGGCCAGGTTGGCGACTTCCCCGCCGTCCACCACCTCGACACCGTGCCGCTCCAGGGCGCGCAACCCGTACGGGTCGAGCCGGTCGACCGCGAGCCGCTTCGGCCCGTGGCCCGGGCTCCGGCCCGCGCCGAGCAGGCCGGCGATCTCGGCGGCCCAGCGATGGGCGTACTCCTCGGTCCGCGAGCCGGTGAAGAAGTGGAACCAGCTCACCGCCTCGCGGGCCTCTCCCACCGCAGGATGGCCCTCGGAAAGGTGCTCGCACGCCTTGAAGTCGAACAGCGTCACCCGCCCCTCGGCGGGCACGAACGCGTAGCGGCACGGCACGTGCAGGACGTACACGTCCATGTTCGACGTGCCCGTCGCGTACCGGATGTTGTTGGGGTCGTAGAACAGCCCGGCATCGCAGTCGTGCGCCACGAGCTGGGCCTGAAGCCGGGCCAGCCGGTCCAGTTCCATCGCGACGCGAGCGGCGTCGCCAGCCCGGCCGGGACCTTCAGGATCAGCGACGGCGGTCATGGGGGTGCCTCCCATCCGTCGTCAGACGAGTTCGAGGGGATAGTGGGACAGGAGCTCGTTGCCAGTCTCGGTGATGAGGACCTGCTGTTCGAGTTTGACGCCCTCGCCACCCGACTTGGGTCCCACGAACGCCTCAACGCACATGACCGTGCCCGGCTGCAGCTCCGCGTCGTACCCCTGGCGCCCCCAGCGCTCACGGGTGAACACTGACGGGTACTCATCGCACAGACCGACCCCGTGCGACAGCACCGTGTAGCAGTTGTAGTCGTCCAGCGACGGGTACCACGCTCGCTCCACGATCTCGCGCACCGAGGCGCCCGGCCGGTGAAGGTCGGTGTTGCGCTCGATCTGCTCGGCCGCCAGCGACCACACGTCGTGCTGAGCCGGCGTCGGGCGCCCGCCCCCGCACAGCCAGGTGCGGGAGATGTCCACGCACGCTCCGTAGGCGCAGATCATGTCGGTGTCGAAGCCCATCAGCTCGCCTGCCTGCACCGGGCGGCTGCTGACCTCCTGATACCACGGGTTGGTACGGGGCCCCGACGCCAGGAGCCGGGTCTCGATCCACTCGCCGTAGCGGGCGAAGTTGCCGGCCTGCAGCACTGACCACAGTGCCATCTCGGTGATGCCGGGCTCGAAGGCGGCCCGCATCTCGGCGATCGCCGCCTCGCAGGCATGGACTGCGCAGCGCATGGCCGCGATCTCCTCGGAAGACTTGACGACGCGAGCCTCCTCCATCGGGGCGCAGGCGTCGACGAGGACCACGCCGCGGCTCTCCAGCGCCCGAATCCCCATCGGATCGAGTCGGTCGACCGCAAGCCGCCGGTCGCCCCGGCCGTGCTCGCCCAGCAGGTCGGCGATCTCCTGCGCCCAGCCGTCCGCGACCTCCTCGGCCCGAGTCCCCGCGTAGAAGTACGTGTACGACAGGCCCGGGCGGATCTCATCCACGACCTCGGAGTGCGTGTCAAGGAACTCGCCCTTGGAGAACTCGAACACCACCACGGGGCCGTCGGTGGCCACGAGGGCGTAGCGAACCGGGTTGTGCATCGTCCAGATCGACATGTTGGTCGTGTCGGTTGCGTAGCGGATGTGCATCGGGTCGTACAGCAGCGCGCCGTCACACCCCGCGGCCCGCAGCTGCGAGCGCACCCGTTCCAGCCGGTACCGACGGATGGCGCTGCGGTCCGGCAGCCGCAGACCGGCGGCCACCCACTCCGCCTCGAGCTCCGGTCCGGGCCCGAGGGCATGCATGTTGCGCTCCCCGTGATCGAGCAGCCAGTCCGGCGGCTCCGCCCGGTCCACCCCGATCTTCGGTCGATGCCTCGGTCCAGTCACGGCGAGATTCTGCCGTACCGGCGGCGTGTATGAGCGGATTCGCTCACCTATTCGCTCGGCCTCTAGGGTCCGGAGCCATGGTGAGGCGAGGCCGGCCCCGCGTGGGGACCCGCAGCGCCGCGATCGCCCAGTTGCCGTGGCGTGCCGTCGAGAACCCGCACGGAACGCTGCAGGTGCTCGACGAGGAGGGACTCGCAACCATCCACGCGGCGTCGATGCGGGTGCTCGAGGAGCTCGGCATCGAGCTGTGGTCGCCGGATGCCCGCAAGCTCTTCGCCGATGCTGGGGCGATCACCGACGGCGAGGTTGTGCGGGTCGGCCGCGACATCGTCGAGGCCGCCCTGGCCACCGCGCCGGCCTCCTTCACGCTCACGTCCCGCAACCCGGCCAAGCAGCTTCGGGTGGGCCGCCGGAGCATGGCGTTCGGCCTGGTGGCCGGTCCGGCCGCGGTGCATGACGAGGTCCGGGGCCGGCGCAGCTCCAACATGGCCGACTACGAGAACTTCATCCGGCTGGCCCACTACTTCAACGCCATCCACATCATCGGCAACCAGGTGGTGGCGCCGCTGGAACTGCCGGCCAACACCCGCCACCTGGACGCCTACCGGGCCAACCTTGTGCTGTCGGACCTGTCGTATCACTGCACCTCCATCGGCCGCGGCCGGGCGCTCGACGGCATCCGGATGATGGCCATCAGCCGGGGCGACTCTCTCGACGAGATGGCGGCGTCCCCCGGGGTGACCACCATCATCAACGTGAACTCGCCGCGCCGCTTCGACGTCGAGATGGCCAACGGCCTCATGACCATGGCCGGGCACGGCCAGCCCGTGTCGGTCACTCCCTTCACGCTGATGGGGGCCATGGCGCCGGTGACCCTCGCGGCCGCGCTGGTGCAGCAGAACGCCGAGGCCCTGTTCGGGATCGCCCTCACCCAGCTCGTCCGGCCCGGCGCGCCGGTGCTGTACGGCGCGTTCACCTCCAACGTCGACATGCGCTCGGGTGCGCCCGCGTTCGGCACGCCCGAGCAGGTCAAGGCCAACGTGGCCTCGGGGCAGCTGGCTCGCCGTTACGGACTCCCCTACCGGGCGTCGAACTCGAGCGCGTCCAACGTCGTGGACGCCCAGGCGGCCTACGAGACGCAGATGTCGCTGTGGGGCTGCATTCTCGGCGGCGCCAACCTCGTGTACCACGCGGCCGGATGGATGGAGGGCGGGCTGCAGGCCAGCTACGAAAAGCTGGTCCTCGACGTGGAGATGCTCCAGCAAACGATGGAGTTCCTGACGCCGGTTCCCTGCTCCGGACCCGACCTCGCCTTCGAGGCCATGCAGCGGGTGCCCACCGGCGGGCACTTCTTCGGCGACGAGCACACCCTGGAGCGTTACGAGACCGCCTTCTACCCGCCGCTGATCTCGGACTGGCAGAACTACGGCGCGTGGACCGATTCGGGCGGGCTCAACGCCACCCAGAGGGCCACCGCGATCTGGCAGGCCGCGCTGTCCGAGTACGCCGAGCCGCCGCTGGACAGCGCACGCCGCGAGGAACTCGACGAATACGTGGCCCGTCGCAAGCTGGAGATCGGCGACGGCGAACCGTAGCCAAGCGAGACGACCCTTTCAGCGCAGGGGCGCGACGAGGGCGGGGCCGGAGCCCCGCCCTCTGTCTCGGTTGATTGCTCTTGAGGCCTCAGGCCTCGCGTGCGGTTAGGCCGCTGCCAGTGCTGCGGCGAGCCACTCGTCGACCGTGGCCCGGTTCTCGGCGATCCAGCCTGCGGCCAGTTCGGCGATCTCGGCCTCGGTGTCACGTCCGCCCTGAATCTCGACGTTCATGAGCGACACATCGACCACCGACAGCTTGGCCTGCCTGAGGAGCTCGGCGGCTGCCGGGTTCGCAGCGAGCCAGGCCGAGTTGGCGGTCACCTGGATGTCCGCCGGGACCCAGCCGATCTGGCAGAAGTCCGCGTTGGCCCTGGCCGGGCACTGCTCGGCCGGGATGTCGAGCTCGACGGGGTCGGTCGTGCCGGCCCAGTACCTCTGGTCGAACTCCTCGCCACCCTCTAGACCGAGCGGGTTGGAGTCGTCGAGCACGTTCTCCACTGCCAGCCAGTAGACGTTGTCGCCAGGCCGGAGCTGGGTGATGTAGGCCGTCGGCGTCCAGGTGTAGATCACAGCCGGCTCGCCGGCCTCCACCTTGGCCACCGCCTCCGCGAACATGGCGTCATAGCCGGCGATCGTCTGGACCAGGTTCTCCCAGCCGTTGAAGGCGATCATGCTCTGCATCATGTCGTCACAGGTCCAGCTCTCCTGGCAGCCGTAGAACTCGGCCACGCCGTCGCCGTCCGTGTCGAATATCGCCCGGATCTCCGGATCGTCGTTGAGCTGATCGAGGTGGGTGATGCCGTACTCGTCGGCCACCGACTTGGTGATCAGCAGACCCTGGAGACCGCCGCCGCGGAACACCGCGCCGACCTTCTCGAGGTGGTCGCCCACGGTTGAGCCGTCGGGCAGCTCAGGCGCCCACCACGAGTTGTGGCCCGGGTACCAGCTGTTGGCCCAGAAGTCCACGTCGCCCTGGGCCATCGCCAGGTAGGCCAGCGACGGGCCGAGCTCTGTCTCGGACGGCTCGGACACCTCGTAGCCGAGCTCCTCGAGCATCTGCTTGTAGACCTGAGCCTGGAAGTAGCCGCTCTGCCAGTCGGCCCGAGCCATGTTGACCGTGACACCCTCTCCGGGCATCGCCGCCTCAGCCATGGGCTCTTCCTCAGCCATGGGCTCTTCCTCAGCCATCGGCTCTTCCTCAGCCATCGGCTCTTCCTCAGCCATCGGCTCTTCCTC
>VXTM01000042.1:10154-126179 GCA_009837445.1 Acidimicrobiaceae bacterium
CAGCCATCGGCTCTTCCTCAGCCATCGGCTCTTCCTCAGCCATCGGCTCTTCCTCAGCCATCGGCTCTTCCTCGACAGCCGGGGCCTCTTCCACAGCCGGGGTCGTGGTCGTATCGGCCTCGTCGTCTCCGCATGCGGCCGCGAACAGCGCGAACACCGCCAGCACGGCGAGCCACAAGCTCGCTTGCTTCTTCTTCATCAGTGCATTCCCTCCTGGGTTGGTTTCCTCAGCGCGACAGGGCCACTGGACCCGGCTCGCGGGCCGCAACCCTACATGGTCAAGACCGGCAAGTCTACCCACAATTCGATCATCAGCTCAGCTTATGATTACTCGGGTTCCGGGATGGGACCTGCCTCCCGCTACACCGGCGCCGGCTCGTCCTCCGCGTAGACCTTGGACCGGCGGAACTCCTTGAGCACGGAGGCCGCCGTGGCCGCCAGTACAACCCCCCCTAAGAGGGCGATGAAGGCGCCCACCCCCGTGAGGTAGCTGTCGTCGGCGGACCGCACCTGCGTTGCTATCCACCCGATGGTGACGCAGACGACGCCCGCGCCGATCCCGGCCGTGACCGTGCTCCACCGCCATCTCAGGTGCTCGTCGCGGCCGAACGCCCCTGCCGCCGGCAGCGCGGCGACCAGACCGGCAAGCCCGGCAGCCAGGGCCCAGATGCCGAGGCCGGGACCCGCGCCGCTGACCCCGTCGGTGACGATCAGCTTCTCCTCGGACTGCGCGGCCAGCAAAGCGGAGATCTGAGCCGAGATCACACCCGATTGGGCCGGATTCGCCTCAGCCTCGGCGTAGAGCTCTGCGATCTGTGCTTCCACCTCGGCGTCCCGGACGACGTCCTTGCGCTGGTCGAAGCTCCAGCCTGAGACGGCCGCCATCCCGAGGACCACGACGGCGACGCCCGCCAGCACCACCCTTCCCCACCCGACGCGAGCCGTCAGGGGATGCAACGGTGAATGAGGCGCCAACGAGACCCACCAGAACGACCCGACCGACGCCAGCAGGGCCCCGACCAGCGCAACGTACACGCCCGCGCCGGCGCTGTACGAGGCCGCGGCGTCCGCGGGCGCCGCCAACAGGTAGCAGGCCATCATCACCAGCAGCGCCAATGAGCTGATCAGCGAGCCGTCGGCCGTCAACCAGCGCGGGCCCCGTCCGGGCGCGGCCAACGTCATGACGGCCGCGCCCACCACCAGCACACCGAGCCCGAGGGCCAGGTAGCCGAACCACGAGCCCCCGGACGCATCGAGACCGCTGAATGACTGCTGGGCCAGGTCCTCGTCGGCTCGCCGGCCGTAGGCGCTGAACAGACCGGCGCCGCTGGTCCAGGTGAGGAAGACCGAGACGACCGCCAGCGCGCCACCAGCGGCCGCGATCGCCATGGGGAGGCGCTCCTTGGCCGTCACGCCGGCGAATCGGCCCTCTGACGCGTCCGCGCCGGCGCCCTCGCCGGTAGCCAGCAGCCTCTCGGGATCGCGGCGGTGGGCCCAGGCGAGGCGCACGCGGCGGATCAGGCCCGCACTGTCGGTGTCCTCGGGCTGGGAGATGCGGTCGAGCACGACCGCCACGAGGAAGAACGCGAGACCGCTCGCCATCCCCTTGGGGACATCCTGGGTGGTAATGGCCTGCAACAGCACCCGACCCAGGCCGCCTGCGCCCATGATGGCGGCAACACCGAGCATCGAGACGGCAAGCAGCAGCGTCTGGTTGATTCCGGTGGCGATGGCAGGACGGGCGAGCGGCAACTGCACGTCGAGCAACACCCTCCATTCGGGCGCTCCGTAGGCCCGGCTCGCCTCAACCACGTCGCCCGGCACTTGCCGGACGCCCAGGTTGGTGAGGCGCACCAGCGGCGGGAGCGCGAACGTCATCGTCACCATGGTGGCCGGCACCACGCCGATGCCGAAGAAGAAGATGAAGGGCAGCATGTACACGAAGGAGGGGATCACCTGCAGGCCGTCCAGCAGCGGTCGAACCACTCGCCAAACCGAGTCGGCTCGCCCGCAGGCGACGCCGAGAGGTATCCCGACGATCACGCACAGCAGCACGGCCACGCCCACATAACCGATGGTGCGGGCCGTCTGCTGCCAGTAGTTGTTGCCGAGAATCCCGCAAATGCTCAGTGCGACGGCCGCGAAGGCGCCGACCCTGACGTTGCGGGTGAGTGTGCCGATCACGAAGAAGGCGAGCACGACCACCACCCAGGGGAGCGGCTCCAGGATGTCGTCGACCAGCAGCCCGATGAGTGCGTCGAACGGCCACTTGATGATCGAGAGCAGCCAGTCGAGCCTCACCGCGATCCAGTCGACAGCCTGGTCCGCCCAGGCCCCTACCGGGACGAGGAACTGTTCGGTGACCTCGTTGTCGAAGAAGCCCGGGCGTAGGACCTCGTCGCTCTGCTGTTGTGCCAGCACTCTCACGTCACGACCTCATGCTCTCGCTGCCGATCGGCTTGCCCATGACTTCCTGCCGACGTCTCTGACTCCACATCGTCGGCGTACACCTTGGCCCGTCGGAACTCCTTGAGGACCCCGGCCGCGGTTGCTGCCAGCGTCAAGCCGCCCGCGAGGGCGAGGAAGGACCCCACCCCGCTCAAGTAGGTTCCCTCTGCGGTCGTTTCGCCCGAGCGGGCATGGGTGAAGATCCAGCCGAAGCCGACGCAGGCGGCGCCGACCCCGATGCCGGCCGTGATGGCGCTCCATCGCCACTGCCGGTGCTCGTGACGCCCGAACACACCGGCGGCGGGCAGTGCCGCGGCCGCGCCGACCAGACCGGCGACGAACACCCAGATGCCCAGTCCGGGACCATCGCGGTTCACGCCGTCGGTGATGATGCGAGGGTTGGGCTCGGCCGCGGCGAGGAGAGCCGACATCTGCGACTGGATCACGCCGGACTGTTCGGGGTTCGCATCGGCTCTCGCGGCCATATCGTCGAGCTGGGCCTGAGTGTCGGTGGAGATGATCAACCTCGTCCGCTCGTCGAAGCTCCACACCGAGAAGGCACCGACCCCGAAGACGATCACCACGAATCCGGCCGCGGCGACCCGGCCCCAACCGATGCGAGCCCTGAGGGGACGGTCCGGCGCGTGGGGGGCCAACCGGATCCAGGCCACCGAACCCGCGGAGGCAACGAGCGCCCCGACCAGGGCCAGCCATGGGCCTATCCCGCGGCTGTATCCCTCGACTAGATCCGAAGGCGCAGCCAGCAGGTAGACGGCCATCATCACCAGCATGGCCAGCGAGGCGATGGTCGCCCCGTCGGCCGTGAACCACCGCGGGCCGCGGCCCGGCGTCACCATCGTGGTTACCGCGGCCGCTACGACGACCACCGCAAGCGCCAGCAGGACGAACCCGAACCACGAACCTCCCGAGGCCGACAGACCGTTGAAGGACTCGCCAGGCCGGTACTCGTCGAGCGAACGGCCGTAGGCGCTGAGGAACCCGGCACCGCTGTTCCAGGTAAGGAACAACGACACGAAGGCGACGAGTCCGCCCGCACCGGCAACCATCATCGGTCGGCGCTCGGCCGCCGTCAGGGGGGCGATCTCGCCCTGAACCTGCGCCGACTCGTCATCGATCGCCGCGGCCCTGGCGTTGTCGGGCACCAGCACCTCGGGATCACGGCGATGGGCCCAGGCCTGCCGGACGCGGCGGAGCAGGCCGCCTTCAGTCCCCTCCGGTTGGGAGATCCGGTCGAAGACCACCGCCACCAGGTAGAACGCAAGGCCGGCCTGCGCTCCCAGGAACACTTCCTGGCGGCTCACGGCCTGGAAGAGCTCCGAGCCCAGGCCAGTCGCGCCCATGATCGCGGCGATGACCAGCATCGACATCGCCAGCAGGAGCGTCTGGTTGATTCCGGTCATGATGGCAGCCCGTGAGAGGGGCAGCTGCACATCGACCAGCACCCTCCACTCGGGCGCGCCGTAGGCCCGGCTCGCTTCCACGACATCGGCGGGCACTTGACGGATGCCCAGGTTGGTGAGCCGCACCACCGGCGGCAGTGCGAAGAACATCGTGACGATGGTGGCCCCCACGTTGCCGAGACCGAAGAGAAAGATGAACGGGATCAGGTAGGCGAAGGCGTGGATCACCTGCATGGCATCGAGCACGGGCCTCACGCCGCTCCACACCGCGTCGAAGCGGCCGCAGGCAACGCCGATCGGCACTCCGATGAGCACGCAAAGGAAGACGGCCACGCTCACGAAGCCGATTGTCTCGATCGTGGCCTGCCAGAAGCCGTCGCCCAGGAAGCCGCAGGCGCCGATGCCGAGGCCGGCGAATACTCCGACCTTGATGTTGCGGGCCAGCAAGCCGATGACGAAGAAGGCCACTGCGATCCAGAACCATGAGACGTTCTCCATGATGTCCCGCACAAGGAACTCGTTGAGCGTCGAGAAGGGCCACTTGATGGCGCTCAGCAGCCAACCCAGCTCAGCGGCAACCCAGTCGAACGCCTGGTCCATCCAGTCGCCGAATGGGACGAGGTACTTGTCGAGAACCAGGTTGTCGGTGAACCCGGTGTCGGAGAGCGCTGTACTCCCGTCGGCCTGGGCGAGGAGGCTCACATGAACACCTCTCGCTCGAAGTCGTCGATGAGGTGCTCAACCCGTCCCATCTCCTCCATAATGTGGCGGGGATCGAGGTTGCCGATCAAGGCCCCCGACTCGTCGCAGACGGCGATGGGCAGGCCGCGGCCCGCATAGGCATAGACCGTGTTGAGACAGTCCTCGGGACCGCAGCGGTCGAAGTCGGTGCGAAGCGCCGGGGCCAACTCGGTGGTGCCCATGCTGGAGGCCCTGATCCCGTCATCGGCGGTAAGCAGGTGGGTGGGTCCGCCGGAGTCGTCGATCACGAAGGCGCCGGAGCGCTCCCCGACGCGGCTGAGTCCATCGGCCAGGGTGGAGTCGGCCGGGATCGGGCTCGGCTTCTGCATGACTTCGTGCACCTGGATGACCCGGCCCTGGTCGACATCCTGAACGAACTCGGCCACGTAACCGGTTGCGGGCTGGGTGAGGATCTCTTCCGGTGTGCCGATCTGAACCACCGCGCCGTCCTTCATGATGCACACCCGGTCGCCGATGCGCAGCGCCTCGTTGAGGTCGTGGGTGATGAACAGGATCGTCTTGTGGAGGTCGCCCTGGATCTCCATCATCTCGTCCTGCATCTGGCGCCGGATCAACGGGTCGAGGGCGCTGAAGGCCTCGTCCATCAACAGGATGTCGGGGTCCGAGGCCAGAGCCCGGGCCAGGCCGACGCGCTGCTGCATACCGCCTGAGAGCTCCGACGGATAGCTCTGGGCGTAGGCGCCCAGACCCACCAGGGACAGCGCCCTCATGGCCGCTTCCTCCCGGGCCTTCTTGTCGACGCCCTGGACCTTGAGGCCGTAGCTCACGTTGTCGATCACCCTTCGGTGAGGGAACAGGGCGAAGTGCTGGAACACCATGCCCATGTACTGCCGGCGGAAGGCCTGAAGGTCCGAGCCCTCCAGCGCCTGGACATCGGTGCCGTCGACCAGCACGGAGCCGTAGGTGATGTCGTGAAGCTGGTTGACCGTGCGGATGGCGGTTGACTTGCCCGAACCGGACAGGCCCATCACCACGAATATCTCACCCTTGTTCACCGAGAAGGACACGTTGTCGAGACCGACCACATGGCCCGTCTCCGCCTGCACCCTGTTCTTGTCCATCCCGGCGCGGGCCAAGTCGAAGGCCCGCCCCCGGGGCTGGGGTCCGAATATCTTGTAGACCTCGTCGAGGACGATGATCTCCTCGCCCATCTCTACCATGCAGCACTCCTCCCAAAAGGCCTCAGGGCGATACCGTAGTACGTACAGCAAGGACGGTGTGCCAACGCGGGCGCGCCGGCTCGAGATTTGATTGGCGTACCTGGACCAGATGCCTGACAGTGTGACCAAGGCCCCGAAGCACCGGCCCCTCGACGACGAGACCGCGGCCGCCCTGACGTTGTTCAACACCTATCTGGTCGCCGACCGCGAGCAGCAAGCCCACGAACGAGCCCTCAGGAAGGCCGAACGGGCCAAGGACGACGCCGCCGCGGCCGTGCGCAGGCTCGACGAGACCAAGGCCTCGGCGGCCGAGACCGCCGCGGCCGAGACCGCCTACCGGGAGGCCGCTGAGGCACTGCGCCGGCTTCGCGACGGTGACCGGGACGCCCCACAGGACGCAAGCGAAGAGACCGAAGAAGAGGCCGCCCCAGCCGCCGAGACCGACGACACCGAACAAGAGGCCCAAGCCGCCGACGGCGACACCGAGACCGACGACACCGAACAAGAGGCCCAAGCCGCCGACGGCGACACCGAGACCGACGACACCGAACAAGAGGCCCAAGCCGCCGACGGCGACACCGAGATCGACGACACCGAGAACGCCGAACAAGGCGCGGCAGCTACCGACGGCGAGAACACCGGCGACACCCCCGAGACCGAGGACGCCGAGGATGAGGCACCTGGCACGGAAGCTCAGGCCGAGGTCCCAGCCGGCGACGGCGGCGACGATGTCGAAGTCGAGGATCCCGAGTCAGTGGGGGTGGAGGCCTCCGTCGGCGACGATGACCTGGCCGGTGATGAACCGGCCGGCGTCACTGGCTAGCAGCAGCGCCGGTCCCACCATCTCGTCGGGATGGGCCAAGCGGCCCAGCAGCGTGCCCGCGCCCATCGACTCGGCCGCCTGGGGTCCCTGGTTGCGCACCATGTCGGTGTCCACGGGACCGGGCGCCAGGGCGTTCACCCTGATGCCGCGAGGCGCCAGCTCGCCGGCGGCAGCCCTGGTGTAGGACAGCAGCGCCGCCTTCATGGCCCCGTAGATCGAGAAGCCCCGCGAGAACATGAAGGCCCCGACGCTGATCACGTTGATCACCGACGCGTGCGGGCTCGCCTCCAGCTGCGGGAGGCACGCCTGGGTCAGCAGGGCCGGACCGCGCAGGTTGACCTCGAAGGACTTCTGCCAAGCAACCGGAGTCTGGGCCCCGATCGGCTGAGCGAGAGCGTTGGCCGCATTGTTGACGATCACGTCGACGCCACCGAATCGTTCGACCGCGGCTGCAGCGAGTCCCTCGACTGCCTCGATGTCACCCATGTGGGTGGGCACTGCCAGAGCCTCGAAGCCCGCGCCCGCCAGGCGCTCCTCTGCCGCGGCGCAGGACTCCGCGGAGCGCGACGCCACCACCACCCGGGCGCCTGCGCACCCGAATCCCTCTGCAATGGCCCGACCGATGCCCCGGGTGCCCCCAGTCACAATGGCGGTCCGGCCCGTCAGGTCGAAGAGGCTCCCATAGCCGTCACGATCCATGCCCCAGCAGCGTAGACAGCTCGTCCAGGACACCCGCGCGACGAGCGACTGCTAGGTTGGAGGCTGAGCCCCAAGAGAGGACGCGTAATGTTCCGCAGCGCTCTCAAGCGCATCGGCACTTGCTTGCGACTGCTGCGTCAGGCACGGCCCGAGCAACCACCTCTCGTGGCATCGCGCGAAACCGCAAGGCGTCTGCGGCACGCCATCGGCGTGTGCTGCAGCGGCGCTTACGGATCCGGCGGAAACCGCAACATCGACGACGTGGTCAGCAAGGAGTTCGCAGGCGGCCACGAGAAGGCCCGCAAGAACGCGCCTCCGCCGCGGGCCCGGTAGCCCGCTTCAGCGGCGGCGGGTGCTCTCGCCGGGCCGGCGGGGCCGGGCTGAACTGGGTGACAGGTGGCAGCGGGCCGGCTGGCCGTCGATGATGATGTCGTGGCCGGCAGCGCCGGCCAGCCAGCGGCCCGTGGTGTACGACTCCGAGACGGTGTCGGCGCCGCCGCCGGTGGCCTTGAAGGTGGTCACCCGCAGATCGGAGGCCAGCACCTGCTCGGCCACGTAGTCGCGCCACCGGCGCACGGCCGCGGCCTGCACGTCTGAGCCCAGCGCCAACGACACCTCGATGCGGTCGGTCACCACGTAGCCGTCGATGCGGCGGCAGTCCTGGATCACCCTCACCGCATCGCGGGCCCAGCCCTCGGCCTCCAGCTCCGGCGTTACGCCGGTGTCGAGAACGACCACCGCGTCGCCGGAGGCCAGACCGGCCGCGGCACCTCCCTCCGAGGTCTCCACGGCCAGTTCGAAGCTCTCCGCCTCCAACCGGTGGCCGGCCGCGGTGACCGTGCCGTCGTCGTTGCGGGTCCAATCGCCGGCGCGGGCCGCTTTGAACACCTCCTGCACGGATCCGCCCAGACGGGGGCCCAGCACCGAGCCGTTGGGGCGCAGCACCAGGGAGGCGTGGGCCTCGAGGTCGTCGGTGAGCACCACCGACTTGGCGTTGATCTCGTCGGCCAGCAGATCGATGAGCGGTTCAAGGTCCTCGGCGCCGTTGCCGGCCACCGTGGCCTGGGCCAGGGGCAGCCGCACCCGCAGCCCGGCGTCCTCCCGCACCCGCAGCGCAGCCGATGCCGCGTCGCGCAGGCGCTCCATGCGTGCCACCAGCGCCTCGTCGTCGGGCAGGCCCTCGGCGTCGGGGTCGGGCCAGTCGGCCAGATGCACCGACGAACCGCGGGTCAAGACCCCGTGGATCTCCTCGGTGATCATGGGCAGGAACGGCGCGGCCACCCTGGTCAGGGTGGTCAGCACCACGTACAGGGTGTCGAAGGCGGCCCGGTCGGTGTCGGCGCCGCCCGCGTTCCAGAAGCGGTCCCGGGACCGGCGGATGTACCAGTTGTTGAGCGCGTCGATGAAGGCGGCGATCTCGGCCGCGCCGCCGGGCAGGTCGTAGGCGTCCATCCGCTCGGTGACCCGCTCCACCAGCGTCCGGGTCCGGGCCAGCACGTAACGGTCGAGTACGTCGTCGCTGTCGGGGCGCGGCTGGGCCGCATAGCCCTCGGCGTTGGCGTACATGGTGAAGAACGAATAGGCGTTCCAGACGGGCAGCAGGATCTGGCGGGTGACCTCGTCGATGCCGTCGTCGTTGATGCGCAGGTCGCCGCCCCGCACGATGTTGGCCGACATCAGGTACCAGCGCAGGGCGTCGGCCCCCTGGCGCTCGAAGATGTCGGTGGGCTCGGTGTAGTTGCGCAGCTTCTTGGAGAGCTTGGCGCCGTCGGCGGCCAGCAGGATGCCGTGGCAGATCACGTTGGAGAAGGCGGGCCGGTCGAACAGCGCCCCGGCCAGCACGTGCAGGGTGTAGAACCAGCCCCGGGTCTGGTTTATGTACTCCACGATGAAGTCGGCCGGGAAGTGGCTCTCGAACCACTCGGCGTTCTCGAAGGGGTAGTGCACCTGCGCGAACGGCATCGAGCCCGACTCGAACCAGCAGTCGAGCACCTCGGGTACCCGCCGCATCACCGACCGGCCGGTGGGGTCGTCGGGGTTGGGGCGGGTGAGGTCGTCGATGAAGGGCCGGTGCAGGTCGTCGGGGCGCACCCCGAAGTCCCGCTCGAGCTCGTCGAGCGAGCCGTACACGTCAACGCGCGGATAGTCGGGATCGTCGCTGCGCCACACCGGGATGGGCGAGCCCCAGAACCGGTTGCGGCTGATCGACCAGTCGCGGGCTCCCTCCAGCCACATGCCGAAGCGGCCGTCCCGCACGTGGTCGGGCACCCAGTTGATCTGCTGGTTGAGTGCCATCAGCCGGTCCCGGATGGCGGTCACCTCCACGTACCAGCTGTTGATGGCCCGGTAGATGATGGGGGTGTCGGTTCGCCAGCAGTACGGGTAGTTGTGCTCGTAGCTGTCGTGGCGGACGATCCGGCCCTGCGCTTTGAGCTGGCGGATGATGCCGGGATTGGCCTCGAACACGTTGACCCCGGCCCAGTCCGACACCGGCTCGGTGAACCGGCCCCGATCGTCCACCGGCACCGCGTCGGCGATGGCGATCCCGTTGGCCTCGCACACCTCCTGGTCCTCGGCCCCGAAGCCCGGCGCCATGTGGACGATCCCGGTGCCCTCGGCGGTGTCGATGAAGTCGGCGGCCAGCACCCGGAAGGCCTCGGTCCGGTGGGCGAAGAACTCGAACAGCGGGACGTAGCTCCGGCCGACGAGCTCGTCGCCGCGGACGGTGCCGACCCGGCGGGCGTCGGCGAGCTGGGCTTCGTAGGCGCCGACGGTGGCCTCGGCCAGCACGTAGTGGACGCCGCCCTCCTCCATCACGGCGTAGTCGATGGCCGGACCCACTGCGATGCCGAGATTCGACGGCAGCGTCCAGGGTGTGGTCGTCCAGGCGAGGAGCTTCATCGGTCCGGGGTCGCCGGGTTGGGCCACCAGGTCGAAGGCCACGGTGATGGCCGGGTCCTGGCGGGGCCGGGTGGCGTCGTCCAGGCGGATCTCGAAGTTCGACAGGGGCGTCTCCGCGCCCCACGAGTACGGCATCACCCGGTAGGCCTCGTACACCAGGCCCTTGCGGTAGAGCTGCGAGAAGGCCCACATGACCGACTCCATGTAGGGCAGGTCCATCGTCTTGTAGTCGTTGCCGAAGTCCACCCAGCGGGCCTGGCGGGTGACGGTGTCCTCCCACTCCCGGGTGTAGCGGACGACGGACTGGCGGCAGTGCTGGTTGAACTCGGCGATGCCGAAGGACTGGACGGCCGCGCGGCCCGAGACGCCCAGCTCGCGCTCGGTCTCCATCTCGGCGGGCAGGCCGTGGCAGTCCCATCCGAAGCGTCGCTCCACCCGGTTGCCCCGCATCGTCTGGTAGCGGGGCACGACATCCTTCACGAAGCC
This sequence comes from Acidimicrobiaceae bacterium, assembly GCA_009837445.1. GTDB lineage: Bacteria > Actinomycetota > Acidimicrobiia > Acidimicrobiales > Aldehydirespiratoraceae > Aldehydirespirator. Next base: position 20,855 of record VXTM01000042.1, read on the forward strand.
GGTCAGCAGGTGGCCGTGGTGGGGCAGTCCGTTGGCGAACGGCGGCCCGTCGTAGAACACCCAGTCCCGCTCCGCGGGCCGGGCCCTCACCGACTCCTCGAAGGTTCCCTCGGCCTTCCAGCGGGCCAGCACGCGCTGCTCGATGGCAGGAAAATCGGGGCTTCCGACGGACGGGTAGGGGCCGTCGCCGCCTTCAGTCATGGCCGATCAGGCTACCGGCGAGCATTGGTCTGCCCGTCCTGGCCAGCAGCGAGCTGGAGCGGCCCAGGCTGGCCGGGCTGTTGAGCTAGCCGTCGTCGAGGCGGCGGCCGTCCTCTACCAGGTTGATCTCCCAGATCACCTTGTCGAGGGCGTCGGCCGAGGTGATGGTGGGGAACCTCAGCGGGTGCTCGTCGGTCACGCAGGTGGGCAGCGGCGACAGGATCGTCCACGGCGTGGGGTGGGCGAACTGCACCACCGAGTAGCGGTCGCCGCTCTGGCCCTCGGCGGCCACCACCCGGTGGATGCCGGCGCCGATCACCCCGTTGGTGAGGTGCTCGAGCATCATGCCGGTGTTGATAATGGCGCTGCCGTCCGGCGGGACGGCGTCGACCCAGCCGCGGTCGGTGCGCACCTGCAGGCCGGGCGCGGAGGCCCTGGGAAGCATGGTGATGAGGTTGATGTCGCCGTGCTCGACAGCCCACATGAAGCCGTCGTCGGGGGCGGTGTCCATGGGCGGGTAGTGGAGGGCCCGGTTGAGGGTCGCCCCGTACTCGAGCATCGCGTCGAAGAACTCCTCGTGGATTCCCAGCCCCACCGCGATCACCCGCAACACCCGGCGCTGGACGTCGATCACCCCGGCGTGGAACCGGAGCAGCAGATCGGTGACGCCGGGCAGGTCGTCCTCGGGAAGGACGGGCGGTCCGTAGCGGTGCGGGTAGCGCTGGCGCAGCGGATGGCCGGGTGGCGCGGGCTCACCCCAGTTGAGCATCTCCTTGAGGTCGGGGATGTCGGAGATCGCAGCCGTCTCGGTCATCATCGGCGTGTAGCCGGTCTGGCCGTGGGCGCCGGCCACGATATAGCGGTCCTTGCGCTCCTTGGGCAGGGTGAAGAACGCTTGGAGCTGGCCGTAGGCCTCGTCGATCAGGCCTTCGGCCAGGTCGTGGGCCACGTACACGAAGCCGGTGGCGAGGCTCTGCATCACACCGTCCACCACCGCGGCCCGCTCGGTCCTGCCGCCCCGCTCGAAGGCCACCAGATCGACGTCGAGAATGTCCATACGGCCACGCTAGCCGCCTGCCGCGATCAAGAAGTCCTGCTCAGAGGGGGTGCCGGGGGAGCGATTTGACACGCGTGTAGTTACGGTGCTGTAATTCATATTCCGAAGTTGTGACCGGTCTTGAGCGGGGTTCGCAACTGGCGGGGAACTTGACGACCGGCAAGAGGAGGGCACCGACGTGACTATGACCCAGGACCGGCTGACCTCTGTCGCCGACGTGCCACCGGCTGTTTCCGCACCCACGACGATGCAGGTGCGCAAGCGCAACGGCAACCTTGAGCCCGTTGACGTGAACAAGATCGTCAACGCGGTAGCCCGGGCCGCCGAGGGCCTGCTGGGCATCGATCCCCTCACCGTCAGCACCCGCACCATCGCGGCCCTCGCCGACGGCGCCACCACCCGCGAGCTCGACGAACTCAGTATCCGCACCGCGGCCGGCCTCATCGTGGAGGAGCCCAACTACTCGAAGCTCGCGGCCCGCATGCTGGCCACCTACATCGACAAGGAGGTCCGCAACCAGAACATCCCCTGGTTCTCCGAGGCGATCGAGACCGGCCACCGGCTTGGCCTGATCGGCGACGACACCGCAGAGTTCGTGCGGGCCCACTCCCCCGCCCTCAACGCGGCCATCGACTCAGGCAGGGACCGCAACTTCGAGTTCTTCGGCCTGCGGACCGTCTACGACCGCTACCTGCTGCGCCACCCCGACACCCGGCTGGTGATCGAGACGCCGCAGTACTTCATGCTGCGGGTCGCCTGCGGGCTGAGCACCGACCCCGACGAGGCCATCGCGTTCTACGACCTGATCTCGTCGCTGGCGTACCTCCCGTCGAGTCCGACGCTGTTCAACTCGGGCACGATGCACCCGCAGATGTCGAGCTGCTACCTGCTCGACTCCCCCGTGGACTCCCTGGAGGGCATCTACCAGCGCTACACCGACATCGCCCGGCTGTCGAAGTACGCGGGCGGGATAGGGGTGGGCTGGCACCGGGTCCGCTCCAAGGGTTCGCTGATCAAGGGCACAAACGGGCTGTCCAACGGCATCGTCCCGTGGCTCAAGACCCTCGACTCCTCGGTAGCCGCGGTCAACCAGGGCGGTCGTCGCAAGGGCGCGGCCTGCGTGTACTTGGAGTCCTGGCACGCCGACATCGAGCAGTTCCTCGAACTGCGCGACAACACCGGCGACCACGCCCGGAGGACGCACAACATCAACCTGGCCAACTGGGTGCCCGACCTGTTCATGGAGCGGGTGGAGAACGACTGGCAGTGGAGCCTGTTCGACCCCAAGAAGGTGCCCGAGCTCACCGACACCTACGGCGAGGAGTTCCGGGCCATCTACGAGCAGGCCGAGAACGACAAGCTGTACGAGCGCCAGATCCCCGCCCGCCAGCTCTACACCCGGATGATGCGGACCCTGGCCGAGACCGGCAACGGCTGGATGACGTTCAAGGACGCCTCGAACGCCAAGTGCAACCAGACCGGACCCGGAGCGCCCGGAGCCGGCATGGACGGCGCCAACGCCAGGGACCGGGTGGTGCACCTGTCGAACCTGTGCACCGAGATCATCGAGATCACCAGCGAGCACGAGACCGCGGTCTGCAATCTCGGGTCGGTGAACCTGGGGGCGTTCGTTCAGAGGGCCGCGGCCTCCAACGGCAGCGCCCCGGCGGGCTTCGACTTCGAGCGGCTCGGCGAGGTGGTCAGGCTGGTCGTCGGCTTCCTCGACCGCGTGATCGACATCAACTACTACCCGACCGACGAGTCCGAGGCCTCCAACCGGCGCTGGCGCCCGGTGGGCCTGGGCCTCATGGGCCTCCAGGACGTGTTCTTCAAGCTGGGGCTGGCCTTCGACTCGGCCGAGGCCCGGTCGCTCAGCCGCCGCATCTCCGAGGAGATCTACTTCAACGCCCTGTGGGCCTCCAGCGAGCTCGCCGAGGCCAACGGCGCCCACCCCGGCTTCGCCGACACCCGGGCCGCGGCCGGCGACCTCCAGTTCGACCTGTGGAATACCGAGCCGTCCGACGCGGAGCGCTGGGCGCCGCTGCGGGAGCGGATCGCCACCCACGGGCTGCGCAACTCGCTGCTGATCGCCATCGCCCCGACGGCCACCATCGCCGCCATCGCCGGCTGCTACGAGTGCATCGAGCCCCAGGTGTCGAACCTGTTCAAGCGCGAGACCCTCTCCGGCGAGTTCATGCAGGTGAACCGCTACCTGGTGGCCGAGCTGAAGGCCAGGGGCCTGTGGGACGACAAGATGATCGCCGAGGTCAAGAAGGCCGAGGGCTCGATCCAGGAGATCGAGCGCATCCCCGCCGACCTGCGGGCCGTCTACCGCACCGCGTGGGAGATCTCGCAGCGCTCGCTCATCGAGATGGCCGCCGATCGGGGGGCCTTCATCGATCAGAGCCAGTCGCTCAATCTGTTCATGGAGGCCCCGACGATCGGGAAGCTGTCGTCGATGTACATGGCCGCGTGGAAGCTGGGCCTCAAGACCACCTACTACCTGCGGTCGCGCCCAGCGACCCGCATCAACCAGACCACCACCGGCGGCAACGGCACCTCGCCCACCGACGCCGAGGCCGTGGCCTGCTCTTTGGAGAACCCTGAGACCTGCGAGGCGTGCGACTGATGGCCATAACCGACTTCGATCCTCTTGATCTCCCGGGCCGGGACTCTGCCGTCCCCACCCCTCCCGCAGGCGTCCAGCCTGATTCGGAGGCCGAGGCCCGGCCCGGGCATCCCACACCCATTCCTGCCCGATCCAACATCTTGGATCCTGGGTTCGACCTGACGCTGCGGCCGATGCGCTACCCGCAGTTCTTCGAGATGTTCCGCGACGCGATCAAGAACACCTGGACCGTCGATGAGATCGACTTCTCCGACGACCTCGTCGACCTCGACCGTAAGCTCATGCCAGCCGAGAAGCACCTGATCCGCCGCCTGGTGGCCTTCTTCGCCACCGGCGACTCGATCGTGGCCAACAACCTGGTGCTGAACCTCTACGAGCACATCAACGCGCCCGAGGCCCGCCTGTACCTGTCGCGCCAGCTTTTCGAAGAGGCGTTGCACGTTCAGTTCTACCTGAACCTGCTCGACAACTACATTCCCGACCGCGACGAGCGGGCCGAGGCGTTCGCGGCCATCGAGAACATCCCGTCGATCCGGGCCAAGGCCGAGTTCTGCTTCAAGTGGATGGACTCGGTGGGAGACAGGCCGCTGCGCACCGCCGCGGACCGGCGGCGGTTCCTGATGAACCTGATCTGCTTCGCGGCCTGCATCGAGGGCCTGTTCTTCTTCGCGGCCTTCGCCTACGTGTACTTCTTGCGGTCCAAGGGTCTGCTCAACGGGCTGGCCGCCGGCACCAACTGGGTGTTCCGGGACGAGTCGATGCACATGAACTTCGCCTTCGAAGTGATCCGCACGGTGCGGGGCGAGGAGCCCGACCTGTTCGACGAGGACCTGGGCCGCGACATCAGCGACATGCTGGCCGAGGCGGTCGACGCCGAGCACCAGTTCGCCGCGGACCTGCTGGGCGAGGGCGTGCCGGGCATGTCGGTGTCCGACACCCGGTCGTACCTGGAGTACGTGGCCGACCAGCGGCTGATGCAGTTGGGCCTGCCCCGTCGCTTCGGCAGCCGCAACCCGTTCTCGTTCATGGAACTCCAGGACGTGCAGGAACTCTCCAACTTCTTCGAGCGCACCGTCTCCGCGTACCAGGTGGGCGTGGAGGGCGAGGTCGCCTTCGACGAGGACTTCTGAAAGCGGAGCGGCTGTTTCGTAACGGCTGCCGGTGTGATACACAGGGTCCCATGCTGAGATTCGCAGAGGAAATCATCCTGCTGATGCTGCACGACGACAACGGGAAGTTCGCGCCCGTGCCGTCGTGGTCGCTGGACCGGGCCCTGGCCGGGGCGGTGCTTATGGACCTGGCCTTGGAGAACCGGATCGACACCGACCCGGAGAACCTCATCCTCATCGACGACACCCCGGTCGGCGACAGCCTGCTCGATCCGACCCTGGCCGAGATCGCGGCCGGCGAGCAGCGCGACGCCCGCTACTGGGTGGAGCACACCGCCAAGAAGGGCGAGCAGATCCGCGAGGAGGCCCTGTCCCGCCTGGTGGACGCCGGCATCCTGGAACGGCAGGAGGACCGCTTCCTGTGGGTATTCCGGTCTCGGCGCTACCCGCTGGTGGACGGCAAGGCCGAGCGCGAGGTGAAGCTGCGCATCATGGAGGTGCTGCTCTCGGACCAGATCCCCGAGCCCCGCGATGTGGTGATCATCGCGCTGGCCGACGCCTGCGGGATCTTCCACGAGCTGCTGCCCAAGCGGGAGCTCCAGCGGGCCTCGTCCCGCATCGAGCAGGTGCGCAAGCTCGACCTGATCGGCCAAGCGATGGCGCAGACCATCCACGACATGCAGATGTGGCTGGCCGCCTCCCGCATAGAGGGCCGCATGTTCTGACCCTGGCCCCCGCCTAGTCGGCGTGGATCAGGGTCTTCAGGTCGCTGTGGAAGTCGAGGGCATGGTCGCCGCCCTCGCGGCCGATGCCGGAGAGGCCGCAGCCGCCGAAGGGGGCGGCTAGGTCGCGCACTAGGAAGGTGTTGGTCCACACGATCCCGGCCCGCACCTCCCGGCCCACCCGTTCGGCCCGATCGGCTGATCCGGTGTAGACGATGGCCGACAGGCCGTAGCGGGTGGAGTTGGCCAGCTCCACGGCCTCGGCCTCGCTGGCGAACGTCTGGAGGGTGAGCACGGGGCCGAAGACCTCGCTCTGGACGATCTCAGAGTCGTTGGAGGCGGGTTCGATAAGGGTGGGCTCGTAGTGGAGAGAATCTGGACGGCGGTGGCCGCCCCACACGATGGTGTCGCCCGCGGCCCGAGCCCGGTCGACGAAGGCCTCCACCCGGGCCAGGTGGTCCGGGTGGACGATGGGGGCGATGGTGGTGGCGTCGTCGCGGCTGTCGCCCAGCACGTGGGCCTCGGTGCGGGCCCTCAGCGCCGCTAGGAACTCGTCGCGCACCGAGCCCTCCACCAGCAGCCGGGTCCCGGCCAGGCACACCTGGCCCGAGTCCTCGTACTGAGCTGAGGCCTGCTTGGCAGCCGAGTCAAGGTCGCAGTCGGCGAACACGATGAGGGGACCCTTGCCGCCCAGTTCGGCGGTGAAGGGCACGATGTTGGCCGCGGCCGCCGTGCCGATGCGGCGGGCCGTCTCCGGTGAGCCGGTGAAGCTGATGCGCCGCACCCTCGGGTCGGCCGTGAGGGCCGCGCCGACCTCGGAGCCGATGCCCTGCACGAGGTTGAACGCGCCGGCGGGCAGGCCGGCCTCCACTGTCAGGTCGGCCAGCATCGACGCCGACAGCGGCGACCACTCGGCCGGCTTGAGCACCACGCTGTTGCCCGCGGCCAGCGCCGGGGCCACCTTCCAGGTGGCCAGCATGAACGGCGCGTTCCACGGGGTGATCACCACCGCGGGCCCGGCCGGCATGCGCTGGACGGTGTGGGTGGTGCCCCGCACCGGCCAGCGGGGGTCGGCGTGGGCTTCGGCCATGTCGGCGTAGAACCGGAAGTTCAGCGCGCCCCGGGCCACCAGGCGCTCCCGCATGGAGCGGTGCAGGAACCCCATGTCGAGCGTCTCCACCAGAGCGATGTCGTCATTGCCGGCCTCGATCAGGTCTGCCACCCGGCGCATGGCGGCAGCCCGCTCGCCCACGGGTAGCGCGCTCCACTCGCCGAAGCCGTCGACGGCCGCGCTCACGGCCCGCTCGGCGGTGGCCGCGTCACCGCGGGCCACGTCGGCAAGCTTGCGGTCCCAGTCCAGCGGTGAGCGGCACTCGAAGGTGTGCACCGCCGCGACTCGCTCGCCGCCGATCAGATGGTCGACGCTTATCTCTACACCGCCGACGGCGACCCGCGGCGAGGCGGTCATCAGCTGTCGTCCTCCAAGGCTGACTGGTAGTGGCGGGCGCCCGGTCCCCGGGGTGCCCGCTCGCCCCGGTGCTCCCAGTCGCCGCCCATGGCGGTGGAAACCACCTCCTCGCTGTCCGACGGCTGGGCGCCGACGTCGGAGCGCACCGGCTCGGGGCCGGCCACGATGGTGTTGGTCAGGGAGCCCAGACCCTCCACCTCCACGGTGACCACATCGCCGGGCACCACCGGGCGCGAGTTGGCCGGCGTGCCCGACAGCACGAGGTCGCCGGGCACCAGCGTGATGGTGCGGGCCAGGTCGGCCACCAGGTAATGCATGTCCCATTCCATCTCGCCGGTGTTGCCGTCCTGGCGGACCTCGCCGTTCACCAGGGTGCGGATCTGCTTGCCGCGGAAGTCCCAGCCGGTCACCAGTGCCGGTCCCACCGGGCACAGCGTGTCGCTGCCCTTGACCCTGAGCATCGACCCGGCGTCGGTGTCGCGGAAGTCGTGCAGCCCGTAGTCGTTGGCCACCGTGTAGCCCGCGATGTAGTCGCCGGCCTCGCCGGCCGGCACGTTGCGGCAGGTCCGGCCGATGACGATGCCGATCTCGCCCTCGTAGTTGAGCCACCGGCACGGCTCGGGCCTCACCACGTCGGCACCGTGGGCGTTGAGAGCGGTGATCGGCTTGTGGAAGTAGGTGGGGGCGGGCGGCAGCCGGGTCATGAACTCATCCACCCGGCTGGAGTAGTTCAGGTGGACGCAGATGATCTTGGTCGGCTCGCACGGCGGTAGGTGCACCGCTTCGGCCGCCGGCATTCGCCGGCCGTCGCGGGCCACCAGTTCATCGTCCTGCCGCTCGACGGCGACGGCGTACCCGTCGAGCAGAATGCGGCGGTACTCGGTCATGGTGAGACCTCCTGCAGTGCTGTCACGGCGATCTCAGCCGGTCTCCGTGATCGCGGTCGCGCCGAGATAGGCAGCCTGGACCTGCGGGTCGGCGTGGATCTCCTCGGGGGTTCCGGCTGCGATCACACGGCCCTGGTCGAGGCAGTAGATGCGGTCGCACACCCCGGTGATGAAGGCCAGGTCGTGGTCGATCACCACCACCCCGGCACCCACCGCCGAGGCCAGGGCCCGCACCTCGTCGATCATGGCGACCGACTCGACATTGCTCATGCCGCTGGTGGGCTCGTCGAGCAGGATGTAGACGGGCGACAGCGCGGCGGCCCGCACCAGTTCCAGGCGGCGGGCGTTGCCGTAGTCGAGCTCGCGGGCCCGGCGGTCTCGCAGCTCCCACAGCCCCGCATGGACGAGGAGTTGCTCAACGGTGGGGCGGTCGCCGCCGGGCCGGTGCCGGGATGCGACCAGCGCGGCGATGTTGACGTTCTCCCGCACGGTGAGCGCCGGGAACAGCCGCAGGTTCTGGAATGTGCGGGCCAGTCCGGCCCTGGCAACCTCGAAGGGCTCGGAGCCGGTGATGGTGCGAGCCTCGGGCCCTGCGGCGGACTGCTCGGTGAGGGTGGCCGAGCCCTCGGTGCCCTCCACCAGCCCGGTGACCACGTTGAGCAGGGTCGTCTTGCCCGCGCCGTTGGGTCCGATGAGGCCCACCACCTCGAGGTTGGACGCCTCCAGCCCGGCCCGCTCGAGGGCCCGGAAGCCGCCGAAGTCGACGGTGATGTCGACCGCGCTCAACTGGGCCGGTTCCGGGGCCGGCGCGTCCTGGAGCGGGGCCGGCATGGCCTCGGGCCGGCCGAGGCGCTTGCGCAGCCAGTGGTCGACCTCCCAGTCCTCGATGAGGCCCCTGGCCCTGAAGATCATGAAGCCCAGCATCGACCCGCCCAGCACGATGTCGGTGAGCCCGGGCCGCAGCACGATGTCGAGAATGTCTGCCGGGCCGCCATCGATCTCGACGTCGGCGAGATGCCGGGTGGTCTCGTTGACGACGGTCATGAGGGCCACACCGAGCACCGAGCCGGCGATGCTGTTGCGCCCGCCGACGATCAGCATCACCAGGGTGAGCAGGGTGTAGTCGAAGAAGAAGGTCGACGGGGCCACCGACCCGAGCTGGAACACTCGCAGCGACGCCGCCACCGAGATGATCGCCACCGAGAGAAGGAGAGCCACCATCTGCCCCCGGGCCGGGTTGATGCCCATAGCCCGGGCGGCCAGGTCGTCCTCGCGGGCTGCCTGGGCCATGCGCCCTATACGGCTGCTCTTGAACAGCCGGGCCAGCACGATGGCCCCGATCAGGGCCAGAAAGACCCACAGGCGGCTGTCGAGTCCCCGGCCGACCGAGAAGGAGATCCCGTTGCGGCCGCCGGTGAGGTCGGCGTAGGCCCCGCCGACCTCGTGGACCATGAACAGCAGGGCGAGCGTGATGACCGTCGCCGCCACGGCGCCCGACTTGGCTCCCGATCGGGCAAGGCCCAGCCCGACCACAAGCCCGACGACCACCGTGATGACGATGGCGGCGGCCGCGGCCACCACCGGATTGAGCGACACTCCGTCGAGGCCGAGGGGCACGTCCGGGACGATCCGCGCCTTGCGCTCGACCGACGTGGCCAGCAGAGCGAAGGCGTACCCGCTGATGGCCGCGAACCCCATGTGTCCGAACGACAGCACGCCGGTGTTGCCGATGTAGATCTGCAGGCCGATCACCATGATGGCGTTGATGAGCATCTGCGTGACCAGGATGTCGCGGGTCGGCGCGCCGCCCGAGGCGTAGGCCAGTCCGCCCAGCACGAGCACCGCGAACAGCACAGCCGAGCCGGCCAGCTGCGAGCCGACCCGGTTCGACAGCAGTCCACGCATCACACCGGCCTCGCGGTGGTGGAGCTGCGGCGCATCACACCCGCTCCGCCGATCTGACGTACAGCAGTCCCTGGGGCCGGAAGATGAAGAAGAGCGCGATGAGGGCGAACACCACCCCGTCGGTGATGCCGACCAGGTCCTCGGGCAGCCAGGACCTCAGCAGCACCTCCGACACCCCCAGCAGCAGCCCCCCGTACACGGCGCCCTGCATGTTGCCGAGGCCGCCGATGATGGCAGCCAGGATGCCCTTGAGCAGCGGGCTGAGGCCGGTAGTGGGGCGGGCCTGGCCGGTGCGCATCAGGAAGAAGATCGCGGCGATCCCGGCCAGGGCGCCGGCCAGGATGAACGCCTGGCGGATCACCTTGTTGCTGCGCACGCCCATGAGCCGGGCGGCGTCGAAGTCCTCGGCCGCGGCCCGCAGCGAGATGCCGAACATTGTGCGCTGCAGCAGGTACACCGTCACCGCCATCGTGGCCGCGGTGGCGCCGATCACCACGACATCGATGATCTGGATGTTGAGATCGCCCACCGACCAGACCCGGTCGGCCCAGTCCGGGCGGGGAAAGCTGCGCACGCTGGCGCCCATGGTCATCACGAAGATGGCCTGCACCAGGAAGTGCACCGCGAACGAGGTCAGCAGCATGGTGAAGTCCGAGGATCCCCGCACCCATCGGAAAGCGACGAACTCGATAGCGACCGAGGTCCCCACTGCGGCCAAGAAGATCAGCGGCGCCGCCGCCCACCACGCCCACCCGGCGGTGACGACCACCCCGAAGGCCACGTAGGCGCTCACGGTGATGAGTTCGCCGTGGGCGAAGTTGACCATGTGCATCACGCCGAAGATCACCGCGATCCCCAGCGCCAGCAGGGCGTAGATGGAGCCCCGGCCCAGCCCGTCGATCAGGCTCTGGAGAAGATCGATCATGTCCGCTCGCTGCTGGACGGATCCGGGTTCCCGGAGACGCCCACGAAGGTGTCGAAGAGGTCCTCGCGGGCCAGCAGCTCCGACGCCGGGCCCTCGGCCGCGATCTCTCCGGTGCGCAGCACGTAGGCCCGGTCGGCCACCTCCAGCAGCCGGGTGGCGTTCTGCTCGACCACCAGCATGGTGCGCCCCTCGGTGCGCAGGCGACCGATGAGGTCGAACACGAAGTCGACCAGCACCGGGGCCAGGCCCAGCGACGGCTCGTCCATCAACACGATGCGGGGACTGCTCATCAGCGCCCGGGCGATGGCGAGCTGCTGGGCCTCGCCCCCGGACAGGTAGCCGGCCGCGGTGGCCCACTTGTCCTTGAGCACCGGGAACAGCTCCACCACCTCGTCCAGGCGCTCCGATCGCTCATCGGCGGCGGAGGTCACCCCTCCGATGCGCAGGTTCTCGACCACCGTCATCTGGGCGAACAGCCGGCGGTGCTCGGGCACCAGGGCCAGGCCGGCCCTGAGCATCCGGTCGGGGCTATAGCCGGTGACCGGCCGCCCGTCGAGGGACACTTCGCCCTCAGCGGGGCGCAGCAGCCCGGCGACGGTGTTGAGCAGTGTGGTCTTCCCCGCTCCGTTGGGGCCGATGAGGCCGACCACCTCGTTGGCCCCGACGGCGAGACTCACCCGGCGCAGCGCCGAAATGGCCCCGTAGCGGGTGGTGAGCCCGGATACGTCGAGCATCGCGGCACCCTACTCCAGGGCGTGTGATGCCCCGCGGCGCAGCAGGTGGTGGCTACATCCTGGCGGCGAGGGTGGTCTCGCCGTTGACGATCTGCAGGATGTACACCGGCGTGTCGGGCGTGCCGTCGGTTCCGGCGTAGCCGATGGTGTCGGTGACCGCCTCTACCCCGGTTAGCTGCGAGATCGCCTCGGCGATGGCGAGCGGGTCGGTCGATCCGGCGTCGATGAAGCCCTGGATGGCCACGGTGATGGCGTCACCGGCGAGGGCCGCAAAGCCGGGCGCCTCACTGGGCATGCCCATGGCCGCCAGCCCGTCGTTGAGGCGCTCGTAGCGGTTGCCGTCGGTGCCGAAGCCGTGGTCGGTCCAGTAGACGCCCTCGTTGTTGTCGATGACGGTGATGCCGCTCACCCCGAAGGCGTCGGCGCCGAAGTAGGTGATGGAGTCGATGCCCCGCTCCTCGATGGCGCCGCGCAGCGCGTCGAGCTGCGGGGCGATCATCGCCGTGTAGAGGATCTCGGTGCCGTCGGCCACCCCGGCCACCTCGTTGGCGTGCGACGCGAAGTCGAAGTCCTCAAACGGCACGTAGCTCACGTCGAGCACCAGCTCGCCGCCCAGCTCCTCGAACTTGGCCGCGAACGTCTCGGGGTTGTACCCGAAGTACGGACCCTCCGACGAGAACGTGATGGCCCGGGTGATGCCGTTGTCGATGGCGAACTGGGCCGCGGCCTCAGCCTGCTGGGTGTCGCTGAAGGTGGTCATGAACGAGTAGATCGACGGGTCCGGCAGCACCGGCTCGGTCGACGCCACGAAAATCACCGCCCGGCTGGCGTTGACGGTCTGCAGCACCGCGTCACCGGTGTCGGCGAACGGCGGGCCCAGGATCACATGGGCCCCGGCATCGAGCAGGTCCGCGGTGGCCCGCTGGGACACCTCGGGATCGCCCTGGACGTCCTCGATGATGAACGCCACGGGGTGCCCGCCCACGCCGCCGGCGCAGTTGATCAACGACACGTAGTACCCGCCGGCCTCCGAGATCGGGATGTCGGCGAAGCCGCCCACCTCGGACAGGTCCGCCGCGAATCCGATGATGAACGGATCCCCAGTCGGCGGCGCCGCGCAGTTGTCGAGATCGGCGTCAAGGGCGGCGTCCACATCGAAGCTCATCTCCATGGCCATGTCCTCTTCGGCCATGGGCTCCTCTTCGGCCATGGGCTCCTCTTCAGCCATCGGCTCCTCTTCAGCCATCGGCTCCTCTTCAGCCATGGGCTCCTCTTCGACTGCGGGAGCGGCCGTGGTAGCAGCGGGGGCCTCGGCGGCGTCGTCCTCGTCGTCGCCGCAAGCGGCAGCCACCAGCGCCAACACGGCGAGCGAAGCGACAAGCAGCTTGGTGATTCTCATTGGATCCTCCAGAGATCTTTGCGGACCTTCTTCCGCGTTTCCGTCTTGTGGACTTCTAGCATAATATCCGTTTGGTAGCAAACGAAATCGGTGATACGTAGTGCAGAATCGAGCCGACCCGCGCCTGCTCGACGCCGAGCGCCTCATCCAGGAGCGCCTCGGCGGCCGGCGCCTGGACTTCGACTCGATGTTGGCGGTGTCGAACATCTACCGGGCCGCCACCGCGGTCCGCCGCCGGGCCGAGAAGGGGGTGCTGTCGGAGTTCGGTCTCTCCTGGGGCGGGTTCACGACACTCTGGGTGCTGTGGGTCTGGGGCGAGATGCAGTCCGCCGACCTTGCCGACGAGTGCGACCTCTCGAAGGGGACGCTGACCGGCGTGGTGAAAACGCTGGAGAAGCAGGGCTTCGTCAAGCGGACACCGGTCGCGGCCGACCGCCGGAAGGTGACCGTCTCTCTCACCGGAGCCGGGCTCGAGACGATCGAGCAGCTGTTCCCGCGATTCAACCTCTACGAGGGCGAGATGGTGGGCAACCTCTCGGCGAGCGAGAAGCGGGAGCTGGCCGAGCTCCTCCGCCGGGTCATCGTCACCGCCGGCTCGAGCTGAGCCGGTCGGGCCAGCCCCGTCAGGCGCTGGCGTCGATCAGATCCCAGAGCGCTTCGACATGGGATCGGGCCGTCCACGTGGAGCCCACCGAGATGCGGGCGTAGCGCCTTCCGTCGGCGTCCGAGGCGGTGATGTAGAACCGCCCGTCGTCGTTGATGCGATCGACCAGTTCATCGGTCGCCGCGTTGCCGTCGACATGTGCGAATGACACCAGCGCGAACGGCGTGGGCGCGATGGTGGCGAGCTTGCTGTGGGCGTCGATGCGGTCGGCCAGTTCCCGGGCCCAGGCGACGTGGATGCGGATCATCCTGCGGAGGCCCGCCGCGCCGAAGCAGCGCAGCACGAACCACAGCTTCAGCGCCCGGAACGGCCGGCCGAGCGGGCCGTGCCAGTCGCGGTAGTCGATCACCCGGCCCGACTCGGACGCCTCGTTGCGCAGGTAGGGCGGCAGCACGCTTAGAGCCTCGATGAGCGGCCGGCGGTCGGCCACCCACATCACCGAGCAGTCGAGGTTGGTGGCCAGCCACTTGTGGGGGTTGAACGTGTAGCTGTCCACCACCTCCAGGCCGTCCTGGTGATGGCGGAACTCCTCACAGATCATGGCCGAGCCCGCGTAGGCCGCGTCGACATGGTGCCACATCTGCTCGGCCCGGGCGATCTCGCCGAAGCGCCGCACCGGATCGACGCCGGTGGTGCCGGTGGTGCCGACCGCCGAGCACACGAAGGCCGGGACGAGACCGGCCCGGCGGTCCTCGGCAACCGTCGCGGCGAGCACGTCGGGTCTGGCCGCGAACTCGTGGTCGGTTGCCAGCAGCCTGATGTGCCCGAAGCCGGCCATGCGGGCGCCCTTCTCGATCGAGGAGTGGGCGTGACTCGACGTGTAGGCGACCATGTCCTTCGGGCCTGCTCCGCTACGCAGCAGGCACTGCTCGCGGGCCACCACCAGCGCGGTGTGCGTCGAGGCTGACGCGCCCGACTGCAGCACCCCTCCGCCCGCGCCGGTCGTCTTCCATTCCTGGGGCGCGCCGAGGAGGTCGACGAGCCAGTCGAGCACGTGGGACTCGATCTCCGTCGCGGCCGGCGAGGTGGACCACAACATCCCCTGCACTCCCATGCCGGCCGCGGCCAGCTCGCCCAGGATCGCGGGCGGTGACGACTGGGCCGGGAAGTAGGCGAACCATCCCGGGTGCTGCCAGTGGGTCAGCCCCGGGGCTACCACCCGGTCGAGGTCGGCGAGGACGGCGTCGAAGGCCTCGGGGTCCTCCGGGGCGCGGCCGGGGAGCTTGGCCCGCACCTCGCCCGGCTGCACGGGCTCGCGCACCGGGCGGTCCTCCAGGCCGCCGAGGTAGTCGACGACCCAGTCGACGAGGGCGTAGGCGTTGCGCCTGAACGCCTCGAGGTCGAGCGGGTCCGGCTCCAAGACGCGACCTCCTAGTCGCCCTAGTCGCCCAGACGGGCGCAGTAGTCGACCATCCGCCGGCAGACGGCGGGCACCTCCCGGAGGTCGTCGGTGTATTGCGACGGCTTCATGCAGAACAGCGTGTAGCCCGCGGCCACCTGGTCGTCGATGGCGGCCATCGCCTCGTCGACGTCGGCCACGGCGTCGGGGGAGGCGAAGGTGGCCCGTGTGCCGCCCACCAGCTCGATCTCGGAGATGTCCCGCCCGACCTGGGCCAACCCTTCGGCCAGCTGGGCCAGATCGTCGGCAGTGGGCGCACCGAAGGGATGGAACCCGCTACCGAAGCGGGCCATCCTGCGGATCAGAGCCGGGTGCATCCACTCGCCGCCGAACCACATGCGGGGCCCCTCCGGTCGCCAGGCCTTGGGCTCGCAGTACGCGTCGGCGAAGCTGAAGTACTGCCCCTCGAAGCTGGCGGGTGAGCCGGCCCAGAGCCGCGACATGGCCTCCAGGTGCTCGTCGAGGATGCGGCCCCGCTCCGCGAAGGGCACCCCGTGAGCCTCGTACTCGGCCCGCTGCCACGAGACGGTGGGCTGCACCACCAGCCGGCCCTCGCACAGCAGGTCGATGGTGGCGAGGTCCTTGGCGAGCAGGATCGGGTGCCGCAACACCGGGATGATGGCGCCGGCCACCACCCGGACCCGGCTGGTGGCCGCGGCCACCGCGGCCAGGGTGGCCACCGAGCTGGGCCACGGTGTCATCGGGTCCTGGTTGCCGATGGCGGCGTACATCCGGGGATTGCTCATCAGCCCACCGGAGGCGGCGTCGGGGCCGAGCATGGTCTGCTCGCTGATCATCACCGCGTCGAAGCCGCTGTCCTCGGCCATGCGAGCCAGCTCGACCAGCCCCCGCATGTCGCGGGGGTCGAGCATCGTGTGGTTCTCGGTGAGGATCATCAACATCCGTGGCGGCGCCACGTCAGCGCTCCAGCATGTCGAAGGGGCCCAGCGCAACCGCGCCGCCGTCGAGCCGGAACGACACTCCGGTCGCGAAGCGTCCCGCCGGGGCCACCAGGTAGTGCACGAGGGCCGCGATCTCGTCGGGCTTCCCGGCCCGGCCCGCGATGTTCACGGAGACGCCGGCCGCGTCGAGCTCGCGGATGGCATCGGCGGCCATCGGCGTGTCGACGATGCCCGGATCGACCTGCGTGACCCTGATGCCGTCGGCCCGCCACTCCTTGGCCAGCGCCACCGTGACCGCGGCCAGCCCGGCCTTGGTCGCCCCGTACACGGCGGCTCCCGCGGAGGGCCGCACCGCGTCGACGGAGCCGATCATCACGACGGCCGAGTCGTCGCCGGCGGCTAGGTGGGGGTGGGCCAGCTGGCAGAGCCGCAGCGGCGCCCACAGGTTGAGCCCGACCAGCCCGTCGAAGTACCGGCGGTCCATCTCACCGAGGGGGAGCCAGTCGCCCCGGCCGGCGTTGTTGACCAGGATGTCGAGCCCGCCCAGCTCAGCGACCGCGCCGTCGATCACCCCGTCGACGGCCCCGGCGTCGCTGAGATCGGCCGCGAGGGGGCGCACCGAGCCGCCCGCCTCGGGAACCCGTCCCGACCTAGACACCGCCACCACGCTGGCGCCGGCACCGGCGAGGCGGGATGCGATTGCGGCCCCGATGCCGGCCGACGCACCGGTGACCACTGCACGCCTGCCGGTCAGGTCGAAAGCCGCATCAGGCACCTCGACACGATAATCACCCGGGCGGAGGTCTTGATCGTTCGGTCCCAAACGATTAGGCTCGTGGGGTGGCCGAGCTCCAGGGCTTCATGTATCCGCGGACGCCGTCCGGGGTCGCCGGGATCGTGCCCGCTCCCCCCTGGCACTACTCGGGCGACATGCTCACCGTTGAGTTCCGCACCGATCCGGACCGGGTGGCCGAACTCCTTCCCGACCCCCTGGAGCCGGCCCCAGACGATCCCGGCGCGGTGGCCCTGGTCTGGGCCGAGTGGCAGAGCTGCAGCGACACCTTCGACGAGCTGCTCGACCCGGTGAGGGCCCAGTACCGGGAGGTCTTCGCGGTGGTGCGTTGCCGGTTCCGGGGCGAGACCTACAGCCGGGCGGCCTACATCTGGGTGGACAAGGACTTCGCCATGGCCCGGGGACACTTCCAGGGCTACCCCAAGAAGATGAGCGAGATAGCCATGACCCGACCGGTGACGGTGGGCCGGGCCGGACCCCGGCTGGAGCCGGGTGGCCGCTTCGGGGCCACGCTGAGCACTTGGGGCCGGCGCATTGCCGAGGCCCGCTTCACCATCACCGGCACCGCCGACGCGCCCGGCTTCGTGAACGGCCATCCGATGCTGCACAGCCGCCAGATGCCCGCCATGGAGGCCGACGGGAGCGACTCGCTCGACGAGCTGGTCACCATGAGGGGCTACGACGCCGACCTCGGCCCGGTGTACTCGGGCGACGCCGAGCTGGTGCTGCCTGCCTGTCCCACCGAGGAGCTGCACCAGTTGCAGCCGGTCGAGATGATCGGCGGCTACTACCGCCAGGTCGGCATGTCCATGGCCTCGGGCACCACTCTGTGGGCTGCCCCCAACCCCAAGGCCGACCCGTGAGCACGCTCACAGCCAGGTACGTAGACGGATACCTCGACGACCACGGCGACGACGACGCCGACCTAGCGTCGCACGACTCGTTCACGTCGGGCGTGCCCCACGCCACCTTCACCCGCCTGCGCCTCCAGGACCCGGTGCACTGGACCCCCGAGAGCGAGGGCTCCGGCTTCTGGTCGATCACCCGCTACCGCGACGCACTGGCCGTCAGCCGCGACGTGGAGACCTTCACCTCCTCCCGGGGCATCCGCCTCGAGGAGATGGACGACGACGAGCTCGAGGCCCGCCGCACCATGATGGAGCTCGACCCGCCCGAGCACACCCGGCTGCGCCGGCTCGTCAACCGGGGGTTCACCCGCCGCACCGTCGAGTCCTATGAGGACGCCATCCGGGCGCTGGCAGCCGAGGTGCTCGACGAGGCGCTGACCTCGGACGCCTTCGACTTCGTCACCAAGGTGGCCGCCAGGCTGCCGATGCGGATGCTGGGGCGCCTGCTGGGCACCAGTGACGAGGACGGCCACCAGCTGGTGGAGTGGGGCGACGCCTTCCTGGGCAACAGCGACCCCGAGTTCACCACCCACGTCGTGGACACGGCCGACACCGAGGAGTTCCGGCTGATGCCGTTCCGCAGCCCGGCCGCGGCCGAGGTGTTCGAGTACGCCGAGCACCAGGCGGCCGAGCGCCGGGCCTGCCCCCGCGACGACGTGATCACCCAGCTGCTGGCCCCCACCCGCGACGGTGAGCCGCTGACCGACCTGGAGTTCAAGAACTTCTTCCTGCTCCTGATCGCGGCCGGCAACGACACCACCCGCTACACCATGACCCACGGGCTGCGCACGATGATGCACCATCCCGAGCTGTGGCGGGCCTGGCGGGCCGACCCGTCACTCACCGCGACCGCGGTGGAGGAGGTGCTGCGCACCAGCGCGGTGACCATGCACTTCCGCCGCACCGCCACCCGGGCCGTCAACGTGGGCGGAAAGGAAATCGCACCCGGGGACAAGGTGGTGATGTGGTTCTGCTCGGCCAATCACGACGGCGACGGCTTCCCTAACCCCTGGCGCTTCGACTTGGCCCGGGAGCCCAACGACCACATGGCTTTCGGGCGCAACGGCCCCCATCTTTGCCTGGGCGCCTGGCTGGCCCGCATGGAGGCCCGGCTGGTGTACGAGGAGCTGATGAAACGGGTGGACCGCCTCGAGCCCGACGGCGAGCCCGAGTACCTGCGCTCCAACTTCATCGCCGGCATCAAGCACCTTCCCGTGCGGGTCGTGGCCTGATGGGGTCGATGGTGGGCGCCGCGCTGGTGTCGCACGTGCCGCCGCTGGTGATGCCCGAGCACGAGCGCCGGGCCCTGAACGGCGGCGAGGACACCTCCCTGTTCGCGGGTCTGCACGCGCTGCGGGCCGAGCGGCTCGCCCCGGTGGCGGCCGACACCGTGGTGGTGGTCGACACCCACTGGTTCACCACCATCGAGCATGTCGTCTCCGCCCACGAGCGTCGCAAGGGCCTGTACACCTCCGATGAGCTGCCCCGGGGCATGAGTGCCATGCCCTACGACATGCCGGGCGACCCGGAGCTGGCCCATGCCTTCGCGGCTGCGGCGGAAGGCCGCGACGACACCTGGGTGACCGCCATCGACGACCCCCACCTGCCGGTGCACTACCCCACCGTCAACCTGCTCGGCTTCCTGCAGGGCGCCGAGCGCTGGATCTCAATGGGCGTGTGCCAGACCGCCGAGGCCGCCGACTTCCTGCTGGCCGGCGAGCTGCTGGCCGCCGCCGTGGCCGGACTGGACCGCCGGGTGGTGATCCTGGCCAGCGGCGGGCTCAGCCACCGGTTCTGGCCGCTGCGCCAGTTCCGCGACCACGAGGGCGCCGACCCCGACCTCCACGTCCGCACCCCGGAGGCCGCCGCCGCCGACCGCAAGGTGCTGGCCTGGATGGCTGAAGGCAACCACGCGGCAATCATCGACTTCCTGCCCGAGTACTCCGGCCACGCCCCCGAGGGCTACTTCGGGCACTACCTGATCATGGTGGGTGCGCTGGGGGGAGCGGCCTGCACCGCCAAGGGCACCCAGTTCGGCCAGTACGAGTCGGTGTCGGGAACCGGCCAGGCCCACGTATGGTTCGACCTGTGAATCGATCCCGGCAGGCGCTAGTGCTCGCACACGAGCCGCTGGGCACCAGCGGGCTGGTGGGCGAGCGGCTGGCGCAGCGCGGCTACGACGTGCACGAGCACGTGGTGACCGCCGACCTGGACCGTCCCAACGACGCCGCGCCCTTCCCCGACCTCGCCGACTACGACATGTTGGTGCCGATGGGCTCGGTCCGCTCGCTCACCAACACCGGAGAGATCGACACATGGATCTTCGAGGAGCTCAACATGGTGCGAGCCGCCCACGCCCGGGGTACGCCGATGCTCGGCGTGTGCTTCGGGGGGCAGCTGCTGGCGGCAGCCCTCGGCGGTTCTGTCGAGCAGGCGCCGGAGCCGGAGATCGGCTGGTACGAGATCCATGAGCCCGACGGCTCGCTCAACGGGGCGCACAACCCGCTCGGACCCGGACCGTGGTTCCAGTGGCACCACGACCGGTTCACCCCGCCGCCGGAAGCCGAGGTGCTGGCGGTCAACGAGAACGCCGTGCAGCTGTTCCGGTTGGGCCGCTGCGTCGGCACCCAGTTCCACCCCGAGGTGACCTACGACCACGTCAAGAGCTTCCTGACGG
The DNA here is from genome assembly GCA_009837445.1 of Acidimicrobiaceae bacterium. Taxonomy (GTDB): domain Bacteria; phylum Actinomycetota; class Acidimicrobiia; order Acidimicrobiales; family Aldehydirespiratoraceae; genus Aldehydirespirator. The sequence goes on from VXTM01000042.1 coordinate 41,234, forward strand.
GAGCCGACGACGAGTACCTGGCCGCGCACGGGCTGAACCGGCAGACACTCCTCGAGGGCATCCGCCATCACGAGGACCGCAACTCCCGCCAGTGCACGGCCTTGGTCGACTGGTTCCTCGACGAGGTGGCTACGTCTTGAGACGGAGGGTCGGCTAGCGGGCTGCCGGCACTTCTAAGCGGCGGGCCTGGGACACGATGTGCTCGCATAGGGCCCGGACCTCGGCCGGGTCGTCGGTGTGCTGTGACGGCTTGACGCAGAACGTGGTGAAGCCGGCCTCGATCTGGTCGCCGAAGCCGGCCATGGCGGCGTCGATGTCGGCGGTGTCGTCAGAGCCGGCGAAGACGGCCCGGGTGCCGCCCACCATCTCGATCCCGTCCGGGTCCCGGCCCGCAGCGGCCAGCCCGGCCCGCAGCGTGGCGAGGTCGGTGCCGCTGGCCGCGCCGAACGGGTGGAAGCCGTCGCCGTAGCGGACGAGCCGGCGCAGCAGCGCCGGGTGCATGGACTGGCCGCCGAACCACATCCGGGGCCGGGCCGGATCGGTTCGCCACGGCTTGGGCACGCAATACACGTCCTCGAAGGCAAAGCGCGGTCCGGGGTGCGATGCCGGGGTGTGCTCCCACAGCGCCGACATGGCCTCGAGCTGCTCGTCGAGGATGGCGCCCCGCTCGGCGAAGGGCACGCCGAGGGCGTCGTACTCGTCGCGGTGCCACGACACGGTCGGCTGCACCACCAGCCGACCCTGGCTGAGCCGGTCGAGGGTGGCCAGCTCCTTGGCCAGCAGCACCGGATGGCGCAACGGCGCGATCACCGCGCCCATCACCAGCCGCACCCGCCGGGTGGCCGCGGCCACCGCGGCCAGCAGCACGTTGGAGCTCGGCCAGCAGGTGGCCGGATCCTGGTTGCCGGGGGCCGCGTATTCCCTGAGGTTGCGGGGCCGGCCGAGCGCGCCGGCGGCCGGACCGAGGACGATGTGCTCGCTGGCCATCACGGCGTCGAAGCCGGCCTCCTCGGCGTCGGTGGCCAGGCGGACCAGCCCGACCAGGTCGTCGGGATCGACCAGCGTGTGGTTCTCGGTGAGGATCAGCAGCAGCCGGGGCCGCACCTCGATCATTGGTCGCCTCTCTGGTCGTAGCGGAACGAAGCGCCTTCGACTCCAGAAGTTACCGCGAGCAAGGACTCCAGCCGCACCGGGCCGGCGTCGCCCTGGCCGGCGGCGCGATGCTGGCCGCACACGTCTCCTCCGGGTATGCCGGGGCGGCTCAGGAGCCGCTAGGCCGGGTGGCTGGCGCGCCAGCCGCGAGCGGCAACGATCAGGCCACCGATGACCGCGAGGAAGGCGCTTGCGCCCGGAGAGAACGCCGGGACGGCCAAGCGGACGTAACTGGCGATCCAAGCTGCACTGACCGCGGCAATGGCACATCCCAGCCCGAACACCACGACACCCAGGTAGCGCTGGACCGTCGGGCCGCGCGCCAGCCGACCCAGGGTTGCCGCCATGGCTGCCAGCGTGAGAGCCAGGATGATGTAGCCGATCCCCGGTCCTTCGGAGGCCAGGCCGCGAATAACCACGCGACGGGTCTCGGCCAGGGCCTCGGCCAGCACCTCGGCCGCCAGGCCGCCCTGGTCGGCGCCCTCCGCCTCGGCTGCCAACTCAGCGGCTATCTGGGCGGCGTCGCTGCGCTGGTCCAGGAGCCAGGATCCTGACGCGCCCGCGAGGCCGAGGAACAGGGTCAGCCCGATCATCCCCGCCAACTCGCGGGGGCCCGCACGGGCCGGCTCGTCGACGGATCTGGCCCGCAGGGCGGCGCCGACGCCTCCGCCGAGGACGGTCAGCGCACCGAGAAGACCCAGCCACACACCGGTGCCGTGACTGTAGGTGTCCGCCCGGGGTGAGACCGTCAGGTAGGCGGCCGCTAGCGATGCGAGTACTAGACCGGACGCGAGGTGGGCATCAGCGCCGCAGAGGAGCTTGCCGCGACTGCGGGGGTGCCAGAGCGCCGATGCCCCGCCGAACGCCACAACCAGGGCGAGGAGGCCGAACACGATTCCGAACCATGAGCCGCCGGTGGCATCCAGACCGCTGTGGCCGCCGGGAAGGTCGATGTCGTCGAATCGGGCATATGCCGACAGCAACCCAGCGTCGTTCCCCCAGGTCAGCAGAACCGAGAATGCGGCAATCAGGCCGCCAGTGAGCGCCGCCGCAGCGCCGATCCGCTGCGAGGTGGTGAGTTGCGGCGCAGCCGGCGCCGCGGTCTCGGCGAGGGTCTCCGACTCGGCCTGCATGCCGGGCAGGGCGGGGACGGCGGGGTCGGTCCGGGTGGACCAGGCACTGCGTATCCGCGCGAACAGGCTGCGCCGGTCGTCGGTGTCCTCAGGTTGCGAGATCCGGTCAAGGAGCACTCCCACGAAGTAGAGGCCCGCCCCGGCCGAGGCTCCGACGGGGATGTCGGCTGTGTTGAGCGCAGTCAGGATGGGTTTCCCGAGACCCCCGCCGGCGATGATCGCCACGATCCCCACCATGGACAGCGACAACAGCAGGGTCTGGTTGAGACCGGCCATGATGGCGGGGCGGGCCAATGGCATCTGAACCTCGCGCAGGATCCGCGTCTCGGTCGCTCCGAACGCCCGGGCCGCCTCGACCACGTCGGAAGGGACCTGGCGGATCCCAAGGTTGGTTAGCCGAACGATCGGGGGGAGCGCGAAGACGAGCGTGGCCAGCACGCCGGGGGTCCGGCGCACACCGAACAGGAAGATGATGGGCAGCAGGTACACGAAGGGGTGGATCACCTGCATGCCATCGAGGACGGGACGCAGCCGGTTCCAGAATGCGTCGATCCGGGCCGCCAGGATTCCCAGAGGGATGCCGATCACCGTGCAGATCAACACTGCGACGATGATCATCCCGAGCGTCTCCATCGTGAGATCCCAGTACTCGTTTCCGAGCAGCCCGCAGATCAGGAGGCCGGCCGCGCTGCCCAGCCCCACCAGGATGTTCCTGGTGGCCACCCCCAGCAGGAAGAAGAGCAGCAGCACCACCGGCCACGGGAGCCAGTCCTGGAGAAGGTTGTCGATGATGAGTGCCAACAGCTGGTCGACCGGCCACTTGACCGCGTCCAGGAATCCCTTGATGTGGGTGGTCAGCCAGAAGACGATCTCCTCGATCCACAGACCGAAGGGGATCTCCCAGGCATCGAGATTGGCGTTGTCCCAGAATTCTGCGGCGAGCATCCGCTGACTCATTCTCGGGCCTCTTGGGCCTCTTGGGCCTTGGCTTTCTGCAACTGCTCGGAGACACCTTCGACCCGACCCAGCTCCGCCAGGACCTCGAGAGGGCGAACCTCCCCGATCAGCCTGCCGTCGGTGTCGACAACGGCCAGAGGAAGGCCCGATCCGAAGAGCTGGTAGACCTTGGCCAGGATGGTGTCGTCGGTGACGACCGGCACCGCTTCGATGAGAGGCCCCAACTGCTGATCGCGGCGCGCTCGGGCCCGCTCAGCGGACTCGCGGGTGACCACGCCGAGGGGTCGCCCACCGGAGTCCACCACATGGGCCGCATCCGACCCGCGGTTGTCGATGATGTCGAGGACGTCGGCGACGGTGGCGCCGGCCGGGACCGCGGCAGCCTCCTCTCGCACCGTCTCGACGGCCAGCACCCGGCCCTGATCGACATCCTGGACGAACTCGGCCACATACTCGGTCTCGGGGCGCATGAGGATGTCTTCGGGCGTACCGATCTGATGGATGGCGCCGTCCTTCATGATGCACACCCGGGTACCGACCCGGAGCGCCTCGTTGAGGTCGTGGGTGATGAAGAGGATCGTCTTGTGGAGCTTGTTTTGGATCTCCATCAGCTCGTCCTGCATCTGACGGCGGATCAGAGGATCGAGGGCACTGAAGGCCTCGTCCATGAGCAGGATGTCCGGATCGGTAGCGAGGGCGCGGGCCAGCCCCACCCTCTGCTGCATGCCTCCGCTGAGCTGGCGCGGGTAGCTGCTCTCGTAGCCGCTGAGCCCAACGAGCGCGAGCGCCCTCTCGGCCGCCTCGTCACGGGCCTCGGGGTCGACGCCCTTCACCCTGAGTCCGAAGGAGACGTTAGAGCGGATGTCCTGGTGGGGAAACAGCGCGAAGTGCTGGAACACCATGCCGGTGCTCTCACGGCGAAAGGCCTGGAGTTCCTTGGGGTTGAGGGCCGTGACGTCCGTGCCGTCAACGAGGATGCTCCCAGCCGTCGGCTCATAGAGCCGGTTCACGCAGCGGATGAGAGTGGACTTGCCCGAGCCGGACAGACCCATCACCACAAAGATCTCACCCTCGGCCACATCGATGTTGGCGTCGTTCACGCCGACGATATGGCCGGTGCTCTCCCGGATGGTCTCCTTGGAGTGGCCGGCTCGCAGCAACTCGAGCGCCTGGCCGTCGGGCTCGTCGCCGAAGATCTTGACGACATTCGCGATCTTGACCTTGGTCGGCATGCCCCCAATTTCCAGACCTAGACCTACGTCTCGCGACCCTAGTGGGGCAAGCCGGTCGGTGCGTTTTACAAAGGAGATATCGCTATTGCATTATTGCTCCATCCCGGCTAAGAAGAAGCCCGTGCCCGCTGACAGTCGGGCCTGCCGTGCTGGTGCGACTCTCTGGAGGGATGACCCAGCGCTCGGGTACCGAGTGCCATCGCGGCCGGACCACCGCACAACAACGCTCCGGGGTTCGACGCTCCAGGGCCCGATCAACAAGGAGACCCGCAAATGAGGACAACCCGCGGGCGCGCGTTAGTCGCCGTCCTTCTCACGTTCGGGCTGCTGGCTGCGGCCTGCGGTGACGACTCAGAGCCGGCGACCACGGCGCCCGACGACGCCGATGCCGCCGCGGCGTCGGCCGCAGCCGAGGCCGAGCCGGAGCCCGAATCCGAGATGGCGCTGCCCGGTGAGGGCGTGTCCGTGACCATGGGCAGAGGCAACTGGCCGGAGGCCAACTTCCACCACTACGTTCTCCAACAGCTGCTGCAAGAACTCGGCTATGACGTCACCGATCCGGAGGAGATCGCCCCGGCGACGTTCTACCCCGCCCTCGCTCAGGGCGACTACGACCTGTGGGCGTCGGGGTGGACCATCAATCACACACCCCTCCTAGAGGGCGAGAGTCCGGACGGCGGCACGTTCGCCGACAAGGCCAGGTTCATCGGCACGATGATGGCCGCCGGGGCCCTGCAAGGCCTCCTGGTCGACATTCCCAGCGTGGAGCAGTACGGCTTCAGCACCCTGGGGGAGCTGCTCGACAACCCCGACGCGGTCGCCCACTTCGACAGCGACGGCGACGGCAAGGCCGACATCAACGGCTGCGACGACGGCTGGGGCTGCCAGAAGGTGATAAACGACACCCTCGCCAAGAATGGCTGGGACGACCGCGCCGCGCAGGTGTCGGCCACCCACTCGGCCCTGTTCGTGGAGTCCCAGGCCAGCTACGCAGAGGGCGGCCCAGTGCTTCAGTACGTGTGGACACCAGCCGCCTTCATCGGCAAGCTCGTTCCGGGCAGGGATGTGCTGTGGCTCGCCATCGAGCCGGAGCAGACTCTGGAAGGTCAGGACGGCGTCTCCAGCGTCGGCGACGCCTGCACCAAGGATCCCTGCACGACGATGTTCACGCCGTCGCCCATCACGGCTGCGGCCAACAAGGATTTCCTTGCAGCCAATCCGGCGGCTGCCAGCCTGCTCGAGGACTTCGAGATGGATCCCCTGGCCGTAGCTGTTCAGGCTGTCGCCATCGACGCGGGCGCCGATCCCAACGACGACATGGCCGCTGCGGCCACCGAATGGATCGCCAACAACCGCGACACGATCGATCCGTGGATCGAGGCCGCTCTCGCCGCAGGCTGACCTCCGGCCGGACGCCCTCGCGGGTCGTCCGTCCTTAGTGGTAAGGCAGGTACTGCTTCAGCTCCCACTCGGATAGGGGCTCGGTGCCACCGATGGCGTCCCAGTCATCGACGGCCTCATCGCCGGCCCCGGCGGTGTAGCGGTCCCACTCGGCCCGCTTGTTGAACACGAAGTTGTCGCACAGCTCCTTGCCGACCGCCTCGCACAGGGCCTCGTCGGCCTCCATGTCGTCGAGGGCCGCGCTCAGGCTGTGTGCGCAGTGGACGTCGGTGTTCACCTCGTCGAAGCCGTCGGTGGTCATGGGCTCGGGGCAGTCCAGCCCGCCGACGACTCCGAGACGGGCGGCCTGCAGCACGGTGGCTATCAGCGTGTGGACGTTGGCCGCGCCGTCGCCGATGCGGCTCTCGATGCGCATGTGGGGGCCGGCGCCCCGGGGCACGCGGTTGCCGGCGCAGCGGTGCTCGACGCCCCAGTTGGCCCAGTATCCGTTGAGCTCGCCGGGGCGCAGGCGCCGGTAGGCGTTGACGGTCGGTGCGGCCAGCGCGGTCATGCCCAAGTGGTGGTGGATGAGGCCCGCCATGCAGCCTCTGGCCAAGTCGGACATGCCGTGGACGCCCCCAGCGTCCGACATGGCGTTGTTGCCCTGCGCGTCGACCAGCGAGAAGTTCACGTGGACGCCGGTGCCGGAGATGCCGGGGAACGGCTTGCCCAGGAAGGTCAGGTCGAGGTCCAGGGGCTGGCCCGTGGCGTCGGTTGCGGTCAGCACCGTCTCGCGGGCCAGCAGCCGGAACAGGAAGGCGTTGTCGGCGGCCCACATGGCGTCGCCGTACTCGAGGGTCAGCTCGAACTGGCCCTCGTCATACTCGGCGTTGACGGACTCCATGGCGATGCCGGAGACCTCCGCCCGGCGCACCAGCTTGGTGATGACACCGCTGGGATCGGACCCGACCCCGGTCCCGTAGACCATGGAGCGCGGCGTCTCGTAGGGCCGGGGGCTCTCCAGTCCTCCGCTGAACACGTAGGCCTCGAGCTCGATGCCGACCTTGGGGGTGTAGCCCATGGCCTCCCACTCGGCCACCGCCCGGCGCAGCGCCTCGCGGGGCGACTCCGGCAGGGCCTCGCCGTGCATTGACAGGTCGCCGATGACGACCCCGGTGGCGTCGTCGTCCCAGCCTTGGCGGATGTGGGTGGTGTCGAAGCTGATCTGGGTGTCGGGCAGGCCGTCTAGGAGGTAGGCGCCCGGTGCGGGCGCCATGCTGCGGTCATAGCCGAGCCCGAACACAGTCACGCAGTGGCTGGTGCCCTTGTGGGCCAGCCGGGCCGGCAGGTACTTGCCCCGGGCTAGCCCGAGGTGGTCGGGCCAGAGCGCCCGGATGCGGTCCCAGTCGGTCATGGAGGCTCCCCTGGTGGTGGGACGGTGAACGTTCGGCTCCGAAAGCTAGCCCGCACCGGTCCGGCGGTCACACCGGCGCTTCGTCGTGTTCGGGGTAGAGGCCTGTGCGGCCAAGACGGTCCAGACACACCTCCACACTCCAGGGCAGCATGGCGGCCCCGCAGCGGGCGTCGCGATAGGCCTGCTCCAAGTAGGAGGGCCGCAGCATGCTGCGGCCGCCGCAGACCTGCAGGGCCCGCGACGCCATCGCGGGCGCGCCCTCCATGACGGCGACAACCGCGGACCACGCCCGCCGCACCCGCTCGGCGCTGGGATCGATCCCGCACTCGCCCAGCACCCTGTAGGTGAGCGACTGGGCCCGGTCGTAGGTCAGGTTCATCTGGGCCCACCCCTGCTGCTTGATGGGATGGTCCCGCCGGGCCGGGCCCCCGCCGCCGTCACCCCGCAGGTAGGCGCCGGTGGCGTCCAGGATGCCCCGCATGAGGCCCAGGTAGGCGAACGACAGCGTCATGTAGAAGTAGGGCCAGCGGGTGGCGGCCTGGTCGAAGGCGCCGGGCGGGAGCCACTCGTTGCCGGCGGGCACTTCTGCTTCGACGAGGACGAGGGTGCGGGAGTCGGTGCCCCGCATGCCCAGCGGGTCCCACTCCCCCTCGATGGTTGCCCCAGGCGCGCCGGCGGGGACGCCCATGAAGCGGATCCGGTCGTCGCCGGGCACCAGGCAGACAACGTTGTGGATGTCGGCCGCGCCCGAGAGCGAGGCGAAGATCTTGCGTCCCGTCACCCGGTAGCCGCCGCCGGAACCCTCGACGGGCACCGCCCGGGTGGAGTAGCCCGCGGTGGCGCCCGCGGCCGCGCCCTCCGAGAAGGGCTGGCTGTGGATCGTGCCGTCCTCGGTGATGCCGCGCCGCAACTCGGCCCGCCGCTCGACCAGCAGCGACCGCTCCGCGGTAGTCAGGTCCAGGTCGTCGGCGATCTGGCCCACCAGGATGGTGGTGGCGGTGTGCATGTTGAACGTAAGGGCAGTGGTCGCGCAGTGTCGGCCCAGCTCCTCGGCGACCAGGGCGTAGGCCACGAAGTCTCCGCCGAGCCCGCCCTCGGCGACAGGGATGCACAGACCGAGCAGCCCGGCGTCCCGCAGATCGGCCCAGTTCTGAGTGGGGAAGGTAGCGTCGCGGTCGTGGGCCCCGGACCGTTCGGCGAAGCGCGGCCCCAGTGCGGCCATGCGCTCCACGAGTTCAGCCCGCTCGGGCGTGAGTATGTCGGCCACGCTCCGAGCGTAATTATTTGGCACCAAACGATCAAGCCCTGCCGACGGGATCGAGGCAGGGCGGACGGCCTATATCGCCCACCTGGGGCCTGAGGGTCCCAGCCCTTGACCGCGGCCGAGGAAGTCTCGCACCAGGCGGTTGAAGGTCCGCGGAACCTCCGAGACCGCCAGATGTCCGACACCTTCCAGCACGATCAACTCGGCGTTCTGCAGCCCATCGGCGAGGATGCGGGAGTAGCCGACCGGCGTCTCGGCGTCGAGTTCCCCAGCCACCACCAGCGCGGGCGAGGCAATCGCGCCCAGCCGCTCGCGCACGTCGTGGGCGGGCAGGCACTCGACGGCCGCTCGCAGCCCGGCTGCCGGGATGCGAGCGAAGCCCGCCACCCGCATGGCGAGGGCACCGTCGCTGAGAGCGGGGCCCGCGATGGAGGTCAGGACATCTTCCGCGATGTCGGCGGGCGTGACTCCTGTGTCCAGAGGAGCGAGGCGGGCGGCCCGCCAAGTGCCGGGGTCGGTGCCGTCGATGCCGAACGCGGGGCTGGTGTTGGCCAGCACGAGGCGGGCGACCCGGTCGGGATGGCGCAGAGCGGTGTGCAGAGCGTGCATGCCACCGAAGGACTCCCCCACCAGATGAGCCCGCTGCACCCCGGCCGCGTCGAGCAGCCGGGCCACCGAGTCGGCGATGGCAGCGAAGGTCAGGGGCTCCGAAGGGGCCGAGGCGCCGTAGCCCGGCATGTCCCAGGCGATGCAGCGGAACGCGTCGGCCAGGCCGTCCAGTTGCGGCTCCCACGAGGTGCGCGAGCCTCCCAGACCGTGCAGGAACAGCACGGGGTCACCGGCACCCCGCTCGCGCCACGCCAGTGCTCCGTCCACATCAGTGGCACTTGCGACCGCGTTTGCGGTTGACGGCTCAGGCACGCCCGGAACGTACACTCTCCGCCGTGGCGAACCGACCGTTGATCGGCATCTCGGGCCGGACCAAGACCGCGGGCGAGCTCAACATGAAGCCCGACACGTTCCGGGACCTGCACCTGGACGTGTACTACTGCGACTACGCCCTCGGGGTGATCGCAGCCGGGGGCCTGCCGGTCTTTCTGCCCCTCAGCGCGGACCCTGCCCAGTACGGGGACCGTCTCGACGGGCTGTTGCTGAGCGGCGGAACCGACATCGAGCCGGAGCGCTACGGCCAGGCGCCCTGCCCGGAGCTGTACACCCGCGAGCCCGACCGCGACGCCTTCGAGATGGCCCTACTCGACAGTGCGGCCGACGCCGGAAGGCCTGTTCTCGGCATCTGCCGGGGCATCCAGGTGCTGAACGTCCACGGCGGGGGCACGCTGCACCAGCACGTCGCCCCCCACGCCCGCCACGACCAGCCCACCAACTCCATCGCCCACCGGGTCGACCTGACCGAGGGCTCGCTGGCCGCCTCGCTCTACGGCCCGTCGATGGAGGTCAACTCGCTGCACCACCAGACCATTGACGAGATGGCCGACGGCTACGAGGCCACCGGCTACAGCGACGACGGCGCCATCGAGGTGATCGAGTCGCGCCGCCGGCCGTGGCTAGGCGTCCAGTGGCACCCCGAACTGATGGACTCGCGGGACCGCGACCCCGTCTTCGACTGGCTGGTGCAGGCCGCCTCAGGCTGAGCGAGTCGGCTGAGCCCTAGGCGGTGCGCTCCACGGTCCTCGGGTCGCGGTTGGTGGGTCGCTAATCACTGTCCTCAAGGGCTCGACGTAGCAGTTTCTCGGCTTCCGGAGACTTCTTCCAGTCCCGCGCCGTCGAACGCCAGTAGCGATAGAACTCTTCCGCGTTCTCAAACTCACCATCGCCCGCTGTCAACTGGCCGATGTCTTGTACGGAGCCGATGTACTCGCGAGTTGCTGACGCACGCTTATGTGAAGCAATGCGCCAAGTCTCATGTGTAATCACTTCGAGGTTTGTAATCCGCTCGGGGAGATCCGGTCGGAAGTCGTAGACGGCAACGATCGAGAGCAACTCCTCGTATTCGCTGAAGGGTCGCAGGATCCCCGAGAACTTGAGTTGGGGCCACAGGAAGTAGGTGTTCCCGGTGTAGAGGGCGATCCGACTCTGTAGCGCCTTTCCTGACTTCCGGCGCCTAGCGCACTTGATGTCTGCGGCCCTTACCCCATTGCCGAACGCTGGCCCGCTGAACTCCAAGTCCGGGAAGGACCGCTGCGTGCCGATCCGCATTTCCGCTCCGTCGGTTCGTAGGGCCGCTGCCTCAAGATGGGTTCTGAGTTCGATCTCAAGGAGGTTGGCGAGTGCAGCTGGCTCAGTCGGAAGGGGGAGTAGATGGCCGCGGTCGGTGAGGGTCTTACGGAGTCCGGCGGGGCTGTCGGCGTGAAGCGGCCAACTCTCATTGCGGCCCGACATCTGGAACACGCCTACGGCCGATGGTGCCCAACCAGCCGTCTGCTCCCGGATCCACTTCAGCAGCGGTGACGCCACGTAGCCAGTCTGCCCGGTCGAACTCCGTCCGCGTCCGGTCGGCGTCAACAACCGCGGCTACTCCGCTAGAGGGATCCTCGGTGCTGTGCCGTCTTCGCTGGTCGTCAAGCGGCAGCGGCAATTCGCTCGGCTACTACCTGAGCTAGGAGAGGGGGTACGGAGTTGCCGATCTGAGATTGCACGGACGACCGCTTACCGACGAAGTCGTAGTCGTCGGGGAAGGTGAATAGACGGCGGAGTTCTGCCACCCGCAATCGGCGGTTGTCCCAGTGGAACGGGCCCACATTCGGTCCAGGCTGGGCTTGGATCGTAGGTGACGGCCGATTGGGGTCCAGCTTGAGCAGGAACGACCAGTACCTGGAGCGCCACTCGAAAGCAGGCTCCGGGTGTCCTCGCTCGGCGGTGTAGTACAGGTAGTTGTCGCCTGGTGGAATCTCGGGGAGAAGGTGTCCCCATCGGCCTCGCACGATTTCCTCAGGCTCAGGATCGGTGACGAGTCCGTCCAGTGCTTCACCAGTGGTGACGTGCGGCAACGGCCCACAGCCGGTCTTGCGTCGTTCCCAGTGTCCGTGATGTGTTGCTTCGGGCAGTTCTGGTACCGGCTCGCCTCTTCGGGAGCCCACCATGAACAGACGCGGCCGGGCCTGCGGAACGCCGTAGTCCGCAGCGTTGAGCACGCTCCAGCGGAAGCTGTACCCCGCTGCGGAGATCTCAGCCTGGAGACGCTCGAAAGCGGGCCGGCTTGCCTTGTTGTCGAAGGTGAGCGCATAGACGTTCTCCAGTATGAAGAACCTTGGCCGTGCCTGGGCGAGCAGTGTCGTGTACGCCTGCAGCAGGCTTGCTGCAGGATCGACACCGTCGCGCTTCCACTCCAGCCAGAAGCCCGACTTGGAGAAGGCCGTGCATGGTGGACCGCCGACCAGCAAATCCGGGGCCTCGCCTGCCGAGAAGCCACCCGCGCGCAAGATGTCAGCGGTCGTGATGCCGTCGCCACGGCCTGTTGCCAGCGGGTACAGATCCGCCCTAAGGACTTCCCGAAGCCAAGGGAAGTACACGCCAGCGTTCTTCTCGGCGGTGTCCGCAGCGTCATGGTCCCACTCCACCGCCACAGCCGTACGGAAGCCGGCGGCCTCCGTGCCTAGATCCAAGCCGCCAGCTCCGGTGAACAGCGAAATCGCCGAACCCACATCCATGCCCTCAGTCTGACGCGCCTCGCGCGCCAGCGCGCGCACCCCAACACAATCTAGCCTGAGCTGCAGACCCGGACTCGAGCGACTTGGCCGCTGTCCTTCCATGGGGCGAATCTTACGAAGGCCCTATGACATCCACAGCCCCTTTGGCAACCTTCAGTGAACGATGCTGCTATTTCAAGCCTTCTAGCCAAGGCCAAGTTGCACGGTATCTTGCGAGGCAAGCATCCGTTTCACCAACTTGAGGTTAGAGGTCGTCCGCTAGCCGCTCCTGCTCCACACGACGTTCCCCCACACGAGTAATCCGGATAGTTCCATTGGCCATGTGGGCGTAGTTCAGATCATCGAGCCTCTGGAGTGTGCGGTTGAGGTTTCCTCGCATCGTGGGCCTCACAACTGCCCGAAGATCGTCAACAGGCATTGGTTTGGAGCCATGCTGGTAGAGGAGCAGCAAACATGTGTCGCCTGCCGGAAGATCACGAAGCACACGTGGGACACCGTCGAAGTCCTGGATGACCGGAACGGCTCGCTCTACAAGTTGGTCGATGAGAGCAGCAGCTTCATCGGCGTCAACATCATGATGCAACCGAACAAGTTCCGCCATCACCCAGTTGAGGCATGCAATGACCAAACTCGAGTCCTGGGTGTTCGGATCAATTCCGTCGCCCAAATGCGCGGCATCGCGACTGTTACGGATGTCGTAGATCACGCGCAGCACTCGAGGTAGGTGGATACGTACTGAATCGCTAACCGATCCGACAGGCTGGTTGGCAAGGTGTCGAGTGAGCTTGCCAACATCAAGCCATGAACCTAGAGGCGTGTAGGAACCATCGACGATGTGTTCAAGTATTCGATAAGCGGCCTCGCAAAGACGGCCACCTTCTACTTCTGCGAGCCTGTGACCGCCCAGATAGTGATTGTGCCTAGCTTCGGCGAAGGCACCGGTCAGGCGGTCGACCAGCTCTTGCGGGATCCCGCCGGAGATGAGTTGGGACTTGACCGCATCAGTGGCCATCGTTACTTAGTAAGTCGCTTAGCAATTGCCGGAAAGCCTCTCGACCTTTGGGTTTTAGTCCTACGCGTTTCGACTTATTGGAACCTGTGATGTTCAGCCAGTCCTTCATGCTATTTAAGGTCTTTCCAAAGTTGTTGGTGTCGAAGACTCCTAAGCGTTTGCATTCGTCCCGAAGAACGTGTGATGAGGTCCCGGACTCAGACATTCCCATCTGACGCACACCTGCTGTCAGGAGAATTGCATGACGAGTAGGTACCGCTGCGCCTGTGCCCAGTCTGGCCGGGTCGATGCCAATGAGCGGAGTGCCATCCTCACCAGTGAAGAACACCTCCTCGAGTTCCTCACGAGTCCTCCGAGTGGCTGACTCCAGTGCAGCCATCCAATCAGCTGAGGCCGTGGCTGGTCCCTGAGGTGATCGCACGACGGTAGGGGCCGAGGGATCGGCTCGGTCCACGGCCAGCAGGTCGACAGCCTTCGAGAAGGCTGCTACACGAAGATCGTCGGGCAGGGTCGCGCTCTCGACGATGAGAACTGCTTCTTCGAGAAGTGTCTTGATGGCGTCGGTCATGGGGATTGATCTCCATCCCCCTGCAGCAGTGATGCGAGGTGGTCCTCTCCCGTCTTCGATATGCGGAACTCTCTCCCGATCTTAAAGACACGCTTACTCGTGAGATTGCGCTTCATTGCCGTGGATGGGTTCGCTAGCTTGACACCTTGATCAATCAACATCTGGCTGGCTTCGCCCGTGCCAAAGGTCCGGTCCTCGGTTGCATCTTGCACGAACTTGCCGGCTAGAAGAATCCGATCTGTTCCCGACGTGCTTCCAAGTAGGTGAAGTGCTTCTCCGAACTCCAAGTCACCGGGGCCCGGCTTGTGGCCGCGCGTGGATTTGGGCGCCTGCGGCGATGGCGCGGCAACATCATTCGCGTTATCGCCCGCGAGTCGATCTAGCATCCGCTGGAGCGGTTCCTCGTACCGAGCGATGAACTGTTCCGATCCCTCAACGTCGAGCTGGCAGTTATCGATCGACACGCTTACTCGCGGCATAGTCTACCTCCCGTACTCATGGATCCTTGATGGTAGCGGTGCTGTCAGCATTATGCAACCATCCATACGCATAGATTAGGAGAATTTTCCCTTATATATTGTGATATTTCATGTCGATATAGTTTTATGCCTGTGTCAGCTAAGTATACGGCTGATAGGCAACTAGCTCCGAACACTCGTTCATTTAGTGGCTTTCTAAGTGGCTATTTGTAGCTCAAAGTAGCGATTGTTCATAGATGCTACCTAGCTTCCTATGTTCACCCGCTGCGGCGGCGGGTGCGGCGGCGGGCCAGGCGGTCCTCGGTTGCCGGCGCGGCCGGGGGCGCGGCCTCGATGTCGGGCGGGGGTTCGTCACCACGCAGCACCGCGGCGATCTTGGCGGTGTGGGCCGGGGTGCTGCCGCAGCAGCTGCCGATGACGGTCACGCCCGCGGTCCGGGCCCGGTGGGCGTGGGCGGCCAGCACCTCGGGGGTGCCGTCATAGACCAGCGCCTCGCCGCTCCACACCGGCACGCCCGCGTTGGGCTTGGAGATCACCGGCGTGCCCGCGGAGGCAGCCGCGATGGCAGCAACCGCGGCTTCGGTGTCGGCGATGTTGTTGCCGCAGTTGGCGCCCATCGCGGCCAGGCCCAGCCCGCCGAGCCGTTCGGCCAACTCGGTGCCGGTGACACCCATCATCGTGCGTCCGGCGGTGTCGAAGCTCATGGTCGCGGCGACGGGCAGGTCGCACGCCGACCGGGCTCCCCGCACCGCTGCCCCCACCTCGTCGAGGTCGCTCATGGTCTCGATCCACAGCACATCCGCGCCGCCCGCGGCCAGGCCCTCAGCCTGCTCGGCGAAGGCGGCCTCGCACGCAGCCGCCGACATGTTCCCCAACGGCTCCAGCAGCTCGCCGGTCGGACCCATCGAGCCGGCCACCAGCGTCGACCGACCCGTCCGCTCGGACTCGGCGTCAGCCTCGATCCGGGCGTTGCGGGCCGCAGCCTCGTTCAACTCCTGCACCCGGTCCTGGAAGCCGTGCAGGGCCAGGCGGAAGCTCGTCCCGCCGAAGCTGTTGGTCACCACCAGGTCGGCTCCGGCCTGCAGGTAGGCCCGGTGGATAGCCCGGACCTCGTCGGCGTGGTGAACGTTCCACGCCTCGGGGGGATCACCGGCGCTGAGCCCGACGGCGAAGAGCTGGGTCCCCATTGCCCCGTCGGCCACTGCGTAGCCGTTGGTCTCTAGCAGATCGCTGATCGAGGCGGTCATGGACTCCGATCCCATATATCGCGGGTCTCCTCGTCGCGCGGCCCGCACTCGTTCGCCGCCTGCCACGGTAGCGCCCTCTCCCGTCGGCTCGGGCGCAGCACCAGCGGTACCCTGGCAGCCATGACCCTTGCCCCAGCCCGGTCAGCCGGCCTCCATCCCTCCGTGGACCTCGATGTCACCCCGGTGGCCGGGGCGCTGGGCGCCGAGGTCCGGGGACTCGACCCCGACAGCCTTAACGAGCAGGCCGCGGCCGCGCTCCGCGAGGCCCTCGACACCCATCTCGTGCTGTTCCTCCCGCGTCTGAACCCCAGCGTGCAGCAACTGCGCGACATCGGCGCGCTCTTCGGCGAGCTGGAGGTCCACCCCTACATCG
Organism: Acidimicrobiaceae bacterium; assembly: GCA_009837445.1. Lineage (GTDB taxonomy): Bacteria > Actinomycetota > Acidimicrobiia > Acidimicrobiales > Aldehydirespiratoraceae > Aldehydirespirator. The sequence continues at coordinate 57,113 of VXTM01000042.1, forward strand.
AGAAGGTCGACGACGACACCCCCGAAGTGTGCGTGCTCGACACCTCGGCCACCCCCAAGGCCGACATCTGGCACACCGACGTCACCTACAGCGAGCATCCGCCCATCGCCGCGCTGCTCCACATGGTGCAGTGCCCGACCGCGGGCGGCGACACCATGTGGATCAACTGCTACGACGTGCACGACTCGCTGTCGGCGCCGCTTCAGGCCTTCCTGGCCGGGCTGACCTGCATCCACGACGACGGCAAGCAGGGCTCGCTGAGGGCCGAGCACCCGGTGGTGCGGGTCCATCCGGGCACCGGCCGGCGCAGCCTGTACGTCAACAAGCAGCACGGCCGGCGCATCCCCCAGCTGTCCCGGCCCGAGAGCCAGGCCCTGCTGACCTTCCTGTACCGCTGGCAGGAGCAGGTCAAGTTCAGCTGCCGCTGGCGCTGGTCGCCCGGCGATGTGGCCCTCTGGGACGAGCGGGTGACGCTGCACTCCATCGTGGACGACATCGGCGAAGACGACGACACCCGGATCCTGCACCGGGTGACGGTGCTGGGCGACGACCCCCAGCCCCCCGCCGACGCCCCATCGTGGGACCGACACCGCAGCGACAAGACCGCGGCCAGCGGCTACTTCGGCATGGCTGGCTTCGAGTTCTGACACGCGACCTCCACCATCGATCCGGCCGCCGGTAGGTTGAATCGCCGTGCGGTTCGGCGTCTTCTACGAACTCCAGATGCCCCGCCCCTGGAGCGCGGACTCCGAGGAACGGCTCCTGGCCGAGGCCATCGAGCAGGTCGAGGTGGCCGACGAGGTCGGCATCGACGTGGCCTGGGCGGTTGAGCACCACTTCCTTGAGGAGTACTCGCACTGCTCCGCGCCCGAGGTCTTCCTGTCGGCCTGCGCGGCCCGCACCAAGCGCATCCGCCTCGGCCACGGCATCCGCCAAGCGCCGCCCGCCTACAACCATCCGGCCCGCACCGCCGAGTGCGTCGCCACCCTGGACCTGATCTCCGGCGGAAGGGTCGAGTTCGGCATCGGCGAGGGCGCCACCCGCCTGGAGCTCGGCGGCTTCGGCATCCCGGCCAAGCAGAAGCGGGCCATGAGCCTCGAGGCGGGTGAGCAGATCGCCAACATGATGGCAATGTCGCCCTACCCCGGCTTCGAGGGCGAGTACTTCTCGATGCCATGCCGCGACGTGATCCCCAAGCCGGTGCAGAAGCCCCACCCGCCCATGTGGATCGCCTGCACTAACCGCACCACCATCGAGCTGGCCGCCCGCCGGGGCCTCGGCGCCCTGGCCTTCGCCTTCGTGGACCCGGCCGAGGCCCGGCACTGGGCCGACGTGTACTACGACATCATCCGCAGCGACGAGTGCGTGCCCCTCGGCCACAGCGTCAACGCCAACATCGCGGTCGTCACCGGCTTCTCACTGCACGAGGACCGGGCCGAGGCCATCCGGAGGGGCTTCGACGGGTTCCATTTCTTCGCCTACGCGCTGCGCCAGCTGGTGGTGCACCACACCATCCCCGGCCACTCCGACATCTGGGACCGCTACGAGGCCCAGCGGGGCTCGGCCCTCGAGGACGCGGTGGCCGCCGCCCTCGATGCCGGCGACGACTACGCCGACACCATCGGCACGCCTGCCGACGCAGTCCGCTGGCTCAAGGAGGCCGAGGGTTCCGGCATCGACCACGTCATCTTCCTCCAGCAGGGCGGCAAGAACCGCCACACCGACATCTGCGACAGCCTGCGGCTGTTCGGATCGGACGTGCTGGGCGAGTTCACGGCCGGACGTGAAGAGCGCGACGCGGCCAAGGCCGACGAGTTGGCCCCCTATATCGAGAAGGCTCTGGCCCGCAAGGAGTGGATGCGCCCGCTGGAGCGCGACGAGGTGCCGGTGGTGGAGGCCTCCGTGGTGCACGCCGTCGTCCCCTCCAGCCCCATCAGCTGATCCCGCGAATTCAGCGGGAACTTTGGGGAATCGCAAGAACGCAGGATCTTGCCGGGGCGTGCAGCTCCGGTGCGAGGGCGGTTCCGGCCACCCTGACGTTCATTGTCGCCATGAGGGAGCAGAAGCCGTTGTGCAGGTAGCACCGCCGGGACTGAAGGGCCTAGCCGTCGCGGACACCGTGCTCGGCGCAGTCAAGGGCACCGAGGGCTTCTACCACTACCGCCAGCACGACGCGGCCGAGTTGGCCCGCAGCCGCACGCTGGAGGACGTCTGGACCCTGCAGATCGACGGGGCGCTGCCGCCTGATGTGAGCGCCATCGATGCCGGTCCTCTGCGGGCACTGCCGCCGGAGGCCGCGGCGGTGGTGGACGCAGCCTCCGCGAGGCTCGACGATCCCATGGCCGTGCTGCGGATCGGCCTGCTCGCGGTGGGCGCGCAGGAAGACCGGGGACCGCTGCTGGACCGCACCACCGCCCAGCGCCGCGATGACGCCCTGCGATTGGCCGCGATCGTGCCGACCGTGCTGGCCCGCCATCACCGTCGCCGTCAAGGGCTGGACCCGATCGAGCCCGATCAGGCGCTCCCGCACACGCAGGACTACCTGCGCATGACCACCGGCGCCGGACCCGATCAGGCGGCTGCCCGGGCCGTTGAGCAGTACCTGGTGGCCACCCTCGACCATGGCTTCAACGCGTCCACGTTCACCAGCCGGGTGGTGGCCAGCACGGGCGCCGACATGGCCGGCTCGCTCGTGGCTGCCGTCGGCGCGCTCAGTGGTCCGCTGCACGGCGGCGCTCCCAGCCGGGCCATGGAGATGGTCACAGAGATCGGCTCGCCCGCCCGGGCCGGGCCCTGGACGCGGTCCCGCCTGGAGGACGGCCACAAGATCATGGGCTTCGGGCACGCCGTGTACCGGGCCGCCGACCCGAGGGGAGTGGTACTGCGGGCCGCGGCCGAGAGCCTGGGCGGGGACCTTGTCTCGTCGGCGGCCGCCATAGAGGAGGAGATACTGCGGGTCCTGGCCGAATGGCGGCCGGGCAACCGCATTGTCACCAACGTCGAGTACTGGGCTGGGGTGGTGCTGGAACTGGCGGGACTGCCCCGCGACATGTTCACGCCTACGTTCGCGGTGAGCAGAACGATCGGCTGGAGCGCCCATGTTCTCGAGCAGGCCGAAGCGGGCAAGATCCTGCGGCCCAGCGCGCGCTACGTCGGCCCGGAACCGGCTCGAGCCTGAGGAGTTGCATGGGGTGGCTCCGAGAGGTATCTTCCTGGGAAGTAATCTTCCTGGGAAGGTAAATCCGGGGAGTCCGCGACCACGGATGGGAGGTGTGGAGGTGACGATCGTCGACAAGGAATCGACTGCCTGTCCGGTGGACCACGGTCAGCAGTCCTGTCCAGCTGCGGACGCTGACCTCTGGGACTTCGACATGTTCCAGCGCCAGGACCACCACGCGGTTCTGGAGCGGCTGCGGGAGACCGACCCGGGCATCCACTGGGTGGACGAGGGAGACAAGGGCTCGGGCTACTGGGCCATCACCCGCCAGGCCCACCTCAAGGAGGTCAACCGCCGGGCCGACGTGTTCTCGTCCAGCCACAGCGGCACACAGATGCGCGATCCCGATCAGCGGGAGTGGGCGTCGGGCATCATGAACGACCTGACGCTGATCGACATGGACGCGCCCCGCCACACCCGCTACCGCAAGCTCGTCAACCGGGGCTTCACGCCGCGGATGATCAACCTGCTCGAGGACTACCTCCAGAACCGCACCGACATCATCCTGGACCGGGTGGTTGAGGCAGGCAGCTGCGACTTCGTGCGGGACATCTCGGCCGAGCTGCCCCTTCAGGCCATTGCCGAGATGATGGGCATTCCCGTCGAGGACCGCTCCAAGGTGTTCGACTGGACCAACGCCATGGTCGGCGGCGAGGACCCCGACTTCATCAAGAGCCGCGACGACATCCTCCAGAACGCGGCCGAGCTCTTCGGCTACTCCCACCAGCTCCAGATGGAGCGCCGCGGCACGCCCTCCGACGACATCGTCACCACGCTGCTGTCGGCCGACATCGACGGCGAGGCCCTTTCCGAGATCGAGTTCGACATGTTCTTCCTGATCCTGTGCGTGGCCGGCAACGAGACCACCCGCAACTCGATTACCCGCGGGATGATGGCCTTCTTCGAGTTCGGTGACCAGTGGGAGAAGTTCGTGGCCGATCCCGACCGCCACATGGAGACCGCGGTGGAGGAGATCGTCCGCTGGGCCACCCCGGTCATGTACTTCCGCCGCCAGGCCCTCGCCGACTACGAGATCGGTGGCGTGAGGATCGCCGCGGGCGACAAGGTGCTCATGTGGCACGTTGCCGCCAACCGCGACCCGCGGGCGTTCGAGGACCCGTGGCGGTTCGACATCGAGCGCACCCCCAACGACCATGTCGGCTTCGGTGGTGGCGGCCCGCACTACTGCCTGGGCGCCAGCCTGGCCCGCATGGAGATCCGCCTGATGTTCCGCGAGATCGCCCGGCGCATGCCCGACATCCGTCTGGACGGCGAGCCCGACTACCTGCGTTCCAACTTCATCGGCGGGGTCAAGCGGCTGCCGGTGGCCTACACGCCGTCGCCGTCGCACAACACCGCGCCGCTGCACCGGCTCGGCTCCGCGGCCGGCGTTTCCGGAACCGTCGGGTACGGCGGCAACGTGGAGCGCACCGCCTCCTGACGGAGCACGGCGTGCGGTAGCCGCGATCGCGAGGGCTCGCCGGAGTGCTCAGCGAGGCCGCGGCCCGAGCGACCCGTGAGCGCAGCGAACACGAGCGGAATACATCCGTCCTCGACGCGACTAGTTCGCACCAATTGGCGCGCCCTCTAAGGTGGCCAGGAGCCGGCCAACCGCAGGCTCCACAGCTACCAGGGACTTGCGACGTGTCGGAGTTGAGTCCATGACGGCCCCATCGGTGCGCTCCTGGATACCAAGGGATACGTCGTGGCCGACGGGGCTATGGGCACCCAACTCTTCTCGGTCAGCCTCAGCGCGGGCAATCCTCCCGAGGCGTGGAACGTTCACCACGCCGTTGAGCACTCAGCCCTTGACGGCGGCCGCCGCGAGCCCCTCGCGGAAGTACCGCTGGAAGGTGAAGAACACGATCGCCATCGGGATCGTCGTCAGCAGGCTGGCTGCCATGAGGGTGTTCCAAGGGTTGTTCTCACCGAAGGCCCCTCGCAGCAGCGCCAACCCGACCGGCAGGGTGCGGATGTCGGCATTGGACGGCGCGGCCAGCAGCGAGTGAAGGAACTCGTTCCAAGTCCCTTGCACGCTCAGCACAGTGAGGGCGATGAGGCCCGGGCTCACCAGCGGCAGGAGGATGCGGCTGTAGGTCTGCCAGAGCGTCGCGCCGTCGATGGCGGCGGCCTCCTCGATCTCGTGCGGAACCTGGTCGAAGAAGCCCTTCATGATGAAGATGGCGAAGGCGTCGAACATCAGCGGCAGGATCAGGCCCCAGTAGGTGTTGAGGATCCCGAGTTGCTTCATCACCAGGAACTTCGGGATGACGAGGACGATGCCCGGTATCGCCTGCACCGCGATGATCGCGCCGAAGATGAACCACCTTCCCCTGAAGCGCAGCCGGGACAGCGCGAAACCGGCCATGGTGGCCAGCACCAGCCGGCCCAGCGTCACCGACACGGTCTGGATCGTCGAGTTGAGCGCCCACCGAGGGATGCGGATCCGCTCCCTGTTGAGCCTCTCCACGCCGTCGAGGGTCGGACTGCCGAGTCCACCGTCGAAGCCGAGCCCGGTCGGGTTCTGGGCTATGTCGGGCAGCGTCTTGAACGATGAGATAGCGGCGAGGACGAAGGGCATGATGAACATCAGCGCGAAGAACACCAGCAGTGCGTAGGACACCGTCAGCCTGATGCGCCGGATCCACAGGCGGACGGCATCGCGCTCCAGCAGCGGCACCGGCCTGACAGCCTCAGACGTCGTGCCGGAGCGGGCCATCAGGACCAGTCCCGGTTCCGCATCAGCCGGCGCTGGAGCACCGTGAAGGCCATGATGATCACGAACAGGACGACCGCGACGGCGGCCCCCAGGCTGGCCTCGCCGTTCTGGAAGGTCTGGAAATAGGTGAGAAAGGCCGGGGTGAGCGTTGTCTTCTCCGGGCCCCCAAAGCTGATCACGAAGATCTGGTCGAACACCTGCCACGTGCCGATGAGGCCGAGGGTCACGACGAACGTGATGGTGGGCTTGAGCAGCGGCACGGTTATGAGGCGGAACCGCTGCCACCACGTGGCTCCGTCGATCTCGGCGGCCTCCTGCACCGAGGGCGAGATGTTCTGGAGGGCGGCCAGGAATATCAGCATCAGGATCCCGGTGGTGGTCCAGGTGACCAGGATCATGATGGACAGCATCGCCACCGACGGTCCGCTGATCCATTCCCACAGCGGCAGGCTCAGGATCTCGGTGTCGTCCATCCATCCCGGAGCGGAGTCCACTCCGGCCACGCCGAGGATGTTGTGGATCACCCCGTTGGGGTTGGCCAGCCAGTTGATGTCCTGGAACGGCAGCACCGCGTTGACCGCGCCCCTGGTCTGGAACAGGAACAGGAAGATGAGCGACACCGCGATCGAGCTGGTGATGGTGGGGAAGTAGTAGGCGGTCCGGAAGAAGCCCTTGCCCTTGAGGCGTCTCTGGTTGAGGATGACCGCCAGGAACAGCGCGATGGCGGTCTGGGTCGGTACGACGCCGGCCACGTAATAGAAGTTGTTGCGGATCGAGAGCGCGAAGTCCCTGCGCCTGACGCCGTCGTCGGTGATCAGCTGCCGGTACTGGTCGAACCCGACGAACTCGCTGTCGAACGGTGCGGTTATGCCGCTCCAGTCCCGCAGGCTGACCAGCAGCGACATGATGATCGGGGCACCCAGGAAGATGCACAGCCCGATGATGGCGGGCGACACGAAGATCCAGCCCCAGACGCCCTCGCCCTTGAAGATCTGGGCCCGCTGGGGGGTGTTCGCAGCGCGGAGGCGACGGAGCCAGCCACGGCGATCTCGACCGCCTGCTGCCAGGGTTGTCGTCGCAACAGCCAGATCCAACCCCCTCAGTCGACGGGCCTACGACAGAAGCTAGACACACCCGCCGGGCCGGGGATGGCACTCCATGGCGCCATCCCCGAACCGGCGGACTGCGCCGGCAGCGGAGGAAGGCTGCCAGCGCGGCGGTCTAGGCGATCAGAGGAGGTCCTCACCGGCCGAGACGACCTCGGCGATCAACTCGTCGACGGTGGTCTCGCCCCTGATCAGCCTCTGGAAGTTGTCGTTGAAGACGCCCTGGATCTCGCCCACGCCGGTCGGGAACTGGAACCGGGAGGCGTACTCGGCGCCGGCCACGAACGCCTGCAGCTTCGGGTTGTCGGCCACCCATGAGTCCCGCACCGAGGCTCGGGCGGGCATGACCTGGAATCCCGAGGTCCATGCGGCTGCACCCTCGGCGTTGGTCAGGTAGTCGACCATCGCCCAGGACAGGTCGGGGTCGCTGGCGCTAGCGGGAACGCCGTAGCACACGGTGAAGGCGAAGGTGCCCGGACCCTGCGGGCCGGTCGGCAACTCGGCCACGGCCCACTCGCGATCGGGGAAGTTGTTGTTGAGGTACCCGACGATCCAGTTGCCCTCGATGGTCATGGCGGCCGCGCCGGAGGCATAGGCCTCGCCGCCCCAGCCGGTGTCGATGGCCTGCGGTGACGCCGCGTGGCCCGAGGCGAAGAGGTCGGCCAGGTACTGCAGGGCCGTGCGGCCCCCGTCGGAGTCGAGGGCGACCGCGGTGCCATCGGCGGTGAGGATGTCGGTGCCGGCTTGGAACAGGAACGCGCCGGCGCGCGAGTACTCGGCGCCGAAGCTGAGCCCGATCCGGTCATCGGTCGTGAGGGCCTCGGCCGCGGCTGCGAGCTCGGCCCAGGTGGTCGGCACGCCGATGCCAGCCTCCTCGAAGGCGGCCGGGTCATAGACAAGGCCCAGGGTCGAGAAGTCCTTGGGCGGGCAGTACCACGTGCCGTCGATGGTGAAGACGTCGCGCAGCGCGCCGTAGATGTCGTCGGGATCGCTGATCACACCGTCGGGCACGGGGGCCAGGGCGTCCGAGGCCACCAGGTCCGGCAGCCTGCCCGAGTCGACGTAGAACAGGTCGGGCGGATCCCCGGCGACCAGCGCCGCCTGCAACGCGGCGTCGTACTCGGGCTGCGGCTCGAATCTGGCGTTCGCGCCGGTGTCGGCATTGAACTGGTCGACCAAAGCGGTGAGCTGGATGTCCTCAGCTTCCGATGAGGCCCAGCCCCATAGCTGCAGCTCCGCGCCGGTGAGATCGGGGCCGGCCGCCGCGTCGTCCATCGCACCGTCGTCGGCGTCGTCCATGGCCACGTCATCCGCGTCGTCCATGGCAGCGTCGTCCGCGTCATCCATGGCCGCATCATCGGAATCGTCCATGGTCGCATCGTCCGCGTCATCCATGGCCGCATCGTCGGTAGCCGACGTGCCGGTGTCCGCTGCCGGTTGCGAGGCGGGAGTTTCGCCGCCGTCGTCATCGTCATCACCGCAGGCCGCGGCAATGACCGTGAATGCGAGCAGCACGGCCAGCATCCTCAGCCACATGTTTCTCATTGGTTTCCCTCCCGGGTAGGTGGAGCCGCGGCGCCGATCGTGGCGGCGCGGCCTGGTTGGTTGATCCGTCTTCTCGGGAACCGTCGGCATTGCCCTAGTCCCCTCGCGCCGGGGACCGGGCCGTTCCGGCGGTCGAGTCGCGAACAATCAGGTCGGGCTGCACCAGCATCGAGATCGGCGCGTCCTCGCCGGTCAGGCGGGCTACGAGATGCTCGACGAGCAGCGCTCCGACCTGCTCCATGGGCTGACGCAACGACGTCAGGCTCGGCGCGGCCAGCGAAGCAGCCGGGATGTCATCGAACCCTGTCACCGCCACATCGCGACCGGGCTCGAGGCCCTCGTCCCGAAGGCCGGCCATGACGCCCAGGGCCAGGGTGTCCGACACCGACACGACCGCGGTCGGATCGTGGTCTCTCAACAACGCCGGCACGAGCTTGCGACCCAGGTCGAAGTCGTCAATCGAACGGACCACCCGACCGGGGTCGAGGCCGAGGGCGCCGGCGCGTCCGACGAACCCAGCGAGGCGGTCGTCGCCGGTCGCCGAGCCCTCGGGCCAGCCGACAAAGGCGATCCGCTCATGACCCAGAGAGTGGAGGTGATTCACCGCGGCCGCGATTCCCGAAGCGCCGTCGACGTCCACCGAGGCGACCGATTCGTCGTCTACGCGACCGAAGCAGGCGAAGGGGATGGCCCGCTCCTGGAGGAACGCCACCCGGGGATCCCGGTAGTCGATCCCCGACAGCACGAACCCGTCCGCGCCGCCGCGGCGAATCAACTCGGCGTAGGGCCGCACCCGATCCCCACCCTTCTGGGCGAACAGCAGCACCTCGAGGTCTTCCTCTGCGGCCCTCGACACCACGTGGTGCAGGAACACATCGAGCGCGAAGTTGCGGGCCGCGTCGGCAGGCAGGCAGTAAGCCAGCAGGAAGGTCCGTCCCGCAGGCAGGCTCTTGGCGGCTCGGCTGGCGCGGTAGCCCAGCTTCTCGATGGCCTCGAGCACCTTTGCCCGCGTCTTGCCGCGAACGTGAGGGTGGCCGTTGACGACATTCGACACCGTCGCAGTCGAGACGCCGGCCGCTTCGGCGACGTCGCGTATGGTCGGGCGCTTCACCGGATCCATCGGCGCCTACCATACACAGTTTCTTGAAGCGTTTCAATAAACGTTTCAAAAAATGTCTGGAGCCTGCCATACTTCGGGTCCGGCAAAGTGGCGCCGGCCCGCACCCGGACCCGCCGCTTGCCCCCAACGGTTGCCAAGACTCAGGGTCACGACTCAACACAGCATGCCCGCACCCTTTCCCGAACACGGCCTGAGCCTGACCCGGGCCGGCCTCGCGCTCGTCACTAGCAGCGACGGGACTATCACCGGCCAGGACGCGGGCGGGCTCTACCGCCGTGACCGGCGGATCGTGTCGGAGATGCGCTTGCTCGTTGACGGATCGCCCCCGGCGCAGCTGAGCGGCACCCGGACCGCGGCCAGCGCCGATCGACTCACCTACAGCTACTGGAACGAGGCACCCGATCCGCAGGCCATCATCGTGCGGGAGCGCTCATTGGACACCGGTTACCGCGAGGCCATCGTCGTGCAGGGCTTCCGGGAGCCGGTGTCGCTTCAGATCGAGATCCGGCTGGTACCGGGCAACGCGACCGTCTATCACCTCGACGACGAGGACCGGACACAACCCGGCGACACCCTTGCGGAGGCGAGCTTGTGGGCCGAAGGCGCGGAGGTGACCGCCACCACCGTGACCGCCGAACTGGTTGTGGATCCGGGAGAGAGAGCGGCGTTCACATGGGGTATCGACCTCGGCGCGACCATGCCCGATCCTCGGGCCGTCACCTCGGTTCGGGGGTCTGACCCGCGGCTTCAACCAGCACTGGAGCACGCCGCCTGGGACCTCGAGGCCCTGACCGTAATCGACCCCAACACCGCCAGGCCCTTCGTGGCCGCCGGTGCGCCCCATTTCCTGGCGGTCTTCGGGCGCGACACTCTCAACGCATCGCGCCTCGCGATGATCGCCAACCCGGAGCGGAGCCTCGACACGCTGGATCTCCTGGCCGCGTACCAGGGCCGCACGCGCCACGACCTCACGCTGGAGGCTCCGGGCGGGATCCTGCACGAACTGCGCATCGGCGACATGGGGGTGTTCGGCCTGGAGCCGGGCACCTCGTACTACGGCAGCATCGATTCCACACCGCTGTTCGTGGTGACGCTGGCGGAGGCTCTCCACTGGGGTGCGCCCCTCGACCGGATCCGGCGCCTGCTGCCGGCAGCCAGGACCGCCATGGTCTGGTGCCGGAACCATACCGACGAGCTCGGATTCCTTCAGTCCGTGCCGCACCAGACCGGGCTCGGAAACCAGGCCTGGAAGGACTCCGGAGACTCGATCGTCCGGCCCGACGGGACCGTGGTCGTGGGCGCCAACAGTCCCGTCGAGGTGCAGGGCTACGTGCACCAGGCTCTGCTCGGGTTGGCCGAGGTGGAGGCGGCTACCGGCGACCTCGGTGCCGAGGCCTCACTTCGCCGGGAAGCCGCCGCATTCGCTGAGCGCTTCCAGCAGCACTTCGTCCTCGCCGACAACCCGGCCCTCATCGCGATGGCCCTCGACTCCGAAGGGGCGCCCATCGGGGTACGAGCCTCCAACGCTGGTCGCCTCCTGGCCACCGAGCTGATCGACGACGACCTAGCCGAACGGCTGGCCGATCGCCTAATGAGCGGTGACGAGTTCTCGGGGTGGGGCATACGGACCTTGGCTGAATCCGAAACCGCCTACAACCCCCTCGGATACCACATCGGCTCCGTCTGGCCCCACGACAACGCCATGATTCTGCAGGGGCTCGCGCACCGCGGCCTCGACCACCACGCCCGGCGATTGGCAGCTGCCCTCATCGACCTCGCCGCCGCCGAGCACTACCAGCTTCCGGAGCTGCTCGGCGGGTTCGGCCGCGACCACTTCCCGGAACCGGTCCCGTATCCGGCTTCAGGGCGCCCCCAGGCGTGGGCTGCGGCCGTCCCCTACCAGATCGTGACCTCTCTGCTGGGCCTGCAACCCGCCCTGCACCGGGACGAGTTGCGGTTGCGACCCATTCTCGAAGCGGACCAGCGCATAGTCGTCGCCGACCTGCAGGTCGGCGGGCGCAGCCTCACGATCGAAGCCCGCGGTGCCGACGCGACCGTCACCGGCGACACCGACGGACTGGCCATCACCATCGGCTGACTGATCGGCTGACAGCTGCCAGTCACCCGACTCAGTGGCGGAACTGGCGTTCTCCGGTTAGGAGCATGGCGATGTTGCGCTCGTCGGCCGCGGCGATGACCGCAGTGTCGTTGATCGAGCCGCCGGGCTGCACGACTACCGCGGCTCCGGCGTCGGCCGCGGCACCGACGCCGTCGGCGAACGGGTAGAAGCCGTCGCTGGCGCAGGCGCCGCCCGCGGCCCGGCCCGCGGCCTTGGCCGCGGCGATCTCGCCGGCCTGCACCCGGTTCTGCTGGCCGGCGCCAATGCCCCAAGCGGTCCGGTCCCGGGCCAGCACCACCGCGTTGGAGCTCGTGTGGGCGCACACCCGCCAGGCGAACACGGCGTCGGCAAGTTCGGCGCCGGTGGGTTGCCGGGCGGTGACCACCTGCCAACCGGCCGGGTCGGCCTCCAGCCGGCGGGTCGTCTGCACCAGGAAGTCGTCTCCCGAGCCGCCGAGGGTTCGCAGTTCCCAGCTCGCCTTGCCGGGTTCGCCTCGGGGTGCTTCCAGCAGGCGGGTGTTGGCTCGGCGGGCGACTAGGCGCTCGATCACTCCGTCGGCGTAGCCGGGGGCGATCACCACATCGGCCTGGGCCGCCGCCGCCATGGCCTCGGCCGTCGCCTCGTCGATCACCGCATTGACGGCCACCACCCCGCCGAAGGCGCTGCGGGGGTCGCAGTCGAAGGCCCGCGAGTAGGCCGTCGTCAAGCTGTCCGCCACGGCCGCCCCGCACGGGTTGGCGTGCTTCACGATCACAACGGCCGGCCCGTCGCCCAGGTTGTGGGCCAGCCGCCAGGCCGCCTCGGCGTCCATCAGGTTGAGGTAGCTCAATGCGGGACCACCATGCTGGACGACGCCGTCGAAGAACCCGGATGTTCCCCGGGCTCGGTAGCGGGCGCCATCCTGGTGCGGGTTCTCGCCGTAGCGCAGCGTCTCGGCCCGCTCGAGTTCCAAGCGGATTGCCGACGGCAGGCCAAACTCGTCCGACTCGTCCCCGGCATCGAACCAGCCGGTGATCGCAGCCTCGTACGCCGCTGTGCGGGCGAAGGCCTTGCGGGCCAGACGACCGCGCGTCGCCGCCGACAGCCGCCCGGCTGAGCGGAGTTCGTCAAGGACCGGCTCGTAGTCGGCGGGATCGACCACCACGCCGACATGAGCATGGTTCTTCGCCGCGGCCCGCACCATGGTCGGGCCGCCGATGTCGATCGTCTCGATGCCCGGCGATTCCTCGAACGGGTAGAGGTTCACCACCACCAGGTCGATCGGGTCGATGCCGTTGGCCTCCAGGTCGGCCCGGTGGGCGGGGTCGTCGCGGTCGGCCAGGATCCCGCCGTGGATGCGGGGATGGAGGGTCACCACCCGATGCCCCAGCATGGTCGGCGAGCCGGTGTAGTCGGCGGTGTCGGCTACGGGCAGGCCAGCAGCCTCGATCGCATGGGCTGTGCCCCCGCTGGCGATCAGATCCCAGCCCAGCTCCACCAATCCCGCGGCCAACTCGACCACGCCCGCCTTGTCGTAGACGGAGATCAGCGCCCGCGGCGGTGCATCCATCTCAGCCAGTGTCTACAGGCCAGCGACGATCTCCACCATCAGGTCGCCGGCCTCGGTGGGGTTCTGGCCCACCCGGGCCCCGGCGGCGGCCAGAGCCTCCATCTTGGCCGCGGCGGTGCCCTTGCCGCCCGACACGATGGCACCGGCATGGCCCATCTTCTTTCCCGGCGGGGCGGTGACCCCGGCGATGTACGCGGCCACCGGCTTGGTCATGTGCTCGGCGATGAACTCCGCCGCCTCCTCCTCAGCCGATCCGCCGATCTCACCGATCATCATCACCGCCCGGGTCTCCGGATCGGCCTCGAAGGCGGCCAGGCAGTCGATGAAGCTGGTGCCCGGCACCGGGTCGCCACCGATGCCCACGCAGGTGGTGACCCCGATCCCCTGCTGCTGGAGCTCGTACAGGGCCTGGTATGTGAGCGTGCCCGAGCGGCTCACGATGCCCACCGGACCTCCCGGCTTGGCGATGTGCCCCGCGGTGATGCCGATGTTGCACTGGCCCGGTGTGATGATGCCCGGGCAGTTGGGGCCCAGCAGCCGGACGGTGGGATGGTCTCGCCGCAGCTTGTTGAACAGGAACGCCTCGTCGTGGGCGGGCACTCCCTCGGTAATGACGACCACCAGCTCCATCTGGGCCTCGGCCGCCTCGAGCACCGCTCCCCGCACTCCCGGCGCGGGGATGAACACGCAGCTGGCGGTGGCGCCGGTGGCGGCCGCGGCCTCCGCGACGGTGGCGAATATCGGCACACCGTCCACGTCGGTGCCCGCCTTGCGGGGGTTGGTGCCCGCCACCACCTTGGTGCCGTAGTCCCGGTTGAGCAGGCCGTAGTAGCGGCCCTGGGAGCCGGTGAGCCCCTGGTACACCACCCGGGTGTTCTCGTCCACGAAGATGCTCATGGCAGGTCCTGCCCCGGCCCGGCTCCGGCCAGTTCCACCGCCCGGCGGGCGGCGTCGAGCATGGTGGGCTCCATCCTCAGGGCGTCGCTCAGGTGGGGCTCCAGCAGTTCCCTGCCCTCGGCTGCGTTGGTGCCGTCGAGACGGATGACGATGGGCGAGTCGATTTCCACCCGCCCGGTGGCCTCGATGATGCCGTTGGCGATCTCCTCGCCCCGGGTGATGCCGCCGAAGATGTTGATCAGGATGGACCGCACCGCGGGATCGTTGTTGATCACCTCCAGCGCATTCGACATGACCTCGGCGTTGGCCCCGCCGCCGATGTCGAGGAAGTTGGCCGGCCGGCCCCCCACCTGGTTGACCACGTCCACCGTGCTCATGGCCAGGCCCGCGCCGTTGGCGATCACCCCCACCGACCCGTCCAGGCCCACGTACTGCAACCCCTTGGCGTGGGCGGCCTGCTCCCGCTCGTCGCGGGTCTGGGTGGCGTCGTAGGAGGCGTAGTCGTCGTGGCGGAAGGTGCTGTTGCCGTCCAGAGTGATCTTGGAGTCGAGCAGGACGACCTCGTCGGCGGAGGTGACGATCAGCGGGTTGACCTCCACCAGATCGGCGTCGGCGTCCACGTAGGCCCGGTACAGGGTCTCGAGGACACCGGCGACCGCCTCCGCAACGGCTTCAGGGATGCGGGCGGCCTGAACCCACTGGCGGCACGCCTGGCGCGACAGGCCGTCCACCGGGTCGATGTGGATGCGGGCGATGGCTTCGGGATCTCTGGCGGCCACCGTCTCGATCTCGACCCCTCCCTCGACCGACAGCATCCCCAGGTGCTTGCGGGCGGATCGGTCCAGCGTGAAGCTGGCGTAGTACTCCTCGGCGATGTCCGACGCCTGCTCGATCCACAGGCGCCGCACGATGTGGCCCGAGATGTCGAGGCTCAGGATGTCGGAGGCGTGGCCGCGCACCGCGTCGAGGTCGCCGGCCAGCTTCACGCCCCCGGCCTTGCCCCGACCGCCGGTGTGGACCTGGGCCTTGACCACCACCGGCAACCCGAGCCTGGTGGCCGCCGCGACGGCCTCGGAGGGCGACAAGGCCACCTCACCCGAGGGCACAGGGAGCCCGTACCGGGCGAACAACTCCTTGCCCTGGTGTTCGAACAAATCCACGGGAGGCGATACTAGGCCGCGATGCCTGTTTCCAGCGGACCCCGGCCGAGCCTGCGGGCCGCCATCGTGGTCGGCTTGGCCGGCGTGGTGGTGGCGCTGGGCCTGGTGGGGGCGGTGCTGCTGCTGACCCGCACCGGAACCGACGTCGAGATCCGCCTGGGCGACCGCGACTTCCGGGATATGGAGATCGGGCGGATCAGCGCCGAGATAAAGGACCGGGGCCCGATCCTGTTCGGCGATGTGGCCGCCGGCAGCCTCGACATCATCCTGCAGCACATCGGCGACGATCCGGAGACGGGATGGTTCGCCTTCGAGGCCCGGCGCACGGGCCAGAGCCGCGACTGCTTCTTCCGGTGGCGGCCCGAGGAGTCCGACTTCGTCAACACCTGCGACCCCGACGACGTCGTCGACGCGGCCGGAACCGGCTTGCGCCAGTTCGGCGTGACTGTGGTGGACGGCGACGTCCGGGTAGACATCAACCCATCCTGACTAGCCGCACGGGAGGCCCCCCATGGCTGACGTGAACCCCACTGACCGCATCTTCCTGCGAGACGCCCAGTGCCAGTCCTTCGACGCGACGGTCGTCGCGGTCGACAGCGACGGCCGGGTGGCCCTCGACGCCAGCGCCTTCTACGCCACCAGCGGGGGCCAGCCCCACGACACGGGCACGCTGAGCTGGGACGGCGGCTCGGCCGCGGTGACCGACGTGCGGGGCCACGATGTGGTGTGGCACACCCTCGACGGCGACGCCCCGGCGGTGGGCACAGCCGTGCACGGGGAGCTCGACTGGGGGCGTCGCCACGCCCTGATGCGCACCCACACGGCGCTGCACATCCTGTGCGGCGTGATCTACAACACCTGGGGAGTGTCGGTGACCGGCGGCAACATGGCGCCGCTGTCGGCCCGCATGGACTTCGAGTTCGATCCCCTGCCCGAGGGGTTCGCGGCTCAGGTCACCGAGCTCGTCAACGCTGAGATCGCGGCCGACCGACCCATCGAGATCTCGTTCCTGCCCCGGGCCGAGGCCCTCGCCGACGAGGACCTGATCCGCACCAAGGTCAACCTGATTCCCGAGTCGGTGCAGGAGATCCGGGTGGTCGACATCGTCGGGCTCGACAAGCAGGCCGACGGGGGTACCCACCTGCCCTCCACCGGCGAGGTGGGCCGCTTCGAGGTGGTCAAGACCGAGTCGAAGGGCAAGGCCAACAAGCGCCTCCGCATAGCCGTCCACGACGCCTAGGGCCGGCTGCGGCGTCGACGCCTGGCACCCGCCGATGGCTCAGATCTTCTCCAAGGGGGCCCACAATAGGAGCAGGCGCTTCTCGCCGACGCTGCCGAACCGCACCGAGGCCTCCGCCTCGTCGCCAGCACCGGCGATGTCGATGATGACCCCGTCACCCCACTGGGAGTGGCGGACATCGTCGCCCACCTTGAGGTCCATGCGGTCGGCGCCCGAGGGCGCCGGCCTCACCCGCCGACCGGCCTCCAGGGCCCGGTCCACGATCTCATCGCGGTTGACCGACGCCCGGTCGAGGCTGCGCTCACGCCGGCTGCGGCGGTAGTAGCGGCTGCGCGCCACCCGGGAGCCGTCCACCGTCTGCACCAACTCGTCGGGGATCTCCTTGAGGAACCGGCTGGGCGGGTTGTACTGGCGGCTGCCGTACAGAAGCCGGCTCCAGGCGTGGGTCACCGTCAGGCGCTGCATGGCCCTGGTGATCCCTACGTAGGCGAGGCGGCGCTCCTCCTCCAGCTCATGGGGCTCGGTCAAGGCCCGGATGTGGGGGAACACGCCGTCCTCCATGCCGACCATGTACACGTCGGGGTACTCGAGGCCCTTGGCCGAGTGCAGGGTCATCAGCGTGACCGCCGACTCGTCAGCGCCTGCGTCGGCCAGGTCGTCGGTGTCGGCTACCAGCGCCACCGCCTCCAGGAAGTCGTCGAGGGTGTCGTGCTCGCCGGCCACGCCCACAAGCTCGGCCAGATTCTCGAGTCGGCCGTCGGCCTCGACCGACTTCTCCGAGCGCAGCTCGTCGAGATAGCCGGAGCGCTCCAGCAGCTCCTGGACCACCGCGGCCGGCGACGCCTGCAGGGCGGCGACATCATCGATCAGCGCGCAGAACTGCCCGGCGCCGGCCGCGGACCGACCGGTTACGCCGGCCTGGGCGCAGTGCCGGAGGGCCTCGTAGAACGTGAGACCGTTCTCGGCGGCAAAGGCGTCGATCCTGGCCACCGAAGTCGCGCCCACACCCCGCTTGGGCACCCCCAAGGCCCGCTTCACGCTCACCTCATCTCCGGGGTTGGTCACCGCCTTGAGGTAGGCCATGGCGTCGCGCACCTCACGGCGGTCGTAGAAGCGGGTGCCGCCCACCAGCCGGTAGGGCACCTCGGCCTTGATCAGCTGCTCCTCCACCGCCCGTGACTGGGCGTTGGTGCGGTAGAAGACCGCCATCTCGTCAAGGCGCATCTGCTCATCCTGGTGGCGCCGCACGATCTCGCTGGCGACGTAGCGGGCCTCATCGGTCTCGTCGTCGGCGTGGTAGCGAACGATGGCCGGCCCTGACCCCTGGTCGGTCCAGAGGTCCTTCGGCTTGCGGCCGGCGTTGTTGACGATCACCGAGTTGGCCGCGTCGAGGATGTTCTGGGTGCTGCGGTAGTTCTGCTCCAGCACCACGATTCGAACATCGTCGAAGGCCCGCTCGAACTCCAGGATGTTGCGGATGTCGGCGCCGCGGAAGGCGTAGATCGACTGGTCGGCGTCGCCCACCGCGGTCACCTGGCGGCTCTCGGCCCCCAGGCTGATCACCAGCTCGTTCTGCACCGGGTTGGTGTCCTGGTACTCGTCCACGAGGACATGGGCGAAGCGCTGCCGCCAGCGCTCGAGCACCTCAGGGCAATTCCGGAACAGCTCCACGGTTCGAAGCAGCAGGTCGTCGAAGTCCATGGCGCCGGCCGCGGCGAGGCGGCGCTGGTAGTGGCTGAAGACCTCGGCGATGCGGCGTTCGTAGATGTTGGAGGCCCGCTCGGCGTACTCGGCCGCATCGATGCTGTCGTTCTTGGCCGCCGAGATCGTGGCGTGGATCGACCGGGCCGGGAACCTCTTGTGGTCGAGGTTCAGGTCGCGCAGCACGTACCCGCACAGGCGCACGGCGTCGCCCTGGTCGTAGATGGTGAACCGGCTCGGGTAGTCGATGTAGGCCGCGTCGCGGCGCAGGATGCGCACGCAGGCGGCGTGGAACGTCGACACCCACATGCTCTCGGCCACCGGGCCCACCAGCCCGCCGACCCGGTGCCGCATCTCGCCGGCAGCCTTGTTGGTGAAGGTGATGGCCAGGATCTCGAAGGGCGACAGGTCGTGGTCCTCGATCAGGTGGGCGATGCGGTGGGTGAGCACCCGGGTCTTGCCCGACCCGGCCCCGGCCACCACCAGAAGCGGCCCGCCCTCATGGGTGACCGCCTCGTACTGGGCCGGGTTGAGGCCCTCCAGAATCGCCGACTCCACCATCGCCGGCCACCCTAACGCCGCCTGATGACAGCGCCCGGCAGCGCCGGAACGCTCACCAACGCGTGCCGGTAGCGTGCGGCGGATGCTTGCCTGCGCCACTGGAGCCTTGTCGTGAGCCGGCCGTTCAGGTTCGGGTTCAGCCTCGACGGGCTAGACGATCCCGCGGAGATCGCGCGACGGGTCCGGTGGGCCGAGGACGCCGGGTACTCGTCGGTTGTGATGACCGACCACTTCGACGAGCGGCACGGACCGCTGGTGGCTCTCACCGCGGCCGCTGTCGCCACCAAGGCGCTGCGGGTGGGCACCCTGGTGCTGGCCAACGACTACCGCCATCCGGCCGTTCTGGCCAAGGAGCTCGCCTCGCTCGACGTGATCTCAGGGGGACGGGTGGAGATCGGCATCGGCGCGGGGTGGATGACCTCCGACTACGAGCAGGCCGGCATCGGACTCGACCGGCCCAGGGTGCGCATCGAGCGGCTCGACGAGGCCGTCTCGGTGCTGGAGGGGTGCTTCGGCGACGGCCCGTTCGACTTCGAAGGAGACCACTACCGGATCTCCGGGCTCGAGTCCTGGCCGAAGCCCGTCCAGAAGCCCCGCCCGCCGCTACTCATGGCCGGCGGCGGCCACCGGATGCTGGCTCTGGCCGGGCGCCGGGCCGACATCATCGGGATCAACCCCAGCCTCCACTCGGGGGCCATCGACGAGCACGCCGGACCCACCGCCACCGCGGAGGCCACCGACGGCAAGCTCGAGGTGGTGCGGGAGGCCGCGGGCGAACGATTCGGATCCATCGAGCTGCAGACCCGGATCCATCTGGCGGTGATCACCGACGACGCCCACTCCCTGGCCGCCGCGGCCGCTCCGGCCTTCGGGATCACCGCCGAACAGGCCCTGAACTCACCCCACGCCCTAGTGGGAACGGTGAACGAGTGCGTCGCCAGGATCGAGGGCTGGCGGGAGCGCTGGGGAATCTCGTACATCTCCCTCATGGGCAGCGCCGCCGAGGAGATGGCCCCCGTAGTGGAGCGCCTGGCCGGCCGCTAGCGGCGCGGCCGTCGGTAGCCTCGGGGCGTGGAGGTCGCCGACTCCGTCCTCGACCTCATAGGGAACACACCGCTGGTGCGGATGCGGCGGGCGATTCCCGAGGCCGGCTGTGAGCTGGTGGCCAAGCTGGAGATGCTCAACCCGGGCGGCAGCGTCAAGGACCGCATCGCCATGACGATGATCGACGCCGCCGAGCGCGACGGGCTGCTCGGGCCGGGCGGGACGATCATCGAGCCCACTTCGGGCAACACCGGCGTCGGACTGGCCATGGTGGCCGCCCAGCGGGGCTACCGGTGCATCTTTGTGATGACCGACAAGGTGAGCACCGAGAAGGTGCAGTTGCTGCGGGCCTACGGCGCCGAGGTGGTGGTGTGCCCGGTGGCGGTTGCCCCCGACGATCCGGACTCCTACTACTCCACCGCCGAGCGGCTCATGCGGGAGACGCCGGGCGCCTACCAGCCCAACCAGTACTTCAACCAGGCCAACCCGCTGGCCCACGAGCAGACCACCGGACCCGAGCTGTGGCGCCAGACCGGCGGGCGTATCACCCACTTCGTGGCCGGTGCGGGCACCGGCGGGACCCTCAGCGGAGTGGGCCGGTACCTCAAGGGCCGGAACCCTGCGGTGCAGGTGATCGCGGCCGACCCCGAGGGCTCGGTGTTCAGCGGCGGCTCGGGCCGTCCCTACCTGGTGGAGGGCATCGGCGAGGACTTCTGGCCCGAGACCTACTACCCGGACGTCGTGGACAGGGTCATCGCGGTGTCCGACCAGGCGTCGTTCGACATGGCCCGGCTGGTCTCGCACCGCGAGGGCCTCCTGATCGGCGGCTCGGGCGGGACCGCGGTGTGCGGGGCCGTTGAGGTGGCCTCGGACTGCGGCCCCGATGCCGTGGTTGTCGTGCTGCTGCCCGACTCCGGGCGCGGCTACCTCTCCAAGGTGTTCGACGACGACTGGATGGCCTCCCACGGTTTCCTGATCGGCGAGCACCCGTGCGTCAAGGACGTGCTCGACGCCAAGGAGGACGACCTGCCGCCGCTGGTGTACGTCAATCCCACCGACCCGGTGAGCCTGGCCGTTACCCGCCTGCGGGACAACGGGCTGAGCCAGCTGCCGGTGGCCAAGGGCGAGATGCCGCTGGCCGCGGCCGAGGTGATGGGCGCGGTGCACGAGCTGCAGCTCATGGCCCTGGCCTTCAACGGCGACCTGCTGGGCCAGCCGGTGGAGAACGTGATGAGCCGGCCGCTGGAGCAGATCGGAATCGGCGAGCCGGTGGCGCTGGCGGTGACCAAGCTGGAGCGGTCGCCGGCGCTTCTGGTGCTGGACGGGGGCAGGCCGCGGGCGGTGGTCTCCAGCACCGACGTGCTCAGCTACCTGTCGGCCAACGCCGACGGCGGGCTCTCGCAGGGACAGCTGCTGTGAGCGAGAGCACTTGGGGATTCGAGACCCGGGCCATCCATGCGGGCCAGGAGCCCGACGAGGCCACCGGCGCGATCACCGTTCCTATCCATCTGGCCACCACCTTCGTGCAGCCCGCTCCGGGGCAGCACCGCGGCTACGAGTACTCGCGCACGTCGAACCCGACCCGCGCCGCGCTGGAGCGCAGCGTGGCCGGACTCGAGGGTGCCGCCCACGGGTTCGCGTTCGCCAGCGGCATGGCCGCCGAGGACGCTCTGGTGGGCTTGCTGCGCCCCGGCGACCACGTTGTGCTCGGCAACGACGCCTACGGCGGGACCTTCCGGCTGATCGCCCGGGTCTACGGCGAGCGGGGGATCGAATGGTCGGCGGTGGACCTGACCGACGCGGCCGCCCTGGCCGACGCCCTGCGCCCCGGGACCCGCCAGGTGTGGATGGAGACCCCCACCAACCCCATGCTGACCGTGGTCGACATCGCGGCCGCCGCCGGCGCGGCCCACTCGGTCGGGGCCCTCCTAGTGGTGGACAACACCTTCGCCACCCCGTACCTGCAGAACCCGCTGGGGCTGGGCGCCGACGTCGTGGTCCACTCCTCAACCAAGTACCTGGGCGGGCACTCCGACGTGGTGGGCGGCTTCATCGCGGTCGACGACGACGGGCTGGCCGAGCAGCTGGCCTTCGTCCAGAACGCGGCCGGAGCCGTTCCGAGCCCGTTCGACTGCTACCTGCTGCTGCGAGGCATCAAGACGCTCGGCGTGCGGATGGACCGGCACTGCGACAACGCGGCGGAGGTCGCCGGCTATCTCGACGACCACCCCGCGGTGGCCCGGGTGCTGTACCCGGGCCTCGTGGATCATCCGGGCCATAAGATCGCGACCCGCCAGATGAGCGGCTTCGGCGGGATGGTGTCGTGCATCCTGACCGGAGGGGAGGCGGCCGCGGTGGACGCGGTCAGCTCGACACGGGTGTTCCAGCTGGCCGAGTCGCTCGGGGCGGTGGAGTCGCTGATCGAGCAGCCCTCCACCATGACCCACCTCTCGGTGGCCGACTCGCCCCTGGCCGTCGACCCCGGCCTGATCCGCCTGTCCGTGGGCATCGAGTCCATCGACGACCTGCTCGCCGACCTCGACCAGGCCCTGCGCTAGCGCCTTCAGCCGCGCCCGGCCCGGATCACTCCCACTCGATGGTGGCCGGGGGTTTCGACGTGATGTCGTAGACCACCCGGTTCACGCCGGGAACCTCGGCGATCACCCGGCTGCTCATGGCCTCCAGCACGTCGTGGGGCAGCCGGGCCCAGTCGGCGGTCATGGCGTCGGCGCTGGTCACGGCCCGTATCACCACCGGCCGTCCGTAGGTGCGCTCGTCGCCCATCACCCCCACCGTGCGGATGTCGGGCAGGACCGCGAACGACTGCCATATCTCGCGCTCCAGACCGGCGTTGCGCAGCTCCTCACGGACGATGGCGTCGGCCTGGCGCAGGGTGCCGGCCGCGGAGGGAGTGACCTCTCCGATGATGCGCACCGCCAGTCCGGGGCCCGGGAACGGCTGGCGGTGCACGATCTCGTCGGGCAGACCCAGCTCGGCGCCCACGGCCCGCACCTCGTCCTTGAACAGCAGCCGCAGTGGCTCGACCAGCTCGAAGTCCAGGTCGTCGGGCAGCCCGCCCACGTTGTGGTGGCTCTTGATGGTGGACGAGTGGGTGGTGGCCCCCGACTCGATCACGTCGGGATACAGCGTTCCCTGCACCAGGAAGCTCGCGTCGGGAACTTGGTGGCGGGCCCGCTCGAAGGCCCTGATGAACTGCTCGCCCACGATCTTTCGCTTGGTCTCGGGCTCGGTGACCCCCGCCAAGGCGCCGAAGAACTCGGTGGCGGCGTCGACCCGCACCAAGTCGATCCCGAAGTGACGGCCGAAGGTCTCCTCCACCTGATCGGCCTCGCCCAGGCGCAGCAGGCCGGTGTCCACCAGCACGCAGGTGAGCTGGTCGCCGATGGCCCGGTGGACCAGGGCTGCGGCTACCGCGGAGTCCACGCCCCCCGACAGTCCGCAGATGGCGCGGCCCTCGCCGACCTGGTCGCGGACCGCGGCCACCGAGGCGTCGATGATCGAGTCCATCGACCAGCTCGGCCCCGCACCGCAGCCCCGCCGCAGGAACCGCTCGATCACTTGGAGCCCGTGGGGCGTGTGCTGGACCTCGGGATGGAACTGCACGCCGTAGAGGCCGCGGCCGGGATCCTCGAACGCAGCCACCGGCGACGCCGCCGTGGACGCGGTGACGGCCGCGCCGGGCGGCGGATCGACGATGGCGTCGAAATGGCTCATCCACACCGGCTGGGACGCCGGGAGGTCCGACAGCAACGTCCCGCCGCGATCGTGAGCCACAGTCATCTCGGCCCGGCCGTACTCGCCCCGCTCGTTGCGGCCGACCGAGCCGCCGAGCTGCTCGGCGATGAGCTGGGCGCCGTAGCAGATGCCGAGGACGGGTACGCCGAGACCGTAGATGTCGGGGTCGAGGCTGGGCGCCCCGTCGACGTGCACGGAAGCGGGGCCGCCACTGAGGATCACGCCTGCGGGCTGGCGAGCGGCCACCTCGCTGGCGGTGATCGAGGAAGGCACGATCTCGCTGTACACCTCGCACTCGCGCACCCGCCGGGCTATCAGCTGCGCGTACTGGGCGCCGAAGTCGACCACCAGCACGGTGTCGAACCCGCCGGCGGCGCCCGCCGCGGTACCGGCGGTCACGGCGAGACGATGGCTACCGCGGCCCGCTGGAAGTCCTTCACGTCGGTGTAGCCGCACTTGGCCAGCGACGTCCGCAGCCCGCCCATCATGTTGGTGGTGCCCCCGGGACCGAGGGCCGGGCCGTGGAGGATCTCCGCCAGCGTGCCGTGCGGCTCGACGTCGGTGATCCGGCCTCTCGGCAGCGTCAGGTGTCCGGCCGACAGGTCCCAGTGCCGCCCCGGGCAGGGCGAGTCCGATGCCGACGCCAGCGGCAGGCCCAGC
The DNA here is from genome assembly GCA_009837445.1 of Acidimicrobiaceae bacterium. Classification (GTDB taxonomy): domain Bacteria; phylum Actinomycetota; class Acidimicrobiia; order Acidimicrobiales; family Aldehydirespiratoraceae; genus Aldehydirespirator. The sequence goes on from VXTM01000042.1 coordinate 81,507, forward strand.
ATGACGGCGTCGGCGCCGCACACGATGGCCTTGGCGATGTCTCCCGCAGTGCGCATTGTCCCGTCGGCGATCACATGGCAGTACACGCCGGTCTCGTCGAGGTGGCGCATACGGGCGGCACGGGCATCGGCGATGGCGGTGGCCTGGGGCGCGTCCAGTCCCAGCACCTGGCGGCTGGTGCCGACATGGCCCGAGCCGGCCCCTACGAGGACGCCGGCGGCTCCGGTGCGCATCAGGTGCAGGGCAGCCTGGTAGCTCACACAGCCGCCGACGATCACCGGCGTCTGCATCCGGCGGATGAACGTCTTGAGGTTGAGCGGGTCCACCGACGACGACACATGCTCGGCCGACACGATCGTGCCCGAGATCACCAGCAGATCGATCTCCGCACCAATGGCGTGAGGGGCCAGCTCGACCGCCCGCTGGGGCCGGACCCGGCCCGCGGTGCGGACGCCCGTCTCGGCGATCTCTGAGATGCGGGCGGCCACCAGCTCGGGCTGGATCGGGCGGGAGTAGAGCTCACGCAGACGGCCGGCCGCGGTGTCCACCGGCATGGCGCCGAGCTCGGCGAGCTCGGAGGTGGGATCTTCGCAGCGGGTCCAAACGCCCTCGAGATCCAGTACCCCGACTCCGCCGAGCTCGCCCATCTGCACCGCGGTGGCCGGGCTGGTGACGCTGTCGGTGGAGGCCGCCAGCACGGGGATATCGAAGCGGTAGGCGTCGATCTGCCAGGAGATGTCCACGTCGGAGGGGTCCCGGGTGCGCCGGCTGGGGATGATGGCTATCTCGTCGAGCCGGTAGGCGCGGCGACCGGACTTGCCCAACCCGATCTCCGTCTCAGCCATCAAGACTCCCCTGGCACTGCGACCCTCGCACGGGTTCGCTCATAGGGCTAGACACCAAGAAACCGAGGCGCCGCAAGCCGGGCACCGAACGATCCTACCCGGCGACGGGGGCAGCGGTCGCGACAGTCAGGAGCCTGCGCAGCACGGCTGCGGTCGCCCCCCACACGGTGTCGCCCGGCAGCTCGAAGAACGTCATGGTGCGCTCGCCTCCGAATGCCTCGCCCAGCGACCAGACCTCCTCGCGCCAGGTGTCGGGGTCGGTCAACTCGGACAGCCGGACGTGCAGCACCCGCTCGACCTCGGCCGGGTCGGGCACCAGCTCGGGGCGCTCGCCGACGGTGGCCACGAAGGGGCACACCAGCGACCGCGACCCGACGGTGACGAAGGTGTCGAGCCGCCCGACCCGCCGCACGGTGCCGGGATCCAGGCTGATCTCCTCGGCCGCCTCCCTCAGCGCTGTGGCCCAGAGGTCGGCGTCGTCGGGTTCACGCCGTCCGCCCGGGAACGACACCTCGCCCGCGTGGTGACGCAGGTGCGAGGCTCGCCGGGTGAGCACCACCCACGGCTCATCGCCGTGCTCATAGAGCAGAACCAGCACCCCTGACGGGGCCGATCCCGGCGGGACCGACGCCGGCGACGCAATGTGACCGGGCGCCGCTGCCTCAACCGCCTGACACACCTGCTCCAGACTCGGGCAGCGTTGCCGCTCCGGCAGGACCGACCACGGCGCCGGTCCACCCAGCCTGACGCCCGCCGGGCGGGGAAGGTGCTGGGACCCGCCCCGTCCTGCGGGGATCGGCGGCGGATCGAACACCGCGGCCGCCGATGAGGTCGAGTCGGTCAGGATCCTTCTCCGCCGCCGGCCGCGGCTTCGGCCAAGTCACTTAGGAGTTCCCGAAGACCTCCGGTCTTGAGGTCGCTCATCACCCGACCCGGCGGGGTCTCGCCCCGCTCCCACTCCTCCCAGTGGTCCAGCAGTTTGCGCGGGTCCGGTGCCGGGCGATCCATCCCGGTGAGGCTACCGAGCCGGCTGTGCCCCGCCGCGCTGCGTGCGGCGGGGCGGGGCCGTTTTGGAGCGGCCGGGCGGCGCTCGCCTAGCGGCGCGTGACCGTCAACGTGTACGAGCCGGTGCCGTAGCCGCCCACCTCCACATAGAGCGGACCCGAAACTTCTGCCGGCCAGTACAGGCGGGGCGCCAGCGCGCCTCCCGAGTCGTCGTTGTAATCCAGCCACATGCCGTCGGCGTCGTACAGCGCGACCGTCGGATCCTCGAGCGTCCCCGGCTCCACGTTCAACTCATAGAGTTCGCCCTCGAGGGCCTCGAACACGAAGAAATCGGCGTCATCGTCGAAATCCATCGACCCCCCGACCGCCTCGCCCACCTCTATCTCAGTGGCCCCCGCCGACGAGTTGGCATGATCGTCCTCGATATCGGAAACGGCGATGGTCAAGGTGTAGGACCCGGTGCCGTATCCGCCCACTTCCACATGGAGCGGACCCGAGCCGTCCGCCGACCAGTACAGGCGCGGCGCCAGCGAGCCTCCCGAGTCGTCGTTGTAGTCCAACCACATGCCGTCGGCGTCGTGCAGCCCGACTGTCGGATCCTCCAGCGTTCCCGGGGCCACGTCGATCTCGTAGAACTCGCCCTCGACGGCGTCGAACACGAAGTAGTCGACATCGCCGTCATAGTCCAACACGCCCACGACCGGCTCGCCCACCGCGGCCACCGTGGCCCCTTCCGGCGAGTTGGCATGATCATCATCGACGCCTGCCGGAGCCTCGACGGACGGGGCCGTGTCGAAGCCGACCTCGGGCAGGCAGTCGAGCAGGCCGAAGGAGAGGGCGAAGATCGCTTCGAAAGCCGCCTCCCCATCGTCGTCCGAGACGGCCAGACCGTCCAAGTCCAATCCAACCAACAGCTCCCGCGCGCACGCCTTCTCATCCTCGCTCAGATCGTCGAGGCCAACGTCGAAGTCGGCGAGAACCGACGAGATGAACGCATCGGGGATGCAGCTCACCAGGGCGCCAAAGAGCACCAGCCCGCTCGCATCGTCGTCGGATATCTCGCTCGCCGAGACCAGGGCGGCCAAGTCGATGCCTGCCAACCGATCTCGAAGGCAGACCCTCTCATCGTCGCTCACAGCCACCCCGAGTTCCGGCTCCATCGCCGCGATCATGGAGGTGACGAACACGTCGGTGGCCGTCTCAGCCGCGAGGCACTCGAACATCGCGGCGTCCTCGGCCATCGGGAAGTCGTTAGAGAAGAGACGCCGGCTCATGGCCGACTCCCGCCCCGCTTCGTCCAGCCCCGCCTCATCCAGCACCTCGCGGATGCAGGCCTGCTCGGACACGTCCAGACGGTCCAGGATCTCCGACCAGCTCGGCTCGCCAGTGAAGTCGGCGGACACCTGGGCGCCATTCGACTCCTCCGACCCGGGACTCGCCTCAGCCACCACAGCAGTGCTGGTCGGCGGCACTTCGGCGGGTTCGGGCGCTGCCGCCGAAGTGGTCGTCGTAACCTCCGTGTCCGGCACCGCCGAGGTGGTCGTCGTGGCCTCCGCGACAGGCTCGGTGATCGGGTCGTCAGTGCCGCAGGCCGAGACCGCTAGAGCAAGGACCAGAGCCGTTCCGGCCACCCGCCTTCGAACGAGACGGCTGGAGCGATGGCAAGATGTGGGCATTCGGGTCTTCTCCCTCGGATTCTGCAAGGACTGGCGTGACGGAAGCCGCGGCACTCCTCCGAATGCTCCACTTGTGTGCGCCCCCTGTCAATGCTTGACACCGTGACTCCTGTCACAGCCGTCGGGGCGGAACGCGGAGGAGCCCGAGCTCATCGCTCGGGCTCCTTGGGGGGTCCGCTGGGGGCGAACGGCTACATCATGCCGCCCATGCCTCCCATGCCGTCCATGCCTCCGCCGGGGGGACCGGGCGGGGGCTTCTCCTCGGGCTTGTCGGCCACGAGCACCTCGGTGGTGAGCATCAGACCGGCGATGGACGCCGCGTTCTGCAGAGCAGCCCGGGTCACCTTCACCGGATCGATCACACCGGCTCCGATCAGGTCGACTATCTCGCCCGCGACCGCGTCGAAGCCCTCCGAGCCGGAGGTCGCCTCGACCTCGCGCACCACGATGGCGCCTTCATGGCCGGCGTTCTCGGCGATCAGCCGGGTGGGGGCCGACAGGGCGTCGGCGATGATGCGAGCACCCGTTGCCTCGTCACCCTCCAGATCGGCCGCCACGGCTGCCACCGCGGCGCGGCAGCGCAGCAGCGCGGTGCCGCCGCCGGCGACGATGCCCTCGTCGATGGCGGCCCGGGTGGCCGAGATGGCGTCCTCGATGCGGTGCTTGGTCTCCTTGAGCTCCACCTCGGTGGCCGCGCCGACCTGGACGACGGCCACGCCGCCGGCCAGCTTGGCCAGCCGCTCCTGGAGCTTCTCACGGTCCCAGTCCGAGTCGGTGTTCTCGATCTCGGCCTTGATCTGGCTGACCCGGCCCTCGACGTCGGCGGTATCACCGGCGCCCTCCACGATGGTGGTGTCGTCCTTGGTGATGACCACCTTGCGGGCCGAGCCCAGCAGCGACAGGTCCACCGAGTCGAGCTTCAGGCCGACTTCCTCGGCCACGACCTGGCCGCCGGTGAGGATGGCCATGTCCTGAAGCATCGCCTTGCGGCGCTCGCCGAAGCCGGGGGCCTTCACCGCGGTGGAGTTGAAGGTGCCGCGGATCTTGTTGACCACCAGCGTGGCCAAGGCCTCGCCCTCGACGTCCTCGGCGATGATCAGCAGGGGCTTGCCCGTCTGCATGACCTTCTCAAGCACCGGCAGCAGATCCGAGACCGCGCTGATCTTGCCCTGGTTCAAGAGCACGTACGGCTCCTCGAGCACGGCTTCCTGGCGCTCGGGGTCGGTGACGAAGTACGGCGACAGGTAGCCCTTGTCGAACTGCATTCCCTCGACGAAGTCGAGGTCCATCCCGAACGTGTTGCTCTCCTCGACGGTTATCACGCCGTCCTTGCCGACCTTGTCGAAGGCCTCGGCCAGCGTCTCACCCACCGCGGCGTCGGCCGCGGAGATCGACGCCACCGACTGCACCTTCTCCTTGTCGGTGGACACCGGCACAGCCTGCTCGGCCAGCGCGTCGACCGCGGCCTCGACTGCAGCCTCGATGCCCCGCTTGAGGGCCATGGGGCTGGCCCCGGCGGCCACATTGCGCAGCCCCTCGCGCACGAGCGCCTGGGCCAGCACCGTGGCGGTGGTGGTCCCGTCGCCCGCGATGTCGTTGGTCTTGGTGGCCACTTCCTTCACGAGCTGGGCGCCCATGTTCTCGAACTGGTCGTCGAGCTCCACCTCGCGGGCGATGGACACGCCGTCGTTGGTGATGGTCGGAGCACCGAACTTCTTGTCGAGCACCACGTTGCGGCCCTTGGGGCCGAGGGTGACCTTCACCGCGTCGGCGAGCTTGTTGACGCCAGTCTCGAGGCCCCGGCGGGCCTCTTCATCGAATTTGAGGATCTTGGGCATCGGCTACCTCAGACGACCTTGGCGAGCACGTCGCGGGCGTTGAGGATCAGCAGGTCCTCACCGTCGACGGTGATCTCGGTGCCGCCGTACTTCGAGTAGACGACGGTGTCGCCCACGCCGACGTCCATGGGGATGAGCTCACCGCTGTCGTCGGACCGGCGACCGGGGCCGACCGCCAGTACATCGCCCTGCTGGGGCTTCTCTTTGGCGGTGTCGGGGATGACGAGACCACTGGCCGTGGTCTCCTCGGCGTCGCCGGGCCGCACAACGATGCGATCCTCGAGTGGCTGCAGGTTCATGTGTCCTCCCGGACTCGGTTTTCTTGGTGTTCTTGGACTCAACACGGGCGTTAGCACTCTCCCGTGACGAGTGCCAACGATAGGGCGCGTCGGGGTGCGCGACAACGCGCGAAACCGGGTGTTTCAACTCTCCGGCCTAGCCCTCCGGCAGGCTCAGGGACGGGTCGGCGCCGACCGTCAGTGGTGAGGGCCCGTCGGCCTCTAGACGCCACCACGCGGCCGCGGCCACCATGGCCGCGTTGTCGGTGCACATGGCCCGGCTCGGCAGGTAGGCGGCCAGGCCGTCGGCTGTGCAGGCGTCGAGCGTCATCTCCCGCAGGCGGCTGTTGGCGGCAACCCCGCCGGCCAGGCACAGGCCCAGCGCGCCATGCTCGGCGGCAGCCCGGCGGGCCTTGGCCACCAGCACATCGGCCACCGCCTCCTGGAACGACGCGGCCACATCGGCAGCCGGGCTGTCGGGCTGGCGGCGCAGGTAGTTGATGACCGAGGTCTTGAGCCCGCTGAAGGAGAAGTTCCAGCCGTCGTGCAGCATCGCCCTGGGAAAGGCGACCGCGTCAGGGTCTCCCTGCCCGCTCAGCCGGTCGATGGCAGGGCCGCCCGGGTATCCGAGGCCCATGTAGCGGGCCACCTTGTCGAACGCCTCTCCGGCGGCGTCGTCGACGGTGGCGCCCAGGATCCGGTAGCGCAGCCGCTCCTCCATCAGCACGAGCATGGTGTGGCCTCCCGAGACCAGCACCACGACCACGGGCAGCTCCAGGCTCGGCTCGTCCAGGAAGGCCGCGTGGAGGTGGGCCTCGAGATGGTTGACAGCCACGAACGGCACATCCCAAACCAGGGCCAGCGCCTTAGCTGCCGACACGCCGACCAGCAGCGCACCCACTAGGCCCGGTCCCGCGGTGGCCCCCACTGCGGCGATATCGGAGTCGTCGACCGCCGACTCGACCAGCGCCTGCGACACCACCGGGACCATGCGCTCGACATGGGCCCGGCCCGCCACCTCGGGAACGACCCCGCCGTAGCGGGCGTGCAGGTCGATCTGGCTGGACACCACCGACGACAGCACCTGCCTGCCCCCGGCGACCACCGCTGCGGCCGTCTCGTCGCAAGAGGTCTCGATACCCAGGATCGGCTCGCCGGAAGCAGTCATGATGAACTCGCGGTCTGGTGGGGCTGGGCATCCGGGCGACGCAGGTACAGAGGCTGGATCTCGTCGGGCCGCACGAACTCCTCGCGCAGCGCGAGGGCGTGGGCCAGCAGCACCAGGGACTCGGCCGAAGGATGGGCGAAGCCGGGATCGGCCAGCTCCACGCCTCGCAGTCCCTCGAACATCGACGCGTAGCGCTCCGCTCCGTCACCCACCACGAGCGTCTCGTCGCCGGTGGCCAGGATCTGTGACACGACATGGTCAGGGGGACCGACCTCGGGCCCGTCAAGGCGCTGCACCCCTCCGGGCAGGCATCCGTAGCGGGCATGGAACACCTCGCCGCGGCGAGCGTCGATCACCACCGCGATGCTACGGCCGGTGTGGCGCAGCGGGTAGGCGACCAGGTCGAGGCTGCTGACCGCGACCATCGGCACCCTCAGGGCGTGTGCCATGGTGACCGCGGTGGTGACGCCCACCCGCAGACCGGTATAGAGCCCCGGTCCCACATCGACCGCGACCGCTCCCAGGTCCTGCAGGGCCACGCCGGCGTGGCTGCACGCAGCCTGGATCTGGGGGGCGAGCAACTCGGCGTGGTGGCGGTCACGGGTGGTCTGAACCGAGGACCGCACGCCCTCGTGACCACCGATGGCGCAGCCAACGCGACCGGTGGCCGACTCGATGCCGAGGATCAGCACGGCACGGCCCACCCTTTGAGCGCCGTCCTCAACCGGTCGGCACGGCGGTTCCAGGTCTCGCCCCGACCTCGCAGCTCGAAGCTGCGGTCGTCGTCGCCGTCGCCGAAGCGGATCGTCACCGACAGGTGCTCGGACGGAAGCGCCGACGCGATGGTGTCGCCCCATTCCACCAAGGTCACACCGTCGTCGAGGAGTTCGGGCAGGGCCAGGTCGCTCACCTCTTCGGGGCCATCGAAGCGGTACACGTCGAGGTGGTTGACCACCAGACGCCCCTCGTAACGGTTGGCCAGGGTAAAGGTGGGGCTGGTGACCGGGGCGGTCACCCCCAACGAGGCTGCGAAGCCCTGCACGAAGGCGGTCTTGCCCGCGCCCAGGTCGCCGACCAGCACCACGACATCGCCCACATCGACAAGAGCAGCCACCGCGCCTCCCAGCGCCCGCGTCTCGCCGACCCCGGCCGTCCTACACCCGAGCATCCACACCTCGCTCGGGCCCGTATGAGCCTGCCGATCTCACCCTTCGATCGTACCGACGGCGCAGAGGCCGAGCGCATAGGGCCAATCGCCCGCGTTTGCGACGTGTTGAGCGAGGCCGTGGCCCGAGCGGCCCGTGAGCGGAGCGAACAAGAGCGGGAGTGCACTGCTGCTACGCGACACGCCATTACTCGTTCGCGCTTGCGCAACGTACAGCCTTGGCCACGGCGGCCACCGCCAGCAGCCGGACGTCGTCCGTGTCGGCGGGCACGCCGCCGGTTGCGGCCGCCACCACCGCGTCGCCGTCGCTGCGGGTGTGGGCCGGGACCAGTTCGCGGGCCAGGCCGTCGTGGCCACCCTGGGCCACCCAGAAGCAGTCGGTCTTCGTCAGCGCGGCGTTGGTGACGACCGCGCACAGAGTGGTATTGGTGAACGGGCTGGACCGGTCCTTCCACTGCTGGAACGACCCGTCGGCCACCTGCTCGAACGTCCGGTGTGCGCCCGGCGGCGGGCTGCCGGCCGCGTTGAGCGCCACGACGGCGCTGACCGCCAGCTCGTTCCGTTGCACGGTGGCGATGCCCAGTCCCCCGGGCTCGGCGTTCTCGGCGCCGAGCCACTTGGACACGGTGGCGCCCGCGCCGGCCCCCACCGGCCCGGTGTCCGCCGATGTCGCCCGGCTGGTGGCCGCGTGGCGGCCGGCGGCGGCATCGGGACGCACGGCCGGATCCCCAACGCCGAGGTCGTAGAGGGCCATGGCCACCACGATCGGCACCGGCCCGTGGGCGGTGGCGAACCCCCGACCCTCGCTCTCGAGGACCTCCATCACCCCGTCAGCCGCAGCCAGGCCGAAAGCGGATCCACCGGCCAGCACGACGGCATCGACGCACTCGACCAGCCGTTCGGGCGCGAGGAGGGCGAAGTCGCGGGTGGCCGGGGCGCCGCCGCGCACCTCCCCGGAGGCGACCGTGCCCGGAGGCAGCACGATCACGGTGCAGCCGGTGCGCGCCACTGGATCGGTCCAGTGGCCGATCTCGACGCCGGGAATCCCCAGTTCAACCGGCATAGACAAGACCTAGATCACCACCCGGGGAACCCGGGCCGAGACGGAGGTCAGCACCTCATAGGCGATGGTGTCGAGCCGTTGGGCGATCTCGGTGGCGGTGATCTCCTCCGCGCCCTGACGGCCGATCAGCACGACTTCGTCACCCTGGGTGACTTGGTCGGAGATCGCCGGATCAACCGCGACCATGAGCTGGTCCATCGTCACCACCCCCACGATCGGGCACCGCCGGCCCCGCACGAGCACCTCCACCCCGGCCGGGCCGCTGTTCCGCTGGATGCCGTCGGCGTACCCGATGGCCACGGTGGCCACCAGGGTGGGCTCGGTGGCCCACCAATGCCGGCCATAGGACACACTCTCGCCGGGCGGCACCGTGCGCACCGCGGTGACCCGCGACACGAGTTCCATCGCGGGCTCAAGGGGCACTGAGCCGTCCAGCTCCGGCGACGGCGGGACGCCGTATACCGCGATCCCGGCCCGGACCAGATCGCGGCAGGCGTCGGGATGGGCCAGCAGCCCCGCCGAGTTGGCGGCATGGACGACGCCAGCGGGCAGGCCGCTTCCTCGGACTCTGGCCAGGGCCTGATCGAAGCGCCGCAGTTGCTGGGAAGTGAAGGGATCGTCCGGCGCGTCGGCCACCGCGAGGTGGGTCCAAACACCCTCGAGACGAAGGTCCGAACCGGCCTCCCGCAGAGCTCCCACGACGGCCTCCAACTCCTCGGGCACCGCGCCCATGCGGTGCATGCCGGTGTCCACCTTTAGATGGACGGCCCGCTCAGCTCCGGCGGCTGATGCCAGCGCACGGACTCCGGCCACCGACGCGACCGTGAACCGGACCCGCTCCGGACATTGCGCGGCGGCCTCGGCAGCGAGCTGGGGAGCGACCTCCGACAGCATGAGCACCGGCGTATTGCAGCCCGTTTCCCTGGCGACCTCGGCGATTTCGAGGGCCTCGGAAACCGTGGCCACCGCCAGCCAGGACGCTCCGCCCGCCAACGCGGCTCGGGCTGAGGCGGCCGCACCGTGGCCGTAGCCGTCGGCCTTCACCACGGCGCACAGAGCGGCCGCGCCGGCCCGCTCGGCCAGACGCCGGACGTTGTCCTCGATGGCGGCGGGCCGAATCCTGGCCACCGTCGGCGACAGACGGGCCGAACTCACGGCGTGACCACGCTCGCACCGAATTGGCAGCCCACAGCGCCAAGAACGGCCTCCACCGCTGCCAATTCGCGGCTCATGGCGTGACGGTCCTCAGCGCACCGAGCAACTCGCTGGCCAGCAGGCGGGCGGCCTCCCCGGCGGCCGCGGCAGCAGCCTTCCCGTGCAGGTGCGCGGCCTCGGCCACACGGTCGAGCAGGCGCTCAGGACCGAAGGCGGCCAGGCGGCCGGCGATCATGCCGGTGAGGACGTCGCCGGTGCCAGCCGAGGCCAGACGGGCGTCGCCACTGGACACGATCCTGACCCGCCCGTGCGAGTCGGCCACCACGGTGGGTCCTCCCTTGAGCAGTACGACGGCTTGGGTCTGTGCCGCGGCGGCTCTGGCTACGGCGATGCGGTCCGGTCCGGGCCTGCTGCCCGTCACCGCCTCCAACTCCGCGTCGTGCGGGGTGAGCACGACGGGAACCGAGCGGCTCCGGCGTTGATCCATGGCCGCCGCCACCGCGGGGTCGTGCAGCAGGCGCAGCCCGTCGGCGTCGATCACCGTGGGCAGGTCGAGCGCCAAAGCGTCGGCGAGGCGCTTCGCAGCCTGCTCGCCGGTGCCCAGTCCCGGCCCGGCCGCGCACACCGCGAAGCGGTCAGCATCCACCGCCAGGGGCGGTTCGGATCGCACCGCTTCGATGAATGAGACCATGCCTGCCTCGGCGGTAGTGCTGAGGTGGATCATGCGGGCCCCGCTGCGCACGGCGGCCTCGCACGCCAACGCTGCGGCGCCGCCCATTCCCGGCGAGCCGGCCACGACCAGAGCGGCGGAGTGCCACTTGTGGGTGGCACCGGTGCCCGCCGGCAGTGACTCGATGTCGGCGTCGGTCATCAGAGCGCAGGCATCGAGGTCGTCGGCGCTGACAGCCAGGCCGATGTCGGCGACGGTCGTGGAACCGCAGGCGGCTGGGCCGTCACCGAACAGCAGACCGGGCTTGAGAGCCGCGAATGTGACCGTCCGCCGTGCCGGCCACACCGGGCCACCCAGCGACTCACCGGTCAGCCCATCGAGACCGCTGGGTATGTCGACGGCCAACACCGGAGCGTCTCCACGGCCTCGGCGGGGCGGGGTGTAGGGCCTGGACAGGCCGGTGCCGAAGGCCGCGTCGATGTACAGGTCGGCGGCCGGCAGTTCCTCGGGGACGTCGGTGGCGGAGAAGACGCGAATTCGCGCCCCGCGCCGGCGCAGCCGGCGGGCGGCGGCCCTGCCGTCGGCGCCGTTGTTGCCGGGACCGGCCAGCACCGCGACCCGCCGCCCGTAGGTGCCGCCCATCATCTCCACTGCGGCCCGTGCCACCGCCGCGCCGGCCCGCTCGATCAGCACATCGACCGGTTCGGGAGCGGCCGCGTCGATCTCAGCCATCCGAGCCGGAGTGACGACCGGGATCATCGCGTCGAAGGCCGGTGGCAGGTGCCGGGTCGGCGCCCCGCAGCCAACTGGACGCGTGCCGAGCCGGTCATCGGGCCAGCGCTACCACAGTGGCTTGGGCGAGACGGTCGGTGTGGGAGAGGGAGACGAGCCAGCGACTCACGCCGTGCTCCGCGGCCCTCGAGCGGGCCGCGCCGTGGAGCAGGATCTCCGGACGGCCGTCGTCGTCGCGGACCACCTCGATCTCGGCCATGCGCATCCCGCCCAACCCGTAGCCGAGGGCCTTGAGAGCCGCCTCCTTGGCCGCGAACCGGGCCGCTAGCCGGGCGGACGGGTCGACGGCCCGCTGGGCGTAGGTTCGCTCGCCTGGGGTGAACAGCCGGTCGGCCACCGACGGCCGCCGCCTCAGCACCGTGCGGAACCGATCGACGTCGACCAAGTCGGTGCCGATCCCGACAACCCCGGCGCTCCCAGGCGCACCTGCACTCTCGGCCACCCTCACAACGATACCGAGCCCCCGGCAGGGCCTCGCCGTCCCCGGAACTGGCAGCACAATGCACGCATACCGTGCAAAACGCTGCCAATGCCGTTAGCAGCGGCGGGGGCCCTGATCAGCCCGAGCGCCAGTGGTCGGCTAGGTCCCCGATGGGCGCGGTGAGCAGGTCAACGGGAGCGATACCGGCCAGGCGTTCCTCGTCGAAGTCGGGCTCGGTCTCGGTGACAGCGTCGCGCAGCTCCGAGTAGCGGTTGTGGTACCCCTGGAGCACGCCCCGGGCCGCGGCAACCGGCAGCGACTCCGCGAAGCGGACGTGCAGCAGGGTTATGCCGACCGTCGATCCCGCGGCGACCTCGGGAACGAACACAACCGTGCGGCCGTCGTGGCGGCCCCGGGCCGCCAGCACCCGGCGCTCCACCGCCACCCGGTGCTTGCTGCCGGTCAGCGCGGGCGAGGCCGCGGTTCGCGAGGCGATGCTCGACGCGACGCCTGCCTGGTCCACCACCGCGATGGTGTCCAGCCCATCGAGGCGGTAGCGGGTGTGGCCCACCACCTCGACCACGGCGGGACCGAGATCGGCCAGGGCTCGGATCGTCGAGTAGGAGAGCCGGTCCCGGGGCGCTCCCGCGGCCAGCACGGCCTGGATCAGCGGTGCCTCCAGCAGGGTCTGGTCCGAGCGCGAGATCCCCACCGTGACCGTCTTGGCCTGGTGCCGGATGGCGTCGATCGGCCGGGTCAGCTCGTCGATCCCGACGCTGAGCGCCCCGGCCAGATCGTCGACGACAGCCTCGGGGGTGCCGACCCGGCCCAGCTCGAGTTCGTAGGTGTCAAGCGGCACCAGACCCAACGCGTAACGCATCAGCGTCGTGATGCGCACCGCGGTGGACGCCTCCATGTGGCCGTCGTAGGCGCCTCGGCGCAGGCCCGCAGAGAACGCGGCCGCGCCGGTCTCCAGCGCCGGCCGGGCCAGTCTCAGGACCTCCTCTGCGGTGGTGTCGGAGCGAGCCGCGGCCGCCTCGATGGCGGCTCGGGCCTCCCGCAGGGGCCGGGCTCCGGCGTCGATGGCCAGGGCCGCCTCGTAGCCGAACAGGTGACCCACCATCGTCGCCGGCAGGAACGCAAGCCGCGGGTCGACGGCCGGCACGCCGAGCACCGTCGACGCGCCGTCGAAGCGGGCGTCGCCATCGTCGGCCACCACCACCGGCGCGGCCCGATGAGCGCCGAAGATGGCCACCTCCTTGGCCACATCGTCGGCAACCGAGCCCGACAGCCCCGCCGCGCACACCACCACCAGCGGCTCAGCCGACAGGTCGATGTGCTTCTTGTCCTCGGTGATGTCGCTGGAGATCGACATGTAGCAGAGCTCCGAGAGCTTGATGCGCACCTCGCGGGCCGCCACCTGGTTGGGGCCGTTGCCCACCACCGCCCAGTGGCGGCGGTTCAGGGCCAGGCTCCGGGCGGCCTCGCCGATAGCCGGGCGCCTTCGCAGCACCGTCTCCAGGACGTCCGGCATGGACCGGAGCGAATCGAGGAGGCCTCGTCCGGCGGCCATCGCCCTGTCGCCGGCCGACTCGTTGGCGATGGCGACGGCCAGCAGGCAACCGGCCGCCACCTGCGAGTAGAAGGCCTTGGTGGAGGCCACGCTCATCTCCACATCCCGGCCGTCGGAGGTGTACAGCACCCCGTCGGCCCGATCGGTGAGGTCGCTGTTGCGACGGTTGACCACGGCCACCACGGACGCTCCCCTGGCTTTCACCAACTCCACCGTGCGGTTGGTGTCGGTGGTGGTCCCCGACTGCGAGATGGCCACCACCAGCGTGTCGGACATGTCGGCCCGCAAGCCGAACGCCGACAGCTCCGTGGCCGGCAGCGCCTTCACGTCGAGCGCCGCCTGCCCGCCGGCGGTGGCCATCAGCGAGCTGAGGCACAGCGCGAAGCTCTCCCCCGCCACCGCGGCGGTGCCCTGCCCGATGGCGAGCACCGACGACACCGAGCCGTCCCGCAGGCCTGATCGGACCTCGTCGGGCAGCGTGTCGGGCCCGATCGACAGGTCCGGTCCCGCCGGAGTGTCGATGATCCTGCCTCGAAGCGTCTTGCGGAACGACGACGGAGCCTCGCTGATCTCCTTGAGCAGGTAGTGACGGTGGTCGCCGCGGTCGACGTCGCGGGTGGTGATGGACGCGGTCGAGATCTCGGTCGAGGCCACCGGCAGGCTGGTGCCGTCATAGGAATGCCGGGCCACACCGGAGAGCAGGCCGGCCCGGGCCGCGTCGAGTTCGACGATCTGGCCGCGGCCGGTGCTGGGATTGGCGCCAGCTGCCACAGCCTCGCCGTCCATACGCAGGTAGCGCGATGTCTCCTCGACCACGCCGTAGGGCTCGCTGGCCACGATGAAGGCATCGTCGGCGAGCCCTACATACAGGGCCTGGCCGCTGCCCCGCAGCGCGAGCTGCAGACGGCCGGGGGCCTGCGCGGCGCAGACGGCCACGGCCACCGAGCCCTCGCATTCCGCCACCGTGCGACGGAACGCTTCGCCCGGGTCCAGGCCCTGGGCCGTGCGGCGGCCCATAAGGGCGGGGACCGTCTTGGAGTCGGTGGTGATGGCGGCCGGCACTCGCACCCCGGCCGCGTCGAGCAGCTCGGCGTAGTTGTCGACGTCACCGTTGATGGCGCCGACCACGTACGGGGTGTTCTCGCCGAGCAGTTCGCTGTTTAGCGGATGGGCGTTCGCCTCCGAGATGATGCCGACCGAGGCCCAGCGGGTGTGGCCCAGCACCAGCACCCGGGCATCGCTGGACGCCAGCGCGGCCGCCAGGAGGTCGTCCGAGGCGACCGCGGCCCGCAGGGCCGAAGTGTTGTCTCCGAGTTCGCCGATCTCGGCCGCGGTCTTGTGGACGATGCTGAGGACGCCGTCGACGAGGCGCACCGACCCCGAGCCGAAGGACTCGTCGCCGGCTCGGCGCACCAGAGCCTCGGCCACGGCGGGATCGTCGGGGTCGAGTCCGTGCCCGCTGATCTGCAGGTGCAGCCCGGCCGAGTCGCGGCCCCGCACCTCTAGCCGATCCAGCGCGGAGAGGGCCTGGTGGACCGACAGGTAGCCCTCGACGGCAGCTGCAGGAGCCGAGCCACCGCTCATGCCGGCCGCCGACAGCAGGTCCGACACGGCCCGCGCCGCCCGCAGCCGGTCCCGCCCGATCGCCCACAGGCCGTCACGGATCCGCACCAGCTGCTCGTTGAAGTGCTCCAGCTCGCCCGGATCCAGTGACGTGTCCGCGTCCAGGCGGGACTCCATGCCGGCGACCGCAGCCGTGGCCGCCTCGATGAGGCCCTCCAGAGCCTGAACCGTCGCCGGTGATGCCAGCAGGAGTCGCTGGCCCGGAACCCCGCCCAGCAGGCCGTTGGCCTCCTGCAGGCGGCCAGCCGCCGCCCCCAGGGTCCCGGCCACACCCTCCAGAGCGCCGCTGGACGCCGCGGCCGCGCCCTCAGCGAGAACCGACGCGGCGGCCTCCACCAGGCTCGTGACATCGGCGGCCTCCGGGACGGGCCGCGACGCCGGACGGCGCACTATGGCGATGATCCCGCACATGTCAGGCCAGCACCGTCTCGATCCTCGCCGCCAGTCGATCGGCCTCGGCCTGGGCCGTGCCAGTGTCGGTGGCCTCCACCATCACCCGGACCAGCGGCTCGGTTCCCGACGGGCGTACCAGCACCCGGCCCGAGCCGCCTAGCCGGGCCGCGGCCTCCGACGCGATCGCGCCGAGCGTCTCGTCGAGGTCAGCCGGTCGCGCCGAGGCGGGCATGGGAACACCTACCAACACCTGCGGCAGCCGGGTCATGGCCGCGGCCGCGAGATCTCGCAGGCTGCTGCCGGAGCGCTTGAGCGTGTCCAGCAGTTGGACCGCGGTCAACAGCCCGTCGCCCGTAGTGGCCAGGTCGCGGAAGATCAGATGGCCCGACTGCTCACCGCCGAGCACCAGGTCCCGGTCCTCCAGAGCCGAGAGCACGTGGCGGTCCCCGACCGGCGTCTCGACCACGCCGATGCCATGAACGGCCATGGCCCGGCGCAGACCGAGGTTGGCCATGACAGTGACCACCACCGCGGCCCCGGTCAGCCGGTCCCGCCGAGCCCGGTCGATGGCGCACACCGCGAGGATCTGGTCGCCGTCGACGAGTGTCCCGGCGCCATCGACGGCCAAGACCCGGTCTGCATCGCCGTCGAAGGCGAGACCGGCGTCGGCACCGGACGACACCACCGCGGCCTGCAGGCTCTCCGGGTGCAGCGACCCGCAACCATCGTTGATGTTGTAGCCGTCCGGCGAGGCGTTGATCGTCTCCACACCAGCACCCAGAGCGCGCAGGCATTCGGGAGCACACCGGTAGGCAGCTCCGTTGGCCGCGTCGACGGCGATATGCAATCCCTCGAGATCGCGGCCTCCGATGCTGGCCGCCACGGCCTCATGGTGGCGCCTCCGGGCCAGATCCCCTTCGACCGATCCCGGGCCGCCGCTGGCGGGAGCCACCCTCCCCTCGCTCGGCGGGAGTCCTCCGGCGCTGGCGAGGCCGCGCTCTATGTCGTGCTGAGCCTCGTCGCTGAGCTTGCGGCCACCAGGCGCGAACAGCTTCACGCCATTGTCGTGCCACGGATTGTGCGAGGCCGACACAACCGCGCCGGCGACGTTCTCATCGGCACACCAGCGGGCCACCGCGGGGGTGGGCAGCACGCCCAGGTCCACCGCGGACCCTCCGACATGGCGCACGCCCCGGCTCAGGGCCTCAACAAGGCCAGGACCTGAGATCCTGGTGTCCCGCCCCACCGCGAAACGCTCCGCGCCGAGAACATCGGCCGCGGTCCGGCCCAGGGCCTCCACCGCCTCGCCTGTCAACTCGCGGCGAGTGTCGCCTCGTATCCCGTCGGTGCCGAACGCCAGCGTCATGACCGCGCCTCGCCCGGTTCGCTCGCGACCGCAGTCACGCCGACTCCTGCCGCGCCCGCAGGGCTCCCTCTGCCGGCGCGCGGCCTCTCAGCGCTTGCTGTACTGCGGCGCCTTGCGAGCCTTCTTGAGGCCGTACTTCTTCGATTCCTTCTTGCGCGGGTCGCGGGTGAGGTACCCGCCCTTCTTGAGCGTGTCCCGCAGCTCGGGCTCGACCTCGACCAGCCCCCGGGAGATGCCCAGGCGCAGAGCGCCGGCCTGGCCGCTGGACCCGCCACCGCTGATGCTGGCGTCGATGTCGTAGCGGCCCTCAGTGGCCGTGACCGTCAGCGGCTCGAGTATCTGCATCCGGTGGGTCTGCGACGGGAAGTAGTCCTCCACCGGCCGGCCGTTGACCACGATCTTGCCGACACCGGCGCGGAGACGGACCCGGGCGACGGACCGCTTGCGGCGTCCGGTGGCTTGTACCAGTGGTGCGCTCATCGTTCGATCACCTCAATCGTGCCGTGCGCCGGGCGTGGATCATCGGGCCCGGGCGTGCTCGATGACATAGGGCTCGGGCCGCTGGGCCGCGTGGGGATGGGTGGGGCCTGGATAGACCTTCAGCTTGCGGATTTGCGCCCGGCCGAGACGGGTCTTGGGCAGCATGCCCCGGACCGTGTCGCGCACGGCCTCGTCGGGACGGCGGGCCATCTTGGAGCCGTAGGTTTCGGTGCGGAGGCCGCCCGGGTAGCCGGAGTGGCGGTACACCAGCTTGGTGTCGGCCTTGTTGGCGGTGAGCACGACCTTCTCGGCGTTGACAATGATCACATGGTCGCCGGTGTCGATGTGAGGGGCGAAGGTGGGCTTGTGCTTGCCTCGAAGCAGCCCGGCCACCTCGGAGGCCAGCCGCCCGAGCACCATGCCCTCGGCGTCGACGAGGTGCCAGCTGCGCTCGATCTCTGAGGCTTTGGGGCTGTAGGTCGCCACGTTCGCTCCCGTCGGGTTCGTGGTTGGGCTGAGGCTGGCGCCATGGTCCAGGCCGTCGCACAGACCGGCTTCTCAGGCTAGGGCCGACCCCGCCAAACGACACAGGTCGACAACCAGGTCTAGGGGTGATGGTCGGCCACCGTGGCGTCACGGTCGTAGAGGGCGGTCCAGAGGACCAGGCCGTGGGGAGGGGCCGGGCTGGGCGTGGCGCTGCGGTCGCGGGCCGCGATGATGGCGCCGACGTCGGAGGGCTTATGGCGGCCCAGCCCGACCGACACCAGCAGCGCCACCAGCGAGCGCACCATCTGGTGGCAGAACGCGCTGGCCTCGATCTCGAACACAGCGACGTCGCCCTCGAGCCACCACACGGCCCGCCGCACGGTGCGCACCATCGACTGGCGCTCCTTCGACGGGTTGCGGCGGCAGAACGAGCTGAAGTCGTGCTCGCCCAGCAGCCGGTCGGCGGCGGTGCGCATGGCCCGCAGGTCCAGCGGCCGCTCGACATGCCAGCACAGGCCGGCTGCCAGCGGGTTCGGCACCGGCGAGTTCAGCACCCGGTAGCGGTAGACCCGGCCGGTGCACGACCGGCGGGCGTCGAAGTCGGGGGACGCGACGCTGGCTCTCGACACCGAGATGCGCGGCGCGCACATGCGGTTGATGGCTCGCACCAGCCGGACGGGGTCGGCCCTCTCCATGTCGGCGTCGAAGGAGATCACCTGGGCCCGGGCGTGCACGCCGCGGTCGGTCCGGCCCGCGCAGACGATCTCGACCCGATGGCCCAGCACGCTGGCCAAGGCATCGCCGAGGGTCCCGGCCACCGTGGGCACTGGATCGTTGCGGGCGAATCCGTGGAACTCGGAGCCGTCGTAGGCGACCGTCATCCGCATGCGGACGACGCCCACCGGTTCAGGACTGGAAGCCAATCAGAGGCCTCCGGTCTCTCAGACCAGTTCGATGCGGGCCATCGGGGCGTTGTCGCCGTGGCGGGGCCCGAGCTTGACGATCCGGGTGTAACCGCCGGGACGGTCCACGTAGCGGGGGCCGATGTCGTCGAAGAGCTTCGAGGCCATCTCCCGGTCGCCCAGGAACCTGACGACCTGACGGTGGTTGTGGACCCCACCGCGACGGGCCTTGGTGATCATCTTCTCCGCGATGGGACGCATCGCCTTGGCCTTCGCCTCGGTGGTGGTGATGCCCTCGGCCGCGATCAGAGACGCCACGAGATTGGCCATCATCAGCTTCTGGTGGCCACTGCTGCCCCCGAAGCGGCGTCCCTTGCGGGGACGGGCCGGCATGTCAGGCCCCGCCCCGTAGCGACAAGCCCCGCTCGTCGAGCTTGGCGATGACCTCGTCGAGGCTCTTCTCGCCGAAATTGGTGATGGCCAGCAGATCGTCGGGGGTCTTGTCCAGCAGCTCGCTCAGCGTGTTGATCTGCGCCCGCTTGAGACAGTTGCGGGGACGCTCGGTCAGCTCCAGATCGTCCACCATGAGCTCGGCTTCAGCTTCACCCTGGGGCGCGGTCGCCACCTCGCCGAGCTCGAGGCCGCGAGGGTCGTCGCTGAGGTCCTCGACCAGCTCGATGAGGCTGCGCAGGGTGGCACCGGCTGAGGCCACCGCCTCGGCCGGCGAGATAGACCCGTCGGTCTCGACGTCCAGCACCAGCAGGTCGTAGTCGGTCGACTGCTCGACGCGGGTGGCTTCGACGTTGAAGGCGACCCTCCGCACCGGCGAGTAGATCGAGTCGACCGGTATCACGCCGATGGCTGCTGTCAACTCCTTGTTCTCCTCGGCGGACACGTAGCCCCGACCCCGAGCGACAGTGATGTCTACCGCCAGGCGGCCGGCCCGGTTCAGGGTGGCGATCGGCGCCTCCGGGTTGAGGATCTCGACGTCGGGATGGCGCTGGATGTCGGCTGCAGTGACGTCGGCCGGGCCCCGGACATCGAGCCGCAGCGTCACGGGCTCCTCGCAGAGGACGACCAGCACCAAGTCTTTGAGGTTCAGGATGATGTCGGTGACGTCCTCGGCCACGCCTGCGATGGTGGCGAACTCGTGGAGGGCGCTGTCGAAGCGGACCTGGGTCACGGCCGCTCCGGGTATCGACGAGAGCAGCGTGCGCCGCAGCGAGTTGCCGATCGTATGCCCGAAGCCGGGCTCGAGCGGGCCGATCTCGAATTGCTGCCGGTTGCCCTCGGCCGCCTCGCGAAGCTCGACCGTTGGGCGCTGCATTACAAGCATGGGACTCCTCGACTCTGCTGCATAGGGCAGGACCCGGCCGGCGCCGAGTGCTGCCCCGTGGGTATGGGATCCAACTACTTCGAGTACAGCTCGACGATGAGCTGCTCCCGGATCGGCACGTCGATCTGCTCGCGTATGGGCAGGTCGCGCACCGTGGCCGTGAAGGCATCGGCGCCGCGGTCGATCCAGGCGGGCGGGTTGCGATCGAGCACGTCCACATTCCACTGGATCGTGGACGAGTCGCGGATCTTGGCCCGCAGCTCGATGACGTCGCCCTTGCGCAGCCGGTAGCTGGGGATCGTTACCCGGGAGCCGTTCACGTTGACATGGCCGTGGTTGACCATCTGGCGGGCCTGGGGCCGGGTGGCGCCCCAGCCCATGCGGTAGACGAAGTTGTCGAGCCGCAACTCCAGGAAGCGCAGCATGTTCTCGCCGGTCACGCCCTGGCGACGGCTGGCCTCCGCGAAAAGGTTGCGGAACTGGCGCTCGGTGAGCCCGTAGGTGTGGCGGGCCTTCTGCTTCTCCTGCATCTGCACCAGGAACTCTGATGCGGTGTTGCGCCGCCGCGAGCGGCCCCGCTCGCCGGGAGGGTACGGTCGCCGGTCGAGGGCGATCGCCTCGCCCTTGGTACCCCAGATGTTGGTGTTGAGCCGGCGCGACACCCGCGCCTTGGGTCCCGTGTAGCGCGACATGTCAGACCCTTCTGCGCTTGGGCTGCCGGCAGCCGTTGTGCGGCACGGGCGTCACATCGGTGATGCCGGTCACGTCGATGCCGACGTTCTGCAGCGAGCGGATGGCGGTCTCGCGACCCGAGCCGGGTCCCTTGACCTGAACGTCGACCTTGCGCAGGCCGTGTTCCATGGCCTTGCGGGCCGCCTGCTCGGCCGCCATCTGCGCCGCGAACGGCGTCGACTTGCGGGAGCCCTTGAAGCCCACGTTGCCGGCCGACGCCCAGGACACGACGTTGCCCTGAAGGTCGGTGATGGTGATGATCGTGTTGTTGAACGAGCTCTTGATGTGGGCAACGCCGTGAGTGACGTTCTTGCGCTCACGCTTCCGGGTGCGTCTCCGGTCAGAGGATGGTTTCGCCATTGCTGCCAGTCGCCTACTTCTTGACCTTCTTCTTGCCGGCCACCGTGCGCTTGGGGCCCTTGCGGGTGCGGGCGTTGGTGTGGGTCCGCTGACCCCGCACGGGAAGCCCGCGGCGGTGCCGCAGCCCCTGGTAGCAGCCGATCTCCATCTTGCGCTTGATGTCCTGGGACACCTCCCGCCGCAGGTCGCCCTCCACCCTGACGTTGGCGTCGATGAAGCCGCGCAGCCGCGCCACCTCGTCGTCGGTGAGGTTCCGCACCCGGGTGTCGGGATTGATCTCGGCCGCCTGGCAGATCTGCTGGGCGGTGCTGCGTCCGATGCCGTAGATGTAGGTCAACGAGATCTCGACCCGCTTCTCGCGGGGGATGTCGACGCCGGAGATACGCGCCATCTAGTCCTGCTTCCCTGGTGAGGTGAGCACCGTCTCAGCCCTGCCTCTGCTTGTGACGGGCGTTGTCGCAGATCACCATGACGCGCCCGCGCCGGCGGATGACCTTGCAGCGGTCGCAGATCTTCTTGACGCTCGGTCGGACCTTCATGGATATTCGATGCTCACTTGTAGCGATAGGTGATTCGCCCCCGCTGGAGGTCGTAGGGCGTGACTTCGACCTGGACGCGGTCTCCGGGGAGTATCCGGATGTAGTGCATCCGCATCTTGCCCGAGATGTGGGCCAGCACGTAGTGGCCATTCTCGAGCTCCACGCGGAACATCGCGTTGGGAAGGGACTCCGTGACGGTTCCCTCCAATACGATCGCGTCCTCTTTGGGTTTCGGCAGTGTCTGGCCTCCTGTGGGGTGAGCCCCGGTCGGCGCGCGTCGGCGCCGGCCCAAGGCCGAAAGGCAACGCTACCTGCGACGAAGCGCCCATCCAACCCGCCAACCGGCGTGTCAGCTGCGATGGCGCTCGACGGCGGCTACCACCCGATCGAACACCTCATCGGGGGTCCCCACGCCGTCGATGGTCGCCAGCAGCCCGCGTGCATCGAACCAGTCGAGCAGGGGCGCGGTCTGCTCCTCATACAGCTCGAGCCGGCGCTGGATCGCCTCCAGCGTGTCGTCCGAGCGCCCCCGGTCCAGCATCCGGGCCGTGACCACCTCGATGGGAACGTCGATGTTCACGGCCACGTCGAGCCGGTGGCCCAACCCGTCCAGGATGGCCTCCAGAGCATCGGCCTGGTCGCTGGTCCGCGGGAAGCCGTCCAGGAGGACGCCCCCGGCCGCGATGTCGGCACCGGCCAGGCGGTCGCGCACGATGCCGTTCATGATGTCGTCGCCCACCAGCCCGCCCGAGTCCATGACCGCCTTGGCCTGCCGGCCCAGTTCGGTGCCCGCGGCCACCGCGGCTCGCAGCACGTCGCCGGTGGAGAGATGGACACAGCCGAAGGTCTGCACGAGGCGCTCCGACTGCGTTCCCTTGCCCGAGCCCTGCCGGCCCAGGATCACCATGCGAAGGGGAGCCATCAACTACTTGAGGAAGCCCTCGTAGTTCCTCATCATCAGCTGGCTGTCGATCTGCTTCATGGTCTCGAGGGCCACACCGACCGCGATCAGCAGCGAGATGCCTCCGAAGGCGAAGTTGAACGCCCCCGCGCCCGAACCGGGATTCACGTCGGTGCCGATGGTGACCGCCACCAGGATCGAGGGAACCAGCGCGACGGCGGCGATGAACAGCGACCCGGGCAGGGTGATGCGCGACAGGATCTTGGCCAGGTAGCGCTCGGTCTGGACACCGGGACGGATGCCGGGGATGAACCCGCCCTGCTTGCGGATCGTGTCCGCCTGCTTGACCGGATCGAAGGTGATGGCCGTGTAGAAGTAAGCGAACCCGATGATCATCAGCCCGTAGAAGAACATGTACACCGGGCTGGTCGGCAGGGTGAGATGGTCGTTGACGAAGTCCTTGATGCTGCCGCCGATGCCCCCGTCTGGCATGGCCGCTCCGATCAGCGTGGGCAAGTACAGCACCGAGCTGGCGAAGATGATCGGTATCACGCCCGACTGGTTGACCTTCAGCGGGATGTAGGTGCTCTGCCCGCCGTACATCCGCCGGCCCACGACCCGCTTGGCGAACTGCACCGGTATGCGACGCTGGCCCTGCTCCACGAAGACGATGCACACCAGCAGGATCAGCGCCACCGCCACGAAGCCCACCAGCGCGCCGTTGCCGTTGTTGGCCCGGACCGCGGTGAGCTGGGCCGGCAGCGCCGACACGACACTCGTGAAGATCAGCAGCGACATGCCGTTGCCGATACCTCGCTGGGTGATGAGCTCCCCCATCCACATGAGCAGGGCCGTGCCGGTGGTCAGCGTCAGGACCACCACGAACACCACCCAGACGGTGAAGTCGGGCAGCAGGTCGATCCCGCCGACCAGCGCGCCGCTGTGGAACAGGAACGCGAAGCTGGTCGACTGCAGCAGGGCGATGCCGACGGTCAGGTAGCGGGTCCACTGGGTGATCTTGCGCTGGCCCACCGCTCCCTGCTGCTGCCACTGCTCGATGCGGGGGATCACCACGCCCAGGATCTGCATGATGATCGAGGCCGTGATGTAGGGCATGATGCCCAGTGCGAAGATGGCGAACTGGGTGAGCGCCCCGCCCGAGAAGAGCTGGACGAACCCGAGGATCCCGCCCGAAGTGTTGGCCTGGTCCCGCATCAACTGGACCGCGTCGGTGTCCACGTAGGGCGCCGGGATGAAGGCCCCGAGCCGGTAAACGCCCAGGATGAACAGGGTGAACAGGATCTTGTTGCGCAGATCCGGGATGCGGAACATGTTGAGGACCCGGTTCAGCACAGCCTTCTCCCCGTCAGCGGTTGGTGTGCTGGTTGTAGCTGCCGTGCGGTGGCCGGCGGTCGCCCCACGGCAGCGGCATGATCTCGACGCTGCCTCCGGCCGCCGCGATGGCCGCGGCGGCGCTCTCGGACACTGCGTGGGCCTGCACCCGCACCGCTCGATGGAGCTCGCCCCGGCCCAGCACCTTCACCAGTGCCTTCTTGCCCACGAGGCCCCGCTCGCGGAGTATCTCGGGCGAGATCTCGTCGAGTCCGGACTCCTCGATGGTGTCGAGGTTGATCGGCTGGTACTCCACGCGGAAGGGGTTGGTGAAACCGCGCCACTTGGGGACGCGGCGCAGCAGCGGCATCTGCCCACCTTCGAAGCCCACCGGCACCTTGCTGCGGGCCTTCTGGCCCTTCATGCCACGGCCCGCGGTTTTGCCGCCGCGCCCGCCGATGCCGCGGGCTACCCGCTTGGCCCGCTTGCGCGACCCCGGGTCGGCTCTCAAGTCGTGCAGCTTCGTCACCCGTCCACCTCCTCGACGGAGACCAGGTGGGGAACCCTATCGATCATGCCGCGGATCTCGGGGCGGTCGGGCAGGGTGTTGCTCCTGCCGATCCGTCCCAGGCCGAGGGCCCGCAGCGTACCGCGCTGCTTGGGCTTGGTGCCGATCGCGGAGCGGGTCTGGGTCACCAGCAGGGCCATCACTCCTCCTCCGCCTCGTAGTCCCGCTGGGCGGCGGCCGCCCGGTCGATGCGGGTGGCCTGGTAGGCGTCCCACAGACCCTTCGGCAGGAACTCCTCGGGGTCCAGGCCCCGCATGCGGGCGACTTCGTCGGGGCGCCGCAACGCCTGCAGGCCGCTGATGGTGGCCCGGGCGACGTTGATGTGGTTGGGCGAGCCGAGCGACTTGCACAGCACGTCGCCGATGCCGGCCTCCTCGAGGATCGCCCTGGCCGCACCGCCCGCGATCACGCCCGTACCGGGGGCCGCGGGCTTGAGCAGCACGCGGCCGGCCCCGGTGGTGCCGATGACCGGGTGCATGATGGTCGTGCCCGCCATCGCCACCTCGAACACGTTGCGCCTGGCCTCCTCGGTGCCCTTCTGGATGGCCAGCGGCACCTCCTTGGCCTTGCCGTAGCCGAGCCCCACCCGGCCGGCCCCGTCGCCGATCACCACCAGAGCGGTGAAGGAGAAGCGGCGGCCGCCCTTGACGACCTTGGCCACCCGGTTGATGTTTATTACCCGCGACTCGCGCAGCGGCGGGCCCATCGTGCGCTCCTCAGCCATCAGAACTCCAATCCGGCAGAGCGCGCCGCGTTGGCGAGCTCGGCCACCCTGCCGTGATAGCGGTAGCCGCCCCGGTCGAACACGACGCTCTTGATGCCGGCGTCGAGGGCCCGCTGCCCTATCAGCGTCCCCACCGATCGGGCCGCAGCCACGTTGCCCCCCGGGTCCGAGCGCAGCCCGGCCTCGAGCGTGGAGGCCGATGCCAGCGTCGTGCCGGCGTCGTCGTCGATGAGCTGGGCCGAGATGTGCCTGCTCGACCGGAACACCGACAGCCGGGGCCGCTCGGCCGTGCCGCGCACCTTCTTGCGGACGCGCCGGTGCCGGCGGATCCGGCCCTGCCGGCGCGTCTTGGCCTGATCAACCATGGCTACTTCGCCGCCTTCCCGGCCTTGCGCTTGACTCGCTCGTCGATATACCGGATGCCCTTGCCCTTGTAGGGCTCGGGCGGGCGCCACTTCCTGATGTCGGCGGCCACCTGGCCTACGAGCTGCTTGTCGATGCCCTTGACGAGGATCTGGGTGCGCTGCGGCACCTCGAACTCCACGCCGGTAGGGGCGGTGATCTTCACGGTGTGGCTGAAGCCGAGGGCCAGCTCAAGCGACGCGGGCGTGGACTCGGCGACCCGGTAGCCGACTCCCTGGATTCGCAGTTCCTTGGTGAACCCCTCGCTGACGCCGGTCACCATGTTCTGCACCAGCGAACGGGTGAGCCCGTGCAGTGACTTGCTCCGGGCGGTGTCGTCGGGGCGCTCCACGAGCAGCGCGCCGTCGGCCGGGCGCACGGTGATCTCGCCGGGCAGTTCCCGGCTGAGCGTTCCCTTGGTCCCGGTCACGACGACGGTGCGGCCCTCGACGGCCACATCCACCCCGCTCGGGATCGTGATGGGGGCGCTTCCCACGCGACTCATAGCCTTCTCCCGCCTCTCACCAGACGTAGCAGAGGATCTCGCCGCCCATGCGGTTCTTCCTCGCTTCGCGGTCGCTCATCAGGCCCCGGTTGGTCGACACCACGGCCACGCCGAGCCCGCCCTGGACCCGCGGGATCTCGTCCCGCTTCCGGTAGATGCGCAGCCCGGGCTTGGAGATGCGCTTCAGCCCGCGAATGACCCGGTCCCGCTCGGGCGAGTACTTCATCTCGATCGTCAGGGTCTTGCCGGGCCGGGGCGCGTTGTCGCTCTCGGCGTAGGCCGCGATGTAGCCCTCCCGGCGCAGCACCTCGGCCAGCGCGAGCTTTCGCTTCGACGAGGGCATGGACACCTCGTCGTGCATGGCCACGTTGGCGTTGCGTATGCGGGTCAGCATGTCGGCGATCGGGTCTGTCATCGTCATCGGCTAATCACCTCACCAACTCGCCTTCTTCACGCCGGGCAACTCCCCGGCGTGGGCCAGGTCGCGGAGGCAGATGCGGCACAGGCTGAACTTGCGGTACACGGATCGGGGTCGGCCGCACTTGCGGCACCGCGTGTAGGCCCGCACCTTGAACTTGGGGGTGCGCTGCTGCTTCTGGACGAGGGCCTTCTTAGCCATCGGTCATTGCCCCTCTCGCCGGAACGGGAACCCGAACGCCTCCAGAAGCGCCCGGCCCTCCGTGTCGGTCTTGGCTGTGGTGACGATCGTGATGTCCATCCCCCGGGTGGCGTCGACCTTGTCGTAGTCGATCTCCGGGAAGATGAGCTGCTCGGTGATTCCGAACGTGTAGTTGCCGCTGCCGTCGAAGGACTTCAGCGACAGCCCGCGGAAGTCGCGGATGCGGGGGATGGCCAGCGAGATGAGCCGGTCGAAGAACTCGTACATCCGGTCGCCCCGCAGGGTGACCTTGCAGCCGATGGCCATGCCGGTGCGCAGCTTGAAGCTGGCCAGGGACCGCTTGGCCCGGGTGATGACCGGCTTCTGGCCCGAGATCACCGCCAGGTCGGCCAGCGCGCCCTCCAGCAGTTTGGCCTGGGTGGTGGCGTCGCCGACGCCCATGTTGAGCACGATCTTGTCGAGCCTGGGCACCATCATCACGTTCGAGAGCCCCAGCTGCTCGATCAGGGACCGCTTGACCTCGTCCTCGAACGAGGCTCGTAGCCGGGGCCGGTAGTCGGTGGCCGTGGTCATAGGTCTGCTCCCGTGCGCCGGCAGACGCGCACCTTGGCTCCATCGGGCGTGAACCGGTAGCCCACCCGGGTGGGCTTGCCGTCGGTGGGGCTCACCACCGCCACGTTGGACGCGTCGATGGGCATGGCCTTGTCGATGATGCCGCCCTGCTGCACGTTGCGGGTGGGGGCCTGGTGGCGCTTGGCGACGTTGACGCCTTCCACGATCACCTTGCCCGCCGCGGGGATGACCCGTTCGACGGTGCCTTCCAGCCCGGCGTCCTTGCCCGACAGCACCACGACCCGGTCGCCCTTGATGATCTTCATCGAACGTGAGCGGGGACGCTTGGAGCGGCCGGCCATCTAGAGCACCTCCGGCGCCAGCGACACGATGCGCATGAACTGCTTGTCCCGGAGCTCCCGGCCGACGGGCCCGAAGATGCGGGTGCCCCGGGGCTGGTCCTGCTCGTTGATCAGCACCGCGGCGTTCTCGTCGAAGCGGATGTAGCTGCCGTCACCGCGGCGCTTCTCCTTGCGAGTTCTCACCACGACGCAGCGCACCAGGTCGCCCTTGCGTACCTGGGCGCCGGGGATGGCGTCCTTGACGGTGGCCACGAACACGTCGCCGACCGACGCGTAGCGCCGCTTGGAGCCGCCGAGCACCTTGATGCACAGCACCTCCTTGGCGCCGGAGTTGTCGGCGACCCGCAGCCGGGATTCCTGCTGGATCACTTGGCACGCTCCACGATCTCGACGAGGCGCCAGCGCTTCGTCTTGGAGAGGGGGCGGGTCTCGGCGATGCGGACGCGGTCGCCGACGCCCAGCTCGTTCTCGGCGTCGTGGACGGCGAGGCGGGTGGTCCGCTGCACAGTCTTGGCGTAGCGGGGGTGCCGGACCCTCTCGGTGGCCTCGACGATCGCCGTCTTGTCCATGCGGTCGGAGACCACGACGCCCTCGCGGACCTTGCGACGGTTGGGGCGGGGCTGGGAGTCCTGAGCCATGGTCATCTCTCCTCGGCTGCGGCGTACTGGGCCTCGGCGGCCGCGATCTCGCGGGCCCGCAGCTCGGTGAGCATGCGTGCGATGTCGCGGCGCACCTGCTTGAGGCGCGCCGGGTTGTCGAGCTGGCCGGTGGCGAACTGGAAGCGCAGGTTGAACAGCTCCTCCTTGGCCTCCGACAGGCGTTCGATCAGGTCGGTGTCGCCGAGATCGGTGAGAGCCTTGGCCCGCGCCATCAGAAGTCCTCCTCGCGGGTGACGAAGCGGGCCTTCATGGGCAGCTTCTGGATGGCCCGGTCGATGGCGCCGCGGGCGATCTCGGTGTCGTGGTAGGAGAGCTCGAACAGGATGCGGCCAGGGCGGACCACCGCCACCCAGTGCTCCGGGTTGCCCTTGCCCGAGCCCATCCGGGTCTCGGCGGGCTTCTGGGTGACGGGCTTGTCGGGGAAGACGTTGATCCACACCTTGCCGCCCCGCTTGATGTGGCGGGTCATGGCCACACGGGCGGCCTCGATCTGGCGCGACGTCAGCCATCCGGGCTCCAGCGCCTGGATGCCGAAGTCGCCGTGGGCGACGTCGGTGCGCCCCTTCGCGGTGCCCTTGGTGCGGCCCCGGTGGTGCTTGCGGTGGCGGACCTTGCGCGGCATCAACATCGTCGTCGAACCCCTCAGTCGTCGCCCGGGCGGAAGTGGGGCGTCTCGTGGTGCTCGCGGGTGGAGGCCTCGATGGCGGCCTCCTCGTCGAGCAGCTTCTCGAACTCGGGGTCGGCCTCGCCGATGAGCGGGGCGGGCTCCTCGTCGACCATCTCGTCGGTGAACTCGCGGCGGCGGGCCGCCGACGACGACACGATCTTGCGGGGGCGGGCGCCGGGACCCGAGGTCTCGCCGGCGGCCATGGCGGCCTCCTTGGAGGCCTTGTCCTCCGAGAGCGTCTTGTAGGGGAGGATGTCGCCCTTGTAGAGCCAGACCTTCACGCCGATGCGGCCGTAGGTGGTTCGGGCCTCCCGGAAGCCGTAGTCCACATCGGCCCGCAGGGTGTGCAGCGGCACCCGGCCCTCGCGGTACCACTCGGTGCGGGCCATCTCCGAGCCGCCGAGACGGCCCGAGCACTGCACCCGGATACCGAGCGCGCCGGCCCGCTGGGCGTTCTGCACGGCCCGCTTCATGGCCCGGCGGAAGGCCACCCGGCCGGTCAGCTGGTCGGCGACGCCCTGGGCGATGAGAGCCGCGTCGAGCTCGGGCTGCTTGATCTCCTGGATGTTGAGCTGCACCCGCGGGTTGCCGCTGATGTCGGTGAGGCCCGCCCTCAGCCGGTCGGCCTCCGCGCCGCGCCGGCCGATCACGATGCCGGGCCGGGCCGTGTGCACGTCCACCCGCAGCCGGTCCCGGGTGCGCTCCACCTCCACGCGGCTGATGGCCGCGTGGGGCAGTTCGGTCATGAGGAAGTCCCGGATCTTCCAGTCCTCGATGACGTTGTCCGCGTACTCCTTGCGGTCGGCGAACCACCGGCTCTTCCACTCGGTGGTGACGCCGAGGCGGAACCCGTACGGGTTTACCTTCTGACCCATCAGTCGCCCCCTGTTGACTTGCCGGGCTCTTCGCCGCCGGCTTCGGTGCCGTCGCCGGCGTCGAGCTCTTCGTCCCCGGACGCCTCTATGCCGTCTCCGTCCTCGGTGGACGCCTCGGCATCCTCGACCTCGGCCTCATCGATCTCGGTGGCCGGATCCTCGGCCAGCGCGGCCTCGGTGGCCTGCACCACCGCCGAGGCCTGAGCCTCCACGTCCGCCTCGGCTTCGGAGGTGGCTGCTTCGACCTCCTGCGTGGCGGCGGCGCGGGACCGGGCTACCCGGCGCCGGCGGACCTCGGCCGCGACCGCGCCGCGCCGCGACTGCTGAGCCTGCATCCGCTCGAGCGTCTCGGGGTCGTAGCGGCTGACGATCACGGTGATGTGGCAGGTGCGCTTGCGGATGCGGGTGGCCCTTCCCCGGGCGCGGGGCCGCCAGCGCTTGAGGGTGGGACCCTCGTCGGCGTAGCACGCCGACACGTACAGCTCGTCGGCGTCGAGGCCGTCGTTGTGCTCGGCGTTGGCCAGCGCCGAGTCCAGCACCTTGGCGATCGGCTGCGCGACGTCTCGCTCGGAGAAGGCCAGGATGTCGTGGGCGTCGGCGCAGCTCTTGCCCCGGATCAGGTCCAGGACCTCGCGGGCCTTGTAGGCCGAGCTCCGCACGTAGGACGCCCGGGCCCGGGTGCCGGGCCGCTCGTTCGTCTTGGTCCCCACCATCAGCGGCGAGCCCCCCGCTCCTGGCCGGCGTGGAACCGGAACGTCCTGGTGGGGGCGAACTCGCCGAGCTTGTGGCCCACCATCGACTCGGTGATGTAGACCGGCACGTGCTTGCGGCCGTCGTGCACCGCGAGGGTGTGGCCGACCATGTCGGGGATGATGGTGGACCGGCGCGACCACGTCTTCACCACCCGCTTCTCGTTGCGCTCGTTGAGTTCGTCGATCTTGCGAAGGAGGTGGTCGTCCACGAAGGGACCCTTCTTGAGGCTTCGGGGCATTGGCGCTACCTCCGGGTGCCGCGCCTGCGGCGGCGGCGAACGATCATCTTGTCGGAGTCCTTGCGGCGGGCCCGGGTCCGACCCTCAGGCTTGCCCCAGGGCGAGACGGGGTGGCGCCCGCCCGAGGACTTGCCCTCACCCCCGCCGAGGGGATGGTCGACCGGGTTCATGGCGACGCCCCGGGTCTGGGGCCGCACACCCTTCCAGCGGTTGCGGCCCGCCTTCCCGATCTTGGTGAGCTCGTGCTCGGAGTTGCCGACCTCGCCGACGGTGGCCCGGCAGTCGATGGGCACCCGCCGCATCTCCGTGCTGGGCAGCCGCAGCGTGGCGAAGCGCCCCTCCTTGGCCACCAGCTGCACGCTGGCCCCGGCGCTGCGGCCCATGCGGCCGCCCGCGCCCGCCTTCAGCTCGACGTTGTGGACCACGGTCCCGACCGGGATGTAGCGCAGGGCCAGCGCATTGCCGGGTCGGATCTCCGAGCCCTGGCCCGACATGACCCGGTCGCCGACCTCCAGGCCCTTGGGGGCCAGGATGTAGCGCTTCTCGCCGTCGTGGTAGTGGAGCAGCGCTATGCGGCAGGTGCGGTTCGGGTCGTACTCGATGGCGGCCACCGTGGCCGGCACGTTGTCCTTGGTGCGGACGAAGTCGATCTTGCGGTAGCGCTGCTTGTGGCCGCCGCCGCGGTGGCGGGAGGTCTTGCGGCCCAGATTGTTGCGGCCGCCGGTGCCCGACTGCTTGACGAGCAGGCTGCGCTCGGGGGTCGAGCGGGTGACCTCCGAGAAGTCCGAGGCGGTCTGGAATCGACGGCCCGGGCTGGACGGCTTGCGCTTGCGGATCGTCATGGTCAGGCCTCGAAGAGATCGATCGTGTCGCCCGCGGCCAGCGTGACCAGGGCGCGCTTGGTGTCGGGCCGGCGGCCCCATGTGTTGTTGCGGCGGTTGTGCCGCCGCTTCCCCTTGCGGCGCAGCGTGTTGACCTTCACCACCGAGACATCGAAGATCGTCTCCACCGCGGCCCGGATCTCGGGCTTGGTGGCTTCGGGGGCGACGATGAACGTGTAGACGTTGTCGGCGAGCAGCGCGTAGCTCTTCTCCGACACGACCGGGCGCAGGATCACGTCGCGGTGATCACGCATCGCCGTCACCTTCGTTCTGGCCGCCCGCACCGGAGGTGGGCAGGGTGTCTGAGGTGAACACCACCACGTCGCTGTTCAGAACGTCGTAGGTGTTCAGCTCGCCTACGTGCAGGCAGTGGACCGGCGGAAGGTTGCGGAAGCTCTTCTGGGCGTCGGCATCTTCGTCGCCCAGCACCACCAGGACCTTGCCTGTCGCTCCGATGGCGTCAAGAGCGGCCGCGGCGTCGGAGGTGCGGGGCCCGTCCTCGAAGCGCCAGCGGTCCACCACGATGATCTGGCCGGAGCGGGCCCGGTCCGACAGCGCGCCGGCCAGGGCCAGGCGCTTCATCTTCTTGGGGGTCCGCTGGCGGTAGTCGCGGGGCTTGGGGCCGTGGGCCGCGCCGCCGCCCCGCCACTGGGGGGACCGGATCGAGCCGTGGCGGGCCCGGCCGGTGCCCTTCTGGCGCCACGGCTTGGAGCCGCCGCCGGCCACCTCGGCCCGGCCCTTGGTGCTGTGGGTGCCGGCCCTGCGGGCCGCCAGCTGGGCGTTGACCACCTGATGCATGAGGCCGATGTTGGGCTCCACGCCGAAGATCGAGTCGTCAAGGACGACTTCACCGACCTTGCGGCCCTTGGACGAAACCACTCTCACCGGCTCCATGTGCTCAACCGTCCTTGACCGCGTTGCGCACCACGACGGTGGCGCCCTTGGGCCCGGGAACGGAGCCCTTCACCAGCAGTACCTCAGCCTCGGCGTCGGCCTTGACCACTTCGAGGTTGAGGGTGGTGACCCGGTTGGCTCCGGCCCGGCCGGGCATCTTCTTGCCCTTGAACACCCTCGAGGGGGTGGCGCACTGGCCCACCGCGCCGGGCTTGCGATGCACCTTGTGGGCGCCGTGGCCGGCGGGTTGGCCCTTGAACCCGTGGCGTTTCATCACGCCGGTGAATCCCTTGCCCTTGGAGACCGCGGTCACGTCGACCTTCTCGCCGGAGGCGAGCACGTCGACGCCGATCTGCTGTCCCACGGCGTACTCGCTCACATCATCGAGCCGCAGTTCCAGCACCGACCGGCCGGGGTCGACTCCGGCCCGTTGGAAGTGTCCGGCCTCCGGCTGGGTCAGCCGGGCCGGGTCGATCATGCCGAAGGTCACCTGTATCGCGCTGTAGCCGTCGTGCTCGTTGGTTTTGACCTGCACCACCCGGCAGGGCGAGACGCGCAGGACGGTGACTCCGACGACCTGGTTGTTCTCGTCCCACACCTGGGTCATCCCGACCTTGGTGCCCACGATCGCCTTGGTGGCCATGCCTAGTCCTGACATCTCGGCGCGAGCGCCGCTCACGCGAACGCTCCGCTCGGGCGGACCCGGCGG
Organism: Acidimicrobiaceae bacterium; assembly: GCA_009837445.1. Classification (GTDB taxonomy): domain Bacteria; phylum Actinomycetota; class Acidimicrobiia; order Acidimicrobiales; family Aldehydirespiratoraceae; genus Aldehydirespirator. Next base: position 115,014 of record VXTM01000042.1, read on the forward strand.
AGCGGCGATTCGGTTGTGCCGCACGGTTCCCCCGCGGTAGGACCGCTGGGAATCCAACGAGGGCCTGTGTGGACATCGATTCGAACTCGTCCCGGACGGCCCGGGGCGAACCGCGGAGTGTAACGGCACCCACCCATGCCCCCAACCCACGGGAGGCGGGCGGACATGGCGGTCCCCCTTCGGGGCATCCGTGGTGGCTAGGGTCCGCGACGATGGACGACGGCAGGACCGTGCCGGCCTGGGTCAAGCGGGCCATCGTCTGGTTCTGGCTCGGCGGGTTGGCCACCTTCTACGCGGTCGGGGTGGTGCGCGCCCTGAGGACGCTGCTGGTGGTTCTGTTGGTGTCGGTGTTCGTCGCGTTCGCGCTGGAGCCGGCGGTGAATGCCATGGCGCGGCGGGGAATCCGTCGTGGCATCGGCACGGCGGTCACCTTCCTGGTGGCCGCCGGTCTGGCCGCCGGATTCTTCGCTCTGGTCGGCACCGCGCTGGCCTCGGAGACGAACCACCTGATCGAGAATGCGCCCGCCTACATCGACGACATCGAGGGCTGGCTCGACGACGCCCTCGGCATCGAGTTGGAGTTCGATACGCTCAAGGAGGAGTTCCTCGCGGGCGGTGGACTACAGGATCTGGCCAGCCGGTTCGCCGACGATGTGGTCAACGTCGGCACCACCGTGGTGAGCCTGCTGTTCCAATTGTTCACCGTGGCTCTCTTCACCTTCTACCTGGTGGCCGAGGGCCCCAAGCTGCGCCGGATGGTGTCGTCGCGGCTGAGCGAGCACAGGGCCGTGATCGTGACCGAGATCTGGGATCTGGCCATGGAGAAGACCGGCGGCTACATGTACTCCCGCACGATCCTGGCCTTCATCTCGGCGCTGGTGCACTGGGGGGCCTTCGCGCTGCTCGACGTGCCCTCGCCGGTGGCGCTGGCGGTGTGGGTCGGGGTCATATCGCAGTTCATCCCCGCCATCGGCGCCTACATCGCCGGGGTGCTGCCAGTGGTGGTCGCGCTGCTGCACTCGCCCCGCACCGGTCTCTTCGTGCTGATAGTGATCGTCGCCTACCAGCAGCTGGAGAACTACTTCTTCTCGCCCCGGGTCACGGCCCACACCATGGAGATCCACGTCGCGCTGGCATTCGGCGCGGTCATCGCGGGCACCGCGCTGATGGGGATCGTCGGAGCCTTCCTGGCCCTGCCTGTGGCCGCCACCGCCCAGGCGTTCATCTCCAGCTGGCTGGACGAGCGCGTCCGGCCGGCCCCGGCCGCCGCGACCCCGCATTCGGACACCGAGCCGGCGCCGACCGCCGACGGAGGGGACTAGCGACACCTGCGTCCGGCCACGGCCCGCCGGTAGCATCGGCGCCGTGGTGACCGTGTCCCCCACCAGTGCCGAGAGCCTGGACACCGGCACACCGGCGCGCCCGCCGCCCGGCAGCGTCGGGTACGGATTCAAGCGGGCTCTGCTGGCCAACGGCCTGTCGGTGATCGCCGAGGTCAAGCGGCGCTCGCCCTCGGCGGGCAACCTCAACGCCGACGCTGACGCGGTCGAGCTGGCCCGCCAGTACCGCGACGGCGGCGCCGCCTGCCTGTCGGTGCTGACCGACGGCCCCCGCTTCGGCGGGTCGCCCGAAGACCTCCAGCAAGCCCGGGCCGCGACTGGCATACCGGTGCTGCGCAAGGACTTCCTCACCACCCTTGAGCACGTCCGGGAGTCGAGCGCCATGGGCGCCGACGCCATGCTGGTGATCGTGGACGACGTGGACCCCTCGCTGCTGCGCCCCATGCACGAGCTGGCCCTGGAGCTGGGCCTGGACGTCCTCACCGAGATCCGCACCGAGCCCGAGTTGGACGTGGCGGTGGACGCCGGCGCCTACATGATCGCGGTGAACCAGCGCAGCCAGCCCAAGGACACCCGCTTCACCGTCGACTACAACAAGGCGGTCGAGATGGGTCCGAGGTTCGCTCAGCTGGACCCCGGGATCGTCACGGTGGCCGCGTCGGGCATCGGCGTCGAGGGCGGGACTGCCATGGGCGACATAGTCGAGGCCGGGTACGACGCCGCCCTCATCGGCGAGGCGCTGGTCACCGCCGCGGACCCGACCGCCCGTATCCAGGAACTGCTGGCCGACGCCGAACAGGCGTCGGCCGTTCGTCGCTCCCGCTAGGCCTGCTGGACCTTCAGCTCGATGTCGACCCCGGCGGGGACCTCGAGACGCTGGAGGGTGTCCACAGTCTTCTTCGACGGCTCGAGGATGTCGAGCAGCCGCTTGTGGATGTGCATCTCGAAGTGCTCGCGCGAGTCCTTGTCCTTGAAGGGGGACCGCACCACGGTGTAGCGGTGCTTCTCGGTCGGCAGTGGCACGGGACCGCTGAAGGTGGCCTGGGTCCGCTTGACCGTCTCGACGATCTTCTTCGTCGACTGGTCCAGGATCTCGTGGTCGTAGGCCTTGAGCCTGATCCGGACCCTGTGCTTCGCCGCCACCGCCAGAACCCCGCAGCTACTTGATGATCTTGATGACCGAGCCGGCGCCGACGGTGCGGCCACCCTCGCGGATGGCGAAGCGCAGGCCCTCGTCCATGGCGATCGGGCTGATCAGATCGACGTGCATCACGGTGTTGTCGCCGGGCATGCACATCTCGATCCCCTCGGGCAGGGTGATCGTGCCGGTCACGTCGGTGGTGCGGAAGTAGAACTGGGGCCGGTAGTTCGAGAAGAACGGCTTGTGCCGGCCGCCCTCCTCCTTGCTCAGGACGTACACCTGGGCCTCGAACTCGGTGTGGGGAGTGATGCTCTTGGGCGCAGCCAGCACCTGGCCCCGCTGGACTTCCTTCTTGTCGATTCCCCGCAGCAGGGCGCCGATGTTGTCGCCGGCCTCGCCCCGGTCGAGGATCTTGCGGAACATCTCCACGCCGGTGCAGGTGGTCTCCTGGGTCTCGCGCAGGCCGACGATCTCGACCTTGTTGCCCGTCTCGACCACGCCCTGCTCGACCCGGCCGGTTACCACGGTGCCCCGCCCGGTGATCGAGAACACGTCCTCGATAGGCATCAGGAACGGCTTGTCGACATCGCGCTCGGGCGTCGGCACGTAGCTGTCCACGGCCTCCATCAGCTCGATGACCTGCTGGGCGGACTCCTCGTCGCCGTCGAGGGCCTTGAGGGCCGACACGCCGATGACCGGGGTGTCGTCGCCGGGGAACTCGTACTCGTCGAGCAACTCGCGCACCTCGAGCTCGACCAGCTCGAGGATCTCCTCGTCGTCGACCATGTCCACCTTGTTGAGGGCCACGACGATGCTGGGCACGCCCACCTGACGGGCCAGCAGCACGTGCTCGCGGGTCTGGGGCATGGGGCCGTCAGCGGCCGAGACCACCAGGATGGCGCCGTCCACCTGGGCGGCGCCGGTGATCATGTTCTTGATGTAGTCGGCGTGGCCGGGCATGTCGACGTGCGCGTAATGCCGGTTGTCGGTCTCGTACTCGACGTGGGCCACGTTGATGGTGATACCCCGCTCCCGCTCCTCGGGGGCGTTGTCGATCTTGTCGAACTCGGTGAACTGGGTTCCCTCGACGCGGTCGGCCAGCACCTTGGTGATGGCGGCGGTCAGTGTGGTCTTGCCGTGATCGATATGGCCCATAGTGCCCACATTGACATGGGGCTTGGTCCGCTCGAACTGCTCCTTGGCCATGGGTGCTTCCTCTTGTGTTCAGTTGGTTGAGAACTTCGGATCACTCGCCGCGTACGCGAGCGACGATCTCGGATTGGACGCCCGCGGGGGTGGGCTGGTACGAGTCGAACTGCATCGTGTACGTCGCTCGCCCCTGCGTGCGTGACCGAAGGTCGGTACTGTATCCGAACATCTCCGCAAGCGGAACCTGCGCGCTGATCACCTGGTTGCTGCCGCGCCTCTCAGTGCCGCGCACCTGACCGCGGCGGGAGTTGAGGTCGCCGACGACATCGCCGAGGTAGTCGTCGGGAGTGACGATCTCCACCGACATGACCGGCTCGAGCAGCACGGGCCTGGCCTTGGAGGCCACCTCCCGGAACCAGCCGCCGCCGGCGATCTTGAAGGCCATCTCCGAGGAGTCCACGTCGTGGGTGCGCCCGTCGGTGAGCGTGACCTTGACGTCCACCGTCGGGAACCCGGCCAGCACGCCGTTGCTCATCGCCTCGCGGATGCCGTCGTCGACCGGCTTGATGTACTCGCGGGGGATGGCGCCGGCCCGGATCGTGCTCTCGAACAGGTACTGGCCGCCCGGGTTGGGCTCGACAGTGGCAGTGACCACCGCGAACTGGCCCGAGCCGCCGGTCTGCTTCTTGTGGACGAAGGTGTGGTCGTTCACCGCGGCCGACAGCGTCTCGCGGTAGGCGACCTGGGGCTTGCCCACGTTGGCCTGGACGTTGAACTCCCGCAGCATGCGGTCCACCAGCACCTCGAGGTGGAGCTCGCCCATGCCGGCGATGATGGTCTGGGCGGTCTCGTCGTCGGTGCGCACCCGGAAGGTGGGATCCTCCTCCGAGAGCGCGGTCAGTGCCTTGGACATCTTGTCCTGGTCGGCCTTGGACTTGGGCTCCACGGCCACGTCGATCACCGGGTCGGGGAAGTTCAGGTCCTCGAGCGCGATGGCGTGGGAGGGGTCGCACAGCGTGTCGCCGGTACGGCAGTCCTTCAGGCCGATGGCGGCCGCGATGTCGCCGGCGGCCGCCGACTCGAGGTCGACCCGGTCGTTGGCGTGCATCTCCAGGATGCGGCCGATCCGCTCCTTGCGGCCGGTGCGGGTGTTGAGCACCTGCGCGCCCTTGTCGAGCGATCCGCTGTACACGCGGAAGTAGGTGAGCTTGCCGACATGGGGGTCGGTGGCGATCTTGAAGGCCAGGGCGGCCAGAGGCTCGGAGTCGTCGGCGGCCCGGGTCAACTCGACACCGGAGCGGGGATCGGTGCCGGTCACCGCGGGCACGTCGCTGGGCGAGGGCAGGTAGTCGACCACCGCGTCGAGCAGGGCCTGCACCCCCTTGTTCTTGAAGGCCGAGCCGTTCAGCACCGGAACCAGGCCGCCGCCGATGGTGCCGGCCCGGATGGCGGCCGCGATCTCGGCGGGGCTGATCTCCTCGTCCTCCAGGAACTTCTCGAGCAGGCTCTCGTCATAGTCCGACAGCGTCTCCAGCAGGTCGTGGCGGTAGAGCTCGGCCTCCTCGATCAGGTCGTCGCCGATGTCGGTCTCGGTCCATGTGACCCCGAGGTCGGTGCCGGACCAGATGCGGGCCTTCATCCGCACCAGATCGACGATGCCGCGGTAGTCCGACTCGCTGCCGATCGGCAACTGCACCACCGCCACCTTCTCGGTCAGCCGCTCCCGGATGGAGTCGAGCACGAAGTGGAAGTCGGCACCGGTGCGGTCCATCTTGTTGACGAAGCACAGCCGGGGCACGCCGTAGCGGTCGGCCTGGCGCCACACCGTCTCGGTCTGGGGCTCCACCCCGGCGACACCGTCGAACACGGCCACCGCGCCGTCGAGCACCCGCAGCGAGCGCTCCACCTCGACGGTGAAGTCGACGTGACCCGGTGTGTCGATGATGTTGATGCGGTGGTCGCGCCAGATGCAGTGGGTGGCCGCCGAGGTGATGGTGATGCCCCGCTCCTGCTCCTGGGCCATCCAGTCCATCGTGGCCGCGCCGTCGTGGACCTCGCCGATCTTGTAGTTGCGCCCCGTGTAGTAGAGGATCCGCTCGGTGGTCGTGGTCTTGCCCGCGTCGATGTGCGCCATGATCCCGATGTTCCGGGTCTTGGACAGGGGGTATCGCTCGTCAGCCATGGCTACGACTAGGAGGGCGCGTCTACCAGCGGTAGTGCGCGAAGGCCTTGTTCGACTCGGCCATCTTCTGCAGGTCCTCGCGCCGCTTCACCGACGCGCCCACCCCGTTGCCGGCGTCCAGAAGCTCGTTGGCCAGCCGCTCGGCCATGGTGTGCTCCCGCCGGTCGCGGGCGTACGAGACGATCCAGCGGACCGCGAGAGTGGTGGCCCGGCGAGGCCTGACCTCGACCGGAACCTGGTAGGTGGCGCCGCCCACCCGCCGGCTCCGCACCTCCAGCTGGGGGCGGACATTGTCGACGGCCCGCTTGAGGGTGGAGACGGGCTCCGCGCCCGTCTTGTCCTCGACGATGGACATCGCGTCGTACACGATCCGCTCCGCGAGGGTGCGCTTGCCCCGCTGGAGCACCTTGTTGATCACCTGCGTCACCAGCAGCGAGCGGTAGATCGGATCGGGCTGCAACTCGCGGCGCGCCGCGGGCCCCTTGCGCGGCACCTCAGGACTCCTTCTTGACGCCGTAGCGGCTGCGGGCCTTCTTGCGCTCGCGCACGCCGGCGGTGTCGAGGGTGCCCCGCACGACCTTGTAGCGCACGCCGGGCAGGTCCCGCACCCGGCCGCCCCGCACCAGCACGATCGAGTGCTCCTGGAGGTTGTGCCCCTCGCCCGGTATGTAGGCGGTGATCTCCACGCCGGTGGTGAGGCGGACACGGGCCACCTTGCGCAGCGCGGAGTTCGGCTTTTTGGGGGTGGCCGTGTAGACCCTGGTGCACACGCCCCGCCGCTGGGGCGCGCCCTGCAGGGCGGGCGTCGACTCCTTGCGGCGCTTCGACTGGCGGCCCTTGCGGACCAGCTGCTGGATGGTAGGCATGCGGGGGTTGTTCCTTGGCGGTAGCCGGCGTTGAGCCGGACGGGGAAGTCTAGGGGCGCGCAGGGACGGTTCGACGCCGCGACCCGACGTTCGTCGGCCGAGCCGGGATCATCATCCCGCCTCCGTCACCGCGCCGGTGGCGTCGCCCACCGGGTAGTCGAGAACCTCGGCTCCGGACAGCTCGCTGCTTCGCTGCGCGAGGATGTCGGCGAGGTCCACATCGGCGTCCTCGGACGTGTAGTAGTCCATCGGCGTGTGGTCGGGCGCGTGGGTGGCGTAGCCCTGGCGGTACCGGGACATGCCCGTCCCGGCTGGGATGAGCTTGCCGATGATGATGTTCTCCTTGAGGCCGACCAGGGTGTCGCGCTTGGACTCGATGGCGGCCTCGGTGAGCACCCGGGTGGTCTCCTGGAAGGACGCGGCCGACAGCCACGACTCGGTGGCCAGCGAGGCCTTGGTGATCCCCATCACCTCGCGCCGGCCCGAGGCCGGCCTGCCGCCGGCCCGCACGATCTCCCGGTTGGTCCGCTCGAAGCTGGCCTTGTCGACCCGCTCGTCGGGCAGGAAGCTCGTGTCGCCCGGCTCGCCGATGGCGACCCTCTTGGTCATCTGGCGGACGATCAGCTCGATGTGCTTGTCGTGGATCGAGACGCCCTGGTCCCGGTACACCTTCTGCACCTCGGCCACCAGGTAGCGCTGCGTGGCGTCGATGCCTCGTATCTCCAGCAGCTCCTTGGGATCGCGGGGCCCTTCCACGAGGGCGTCCCCCGGCTCGACCTCGTCACCGTCGCGGACCTCGAGGCGGTACTCGCTGCCGATCCTGCAGTCGTGCTCGGTGCCGTCGTTCTCCACGATGACCACGGTGCGCTCGCCGCTGCCGTCGTCGCGGATGCGGACCACCCCGGCCTGGCGGGCCAGCGTGGCCTTGCCCTTCGGTGTGCGGGCCTCGAACAGCTCGACGACCCTGGGCAGACCGCCCGCGATGTCCTGGGCCCCTGCGACGCCTCCGGTGTGGAAGGTACGCATCGTGAGCTGGGTTCCAGGCTCGCCGATGGACTGGGCTGCGATCACCCCGACGGCCTCGCCCTGCTCGATGAGCTTGCCGGTGGCCAGCGACATGCCGTAGGAGGCTGCGGTGATGCCCGAGGCCGAGTCGTCGCTGAGCGGCGAGAGCACCCGCACGCGGGTGACCTGCGGGTCGTCACGCAGGGCCGCCTGCTCGGCGTCGCCCACCATCGTCCCGGCGAGGATCACCGAGCCGTCGCTGAGGGTCACGTCGTCGGCGAGCACCCGCCCGAACAGCCTGGTGTCCAGGTAGGTGCGCTTGGCGGGCGTGTCGGGACCGATGTCTTCGAGCCAGATGCCCTTCACGTAGCCGCCGGACTCGAACGGGTCCTCGCTGTTGATGATGACCTCCTGAGCCACATCCACGAGCCGCCGGGTCAGGTAGCCGGAGTCCGCGGTACGCAGCGCGGTGTCGACCAGCCCCTTGCGGGCACCGGGAGTGGCGATGAAGTACTCCAGCACCCTGAGACCCTCACGGAAGTTGCTCTTGATCGGCCGGGGGATCATGTCGCCGCGGGGGTTGGCGACCAGGCCGCGCATGCCTGCGATCTGGCGGATCTGCATCATGTTCCCGCGGGCCCCCGAGCCGACCATCATGTTGACCGGGTTGAACGCGTCCGACTCGAGCTCGTCCTTCATCCGGCCCGTGACCTCCTCGGTGGCCTCGGACCAGACCTCGACCTCGAGCTGGCGGCGCTCGCCGTCGGTGATGATCCCCCGCCGGAACTGGCGCTCGATCTTGTCAGCCTGCTTCTCGTAGCGGTCGAGGATCTCGGTCTTCTGCTTGGGCGTCCTCACGTCGTCGATGGAGATCGTGAGACCCGACCGCGACGCGAACTCGAAGCAGATGTCCTTGACCTCGTCCAGGCTCCGGGCCACCTCCGCGATCGGGAAGCCGCGGGCCAACCGGTCGACGATCTCACCCATGTCGCGCTGCCCGACAGTGCTGTTCACATAGCCGAAGGTGTCCGGGAGGGCGTTGTTGAAGAACACCCGGCCGGCGGTGGTCGGCTCGTAGCGGGCCGCGTCGCCGTTGGCCGGCGCAACCATCAGGTCCTCGGCGCCCCGGTACTCGATGGGGGCGTGCAGCCTGATGTCGCCGTTCTCGTAGGCGAACCGGACCTCGTTGATCGACCGGAAGGACCTCAAGGTCGACGGCGGATCCTCGATCATCTCGGTGAGGTAGTGCGCCCCGATGATCATGTCCTGCGTCGGCGTCACCAGGGGCCGGCCGTGGGCCGGGCTCAGCACGTTGTTGGCCGACAGCATCAGCACCCTGGCCTCGGCCTGGGCCTCGGCCGACAGCGGCAGGTGCACTGCCATCTGGTCGCCGTCGAAGTCGGCGTTGAAGGCCGCGCACACCAGCGGATGGATCTGGATCGCCTTGCCCTCCACCAGGACGGGCTCGAAGGCCTGGATACCCAGCCGGTGCAGCGTCGGGGCCCGGTTCAGCAGCACCGGGTGCTCCCGGATGACGTCCTCGAGCACGTCCCACACCTGGGGCCGCCGCCGCTCGACCATGCGCTTGGCCGACTTGATGTTGGGGGCGAGCTCCACGTCGACCAGCCGCTTCATGACGAAGGGCTTGAACAGTTCCAGGGCCATGATCTTGGGAAGGCCGCACTGGTGGAACCGCAGCGTCGGGCCGGCCACGATGACCGAGCGTCCCGAGTAGTCGACCCGCTTGCCGAGCAGGTTCTGGCGGAACCGGCCCTGCTTGCCCTTGAGCATGTCCGACAGCGACTTGAGCGGCCGGTTGCCGGGCCCGGTGACCGGACGGCCCCGGCGCCCGTTGTCGAACAGGGCGTCCACGGCCTCCTGGAGCATGCGCTTCTCGTTGTTGACGATGATGTCGGGCGCGGCCAGGTCCAGCAGGCGCTTGAGGCGGTTGTTGCGGTTGATCACACGGCGGTAGAGGTCGTTGAGGTCGGAGGTGGCGAAGCGGCCGCCGTCGAGCTGCACCATGGGCCGGAGCTCCGGCGGGATGACCGGGACGACGTCGAGGATCATGGCCCGGGGGTCGTTGATCCGCCTGCCGTAGTTGTCGCGCCGGTTGAACGCGGCCAGGATCCGCAGCCGCTTGATGGCCTTCTGCTTGCGCTGGGCCGACAGCGGGCGCTGGCCCTCCGGAGGGTTGATCTGGCTCCGCAGCGTCTCCTCCTCGGCGTCGAAGTCGAGGGCCGCGATGAGCCGGGCGATGGCGTCGGCGCCCTGGCCGCCCTCGAAGTAGTCACCCCAGCGGTCGACGAGCTCCCGCCACAGGTCCTCGTCCTCGATGATCTGGCGGCTGAACAGGTCCGAGAACACCTCCCAGGCCCGCTCGACCCGTTCGAGCTCCTCGGCGAAGCGCTCGGTGATCTCCTCGATGTCCTTGTCGGCCTGGCGCTGCAACGCCCGCAGCTCCGATTCCTTGGCCTCGCTCGCCTCGGCCTCGGCCAGCTCCGTCTCCAGCCGCTCCTGGCGCTGCGACAGCTCCAGGTTCCGGTCGGCGTCGATGCCGTCGAGCTCCCGGCGCACCTCGACCTCCAGTTCGGGCATGTCGACGTGGCGACGGTCGGCGTCCACGCTCACCACCAGGTTGGCCCCGAAGTAGATCACCTTCTCGAGCTGCTTGGCCTTGAGCTCCTCCTTGGGCTGGGTGCCCATCAGCAGGTAGGCCAGCCACGACCTGGTGCCCCGCAGGTACCAGATGTGCACGGCCGGCGCGGCCAGCTCGATGTGGCCCATGCGCTCGCGCCGCACCTTCGAGCGGGTCACCTCCACGTTGCAGCGCTCGCAGATGATGCCCTTGAAGCGCACGCGCTTGTACTTGCCGCAGGAGCACTCCCAGTCGCGGGTGGGTCCGAAGATCTTCTCGCAGAACAGGCCGTCCTTCTCGGGCTTGAGCGTGCGGTAGTTGATCGTCTCGGGCTTCTTGACCTCCCCGTTCGACCAGGTGCGAATCGAGTCGGCGCTGGCCAGGCCGATCTTCAGGTCGCTGAAATCGTTGACGTCGAGCATGTTTCTGAGTCCGTCTTTCGTTCGTGCGTCCGTTGCTTCGTTGTCTGCCGGCTCAGCGGTGGCCGGCGGTGCGGGCTAGGTCGTCCTCGTCGCTGCCGCGCTCGGGGCGCTGCAGGTCGATGCCGAGGGCCTCCACCGTGCGGAGACTCTCCTCGTCGAGCTCCCGCATCTCGATGTGCTCGCCCGCGGCCGAGAGGACCTCGACGTTGATGCACAGCGACTGCATCTCCTTGATGAGCACCTTGAAGCTCTCGGGGATGCCGGGGTCGGGGACGTTCTCGCCCTTGACGATGGCCTCGTATGCCTTGGCCCGGCCGAGCACGTCGTCCGACTTCACGGTGAGCAGCTCCTGCAGGCAGAACGCCGCCCCGTAGGCCTCGAGCGCCCAGACCTCCATCTCGCCGAAGCGCTGGCCGCCGAACT
>VXTM01000026.1:0-68459 GCA_009837445.1 Acidimicrobiaceae bacterium
ACCCCAAGGCCCCCAACACCCCCGCCGCCAAGACCCTCACAGGTCCAGCACCAGCCGGTCGGAGGCGGCCCGGGACACGCAGGTCATGATCCGGTCGCCGGCCCGGTGCTCGGAGTCGTTGAGGTAGACGTCCTGATGGTCGGGCTCGCCCTCCAGCACGGTGGCCACGCACGTGCCGCAGGCTCCCTGCTCGCACGACGACGGCATGATCACGCCGTGGCCCCGCAGCACCTCCAGGATCGTGGCGCCGGCCGGCACGGTCACCGTCATCGCCGAGCGGGCCAGGGCCACCTCGAACGTCGACGAGTCGTCGATCTCGTTGGTGTTCTTGAAGTACTCGAAGTGGACGGCCTCGTCGGGCCAGCCCGCCGCCGAAGCCTCCCGCCGGACCGCCTCCAGCATCGGCCCCGGACCGCACACGTACAGGTTGGCGAAGCTCTCGTACGAGGCCACCAGGCGCCGGATCTCGGCCACCGTCTCGTCGGGCGACATCCCCAGGTGGCGCACCACCGAATCGCCCAACCCGTCCACCACCTCCGAAAAAGCGACATGCTCGGCCGACTGGACGAAGCAGTGCAGCTCGAACGGGAGGGACATGCGGTCCAGCGCCTGGGCCATGGCCAGCAGCGGCGTGATGCCGATGCCGCCGGCCACCAGGACCGTCCGCGTCGAGTCCCGGCGCAGCGGGAAGTTGTTGCGGGGCTCGGAGATGGCCAGCACGTCACCCTCCCGCACGGTCTCGTGCAGGCAGCTCGACCCGCCGCTGGAGTCGGGCTCCAGCTTCACGCCGATGCGGTAGCTCGCCGACTCGCCGGGGCCGTTGGTGATCGAGTACTGGCGCACCAGACCGTTGGGCAGGTGCACGTCGATGTGCGCCCCCGGCTGGAACGTGGGCAGCACCCCCTCGATCGGGGCCAGCTCGAAGGCGGCCACCCCGGCCGCGGCCCCCCACTTGCGCTGCACCTGCACCCGCAGCGCGGGCTGGCGGCCCGCCGGCGCGTCCGGCACCTCGGCCAGATGCAAGGGCACCTGCTGGAGCGCGGGAACCATCGGCTCGGGGGCGGGCAGCGAGGTGGCCTCGGCCTCAATCGCCACCCGCAACTGGTCCAGCTCGGTGGCGTGGTGCCGCCAGACGGCCAGCTGCTCGCCGGCGGGCGGCGCGCCGGCCAGCACACCCCGGATCACGCAGCGCCCCGAGTCGACCGGCTGCACGAAGAACACCACGGTGGACTGGGCGTCGCCGGCCCGGGCGGTGAGCGTCACCGAGTAGTCGGAGACCCCGTCGACGGTCATCGACGGCGCCTCCGCGTCGAGGCGCCCGCAGGGCGCGAAGCGGTGGGACTGCAAGTGCCGCACGGCCAGCGACACCGACGCGTTGACCGGCAGGTTGCGCAGCCCGAACGGCGTCCCCGCCTCCAACACATCGACGGCCGGCGGGTCGCCCGCCGGCGATTCGCCCGACCAGACCAGCCCGTAGCGCTCCACCGAGGAGAAGGTCCGGTTGCATATGGTGCGGGCCGGCGCGTCGGCCGGATGGGCCGGGATGTAGGTGCAGCCCGCCGACCGGTTGGCGTAGCGCCAGCCGTGGTACTGGCAGCGCAGCTCGGTCCCGTCGTTGGAGCCGATGGAGAGGCGCACGCCGCGGTGCAGGCAGCGGTTCTCCCACACGTTCACGTAGTCGTCGTCGGCCCGCCACACCGCCAGCTCCCGGCCCAGCAGCTGGGCCTGGTGGACATGGCGGTAGGGCACGTCGTGCGCCGACGCCACCGGATGCCACATGGTGAACGGATCGGCTGTCACGGGGTCACCCTCCCTGCCCGCTCAGGCCGACGAACAGGATGCCGGCTGCCTGGGACGAGCTTGAAGCGAACTGCGACCAGATGATAAGAACCAGTTATCACCCTGTCAAAGCTCTCATGCCGCTGGTATCACTCCGTAGGTGACGCCGAGGTCGCTGAGCCAGCGCCGGTAGAGGATCGACGCCCGGTCGGACCGGATCGGGGTCTCGGCCTGCGGATCCAGCGGGAGCCGCTTCGGATTCTGGTTCTCGATGATGGGCAGGTCCTGGGCGAAGATGGTCTGCACGAACCGCCGGATGAGCCCGACGCTGCTCTCGTCGTCGATGAGGCTCAAGAACATGTGGCCCCGGCAATGCTCTTCGCTGGTGGCCTGCACGAACAGCCCGATCAGGTCCATCCGCTCCGGTGCCGCCGGGCACGACTTGTAGAGCAGGATCGAGTAGGGCTGCATGATCCGGTAGATGTACTCCACCATCTGGCCCCCGGTGGCGCTGGCCGACGCGGCCGGCTGCCAGAACTGGCACTCGGTGGCCCAGATCTCGTTGGTGTCGCCGTCGACGTGGACGTTGTAGTCGACCACCTCGGTGCGGGGCTCCGAGCCCAGATACCCGTCATGGACGAACGGGAAGTGGCCCATGTCGAGGAAGTTCTCGACCGCCCGGGGCGCGGAGGTGTACACGCCGAGCGTGCACGCGTTGAAGTTGCGCCGGTCGGGCTCGAAGAACTCCGGGATGTGGAAGGACCCCTCGGGCGGGTCGCCCAGACTCGTCCACACGTAGAGGAACTCGCAGCGGCTGGGCAGCGTGCCGGTCACCGACCCGGGGTCGACGGGCATGCCGGCGGGCAGGTCGCGGCGGGTCCGCCATGCGGCCGAGCGGCCCTCGGGCGTGACCGCGAAGCTGATCGACTCGCCCAGGAGCCGGGTGACGTGCACCACGTTGGGCTCGGCCTCGTCGACGGCGCCAACCGGATGCCACTGGTCCAGGACCGCCCGGTTCTGGCACTGGCCGTTCGCGCCCGCCATACCAGCCATGCAGGTTCAGCCTCCCCGGTGCCGCCATCGAACCGGGCCGTCCGGTTCACTGCGGTTTGTACCACGCTCGGGCTCGCCAAGGGAACACCGCGCCATGCCTGATGACTTGGGCCACCAGATCGGGGCCAAGGTCAGGGCCATCCGCGCCGAGCGGGGGCTGTCGGGCCGCAAGCTGGCCGCGGCCGCCGACGTGAGCCAGCCGTTCCTCAGCCAGCTCGAAGCCGGGCGCACATCGGTAGCCATCGCCACGCTGTACCGCATCGCGGCGGCCTTGGACGTGCGACCGTCCGACCTGCTACCCGATCCGCCGTCGGGCACCCGGGTCGAGATCCTGAGGGCGGCCGAGCTCAACCAGATGCAGGTGAGCGAGCTGCCCAACGCCACCACCGCTCGCACCGCCTACCGGGGCGGGCGGCGCATCACCGAGCTGGGCGACTTCCGGATCGAGCCCGGGCCCGACGTGGACGAGTGGTTCGAGTCCGCCGACGAGACCGTGATCTATGTGATCGAGGGATCACTGCATGTGGAGTTCAGGGACCGGCCCGACGTGATGCTCGACACCGGCGACGTAATGTTCCATTCGGCGTGGGTTCAGACCCGCTGGCGCCTGGCGTCGGAGTCGCCCGCCAGGGTGATACTGGTGGCAGCCGGAGGCTGACCGATGAGATACTCCGACAGATCCAAGAGAACCGAGACAAGGGAGGACATGTGATGGGCTCCGTAGAGGACCTGATCCACTCGATCCCCAAGGCTGAGCTCCACCTGCACGTGGAGGGCACCCTCGAGCCGGAGCTGAAGTTCGCTCTGGCCGAGCGCAACGGCCTCGACTTGCCCTACGGCGGCGTGGAGGGGATGCGGGCCGCCTACGACTTCGACGACCTGCCGTCGTTCCTGGCCCAGTACTACGAGGGCATGAGCGTCCTGCTGGTGGAGGAGGACTTCTACGACCTGGCCATGGCCTACTTCACCAAAGTGGCGAGCCAGAACCTGGTGTACGTGGAGATGTTCTTCGACCCCCAGGCCCATACCACCCGGGGCATCGAGTTCGGCACGGTGATCACCGGCCTGCGCCGGGCCCAGGCCGACGCCCAGCGGCGCCTCGGCATCCGCTCGCACCTGATCATGTGCTTCCTGCGGGACATGTCGACCGAGTCCGCGGCCGAGACCCTCGAGCAGGCCACCGAGTACCGGGACTGGATCCTCGGCGTCGGCCTCGACTCCGACGAGCGCAACAACCCGCCCATCAAGTTCCGCGACGTGTACGCCGACGCCCGGGCCCAGGGCTACCGGCTCACCATGCACTGCGACGTCGACCAGGAGAACTCGGTGGCCCACATCTGGCAGTGCCTCAACGACATCGGCGTGGAGCGCATCGACCATGGCGTCAACTGCCTGGAGGACGAGGCCCTGGTGGCCGAGATCCAGCGCCGGGGACTGGGCCTCACCGTGTGCCCGATCTCCAACGCCTACGTGACCGACGGCACCAAGGCCGCGGCCATCAAGTCCATGCTGGAGCGGGGGATGCGGGTCACCGTCAACTCCGACGATCCGGCCTACTTCCCCGGCTACATCGCCGACAACTTCATGCGGGTCCACGACGAGGTCGGCCTCAGCGCCGAGGAGGTGGTGCGGCTGGTGCGCAACTCCTTCGAGATCAGCTGGCTGGACGACGACAGCCGGGCCGAATACTTGCACCGGGTCGACGCCGTGGCCGCAGGTTCCGGGGCTTCCTAGAGGTGGTTGAGCAGCCCCCGATCTCCGAGCTGGTGGCCGCGGGCGCGGCCCGCATCCCGGCCACGACCGTGGTGCGGGGCGGCCGGCTCGTCAACGTAGTGTCGGCCGAGGTCTATGAGGCCGACGTGGCGGTGTACGGCAACACCGTGGTGGCGCTGGGCGATGTGTCGGCCCACACCGGTCCGGACACCGAGATCGTCGACGCCGCCGGCCGCCACCTGGTGCCCGGACTGTTCGACGGCCACCAGCACATCGAGTGCTCCAAGCTGTCGATCACCAGCGCGGCCAAGATGCTGGTGCCGCTGGGGACCATCAACGTGGTGTCGGGCCTGGACCAGATCCTGGTGGTGGCCGGCCTCGACGGCGCCGAGGCCTTCCTGCGGGAGTCGCAGGGCACCCCGCTGCGGGTGCTGTGGGGCGCGCCCTGCAAGACGCCCTACACCCTGCCCACCTCCACCGTCGGCCACTACTTCGGACCCGACGACCACCGGGCCGCCCAGAGCTGGCCCGAGTGCGTGGGGGTGTGGGAGACCGTCCGGGAGTTCGTGACCACCGGCGACCCCGACGTGCTGGCCGCCATGGAGATCGCCCGCCAGAACCGGCTGCCGGTGCTGGGCTGCGCGCCCATGGCCACCGGAGCGGACCTCACCAGTTACGCCTGCGGCGGCATCCGCCTCGACCACGAGAGCTACGACTCCCACGAGTGCCTCGAGAAGCTCCGCAACGGCATGTACATCGTGATCCGGGAGTCGTCGTTCGCCCACTTCCTCACCGAGAACATCCGGCTGGTGCTGGAGCACGCGCCGGGCTCGGCCCGCCGGGTGAGCTTCTGCACCGACGACGTGGTGGCCTCAGATGTGCTCGACCGGGGCCACCTCGACAACATGGTGCGCATGGCCGTCGACGCCGGCGTCGACCCCATGACGGCCATCCAGATGGCCACCATCAACGGCGCCGAGGCCTACCGGGTGGACCACATGGTGGGCTCGATCTCGCCGGGCCGCTACGCCGACATCCTCTTCGTGGACGACCTCGACGACTTCCGGCCGTCGATGGTGATGGCCGGCGGGCAGGTGGTAGCCCGCGACGGCGAGATGACCATCGACCTGAAGCCGCCGAGCCGTGACGGGCTGCTGACCGGCCCGTTCCCCATGGCCCCCGCGGCCGCCGAGGACTTCGCGGTGCGCACCGGCCTGCCCGACGGCCCGGTGGAGGTGCTGGCCATCGAGGTGACCGAGCAGATCTTCGTGCGCAAGCGCCGCGACGTGGTGCTGCAGGCGGCCGGGGGCCGGGTGCAGCCCGACATCGAGGCTGACCTGGCCCTGGTGAGCGTGGTGGAGCGCTACGGCAAGAACTCGAACCGCCCGACCGCGTTCGTGGCCGGGTTCGGGCTCCGCTCCGGCGCGCTGGCCACCTCCAGCGCCCCCGACGACAACAACATCGTGGTGATCGGGACGTCGCCGGAGGACATGGCGGCAGCCGTCAACCACATCGCGGCCCACGGCGGGGGACAGGTGGTGGTGGACGGCTGCGAGGTGGTGGAGTTCCTGCCCCTGCCCATCGGCGGGATCGTGTCCGACCTCGACCCGCCCGACATGCTGGCCGAGGAGGAGCGGCTCGACCGGGCGGCCAAGGCGCTGGGCTGCACGGTGGACTGGCCGTTCATGTACCTGTTCTTCCTGCCCATCACCTCGATCCCCGACTACGCCATCACCGACGTGGGCACCGTCGATGTGGCCGCCATGGACACCTTCGACCCGGTCCTCGGACCAGCGGCGGCATGAGCGAGCCGGCCGAACTGGACGTCCTGAGGCGGCACTGGCATCCGGTGGCCCGCTCCGACGCCATCGACGACGGTCCGGTCGGGGTGGTGATGCTGGGCCGGCGGTTGGTGGTGTTCCGCAGCGGCGGTGAGGCCTGCGTGGCCTCGGACCGCTGCCCCCACCGGGGCAGCCCGCTGAGCCTGGGCTCCTACGACGGCGACTGCCTGATGTGCCCTTACCACGGCCTGCGCTACGCCGCCGACGGCCGCTGCGTGGCCTTCCCGGCGCGTCCCGACGCCCGGCTGCCGAAGCGGCTGACCCTCGACACCCTCCGAACCCGGGAGTGCCACGGTCTGGTGTGGGCCTGCGAGGGCGAGCCGGCCGCCGACGATCCGCCCGCCTGGGGGTTCTACGACCGACCCGATGTGCAGGCCTTCCAGATCGGCCCGGTGCGCTGGGACGCCTCCGCCAGCCGGGTGGCCGAGAACTTCAACGACATCGCCCACTTCTCGACCATCCACCGGGTTACGTTCGGGCCCAGCGACCGCCCGGTGGCCCCCCAGGAGGTGGTCGCCACCGACACCGGCTTCGCCTCCAATATCAGCGTGTTCCAGCAGTACCGCAACACCCTCGACGGCTCGGTGGAGGAGGTCGAGGCCGCCTACCGGTATGACTTCACGTTCCCGTTCTCGTCGATGCTCACCATCACCTACCCCGACGGCGAGATCGAGTGCATCCAGATGACGGCGCTGCCCGAGTCGGCCACCTCCAGCCTGGTGTTCCAGCAGAGCGCCCGCACCAACCTGGGCGGCGACCCGCTAGAGCCGTGGCGGGACTTCCAGGATGCCGTCAACGACGAGGACAGGGTCATCTGCGAGGCCCTGCAGCCCCGGGAGGTGTCGTTCGGCCTGGACAGCAGCGGCGAGGTGGCCCTGCCCACAGACGTCTTCTCCATCGCCTACCGGCGCCTCTGGAAGTCCCTCTGCTCCACCTAGCCGCGCCCGTGACCGGGAGCCGTTGAGCCCGCGACGCGGCCTAGCGCCTCAATGCGATGAAGGGGTACTCGCACACCTCGGCGGAGGCCGGTCCGAGCTCGTGTCCCCAGAAGTCGGACCACTGGACCGTCAAGGACGTGCCGATCTCGGCCAGCTCGGTCGGCACCAGGCCGAACCCGACCAGCTTCGAGGCCGTCGGACTCCAGGTGACGCTGCTGGCCCGGCCCACCACCTCGTCGCCCGCCAGCAGCGGGAGATGGTCCCATCTCACCCTGGGCGAGACCTCCGGGGCCATGCCCGCAGCCAGGAACAGCCCGACGACAGCCCCCAGATCGAACTGCAGCCCGACCAGCCTGCGGCGCGGCCCCCGGCGGTGCTCCTCCTCGAGGGCTGCCCGGCCCACGAAGTCAGCAGCCTTGTTCAAGTTCACGCAGTGGCCGAGGTTGAGTTCGTAGGGAGTGACGAAGTCGTCGGGGTTCGGGGCGTTGTCCGTGCTCGGCGCGTCCGTTACGGCGGGCGTGTAGTCGGCCGAGATGAGGATGATCCCCGCTTCGACCCGGGCGATCTCCAGCGCGTACTCGGCCGCGGGCCGGATGTCGAACGACGCCCCCGCCTCGGCCACCGCCTCCCAGACCTGATGGCCGTCGGGCCGATCGACCCAGAGCTCGTACCCCAGCTCGCCGGTGAACCCCTGGCGGGCCACCCGAACGGGAGCCCCGGCCACGGTGGTGGAGCGCACCCGTGAGAACCGAAGGTCGCTCCAGTCCTCGCCCGTGACCGCCTCGAGCACGTCGCAGGATTGGGGGCCTTGGAGGGAGAGGATCCCGTAGTCGTCGATCACGTCGGAGACCTGGACGTCGAAGCTGTGCGAATGCTCCCGCAGCAACAGCTCGCACCGGTCGGCCGACATCACGAAGCGGTCATGCTCGAAGCGGAACACGATCCCGTCCACCGCGACCTTGCCCTCGGGGCTGCACCAAGGCGTGTACCACGCGTGCCCGACCTCCATCTTCGACACGTCCCTAGGAATCAGGTAGTCCATACAGGCCTGAGCGTCGGGGCCGCTCACCTCGTACCGGGGGATGGGCGACATGTCGCACATCGCCACCCCGGAACGAATCGCGTCTAGTTCGGCGTGGGGGTCGCTGTACACGTCGGGGACCACGTACCCGCCCCAGCCGAACCACCACGGCGACTCGCACCGGGCCGACGTGCTCTCGTGGAACGGCGTTCCCCTGAAGGCTCCCTCACCCATACTTGATCCTCTCGGCCAGCTCGGGGGCCCGGGCCAGCGCCTCGGACACGACTGCGTCCTGGTCGACTCGCGTCGACCGTCCCCCTTCGACGATGATCTCGCCCCCGACGATGTTCATGTCGACGTCGGTGCCCCGAGCGGTGTACACGATGGCCGCCACCGGGTCGTGCATCGGCGCGAAATGCGGCCGTGTGGTGTCGACCACCACTATGTCGGCCAGCATCCCGGTGGCCAGCACCCCGGCCTCGATGCCGTGGACGGCCGCCCCGCCCCGGGTGGCCACCTCGAGGGCCTCGTCGGCCCTCGATGCCTTGGGGTCGAGATTGTGGAGACGGTGCATCAGCACCATGAGCCTCATGTTCTCGAACAGGTCCTGGCGGTGCCCGCAGCACGACCCGTCGCTGCCCAGGCCCACCGCGGCCCCGGCGTCGACGAGGTCGTGGAGGGGCATCACCCCGTAGGGCACGTAGAAGTTCGACAGGGGGCAGTGGGCCACCGCGCTGCGGGTGTCCCCGAGGGCCTCGATCTCCTCGTCATCCACCCATGTGGCGTGGGCGAGGATCGCATCGGGGCCCAGCAGCCCGTTGCGGTGAAGCCACGTGGCCGGGCGGTAGCCGTGCTGCTGCTTGAACACCTCCGGGTCGTCGCGGGGCGCGCTGAGGTGGGTGTGCCACGCGACCCCATGGGAGCGGGCCTGCTCGACGCTGGCCGCGATCAGGTCGACGTTGGTGTAGGCCGCGTTCATGGGTCCGGGGCAGATCTCGATCTTCGAGCCCTTAGGCCTCGAGCGGATGCACGCCTCCGTGATGGCCAACTCGTCATCGGCCGAACGCTGGAACGACGTCTCGGGCAGCTTCTGCTGCTGGGAGACCGCGGTCCGTGTTCCGGTCATCCCCCGGGCGATCCGTCCCCTCAGCCCGACCTCCTCGAGGATCCCGGCCACCATCACGGTGGTGTCGTAGTCGTCGCACCCGTAGTGGTGATCGAGCACGGTCGTGGTCCCTGCCAGGACGGCTTCGAGGGCTCCCAGGTACACCGAGGCGCTCGTCTCCTGCTGGGTGATGGCGGCCGAATAGGGCCACATGAACTCGCTGAGCCACTCCCAGCCCGTGAGGCCCTCTCCGAGCGTCCGCCCCAGCGACTGGTAGAGGTGGTTGTGGCAGTCGATCAGCCCGGGCATCACGACCTTCCCCTGGCAGGAGACCGTCCGGTCCGCCTCGAACGAGCCCGCCATCCGGCTGTCTCCGACGGCGGCGATCCGGTCGCCCTCGACGGCCACGACCCCGGACTCGATGACGGGCCGGTCCGGGTCGAGCGTCAGCACGGTGCCGCCGGTCAGCAGCAGGTCGCAGAGGGCAGGCTCCGTCCGGGTGTCGTTCTCAGGGCTCATGATTCCTCCTATCCGGCTCGTCCTATCCGGCTCGCCGCACCCGGTAGTGCGGGAGGGCGACCAGGGTGGCGCCGACCTCTCCGCGGACTTCGCCGGCTGTCCAGTCCACGCTGACCGGCGTGCCCGCACCGGCTTGGTCGGCGGCAACGTGGGCGAAGCCGATGACCTTCTTGACGGTGGGCGACCAGGTCACGCTGGTGGCTCTTCCGATGCGGGCTCCGTCGCGGTGGATGGGCAGGGGGTACCGGACGACCCGGGGGGTCACTTCCGGCGGCATATCGAGGTCCCGGTAGAGGCCGACGATGTCGCGCCAGTCGACCTCGATTCCCACCATCGAGCGCTTGGGCCCGGCTTCGAGTTCGCGCCGCAGGGCCTCCTTGCCCAGGAAGTCGGCGTGCTTGTCGAAGTCCACGAAGCGGTGCAGGTTCAACTCCAGCGGAGTGGTCATGTTCTCAGGAGAGACCGGCAGCGGGTCGCCGAGTCGGTCCATGGCGGCCGGCGTGTAGTCGGCGCCCACGATGACCATCCCGGCCTCGGTCCGGGCCACGTCGACCGCGTGCAGGCCGCCAGCCGCCAGCCCGAGGGGCTCGCCCGCTTCGAACAGCGCATCCCACACGTCGGCGCCGTCGGCGGTGGGCACGAAGAACTCATAGCCGATCTCGCCGGTGAACCCCTGACGGAGGACGATGAGCTCCACGCCGCCGATGGTGGTGGTCCGCAGCCGCGAGAACCGGAGGTCGGACCACGTCTGGCCGGTCGCCGCCTCGATGACCGCGGTGGATTCGGGCCCCTGCAGGGCGAGTAGCCCGAAGTCGAAGGTGATGTCCTCGATGGAAACGTCGTAGCCCTCGGCATGGTGCCTGAACCAGTTCATCATCGGATCGGCCGTGAACATGAACCGGTCCGGTGCGACCCGGGCCACCAGCCCGTCGCCCACCACGACCCCGTCCTGGTTGCACCAGGGCGAGTAGTAGGCCTGACCCACCTCGATCCTGGTGGCGTCCCGGGTGATCAGGAAGTCCGTCAGCCTTGCCGCGTCGGGGCCGGAGATGTAGTGCTTGGAGAGCGGCGACTGGTCGAGGGCCGAGGCCCGCTCCCGGATCGTCCTCACCTCGTCCTGCCATTCCGTGTAGGCGTCCACGATGTGGTAGCGATCCCACGCATTCCACTTCTGGCGCTCGTTGAGAAGGGACGTGCGCGGGTAGAACGCCGTCCCCATGATGGTCCGCTCCTGGTCGGTAGTGGTCATCTTGGCTCCTTCATCTGCTCTCCCGGAAATAGGGCTCGGCCAGGGCGGCGGGCATCTGGGACCGGCGCTCGGCCGCGGATACGAAGACCATGACCAGGTACACGACCAGGAAGGGCAGGATCGCCAGGAGCTCGGTCGGGATGTTCCATCCGAGGAGTTGCAGGGTGAACCCGAGACTCGAGATTGCCCCGAAGGCGTAGGCCGCCACCAGCAGCCGCAAGGAGCGCCAGCTGGCGAGGATCACCAGGATGACCGCGATCCAGCCCATGCCGGCCGTCATGTCGTCGAACCAGTCCGAGAACAGGCGCAGCGTGAGATATCCCCCGCCGGCTCCGGCCGCCGCTCCGCCTAGGGCCACATGCAGGTAGCGCATGCCGCTGACACGGAGCCCGGCGGCGTCGGCGCTGGCGGGGTCGTGGCCCACCGCCCGCAGGTGCATGCCGGTTCTGGTGCGGAAGACGTACCACTGCACCACGGCGACGAAGGCCCAGGACATGTACACGACCGGATCGTGCGACAGCAGGAGCGGGCCCACCGCCGGCCAGTCGTGGACCGACTCGGGGTACACCGGCGTGAAGATGGCTCCACTGAACCGTCGGGCCAACGGCGGATCGCCCTGGCTACCGATGAAGCTCGACAGGCCGGATCCGAAAATGACCAGGGCCACCCCGACCACCACCTGGTTGGCTCGCAACGAGACCGCGAGCACTCCCTGGATCATCGAGAATACGGCTGCCGCGAGGACGGCCACCACCAAGCCCGCGAACGGACTGTCGGTGGCGGTCGTCACCCAGAACCCGGTCACCGCGCCGATCAGCATCGTGCCCTCGACGCCGAGGTCGAGGACGCCGCTGCGCTGGGTGAGGATCGCCCCGCTACCGGCGAGAACCACCGGGGTCCCCGTCGACACCGCCACCACCAGGGATTGGATCAAGACCCAGTCGTTCATCGGCTGCCAACCTCGACCCGGGTGATCCGGACCCGGTACCGGATGAAGAACTGGGCTCCGGCGACACAGAGCAGGATGATGCCCTGTATCACGATCACCACCGCGGGCGAAACGCCGAAGATGCTCAACGACGGGGCGATGCTGAGCAACGCTCCCATCAGGAAGGCGATCGGCACCACCAGCAGCGGCTTCAGCAGGGCGACCGCGGCGACGACGATGCCGACGAATCCCAGATTGACCGCTATGGCCCGGGGTTCGAGCGCGAACGTGATGCTCATCACGAACGTTCCACCGGCGATCCCGGCGAGGGCTCCCGAGACGGCGAAGACCGAGATGATCTGGCGGGTCGCGCTGATCCCCGCGTAGCTGGCCGCAGCCCGGGAGTCCCCGGCCACCCGCAGCTGGTAGCCCCACACCGTCCTGCGGAGCGCGAGGGCGACGATCAGCGCCAGCGCCAGCGAGATAATCAGCCCCGCATCGAACACTCCGAAATAGGGATCCAACTGGGCCGACTCCGGGATGACCTTCCCGGCTGGGAATCCCAGATTGGTGCGATCCCGCCAGTAGCTGACGCTGCCGTAGATCAGGTAGTTCATGATCCCTAGGGCGACGAAGTTGAGCATCAGGGTGGTGACCACCTCGTCGGTTCCGAACAGGGCCCGCGGCACGGACGCGAGCGTGGCCCAGGCCGCTCCGCCGAGGGCGGCGGCAATAACGACCGCGGCCACTGCCAGCGGAGCGGGAAGCGAGGGGCCGAGCACCAGCGCCGCGGCCGCACCGGCCACCGAGCCCGCGATGAGCTGGCCCTCCGCGCCGATTGACCACAGGCCCATGCGGAAGCAGACGGTGACCGCCAGCCCGGTGAGGATCAGCGGCGTGGTCGACCGCAGGGTCTCACGGAGAGCCCGGGACGAGCCGAACGCCCGGTCGAACATCTCGCGGTAGACGTCGAAGGGATTGTCACCCGCCATCAGCAGAAGGATCGCTCCGAGTCCGAACGCCAGGACCAGAGCGACGAGGTTGACGCCCAGCTGCTGGAGGAAGCGGGACGCGGCCCGCTGCTCAACCGTGATGGGAATGTGCCAGCGGCCACTCCGTGGGGCGGCACGGTCGACGGCGGGCGCCGTCATGTCACGCCTGCCATCCAGCGCCCGACTTGAGCCACATCGACTTCGGATGCCGGCCGCGACGCCACGATCCGACCCTCGTACATCACGACCACCTCGTCGGAGATTCCGAGCACCTCCTCGAGATCCCCCGAGAAGAGGAGGATGCCCACGCCCCGGCCGCGTTCGGTCTTGAGAGTGGTCCGGACCGCTTCGGCCGCCCCGACGTCAAGGCCGCGGGTCGGCTCCGACGCGACCAGCAGGGCGGGCTGCCGTGACAGCTCGCGAGCGAGGATCAGCCGCTGGAGGTTGCCTCCCGACAGCACGCTGATCGGCAGGCCCTTGCGCACGCCGCGGATATCGAACCGATCGATCAGACGTCGAGCCCATTGCCTGATCGCCGACAGCCGTAGGAACGGCCCGATACTGAACTCCCGGTCTCGCTGGCTCCTCAGCAGCACGTTGTCCTCGATCTCCAGTCCGAGAACCAGGCCCCTCGTCAAGCGGTCCTCGGGAACGAATCCCATCCCCTTGTTGATCCTGCTGCCGATCGTCTGCGATGAGATGTCCTCGCCCCGGAGCCTGATCGTGCCCGACGTCGTGGTGCGGAGCCCGGTGATGACCTCCGCCAACTCGCGCTGGCCGTTCCCGGACACGCCGGCCACCCCCACGATCTGGCCTGCCCTCACAGTGAGACTCACGTCGTCGAGTTCGGGGCGCGTCGCAGCGTCGCTGACGACCGATACCGAGTGCAACTCCAGGAGTTTGTCTCCGGTGGTGTGGGATGCGTCGACGCCGGATCCCGGTGCGAGGTCGTCGCCGATCATGAGTCTGGCCAGGTCGTGGGTGGTGGTGTCCTCGACGCCTTGGTGAGCGACTTTCTTCCCGGATCGCAGGACCGTCACGGTGTCGGCGGACTGCTGGACCTCGCGCAGCTTGTGGGTCACGAGAATCACACCCTGGCCCTGGTCGGCGAGGTTCCGGAGTGTCGCGAACAGGGCTTCAGCCTCGCGGGGGGTCAGCACGGCCGTCGGCTCGTCGAGGATGAGGACCTTCACGCCGCGGTTGAGGAGACGGATGATCTCGGCCTGCTGCTTCTCGCCGACGGCAAGGTCAGCGACATACCTGGTCGGCTCGATCCACAGGCCGTGCCTGTCCATGACCTCCCGGGCGCGGTCGGCCAGCCCGCTCGCGGTCATCCTGACCGGCACGTCGGGATTGCCGAGCAGGATGTTCTCGGCGACGGTCATCTGCTCCACCAGCCGGAAGTGCTGGTACACCATCCCGACGCCGGCCTCCAGGGCCGCGTGCGGGGAGTGGGGACTGTAGGGGGCTCCGGCCAGCATCATCTCGCCCCGGGTGGGGTGGTACAAGCCGGCCAGGATCGAGCACAGCGTCGATTTTCCGGCCCCGTTCTCGCCCAGCAGGGCGTGGATCTCGCCCCAACGAAGGTCGAAATCCACGTCCTCGAGGACGGACTGGCCGAAGAAGTCCTTGGAGAGGCCGCGTGTGCGGACGGCAGGCTCCAAGACCTGTCCTAGGGCCTGTTGATCCCCCGCGGTACGGGAGTGCGGGGGTTGTGTCACTTAGCCGATCTCGCCCTGGACGCCCTCGATCACCCACTCGCAGCAGATGGCGCGACTGAAGAAGTCAAGGGACTCGCCCTCGGGTACGACGATGTTGCCGTCGCGGTCCACTATCGGACCGGCGAACACATCCAGGTCACCGGCGGCGATGTCCGCGATCAAGCTGTCCACCAGATCTTGGGCCTCGGCGGGAACCGACGGCCCGAACTCGGCGTAGCCGAGGAGCTCGTCGGCGTAGCCGCCGTAGATGTATCCGGGTTCCCAAGTGCCCGCGGCTACCTCCTGCGCGGTGGTCACGAAGGCCGCACCCCAGTTGTAGAGCGACCCTCCCAGCCACGAGTCGGGCGCCTGGAGGCGGGCGTCGTCGTACCCGTATCCGATGAACCCGGCGCCGCGCTGAGCGGCCACTTCCGGCACCGCGGACGACGACAGGTCATAGGTGAGAACGTCGACACCGAGATCGATCAGGGCGTTGGCCGCTTGAAGCTCGAGACTGGGATCGAACCAGTCGTTGGTGAACACCACATGCACCTCGGCGTCGGGGTTCACCGAGCGGGCGCCGGCCGCGAACAGGTTCAGCGGCTTGAGCACGAAGGAGATCCCGAATCCCGCCACGTAGCCGAGCTGGCCGGTCTCGCTCAACGAGGCGGCCAGCGCGCCGTCCACGTACCGGGCCTCTTCCACCGCCAGGCAGTACTGGCCCATGTTGGCGGTGACGGTGGCGTCGCAAGCATGCAGGAACGCGGTGTCGGGATACTCCGCGGACACGATGGCCATGTCGGCGTCATATGTGGCGGTGCCGATGATCAAGTGGTAGCCGTCCTCGGCAAGGTCCGTCATCGCCCGCTGAGCAGACTGCCCAGGGTCGATTGCCTCGACCCTGAGGACCTCGGCGCCAGGCATCGAGTCCTCGAGAAGCTGCGTCCCCGCATCCATCGAGCCTTGCCACCCGCCCTGGTCGAGCGTTCCGTCATAGATCACCGCAATCCGCATCCCAGTGCCATCCGACGCGTCCAGAGTGTCGGCAACCTCCGTGGGCGCCTCGGGCACGGTGGTCGTCACTTCAGCGGGCGCTTCAGGCGCGGCGGTGGTCGTGGTTTCGGGCGCTTCAGGCGCGGCCGTGGTCTCAGGCGCCGCCGCAGGCGCCTCAGGCTCCGCGGCCGGTGCGTCCTCGGCGTCGTCCCCGCAAGCTGCGGCCACCAAGCACAGCGTCAGAGCGGTGGCTAGCCACCCTAGGGTTTTCCCTCTCATTTCTGCCCCCCTTCATGGAACAGTTGTCGTTGTATATGGCGCCTTCTTTCAGCGCGTCCATCGCCTATAGAGGTGAATGGGCACCGCCTGCGCATTCACGAACGCTTTCGAGAGAACGACCGGAGCCTCGTCCTCCACGCTGAAGAACACGTCGTCGAGTTGCAGCAGCGCGGCGCCCGGTTCCACCTGCAATCGCCGAGCCACAGCCTCCGGCGCGTTGGCAGCGCTTGTGCGCGACTCCACATGAGCGATCTCCAGGCCGCTGCACTGCCGCACGATGTCGCTCATGAGCATCGAGCCGTCAATCTCGTTGACCGGCCCTTCGAAGCGATACGGCGGTACTACGTCGTTCGTGAGGGCCACGGGCCGGTCGCCGCCGGAGAACAAGCGCAGGAACTCGAATACGCGGCCCGGCAGCTGCATCCCGAGTGATCTCGCTTCGTCATCGGTCGCTATCCGCTCGGTCGCGGTGAGCGCCGCGATCCGGGGCTGCAGGCCCGCAGCCTCGATGATGGACTGCATGTCCCACGAATCGGCGATGTAGGGCTGAGCCGCAGGAGCGCGACGGGACACGAAGGTCCCCTCGCCGTGTTTGCGCATCACCTGCCCCTGCGATTCGATCCTCGCCAGCGCGGTGCGTACTGAAGCGCGACTCACCGAGAGCTCCGAGGCGAGGTCGCTTTCCGACGGGAGTTGGTCGCCGGGGCCGTAGACCCCGTAGCGGATCCGCGACAGGATCACGTCCGACACCTGGTCTGCGATTGGTGGTGTGCGTACTACCGGAATAGCTCGGCCCTGTCTCGGTGCCGTGGCGAGCGCCATCGGGCCAGCCGACGGCGCTCCGATCGACGTAGGACGTCTGACCTATTGGACCACGCCGTCACGTGGATGTCAACTGCCGCGGACCAGCCCTCGACCCTGCTCTACCCCGCGGCTCGCCTCATCGGTAGGAACGGCAACTCGACAATGGTTCCTCCAACCGCGTGCTCCTCGCCCATGACGTCCCACCCGAGGGTCACGCCGGTGCCCGGGTCGGCGGCGGAGGGGTGGATGTGGGCGAATCCAATTGCCTGCTCGACGGTAGGACTCCACGTGACGCTGGTTGCATGCCCGACCCGCTCCTCGCCTTGGTAGATGGGTACCTGCGGGTCGCGATGCACTCGGGGCAGGATCACCGGCGGGCGACCGATGTCGAGGTACACCTCGACGATGTCGCGCCAGTTGACGAGCACGCCGGCAAGTCGACGCGTCGCGGGAGCGTCCTTCGCCTTCAGGAGCGCTTCGCGGCCTATGAACGCGGGCTTCTCGAAGTCGACAAAGTGGCCGAGGCCCAACTCGTAGGGCGTGACAAAGGCCTCCTCCTGCTCCGCGGTGGGATGGGCTGAGCGGTCAGGCCCGGCCCCGAGGTAGTCAGCGACCACGATCAGCAAGCCAGCTTCGATGCGGGCGACATCCTCGGCAAAGTGGCCGGCCGGGAGGAGACCGTCGGGCTCTCCGGCTTCCATCACCGCATCCCAGAGTGCTGGCGCGGACTTAGCCGGCACCCAGAACTCGTATCCCAACTCACCCGTGAATCCCTGTCTCCAGACCCAGACGTCGGTGCCGGCCACCTGGGTTTCGGTGCCTCGCGAGAACTTCAGATGAGACCAGTCCTGTCCGGTGAGGCGTTCCAGCACGCTCCTGGACCGGGGACCCTGCAACGCGAGCAGGCCGTTCGCCCCTTGGGTGTTCTCGATCTCCACGTCGAGGTCGGCAGAGCACTGCGCCAGCCAGGTCATCATCGGGTCGGCCGTCATGATGAAGCGGTTCTGTTCCAGGCGCACGACGATGCCGTCGCCGATCATCATGCCGTCGTGGTCGCACCAGGGTGAGTAGTACACCTGCCGGTCGGCCATGGTGTCGACCTGGCGGGTGATGATCCGGTCGACCAGCCGGGCCGCATCCCGGCCGGAGATGAGGTGCTGCGACAGCGGCGACATCTCGATGATGGCGGCACGATTGCGGATGGCGCCTACTTCCGCCTCGATCGTGCTGAACACGTCGACCAGGTGGAACTGGTCCCAGGACACCCAGCGCCGCCACTTGTTCAGCGGCGCGGTCCGTGAATTGAACGGGGTGCCCCCGAATGTGTAGACCTCGCTCAAGCTGTTGGCCATACCGGCCGCCTCCAGACCCTCGACCGCGCCGCTGCACCCAACGAAGTGTGCATGTAACGTACAGCCGTCCCGATACTGAATCGATTCCGTAGATAGGCGAGTTCCGATGAGGCGAGCGGCCGGGTAGGGCGAGACCCGGAAGCGAGGGGGCCGACGCGTCATGACAACCATCCCCGTCACCGGCGACACCGACTGGGCGCTGTCCAAGAACCAGAATCCGGCCGACCTGAGGGTCAACCGGATGGACGTCGAGGCCGAGACCCGCATCTACCGGGCGTTGAGGCACTTCTGGCATCCCGTCATCTATTCCGATGAGCTCGACGACGAGCCCAAGCAGGTCTGGCTGTGCGACGAGCAACTGGTGGCGGTGCGTCTCGACGGCGAGGCCGCCGTCTTCAACGACATGTGCGCGCACCGCGGCACCGCACTGTCATTGGGCAAGGTGGTGGTCTCCGAGTGCGGCGAGACGCTGCAGTGCCCTTACCACGGCTGGCGCTACGCACCCGATGGGCGCTGCGTGCTGGCGCCCCAGCGCCCCGATCTCGCCGGGAGGCTGCGGGCCCGCATCAAGCGGCACAATGTGGTGGAGCGCTACGGCATGGTCTGGGTGTGCCTGGCCGACGAGCCCCATTTCCCGCTGCCGGAGTTCCCCCAGTTCGAGGACCCCTCCTATGACTGCGTGGCGGTCCCGTCGACGGACTGGGATCACACCTTCGCGGTGCGCCGTACCGAGAACTACATCGATCCGGCCCATCTGGCCTTCGTCCACGACGGGTACCTGGGTGATTCCAGCGATCCGGCCATCCCTCGCCACGAGGTGTACCCGACGGCCCGCAACATCCTCCACATGAGGCTCAGCGAGCCCGCCCGGGAGCCGGCCGGCGCGGCCAAGAACAAGTCGATCGACAACGACAGCGAGTACATGGAGGTCATGAAGACCTGGGAGTGCTTCATGCCGCTGACGGTGCTTCTGCGATCGTTCAACCCGGCGGGCGAGACCTTCTGCCTGTTCTTCCATCCCACGCCGACATCGCCGACCACGATCCGCAACTTCACGATCGGCGCCCGCAACTTCGGCTCAGCGTCGACGATCTTCGAGGAGATCGCAGGCTGGAACAAGTTCGTCTACGAGCAGGACGAGCCCATCGTCTCCTCCCAGCGGCCCGCGCAGCTGCCCGAGGACCTGTCGATGGAGATGTTTCTCGCGGAGGTGGACATCTTCTCGCTGCACTACCGCAAGTGGCTGCTCGAGTTGGCCGACGAACTAGTCCCCGCCGGCGCCGGCTGAGCCGCGCCACTCAGAGGCCGAGGCGGGCTCCTAGGCGACCATCTCCGGCGCGCCGAGCCCGAACATCTCCACCAGGTCGCGGCGGTACCGGACCGACAGCCGGTCGGCCCGGATGTGGGTCTCGGCGGCCAGGTTGAGCGGCACGTTCTCGGGACGCTGGCTCTCGACGATCACGATGTCCTCGCTGTTGGTGACCAGCTGGTACTCGGCGTAGTCCTCCACGGTGGCGCCCGGGATGTTGGTCAGCGAGACCTGGTAGATGTCGGTGGTCCGGGCGCTGACGGGCGAACCGATATCGAAGAAATGGCTGGTGACGAAGCTCTCGCCGTCGTCCTCGTAGTAGTCCACTTTCAGGTCGGTGGCGAACGGGTAGGTCAGGTGGTGCTGGTAGAAGACCTCACGCTCCCGCTCGCCGAGGTCGTCGTTGAAGCCCCGCTCGACCTCGATGTAGGGCAGCGCCATGTACAGGCCGTAGTCGGTCTGCTCCAGCGTGTAGTCGGGCACGACGGGCCTGGCCCGGTTCCCGAACGTCTTCATGTGGACCCAGGAGATGTGGGCGATGTCGTTGAAGTTCTCGCAATGGCGGCTGGCGGTGGCAGCCCACGTGCCCTTCGGGATCTGGATCCTCAGCCATTCCGGCCCGAACTCGTCGAGGTGCGGCCACTCGGGGAGGGGGCGGAGGGGCTCCGGCTTCATGCATGCCCACACGATCCCGTAACGCTCGGCGGCGAGATAGCTGAACAGCCTCATGGTCTTGGCCGGTGGGGGACTGTCGGGGTCGTTGGCGGGAATCCAGGTGCACTGGCCCGAGCGGTCGTAGTGCAGCCCGTGGTAGGGGCACACGATGCAGGCACCGTCGTCGCTCATCCAGCCGTTGCTCAGCTTCGAGCCCCGATGCACGCAGAGGTCCCTGGCCACCGCCGCACCCTCGCTGGTGCGGTAGACGACGAGGTCGACGTCGAGCAGCTTGGACGCCACCGGTCCGTTGGCCAGATCCGATGAGAACGCCACCGGATGCCAGAACCCGGCCAGGATGTGCCAGTCGCTCTCGCGTATCTCGGACCCTGCCGGGTACTCCGTCGCAGTTGAAGCTTGGTCGGTCGGCTCGTACATCGCTGCTCCTGCCCGCCTGTCGGATTCTGGGATTTCCTGGGCGGCAACAATATATGCACAGGCAATATCGCTAGAAGTCCCGCGGTCGTGTGCCGCCCACCTGCGGGATCGTGGCGGTCTAGGCGATCGTGGCGGTGTAGGAGTTCGTGGCGAGGACTTCCGGTGGGTCGCCGCCGGTGCCGGCGGGTGAGGCTGCGGTGAGGGTCAGCTCCACCGTCAACTGACCGGGCTGGAGCACCTCTGGCAGGACGGTCTCGATCCGGCCCACAAGCACGCAACTGTCGGCGGGGGCCGCCCCGACCCATCGATGCTCGCTCAGGACGGGGCCGTCACCTCCGAGCACCCGGGCCCGGGCCACGATGCCGTCCAGACCGCGGCGAGTGTCGTTGACCACGTGCACGGCCAGGTCGACACGGCCGCCGGTACGCAGTTCCTCCGGCAGCGGGTCGGCCACCACGGCCACCGGCCGGCAGGCGTCGACCAGCGCCCACCAGCCCGGCTTCGGTCGCCTCAACCCATCCAGCACACCGAACCCGCTTTCGAGGCCGCCGTCGAGCACGCCGCCCACGTCGGCCAGGGCGTGAAGCAGGAAGCCTCCGGTGGGCCGGTACTTCAAACGGCGCAGGATCTCGACGGTGGTCTTGACGACCTCCGGCTGGTCGGCCCGCACCGGCGTGCCGAAGGCCGACACGAACTGGCCCATCGTCGGGACCCGGGCCAGCGTCGGGGCCAGATCGGCGGCCCGGCCGCCGTGGTGGCCGAACCACAGCTGGCTCGTGGTGCCCTCCAGCGACGGGAGATGCGGCGGCACGCCGGCGTGGGACAGGACCGGGCGCGAGCCGTCGCAGCGGGACATCACCCGGCTCAGGCGCCGGTCGAGCACGTCCCGATTCCATGACGGCCCCAGCCGGCTCCACGCCGCCGGAGTGGCCGACCGTCGCCTCTTGCGGGGGAACGGATCGTCGTGGGCGCACCACACCGCCACCGACGGGCGGTGGCCCAGCAGGTCGACGGCCTCCCGGGCCTGCCGCCGGGCCTCGCCCACCACGCTGCGGCTCATCACCCCCCTAACGGGCAGGTCCTGCCAGACGAGCATCCCCAGCTCGTCGGCGGTGTCGTAGAGCTCCTCGCGGGCGATGTGGGCGATGGGGCGCACCAGGTCGAGGCCCGCCTTGCGGGCCGCCCGGATGTCGTCGGCCACCTCCGCCGGCGACGCCGTGCCCAGCAGCGGTCTCGTGGGCAGGAGGTTGGCGCCCTTGGCGAACAGCCGCTCGCCGTTGACGTGCAGCACCCACCGGCGCATCTCCACCGACCGGAAGCCGATGCGGAAGCGCCTGCGGTCGTGGACCTCCCCACCGGCCAGGGCCTCCATCTCCAGGTCGCACAGGGGCTGGTCGCCTAGGGAGTGGGGCCACCACAGCGGTGGATCGGCCACGTCCACGGTCCACTCGACCCGGTTCTCGCCGACGGCCGCGTGGTGGCTGTGGACGTGCTCGGTGCCCGCGACGGTGGTGCGCAGGTACACGGCGCCCCCGTCCGGCACGTCGAGCACGGCCCGCAGCTCCAGCCGGGCCCGGGCCGCGCTCCCGCCCTCACCCATGGTCACCTCTGCGCAGACCGCCCGGGCGTGGCGGATCGCGACCGTCCCGCTGGAGCGCAGCCGCACCGGCCGCCACAGGCCGCCCACGATCACGTCGTCGGATCCGCACAGCTCGGGGTCTTGGAGCGCGCCGGTCAGGGTGGTGCGGTTGTCGGGGTCGCCGAAACGCCGGCAGGTCGCCTCGATGGCCAGTAGGTGCTCGGACCTTGCCGCTAGCAGATCGGTGACCTCTAGCTCGTGGGGTACGAAGTAGCCGTCGGTGTGCCCGAGGTAGGCGCCGTCGAGCCAGATGTCGCCCTGCTGGGCCAGCCCCTCGATCCGTAGCCACCAGCGGGTGCCGACCGTCTCGACCCCGGTCGCGGCGGCCGCATCGGGCGGCCCCTCGAAGCGCCGCCGGTACAGCACTGACTCCTCTCCGGCGAGGTCCAGTCCCCCGGCGCCCTGGGCCCAGTGGCTGGGCACCTCGATCGGGGCCCAGCCCGACTCGTCGTGGTCGAACTCGTGGAAGGTGCGCCGTTGCCCCTCGGTGGCCGCAGCGATCCGCCACGTGCCGCCCAGATCCACGGCCCCAAGCTACCGCCCGCAGTTGCTGTGCCCCGGTGGTTGCTGTGCCCGGTGGTTGCTGCGTCCGGCGGGTGGCCGGCGGTGGTCGCTTGCTCGCACGGGCTTCGCCGTACTCGCTCGCAAGTCGACCGCCGCCGTCTCCCGCCTGGCGGTCTCCGCCTGGCGGTCTCTCGCCCGCGGTTGTTGTGCCTCGGTGGTTGTTGTGTCCGGCGGGTGGCCGGCGGTGGTCGCCTGCTCGCACGGGCTTCGCCCTACTCGCTCGCAAGCCGACCGCCGCCGTCTCCCGCCTGGCGGTCTCCGCCTCGCCGTTTACTGGGGCCATCACGGCGCCGCTAGGGTTGCCGGCGATGCCTGAGCCCCGACCGACCACCCTGGGCGAGCTGCGAGCATCCGGCTGGACATCGGTGCCCGTCCGCCAGGAACTGCGGCGCAACGCCGTGGCCCGCATCCGCTCGTCGGAGCCGCTGTTCGCTGATGTGCTCGGCTACCACAGCACCGTCATCCCCCAGGTAGAGAACGCTCTGCTGGCCGGCCACGACATGATCATGCTGGGGGAGCGGGGCCAGGCCAAGACCCGGATGATCCGCGGCCTCGTCGGCCTGCTCGACGAGTGGATGCCGATCATCGCCGGATCCGAGATCAACGACGACCCCTACGCCCCCGTCTCGGCCCACGCCCGGGCGCTGGTGGCGGAGCAGGGCGATGCCACACCCATCGACTGGGTCCACCGCGACGACCGCTACGGCGAGAAGCTGGCCACCCCCGACACGTCGATCGCCGACCTGATCGGCGAGGTCGACCCGATCAAGGTGGCCGAGGGCCGCTACCTGTCGGACGAGCTCACCCTGCACTACGGCCTCGTGCCCCGCACCAACCGGGGCATCTTCGCCATCAACGAGCTCCCCGACCTGGCCGAGCGCATCCAGGTGGGCCTGCTCAACGTGCTGGAGGAGCGCGACGTGCAGATCCGGGGCTACAAGGTCCGCCTGCCGCTGGACGTGGTGCTGGTGGCCTCGGCCAACCCGGAGGACTACACCAACCGGGGCCGCATCATCACCCCGCTGAAGGACCGCTTCGGGGCTCAGATCCGAACCCACTACCCGCTCGACGCCGGCACTGAGATGGACATCGTCGAGCAGGAGGCCTACCTCGGCCCCGGCCCGGCCGACGCCACCGGCGAGGACGGCGTGCCCGGGACCTCGGGCCTGGTGGTCACCGTGCCGGAGTTCATGAACCGCATCGTGGTGGCGCTCACCCGGGCGGCCCGGTCCAGCCCGCATGTGTCGCAGCGCTCGGGCGTGTCGGTGCGGTTGAGCATCTCCAACGCCGAGACCATGGTGGCCAACGCCATGCGGCGCACCCTGCGAACCGGCGGCGACCATGTGGTGCCCCGGGTCACCGACCTCGACGCGCTGTCGTCGTCGACCGCGGGGAAGGTGGAGATCGAGACGTTGGAGGAGGGCCGTGAGACCGAGATCCTCCAGCGGCTGGTCAGCTCGGCGGTGCTATCGGTGTTCAAGGACTGCGTGCCGCCCGACATGCACCGCGAGGTGGTGGACGCCTTCGAGGAGGACCTGGTGGTGGACGTGGGCGATGACGTGGCCGACACCGACTACGCCGCGCTGCTGGCCCAGGTGCCGGCCTTGACCGCTCCCGTCCAGGCGCTGCTGGCCGGCGACGAGGCGGCCGAGTCGCCGGCCATGGTCGCCGCCGCGGTGGAGCTAGTGCTGGAAGGACTGCACCTGTCCAAGCGCCTCAACAAGGACGCCCAGGGCCCCCGAGCCCAGTACCGCTCCCGCTAGACCCGCCCCTCCCCGCTCCCCGTCCCGAAATTGGCGACGAAATGGGTATCAGACACCCAGTTTCGGCACCAATTTCGTTGGGCTAGCCGTCGCCGACGCCGGAGATGGCGGCGGTGAGGCGCTGGGCTGAGGGCTTGACGACCCGGTCGCGGCCGATGAGGCCCCGCGGGGCGCCGAAGCCCAGGGCCCACTCGTAGCCGTCGACCGCGCTGTCGTGGAAGTAGCCCCGCAGGCCCGAGGCCCGGGCGTCGGCCACCACCGCCAGCGACCCGTCCAGCACCGTGTCGCGCCAGTCGTCGTCATCGGTGGGCACGCCGTGGGCGGCCACCACCACGCCCCGACCCGGTACCGCGTCGATGGCCCGGTGCACGGCCTCCCCCAGCTCGGCCGGCTCGGGGGCGAAGCCCGCGGCCGAGCGCCGGGCCGACGCCGGCCAGCTGGCGAAACGGCCGGTCTCGGTCACCCCCACCGGGTGGTCGTGGCTCAGCCCCACCAGCTCAGGGCCCTTCTCGAAGAACGGCGCGGCCACCGGTGCCCGGCCGGGCACCTCGACCGCACCCTCGCGCAGGGCCCTGGTCCAGGTGCCCCAGAGCAGGTCGTCCCAGCGGCGGGTCTCGACCGCGGCCGCGCCGGCGTGCTCGCGCTCGACCGGCGCGGCGTGCAGCGTCGGGGCCCCGAAGGTCGCCATCACCGGCTGCGGCCCCGACTCCAGCAGCCGGCACGACTCGTGCAGGGCCAGCATCGCCCCCTCGGCCGCCTCGGCGGCGGCCTCGGCGCTGCGTCGCCCCGGCGGCCGGGTGCCCAGCCCGTAGCCCCGTACGGCCCAGCCGATGGGGTCCTCGATCGGGCACCACCCGGCGGCCCGGCCGTCGAAGGCCTCGGCCATGCGGTCCACATGGCGGGCCCACCGCCGACGCCGAGCCGTCTCGTCGGCGTGGCCGCCCTCGTCGTCGACGTACCAGCCCGGCAGCGACGTGTGCTGCAGCGTTATCCACACCCCGAGACCGGCGACCGCGGCCGCGTCGGCGATGTCGAGGTAGCGGTCGAGCGCGTCGCTGTCGGGCCTTCCCGCGGCCGGCTCGACCCGGGCCCATTCCACGGTCAGGCGCAGGCTGTTGAGCCCCAGTGCTCGCAGCTGGGCCAAGTCGTCCCGGAAGTCCCGGGCGAAGCCGGCGCCGTCGCCCGAGCGGGGCGCCCGCCCGTCACGCTCCCACACCGACCAGTCGGCCGCGGGCGCCACCCCCTCGGCCGACACCGACGACGCTCCCGCCCCCCACAGGAAGGCACCGTCAGAGTCCGTCATCTCAGCGGCATCTCCCGAAATTGATGCGGTTGACGCCCTCTGAGGTCACCACATACATCAATTTGGCGCTGCCGTCGGCCACCCGCTCAGCGGGTTGTGAAGACGCCGGCGTCGAACACCACCTGGTCGCCCACGCAGGTCTGGAACAGCGTGGAGTCGCCCTCGTCCCACATGCAGACGTCGAGGCGCTGGCCGGGCAGGACCGGCGCCTTGAAGCGCCCGCCCATCGACCCGAAGCGGGCCGGGTCGCTGCCACAGAGGGTGTGCAGCAGGGCCCGTCCCGTCACCCCGAAGGTGCACAGCCCGTGCAGGATGGGCGTGTCGAACCCGGCCATGGCCGCGAACGACGGGTCGGAGTGCAGGGGGTTGCGGTCGCCGTTCAGGCGGTACAGCAGGGCCAGATCGGTGCGGGTGTCGTACCCGGTAACGTGGTCGGGCTCGCGGTCGGGCCGCTGCCAAGTGTTGGCCGGCCCGCGATCGCCGCCCCAGCCGCCCTCGCCCGAGATGAACAGCCCGGCCCGGCTGGTCCACATCGGCTCGCCGTCGTGGCTGCGGACGTTGGTCTCCAGCACCACCAGCGCGGCCTTGATCTTGTCGTAGATGCCGGCCACCCGGGACTGGGCCACCGCGGAGCCCGCGGCCGGGATCTCCTGATGGAGCTCGATGTGCTGGTCGCCGTGCAGCAGCGCGGCCAGGTTGAAGTCGCCGTAGTCGGGCATCCGGCTGGGGCCGATGACCACGACTTGGGTGGGCAGCATCCGCTGGGTGACGTCTCGGGTGTTCTCGGTGGTGAACTCCAACTCGAAGCCGGTCGGGTCGGACGCTCCCGCCCCCACGCCGAGGGCGTACAGCAGGCTGTCCTTGGAGGTCCAGCTGATCTCGGTTTCTTCTCCCACGGCACCCGCGGCATCCGGATTGATGGGCATGACACCTCCACTCCTTGCGGGCAGCCCACGCTAACGCCCCTGTCTCGGGCGTACTATTGCCATGGTGACGATCCGCCGCGACACCCCGTTCCCGTCGCGCCAGGAGTGCGACCTGGAGGCGTTCGCCGCGCTGGTCGAGCAGCCCCTCGACCCCGCCGACTACCCGCTGGCGGACCGGATCACCCAGGGCGTCCCCACCTACGACGCCAGCGCGCTGGCCCACGGTCCTACCGCCGACGCCGAGCACCGCACCGCGCTCCGTGACGAGCTCTTCAGAGCCCTGGTCGAGGGACCCGGCATAGTGCTGCTCGAGTCGGCCGTGCCCGCCGAGGCCGTCGATCGGGCTTCGCAGGTGTTCTGGGACCTGATCGCGGCCCAGCACGCCCAGGGAGGACCCGCCGGCGACCACTTCGCCAAGCCCGGAACCAACGACCGGGTGTGGAACGCCCTGGAGAAGCTGGCCGTGACCGATCCCGAGGCCTTCATCGACTATCACCGCTCCGACGCGGTGGCGGTGGCCTGCGAGGCCTGGCTGGGCCCCCGCTACCAGCTCACCGAGCAGGTCAACGTGGTCAACCCGGGCGGCGAGGCCCAGCACCCCCACCGCGACTACCACATGGGCTTCCTCACCGACGACGAGGCCGAGCGGTTCCCCCTCCAGGCCCACCGGCTGTCGCCGCTGCTCACCCTCCAGGGCGCCATCGCCCACTGCGACATGGGCACCGAGACCG
This sequence comes from Acidimicrobiaceae bacterium, assembly GCA_009837445.1. Lineage (GTDB taxonomy): Bacteria > Actinomycetota > Acidimicrobiia > Acidimicrobiales > Aldehydirespiratoraceae > Aldehydirespirator. The sequence continues at coordinate 27,594 of VXTM01000026.1, forward strand.
GTCCCACCATGTACCTGCCCCACTCCCACAAGTACGAGCTGGGCTACCTGGCGTGGCGACGCCCCGAGTTCATCGAGTACTTCGCCCAGCACCGGGTGCAGCTGCCGCTGCGCACCGGCGACGCGGTGTTCTTCAGCCCGGCCATGTTCCACGCCGCGGGCCACAACCGCACCGCCGACGTGCACCGCATGGCCAACCTGCTCCAGATCTCCTCCGCGTTCGGGCGGGCCACCGAGGCCGTGGACCGCGCCCGCATGGTCCACGCGGTGTACCCGAGGTTGCGGTCCCGGCTGGCGTCGGGCCTCGACCGGGCCGCGGCCGCCAACGTGGTGGCCTGCTGCGCGGAGGGCTACGCCTTCCCCACCAACCTCGACCGGGACCAGCCGGTGGACGGCCTGGCCCCGCCGTCGCAGGCCGACCTGATGATCCAGGGCCTGGACGAGGACTGGACTCCCGAGCGTCTCAGTCTCGAGCTTTATCTGCACGGCGAACGCCACCGCAGCGCGGTGGGGGAGGATCCTCCCCTCTTCGGTGCTGATGAGGACGGCGGACCGGCCATCGCGGAGTCGGCCCCACCGGAACCTGCCCTGGTGGGCGGCAGCCTCGGCCAAGCCGCCCGCCTCACGGTCGACGAGCTGCTGGCGCAGGCCCGGTCCGGCCTGCGGCGGTTCGCCCCCGAGGAGCTGGCCACCAAGATGGAGTCCGCGACCGCCCCCGGTCCGGACGGCCCCCTGGTGGTCATCGACATTCGCGACCGCGACGACCGGGAGCGGACCGGGATGATCCCCGGCTCAGCGAGCATCCCGTTGATCGTGCTGGAGTGGCGCTGCCACCCGTCGGCCAGCTACTCCCACCCGGCCGTCGAGTCGTTCGACCAGCCGCTGGTGGTGGTCTGCAACGAGGGCTACACGTCGAGCCTCGCAGCCGCCTCACTGCGCCGCCTCGGCTTCTCCGACGTCAGCGACCTAGAGGGCGGCATCGAGGCCTGGTCGGCGGCCGGTCTGCTCACGACCGAGCCCACCGAGCCGAAGCCATAGCCACCGCCCATCGAATTGGCAGCGTTTTGCGCGGTATGCGTGCATTGTGCTGCCAGTTCGCGGCAAGGGACGGCCGCCGTCTGGAATTGGCAGCGTTTTGCGCGGTATGCGTGCATTGTGCTGCCAGTTCGCGGCAAAGACCGGCCGCCGTCTGGAATTGGCAGCGTTTTGCGCGGTATGCGTGCATTGTGCTGCCAGTTCGCGGCAAAGACCGGCCGCTGGGCTGGCTGGCCGGCCGGGGTAGGGTCGGGGCATGGCTCTGCGGGAGCGCTGGCGCCGCCGGCCGAGGGCTAAGCCCGAGCCGGCCCACTTCGCCTACTGGCGCTGGGACGGCACCCAGGCCGGCTTCGACCTCGACGCCGACTCGATCTTCGACGAGCTGGCCGACGACCTGCTCTACCACGGCGACCTCGCCAGCGCGCTGCGCCGTCTCATGGCCGACGGGTTCGAGGACCGTTCGGGCCGCCGGATCCAGGGCCTGCGCGAGATGCTGGAGCGGCTGAGGGAGCGTCGCCGCGACCTGCTGGAGAACCACGACCTGGGCGGCGTGTACGAAGACATCGCCGAGGCCCTGCGCGATGTAGTGCGCACCGAGCGCCGGGCGCTGGAAGAGCTGGACGCGGCCGCGGCCGAGGCCCGGGACGACGGCGACGAGCGCCGGGCCGACCTCACCGCCCAGACCGCAGCCACCAAGAACCTCCAGCTCGACATGTTGCCCCCCGACCTGGCCGGCCAGTTCAAGGCCCTCGACAACTACGACTTCGAGAGCGACGAGGCCCGCCAGCAGTTCACCGAGCTGGCCGAACAGCTGCGCGAGCAGCTCATGCAGCAATTCCTGGACCGGATGGCGGGCGCGGTGAACGACGCCACCGACGGCGACACGTCCGAGGAGATGCAGCGGCTCAAGGACATGCTGGCCGAGCTCAACGCCATGCTGGCCCAGCGGGCCCGTGGTGAAGAGCCCGACTTCGACGGGTTCATGGAGCGCTACGGCGACTTCTTCCCCGAGAACCCCAAGACCCTCGACGAGCTCCTTGAGGTGATGGCCCGCCGCATGGCCGCCGCCCAGTCCCTCATGAACTCGATGACACCGGGCCAGCGCGACCAGCTCCAGCAGCTGTCGGACCAGCTGCTGTCCGACATGGACCTCAACTGGCAGATCAACGAGCTGGCCGGCCACCTCCGCAACCAGTTCCCGGACCTCGGCTGGGAGCGGCGCTACGAGTTCGGCGGCGTCGACCCCCTCGACTTCGGCGAGGCCACTGACATGCTGGCCGAGCTGGGCGACATCGACCAGCTCGAGAACCTGCTGCGGGGCTCGCCCAGCCCCGGCGCCCTGGCCGAGGCCGACACCGAGGCCGTCCGCAGGCTGCTGGGCGACGACGAGGCCGAGAGCCTCGAACGCATGGCCGAGGTGGCCCGCATGCTGGAGGAGGCCGGCCTGATCGAGAACCACGAGGGCCGCTTCGACCTCACCCCCAGAGCCATCCGCAAGATCGGCCTGGGTGCGCTCCGCGACCTGTTCGCCAAGCTCGACGCGGACAAACTCGGCCGCCACGCCATCCATCGGGAGGGCATGGGCCACGAGCGCGAGCCCGACACCAAGCCCTACGAGTTCGGCGACGCCTTCAACCTTCACATCGGCCGGACCATCCGCAACGCCCTGACCCGCACCGGCGGCGGCGTGCCCGTAAACCTGCACCCAGACGACTTCGAGATCGAGCGGACCGAGCAGCAGGTGCGGTCGGCCACCGTGCTGATGCTGGACCTGTCGCTGTCGATGCCGATGCGCAACAACTTCCTGCCGGCCAAGAAGGTGGCCATGGCCCTGCACGCGCTGATCTCCAGCCAGTATCCCCGCGACTACCTGGGCCTGGTGTCGTTCAGCGAGGTGGCCCGGGAGTTCCGGCCCGAGAAGTTGCCCGAGGTCTCATGGGACTACGTGTACGGCACAAACATGCAGCACGGCTTCATGCTTGCCCGGCGCATGCTCAGCCGCCAGACCGGCACCAAGCAGATCATCATGATCACCGACGGCGAGCCCACCGCCCACATCACCTCGTCGGGCCGGCCCTTCTTCAGCTACCCGCCCACCCGGGAGACGGTCGATCTCACCCTGGCCGAGGTGGGCCGCTGCACCCGTGACGGCATCCGCATCAACACGTTCATGCTCGACGCCACGTCGTACCTGACCAACTTCGTGGAGCGCATCACCGAGATGAACGGGGGCCGGGCCTTCTTCACCACCAACGAGAACCTCGGCGACTACGTGCTCGTGGACTTCGTGGAGCACAAGCGCAGCCTGGTGCGGGCCCGCCGCTGACAGACCCCTGGTCGAGAATAAGCGCCGGGGGAGGGAGGATTTCTTGCTCCCCGGGTTTGCATTTGTCGTATGACAGTGGTGTAATTACATCGATGGCACCCGGGCGGGGCCGGGCTCGAGCCCACCGCTGGGGCCCGGACCAGTTATCGAGATGGTCATCGTGGAGGAACACCCAATGGAGCTACACGGCATCTTTCCCGCCGAGGACATGTCCTGGCAGCGCGAGGCCAACTGCTTGGGCGTGCATCCCGACCTCTTCTTCCCCGAGCGGGGCGCATCCACCCGGGAGGCCAAGGAGGTCTGCCGGGGCTGCGTGGTGCGCGAGCAGTGCTTGGAGTTCGCGCTGAACAACGGCGAGAAGTTCGGCATCTGGGGAGGCATGAGCGAGCGCGAGCGACGCCGCATACGGCGCGCCCGGGCGATGCAGCGCCGAGCGGCCGCCACCGCCTAGGCATCATCCAGCCGCAAGCCGAGTAAACCGGCCGCATACCAGGGATGCGGCTGTGGACAAAGCGCGGTATGCTTCCCAGCGATGGCGAACATTTTCGCGGTGGTGCCGAGCATCGGCACGTCCGAACTCATCATCATTCTCATCATCGTCCTGCTGGTGTTCGGCGGGGCGAAGCTCCCCAAGCTCGCACGCTCGCTGGGCCAGGCCCAGAAGGAGTTCAAGGACGGTCTGTCCGAGAGCGCCAGTGAGGGCGACGGGGGAGCCAGCAAGGCCACCGGCAGCGACGGCAACCAAGGCGCTCCGGGCAAGAACGGCTCCGCCTGAGGGCCTCGCCCCGAGGCGGAGGGCATCATGACGATCACCGATGTCGAAGCGGTCGACGAGCCGCCGGTGGGGCAGGCCACCGTCGTCTACCTCGGTCCGACCGCGCCCCACTGGGAGATCCGACCGGTGTACGGCGACGCCGACTTCATGGCCTCGTTCCGCGACCGGGTCCACGCCCGCCTGCTGCTGCTGCCTCCTCACGATCCACAGTTCCGCCGCAACCGCGAGCGGGTCAACCGCGACGCCGAACGCGAGCGGATAATCGTGGACTGGGACCTCGGCTACCCCGAGGAAGAGGATCCCTACCCGGTCCGGGAGCGGGCCTGACCCGGACGGTCACGTGACCCCGCCCCGTCCATGATGCGTGTCGGCGGATGGGGCCAGCCCTTCACTGACTACTTCAGCCGGGAGCTTTCCTGGCTTGCCTTCAACGGCCGGGTCCTCAGCCTCGCGGGCGACCCGGACGTCCCGCTGCTGGAGCGGGCCCGCTACCTGAGCATCTTCTCCACCAACCTCGACGAGTTCTTCCAGGTGCGGGTGTCGGGACTCGCCGACCGGGTGGCGGCCGAGCTCACCGAGCGCACCCTCGACGGGCACACCCCGGCCGAGCAGCTCCGCAAGGTCCGCCAGGTCAGCTCGGAGCTGTGCTGCGAGCAGCAGCGCCTGTTCCTCGAGGAGGTCCAGCCCCAACTGGCCGGCGAGGGCATCCATCTGCTCTCGGCCGACGACCTCGACGAAGACGAGCGGGATCGTCTCCGAACGCACTTCTCGGACCGTGTCTTCCCGGTGCTCACCCCGCTGGCCGTCGACCCGGGCCACCCCTTCCCGTTCGTGTCGGACCTGTCGCTGAACCTGGCCGTGCTCATGCGCGACCCGGTCAACTCCGAGCGTCGCTTCGCCCGGGTCAAGGTTCCCGACACCCTCGACCGGTGGGTGCCCACCGGCGAGGGCACGAACCGGTTCGTGGCCCTCGAGGACGTCATCGCGGCCCATCTCGACACGCTCTTCCCGGGCATGGAACTGCTGGAGCACCACATGTTCCGGGTCACCCGCAACGCCGACCTCACCCTCAACGACGAGGACGCCGAGGACCTGCTGATTGCGGTGCAGCTGGAGCTGCGCCGCCGCCGCTTCCAGTGGGCGGTCCGCCTGGAGGTGGCCGACTCAATGTCGGAGGAGGTGCTCAATCTGCTGCTGCGTGAGCTCGACCTGCCCGCCGACGCCGTCGACCGCACCCGGGGTCCCGTCGATCTGAGCGGGCTGAACGAGATCGCCGACCTGCCCCGGCCCGAGCTCAAGTGGCCGCACTGGCGGGGCATCACCGAGCCGGAGCTGTCGTCCGACGGCGGCCGGACCGACTTCTTCAAGGTGCTGCGCTCGGGCGATGTGCTCGTGCACCACCCGTACTCGTCGTTCAGCCGCTCGGTGGGCGCACTGATAAGGCAGGCCGCCTCCGACCCCGCGGTGCTGGCCATCAAGCTCACCCTGTACCGCACGTCGGGCGACAGCCCGATCATCGACGCCCTGGTGGAGGCGGCCGACAGCGGCAAGCAGGTGGCCGTGCTGGTGGAGTTGAAGGCCCGCTTCGACGAGGCTCGCAACATCAGCTGGGCGAGACGGCTGGAGCAGGCGGGGGCCCACGTGGCCTACGGGCTCGTCGGCCTCAAGATCCACGCCAAGATCGCCATGATCGTGCGCGAGGAGTCCGACGGCATCCGCCGGTACTGCCACATCGGCACCGGCAACTACAACCACCGGACCGCCCGGCTCTACGACGACTTCGGCCTGCTCACTGCCGATCCGGAGGTGGGCGCGGACGTCGCCGGCCTCTTCAACCGGCTCACCGGCTACGGCCACAGCGTCGACCACAAGCGGCTGATAACCGCGCCCGAGCAGCTCCGGGCCCGCCTCACCGAGCTGATCGAGCAGGAGGCGCACACGCCGGGCGGGGGTCGGATCATCTTCAAGCTGAACTCGCTGGCCGACGGGCCGATGATCGACCACCTGTACAAGGCGTCGCAGGCCGGCGTGGAGATCGACCTGATCGTGCGGGGCCTCTGCGGCCTGCGGCCGGGCGTGGCGGGCCTGTCGGAGAGGATCCGGGTCCGCTCGATAGTGGGCCGGTTCCTGGAGCACTCCCGCATCTACCACTTCGCCAACGGCGACGGTCCGGGCCGGCCCGCCACCTACATCGGCTCCGCCGACCTGCTCACCCGCAACCTCGATCGGCGGGTGGAGGCGCTCGTACGGGTCGATGATCCGAGGCTGGCCGCCCGGGTGATGGAGGTGGCCGACGTGTGCCTGACCGACGAGCGCCTGGCCTGGACCCTCGGCGCCGACGGCGTGTGGACCCGCTGCGGCGGGGCTGACGACGACCCCCACGTGCGGCTCCAGCAGTTGGCCCTGAACCGAACCCAATCAACGTGACGCCTCCTACCATGAGCGGGTGGCCCACGACGGGGTGAATGACAGCGGGCAGCCGCCACGTCCGGTGCCCTCCTACAGTCCGTTCCAGCGACTGGCCCGGGTCCATGCCGCGGCCACCACCACCGACGCGGTCATAGCGGTTGCGCTGGCCGGCTCGATCTTCTTCTCCATCAGCCCGGACGCGGCCCGCGACCGGATCGCCCTGTACCTCGCCCTCACGATGGCGCCGTTCGCGCTGGTCACCCCGCTGATAGGCCCGTTCATCGATCGGATGCCCGGCGGGCGGCGGGCCATGATCCTGGTCACCAACGTGGGCCGCCTGGTGGTGGCCCTGCTCATGATCCGCCACATCGACACCCTGTGGCTGTTCCCGGAGGCGTTCGCGCTGCTGGTGCTGCAGAAGAGCTACGCGGTGGCCAAGAGCGCGGTGGTGCCCCGCTACGTGCCCTCGGAGTCGAGCCTGGTGCAGGCCAACAGCCGCCTGGCCCTCATCAGCGCGGTGATGAGCCTCCTCGGGGCGGGCGTGGGAGCCGCCCTGGTCTTCCTGGGAAGTCCGGCCGTCGCCGCGGGCGTGGCCACCGCGGGCTACGGGGTCGCCACCGCCATCACCCTCCAACTACCGCGCATCCCGGTGGCGCAGAACAGGGCCAGTTCGACGGAGCGCTCAGCGCTGCGGGCGTCGACCATCCTGCTGTCGGCATCGGCGATGGCGGTGATGCGGGGCGCGGTGGGCTTCGTCACGTTCCTGCTCGCCTTCGAGCTGCGCGGCGGCGAGGAGGGCCTGAACGTGAGCGAGCAGGGGGCCGCGCTCGGAGGGGCGGTCGCCTCGGAGCGGGGCATCGACATAGTGGGCGATCCGGGCGCTCCGGCCTGGCACTACGCGGTGGTGGTGGCGGTGGCCGGACTGCTGGCCTTCACCGGGGTGCAGGTCGCCCCGATCCTGCGGCGCAGCGTGGTGGAGGAGTTGATGCTGCTCGGGTCGCTGGGTGTGGGCCTGGCCGCGGCCGTCCTCGGGTTGATGACAGGCGGGCTGATGGGGATGGCGCTGCTGGCGGGCGGGGTGGCCCTGGCCGCGGCGGTGGCCCGGCTCGCCTTCGACTCGCTGGTGCAGCGCGACGCCCCCGACGCCAACCACGGACGGTCGTTCGCCCGGTTCGAGGCCCGCTTCCAGATCGCCTGGGTGGTCGGGGCGTTCTTCCCGGTGGTCCTGCCGATACCGGTGCGACTGGGCTCGGGGTTCGTGGCGCTGCTGGCCGCGTTCGCGCTGATCTCGTTCATCGTCGGACGCCGCCGCATCGCGGTGCGCGACAATCCACGCCGCCGGGACGGCCCTTAATCTCCGAGCTTCTAGTCTCCGAGCTTCGGAGCGGGTAGGCGGCTCTCAGCGGGGCAGGTCGATCCGGGCCAGCCACAGCCCGGCCGCGTCGACCTCGGCCGGGGTGGGCAGGTTGGCCGGATCGGTGAACAGCCGCTGCAGCCCCTCGGGTCCGGCCCGCTCCACCACCCCGGCCGCGAAGGCGGCGCCCCGCTCGTACTGGTCCTGGTCGAGTTCCAGCCCGAGCAGCCGCTCGACGAAGCGGTCGGACTCGCTGGCCTCCACCCGGTGACGCCGCAGCGCCTCGGCGAGCCGGTCGTAGGAGCCGATCAGCTGGGTCCCGATGCGGTCCATGGTGTGGTCGACGTATCCGGTGATCGCCGCGATCAGCGCTGTCATCTGGGGCAGCAGCGCCTCCTGGTCCTGGGAGCGCACCGCTCCCAGGAGGGCGTCGGGGCTGCCCATCGCCTGCTGGAGCTCGGCCAGGGCCTCGGGCCCGCCCGAGAGGGGGTCGAAGCCGTCCAGCAGCTCCTCCAGACGGTGGGGATTGGTCTCGAAGGCGGACGCGTGGCGCAGCAGCAGGTCGCTCACCGTGCCCCGCACATGCTCGACGCCGAAGACCGCGTGGTAGACGGCCTCGTGCAGGCACACCCACAGGCGGAGGTCGTCGGCGTCGAGGGACCACTGCCGGCCGAAGTCCTCCACGTTGGGCAACGCGATCAGCATCGGCTTGCCCGGTGGCCGCGGTACGGGCAGCACGTAGCCCCCGAGTGCGTGCTGGGCCAGGCGACCTACCATCGCGCCGGTGGTCAGCGACAGCATGGCCGGTCCGATCATGCGAGTTATGCCCGCGAACATGGCCGTCATGGGGTCGGCTGCGGTGTCGTCGGGATCGGGGTCGACCCCCGCGGCGATCGACTCGCCCAGGGCATTGAACAGCTCGGAGTAGTCGCCGGTGGTGCGGTCGGACCACCCGACCCGGTTGACGACCTCCACCCGCAGCGGAGCGCCCCGCGACGGCTGGAGACCGGTCGCGTCGGTGACCCTCAGTTCGGCCACCCGCACGAGCTGCTCCAGAGCGATCCGGTCGGTGGGGTCGATGTTGGGTTCCGATGATCCGCCCGAGGCGATGGCCCGGGCCACATCGCGGGCGTGGCTGGACCCGGGCGCCGCCCCCTGGAGGGCCCGCATCAGATCGCCGATCACACCCATGCCGCCCAGGCTCCCCAGCCCGCCAGCCGGGTCGGGTTCGCCGGTGGAGCCCGGTTCTTCCAGGCCGCCCGACTTGAAGAGGTCCTCCAACCCTTCGAACGGGTCGTCGGGGCCGTCTCCGGTTGGCGGCACGTCGCTCATGGAGGCATCGTAGGGGGGTGCAGCCTAGAAAGTCAGGCCAACCGTGACCCCGCCGGCCCGGGTAGTGGTGACCGGCGCCCACGGCTCGGTGGGACGGCGTGTAGTCGCCCGGCTGGCCGGCCAGCATCCTTCAGTGGCCGTCGTCGCCATCGACAGGGAGGCTTCCCCGGCCCCCTACCCCTCGGTCACCACCAAGCAGGCCGACCTGGCCGACGCCGATCTGGGCGCCCTGTTCTCGGGGGCCGACTCGGTGGTGCACCTGGCATCCACGGTCACGGCGGGCACGCTGAACCCGGCCGAGGTCGAGCTGGAGGCGGCGTTGCTGCACCGGGTGCTGGACGGTCTGAACTCCTCACGAGTCCCCCACCTGGCGGTCATGTCGTCGGCCATGGTCTACGGCGCCTGGAGGGACAACCCGGTACCGATCACCGAGGACGCCGCGGTACGCCCCAACCCCGACTTCGACTGGGCGCTGCAGCGGCACAGGCTCGAGCGGCTGGCCCAGCAATGGGGGGCGGGTCCGGACCGCTCCGTCACCGTGCTGAGGCCGGCGGCCGTGGTCGCCGAGGACCGCCTGGGCCAGCTGGCCAACACCTTGCGGGCCGCCCGTTTCGGGGTGGCCGCCGACGGCGATCCGCCGGTCCAGTACCTCCATGCCGACGACCTCGCCGCCGCCGTTGTCACCTCGGTGAACGCCCGCTACGACGGGATCCTCAACGTTGCCCCCGACGGCTGGATCCCTCCCGACACCCTCGCCGAGCTGGAGGGGCCGCGGCCGCGCCTGCGAGTGCCGTCGCACTTGGCGCGCCTGTTGAGCGCGTTGCGCTGGCGCTCGGGACTGGCCCCGACACCGCCGGGGGTCGTGCCCTACACCATCCACCCGTGGGTGGTGGCCAACGACCGCCTGCGGGCCCTCGGCTGGCGGGCGGCCCACACCAACGAGGAGGCATGGGTGGTCTCCCACGAGCCCGGTCGTCTGGAGTCGCTGCCGGCCCGGCGCCGCCAGGAGCTACTGCTGGCCGCGGCGGCGGTGCTGGTGGCGGGGTCCGTGGCCACGGCCGTCCTGGCCGTGCGGGCCTGGCGAAGGCGCCGCCGGCCCGGTCGTTCTTAGAATCCGCTTGACTACTATGTTTGTTGGTGCTGGCACCCCCCGAAAGCGGCGACACCTGGCTAGGGCTGTCACCTGATCCGCTCCCCTCGTCGGAGGTGGCGGATTGGGTGGTGCTGCCTGGATGCGGGGCCGTGGTCCAGTTCAGCGGAACGGCCCGCGACCACTCCGTCGACCGCCCGGGGGTGGACCGGCTGGAGTACGAGGCCTACGACGAGGTGGTCGAGCCCCGCCTGGACGCCATCGTCTCGGAGATGCGCCGGCGGTGGGATGACCTGGGCCGCATCGCGGTGCTGCACCGGGTGGGCCGTGTGGCGGTGGGCGATCCCGCAGTGGTGGTGGCCGTGTCGGCGCCCCACCGGGACGCGGCCTTCGAGGCGGCCCGGTTCGCCATCGACACGCTCAAGACCACCGTGCCCATCTGGAAGCGCGAGCGCTGGCAGGGCGGGGAGAGCTGGGGTCTGGAACCCCAGCACATCGCCGGCGTGCCCTCGGCGAGCACGGCGGCAGGCAGCGAGCCGTCGCGGCGGGAGGCGGCCCGGTGAGGGGCTCCGTCCTGCTGGTCCTCGCCTCGCTCGGCCTGGCCACCGTCGTCTCCACCCTGCTGTGGCTGATCCGCAAGATCACCTGGCGCCGCCCCGCCCCGTTCCTGAAGCAGCTCGAGGCGGTGTCGCCCACCCCCGGACGACCGGTCGGGCCGGCCAGCGGCATCTCCAGACTCGACCCGCTGGCACCCGACTCCGAGGGCGGCCCGCCCGCTGAGGCGCCGGTCGCGGAGAGCGAGCGCTGAGCCCTGCCCCGCGACCTGGCCATCGACCTCGGCACCGCCAATACCCTCGTGTACGCCCGCGGGCAGGGCGTGGTGCTCAACGAGCCGTCGGTGGTGGCCCTCAACACCAACACCAACCAGCTGCTGGCGGTGGGCCACAAGGCGCGGCGGATGCTGGGCCGCACCCCCGGGTACATCGTCGCCCGGCGCCCGCTGCGCAAGGGCGCCATCACCGACTTCGAGATCACCCAGGACATGATCCGGATCCTGCTGCGGCAGGTGGGTGTCAGCCGCATCAACCGGGCTCGCATCGTGGTGTGCGTGCCCTCAGCCATCACCCCGGTAGAGCGCCGGGCCGTGATGGAGGCCGCCCGCCGGGCCGGCGCCATCGAGGTGAGGCTGATCGATCAGCCCCTGGCGGCCGCCATCGGCGCGGGCCTCCCGATCGACGAGCCGGTCGGGTCGATGGTGGTGGACATCGGCGGCGGCACCACCGAGACCGCGCTGTTGAGCCTGGGTGGGGTGGTGGCCCTGGAGGCGGTGAGGGTGGGCTCGTTCGACATCGATGACGCCATCCAGGCCCACATGAGGCGGGTGTACGGGATGGCCATCGGGGAGCCCACCGCCGAGCACACCAAGATCGTGGTCGGGTCGGCGGCCGCCACCCGCAACGAGACCGCGGCCGAGATCCGGGGCCGGGAGCTGATGTCGGGTATGCCCAAGACCACGGTGGTCACCCCCGACGAGATCCGCAAGGCCATCGAGGAGCCGGTGAGCGCCATGGTCGACTCGGTGTTGAGCTGCCTGTCGCAGTCGCCGCCGGAGCTGGCCCAGGACCTGATCGCCAGGGGCGTCCATCTCGTGGGCGGGGGAGGGCTGCTCAGGGGCATGGACATACGCCTGTCGCGGGAGATGTCGCTGCGGGTCCGCCGGGTCAACGCGCCGCTAGAGACGGTGGTCCGGGGCGCGGGTCGCTGCCTGGAGCACCTCGGCATGGACATCTCGATCTTCAGCGACGACTTCGACTAGCCGGCCCTCATTCCGCGCCGGTGGCCCCGACTTGCGGGCCGAGCAGTTCGGCGGCGGCTGCCCTGACCTGTTTGTCCCGGTCCTTGCCGGCCCTGGCCAGCGCGGCCTCCACCTCGGGGCCGTCGAAGGGGGCGAGGGCGATCACCGCCCGGCGCCGGATCTCGGGCTTGTCGTCCAACCCGGCCAGGACCGCTGGCAGCCCGTCGGGATGGGCGATGGCGCCCAGAGCGGCGATGGCCGACTCCCGGCAGAGCGGGTCAGCATGGGATCGAGCCACCCGGATGAGGGCCGCTACGACGGGCGCAGAGTCCGCCGGACCGGCGGCTGAGACCTTCTCCCCACAGGTCCAGGCCGCGGCCTCCACTACCCGCTGGTCGGGGTCGTCGAGCCGGGCCGCGGCCGCGTCCACGGGAACGTCGGGGCGGCTGGCGGCCAGCTCCAGCGCGGTGACCCGAACGCCGGGCGCGGGGTCCTCGAGGGCCGCGGCCAGGAGAGGGGCATCGAGGTCGCCGGACCGCTCCAGGGCTCGCAGTGCGCTCGCCCGGACCGCCGGCTCGTCGTCGTGGAGGTAGGCACGGGCTTGAGCCCGGTCGCCCCGGTGGCCGGCCACGGCCGCGGCCCGGCGCCGCGTCATGGCATCGGCCCCTTCGGGTGCCGCCGCCATCTCAGCCACCCACGTCTCCCTGGCGCCTGCTACGAGATGGCGTTCTCGAGCAGGAATCCGGCCACCACGACCATGATGCCCACGGCCGCCGCCAGCACGAAGCCGATGACCACGACCAGCCCGATCAGCGCGGCCAACGCCAGCAGGCGCTGCCACCACTGGGGGTAGGCCTTCGGTCCCACCACCGCCCTCGGCACGGCCCGCCTGGCCAGGCCCAACACCCGCAGCACGTCGATCAGCCGGACGCGCCCGGTGGGTCGGGCCGCCCACGCCGACCGGAGGCCTGCCCGCGCCAGTTGCAGGATCGCCCGAGCCGACCGGCGGACCGACTGGCCAGCCGACCGGGCGATCCGCGCCCACCGCTCGCTTCTGGCCGGTGCTGATTGGGGAGCCTGGCCGGTGGTCGGGGCTGTCGCCATGGGGATACCTTGGGGGCCGGCGCCGCGCCAGGGCGCCTGAGCGAAGACGACTGGACGGTTGGCCACGCTAGCTTCCCCACCGCCGACTTCCCCGGCGCCGGACTCGAACCTCTCGGGCCCTCCGGCGCCTCCATCCCGGTACCCGCGGCACCGGCGCCGGCTCCGCCCCCGAAGGCCCTGGCGACGGCTGTGGTGGTTCCTGGGGACGGCCTTCGTATTGGCCGTGGCGGCCCTGGTCGGGTCCTTCTTCGTGCCGGCCCAGTGGGCCGGGCGGTTGATTCCCGGCGACTCGTTGGTCGACTCCGAGGCAGTGGCCTTCCTACCCGGCACGGCCCTCACCACATCAAACCGGATCGAGGCCGACGGCATTGAGGTGTACGAGTCCGACGGGGAGATCCTGCTGCTCACCGTGTCGATCGACAGCGAGCTGTCAGTCGTCGACTGGATCAGGTCCTCCGTCGACGATGCCATCGAATTGCGCAGCCGCGAGTCGGTGTTCGGCGACCGGTCCAACCAGGAGCAGCGCGAGTTCAACCGGCACTTGATGAGCAGCGCCAAGGACACGGCCACGATCGTGGCCCTGGAGCGCCTGGGCGTTCACGTCGCGAACTTCACTGGCGTGGTGTTCGTGGAGGCGGTCTCGGGCGGCCCGGCCGACGGTGTGCTGGAGGGCACCGACGTGATCCTGGAGATCGACGGCCTGCCGGTCACCACCGTCGAGTCGTTGCGGGCCGTGCTGGCCGACCTTGATCCGGGCACGACGGCAACTGTCACGGTGGAGAACTCCGAGACGGAGGAGCGGCGCGACGTGGAGCTCACGCTCGGCGTCCATCCCGACAGCGGAGGGGCGTACATCGGGGTGAGCGGCGTGGCCGAGCGCGTCGAGAGGTCCCCGCTCCCCTTCGAGATCGACATCAGCTCCGGCAACGTGGGAGGCCCCTCCGCCGGTCTGGCCTTCACCCTGCTCGTGCTTGATGTCCTCACGCCGGGCGAGCTGACGGGGGGCAAGCGGGTGGCGGTCACCGGCTCGATCCGCCTCGACGGCTCGGTCGGCGATGTGGGCGGGGTGGCCCAGAAGTCGGTGGCGGCCCGGCGGGCGGGTGCCGAGATCATCATGGTGCCCGCAGCTCTCGTGGACGAGGCCCGATCGGGTGCGGGCGATGTGCCGGTGGTGGGGGTCGAGGACCTCGAGGACGCGCTGGAGGCGCTGGCGGCCGAGGGGGGAGATCCGGTCGGGCTCCTGTACGGCTGAGCCCGCGCCGTCCTCGCGGGGGCCTGCACATGCCTGCCGCGGTGCCTACGGTCGCGGCTCGTGCTTCGATTGCAGCTTCTGGGCCGGGAGGTCAGCTCAGCCGGGTTATCGGCGCACCGCCAATAGGATTGGTCCCGTCGGCGGCCAGGTGACGGCGGCCGCGTCGGAGGAGCCATGGCAAACGGCGAGGGACTGGATCCGGAAGTGGGGCTGGCCCCCGAAGAGCTCGAACGGGCCGATTTCGGCACGGTCCGCCGCGGCTTCGAGCCGGAGCCAGTGCGCAGGCGGCTGCGCGAGGCCGCCGCCGAAGTCCGCCGCCTCAATGGTCTGGTCGACTCGCTCCAGCAGCGCCTCGCCGAGCTCGAGTCCGCCCCGCCGGACAAGATCGAGACGGCCCATGTGGTGGAGGCCCTGGGCGACGAGGCGGCCCGCGTGCTACAGGCGGCCCGGGATGCCGCCCGGGAACGGTTGTCGCGGGCCGAGGCCCAAGGCGATGAGATCACCGCTGAGGCCACCACGGCCGCGGCGGCCATCATCGAGGAGAGCCGCGAGCAGGGCCGCGAACTCGTGGCCGAGGCCCGCACCGTGAGGGAGCGGATCCTCTCGGACCTGGCCTTCAAGCGCCATGCGCACCGGGTGGAGGTGGAGCAGCTCCGGGTCATCCGCGACCGCCTTCTGGAAGCGGTGTCGATCTGCCGCGAGGGTCTGGACGGCTGGATCGCGGACTTCGCTCAGGCGGGTCCCCAGGCGGAGGCGGCGGCGGCAAGGGCCGGGCTGCTGGTGGCGGCCGAGCCCGAGCTCACCGTGGGCGAGATGGAGGCGGAGATCCGGGCTGCCCGCGCGGCGAAGCCGCCCCCGACCGAAGAGGCCGTAGAGGTCGCCACCGGCGTCGATGAGGCCACCGAGGCCCCGGAGCCCGAGGCCGACCAGGCCGACCAGGAGGCCGGAGCCGAGCCCGCCGAACTCGAAGAGCTGGACGAGCTGGACGAAGAGCCTCCCTACCAGCCGGACGAGGCCGCCGACTTCGGGACCAGCGAGTACGTGGCGATAGTCGGCTACAAGGACAGGCCGCCCGAGCGGGCCGCGGTCGGTCTCTACGACGTGGAATCCGAGCCCCGCTTCGATCCCGACACCGGACAGGGCGCCCCGTACGAGCACGAGATGGGTGCGCAGGCCCATCCGGCCACGGAGACGGAGCCCGAGCCCGCGGCGGACGCGGGCGCGATATTCGCCCGCCTGCGGACGATCACGAGCCAGCCGGTGTCCGGACCGCCCGGCGAGGAGGACAACGGCGAGGGATCGCAGTCCCAGGATCCCCCCGGCGCAGCACCGGCCGGGGCGTCTGGGCCCGACGACCTTGTGGGCGCGGCCCGAGCCGTCGCCGTGGGCGGTATCGCCCGCAGGCTCAAGCGGCTGGTGGTGGACGAGCAGGGCGAGCTGCTGGACTCGTTGCGGCGAGGCGGATCCCGGGCCGTGCGCAACCTGATCTCCGCCGATGCGGGGCTCTACACCCGCGCCGTGGTGGAGCCGCTGCAGGACTTCGCGTCCGACATCGACGTCAGCATCGACGACATCGACATGAAGGCGGCCGCCTCTGCGATCGTGTCGGTTCTGGTGGAACCGGCCCGGGCCCGCCTCAGCCAGTTGGTCGACGAGACCGACGACCCCGACGAGCTTGCACGGGCGGTGCGCTCCATCTACCGGGAGTCGCGTTCGCGCCGGGCTGAGGCCGCCGCCGAAGCCGCCCTCTCTGCTGGCTGGTCAGAGACGGTATCGTGATCGGCAGTGCGCACCGTTTCCCCCTCCCCCGCCGGCGGCCGACCGCGTTTCGGCACTAGAAGAACCCGAATAATCGCCCTGCTGGTAGCCGGCGGCCTTCTGGCCCTGCTGCTGTCGCTGCGGGGCATCGCCCGCTTCTACACCGACTACCTCTGGTTCGACTCGCTCGACCGGACCGACGTGTGGGGGCGGGTCCTGCTGGCCAAGGTCGCGCTGTTCGTGATCTTCGCGGTGGCGTTCTTCATCCTGATCTGGATCAACCTGATGATCGTGGAGCGGCTCGCGCCGAAGGTGCGGCCGCCCGGACCCGAGGAGGAGCTCCTCAGCCGCTACCACTCCATGGTCTCGGGCCGCAACCGGCTCGTGCGCTTGGCGGTGTCGGTGCTCTTCTCGCTGCTGGCCGCGTCGGGCGTGTCCAACCAGTGGGAGGAGTGGCTGCTCTTCGTCAACCGCAAGGACTTCGGCGTAACCGACCCGCTGTTCAACACCGACATCGGCTTCTACGTCTTCCGGCTTCCGTTCCTGTCGTTCCTGGTCAACTGGGGCTTCGCCGCGCTCATGATCCTGCTGGTGGTGGTCGGCATCGGCCACTACCTGCACGGCGGCATCAGGCTCCAGGTCACGCCGGGGTCGCAGCGGGTGCTGCCCTCGGTGAAGGTCCACCTGTCGGCCATCCTGGCCGGGCTGGCGCTGGTGAAGGCGGCCGACTACTGGCTGTCCCGCTACGAGCTGACTGTGTCGGGCCGGGGCGTGGTCGACGGCGCCCTCTACACCGACGTGAATGCCAAGCTCCCCGCGCTCAACCTGCTGCTGCTCATCTCGCTGGCCGCGGCCGTGCTGCTGATAGTGAACCTGCGCCGCCGGGGCTGGGTGCTGCCGGTGCTGGCCGTGGTCCTGTGGGCCTTCACCTCCCTGCTGGCTGGCAGCATGTACCCGGCGTTCGTCCAGCGGTTCCAGGTGGACCCCAACACCACCGACCGCGAGTCGGTCTACACCGACCGCAACATTGCGGCCACCCGATCGGCCTACGGGCTCGTGCCCGATGCCGATGTCGCGCTGGAAGTGTTCGACTACACCGAGAACCCGTCGCCCGCGCAGCTGCGGACCGCGGCCCAGACGGTCCGCAACGCCCGGATCCTCGATCCGCTGACCCTCACCGACACCTTCGAGAAGGACCAGGGCGAGCGGGACTTCTACCGCTTCTCATCGGTGCTCGACGTCGACCGCTACGAGGTGGACGGCGAGCTGACCCAGGTGGTGCTGGCCGCCCGCGAGCTGAACCTGAGCGAACTGGGCTCCTGGGAGCGCCAGCATGTGGCCATCACCCACGGCTATGGAGCCGCCGTCGCCCGGGCCAACGTGACCGACGTCCGGGGCAGCCCGGTGTTCATCACCGGCGGCCTCCCCGTCGAGGTGGACCCGGCGATCGGCCTGGAGCTGGAGCAGCCGCAGATATACGTGGGCGAGAATCTCGAGGGCTACGCGCTGGTGGGGGCCACCCGTGACGAGGTCGACTACGTGGACGGCCAGGGCAACGAGGAGAGCTTCCGCTACGACGGCGAGGGCGGCGTCAACATGGGGTCGTTCCTGCGCCAGACCGCCTTCGCGCTGCGCTTCGGGCAGCTCGACCCGCTGATCTCCGACTTCGTCGCGGGCGACACCCGCATCATCTACATCCGCGATGCGCAGGACCGGGTGCGCAGCGTCGCCCCGTTCCTCGAATTCGACTCCGACGCCTATCCGGTGGTGTTCGAGGGCCGCATCCACTACGTGCTCGACGCCTACACCACCACCGACCGCTACCCGTACTCCCAGAGCGCCGACACCAGCGGCCTGGGTTCCGCGTCGGAGCTGGCCGGCGCCGGCGCCAACTACATCCGCAACTCGGTGAAGGCCGTGGTCGACGCCTACGACGGCGATGTGACGCTGTACGTCATGCCGGTGCGGGACCCCATCGTCGAGGCGTGGCAGTCGGCGTTCCCCGACCTGTTCACCGACTTCTCGGAGATGCCCGACGGCCTGCGCGACCATCTGCGCTTCCCGACCGACTTGTTCACGGTGCAGACCAACATGTGGGCGTCGTACCAGGTGTCGGACCCCGAGGCGCTGATCATCGGCACCGAACGCTGGGCGGTGGCCCAGGACCCGGGCCGCAGCGTGCTGGCCGGAGGCACCGCCGAGGCCGTGGTCGGCGAGCGGGGCCTGCTGACCAGCCGTGAGCGGCGGGTGCCGGCCTACTACTCGCTGATCCAGCTCCCCGGCGAGGACGACGCCTCGTTCGTGGCCCTGCGCTCGTTCGTGCCCACCTCCGACGACGACAGCCGCAAGGAGTTGACCGCCTTCATGGTAGGCGAGACCGTCTCCGACGGGACGTCGAGGCTGGTGTCCTACGAGATGTCGAACCTGCTGGCGCCGGGTCCGGCCATCGTGGCGTCCAACATCTCCACCAACCCCGACATCAGCCGGGAGCTGACGCTGCTCAACGACCAGGGCTCGCTGGTCGACTTCGGCGACATGCTGCTGCTGCCGATCGAGGACTCGTTGCTGTATGTGCGGCCGATGTACGTGCGGGCCCAGGGAACCCAGATCCCGCTGCTGGCCGGGGTGATCGCCTCTGTCGGCAACCGCACCGCGCTGGGCAAGACGCTGGGCGAAGCCCTCTCCGACCTCTACCCGGGCACCGACTTCGAAGGGGTGGTGCTGCCGCCGATAGTCACCGACGGCGACGTTCCCCTAATCGACGACACCGGCCGCGACGAGCCGGCCGACGACGGCGCCCAGCCCTCGGGCACGGACACGCCCTCAGTGGAGCTGGGTGACCTGACCCCGTCGGAGACCCAGCAGCTGATCGACGAGCTGGCCGAGCTGCGGCGCCGCCAGGACGAGATCCTGGCCCGCCTGCTGGAGCAACTCGAGAACTAGCTCTACGAACCGGTCGAGTCGGCGAAGATTCGGGCGTCCCGGGCCACGTCGCCCAGGGCGATGCGGGCCTCCTTGGCTGCGGTCGAGTAGCCGACGGCATCGAGGATGGGCATCAGCTCTCCCCGGCGTATGCGCATCTCCACCGCGGCCGGGTCCACCAGCGACGGATGCTCCTCGCCCATGGCCTCGGCCAGCATCCGCAGTTCCTGGCGCAGTCCGGCGACGTAGTTGGCCACCCGCCCCGACTTGCTGCCGGGATCGAGCCCCCGGGTGAGCCACTTGCTCTGGGTGGCCACACCGGTCGGGCATCGCCCGCTGTGACAGCGCTGGGCCTGGATGCAGCCGACCGCCATCATGGCCTCCCGCCCGACGTTGATCAGGTCGGCGCCGAGGGCCATCGCCACCATGGCGTCGGGCGCGAAGCCGAGCTTGCCCGAACCCCCGAACATGACGGCTTCGTTCAGGTCGACCTCAGCGAAGGCCTGGTAGACCTCGGCGAAGCCCACCCGGAACGGCAGCGAGACGTGATCGGTGAACGTGAGCGGCCCTGCGCCGGTGCCGCCCTCGCCGCCGTCGACCACGACGAAGTCCGGGCCCCGGCCCGTGTCGGCCATGTGGGAGGCGAGTTCTGTCCAGAAGCGGCGGTCGCCGACCGCCGACTTGATGCCCACCGGCACCCCGGAGGCGTCGGCGATGCGCTCCACGAAGTCGACCAGGCCGGCGACGCCGTCGAACTCGGGATGGTGGTTGGGGCTGCGCACGGTCACACCCACCGGCACGCCCCGGGCTTCGGCGATCTCCGGCGTGACCTTGGCCGCGGGCAGCACCCCGCCCAGGCCCGGCTTCGCTCCCTGGCTCAGCTTCAGCTCCACCGCCTTGACCGGGGCCGAGTCGAGGCTGGCCAGGAACGTGTCCATGCAGAAGCGCCCCTTGGTGTCGCGGGCGCCGAAGTACCCCGTGCCTAGCTGGAACACCAGGTCGGCGCCGTGGCGGTGGTAGTCGCTGATCCCGCCCTCGCCGGTGTTGTGGAGGCACCCGGCTCCGGCCGCCCCCAGGTTGAGAGCCTCCACCGCCGGTCCCGACAGCGAGCCGTAGGACATGCCCGAGATGTTCACCACTGAATCGGGCCGGAACGCGCCGGGCCGGTTGCGCCAGGCTCCAAGCACCTTGGCCGCTCGCAGCTCACCGTAGGCGGCGTCGCAGCTCATTGGGAAGGCCGAGTGCCGGAAGAAGACGTAGCCGTCGGCGTCGAGACGGTTGTCGGAGCCGAACCCGAAGTACGGGTTCTCCCGCTTGGCGGTGGCGTACACCCAGCGTCGCTGGTTGCGGTTGAAGGGCCGCTCCTCGTCGTTGTCGCTGACGATGTACTGGCGCAGCTCCGGACCGAACGACTCCAGCAGGTAGCGGAGATGGCCGATGATCGGGAAGTTGCGCAGGATGGCGTGGCGCTTCTGCACAACGTCGTACACGGTCGTGACGATGAGCAGGGCCCCCACCGCGGCCAGCGCCCACAGCCACCAGTTCATGCGTCGCACGCTAATACCGAAATCCCTGTAGTTGAGGACCGCTGAAGTCCTTGCCGACAGGAATCTCGGTGGGAGACCGGCCGCCGGCCGGCGTTGAGCGTGGGGAGCGGGCCGGGTTAGGTTTGGGAATGGCCCAGCCGGTGAGAGGCATGTGAACGAGCGCGCCGCCGGCGGGCCGGGCAGGGGGCTGGCCCGCTCGCTGGGTCTCCGTCATGTCTTCGTGCTGAGCACCGGGGCGATGCTCAGCTCGGGCCTGTTCCTGCTGCCTGGCCTGGCCGCGGCCGAGGCCGGGCCCAGCGCGGTGCTGGCCTACGCCCTGGCCGGCGTGGTGGCCGTGCCCGCCATGCTGAGCGTGGCCGAGCTGTCTACGGCCATGCCCCGGGCCGGGGGCGCCTACTACTTCCTGGTGCGGGCCTACGGTCCGGCGGTGGGGACCGTCTCGGGAATGGCCACCTGGCTGTCGCTGGTGCTCAAGGACGCCTTCGCGCTGGTCGGGATGAGCGCCTACCTCAACCTCGTCCTCGACGTGCCGGCCAAGCCGCTGGCCGTGGTGCTGATCGCGGGCTTCACTTGCGTCAACATCGTGGGCACCAGGGCCTCAGCGCTGGTGCAGATGCTGCTGGTGGGCTTCGTGCTGGCCGTGATGGGCTGGTTCGTGGCGGCCGGCCTGTGGGGTGCGGGCTCGGGCGCCGGCGACGGCCGGCTGGAGCCCGTCTTCGCCGACGGTGTGGGCGGGCTGGTGAGCGTGGTCGGGCTGGTGTTCGTGTCCTACGGCGGGCTCACCAAGGTGGCCAGCGCGGCCGAGGAGATCAACGACCCGTCCCGCAACATCCCGCTGGGGATGGCGCTGTCGCTGCTGGTGAGCACCGCCCTGTACACGCTCGGGGTGCTGGTGGCGGTGGCCGTGGTGCCGCCGACGGAGCTGCACGACGACTTGGCTCCGATCTACACCGCGGCGGTGGAGGTTCTGCCCACTGCGGGGGCGGTGCTGGTGGCGCTGGCCGCGCTGGCCGCCTTCTCGTCGGCCACCAACGCCGGGATCCTGGCCGCGGGCCGCTACCCGCTGGCCATGAGCCGCGACCGGCTGGTGGGCGAGCGGCTCGGGCGCCTCAACCGGTTCAACACCCCGGCCTGGGGGGTGGCTCTCACCGGGGTGGGGATGGCGGTGGTGGTGCTGGCCTTCGACGTGGCCGCCATCGCCAAGGTGGCCAGCGCTTTCGTGCTGTTGACGCTGGCGTTAGTGAACTCGGCGGTGCTGGTGCTGCGGGCGTCGCGCATCGCCTCCTACGCACCGGGGTTCACCGCCCCGCTGTTCCCCTACCTGCAGCTGGCCGGCATCGTCATCGACGTGTACCTGATCGTCGAGCTGGGCGCGACGGCCATGCTGCTGACCGGGGCGTCGGTGGTACTGGGGGTGGTCGGGTACCTGTTCTACGGCCGGACCCGGTCGATGCACGGCGGGGCCATCTACCACGTGTTCGAGCGCTGGGGGCAGCTGGTGGACCGGGGCCTGGACCGCGAGCTGAGCGCCGCGGTGCAGAGCCACGGGGTGCGGGCCGGTGACGAGTACCCGGGGCTGATCGCCCGGGCCGCGGTGGTGAGCATCCCGCAGGGCACCGATATCAACGAGGCCGCGGTGCGGGCCTCGGAGGTGCTGTCGACCCAGACGAACGTGGACGTGTCCACGGTGACCGACCGGTTCCTGGAGTCGGGCTCACTGTGGATCCAGCCCTCGGAGCTGCATCCCACAGCCACGCCGGTGGCCTTCTTCGACACTGACGACGACTACCTGGTGATCGTGCGGGCCGCGGGCGGAATCCGGATCCCGGCGGCCTGGGGTGGTCGGGACGAGCAGGTGAAGGCGCTGTTCTTCCTGGCCGGGTGCAGCGCCGAGCCGGGCCGGGTGCTGCGCCTCGCCGGCGAGTTGGCCGCCTACCTGCACTCGGACCGGGCCGAGGCGGTGGCCGAAGCCGCCTACGAGGCCGAGGTCAAGGAGGCCCTGCTGCCGGACCTGTCGATCGGCCAGTACCCGCTGATGCCGGAGCTGTCGACGGCTGCGCTGATAGGGCGCCGGGTGGGCGGCCTCACCATCGACAGCGGCTTCTTCCTGGAGGCGGTCAGCCGCGAGGGCCGGGTGCTGCGGGCCGAGTCGGACCTGGTGCTGGAGGCCGACGACCAGATCACCGTGCTGGGCCCGCTCGACGGCCTTCCCGACGTGGACGGCGTGGCCCGGGTCCTAGCCGACTGACCCCTTCGCCGTTGGCTGGCGGGCTTGCTCGTGCCGCCTCTGTGGACGGGCATCAGGGCTGGTGACCGTCTCGCGGTCTCGCTGACTCCTTCTTAACGTAGTTGTGCCGCCCTGATGCGTACATCTACGTTAAGAATGCGGGCTCGGGCATGTCGTCGGTGCGATTAGGACTGCGGGTTGGCGGTTCGGCCTCTAGGTTGTGCGGGTTGGCCGGCTCCGACCAAGGGGGACCGACATGGAATTGGCAGGGGCTGCGGCCATCGTCACCGGCGGTGCCTCAGGGATCGGGCGGGCGTGCGCGAACCGGCTGGCCGGGCTGGGCGCGCACTGCGTGATCCTCGACATCCAGGCGGCCAAAGGCGCTGAGGCGGCCCGCGAGGTCGGCGGGCTGTTCGTGGAGGGCGACGTCGCCGAGGAGGAGCCGGTGCAGGCGGCGGTGGACGCCGCCGGGGAGCTGGGCCCGCTGCGGGTGCTGGTCAACTCGGCCGGCATCGCCTCGGCGGTGCGCACCGTGGACCGCCACGGCCAGCCGATGCCGTTGGAGCGGTTCGAGCGGGTGGTGGCCACCAACCTGATAGGGACGTTCAACTGCATCCGGCTGGCGGCCGCGGCCATGGCCCGAACCGAGCCGCTGGACGACGACGGCCAGCGGGGCGCGATCGTGAACATGGCGTCGGTGGCCGCCTTCGACGGCCAGACCGGCCAGAACGCCTACTCGGCGTCCAAGGGCGGGGTGGTGGGCATGACGCTGCCCATCGCCCGGGACCTGGTGCCGATCGGGGTACGGGTCAACACCATCGCGCCGGGCCTGATCAACACGCCCATCTACGGCACAGGCGAGGAGGCCGAGCAGTTCAAGGCCCGGCTGGCTGAGGGGGTGCTGTTCCCCAAGCGGCTGGGCACCGCCGACGAGCTGGCCTCGATGGTGATGGAGCTCCTCACCAACGACTACATCAACGGCGAGACCGTAAGGGTCGACGCCGGCATCCGCCTACCACCGAAGTAAGCGTCTCAGGCCCGCTCCGAGGCGTTGCGGGCCTCCGGGGGCGGCCGGTAGAGTTGTGCTGCGGGGTGGAGCAGTCTGGTAGCTCGTCGGGCTCATAACCCGAAGGTCGTAGGTTCAATTCCTACCCCCGCCACCAACCAGAGGCCCAGGTCAGAGCACGCGCTCCGGCTTGGGCTTCACCGCGCCGGGGCCGATCTTCGAATTGCGTCGCTGGCGCTAGCCGTGTGGGCTGGGTGAGGGTGCCATGCCGGTGATCACGTGCGCCAGCAGCGCGACCCAGCCCTGCTCGGACGGGACATGGCGATCGGACAGCCCGCCGGACAACAGCAGATGCGTGCCGATCCCGATGGATTGGATCAGCAACGCAAGGGCAGCGGTTTCGTGTTCGGTGTCGCAGTATTCCTCGTCCTTGGCCTGCTCAACTAGACGGTGGAACTCGTCGGCCTGCTTGTCCAGGAAGTGTTGCAGGAGCTGCTGGATCGCGGTGTTGCTGCGGGCGCTGCCGAAGACTTGGACCAGCACGTCTCTCACTGAGTCAGAGGTCAAGAGGGACGCCCCCCATACCTCGAAGAGCTCCGGCAGGGTCAGTTCGCTGAGGCCCAGATCCTCGAGTCTCTGCTCCGGCCGCAACTGCTCCAGGAGGTGCTCGATGGCTGCGAGCATCAAGTCGTTCTTGTGGGGCCACCGCGGGTAGATCGCGCCCGAGGACACCCCGGCGCGGCGGGCGATGTCGCTGATGACAGCCCCGTCATAGCCGCGCTCCACGAACTCCGCGGCAGCGGCCTCCAGCACCCGCCGCGCCGTGTCCTCCGGAGCGCTCCTCAGGCGTAGCTCGCCGCCGCTAGCCATGACGTCACCTCCGAAGCGGAGTCCTGCGGACCACGGCACTGGATTGCATTAAGAGTATTGAACACTATTGGCGGCGACGATGCCCAACATAGCGACGCCGACCGCCCACGAGCGCCTCCGGCGACAGCCGATGCCCAACGCAACATCGGCACGGCGGCTACGGACCCAGCAGCGTCTCCGGGAGTGCGCCGGCGGCGACCGCCAACGTCGCTTGCTGCCTGTTGTCGGTCACAAGGTTGGTCAGCACGTCGAGCACGCCGTCGATCGTCTGGATCTTGTCGTGGATCAACCCACGCAGATGGGCAACGTCGCGGCAGAAGACATCGGCGACGGCGTCGTAGGCGCCTACCAGAGTGGCCACATAGCTCGCTTCGTCGAGGCCGGACAGCGCGTCGGCCACCTCCACAAGGCGGCCGGGCCGGACCTTGAGGAGCAGGGTCGCGTGGATCCCGAGGCCGGAGAGGCTGGGATCCAGCCAGACATTGACTGAGAGCATCCCCGACGACCGCATCTGGTTGATCCGGTTCCGGACCGTTCCGGCACTCACGCCGACGGCCTTGGAGATGTCGCTGTAGCTGGTCCGGCCGTCCTGTTGCAGGGTCCGAACAATCTTGAGATCTATGTCGTCCAACTGCACGGCGGCCACGTTACAAGACGTCAAATACCACCGGTGTTATCCCCGCGAAATCGCAGGTTAAGGGTTACACCACTTGATTCATCTATTTCATTTGAGCCTGCCAGGTTGGATCTCCTCATGGGGTCGGTCCCTCCGTGCGGAGGGGTGCAGCACAACAATACCTGAGAACATAGTTAGTAATATTAGATATCAGCTCCCTGGACCGCTGGCTGCTGTCTGGGAACGAGTCTCACTGAGCCTCAGATCCCGCATTACCTGAGCAACCAGATCATCCTTTGTCTCGCAAATCTGCGCGTACTATCGACAGATAATGGTGCTGATTCTTAGGCATTCGCAATGTGAAATGAGTGTGATTCCTGTTTCACGAATCCTCGGCACCTGTCCAGCCAACGTTGACGTCCCAGGACCTAATAGCCAGCGCACGATTCGAGTTCACCCGAATGCGGTTCGTCGACCGCGTGATCCGGCGAGAACATAGCCCCCGCCACGGCTAGCTCAGGCCGGCGAGGAAGTCGGCGAGGGCTTGGCGGTAGGCGATGCCGGGCCGATCGTGCTTGGAGTGGGTCTGGAGCCTCGGGTCGAGCGGGAAGGCGGCCGGCAGCGTCTCGAGGACGGCCTTGTCCTCGAGCTCCACCGCCATCTCGAAATCGATGATCGCCTGCCGGTCAAAGGCGTCGCTGACGTCGTTGCGCAGGACGGCGAGGTGGACATCGGTCACGCCGTCCTCCACCGGGCAGCACCCCTTGACCAGGATGTGGGTGCTGCCGTCGGAGTAGTGCATGCGCCCCACCTGCACGAACGGCAGCCACATCTCGGTGACCGACCAGCGCGTGCCTCGCCGCTGCGCCGTGGGAGTGCGGGCGACCGGCATCTCACCGAAGCTGATGGAGATGCCGAACGAGGTTCGTTCCACGGACCCGATCCCGATCTGCGGGTCCTGATCCGCGCCGAAGGAGCCCGAGTGGACGAAGGCGACGTGGGTGGAGTCGGTGTTGTTGTCGATGATGGCCGGCGCGCTGGCGTGGTAGCGGATCACGCCGACCTCGACGCGATCGAAGCGCGTGTCGGTGAACTCGGGGATGACCGGGATCGGAACGGGCGGCTGTGCCTCCAGCGACACCCACGCCATGCCGCACGCCTCGACCGCCGGCAGCATGCTCAGACACGCCGACGGCGGCAGCGGCGCACCTTCCTCGAGTTGCGGGATCTCGACCACAGCACCGTCGGGCCCGAACTGCCAGCCGTGGTACGGGCACACGAGCCGGTCGCCGGCGATGGTGCCCCTAGAGAGCTGGGCCCAGCGATGCGGGCATCGATCCACGGCCGAATGGAGCAGGCCGTCGGGGGTACGCCACAGCACGACCGGGGTTCCCAGCAGCGTCCGGGCCACCGGTGCCGCCGCGATCTGTCCGCAGAAGGCGACAGGGTGCCAGCACCGCCGCAGAGCCGGGGACTGGCCGACTAGCAACACACCGTCCCGGGGCCCGCTCCCAGGATCCGCCGCAACTGTCATGCAACCGCATGGTGGCACGGGAGCGGCGTCCCCAGCCAGCCCGACGCCACCAGCACCACCGGGGCCGCGTCGAGCTGCTCCACGACCTGCGTGAGCAGGCCATCAGCCGAGCCACCCACCGCTACGGCGACGTCCTGTGATGCCGCGCCCCGCTATGGCCGAAGGTCGTCATCGTTCTCATTGCCCCTGCAAAGCAGAGTGGCATGGCACCGCTCATGCCATCGTCGACCTGGTCTGGCTGGCGAATATAGTCGTAGAATGATTGTAGATCAACCAGAAATAGTGAATATTCATAAGGCTAGGATCCTCCTGTCGAGGCTTCTGGAGCGGGCGCATGCGGGCGAGGAGATCATCCTGGCCAAGGCTGGCAAGCCATACGCCAGACTCATGCCGCTGGCTCCGAAGCGCCGCCGCGGCGGGCAGCTCCCGGGTTTGGTCGTCGGGCCCGAGTTCTTCGAGCCGCTGCCCGAGCAGGAGCTGAGGGCCTGGGAAGGCGGCTGACGGGCCCTCTGCCGCGGTTTGATCGGTGGTCGAGGGCGACACGCTGGCCGTTGTGGCCGTGGAGCAGCCGAGTGCCCATCCACCGGCGCGAGCGGGTTCGTATAGTTCGTGATGCGATGACCGGTACCTCCTCCCGCTCCTTCGATGCAGTCGTTGTCGGCGGGGGTATCGCCGGGGTGTCGGCCGCTTGGGCGCTGGCCCGGCGGGGGCAACGGGTAGCGGTCGTCGAGCGGGAGGCTTCCCTGGCCGCGCACAGCACGGGACGGTCGGTGGCCCAGTTCTTGGCCTCCTACGGCGGACCGGCCAGCCGGATCCTGAGCGCGGCATCGCGGCCCTTCCTGGAATCTGGTGCAGACGGCCTAGCCGACAGCGAGCTGCTGGAGCCCCGCAACGTGCTGTGGGTCACGCCAGCGGGCTTCGAGGAGCAGCTGGAGGCCAAGATCGCCGCCAACGAGACCACCGGCACGCCGTGCGGGCGCCTCGATGCCGCTGGCGCCATGGAACTCTGCCCCGTGCTCGACCCGCGGTGGCTGGACGCCGGCGTGATCGAGTACGGCGGCTTCGACATCGACGTCGCCGAGCTGCACCAGTCCTTTCTGCGCGGCGCCCGCGCCGAAGGGGCGAGGGTGCTGCGGGAACACGGGGTGCGGGCGCTCGCCCGCCGCGGTGGGTCTTGGCAGGTGGACACGGGAGAGCGGCTGCTGAGCTGCGCGACAGTCGTCAACGCTGCCGGCGCCTGGGCCGACGAGGTGGCCCGCATGGCCGGCGCGCCCCCCGTCGGCCTGCAGCCGTACCGGCGTACCGTGTTCACCTTCGCCAGCCACTTCGAGTCGGCCAGCTGGCCCCTGGTTGTCGGAGCGGACGAGAGCTTCTACTTCAAGCCCGAGGGCGCCGGCCAGTTCGTGGCCTCGCCGGCCGACGAGGCTCCGATCGAGCCGTGCGACGTCAAGCCCCGCGAGATCGACGTTGCCGCCGGGATCGAGGCTGTCAACCGGGCCACGATCCTCGACGTGCGCTCCGTCCGCTCTACCTGGGCCGGCCTGCGCACGTTCGCTCCGGACCGGATCCCGGTCGTCGGCTTCGATCCCGGCGAGCCCGGGTTCTTCTGGTGTGCCGGCCAGGGCGGTACCGGAATACAGACCTCCCGGGCCATCGCCTCGCTGGTCGCCGACCTGATCAGCGGTGAGACTCCTGCGCCCCCTCTCGACAGCATCGCATCGGAACTCAGTCCCCAGCGCTTCCTGAAATAGGCAGTGCTGAACGCACACCTATGGGCATCCGGCTATGCCGAATGCCTATGAACCTGGACGTCGGGGTCCAAATACTGTGACACCGACCGACCTCGGATCACGAACGGGAGACAGCGCGAATGGTCCGGATACTGTGGATCAATCCCGTCGGCACCGACGCGTACGACGCGCCCATAGGCGCCGAACTGCGGGCCGAGGCCGCGCCGGCAACCCGCGTGGATGTCTGCTCGCTGCCCGGCATCGGCCCCCAGCATCTCGAATGGAACGCGCTGGAGGCGGTGGTGGCCGGCCCGACCATGGGCGTGATCCGCTGGGCTTCCGAGCAGCAGGGCTACAACGCCGCGGTGATCGGCTGCTTCTACGATCCGTTCCTGCGGGGCGCCCGGGAGCTGGCCGGCCCCATGGCTGTCACCGCGCCGGCCGAGGCCTGCCTCCGCATCGCAGCCACCGTCGGTGAACGGGTCTCGATCCTGGTGGGAAGGCGCAAGTGGATCCCGGAGATGCACGAGAACGTGGTCAAGTACGGACACGGCGACCATCTGGCGTCGTTCCGGGTCCTAGACATGAGCGTCGACGAGTTCCAGGCCGACCCCGAGACCACCCAGCAGCGCATCCTCGCCGAGGCCGAGACCGCGGTGCGCGCCGACCGCGCCGACGCGATCGTGTTGGGATGCACGATCGAGTTCGGCTTCTACCGGGAGGTGCAGGACAAGATCGGCGTCCCGGTGATCGACGCCATCACCGCGCCCCTGCGCTACGCCGAGTTTCTGGCCAATATGGGCACCGATCACGGCTGGTGGACCAGCCGGGTCGGCGGCTACGACTCCGTTCCAGCACGGGAGCTGGAGTGGGTCCCGATGCTGGAGCCCGTGCTCGACATCGACCCCAGGCTTTGACCCGGGCTACGACACCTGCCCCGATGGAGCAGCCATGGACACGCTGACCGCCGACGACATTGAAGCCCTCTGCCTCGGCGCGACCCTGCTCGGAACCGGCGGAGGCGGCGACCCGTACATCGCCAAGCTGGTCGCCCACCAAGCGCTAGAGACCTACGGACCTGTTGAGGTGGTGAACGCGGCCGACCTTCCCGGAGACGCGCTGGTGCTGACCACCGCGGTGATAGGCGCACCCACCGTGATCCTGGAGAAGATTCCCGCCGGCACCGAGTACGTGGCCGGCGTGGAGGCCCTGGCCTCGTACCTGGGCAAGGAGCCGGCCGCGATCATGCCGATCGAGGTCGGAGGGTGCAACACGCTGCTGCCCATCGCCACCGCCGCGGAGATGGGATTGCCCATAGTGAACGCCGACTCGATGCGCCGGGCCTTCCCCCAGATCGAGATGACGGTGTTCACGTTGGCCGGGCTGCCGGCCGGTCCGCTGTCGGTCGCCGACGAGAAGGGCAACCAGTGCGTGTTCGAGACAACCACCAACCAGGTGGCGGAGACGCTGGCCCGCACCGCCGTCATCCAGCTCGGGATGGCCAACTCGATCAGCTGCTATCCGCTCACCGCGGCCCAGGTCGCCGAGCACGCCATCGGTGGCTCGCTCACCTACTGCACCGAGGTCGGGCGCCTGCTGCAGGCGGTGAAGGACGGCGAGGACGGCGCATGGGAGAGGTTCCTCGCCGAATCGGGGTCCAGGAGGTTCTTCAACGGCAAGGTGGTCGACCTCGACCGGCGCACCACCGACGGCTTCGCCCGGTCGACGGTGATCCTCGAAGACCTCGACGGACTCGACGCCACCATGCGCATCGAAGTGCAGAACGAGAACCTGATCGCCTTCCTCGACGGCAAGCCCGCCATCACCACCCCCAACCTGATCTGCCTGCTCGACTGCGAGACGTTCGATCCCATCACCACCGAGGCCCTGGCCTACGGCAACCGCGTGCTGGTGATCGGCATGCCCTGCGCACCGGAATGGCATCAGGAGGGGATGCTCGACCTCGTCGGACCCCGGGCCTTCGGCTACGACATCGACTTCGTGGAACTGCCGGCATGAGCGAGGACCGGGAGTTCCGCATCGGCATCGACGTCGGGGGCACCAACACCGACGCGGTGGTCATCGACGCCGAGGGCTCCGTGATCAGCGCGGTCAAGGTGGCCACCACCCCCGAACCCATCGACGGCATCCGCGAGTCGCTCAGCGAGGTACTACAGGGCGTCGACAGGAAGCGGGTGGCCAAGGCCATGCTGGGGACCACCCACCCCACCAACGCCATCATCCAGCGTCGAGACCTCGACACGGTGGGTGTGCTGCGCCTGGCCGCCCCGTCCTCGCTGGGAGTGAGGCCCGGCGCGGCCTGGCCCTCCGACATCAGGGACATGGTCATAGGGGTCTCGGCCATCATCGAGGGTGGCAACGAGTACACCGGAGCCGAGATCGCCCCGCTGGACACCGAAGCGGCCCGCCGCTTCGCGGCCGACGCAGTCGCCGCAGGATGCCGCGCCATCGCGGTGTCCGCCGCCTTCAGCCCGGCAACCAGCGAGCACGAACTGCGGGTCCGCGACGTCCTCACCGCCGAGCTGGGCGACGCGTTTCCCGTGTCTCTCAGCCACCAGGTCGGATCGCTGGGCCTGCTCGAGCGCGAGAACGCCACCATCCTCAACGCCGCGCTGCTGAGCGTGGCCTCCAGCGTGGTGAACGGCTTCGAGAACGCCCTCGCCGCGCATGACCTGGCCATAGACGCCTACCTCACACAGAATGACGGGACACTGCTCACCGCGGCCGAGGCGGGACGCTTTCCGGTGCTGACCCTCGGGTCGGGTCCCACCAACTCGATGCGGGGCGCCTGCGCGCTGGCGAGGGTCAATGACGCGGTCGTCATCGATGTGGGCGGCACGTCGGCCGATGCGGGCATTCTCGTGGACGGGTTCCCCCGCGAGTCCACCGCGGCGGTGGAGGTGGGCGGCGTGCGCACCAACTTCCGGATGCCTGATCTGATCTCCATCGGGCTGGGAGGAGGCACCGTGGTGCGCGACGCCCGGGCCGGCAACGGCTCCGCCCTCGCCATCGGTCCCGACTCGGTGGGCTACGCGGTGGCGACCGAGGCCCTGTGTGTTGGCGGCGGCACGCTGACCCTGTCGGACGTCTCGCTGGCGTCGGGACGTCTGGACGACTTCGGCGATCGCGAGCTGGTCGAACACCTGGAGTCCGGCCTGGTGCGAGACGCGTTGAGCTGGGTGGACGACCAAGTGTCGATCATGAGCGACCGCATGAAGTCCAGCCGCGCCGAGATCCCGCTGCTGGCCGTCGGCGGGGGAGCCCATCTGATCGCCGAGCGGGTGCCCGGCATCTCCGAGGTGCTGCGTCCGCAGAGCTACTCCGTGGCCAACGCCTACGGCGCCTGCATCGCGGAGGCCTCCGGGACGGTCGACCGGGTCTACAGCTACGACCGGTCCAGCCGCGACGAGTGCCTCGACGACGCCAAGGAACTGGCGGCCAACGCGGCCGTGCGCTCCGGCGCCCACCCGGACTGCATCCGCATCACCACGGTCACCGAGGTTCCCATGACCTACGTGCCCGGAGGCGGCTGCCGAGTCATGGTCAAGGCCGTCGGCCCCCTTGCCTGATCTCCCCATCGCCGACTCTCACAACGACCTGCTGCTGGCCTGCATGCACCGGCGCGAACGGGGCGGGTCCGACCCCTTCGGCGACGACTGGCTGCCGGCGCTGAGGGCGGGGGGCGTGGTGTTCCAGGTCCTCCCCATCTTCACCGAGGAGCAGTTCGTCGGCGAGGCTGCTCTGCGGCGCACCCTGGAGATCATCGCTCTGGCCCGCGAGATCGCAGCCGTCCACCGGCACGACGTAGCCATCGCGGAGAGCGCCGTCGAGATCGACTCCATCATCGACAGCGGACGGATCGCCCTGCTGATCGCCATCGAGGGGGCCGAGCCCGTCGGCTCGTCCATCTCGATGTTCGAGACGCTGCACCGCCTAGGAGTGCGCATGGCGTCGCTCACCTGGAACCGGCGCACGATGCTGGCCGACGGAACCGCCGAATCCGGAACGGGCGGCCGTCTCTCGTCGCTGGGCGTGGAAGCCGTGGCCGAGATGGAGCGACTCGGGATGGTGGTCGACATCAGCCACCTGTCCGCAGCCGGTGTGGACCACCTGGCGGAGGTCGCCACCAAGCCCTTCGTGGCCAGCCACTCGTCGTGCAGAGCGCTGTGCGACCATCCGCGCAACCTCACCGACGACCAGATCCGGCTGGTGGCCGGCTCGGGCGGGTTCGTGGCCGTCAACGCCTTCGGGGCGTTCGTCTCCGACGCGGCACCGACCATCGACAATTTCGTTGACCACATCGAGCACGCCGCCGCAATCGCCGGCGAGGACCGGGCAGCCATCGGAGCGGACTTCATTGAAGACCTGATCGCCACCGTCGATCCCATACTCGGGCGCCAACTGCTCGTGGATCCCGCCGAGCTCTCGTTCATCGACGATCTGAAGGCACCGTCCGACTACGGGAACCTGTCCGGGTGCCTCGTCGAGCGGTTCGGCACCGACCGCGCCACGCGCTTCGCCAGCGCCAACATGCTCGACTTCTTCCGGGCCAACCTGCGGTAGGGCCGGACCGGCCCCTGCTTCACAATCTCTGTAGGTTGGCGTCGTGGGCAACGAGCGCCCGATCACCGTGGGACAGCTACTGGCCTCGCCCGCGCTCACCACCGCTGAGCTGCTGGCCGGCGGCGCCGGACTGGACGACGCGGTCACGGAGGTCGCCCTCCACGGGAGACTCCGGCCTGAGGCCCCTCCGCAGCCGGGGGAGGCGGTCGTGTTCGACGCGGCCGGCATCGGCGAGCACCTCTACCAGATCGACATGGCCATCCGCATCGTCGCCGACGCGGGCTCGTCCACGCTGATCGTCACCAACCCAGGCTTCGAGCTCGGTGTCGGCGTGCGTCGGCTCGCCAACCGGTTCGACGTGCCGCTGGTCGTCGTCGGTGACGCGGACGCGATGACGCTCACCCACCAGCTGAGGGCGCAGCTCTGGGCGGCTGACGTCGAGCACGCCTCGGCGGTCGACTCTCTGCTGGTCTCGCTGAGCCGGACCCAGACCGCCAGCGTGGATCGGGTGCTCGACTCCATCGCCGAGCTCAGCGCGGCGAGCGTCTGCCTGCTCGGTCAAGACCGGAGCCTGGTGGCGGGTGAGGACATCGAGGTCGGCGATCGCCGGCTGGCGTCGGGTTCGGCCCACCTCGTCGACAACTCCAGCGAGGCAGCCCTCCACAGCACTGCCATCAGGCTGACCCCCGGTGAACCGGGCGAGGACGCCGACTACTGGCTGGTGGCCGAGAGCGGCGGGCCCGACGGAGTCCAGCGCCTGCTGCGGTCCCTGCTCCAGATCGGCTCCTGGTACCTGGCAGCCCTCCTGGCCTCGGTGCGGACCCGGACCGAGAGCGACGCCCGGCGCCGCATCGCGGTGCTCAACGAACTCCTGGCGACGAGCGACCTCCACGAACGCGATATCCGCAACCAGATGCTGGCGCTGGGATGGAGCGCCGCGGGATGGAACACCGGCCTCCACATCACGCTTCACGGCGCCGATACCTCGCGGATCATCGACCTCCACGCCGAGATGCGGGAGCGACTGCGCGGCGCCGGTCTCGACGGGCCGCTGGTGGAGCGCAACGACGGATGGAGCGGCTGGGTGACCGATGCCTCGGAGCCCGCGGTGGAGAACTACACGATGATGGTGCGCCGCCTCAGCGACGCCCTGGCCGAGTTCGTCGACGCACACTCGGGCCTGCGGGCCCACGCCGGCATCGGGCGCCCCTACCCCGACCTTGGCGGTCTGCGCCTATCGCTGACGGAGGCCCACGAGGCGGCCCTGATCGCCAACACCCGCTTCGGGGGCCGTTCCGGCGCGGCCCACATCGACCAGCTCGGCGTGCAGCGGGTGCTGATGGGCTGGTTCGGGTCCGAGGACTTCGCCCGCTACGCCCGGTTCATACTGCAGCCGATCCTCGATGTCGACAACGACAACGAGCTGCTTCGCACGCTCGAGGTGTATCTCGATGCGAGCTGCTCCACTACAGAGGCGGCCCTGGAACTGGACCTGCACCGCAACACCGTAGCCAACCGCATGCGCCGCATAGCCGGACTGCTAGGCGTCGCTCTGGACGATGCAGAAACCCGACTGTCTCTGCAACTGGCCTGCCGGATGCTGCGCATCAACCGCCAGCCGGCCTCACTTGTGCAGAGCGCACTTCAATAGGCCCTTCACCTATGCATCAAGCCTAAGTCTGCGCTTGGCGCATCGCCTTATGGTGCGATCAGCTCGGCATGAGCCGGGCGGCGTACCAGGAGGAGGTGACGCCTGATGGCGAGAATTCTGCGCAGCAGACCGGCGCTCCTGTGGCTCGCACTCATAGCAGTCTTCGCTGTGGTCGCGGGCTCTTGCGGCGAAGACGGAGATTCCGGCGGTGAGCAGGCACCCGAGCCGACCGCGGTTGACCAGCCTGCGCCTGAGCCCGCGCCCGACGAGGGCGACGAAATGGAGCCGGCCGCGCCCGACGAGGGCGAGGAGATGGACGAACCGGAGCCGGCCGCGTCCGAGGAGCCTGCGGCCGACCAGCCCGCGCCTGAGCCCGCGCCCGACGAGGGCGACGATATGGAGCCGGCCGCGCCTGAGGAGCCCTTCCAGGTCGCCTATCTCTCGGCCAGCTCGGCCAACACGTGGCTGCTGTCGTCACGCCTGGAGATGCAGGCTGTAGCCGCGGCCAACAACATCGAGATCACCGAGTTCGACGCCCAGTTCGACCCGGGCCTGCAGACGACCCAGTTCCAGGACGCCATCGCCTCGGGCGCTTACGACGGCGTGATCCTGGTGGCGATCGCCGGCATCGCCTCGGCCCCCGACATCGAGGCTGCGATCGCCGCAGGCATGGAGGTGGTCATCCTCAACCAGGTGGTGGGTGAGGACTACACGACCTCCGAGCCCCAGGTGCCCGGAGTGAGCGCCAACGTCATGGCCGCACCGTTCGTGAACGGCAAGCGTCTCGGCGAGCTGACCGTGCGCGCCTGCGCCGCCCTCGACCCGTGCGAGGTGGTCTATATCTACGGGATCAAGGGACTGCCGATCGACGACGCGGCCCGCGCCGGCCTCGACGAGGTCATCGCCGCTTACCCGGCCATCACCATCGTCGCCGAGGGCGAGGGCCAGTACCTCGGTCCGGAGGGCGGCATCAACGCCACCCAGGACATCCTCCAGGTCGCCCCGGACTTCGACGTGCTCGTCGGCGCCGACCAGTCGGTGCAAGGCGCCGAGATCGTTCTCGCCGACGAGGGCAAGCTCGACCAGGTCCGCCTCGTGGGCTGGGGCGGCTCGGTGCCGGCGATCGAGGGCATCGCGGCCGGACGCTGGTTCGGCGGGGTGTTCGGCGCCCCCGGCGACGAGGGACGGATCGCCATGGAGGCCATGGTCTCGGCGCTGGCCGGTGGCCCGGACTTCGGGGGAGTGGACCCGCTGGCCGATCTCCCCGACAATGGACTCGTGACCGCCGACAACGTGGACTTGTTCACGCCCCAGTGGGACGGCTGAGGCAGCCGCCTGC
Organism: Acidimicrobiaceae bacterium; assembly: GCA_009837445.1. GTDB lineage: Bacteria > Actinomycetota > Acidimicrobiia > Acidimicrobiales > Aldehydirespiratoraceae > Aldehydirespirator. The sequence goes on from VXTM01000026.1 coordinate 63,849, forward strand.
GCTTGAGAATCCCGCGCCCGGGGCGCGGATCGCAGCCCGATGAAGCACGCCGAAGCGCTTGTCAGCGTTCGCAACGCCAGCAAGCGCTTCGGCGCGACTCAGGCCCTTGAAGACGTCTCTGTCGACTTCGAGGTCGGACGCGTCCATGGGCTGGTCGGTGAGAACGGAGCCGGGAAGTCCACGCTCTGCAAGATCGTTCTCGGCGTGCACGCCCCCGACGGGGGCAGCATCAGGCTGGAAGGCTCGCCTCTCCGGCTCTCCAGCCCCGCGGAGGGGGCCGCACTCGGTCTCGTCGGGGTGGCCCAGGAACTTTCGCTACTGCCCGCGATGAGCGTCGTCGACAACGTCGTGCTGGGCACCGAGGAGCACTGGGGTCCGTTCGTCTCCGAGCGCGCCAACCGCCGCCGGGTCGAGACCCTGATCGACGAGCATGGCCTAGAGGTTCCTCTCGATGCTCGGGCCGGGTCCCTGTCGGTGGCAGACCAGCAGAAGGTGGAGATACTGCGGGCGCTGGGCCGGCGGTCGCGCCTGGTGGTGCTGGACGAGCCGACGGCCCGGTTGGCCAGCCACGAGGCCGCCGAACTGCTCGGCACCGTTCGCAGACTGGTCGAGCGCGGCGTAGCCGTGGTCTACATCTCGCACTTCCTCAACGAGGTGCTGTCGGTAGCGGACACGGTGACGGTGATGCGCGACGGACGGATTGTGCGCACCGGCCCGGCGCGCCTTGAGTCCCACGCATCGCTCGTGGAGGGAATGACCGGCCGCCACATCGGCGAGGTCTTCCCGCCCAAGCCGCCCGCCCCGGCTGACGACGCGCCGGTCGTGCTCCGCGTTGATGGCCTTAGCGCCACCGGCGCCGAGTTCTCCGATGTGTCCCTGCAGATCCGGGCCGGAGAGATCTTGGGCCTCGCCGGACTGGTCGGAGCGGGCCGCAGCGAAGTGGCTCATGCCGTCTATGGCTCGCTCGCGGTTGCTTCTGGGTCGGTTGAGGTTTGCGGCCACCGACTGTCGGGCAGCGTCGACGACGCTCTGGCCAACGGGGTGAGCCTGATACCTGAATCCCGCCGCGATCAGGGTCTGATGGCCAGGCGGCCGGTGCGGGACAACACCACGCTTCCCTATCTGAGGCGCTTCGCCGGCCGGTTGGGCATTCGTGCCGGCCGTGAGCAGGAGGCGGCGTCGGAGGCCTGCGACGACGTCGGGGTGCGGGCCGAGAGCATGCTCACGCCAGTGGCGGCACTGTCGGGCGGCAACCAGCAGAAAGTGCTCTTTGCCCGAGCAGTGCTCGGCGAGCCCAAACTCCTCATAGCCGACGAACCCACTCGGGGGGTGGACGTCGGCTCGAAGCGGGCCATCTACGAGGCCCTCAACCGGATGGCTCGCTCCGGCTGCGCTGTGCTGCTCGTCTCCTCGGAACTCGAAGAGGTGATCGGAACCTGCCATCGGGCGCTGGTGATGCGCCGAGGCCGGATCGTCGCCGAGCACGAAGGTGGTGACATGACCGAGGCCAGCCTGCTGGCGGCCGCCTTCGGTCCCGGAGACGGAACCGCGGAGGGGCGCAGCCAGGAACCCGAAGCGGCCGCGGGCGAGCCCCGATGATGGCTCAGGTACTACCCGCGGCCCGCCGTTACGGCATCGCCGTCGTCACGGTGGCCCTGTTCGTCCTCCTAGCCGCCACAACCGACGGCTTCTTGAGCCAGGCCAACTTCCGCAACATCCTGGACCAGCAGTCGGCTCTGCTCATCGCGGCCTCGTTCGCGACCATCACCATGATCGCGGGCGGGTTCGACATCTCTGCTGCGTCGGTGTTCGTGGTCGCTCCGCTGTTCGCGTTGCAGGTCGAGAACGCCACCGGCAACGCCGGCTTGGCCCTCGTGGTCGGAGTGGCGGTCGGACTGGTCGTGGGAGCGGCCAACGGGCTGGTGGTCACCGCCCTGAAGGTCAACTCGTTCATCGCCACCCTGGCCACCTCGTTCATGGTGTTCGGCGCGGGCTTCCTGATCAGCGACCGGAGCGTGCTGCGGGCCTCCACAGACGCCTACCCGGCTATCGCCCGCACCCGCTGGTGGGGCATCACCACCGGAGCCTGGATCGCGGCCGGCGTGGTGGCGGTGGCGTGGATCCTCCTTAGCCGCACTCGATTCGGTCGCCAGGTCTATGCCGTCGGGGGCAACGCCGAAGCTGCCCGCCTGGCCGGAGTCCACGTAGCCCGGGTCAAGACGATCGCGTTCGCCCTGGCGGGAACGGCCGCGGGGCTGGCTGGAGTGGTGTCGTCATCGCGGACGCTGTCGGCACTGCCGTCCGACGACTTCAGCTTCGTGTTCGGCGTGATCGCCGCGGTGGTGGTGGGCGGGACGTCCATCGCCGGGGGCGAGGGCGCCGTGTGGCGCACCATCGCCGGGGCGTTCTTCATCGCGCTGATGATCAACGGCTTCAACCTGCACCAGGTAGACCCCATCTGGCAGCGGGTCATCCAGGGTGCGGTGATCCTGGCCGCGGTCTCGATCGACTCCTGGACCCAACGCCGCCCGACCTAGCCTGCTGCCCACCACGCCTCGCCTATAACGTCGAGCCATGACCATCCAGAAGCGACCCGACCCGATCCGGACGTGGGTGGCCGACGCTCGAGCCGGGGCGCTCGCGGCCGACGCTCACCGGCAGTCGGTCGCGGTGGCGTCCAGCGATCACGCGGTTGACGATCAGGCCTTCATCGACGCGCTCAGCGTTGACATGATTGCCTGATGCGCGTCCTCGACGCTGACGCCGTCCGGGCCGCGACGCCGTGGCCCGAGCTGACCGCGGCCATCGCCGGGGCGCTCGTCGAGGACGCTGTGACCGCTCCCGAACGTCACGTGCATCCGGTCGGCCTGCCTGGCGGCGGCACCGGAGCCTTCCTGTTGATGCCGGCCTGGGCAGACACCGAGATGATCGGCGTCAAGGCCGTCACCTACTTTCCCTCCAATGCCGGCACCGACGTGCCGACGGTGAACGCCGCGTACCTCGCCTTCGACGGCGGCACCGGCCAGGTCCTTGCCGTTCTCGACGGCGATGAGCTGACAGCTCGCCGCACCGCCGCGATCTCTGCTCTGGCCGCCGACCGCCTGGCCCGCCCCGACGCCCAGCACCTCCTGGTCGTCGGCACAGGCGCCCTGGCACCCAACATGGCTCGAGCCCACGCCTCGGTCCGACCGCTGGCCCGCATCGAGGTGTGGGGACGCCGCCCGGAGGCGGCCGCGTCAGTCGCCCAGACCCTACGAGCCGAGGGACTGCCGGCCGAGGCGTCAGACAACCTCGACGCCAGCGTCGGCCGGGCCGACATCGTCTCGTGCGTCACCGGCGCCACCGAGCCCCTGGTGCGCGGCGGGCTGCTCTCCGAGGGCGCACATCTCGACCTCGTTGGCAGCTTCCAGCCCGACATGCGCGAGTCCGACGACGAAGCCGCCGTCCGGGCCGCGATCTTCGTCGACACCCTCGCGGGCGCCGTCATGTCCGGCGACCTGGCCCAGCCGCTGGCCGACGGCATAATCACTGAGGCCTCGATCGCGGCCGACCTTCAGGCCCTCGCCACCGGCCACCACCCCGGTCGCACCTCCGCCGATGAGATCACCCTGTTCAAGTCGGCCGGCTTCGCAGCCGCCGACCTGGCCGCTGCCCGCCTCGCCCTCCGCTGAAGGCCTGCAACAAACCGCCGGTCTCGTGCATCTTAGGTAGTGATGGAAACAGGCTCGGACCGCGATCCACGTGGTCCGTCAGAGCCGGCGCGGAACGCAGGCGGCAGCTTCGATGGGCTGTTCTCGGCCAGGCGCGTACCCATGGTCCGGCTGGCCACGCTGCTCGTCGGGTCGCCCGCGATCGCCGAAGAGGTCGTGCAGGACGCCTTCGTGGCGGTTAGCGAGCGCTGGGACACTGTCGATCGGCCGGATGCGTACCTGAGAAGGTCGGTGATCAACGGATGCGCGGGGATTCTGCGGCGCCGCACCATCGAGCAGCGCTACCGGGCTGCCCGCCTTGAGGTCGCCGACGACGAGATCCCGGAGCAGCTCATCGACTTGCGCACCGCTCTGGACCGCCTCACCGACCGCCAGCGCCTGGTGGTGGTGCTGCGCTACTTCGCCGACCTTCGCGACGAGGAGATCGCGGAAGTGCTGGGCGTCCGGCCGGGGACGGTGCGCTCGCTGGCCCACCGCGCCATCGCGGCACTGAGAGGGGAGATGGAGTGAGCAAGTTCGAAGACCGACTCCGCCAAGAGCTTCCCGCGCTCGCCGACGCGCTCCACGAGGCCCGTTCCACTCGCTCCGGTGAGCCGACCAGGGATGCCGTATCCCAGGACCACAGCCCGATCGTGGAACTGGGCCTTCAGCCGGTTCGCAGAAAGCGTCGATGGCCCGCACTGGCCGCCGCAGCGGCCGTGGCCGCGGTCGCGGCTGTCATCGGTGCCCTGATCATCTCATCCGACCAGACGGAGGTCGCGACCACAGACGTCATCGTCCCCAAGCCCGCACCGGCCGCTTCCGACGAGTCCCCCGAAGGCTCGTCTGTGCTGGAGCCGGTGGCGCCCGAACCGGAGCCTGAGCCGGTGGCGCCCGAACCGGAGCCTGAGCCGGTGGCGCC
>VXTM01000026.1:68469-125521 GCA_009837445.1 Acidimicrobiaceae bacterium
GAACCGGAGCCTGAGCCGGTGGCGCCGGAACCGGAGCCTGAGCCGGTGGCGCCGGAACCGGAGCCTGAGCCGGTGGCGCCGGAACCGGAGCCTGAGCCCGAGCCCGAGCCGGAACCCGAACCGACGCCGGAGCAGCCGGAGCTTGCAGCCGACGACGGCGTCGGAACTCTGCGACCGGGCGAGGGTGTGACGGTGCTGGCCGGTCGGGCCGACTGGTTCGATGGCTACTTCCAAGCATCGCTGTTCAAGCTGCTGCTGGAGGAGCTCGGCTACAGGGTGCCTGATCCGGCTGCGCTGGAGATGAGCCCGAGCGACGCCTACACCGCGATGGCTCTGGAGAACATGGACTTCTGGGCGAACAGCTGGTACCCGGGCCACTACGAGTGGCATGACGTCGAGCTGCCCGACGGGTCGCGGGTCGGTGACCATCTGAGCGTGGTGGGCGAGATGCTGTACGAGGGGATCCTCCAGGGCTTCCTGGTGACCAAGTCCTTCGCCGACGCCTACGGCGTGTACACCATGGACGACCTCAACAACGACGCTGAGGCGCTGACCGCTTACGACGCCACCGATCATGTGCCCGGCAACGGCAAGGCCGAGATCTACGGCTGCGACGGGTTCTGGACCTGCAACGACATCATCGCGAACATGATCGCGTTCTCGGGCTGGGACAACGTCGTCCAGATCAGCGGGGACTACGACGCCTATTTCGAGCTGGCTCGACAGGACGTCGCCAGCGACGTCCCGATGGTTGTCTACACGTGGACCCCGTCTCCTTACATCACCGTGCTACGCCCCGGCGACAACGTGTACTGGTTGGGCGTCGAGAACATCCTTGACGACTCCAACCCGACAGGCTCCGAGCGCGGCGAGGAGTTCAGCCAGCGCGGCCCCGACGGCACCGGCGGCTTGGTGTCGATCGGCCCGGATCAGTGCCCTTCGGCCGCTGACCGGCCCGACGGCAAGTGCCCGATCGGCTGGCTCGCGGGGCACATCCTGATCACGGCCAACACTGCGTTTCTGGAAGCCAACCCGGCGGCGCGCGCCCTGTTCGAGGCGGTCAGGCTCACACCCCTGGACGTCTCGCTGGCCAACGTCGCGCAACGCGAGCGCGGAGCCCACCCCGACGACCTGGCCGCCCAGTGGATACAGGACAATCGCGACCGTGTGGACTCATGGCTAGCAGCCGCTCGCACCGCTGGCTGATGCCCGATCCCCGAGAGGTTCCGGGCGGCTAGGTCGAGTTGGGCTCCTCGACTTCTTCCGGATGCTGCTTCGCCGGTGCGGCGCCAGCCGCCTGAGACGCGGTGGCGTCAGGCATGCCGATGCCCAGGAAGCCCTCGATCCGGGCCAGCCGCTGCCCGTTGGCCGCTACCTCTGTTCTGAGCTTGTCGATGGTTCGCTGCTGGTGCCAGATGATGGCGACGACGGCCAGTGCGACGGTCACGACCTGAACGAGGGTCTCCACGACGCATACCTTAGCCGCTCTCTCCCAGCCTGCAACTCAATAACATGAAAATATTCTAAAACAACCGCCAAACACTGGTCGGTCAAGGGCAGAGGAGTTGCTTCACTTCGGCCGCGGCCTCGATCTCGGCGGTGCGGTCGGGGCCGCAGGGGGTGAGGTTCAGCGTCGTCGCCCCGGCTTCGACGTACGGCTGGAGGAACTCGGCGACGCCGGCCGCGGTGCCGCACGGGGTGTAGCGCTCGAAGGGCTCGAAGCTCATCCGGTAGAAGCGCTCCATCGTCTCGGCCACATGGGACCGGCCCTCCTCGGGCGAGGCGCCCACCCCGAGCCACAGTTGCAGGCCGTGCTGCCAGTCGACGCCCCGGCCTGCGCTGGCCGTCTCGACCAGCCTGACACCCTCGGCGAACCGGCGGGGCGAGCACCAGGCGGCCAGCCACCCATCACCGAGCCGGCCGGCCCGCTCGAGGGCGGCGTCGCTGCGGCCCCCGACCACCAACGGCACCGCGGGATCGGGCACGGGACGGATCCTGCCGCCCCGGAACTGAAAGAACTCGCCGTCGCCGTCGACTGTCTCACCTGCCAGCAGGGCCCGCACCAGGCCCAGGGCGGCGTCGGTGCGGCGGCCCCGGGTGGACGGATCGACATCGCAGACCTCGACCTCGTGGCGGTCGTCGCCACCTACCCCCACTCCCACCGTCAGCCGTCCGGGCGCGGCCTCGGCCAGCGTCGCGATCTGGCGGGCGGCCACCATAGGGTGGCGCAACCCCAGCAGGTAGACGCCTACGTGCAGGCCGAGCCGCGGCTCGAGTCCGCTGAGCGCGGCCAGGGTGACCAGGCCGTCCATGCCGCTGCCGTCGCGGAAGCTCACATGGTCGGCGGTGAACACATGGTCGATGCCGGCATCGGCGATCCGGCTCAGCAAGGCCCGCTGCTCACCCGGCGGCAGCCCCCACAGACCCCATGGCAGGCTCAGTCCGACGGCGACCATGTCAGCATCGGGTCACAGCGGGCAGCGGCGGGTCACAGCGGGCAGCGGCGGGTCACGGCGGTCACAGGCGGATCAAAGCGTGGTGGTGTCGGTGGGAAGCCCCATCCGCAGCCGCCCGGCGGTCTCCATCGTGCGGGGCGCCACCATGGCGTGCTGGGCGGCCACCGCAGCGTCCCGGAAGCAGCGCTGGATCGGGCTGGTGCGATACACCGAGGCCCCGCCCGCTGCGGTGAACATCGACGCGGCCACACCGGCCGCGGTCTGGGTGGCGTGGGTGGCGGCCAGGCGGATCCGGCGCTTCTGATCGACCGTCGAGGACTCACCCGCCAGCGCGCTCTGCCAGGTGCCGTCCACCGCGTCGAGCATCAGCCCCCAGGCCGCCGCCAGCCTCGCCTCCGCCTCGGCGACACCGGCCTGGGTGGTGGCCCGCTCGGCCAGGGTGCGGGTGCTTCCCTGCGGCTTCCTCGCCCCGGACAACTCCACCAGTTCGTCGATCGAGCGGCGGGCGATTCCCACTGCGGCGGAAGTCACCCCGCAGGCCAGCAGCCCGTAGAACGAGAACCGGGACCAGGCGTTGTCCCGCACCGGCCCGCCCGCGCCGATCTGCACCCAGCGGCCCTCGGGAACGAACACGTCACGAGCCTCGAAGTCGACCGAGCCGGTCCCGGCCAATCCGGCCACGTCCCAAGTCTCGATGAAGGTGATGTCGCCGGGATCCATGAACACGAACGGCGCGGCCAGACCGTCGTCGCGGGGCTCGGGCTGCCCCTCGAGACCGACCACACGGCAGCCGCCCCCGATGGTGGTGCAGTGCTTGGTGCCCGAGCCCCACTGCCAGCGCCCGGACACCCGCAGCCCGCCCTCGGTGGGCACCGCCCGGCCCCGGGGCATCACGAACCCCCCGCCGATGGCGGAGGGATCGCCGAACAGGGCGGCGGCGTGCGGGTCGGGCAGCCACGACGCCAGCAGGGACGTCGTGGCGGCGATGGCCACACACCAGCCGACTGAGCCGTCGTGGTAGGCGAACTCCTCGCAGACCTCCAGACTCTCGACCGCGGTCACCGCCGGGCCGCCCAGGTCGGCGGGCACGTACATCCGGAACGCCCCCGTCGGCCGGATCTCATCCACCAGGTCCATCGGCAACGTCCCCAGCGCCTCGATCTCCGCCGAGCGGGCACTGATGGTGGGGCCCAACTCGCGGGCCGCAGCCAGCAACCGGTGAGTCACACAGCCCAATCTAGATCGACAACCCGACCCGCCTGCCCCCGGCTTGCGATCCATCGAGAGTCCGGGCCGTTATGTTCGGGCCCATCCGGCCATATACCCGGCATCGAGACCCAACCAGGGAGGCTCGCATGAAGCAGGCTGACTTGAACGTCGGCGTGATCGGCGCCACTGGGTATGTGGGCGGGAGACTGGTCCCGGCCCTGCTCGAGGCCGGGCACAGGGTCCGGTGCCTGGCCCGCGCACCCGGGCGGCTCGACGGTGTGGCCTGGCGAGCCGAGGTGGAGGTAGCCGAGGCCGACGTGCTCGACCAGGCGTCGCTGCGCCGGGGGTTCGAAGGGCTCGATGCCGTCTACTACCTCGTCCACGCCATGGGTCACGCCAAGGACTTCGAGCGGGCCGACCGCGCCGGGGCGCACAACACGGGCGTGGCCGCCCAGCAGGCCGGAGTGGAGCGCCTCGTCTACCTCGGGGGACTGGGCGGCGAGGATCCTGGGGCTCTGTCGCACCATCTGGCCAGCCGCCACGAGGTCGGCCGGCTCCTCGAATCGGGCTCCGTTCCCGTCACCGAGCTGCGGGCCGCGGTGATCATCGGCTCGGGCAGCGCCTCCTTCGAGATGCTGCGCTGTTTGGTCGAGGTGCTGCCGGTGATGGTCTGTCCCCGGTGGGTGACCCGCACCCGCTGCCAGCCGATCGCCATCGCCGATGTGCTGCTCTGCCTGGTGGCCGCCCTCGACTCGCCGGCCACCGGCAGCCGGCGCATCGAGATCGGCGGCCCCGACGTGCTCACCTACCGGGAGATGATGGAGCGCTACGCGGCGGTGGCCGGGCTGCGGCGCCGCCTGATCCTGGGCGTGCCCGTGCTCACCCCCCGGCTGTCGTCGCACTGGGTGAACCTGGTCACGCCCTTGCCCATCGGCCTGGCCCGGCCGCTGGTCGACAGCCTGCGCAACGACGTGGTGGTGACCGACCCCGACCCCGCGGCCGCGCTGTTCGGGACGCGCCGGCCGCTGCCGTTCGACGAGGCGCTGCGCCGTGCACTGTCGCAGGTGCAGGACCTCGACGTGTCGACCAGCTGGATCGACAGCGCGCCCGCACCGACCCCGGCCTCGCCCTTGCCCCAGGATCCCGACTGGTCCGGCGGCACCGTCCTGGAGGATGTCCGGACCGCCCGCACCGGGGCCTCTCCCGAGGCGGTGTTCGCCGCGGTGTCGGGAGTGGGTGGCGACCGGGGCTGGTACTTCGGCGACCGGCTCTGGGCGGCCCGGGGCTGGGTCGACAAGCTCCTCGGCGGTGTCGGCATGCGCAGGGGTCGGCGCCACCCCGACGAGTTGCGGGTCGGCGATGCCCTCGACTTCTTCCGGGTGGAGGTGCACGAGCCGCCCCGGCTGCTGCGGTTGCGGGCCGAGATGAAGCTGCCCGGCGAGGCCTGGCTCGAGTGGCAGGTGTCCAGCGACGGCGCCGCCGGCGCTGGCGCCACCGTGCTTCAGCAACGGGCCCGTTTCCATCCCCGCGGCATCGCCGGGCGGGCCTACTGGTGGCTGTTGCTGGGGCCCCACGCGGTGATCTGGCGCAGGCTCCTCGCCGGTCTGGTGCGGGCCGCGCGGGAGCAGCCGGCGGAGTCCCTACCGGCGGGGCGCACCAGCGGCTGACGGGTCATGCAGCCGGTGCGGCCTGTGTGCGAACATCACTGGTGATGCTGCAGCGCGCGGTGCACTTCGAGCCGGGCCGGTGCGCGGTGGAGATTGAGCCCTCCGGGACGCTACCTGAGGCGGGCTGGGTGTGGATTGACATCACCGCGGGTCCCGACGATCACGACGAGCTGGCCGAACTCGTCGAGCAGATGGGGTTCGACGCCCTGGCACTGCGGGACGCGGTGGAGGACATCGACCTTCCCAAGGTCGACGACTTCGGCTCGTTCTTGCTGGTCGTGCTGCATGCGCTGGCCGAGGACCGGATCGAGACCTATGAGCTCGATTGCTTCCTTTCCGAGCGCCGGCTGGTCACCGTTCACGACCAGCGCTCGCCGTCAGTCGAGGCACTCTGGGAGGGCGTGCTGTGCCGTCCCGAGGTGGCCGCCGGCGGGCCCGACGAAACTATGGCCCGCCTGGCCGACGTGGCCACCCGCCGGTTGGCGTCGGTCCTGGAGGTGTTCGACGACCGCAACGAGGAACTGATCGACCTAGCCCTAAACGCCGACGCCGACTTCCTGATCGAGATCACCGCGGTGCGGGCCGACGTGGCCAAGCTGCGCCGGGTGGTGCACCCCCAGCGGGAGGCGCTCGACGTGGTGCGCCACTCGACCTCGCCGCTGGTGTCGGACTTGGGACGGCGGCGGTTCTCCGACGTGTTCGACACCGCCTCCCGGGCCGCGCAGGGCGTCGACGGCGCCCGCACCGCCCTGGCCGAGACCCTCGACGCCTACCGGGGCGCCGAGGCCCGCCAGGCGACGGAGGTCACCAAGGTCCTCACCGTGTACGCGGCCATCATGTTGCCGCTGTCGCTGGTGGCCGGATTCTTCGGCATGAACTTCGTCGACCTGCCCCTGCTGGCCAGCCCGGCCGGGTGGATCATCGTCACCGGGTTCATGGCCTTCATCGCCATCCTGTCGCTGGGGGTGTTCGTGGCGCTGGGATGGACCCGCCGCACGTCGGGTCGCAGCGCGGGCGCGATCCTCGGCCGCGGCCTGGTAGAGGCCGCCCGGGCCCCGGCGCAGCTGGTCGGGGCCGTGTTCGAGATCTCCACCATGCCCATGCGCTCGGTCGCCGAGTCAGTGACCAGCGTGCGCCGACCCAAGGCATCAGAGCCGGAGTCCGGCTGACCCAACCGGGCGCTGGCCCAAAGCATCCGAGCCGGAGTCGGGCTGACTGATCGGGGCCACTTCGAGCCGTAGCACGCGCCGGCTCCGTGTTGCACAATGGGGCCCGGCGCCTTCGAGGGGACGGCGCCGACGGGAGGGAGGCTTCAATGGCTCTGCAGGACGATGTGCAGACGATTCTCGAGCGCGGCGTGAGCGACGGCGACGTCGTCGGCGCGGTGGCCCAGGTGGTCACCGGTGACGGCACCCTCGCGGCCGCGGCCGCGGGTAAGCGGTCCGCGGATCCCGACGCCGGAGCCGGAGCGATGACCCTCGACACGGTGTGCTGGATCGCGTCGATGACCAAGGCCATCACCGGCACCGCGGCCATGCAGCTGGTCGAGCAAGGCCGGCTGGATCTCGACGCGCCGGCCTCCGGCGTGGTGCCCTCCCTGGCCGAGGTGGGCGTGCTGGAGGGCTTCGACGACGACGGGCAGCCCCAGGTGCGGCCGGCCCGCTCACCGATCACGCTGCGGCACCTGCTGACCCACACCGCCGGCTTCGGGTACGAGTTCTGGACCGAGGAACTGCTGCGCTACCAGCAGGCCACCGGCGTCCCGTCGGTCACCACCTGCGAGCTGGCCTCGCTCACCGCCCCGGCGTTGTTCGACCCGGGCGAGCGGTGGTGGTACGGCACCAACATCGACTACGCCGGCCTCATGGTGCAGGAGGTCTCGGGCCAGCGCCTCGGCGACTACCTGGACGAGCACGTGCTCGGGCCGCTGGGCATGGACTCGACGAACTTCCGGATCAGCGAAGACATGGCGGCCCGCCAGTCCGCCATGCACGCCCGGCTGCCCGACGGGTCGCTGGTGGCCATCGAGTTCGGGCTGCCGCCCGAGCCGGAGTTCCAGATGGGCGGCGGCGGCCTGTACGGGACGGTGGGCGACTACTGCCGCTTCCTCCAGATGATCCTGGGCCGGGGCAGCCGCAACGGCGCCCGGCTGCTCCAGCCCGAGACAGTGGACCAGATGGCGGCCAACAGCATGGGCGACGTGCGAGTGGTGGCGCTGCCCGCAGTGATCCCCGACCTCACCAACGAGGCCGAGTTCTTCCCGGGCATCGAGAAGTCCTGGGGGCTGACCTTCCAGATCAACGAGGAGCCTTTACCCACCGGGCGTCCCGCCGGCGGTCTCATGTGGGCCGGGCTGGCCAACTCCTTCTTCTGGATCGACATGGCCAATCAGGTGGCCGGCGCATACATCAGCCAGCAGCTCCCGTTCGCGGACTCCCGCTCCTACCAGCTCTACGAGGACATCGAGACGGCCACCTACGCCAGCCTCTAGCCAGAGCGTTAGCCCACGCCGCTACCCGCCCTACGGGGGCGGCTCTCTGCGTCCATGTATCGGACTGCGAGTGTGGATAGACATGTGATATAGCTACATTGCCTGTAGAGTCCGTTCGGTTGATACCCTGCGTGGCAGCAATGGTATCGATCTGATACCGTAGGAGTGTGGCTATGACGCTCAGGTTGACCGATGAGGAGCATGAGGCGCTGCGTGAGAGGGCCTCTCTGGAGGGCATCTCGATGCAGGAGGCGGCCCGGCGGGCCGTCCGCGAGTATGTCGCCTCCCACGATCGCCGCGATCGGATCGACGCGGCAGCCGCACTGGTCATGCGACGGCACGGCGAGGCGTTGCAGCGCCTCGGCGAATGACCGAGTCTTTGGAGTATCTCGAACCGGACGACCTCATCGACCTGGCCGGGCGGCTCCTCGGCGACCCCCCGCCGATCCGCGACGCCGGACTACTGGCCGCCGCGGCCGCCCGACCTCAGGCCAGCGCCTTCGGCACAGACGCTTATCCGGACATCTGGACCAAGGCGTCGGCCCTGCTCCAGTCGATCGTTGGCAACCATCCTCTTATCGACGGCAACAAACGTCTCGGCTGGCTGGCCACCGCGGTGTTCTTGGAACTCAACGGTGTAGGGATCACGACGGCTCCCAACGACGATGTCTACCGCCTGGTGATGCGAGTGGCCTCCGAGTCCCCCGAAGTCGAGGAAATCGCACGCTGGCTCCGGTCGCTCGTCTAGCCAGAGGTGCTGGCCCGTGCGGCAGAGCGTGTCGGGTATTACCCGGTTATACTCATCGCCATGAAGGTGGCGGTCTCGATCCCTGACAGCGTCTTCGAGGCGGCCGAGGAGCTTGCCGCCCGCCGGCAGTGCTCGCGGTCGAGCCTCTATGCGCAGGCGTTGGAGTGCTTGCTGGCCGAAGTCGACGCCGACGATGTGACCGCCCGCCTGGACGCGGTCTATGCCGACGAGCCCTCCAACCTCGACCCGGCCTTGCGGGATGCGCAGGCCCGGGCGGTGGCCGAATCCTGGTGATCCGCCGCGGCGACATCCATTGGGCTGATCTGCGCGCTCCGACAGGATCAGAACCGGGGCACCGGCGACCGGTGCTGGTGGTGTCCAGCGACCGCTTCAACCGCAGCCGGATCTCCACCGTGCTCGCGGTAGCGATCACGTCCAACCTCCGCCTGGCCGACGCGCCCGGAAACGTCGAACTGGCTGCCAGCGAGTCAGGACTGGATCGCGACTCGGTGGTCAACATCTCACAGATCGTCACCATCGACAAGGCGGCGTTGTCCGACTGGGCCGGCACTGTCGACCCCGCGACGATGCGGCGAATCGAAGCCGGCATATCGCTAGCCCTCGACCTGCCAACGGCGGGTTGACCACGCGAGCCGGTCGCGGGTACTCAGGGGGCGCCCCAGGCGCCTCCTCCTGGGGTTAGGACTCTTAGGCGGTCGCCGGCCCTGGCGTCGAACGTGACCTTGCCGGGCAGGAACTCCCGGGTGCCGGAGCGGCGGATCAGCCAGTCCTCGCCTTTGGCGCCGGGGCCGCCGCCCTGGAGGCCCCAGGGCTGGGTCACCCGGCGCTCACCCATCAGCGTCACAGTGGCGTCCTCCAGGAACTCCATCTCGCGCACGATGCCCTCACCGCCGGCGTAGCGGCCGTCGCCGCCGCTGCCTGAGCGCAGCCCGTAGGCGGTGATGCGCAGCGGGTAGTGCTGGACCAGGCTCTCGATCGGGGTGTTCTTTGTGTTGGTCATGCCGGTGTGGATGCCGGACTGGCCGGCGAGGCCCCGGCGCCCGCCCTGCCCGCCGCCGACGGTCTCGTAGTAGGCGAAGGCGTCGGAGCCGGCCAGCACGTTGTTCATCGTCCCCTGCGAGGCGGCCGGGACCGCCTCCGGCGAGGCCTGGGCCAGTGCCCCGAGCAGCGCGTCGGCGATGCGCTGGGAGGTCTCCACGTTGCCGGCGGCCACGGCGGCGGGCGGCTCGGCACTCACGATCGAGCCCGCCGGCGACGACATCGTGACCGACCGGTAGCAGCCGCCGTTGGCGGGGATGGACGGATCGGTGGCCACCCGCACCGCGTAGTAGAGGCACGACACCGCCACCGCCTCCACCGAGTTGAAGTTGGCCTCCACCTGCGGCGCCGAGCCCGTGAAGTCGGCGTGCAGGTCCGAGCCGTCGATGGTGACCCGCACCGTGATGTTGTGGAGCCGGTCGGGGCCCTCCACGTAGTCCTCGAAGGCGTAGTCGCCGTCGGGCAGGTCGCCGATGGCGGCCCGCATCCGCCGCTCCCCGTAATCGAGCAGCCCGTCGCAGACGGCGCTGAACCCGGCCGGCCCGTAGGCCTCGCACAGCTCGATCAGTCTCCGTGCGCCGACCTCGTTGGCGCCGAGCTGGGCCGACAGGTCCCCGACCCGCTCGTCCGGGGTGCGGGTGGCGGCCAGGAACGGGTCCAGGAACTCCGGCACCCACTGGCCGCCACGGGCGGCCAGCGTCGGCGGGACCACATGGCCCTCCTGGTCGAGCCGGATGGCGTCGGCCGGCATCGACCCGGGCGCGTCGCCGCCGACGTCGGAGTGGTGGGCCCGGTTGGCCACCCACCCGACCAGGTCGCCCCTGTAGGCGACCGGCCGCACGATGGTCAGGTCGTTCAGGTGGGTGCCGCCGTAGTAGGGGTCGTTGACGGCGTACTGGGCGTCGAGTTCCAGGGTGCCGCCAAAGGCGTCGATCACCGCCTGCACCGACGCTGGCATCGAGCCCAGATGCACCGGGATGTGCTCGGCCTGGGCCAGCAGCTCGCCGGCGGGCACGAACAGCGCAGTCGAGAAGTCGGCCCGCTCCTTGATGTTGGGGGAGTAGCCGGTGCGGCGCAGCACCCCGCCCATCTCGTCGGCCGCGGCCGTGAACCGGTGCCGGGCCACCTCCAGGTCGATCGCATTCAGCGCCATGGGCGTCACCACTCGATCCTCAGGGCGCCGGTCTCATGGACCACCGCCCGGTCGCCGTCAGCCAGGTATGTCGTGGACTCGCCCTCGGCGATGATGGCCGGCCCGGCGACCTCGGAGCCGACCGGCAGCGCCGGCCGCCACCACACCTCCGCCTCGGCCGGACCGGACCGGCCCAGCACGGTGCGCGACCCCCGCCGCGGATCGCCGGACTCCGGCTCGAAGGCGGGCAGGTCGGCCCAGTCCAGCGCGGCCGAGCCGACCGCCTCGGCCCGCACCGTCACGGCCTCCACCGGATCGGTGGGACGGGCGAACCCGTTGCGCTCGGCGTGCAGGCCATGGAACCGCTCGCACAGCGTCTCCCAGGGCTCGCCCTCGGTGTAGGGCACCGACGTCTCGTGGGCCTGGCCCACATAGCGCATGTCCACGATCAGGGCCGAGGCCCGGGCGGGCCGGCCGCTGTCGGCCTCGATCCGGCGGAGTGCCGTGGCCAGCAGGTCCCCGGCCGCGGCCGGAAGCCGGTTGCGGCCGGTGGCGGTGACGTTGACGGTCTGGGCCGCGTCGGCCCGGGGCGGGCTCAACAGCAGACCGAAGGCGGAGAACACCCCGGCGAAGGGCGGGACGATCACGCCGTCCATCTCCAGGGATCGGGCCAGCGCACTGGCGTGCAGACCGCCGGCGCCCCCGAAGGCCATCAGCACCGCGTCGCGGGGGTCGGTGCCCTGCTCCACCGACACTGCCCGCACCGCGTGGGTCATGTGCGACTCCACCACGGCCACCGCCCCCAGCGCGGCCTCGACCGGCTCCAGCGAAAGCTCCGAACCCAGCCGCTGGAAGGCGGCCATGGCCAGGTCGGACCGCAGCGCCACCGTGCCGGCCAGTCGGGCGTCGGGATCCAGCCGGCCCAGCACCAGGTTGGCGTCGGTGACGGTCGGCTCGGTCCCGCCGCGGCCGTAGCACGCCGGGCCGGGGTCAGCCCCCGCGGAGCGGGGCCCCACCCGCAGGGCGCCGCCGGGGTCGGCCCAGGCCACCGACCCGCCCCCGGCGCCGACGGTGTGAACCGCCACCGACGGCATCAGGCAGGCATGGCCCGCGATCTCCCGGTTGTAGGTCACCTCGGGTCGGCCCCGGCGCACCCGGCACACGTCGGTGGAGGTGCCACCCATGTCGAAGGAGATCAGCGTGCCCGTGCCCATGAGCTCACCCAGCGCGGCTGCGGCCACCACCCCGCCGGCTGGCCCCGAGAGCAGGATCGACGCCGGGAACGCCGAGGCGTGGTCGAGAGACACCAGCCCACCCGAAGATCGCATGACCGAGATCTCGTCGATGAAGCCGGCCCGCGAGGCCCGGTCGGCCAGGTTGCCCATGTAGCGGGCCACCTCGGGTGACAGGAAGGCGTTGAGCACCGCGGTGGAGAACCGCTCGTACTCCCTGAACTCGGCCACCACCTCGGACGAGGCCGATACCGGCACCCCAAGCTCGGCGCGCAGGCGCTCGGCCAGCGCCGACTCGGTCGCGGAGTCGGCGTAGGAGTACATCAGGCACACCGCCACCGCCGCCGCGCCCTGGTCGCGGGCCGCGGAAGCAACCGCAGCCGCCGCCGCTTCCACCCCGTCGCCGTGACCGGCCGCGCCCACGTCGACCCCCATGCGCATTCCGGGCTCGGCCAGCGGTCTGGCCCGGTCGGCGAACGGGTCGTACAGCGACGGTCGATCCTGCCGGGCGATCTCGATCAGCGACTCGAATCCGGCGTCGGTCACCAGCAGCGTCCGGGCCCCGCGCCGTTCGAGCAGTGCGTTGGTGGCCACGGTGGTGCCGTGCAGCAGGTCGGCCCGCCCTCCAGGGTCCACCGCGGCGGCGGCACCGGCCATGACCCCCTCGCTCTGGTCGCGGGGAGTGGAGGGCACCTTGCCGACCGTCATGGCCTCGCCATCCCAGGAGGCGACGTCGGTGAACGTCCCGCCCACGTCGATGCCGAGCGTTATCGGGCCCGACGTGCGACCGTCCGTGGAGTCTGCGTCGATCCGAGCATCGTATTGCCCGGTCCGGAGCCGACGGCCGCAGCCCGAGCCGGTATCGCGAGGCTGCAACGTAGCCTGATGGCTTGCCTGTATTCCTAGGGGGACTGGCCGCGGCGCTGCTAGGGACCGGCGACTTCTTCGGGGGCGTCGGCGGCCGCCGCATCGACCATCCCGGCGCGGTGGTGTCGATCGCATGGGTGGCATCGATCGTGGGTGCGGCGGTGGCGGGCCTCTTCGTGCTGGTGTTCCCTCCCGCCCACTTCGGCCGGACCGACTTCTACTGGACGATGCTGGCGCTGGTATTCGCGGCCACGGCACGGCCGCTGCTGTACCTCTCCATGGAGCGGGGCCCGATGGCGGTGGTGGCGCCGGTGTTCAGCCTGGTGTCGCTGGTGATCCCCGCGGTGGTGGGCCCCCTCACCGGCGACGCGCTGGGCGGAGCGGAACTGATCGGTGTGGCGCTGGCCGTTCCCGCGGTGCTGCTCATCTCGAGCGAGGGTCAGCTGCCCACCACCGAGATGCTCCAGGCTGGCTCTGCGCTGGCGTTGGGTTGCCTCGTGGGGGCCATCCTGGGCTGCCTAAGCCTCACCTTCGCGCAGATCACCCCCGACGCCGGGGCGATGCCTGCGTTCCTGACCCAGTTGGGCGCGGTGGCAGTCATCCCTCTGGTGACGAAGCCGTTCCGGTTGATGGCCCCGGTGTCGAGGGACGCTCGCCGCTTCGGTGTCCTGGTGGGCCTGATCGACATCGGGGCCGTGATCGCCATGGTCATCGCCTTCCAGCGGGGCAACGTGGCGGTGGTAGCTGCGATGCTCGGCTTCGCGCCGGTGACGGCCATGACACTGGCCTGGCGGATCTACCACGAGGCCGTGCGCCGCTGGCAGTGGGCTGGCGCGGCGATGGGCGCGGTCGCCATCATCCTGTTCTCAACCGCCGCCTGAATCCGGCGCGGAGTACCGCTACTCCGGCAGGAGCCTGACCTCGTTGATCGACGCAACCGCGATCTGTTCCCGTAGGCCGGTCGGCGACGCCAGCACGAGCCCGCCGGCGTCGTCGATGTCGGCGGCCACACCTCGCATGGATCCGTGGGGCAGCATCCGCAACTCGACCGTCTGTCCGAGGGTGGAGCAGCGGTCCCGGTAGGCGTCGAGGACCGACGCCGGGTCGTCGAGCCCGGATGCCAGGTCCCGCAGGTGCGTCAGCAGTTCACCGGTGATCCGGGAGCGCTCTTCAGCCGGGACGACGGGCCCGACCCGGACCGTGAGTGCGGCGAACTCGACCCGGCCCGGGCCCAGCGTGCACGCCGAGCTGACGGCCACATCAAGGCCGTCTTCCGGTTCGCACTCGATCCGATCAGGCCAAAGGCAGGACCGGTGACCGCCGCGGCAAGCATCCAGCGCTCGGGCCGCGGCCAGGCTGGCAGCCGCCCAGCCCACATCGACCATCGATGGATCGAGTGCTGCGGGCCGGGCCAGCACGCTCACCGCGACGGCGTCGGCGGTGCGCCATTCCGTGCCGCCGCGGCGCCGGGCCGCGATCTCGGTGTCGGCCACGACGGCTGCTCCGGCGGGAGCGGCCGACTGGCGGGCCCACTGGTGCAGGAGCGCATCAACGGACAGCGCCACGGTCGCCGTTCTCGTGGGGGGTGTCACGGCCCCGCCAGCCTGGGCTCCAACCGGTCGACCACCCAGCCCCGGTCGGCGTCGCGGCTCAGGACGAGCCGGCCCGCCGGCCAGGCGTCGATGCCGGGGAGCTGCGACGGTGACAGCAATTCGACCGCAACCGAGCCGTCCTCGACAGCGTGGCACTCTCCCAGCGCGAGCTCGGTGAGCTCGACGCTGCGCAGATCGCGGCGCAGGCCCCCCACCAGCTGTTGCAGGAAGCGTTCCCGTTCGACGGGGTTGGCGAGGTCGTCGCGTATCCGTCCGGCGGCCACCCGATCGAGGCCGTTGCGCATCGCCACCGACAGGGCGGCGGTCCGGCCGTGGTCGCTGAGCAGGTCCCACAGGGTGGTGTGCTCGGCCCAGACGATCGCATGGATGAAGGCCGCGGCGCGCTGAACGGCCTCGTCGAGGCTTCCCGTCATGGCCGCACCCACCCGTTCGCCTCCAGCAGGTCACGGACCCGCACCCGCTGCGGCCCGAAGAGTCGGTCAGTGATCACACCGTCCAGCGTCTCGTCCAGGACCTCGGCGGAGTCGTGGTCCCGGTGGACCCGGCACAGCACGTCGCAGGCGGCCTCGAGCAACCGGTCCGGCAGCTCCATCAGCACCCCGATCAGGGTGCGCAGGACCTCCCGGTAGTCGTCGAGGTCCAGCGCGGCCAGCGAGTCGACCAGCGCTTCGAGGGCGGCACTCATCCCCATTGGCGGCAGCGACGCAGCCCGCAGGAGCCGATCCCGCAGCAACTGCTCGCGCTCCGTCTCGTCGGTGCTGGCCAGCAGGCGGGCCACATGGCCCATCCGCCCGGTCGGTGGATCGGCATCGTCGAGGGCGGCCTCGAGACGGGCCAGCGTGGCGTGAGCGGTGCGCCAGTGTGACTCGTGCAGCCGGGGGTCGAACACCGAGAGCGACGCGTGCGCGCTGTTCAGGGCCCGGGCCAGGTCGCCGGGGCCGTTCCTCATCTCGAACGCCAGTGCCAAGCTGTGGCGGGCCACGGCGTGATGGAACGGGAAGCTGCCGTGGCTGAGCACGCTGAGGGACTGCTCGAAGGCGCCGACGGCCTCTTCGGGAGTCGAGCCGGACGCGCCCCGCCGGCACAGTTCCAGCACTGCGGCGCCGAGCCCGTGGGCGGCCATACCCGCCTGCAGCGACGAGGACGGAAGCGCCGCCATCGCGCTCCGGTAGTCGTCGAGTGCCGCTCGCATGTCCTCGTCGCGGCCGAGCGACTGGCGGGCCTGGGCCCGGTTGATCAGCGCGGCGCCCAGGAGCCGTCCGGCCTCGTCGTCCGGCCCGGACTCGCCGCTGCCACCGGTCATCAGCTCGACTGCGTGATCCAGCGCTTTGATCGCGGGTTCGGGATGGCCAGCCTCGTAGTGCGCCAGGCCGAGGTTGATCAGCGCGGCGGCGTGCTCGACTGCTGGCGCGCGGGGGGCGATCAGATCGGCGGCCCGCCCGAACAGTTCGAGGGCCCGATCGGCACGGCCCCCGGCGCGGTGGCAGTTCGCCGCGGCGGTGAGGATGCGCCCGTGCTCGACGGGCGCCCGGTCGGCAGTGAGGATTCGAGCGGCCTTGTCCAGCATTTCCAGAGCCTGATCGATTTCCTCGGGCCGGCTGGCGGCCTCCGATCTCGCCACCGCCAGCCGGTACGCGGCCAGCGCCCAATCGTCGGGCGCCTCGGCCAGGCTCACGGCCTCGAGCGCGGCCTCAAGGTCCTCGACGGTCACAGCGCGAGGTCCTCGACGGTCACGGTTCGGAGCCGTGGACGGGGACAAGCTCCCGCACACAGCGCTCGACTTCGGCGACTGCATGGTCGACGGCGTCGTTCACAGCCGAGGTCAGCCCGATCCCCAGCGTGTCGACCTCGGCGGGCTGGCAGCCGACGATGATGGTGCGCTCCGGAAGCACGCCGGCCGCCTTGGCCACCATGAGGGCCCGTTCGGGGGTGGCCAGGTGCATGTCGGCCAGCAGGTCGTGTCGCTCATCGACAGGCAGTTCACCGACGTCGATCACCTCTGCGTCGATCACCATCACGGTCCCGGGCGGGCGGTCCCGGTCGACCGCGTCGACCACCACGAGGGCGTCGTAGCCCGCCATGAGCTCATGGACGAGGTGGATCCCGCCGATGCCGGTCTCGGCCACGTCGACCCCCGATGGGAGGCGCCGTTCGCTGAGCCGCTTCACCACCTCCACCCCGAATCCGTCGTCGCCGTGGAGGACGTTGCCCACGCCGACCACCAACACCCGCCCGGCAGTCACGGTGTGGGAAGTTCGCTGGCCCGCAGGGCGTAGCCGTGGATCGTCCACCATGCGATGTAGTCCTCGAGCTCGGACCACGACGCGTCGTCCAGCTGCTCGCGCACGTGCTCATTCCGCTTGTCCAGCTCGGTGGCGATGATCCGGTCGAGCGCGGCGACGGTCACCTCCGCCGGCAGCAGCGAGACACTGCCGGGGTCACCCACCCGCAGCGTCTCACTGAGGGCGGCAACGTTCTCAAGGTCGATCTCGCCATCGGCCGCAGCCGCCGGCAGCCGGTCCCCAGGGACCCGCTGCTCCTCCGAGCGGCGCAGGCAATAGCCCACCAGCAGGGCGGTGCTGGCCCAGTCGGCCAACTCGGTCACCGGCTGGCGCGCCCGCTCGGTCTCGAAGCACTGCTGCCGGTAGCGCAGCGACGCCTCGGTCATAGGGTGGGTCTGGGCCAGGGCCCGGGCTGCGAAGCAGAGATCGCTCACGCCGGTCTCCGCCGCTGCGGTCATGACCGGCGAGGCCCGATGGTTAGACCGGTGGAGACCTCGCCCGGGCTCGGCGGCGGATGCGGAGCCTCGGTGTGCTCCTCCATCTCGACTCTCCGGAAGTCGATCCAGTGCTCGCGCAGCGACACCTCGATACGGCGGGTGACGGTGTCGTCGGCGGCTGTGCACCCGTTGCAGGTGCCGTGCATCCGAAGCCGCACCACGCCGTCGCTGACCGAGAGCACCTCGACCTCGCCCCCGTGGGAGTGGATGTAGGGACGCACCTCGTCCAGGGCCAGCTGGATGACCCGCTCGGCGGCGGCCGCGTCGGTGTCGGTGCCGAGGCCGTAGGTGGCCAGCAGCTCGCCCACGACGGGATCCAGGGCGGCCTGTTCCAGGAACAGTTCGCCGCGCCACTGCCGCACCATCTCGACGAAGCGGCCCAGCCCCTCCCGGTGGTAGGCGTCGAGCCAGTCCAGCAGCTCCTCGGCGTCGGCGGCCACCCGCTGGTCGCCGCACTCGAGCAGCCGGGTGGCTAGCTCGGACGCCCGCTCGAGGATCTCGCCGTAGGCCAGCTCGTCGGGCGCCCCCGGCTCGCTCAACGGGACACCTCATGGCGGACCATGCCGAGGACCTCGTCCACGGCGTCCTCAACCGGCTGCGAGAAGCCCCAGCCGAACTCGCTCTCGGCCGGCTCCACCTCGATGACCACCGTGTCGTCGGGGAGCGCATTCCAGTGCCGGCACACGGCCAGGGTGTGGTCCAGGTCGACGATGCCGCCCACCGCCTCGCCCAGGCGTTCGTGCACCTCGTCGGGGTCGGGCTCGGGCAGCTCGGCGAGCGCGTAGCGCCGGACCGTTCCGGGCGGTCCGGTGCCCCGGGGCATGCATCCGAGCAGCACCACCCGTCCGGGTTGCAGTTCCTGAAGACGGTGCATGACGCGGTGCGCGGCGTAGGACAGGTCTTCGAGCACCACGCCGTCGGGCCAGGCCAGCGTGGCGGCCCGGGCCAACCAGTTCGTGCCGAAGTCGAGGTCGCGCAGCCAGGGCAGGCCGATGCCTCCCACCAGCGTGCAGCCCGGCTCGGCCTCACCCCGCCCGGGCTTCACCTGGGCGCCGGGACCCAGCAGCGTGTCGAGTACCTCGTCCCGCCCGGCCCACGTTGCCGGCGTCACCGGCGGGTCCGCGCCCGCAGGGAGGTCAGCGGGGGGTGTCGCCTGGGCTGGAGGGTTGTCGGGAGTGCCGTCGGATGCGGCCCGCATCACTCCAGTGTGCACCCGCACGAGTTGACCTCGCGGGTTATGACCCCCCGGCCGGTGTCCATGTGGGTGGTGCACGGCATGCACGGATCGAAGCTGCGGATCGTCCGCAGGATGTCGATGCCCTTAATGTCGTCGTCCCCGACGCTCTCCAGGATCGGCGTTCCCATGATGGCCTGCTCGTAGGGGCCAGGGTTGTCGAAGGGGTCCCGGGGTGAGGCATTCCATGTGGACGGGGTGTTGATCTGGTAGTTGAGCAGGCGCCCCTTGTCCATGTGCATGTGGTGGGTCAGGTACCCCCGTCCGGCCTCCCAGAAACCGGCTGCCACCCGCTCGTCGCGGGGCACCTTGAACGGCGTCGACACCCTCGTCTCACCCTTGCGCCAGTACTCGAAGGCCTGCATCAGGCAGATCATCCCGATAGCTGCGGTGAAGGCCACGCCGTAGGCCCGGCCCCGGTTCCGCTCGAAGGCGTTGAGCTTGGCGGGCACCCTCCAGAACAGCTCTGTCTCGGGCAGATCGTGCGCCGGCAGCAGCATGCGAAGACCGTCGCCGGTGGCCTCTATGTACGGGTTGTCGGGCAGCTGCTGGGCCATGGCGGTGGTCCACATTCGCCCGTACACCCCGGTCTCCATGGAGGTGCGGTCCCAGCGGGGTGCAGTGGCCCAGGAGTACTTGTCCTTGAAGTTCTTGCCCTCCGGGCGGGGGATGGTCTCCTTGTTCCAGGCGTGGTACGGCGATAGCGGGTTGCCGAGCGCGTCGGTGGGGAACGGTACGTTGCCGCTGCCGTTGCCGCTGCCGTTGCCGTTGGTGGTCCAGTCCTCGTAGTAGGAGTGCTCGACGAACTCCTCGATGCCCATGTTGATCTCGGTGAGCTTGGTGGTGAGGAGTTCGCCCTCCTTGATGATCCCCGGTGCCGAGTAGCGGGCCTGGCCCCAGGCGTCGATGTTTGCGTAGGTGGCGTCGTAGACCTCGAGGTCGTCCCAGATGCCCGTCTGGATCAGGTTCGACGGTCGCAGGCCCACATCGGAGTAGGCCGGGTTGGCCTCCAGGAAGAAGTCGCAGATGTCGTCCCAGATCCCGGCCAGCCGCTTGGCGTAGTCGAAGATCAGGCCGAGGTTGGCGTAGTACTCGTTGAAGGTGGTGGTGCTGACGGTGGTGGACACCCCGCCGGGCACGAGTGTGGAGGGGTGCGGGTACTTGCCGTACATCAGCGTGCACATCTTGCGTGCGATGCGGGTGTACTCCAGCGACTCCAGGTAGATGGAGCCCTCCAGCGGGTTGAATCCATCCATGATGTCCTTGATGGTGACGTACCCGTGGACGTCGGCGTGCGGGGCCAGGGTCCTGGAGGCCAGCTCCACCAGTTCGGGGTTGGTGACCGACACGATGGCCGTGGAGTAGTCGGGCCCGGCCAGCAGCCCGAGATGCAGCGGATGGTCGTAGAACATCTCGGCCACCTCGCCCAGGTTGCGCACGCACACGCCGAGGGGCGGGGGCTTTATCCCGAAGGCCATCTCGATGGCCAGCGACGACACCGAGGCGTGCACTCCGCCGCACACCCCGCAGGCCCTCGACGAGATGTCGATGGCGTCGCGGGGGTCGCGGCCCTTGAGGATGATCTCGTAGCCGCGGAACAGCATGGCCATGGAGTGGGCCTCGACTGCGGTGCGGGTCTCGAGGTCGAGCACGGTGTGGACGGCCAGCGCGCCCGCGACCCGGGTGACCGGGTCGATGCTCCACTCCCGCAGGCGGGGCGGGGCGGCCAGCGCGCCGGCACTGCGGCGGTTCAGCGCGCCCCGGACGAAGTCCCGCGGCTCGGCGACCGCTACCGCGTACGGGTCGTTGATGCCGTCAACTAGGCGGGCCTTGCCGTTGTCGTCGAAGGTGATGGGCAGGTTCTTGAAGCACATTGCGGACTAGCGGCCTCCCTCGTGAGAGTGCTGTTTGCGGGAGTAGAGCCGGTGGATCAGGCGCTCAGCCCCGACGGGCTGCGTCTTGTAGCGACCCCAGCCGCTGGGGAGGTCGCGGTCGTCGTGCCAGCGGGCCGAGCGCATCTTGTCGCTCTGGGACAGCTGGCGCATGCGCCGGATGAACCCGCCGAACACCCGGTTGGTGTTGGTGGACAGCATGGCGCCCGGGGGCCGCTCGTACATGGGGGAGAACTTGTCGGGGAAGCCGGGCATGGTGCAGCCGATGCAGATGCCGCCCATGTTCATGCACCCGCCGTGGCCGTCGACGATGCCCCGCTCGGCGATGTTGCACTGCACGATCGGACCCCAGCACCCCAACTCGACCAGGCACTCCTTGTCGCCGTAGGAGTGGGCGAACACGCCCTCCTCGTAGTAGCCGGCCCGCGGGCAGTGGCGATGGACGGTCTCGGTGAACAGCCACGCGGGCCTCCCGAGCTCGTCGAACTCGGGCAGCGGCGCGAGGCCGTTGAGGAACAGCAGGGCCGCGGCGGCCGTCTCGGTGATGTTGTCGCCCACCGGGGAGCAGCCCGGGATGTTGATCACCGGCAGCCCCAGAGCCGACCGGTAGTCCTTGCCCAGGTGGTCCATGACGCCCATGGCGTTGGTGGGATTGCCGTGCGCGGCCGGGATGCCGCCCCAGCAGGCGCAGGTGCCGATCGACAGCACGGCGGCGGCGCCGGGAGCCAGGCGGTCGAGCCACTCCAGGCTGGTTATCTGGCGGCCGTCGGTGCGGTCCTCGCCGAGCCCCATCCAGTAGCCGTACTCGCCCGAGACGGTCTCGTCCATGATCGACCCCTCCCAGAAAATCAGGTAGGGGGCGTCGAGCTTGCCCTCGGCCGCCAGGCGGAGGTTCTCGGTCCACTCCGGCCCCGACTCCACCGACAGCACCGTGTGGATGAGCTCGATGCGGGGCAGTCCCGGAACCCGGCCGGTCAGCAGGTCCTCGACCCTGGGGTGGGTGGCGCCGGATATGGCGATGGTGCAGCCGTCGCAGCTGGCACCCACGATCCAGAACAGGTAGGCCTTCTCCAGCGGCCCCTGGGAGACCAGCTCGGATCGCTTGGGCCGCAGGGGGCTGCGAAGGGCGACCGGCGCCAGCGGGTCGGCGGGGTCGGTGATGAGCGGCTTGGCCTCTAGTTCGCCGTGCGTCGAGCCCGGCACGACCTTGGTGTACTGAACCACGAAAGAAGCCTCCCAAGCGTGGACCTGCCAGCAGGAATGAAATCCTAACACTAAGTGCGAATCGCATCTAGCAGCGGCCTTGGGCTAAGCTGCGCCGACTACCGTCGTGGCTTGCGGGAGGGTCCATGTCGACAGGATGGGTCATCGGCTACGTGATCGGGGGCGTCCTGATCCTGGCCGTGGTCGTGCTACTGCTGCTCATGATCCGCGGCGCCCACGGTGCCGCCGTGAAGGCCGAGGCGATCCTGGCCGCGCTGAAGGAGTCCCGCGACAACACCGCTCCGTTGTGGGCCGTCAACGACGTCAACTCCGCGATAGAGCGGATCACCGCGGGGGCGGGCGCGGTCCGCGAGCATCTCGCCTCGAAGGACGGGGGCTGACGATGAGCACCAACGCGCTCTGGTGGCTCACCCTGGCACTGGGTCTGGTGGTCTGCCTGGTGGCGGTGCTGCTGCTGCAGATCTTCTACCGCAAGGTGCGCCGCATCGAGACAGGCGCAGACGCCATCTGGGAGACGGGCAAGCAGGTGGCCCGAAACACCGCCACCACCTGGATGTTGCATCAGACCACCGTCCGCCTGGACGCCTTCACCGAGGAGGCGCTCAAGCACGACGCCTTCCTTGACGAAGCCCTTGCACCGGCAGGGGGTGACGACTGATGCGGACGCTCCTCATCGTGCTGACTGTGGTCGAGATCGTGGTGTTCGTCGGGGCCCTGGCGGTGTACCTGATCGCCATAGCCCGCTCGCTCCGGCGCATCTCGCAGTCGTTGGGCAAGGTCACCTTCGGCGTGAGGGCCATCGAGACCCAGTGCGCCTCCGTCGGACCGTCGGTCACCCGGGTGAACGAGCAGCTGACCGTCATCGCCGGCGCCCTCGAGGGAGTGTCGGTCAAGGCTGAGCGCCTCGGCGCCGGATCGTGAGCACCCCGGCGGCGTCACCCAAGTCCGATGCGGTGGCTGCCCTCTACTGGCGCAGCGAGATCCTCCAGGTCATGTACTGGCTGCGGGGCGAGGGGTTCGGCGATGTGGTCGATCCCGGATTGATCGAGCGCTTCCTGGGGGTGGACGCCGCCATCGGCATGACCTACCTGGATCGTCTGGTCATCGAGGGCTATCTGGTGCGCGACGGCGACTGGTTCGCTCTGTCGGAGTTCGGCCTGGAGCGGGGCGCCCGGGAGTTCCAGGAGGCGTTCGCCGACCTGACCAAGCCCACCCACGGCGAGTGCAGCGACGACTGCTGGTGCCATGCCTCCGTCGACGAGGCCGAGGCGTGCGTCGCGCAGCGCCTGCGTGACGGCCACGATCATGCCCACTGAGCCGGCCGACGGGCTCCCGCGGCGGTTCCTGCCCGCGTTCCTGCTGCTCGGCCTGGAGCGCGCCGGCACGTCCTACGGCTACGAGCTCTACGAGACCGTCACGTCGCTGGGCCTGTCGGTGGACCTGGCCGCGGTCTATCGCGGGCTGCGGACCATGCAGCAGCGCGACCTAGTCACCTCGCAGTGGGTTCCGTCCCTCTCCGGACCGGATCGACGCCTGTACTCGCTCACCGAATCCGGACGGCAACAGGCCCGGGCCGCGGCCACCGAGCTGGCAGCGGTGCGCGACGGCCTTGTAGCCGCCCTGGAGCACTTCAGCACCCGCGACGGCGCTCCCGCATGAGGATCGCGGTCGCGGGCAAGGGCGGCGCCGGCAAGACCACCATCTGCGCGACCGCGGCCCGGCTCATGGCCAGGTCGGGCCACCGGGTGGTGGCCATCGACGGCGACACCAACCCCAACCTGCACGCAGCCATCGGGGTCGAGACGGCCGCGGCGGCTCCGTTCCTGCCCACGTCGCTGGTGTCGCGCCGCTTCGACGGGCCGCGGCTGACGGCCCCGGTGGACGAGGTCCTCGACCGGCACAGCGTGCCCGCTCCCGACGGTGTTCGCCTCGTGCGCATGGGGATGCCCCAGCACGCCGACGAGGGCTGCATGTGTTCCGCGCACGCCACCGTGAGCGCCTTCCTCGCCGATCTCGGCGCCGCGCCGGGCATGGTCACACTGCTGGACCTCGAAGCGTCCCCGGAGCACCTGAGCCGGGGGACGGCCCGGCACTCCGACGTGCTGCTGCTCGTGGCGGAGCCCTACTACCGGTCGCTGGAGGCGGTGAGGCTGCAGGCCTCGCTGGCGGCCGAGACCTCCATCGGCCGGGTGGCGGTGGTGGCCAACAAGTGCCGCCAGCCGTCGGACTTCGACGCCATCGAGGAGTACTGCCACCGCCACGGGCTGGAACTGGCCGGCGCCCTGCCCTGGTCGGACGCCGTGCTCGACGCGGACGGCGCGTCCCGGCCCTTGCTCGACCACGCCCCCGGCGACCCGGTGGTCGGCGAACTCGACACGTTGTTCGGTGCTCTCGTGACCGGGTCAGGGGTCGCACGAGCGGAGGCCGGCGTCTGATGTGTGTCGGGATCCCCGCCCGGGTTGTCGAGCTGGAGTCCTCGGGTCCCCATACCGCCATCGTCGATGTGGACGGGGCGCAGCGGGAGGTCAACACCGTCATGGTCGACGACGAACCGCTCGCCGTCGGCGAGTGGGTGCTGCTGCACGTCGGGTTCGCCATGTCCAAGATCGATGCGGCCGAGGCCGCCGACACGCTGGCGTTCATGCGGGAGCTCGGATCGGTGTACGACGAGGAGATCGAGGCCTTCACCAGCGACCTGCCATGAACACGGGGTCGGCGCCCATCGACTGCGGCCGCGACCCGGTCGAGGCTGCGATGTGGCTGGCCCGGGCCTTCACTGCCGGCCGCCGATTGTGGGTGTGGGCGCCGGGAGCGCCCGACCATGCCCACCACGTGGCCGTCGAGTTCGTCCATCCCGTGGTGGCCGGCACCCGCCCGCTGGCCGCGGCGGTGGCCGCATCCGCCGCCGACCGGACCGTCTCGACGGACGCCACCCTGGTCATCGGGCCCGACGGCGCTACCGCCGACCTGTTCATCTCCACCGATCAGAGCGACACCGCCATCGTCCGCAGCTACCACGTGCTGTGGGAACTGGTCCAGGTCGCCCTCGAGCATCCCGGGCTGATCGGCAGCTCAGCGGTGGCCGGCGGCGACTCCACCGGGTTCCTGTACCCGTTCCTGGACGCGGCCGAGGCGGACGAGGCCGCGCTGCGCCGGTCGCTGCGGGCGTCGGCCGACGCCAAGACTCGGGAGTCCGAGGAGCTGTCCCGGCAGGCGGTGGAGTCCAACGGGGCCGCGCTGGCACAGGCCGCTACGGCCATCGGGCGGGCCGCCGGGTCCGGCGGCCGGGTGCTGACCATGGGCAACGGGGGAAGCGCCACCGACGCCGCCCGGCTGGCCCGGCTGCTGCGAGCCCGGGGCATCCCGTCCGAGTCGCTCTCCGCCGACTACGCGGTGGCCACCGCGCTGGCCAACGACCTCGGCGCCGAGCGGATCTTCTCGCGCCAGCTCGACGCCTTCGCAGCGCCCGGCGACGTGCTCGTCGGCTGCAGCACCAGCGGCGCCTCCCGGAACCTGCTGGCCGCCTTCGACCAGGCTTCGGCAATAGGACTGGCCACGGTGGGTCTCAGCGGCTACGGCGGCGGGTCGTTCACGGATCACCCGAGCGTGAACCACAAGCTCGTCGTACAGTCCATGTCGGTGCATCGCATCCAGGAGGCCCAGGCCGCGCTCATGAGCGCACTGTGCGAACGGGTCGCCGGCGCGCTCGCGGCCACCAGCCAGACGTCGTGAATTCCGCGCTTGTTCGCTTCGCTCACGGGCCGCTCGGGCCACGGCCTCGCCCGTATGGGAGGATTTGTTCACCAATTCGCTCGGCCTCTGAGGCTGCCCCGTGAAGTACGTCGACGAGTTCCGCGACCCCGAGGCAGCCCGCCGTCTGCTGGCCGACATCGCCGACGCGGCCGCCGACCAACCGCACCGGAAGTTCATGGAGGTCTGCGGGGGTCACACCCACGCCATCTACCGGCACGGCATCGAGGCCCTGCTCCCCGACAGCATCGAGCTCATCCACGGGCCGGGGTGCCCGGTGTGCGTCATCCCGATGGGCCGTGTCGACGACGCCGTCGCGGTCGCCTGCGCCGACGGCGTGACCATGTGCTGCTTCGGGGACATGATGCGGGTGCCGGGCGGGGAGTCGACCCTGCTGGAGGCCAAGGCCGGCGGCGCCGATGTCCGCGTCGTGTACTCGCCGCTGGACGCGCTCGCGCTCGCGGAGCGCAACCCCGACCGCCAGGTCGTGTTCCTCGCCGTCGGCTTCGAGACCACCGCGCCCTCGACCGCGGTCACGCTCCTGCAGGCCCGCGAGCGCAACGTCGACAACTTCAGCGTGTTCTGCAACCACGTCACCATCGTCCCCCCGCTGAAGGCCATCCTCGACTCGCCCGGGCTCGACCTCGACGGCTTCCTGGGGCCCGGTCACGTATCCACCGTGATCGGCACCCACCCGTACCGGTTCGTCCCGGCGCAGTACGGACGGCCCCTGGTCACCGCTGGCTTCGAGCCGGTGGACATCCTCCAGGCGGTGCTGATGCTGCTGCACCAGCTAGCCGAGGGACGCTGCGAGGTGGAGAACCAGTACCGGCGGGTCGTGTCCGGTGCCGGCAACAGCAGGGCGCTGGAGCTGCTGCGAGAGGTCTTCGTGGTGAGGCCGCACTTCGAGTGGCGGGGCCTTGGGTTCATCGCCCAGAGCGCTCTGGCCATCGCGCCCGAATTCGCGCCGTGGGACGCCGAGCTGCGCTACGACGTGCCCGGTGTGCGGGTGGCGGACCCGAAGGCCTGCCAGTGCGGCGAGGTGCTCAAGGGAGCGCTGCGGCCGTGGGAGTGCAAGGTCTTCGGAACGGCCTGCACCCCCGAGACGCCGATCGGCACCTGCATGGTGTCGTCGGAGGGCGCCTGTGCCGCCTACTACAACTACGGGCGGTACTCGAGCCGGTCGCGCATCCCGGTCCACGCATCGACCTGATGCCGTCCGAGGACGACTTCGAGGCACGAGAGGCGGTTCTGGCCCGGGTCGAGTCGTGGCGGCGGCGCGCCCCCAGGCTCACCGACGACACCATCACCATGGCCCACGGGGCCGGTGGCAGGGCCAGCCAGTCGCTGATCGAGGCCGTCATCCGCCCGGCCTTCTCCAACCCGGCGCTCGACCGGCTCGAGGACGGCGCCGTGCTCGAGGCCGGAGAGGGCAGGCGCCTGGCCGTGACCACCGACGCCTTCGTGGTCACACCCCGCCGCTTCAACGGAGGCTCCATCGGCGACCTGGCCGTGAACGGCACCGTCAACGATCTGGCCGCCATGGGGGCCGAGCCCGCGGCGCTCACCGTCTCGCTGGTGCTGGAGGAGGGGCTGGCGGTCGAGGAGCTGCGAGCCATCGTGGACGATGTGGCCCGGGCGGCCGCATCCGCCGGCGTCGACATCGTCACCGGCGACACCAAGGTGGTCGAGCGGGGCGCGGCCGACGGCTGCTACATCACCACCACCGGGATCGGGTTCGTGAGAACGGGTGCGCAACTGGACGCCGCGGCGGTGCGGCCCACGGACGCGCTGGTGCTCTCCGGCACGATCGGCGACCACGGCGTGGCCGTGATGGTGGCCCGCGGCGACCTGGCCCTGGCCGCCGACGTGGCGTCGGACACTGCGCCGCTGCATCAGCTGGTAGCGGCCCTGCTGGACGCGGTGCCGGCCACCCGGTGGCTGCGGGACCCGACCCGCGGCGGGGTGGCCTCCATCTGCAACGAACTGGCGGCCGCATCCGGGCTGGGGGTGGAGTTGGACGAGCGGGCCTTGCCGGTGCGGGGCGCGGTGGCCGGGGCGTGCGAGCTGCTGGGCCTCGACCCGCTGTACATCGCCAACGAGGGCAAGATGCTGGCGGTGGTTCCCGCCGCCGACGCCGAGACCGCGGTGGAGGCCATGCGGAGCTGCGAGGCCGGCGCCGACGCCTGCGTGGTGGGCAACGTCACCGACGAGCACCCGGGCCTGGTGCTGGTGCGAACCGGCTTCGGAGGAACGAGGATCGTCGACATGCTGGTCGGCGACCCCCTGCCCCGGATTTGCTGATGGCGCGGCGGACCGCGGCAGATTGTTGCCCATGAGCCGGGCCGTGATCTCTGCTGGGGAAGGCCCATGAGCCGGGCCGGGATTATCCGCTGCCTGCTGGCCGCGGTGCTGTTCGGCGCGTCGGCGCCGGCCGCGTCGGAGTTGGCCGGCGAAATGTCCTCGCTGGTATTGGCCGGCCTTCTCTACCTGGGCGCGGGGATCGCGGTGGTGCCGTCGGTCGTCCGCTCGCCCCCGTCGGCGGTGGCGCTGCGGCGCGACTGGCGTCCCGCGCTGGCGGCGGTCGTCGCCGGTGGCGCCATCGGGCCGGCGCTGCTGGTGGCCGGCCTGGCCCGTACCCCGGCTGCGACCGCATCGATCCTGCTCAACCTGGAGCTAGCCGCCACCGTCCTGCTGGCCGCCGTCATCTTCCGCGAGCATCTCGGGGGGCGTGTGCTGGCCGGCGCCGCGCTGGTCACCGTGGCCGGGGTGGTCCTGTCCTGGGAACCGGGCGCGCAGATCGACATCGGTGCGCTGTTGATCGCGGCGGGTTGCCTGGCGTGGGGAGTCGACAACGGCGTAACCGCCAGGATCGACCAGCTCAGCCCCGAGCAGGTGGTGCTGCTGAAGGGGTTCGTGGCCGGGCTGGCCAACCTGGCACTGGGTCTGGCCTTCGCTGAGGGCATCACCGGCATCACTGCTGGCCGGGTCGTGGCAGCGTTGCTCATCGGCATGGCCGGCTACGGCGCGTCGATCGTTTTCTGGGTCAAAGGCGCCCGGGACCTGGGCGCGGCCCGGGGCCAGGTGATCTTCGCGGCCGCGCCATTCATCGGGGCCATCATCGCGTGGTCGGTACTGGGGGAGTCCGTCACCGTTGCGCAGTTGATCGCGGTCGTGATCGCCGCGGCCGGCGTGGGGGTGTCATTGGAGTCGGCCCACGATCACCGACACGCCCACGAGGCCATGGAGCACGAGCACGAGCACAGCCACGACGACGGCCATCACGACCACACCCACGACGAGCCCGTAGAGGGCCGTCACACCCACGTCCACCAGCACAGGCCCGGGGTGCACAGCCATCCGCACGTCCCCGACCTCCATCACCGCCACCGCCACGACGACTGAACGTCGCTCTAGAGGTGCAGCTATTGAGGCGCTGGGACGCTGGCGGTCTCCAGGAGCCGGTCGGTCAGCGACTCGACGGCGGTCCACACGCTATCGGCGTCGCCGGGAGCCAGCGGGGTGCCCAAGCGGTCGGCCTCAACCACGTCGGCGCTGAGCGGGACCACCACATCGAGCGGCACCTCGTTGTCGGCGCACAGCCGGGCCAGCAGGTCCCGGTGGTCGCTGCCGACCTTGTTGCCCACGCCGATCCACGCTCCGATGCCCAGCTCGCGGGCCAGGGCGATCGTCCGGCGGGCGGTGATGACCGCCTTGAGGCTGGGCTCCATGACCAGCACCAGCACATCGGCATGGGCCAGTGTCCCCCCGGAACGGCTGAGGTGCTCGATGCCGGCCTCCATGTCGACGATGGTGTCGTCGGTCTCGGTGTCGAGAGCCTCCCCGAGCAGGCTCCTCACCGTGGCGTGGCCACCGCAGGTGCATCCCGCGGCGGCCTCGGTGACTCTCAGTGCCGACATCACCGCCACCCCGGACGGGGTCTTGGCCGCGTAGTCGGCCATCAGCTCGGCGACAGTCAGATCGCCCCGGGAGCCGACGACGATCGATCGAGGGACCGTCGGCAGAGCCTCGGTCTGGACAGGGTCGAGTCCCAGCGACAGTCCCAGGTTCGGGTTGGAGTCGGTGTCCACCGCCAGCACCCGGCGACCGCGGTCCGCCAGCGACCGGGCCAGCAGCGCGCTGAGCGTGGTCTTGCCCACGCCGCCCTTGCCCACGACCCCGATCTTCATCGTCTCAGCGCTCCATCGTCCGGTCCGATTGGGGAACGCTAGCCGCGGTTGGTCAGAGTGGCCCGGCCTATGGCTGCTTGGCCAAGGGCGATCCCCCCGTCGTTGGGCGGGACCTGCCGGTGGTGGAGGACCTCGAAACCCGCCTTCTCGAGGTCAGGCACCAGCAACTCAACCAACCGGCGGTTCTGGAACACGCCACCCGACAGGGCCACCGCTGACAGCCCGGTCGACTCACGGGCCTGACGGCTCGCGGCCACGGCCGCGTCGGCGACCCACCGGTGGAACGCCGCCGCGATCAGCGCCGGCGACTGCCCGGCCAGCAGGTCCGAGATGACGGCACCGATCAGCGGCGAGAACTCGATCACGGCCGGCGTGCCTTCGCTGATCTCGACGGGGTAGCGCCTGACTTCGGGGCCCGCGGCCTGCTCAAACCGGATGGCGGCCTGACCCTCGTACGTAACCGACTCGACCAGGCCGCATAGGGCTGCCATCGAGTCGAACAAGCGGCCCACTGAGGTGGTGAGGATCGACCGGCCCGGACGGCACTGGTCCAGCACACGCTCCGCCTCCTCTTGGTGGCCGGCGAGAGAACCGATCGCGGGCACGTCTGGGCCGGTCTTCTCGAACAGGTGGGCCAGCGCCATGCGCCAGGGCTGGCGGACCGCGGCGGTTCCGCCGGGCATGGGCACCGCGCGGAGGTGGGCGAAGCGCTCGTAGCCGTTCGCGTCGCCCACCAGGATCTCGCCGCCCCACAGGGTGCCGTCGATGCCCCAGCCCATCCCGTCGAACATCACGCCGATGGCCGGGCCGCGATGGCCCGTGTCGGTCAGGCAGGACGCCAGGTGGGCATGGTGGTGCTGCACCCCCAGGCGGGGAGCGAGGTCGCTGCTGGCCGCGAACTTGGTGGACAGGTACTCGGGGTGCAGGTCGTGCACCAGCAGCTCCGGTGCGGCCCGGGTCAGCTCCAGCAGGTCGGCCACCGCAGCCTCGAAGGCGGCCAGCGCGGCCGGATGCTCGAGATCGCCGAGGTGCACCGACATGTGGGCGTCGGCACCGAGGGCCAGACAGACCGTGCTCTTGAGTTCCGCGCCCACGGCCAGCACGGACGGGCCGTCGCGGTCCAGCCGCACGGCGCCGGGGGCGTAGCCCCGGGCACGGCGCAGCAACTGGAAGTCCCCCGCTATGACGTGGCCCACGGAGTCATCGGCCCGGCGCTCGATCACCCGGTCGTGGCCGAGCACCGCGTCGGCGATGACGCCCAGCTCGGTCCCAACCTGGGCGTCGTCGATGACGATGGGCTCGTCGGAGCGGTTGCCGCTGGTGCACACCAGGGCCACACCGGCCGCATCGGCCAGCAGGGCATGTAACGGCGTGGCGGGGAGCATCACCCCCAGCAGGCGGGTGTCGGGGGCCACCTCGGGCGCGACCGGCGCCGACTCCCGCCGCGGCGCGAGCACGATGGGCGCCTCGGGCCCGGTCAGGGCTCGCACCGCCAGGTCGTCGAGGTCGATTAGCTCCCCGGCCGCGTCGACCGAGGCGACCAGCAGCGCGAACGGCTTCTCCTCCCGGTGCTTGCGCCGTCTCAGCCGGGTCACCGCTGCGCTGTCGTCGGCCCGGCACGCCAGTTGGTAGCCGCCGACACCCTTGACGGCGACGATGTTGCCGGCCTGGAGCAGGGCGATAGTCCCTTCGACAGGATCGAGGTAGATAGGTTCCCCAGTCATCGACCGCAACGACAGCGCCGGTCCGCAACTGGGGCAGCACACCGCCTGGGCATGGTGACGCCGATCGGTCGGATCCTGGTACTCGGTCTCGCAGGCCTCGCACAGTTCGAAGGCCGCCATCGAGGTGCGCTCGCGGTCGTAGGGCAGGCTCCGCACGACCGTGTAGCGGGGCCCGCAGTCGGTGCAGCAGGTGAACGCGTACCGGTAGCGGCGCCCATCGGGATCCGCTATCTCGGCGAGACACGAAGAACAGGCGGCGACATCGGGGGGAACGGTGCCGGCGACCGTGCCGGAGCCGGACGCGCTGACCGCGATCGAGAACTCCCGCTCTCCCTCCACCGGCGGCACGTCCGCAGAGCGAACCAAGTCCACCCGGGCGAGAGGAGGGGCCTCGGCGGCAACCCGCGCCTCAAACTCGTCGAGGTCGGCTCGGTGCCCCTGGACCTCACACCACACGCCCTCGTCGTCGTTGCCCGCGGCGCCCGTGAGCGACAGGCTCCGGGCCAGCCGGTGCAGGTGGGGCCGGAATCCCACGCCCTGGACGGTGCCCGCGATGCGCAAGCGGCGGCGCCCCATCAGACCGACGCTACCGGCGCCGCAGGCACGCCCTCCGGTGCCCTCCTTCGTGGCCTTACCTTTACTAGATGTAGATTACAGATAGTGGAAAATATCGGCTGGCAGGGTATCTGTATCTCCGTCACATTTGTCTTCGAGCTGCCTTTGGGCAGGTCAATGCGCTCCTGAAAGGACCAAGAATGCGACGACTGAGACTGATCGGTGCGATCCTCGCCCTGGCGCTGCTAGCAGCGTCCTGCGGCGACGACGGCAGCGACGAGCCGGTATCTCAGCCGGCCGAGCCTGCGGCCGAGGGACCTTCTGCCGAGCCTGAGACCGCGGCCGAGGAGCCTGCTGAGGAGCCAGCGCCCGCTGCGGAGCCGGAGCCCGCGGCCGAGCCTGAGACCGCGGCCGAGGAGCCGGCCGATGAGGAGCCTGCTGCGGAGTCTGAGCCCGCGGCTGAGGAGCCCGCGGCCGAGGACCCGCGCCGCGGCGGCACGCTGGTCATCGCTCTCTCCGACGATCCCGGCCACTTCAACCCCGGCATAACCACCGGGTTCAACGTGCACGCCGTCACCGGATCGATCTTCAACGGCCTCGTCGAGCTGGACGACAACGCCAACCCCCACCCCGACCTGGCCGAGAGCTGGGACGTCAGCGACGACAGCACCCAGTACACCTTCCACCTCGCCCAGGGCGTGCGCTGGCACGACGGCGAGCCCCTGACCTCCGCCGACGTGAAGTTCACCTTCGAGAACGTTCTGCTGGACTACCACTCGCGCACCAGGGGCGGTCTCAGCGGCATCCTCGAGTCGATCGACACGCCCGACGCCACCACCGTGGTATTCAACTTCACGCAGCCCTACGCGGCTCTGCTGCAGCGGCTGAACTCCACCGAGGCGCCCATACTGCCCAAGCACATCTACGAGGGCGTCGACGACGTGCAGACCGCGGACGCCAACCTCACGCCGGTGGGCACCGGCCCGTTCAAGCTGGAGTCCTACGACATCGACAACGAGATCACGCTGGTCCGCAACGACGACTACTTCAAGGCGGGCCTGCCCTATCTCGACCGGGTCGTGATGAGGGTGATCCCCGACCAGAACACGCAGGTGCTGGCCCTCGAGGAGGGCGAGGTCGACTACATCTGGCGGGTCCCCGGCGGCGACATCGAGCGCCTCGGCAGTGACGACTCCATCACGCTGCACAACATCAACAGCGGCCCCGGCGGCGGGTTCTGCATCCCGACGCTGACCTTCAACTCGGACCGCGAGGTGTTCAGCGACCTGCGGGTCCGCCAGGCCATAGCCCACGCGGTCAACCGCGACCAGCTCGTGGCCCAGGTGCTGTTCGGCCAGGGCCGGGTGGCCACCGGGCCGATCAACAGCCAGATGGCCTTCGCCTACAGCGACGACGTGACCAGCTACCCCTACGACGTCGACCGGGCCACCGCGCTGCTCGACGAGGCCGGATACGCGTCCGGCGGGACCCGCTTCAGCATCGACCTGTTGGTTTTCAGCTTCGGGGTGTTCCCCAAGTACGCCGAGGTGATGCGGCAGAACCTCGCTGAGGTCGGGATCGATGTGGTGGTGACGCCTCTGGACCGAAGCGCCTTCATCCCGAGGGTGTTCGGTGAGCGCGACTTCGACACCAACATCATCAGCTACTGCAACAACACCGACCCGTCGATCGGCGTCGCCCGCATGTACATCTCCAGCAACATCGGCGACATCCCGTTCTCGAACGGCGCGGCCTACATCAACCCGGCCATCGATGTGCTGTTCGACGAAGCGGCCAGCACCCCCGACGTCGCCCGGCGGGGCGAGCTCTACGCCGAGATCCAGAGGATCCTCACCGCCGAGCTGCCGTACCTGTGGCTGGTCGAGACCCAGTTCACGGCTGGCTCCGGTGCCAACGTTCAAGGTCTCCAGGCCAACTCCGGACACGTCGCCGAGACCGCCTACTTCGAGGAGTAGCGGGACAGATCACGACCCGCCGCCCCGGTCCCGGTACTTCGCGGCCGCGGCCAGGGCGGTGGGCATTTCTGCTAGAACGCGGGATCCGGGCCGCCGCCGGAGGGCGCTCGGGCCGTGGAGAGGAGGCGCTGGTGGTCCGGTACACCGTGAGACGCCTCCTGCAGGCCGTGCCGCTCGTGTTCGGCGCGGCGGTCGTGACCTGGATCCTGATCCACGCGGCGCCCGGCGACCCGATCGTCGCCCTCGCCGGCGAGGACGGTGACGCTGGCTACTACGCCATGATGCGGGAGCGCTTCGGGCTGGACCGCCCGCTGCACGAGCAGCTCTTCGTCTACCTGGGCCGGCTCGCTCAAGGCGACCTGGGGTTCTCGTACCGGCAGAACCGGTCCGCGGTGAGCGTGATCCTCGACCAGCTGCCGGCCACGCTGCTGCTGATGGTCCCTGCGCTGGCCGTGGCCTCCGTCATCGGGATCAGCGTGGGAACCCTCGCTGCGGCCCGCAAGAACTCGGCGCTGGACAACACCGCCCGCACCGCGACCCTGCTGGGCCACGCGGTGCCGGTCTTCTGGCTCTCTCAAGTGCTGCTGCTGCTGTTCGCGCTGCGCTTCGACTGGTTCCCGGTCCAGGGCCGCAGCGACGCCCGGGCGGGCTACGAGGGGTTCCGGGCCCTGCTCGACGTGGGCCACCACATGGTGCTGCCCATCGCCGCGCTGGTGACGGTGTACGTCCCGCCGATCATGCGGGTCACCAGGGCGGCGGTGATCGAGAACCTCGATGAGATGTACATACGAGCCGCCCGGGCCCGGGGCCAGTCGCGCCGCCGGGTGCTGATCCGCCACGCCCTCCCCAACGCCATGCTGCCCATAGTCACCGTGATCGGGAGCCAGATCGGCTTCATGTTCGCCGGCTCGGTCCTGGTCGAGACGGTGTTCGCCTGGCCCGGGCTCGGCCGGCTGCTGCTGAGCGCCATCCTGGCCCGCGACTTCGCCATCATCACCGCGATGCTGCTGATGCTGTCGGTGACCATCATCTTGATGAACCTCATCACCGACCTCGTGTACTCGCTCCTGGATCCGCGGGTGCGTCATGGCACGTGAGGGGCGGGCCGCGGAGCCGGTCACGCTCAGAGAACGGGCCGCCTCCGGCCCCGGCCCGGGCCGGCCGAGAGGGTCGGACCCCGCCGGCGCCCGGGCGGCACGGGGCTCCTGGCGGCGGTTCGCGTCCAGCCCGGTGGCGGTCGTCGGGCTCGTGTTGACGGTCCTGTTCGTGCTGGTCGCCGCGCTGACCTCAGTCATCGCTCCCACCGACCCGTTCTCGTTCGCGGGAACGCCTTTCGAGCCGCCCTCGGCCAAGCACTGGCTCGGCACCGACGACCTGGGACGCGACGTCGGTGCGGGTGTGGTCCACGGCGCCCGCACCAGCCTGTTCGTTGGGGTGGCGGTGGCTGGCGCATCGCTGGTCATAGGCACCGTCGTGGGCGGTGTGGCCGGATTCGCGGGCGGCAAGGTCGACGACCTGCTTATGCGCCTGACCGAGCTCTCGCAGGTCTTGCCCCGGTTCTTCCTGGCGCTCACGGTGGTGGCCCTGTTCGGCCCCGGTCTGACGAACATGGTGCTCGTCTTGGCGCTGACATCATGGGAGTTGACCGCCCGGGTGTCGCGCTCGGGGGTGCTGGCCGTCAGGGAGCTCGAGTACGTCACCGCGGCCGAGGCGCTGGGCTCGTCGCCGTGGCGCAACCTGCGCACGCACGTGCTGCCCAACACGATCGCGCCGGTGGTGGCGCTGGCCTCGCTGCAGGTGGGCGGGGCCATCCTGATCGAGGCCAGCTTGAGCTTCCTGGGGCTGGGCGACCCCAACGTGATCAGTTGGGGCTACATGCTCAACAACGCGCAGTCCTTCGTGCGCCGTGCCTGGTGGATGTCGGTCTTCCCCGGCCTGGCCATCGCGGTGGCGGTACTGGGCGTCAACCTGCTGGGCGACGCCCTCAACGACTTCTGGAACCCGAGGTCCCGCTCGGGGGGAGCATCGGCATGACCGAGCCGTTGCTGAGCGTCGAAGGCCTCCGCACTCATTTCTTCGTTGAGGCCGGGGTGGTCAAAGCGGTCGACGGGGTCAGCCTTGAGATCCGGCGGGGCGAGGTCGTGGGCCTGGTGGGCGAGTCCGGATGCGGCAAGACGGTGACTTCGCTGTCGATCGCCGGCCTCATCGAACCGCCCGGGCGGATCGTCGACGGGTCGGTGCGCTTCGACGGGACCGAGTTGGTGGGAGCACCTGAGCGGGTGCTCAACTCGGTGCGAGGCCCGAGGATCGCCATGATCTTCCAGCAGCCCCGGGCCTCTCTGGACCCTGTCATGTCGGTGGGGCGCCAGATCAGTCAGGCGCTGCGGTCCGGCACCGGCATGGACCGCCCCGCTCGCCGCCGCCGGGCCGTCGAGCTGCTCAACCGGGTCGGCATCTCCGACCCCGACCGCCGGGTCAGGGAGTATCCGCACCAGCTGTCGGGCGGGATGGCTCAGCGAGTGATGATCGCCATCGCTCTGGCCGGTGAGCCCGACCTGCTTATCGCGGATGAGCCGACCACCGCGCTCGACGTCACCGTGCAGGCGCAGATTCTCGAGCTGCTGCGGGAACTCCAGGCGGCCAACGACATGGCCGTCATCCTGGTCACCCACGACCTGGGAGTGGTGGCGGAGATCGCGGACCGGGCCGCGGTGATGTACGCCGGCCGCATCGTCGAGGAGTGCTCCGTGTCGGAGCTGTACGACGCGCCGCTGCATCCCTACACCGTCGGGCTCATGGAGTCGCGGCCGGCGGCATCGCATTCCAAGAGCCGCCTGCGGGTGATACCGGGCAGCGTGCCCGTGCCCCTCGACCTGCCGGTGGGATGCAGTTTCGCGCCCCGCTGCGAGGCGCGGTCCGCCACCAACCTGACGGTGTGCACCGAACAGGCACCCCAGTCCGTGTCGCCCCGGGACGGGCATCGCGTGAGGTGCTGGCTCCATGGGTAGCGCACCCGCGAACGGGCCGGCCGCCGCCGCGGAGCCGGCGCTGCTGGAGGTCACCGACCTCGTCAAGCACTACCGGATCCGCTCCCGGCAGTTGGCTCGCTCCGGGTTGTCACTCCGAGCGGTCGACGGGGTCAGCTTCCGTGTCGGCGCCGGCGAGACGCTCGGGCTGGTGGGTGAATCCGGTGGCGGCAAGACGACGGTCGGCCTCAGCGTGCTGCGCCTCGTCCAGCCCAGCGGAGGCACGGTGAGCTTTGAGGGCCGCGACGTGCTCGCGGCCGGCCGGGTCGAGCTGAAGGCCCTCCGGCAGCGGATGCAGATCGTGTTCCAGGATCCGATCGGCGCGCTGGATCCCCGCAAGAGCGTCGGCGACAGCGTGGCCGAGGGACTGAGGATCCAGGGCCTGGCGCCGCGGGCGGAGGCG
Source organism: Acidimicrobiaceae bacterium (assembly GCA_009837445.1). Lineage (GTDB taxonomy): Bacteria > Actinomycetota > Acidimicrobiia > Acidimicrobiales > Aldehydirespiratoraceae > Aldehydirespirator. The sequence goes on from VXTM01000026.1 coordinate 105,697, forward strand.
CGCCGTCGGGCCGTCGAGGTCCTCGATCGTGTGGGACTCACCCCGGCCCAGGCCCGCAGCCTGCCCCACGAACTGTCGGGCGGCCAGCTCCAGAGGGTCGGCATCGCCCGGGCCCTGGTGCTCGATCCTCGACTCGTGGTGTGCGACGAGCCCGTGTCGGCGCTCGACGTCTCGATCCAGGCTCAGATCATCAACCTGCTGCTGGACCTCCAGGACGAGCGCGGCCTCGCCTACCTGTTCATCGCCCACGACCTGGCCCTGGTCCAGCACATCTCGGACCGGGTCGCGGTCATGTACCTGGGACGCATCGTCGAGTCGGCCCCGGCCGGGGAGTTGTTCGGCAGTCCGGCCCATCCCTACACCCGGGCGCTGCTCTCGGCTGTCCCCGCCGATCATCCCTCCGCAGCCCGGCAGCGCATGGTGCTGAGGGGCGAGATCCCCAGCGCCAGCGCGCCGATGACTGGCTGCCCGTTCGCCCCCCGATGCCCCGACGCGATGGCCAAGTGCAGCGACGAGGCGCCCCAGTTCAAAGAGATCTCCCCCGGCCGCTGGGCCGCCTGCTTCCTCAATGACTGAACTCCGATCAATGAGCGTGACGGGATCCCTGGCAGAATCGGCGTCGATGATCCGGGTGGCGTTCGTGGGCAAGGGAGGCGCGGGCAAGTCGACCATCGCGGGCACGTTCGCCCGGCTGCTGGCCCGGCGAGGCCAGCCGGTGCTCGCACTGGACTCCGATCCGATGCCGGGGCTGCCCTACTCCCTGGGCGTGGGCGTGGACGACCATCCCATACCCGACGACGTGGTCGTCGCCGGCCCGGAGGGCGGACCCCGATGGGTGCTCCGTCCCGGCCTGGACGCGGCCGCCATCGTGGACCGGTACGCGGCGCGGTGCCCCGACGGCGTCCGCTACCTGCAGTTCGGCAACCTGTGGGGCCACGTAGTGAGGCTCCAGCAGGCCCAGCACGCCTGGAGCCAGGTGGTCGAGGAACTCGACCGGGACTCGTGGCACTTGGTCGGCGACCTTCCCGGCGGCACCCGCCAGGCCATGTTCGGCTGGGGCAAGTACGCCGACACCGTGTGCGTGGTGGTCGAGCCGACCGTCAAGTCGATGCACACGGCTAGGCGCCTCTTGACCCTCTCAGGGGCGAGGTGGGGGCCGTCGCGCCTGGTGCTCGTCGTCAACAAGGCACGCGACGGCTCCGACGCGGCCCGCGTTTCGGAGCGCCTGGGGCTGGAGGCGGCCGCGGTCGTACCCCACGACGGCACCGCCGGTCGGGCCGACCGTCGCGGCGCCGCCCCCTTGGACTCCGCTCCCGGTGGCCCGCTGGCCGGAGCCGTGGATGGCTTGGTTGACCATGTCGTGTCGCTCTACTCTCTCGGCCGGGAGGTGACGCAATGAAGATCGCCGTCGTGGGCAAGGGTGGGGCCGGCAAGACCACCACCAGCGCGGTGCTGGCCCGCACCTTGGGCCGCCGGGGCGCCCGGGTGGTCGCCCTCGACTGCGACACCAACCCCAACCTCGGCCTGTCGCTGGGGGTCGGCGACTCCGAGACCGAGCGGCTCCTGACCCTGCGCGAGGAGGTCGGCGACGGCGCAGCCGACCATGCACCGACCTGGGAGGACATCCTCGACCGCTACGGGGCCGACGCCCCCGACGGGGTGCGCCTCTCGGTGATCACCCGCATCGAGAATCCCGAGCCGGGTTGACCTTGATGCGGTCTGTCGGCCGAGCAGTTGCTCGGCTCCGTGAATGACGAGTCCACCACCGTTGTGGCCGACCTCGAGGCTGGGATAGGCACCCTGACCCGGCTGGCCAGCGCGTCGGTGGACGCCACCGTGGTGGTGGTGGAGCCGACGCTGCGCTCGATCGACGTGGCCCGCCGGGCCGTCGCGGTCGCCGACGAGCAGCGTCAGGGCCGGGTAGTGGTCGTGGCCAACAAGGTGGGAGACGACGAGGACCGGGCCCGCATCGACGAGGCCTTCGCCGGCCGGAGGATGGTGGTGGTCCCCGACGACCCGGCAGTGGACACCGCCGACCGGCTCGGGGTGTCGCCGGTCGACCACGAGCCCGGCGCCCCCGCCGTGGCGGCATTGGAGAGCCTGGTCGAAGCACTGGGCCTTGCGAGCTGACTGGACCGCTTCGCTGCTCGCAAGCGACCGGACTAGATGCAGAATGCATCTAGGCGCGACTATGATCGCCCCAGCGCACACGGGGAGATGACTATGTGGCTCTGGTGGATCGGCAACGCGGTACTGCTGCTGGCTGTGGTGCCGGTCGTGCTGCTGCTGGCCAACCGGGTGATCAGGCCCGCGCTGGAGATCAAGCGCTACGCCGAAGACATCCTCGAGCACGGGCTCGGGCTGGACCAGAACCTCGAGCCGCTGCCGGCGGTGGCCGACACCCGCGACCTGGTCTCCGCGGCGAAGGGCCTGGCCGTGCGCTACGTCGGCGCAGCGGGGCCGCTGCTATGACCGGAGGAGCCGTCTGATGCCTGCCGCAGCGATCGTCACCATTGTGATTGCCCTCGTTATCGCGGCCGCGCTGGCCTACTACCTGACGCGGGTGGTGATCGTGCTGCGGGCCGTCAACGACTCGCTGGGCAACATCACCTCGGGTGTGCGCTCCATAGCCCAGCGAACTGCACCGCTGGGCGAGTTGCTGACCCCGGTCAAAACCGACCTCGAGGCGGTCGCCGACACGCTCGAGGCGGTGGCGGCCAGCCTCGCCCCGGAGTCCCAGGCCAGCTAAGGGATTATCCCGTCTAGCTCAGCGGTTGACGTCCCACCAGATGGTGACCCGCTCGCGCGGGAAGGGCACATCGGCGACTAGAGCGGCCACCTCGGGCTCGCGTTCGGGCGGCAGGCACAGGTTGCGGCACCATTGGGGTGCCTCGAACTCGCGGCGCACCGCGGCGCGCGGATCCTCGGGCAGTAACGACTCCTCGGCGACGGGATCCAGGCCAGCCTCGGCGATGGCCTCCACTGCGGTGGCCGCAGTGGGCTCGTGGGGCCGCTCCAGGTTCCAGAAGTGGCGCCACAGCATGCGGCGGCGGTCCTGGGGGTGCTTCGGGGTGATCTCGATCACCACCCGGCGGCGGGCGTGGGCGTCCAGCGCGGCCACGAACGACGGAATATCGGTCACGTTGTAGAGCACGTTGTGGCACACCACCACGTCGGCGACCGGCACCTCGCCGGCCACCTCGGGCCAGGAGCCGGCATGCACGGAGGCGGCGATGCCGCGCTGCTGCGCGGTCGCCGCGAACAGCTCCAGCATGTTGTCCTGGCGGTCGGTGCCGATCACCTCGGTGGCCGGCGGCGCCACCGCGAAGGCCGCGGCCCCGCCCCCGCAGCCGACGTCAAGCACCGAGCCCCCGTCGCCCAGAGCCTCCGCCGCCCGTTGGTTCGACAGGGACCGCTCGAAGGTACCGGGCTCCGGTGCGGCGAATATCTCCGGCGTGAACACGAAGGGCCGGCGAGGAGCCGAGCCGAGGATCTCGGCCGGGATGGCCCAGTCGGCCATCTGCCGCGCCCACCGCTCAGCGGCCGTCTCTCGCTGTGTCATGGGCGCAGAACCTACTGGGGTATGGGGGCTCACCAGATGCGGCGGGCGGCCGCCCAGCGGCTCAGCTCGTGGCGGTTCGACAGCTGGAGCTTGCGCAGCACGGCCGAGGCGTGGGTCTCCACCGTCTTGATCGAGATGGTCAGCTGCCGGGCGATCTCCTTGTAGGTGTAGCCCCGGGCGAGGTGGCGCATCACCTCCTGCTCCCTGGCGGTGAGCCGGTCGAGGTCCTCATCGGACTCCGACCCGGCGACGGCCACCGCGTCGGCGGCGAAGGCGTCCAGTACGAACCCGGCCAGACGGGGAGAGAAGACCGCGTCGCCGTCCCTCACCCGCACGATGGCGTCCACCAGGTCGTCACCGGAGATTGACTTGGTGACATAGCCCCGGGCACCGGCCCGGACCACCGCGATCACGTCCTCGGCGGCGTCGGAAACGGAAAGGGCCAGGAACCGGGTCTCGACGCCGGCCGCGGCCACCGACTCGATCACCTCGCGCCCTGATCCCGACGGCAGGTGCACGTCCAGCAGGACCACGTCGGGGCTCCAGAGCTCGATGGCCTCCACCGCGGTGCCCACATCGTCGGCCTCGGCCACGACGGTCACCCGGTCTCCGATCTCGGCCCGCACACCGCTGCGGAACAGCCGGTGGTCGTCGACGATCACCACCCGGGGAGGCGCAGCCGCCATGGCCATCACCCTAGATCGGCTGGTCTCAACTCCGGGCGAGGTGCAGGCGCACCTCCGTGCCCTGCCCAGGCGCGCTGTTGATTTCAAAGCGACCGCCCACCCGGTCGAGGCGGCCCCGGATCGAGTCCCGGATCCCGTGGGAGCCATCCTCGACCTCTTCGGTGTCGAAGCCGACGCCCCGGTCGCGCACGAACACGTCCACCGCCTGCTCGGTGGCCTCCACAAACACTGAGACGGTCGCGCAGCCCGACCACCGGGCCGCGTTGGTCATGGCCTCACCGGCCGCGGCCACCAGCGACTCCATCGCCGGATCCAGCGCGGCGTCGCCCACGGCCACCACGTCCATGACAACACCGTGGCGGTCCTCGACCACACCGGCCAAACGCTCGACCGCGGCCCTGACCGTGGCCGCGTCGGGCTCGGAACCACCGCCGTAGAGCCAGCCTCGCAGCTCCCGCTCCTGGCGCCGGGCCAGCGCGGCCATCCGGGCCGGGTCGTCGGACCGCTGCACCAGCGACAGGGTCTGCAGCACCGAGTCGTGCAGGTGGGCGGCCATCTCGGCCCGCTCGTCGGCCCGGATGCGGCGCCGACGCTCCTCGCGCCGGTCCCGGAGCAACACCATCATCCACGGTCCCAGGATCAGGGCCAGCCCGCCCACCACCAGCCCGCCCGACAACAGCCCGTCGCGCACCGTGGACAGCGACAGGTTGGCCGCGGCGATGGCCCCGATGCCCAGCGCGAGCAGGATCGTGCCCGCCGCGATCCGCATCGCGGCGGCCCGGCCGATGCCGGCGGCGGGCTGCACCCTCCAGACCACGATCCCGAGCCCGAAGGCCACGCACAGCGCGGGCCAGAGCAACGTGTCGGGCAGAGCCACGCCCAGGTGCCGGACCAGCAGCACCGTTCCGAGAACGATCAACGCCATCCCCGCCGCCCTCCGGGCCGCCGTGCGAACCGCCGATGCAGTGTCGTCGGCCTCTGTGGTGGCTGGGACAGTGGCGGCCTGGGGGAGCAGGACCCACCCCAGCAGGTAGAGGGGCACCCCGATCCAGGCAAAGGCGAGGGCCACGAAGGCGATCCTCACGATGGTGGCGTCGATGCCGAGCCGGGCGCCGACGCCGCCGCACACCCCTGCGATCACACGGTCGGTGCGGGACCTGACCGGCCAGCCTGCACGAGTCGGTGCCATGGCAGAGATGATGGCACGACGGCACTGGGGCGGCACCGGGTACCTCCCCCGATAAGGGCGACCGCCCTAGGGGAAAGTTCAGGGACATACCCCATTGGACGCCCTGGGACCGGGCAGCACACTGGACGCCATGGCCGAAGAGCAGCCGGACCCGAGACCCGAAGACCCGGGTCCCGACGCAGACCCGGACCCGACCGAGGGAGCTTCCGCTGAGGGCGCCGCCGCTAGGCGCCGCACGCTGTGCCGCAGCTCCACCGACAAGGTGGTCGCCGGAGTCGCGGGCGGGATCGGCGCCTACTTCGGCATCGACTCGGTGATCGTGAGGATCGCCTTCATCGTGCTGACGTTCTTGGGCGGAGCCGGCCCGTTCCTGTACCTGATCGGCTGGCTGGCTCTGCCCAAGGAGGACTCGCGCAGCATTGTGGCCAAGGCGCTGGGTGGAGACTCCCCCCACCGCTTCCGCAGTGTGATGGCCGTGATCCTGATCGGCCTCGGCCTTCTGATCACTGCCAACCTCAGCAGTGGCCTATTCGGCTTGCTCGTCGATGTGTGGTCCATCGCTCCCTATCTGGCCCTGCTCCTCATCGCCGCCGGCGTGGCCCTGGTCCTGTGGCCCGGACCCGCCGGACGCCCCAAGCCCACTCCGGCCCGGCCGCCGGCTCCACCGCCGCCGGCAACGCCGCCGCCCTCCTCGGCGTACGCGACCGGTGCGCCGCCTCCCCCCAGCGCGGCCGGGCCGGAGTGGCCATCTCCCCCCAGCGCGGCCGGGCCGGAGTGGCCGCCTCCCCCCGGTCCGACCGCGCCCGCTGCGGAACCGCGCCGCCGCCGCTCGGTGATCGGCTCGGTCACGGTGGCGGCGCTGTTCGTGTACACGGGCGCAGCAATGATGCTGGACCGCCTCGACGCAGTCGACGTCGACCTGGGCGTGTTCTTCGCCATCGCGCTGGCCATCACCGGCGCCGGCCTGCTGGCGTCCGCCTTTGCCCGTCCCGCCCGGGGACTGATCGCGCTCGGGGTAGTGCTCTCAGCGCCCCTGTTGCTGTTCGTAGGCGTGGACGTGCCGCGGGGCTCGGGCATCGGAGAGGACCGGGTGAGCGTCGCCGACGTAGACGAGTTGGAGGACGAGTACCGCCACGGCATCGGCCAGTTGACCGTGGATCTTCGCAGTCTCGATCCCGACCGCACCGACCACTCCGTGGAGTTGAGCCTCGGCATCGGCGAGTTGCGGGTGTACGTGCCTGAGAGCATCTCCACCACCGCCGACATCGACGTGCGAGCCGGGAACATCGTGACGCGCGGGTCCGTCTACACCTCGTACAGCTGGACAGGCAGCGAGGACGGCTTCGATGTGAGTCGCACCGTCACGATGCCCGCGCACAGCGAGACGACCGGTGAGCTGCGCCTGGACATCGACGTCGGCATCGGCGAGGCCCGGCTCATCAGCGGGCCCGCCCCCGTCGAGGGATCCAACCGATGAGCTACGAGGAGAACGACATGCCCGGCAACGAGACCGCGGACCCGCCGTCCAATCGCTGGGGCACCGGTCGCATCGACGCCGTGTCGGTGGTGACCGGTCTGCTGTTCGTCGCGTTCGCCATCCTGGCGCTGGCCGACCGGTTCTGGACCGAGATCGATCCGGTTCTGGTGGTCGGCGGGGCCATCATCGCGATCGGCGTGGCCATGATCGCAGGTGTGATCGTCCGGGGACGCCGCGGCGGTCAGAATGGTGCCTGAGAGCAGATCGGCACTAGGCGTCGAGGGTTGAGCGCCAGCCGGCCGCGATGTGCTCCAGCCACCACTGCGGGGCGTTGTCGAGCAGGTTCGACAGGTTGGAGTAGTCCCACCAGCGGGCGATGAGCCCGTCGGCGTCGAGCTCCATCACCGACGTGAACGGGTGCCGGACCACCTCGCCGGTGTGGAACCACCAGACCTCGAGGTGCTCGGTGACCACGACCGGTCCATCGGCCACCACCAGGCCCGGCTCGTGGGTGTGGCGTTCCACCGGCTCCAGCCCCAGCCGGAGCCGGGCCACGATCTGCGCCGGTCCGTGGGCGCCGCCACCCGACTCGCCCGTGCCCACATCGGCGTAGTTGGCCTCGGCGCTGAAGAAGCCGCCGACGGCCTCCCAGTCGTGGGCGTACAGCGCATCCCAGAACTGCCCGACGATCTGCTTGTTGCGTTCCTGTGCTTCACCCACGGCGACAGGCTAGAACTATTCGCCGGAATCCTCGGGTCTGGGTGCCGGTGGTGGCGGTGCGGGCACCTCAGCCTTAGCTCTCCTGCGCCTCGACCTTGGCCTGCGCTCCGGTTCGGGGGTGCGCTCGGAGCGGGGGCCGCGCCGGCGCCGGCGCCGGCGCCACCATACGAGAGCCGCGATCACGGCCAGGAAGGGCAGGAAGGGCACGAGCACGCCAACCACCACCAGGACCACGCCCACGATGGTGCGCAGGAAGCCGGCACCCTCGGAGACCGAGTCGGCGAACCCCGGCAGCGACTCGTCGGTGCGGGAGTCGAGCCACACGAGGGCGGTGCCGGAGACCTCGGGAAGCTCGGCTTCCTGCGCGTCCACCGGAATGGCCTTGGCCTGCAGCCGGATCTCCAGGCCCCGGGTGGCCACCCGGCCGGCCAGCCGACCGTCCTCGATGGGAACCTCCAGCACGGCAACCAGCAGCTCTCCGGGCTCGATCCGGTCGAAGCCGCCCTGCCGCGTCTCGAAGGCGCCGGTGTCGAGACGCACGTCGAGGGACCGGACCGACACCTCGGTGAGGGCCGAGGCGCCCGGATTCTCCACCTCCAGGCACAGGTACACGGTCGAGTCGGGGTCGACGGTGAGGTGCTGGGCCCCCAGGCACGGGTCTTCGGCGTCTTCGGAGATCCAGGCGTCGACCTCGATCCCGGTGTCGGGCGGCACTGTGGGCGACTGGTGAATGGTCAGGGTGATGGTGGCCAGGTCCACCTGGTCCCGCAGGGTGCGCAACTGGCCCCGCAGGACCTCCAGGGTGGTCTCCCGGTCGAGCAGCTCCCGCTCGATCTGGGCCACATCCTCCAGCTCGACTGCCTCCTCCAGGAGCTTGCGCAGGCGGGTCACGCTGGTCTCGGCGGTGCTGATGCGGCTCTGAAGGTCGACGACCCGCTCGGTCACGTCGTCGGCGCTGATCGACTGGTCGACCAGCTTGCCCACGCCGGCCAGCCGCTCGAGCGCAGTCGAGAAGTCGGCGGGCAGCACCTTGAATGTGATCTCGGCGGAGGGCCGAGGCTCGGTGCGGGTGGTCTGGTTGAAGACGATCCCGCCCAGGCCCTGGACGATGGCAACCGCCTCGTTGCTGGCCGCGGTCACGTCGTCGGCCTGCACGCTGATGGTGGCCCGGTACACGATGTCGCGGCCCAGGTCGACGGGCGTCAGCGCGGTGGGAACCGCCAGCGCAGCGCCCTCGGTCCCCGCCTGCAGTCCGGACGCTTCACCGGCGGTGGTGGTGCCTTCGTCCGCCTCGGCCATCGGCGCTTCCTCCGCAGGCGCTTCTTCGGCGAAATCAGCGGGTGCGTCGGCCGCCGAGGTGGCCATCACGCGCTCGACCGCGGCGGCGTCGTCCTCGTCGCCGCCGCCGACACATGCCGTCAGCAGCACCGTGCTCATCACTGCGAGCACGAACAGGAACGGGGCGCGGCCGCGCCGCCGCTCAACTCGAGGGGTGTCGGTGTAGGTCACAGGTGTCCTCCCTGTCGGGACAGTTTACACCTATGACGCCGGCCGGGCCTGGCTGGTTCCCGGCCGAGTGGACTGAACGGGGGTTAGTTCCCCGGCTCGCCCTCTAGTTGCTCGTCGAAGCCGGCGGTGCCGGTGGGGGGCGGCAACACGACATCGGCGGCCGCACCGCAGGGGGCTCCCGCCGCTGTGTAGAGACCGTCCACGCTGTACCAGCCGGACTCCTGGCCGAGCTGGTTGAACGAGGTCGCGTACAACTTCACCAGTACGTCGGCTGGCACTCTGCGGACCGGCGCGGCCCAGCGGGTCCCACCGTCGCGAGTGGTGTCGACCTGTCCGACCGTGAACTCGCCGTTGGCGATGACCGGCTCGCCCTCGAGCTGCATGTACGTGCGGACCTTGGAGATCTCGGCGGGATCGGGGAGGGCGTCGAACTCCACCAGGAGCTCGTTGTCGGCGCTGCCGCCGACGCACCTGAGGTTGCTGGGCGGCGGGGGAGCAGCCACGCTCACCGTTGGCGCCAGGGTCGTCGTCGCCTCCTCGGGAGCGTCCTCGGACGGAACCTCGGTAGTCGTCGTGGTCTCGGGGGGCTCCGATGTCGGCGTGGTCACCAGCGGCTCGCCGGTCGTGGTTGTGGCCGCCCGAGTCGTCGTGGTATCGGCGGCCCCGTTCTCAGGTGTCGGCTCCTCGCCGTCGCCTTCGTCGTCGCTGCATGCTGCCGCGACCAGCGCCAGTGCCAGCAGGGCGGCCCCGAGCCTCAGTGAACGCATGTGGAACTCCTTTCCAGGTGTCCACCATACAAGTTATCGCTCAGCCCCGATGTCGGGCGAGGCCGAACAGTGCGGCGCGATCATAGGCTGTTCTGCGGTGACGGATGTGGACCCTCGGGCCGAGTTGTGCGACCTCGTCGGCGGCGACGATCCCGCGTCCCGGCTGTGGTCCGCGATCGACTGCGGCCGCATGGCCGAGATCGTGCCTGAGCTGCCCGATCTGCAAATGGAACAGGATCCGATCCACAGGCACAAGGACGTGCTGGCCCACACGATCGCGGTTGTGGCGAAAACACCTGATGACCTCGTGGTTCGCCTAGCTGCGCTGTTCCACGACATAGGCAAGCCCCGCACCCGCAGCTACGAGCACGGCGAGGTCACCTTCCGCCATCATGAGGCTGTCGGCGCCCGGATGACCCGCAAGCGCATGACCGCGCTGTGCTTCGACGAACGCACGGTGGAAGACGTCAGTGAGCTGGTGCGGCTGTCGGGTCGGTTCAAGGGCTATGCGTCGGGTTGGAGCGACGCGGCGGTGCGCCGCTACGCCCGCGACGCCGGACCGCTGCTGGGCCGCCTCAACCAGCTGGTCCGGTCGGACTGCACCACCCGGAACCTGCAGAAGGAGGCCGACCTGCACCGCCAGATCGACGACCTCGAGCGCCGCATCGCTGAGCTGGCTGAAGCCGAGCGCAAAGCGGCCGAGCGTCCCCAGATCGACGGCGCCGCCGTCATGGCCCATCTCGGGGTCGCTCCGGGCCCCGACGTCGGCCGGGCGCTGGCCTGGCTGCTGGAACTCAAGCGCACCGAGGGGGAACTGCCCCTCGACGAACTGCTGGCCCGGCTCGATGACTGGTGGGCCGAGAACGGCTGGCGGGCCGGTAGCCTCGACCCGGACCCAAACCTCCCAAGCACCCAACCCAGCAAGGAGATGTCGTGACTTATCGGGCGGAGTATTTGTGGATTGACGGCGTTGAGCCGGTTGGTGAGATTCGTACCAAGACGAAGATCGTCGACAATGATGAGGAGCCTCCGATTTGGGGGTTTGACGGTTCTTCGACGAATCAGGCCACCGGCGACAATTCCGATGTGGTGCTCAAGCCGGTGTTCACCTGCGGGGATCCGATTCGCGGCGGTGACAACATCTTGGTGTTGTGTGAGACGTTGCTCACCCACGACCTGTCGCCGCATCCCACCAACCGGCGCGCGGAGTGTGTGGCGGTGTATGAGAAGTACAAGGACCAGGCTCCGTGGTTCGGGATGGAGCAGGAGTACACGCTGCTGGACGCGATCACGCGATGGCCCGCGGGGTTCCCGCCGTCGGGGTTCCCGCCGCCGCAGGGCCCGTACTACTGCGGGGTTGGTGCGGGCCGCATCTCGGGCCGGGATCTGATAGAGGAGCACACCACTGCCTGTATCCAGGCTGGTCTGGGTATCGCGGGCACCAACGCGGAGGTGATGCCGGGCCAGTGGGAGTTCCAGATCGGGCCACTCGACACCGTCACGGTCGCGGATCACATGTGGGTGGCGCGCTACCTGCTTTTCCGTCTGGCCGAGAAGCACGGCATCGAGGTGACCATCGAGCCCAAGCCGATGCTGGGCGACTGGAACGGTGCGGGAATGCACACCAACGTGTCGACCAAGGCGATGCGTGAGAGCTACGAGCCGATCATCGCGGCCTGTGAGGCGCTGGGCGCAGCCGGCAAGCCTGAGGAGCACCTGTCCGGCTACGGCGCCGGTATCGAGTTCCGCCTCACCGGCGAGCATGAGACCGAGCGCTATGACCAGTACTCCTACGGGGTATCAGACCGGGGGGCGTCGGTGCGGATCCCCTGGCAGGTCGCCCGCGAGGGCAAGGGCTACATCGAGGACCGCCGCCCCAACGCCAATGCCGACCCCTACCACGTCACCACCCTGCTGACGAGAACCATCTGCGAAGCCCTCGTCGGCTACAACTAAGACAGGCGGCCCGCATTGGCCGTCGGCACAGCTACCGAAGCAGGTGCAAACCGGCTGAGGGTGGCGATCTGCCAGATCAACCCCACCGTCGGCGACCTCGACCGGAACGCGGACCTGGTCACCGGCGCGCTGGCCGAGGCTGAGGCGGCCGGCGCGGATGTCGCCGTGCTGCCCGAGCTGGCCATCACCGGCTACCCGCCCGAGGACCTGGTGCTGCGGCCCGGCTTCGTGGCGGCCAGCCGGGCCGCGCTTGAGCGGGTCGCCGCCGCGACCGGCTCTTGCGCGGCGGTGGTTGGCTTCGTCGACGGCGAGGGCGAGTCCCGCCGCAGCGTGCCCGACATGGCCGGCGTCGAGAGCTTCAGCGAGGCCTACAACGCGGTGGCGGTCTGCGCCAACGGCGAGGTGTGCGGCGTCTACCGCAAGCGCCACCTGCCCAACTACGACGTTTTCGACGAGATGCGCCACTTCCGTCCCGGCCTCGACGAGCCGCCGCTGTTCGAGATCGGTGGCGCGGTGGTGGGAGTCACCGTGTGCGAGGACGCCTGGGTTCCCGACGGTCCGGTCAGCGATCTGGCCCGGGCCGGCGCGCAACTGGTGGTGAACGTCAACGGTTCGCCGTTCCGGGTCGGCAAGCAGGCCGCCCGCGAGCAGGTGATCGGCCGGCGGGTCGCCGAGTCGGGCGTCGCCGTGGTGTGCGTGAACCTGGTCGGCGGCCAGGACGAGCTCGTGTTCGACGGCGGCTCGTTCGTCATCGGCGCCGACGGAGCGGTGGCCGCCCGGTGCGTGTCCTTCTCCGAGACCGTCGACGTCTTCGATGTGGAGCTCGCGGCCCGAGAGCCTGCGACCACCCCCCGGCACCGGGCGGGGATCACCCGTGTGACGCCGGCCGCCCCGCCGGAGGTGGGCCGCGGCCCGATGACCGCCCCCCTGGCGGCGCTCACGGACCGGCACGCCCAGCAATGGGCTGCGCTCACCCTGGCCACCCGCGACTACGTGCACAAGAGCGGCTTCAGCGACGTCTGCGTGGGCCTGTCCGGCGGCGTGGACTCGTCGCTGACGGCGGCCGTCGCGACCGATGCCCTGGGCGCCGAGCACGTCCACGGCGTGCTCATGCCGTCTCGCCACTCCAGCGACCACTCGGTGACCGACGCCGAGAAGCTGGCCGCCAATCTCGGCATCGACGCCCTCATCGTCGGGATCGAGCCGGGCCACGCCGCGCTGGCCGGGATGATCGAGGCCGGTCTCGGCGGCGGTCTGGACACCGGCGGGATCACCGACCAGAACCTCCAGTCCCGCATCCGGGGTGTGACGCTCATGGCGCTGGCCAACGAGCGCGGCTGGCTGGTGCTCACCACCGGCAACAAGAGCGAGCTGGCGGTGGGTTACTCGACCCTCTACGGCGACACCGCCGGCGCGTTCGCAGTCGTCTCCGACCTCTGGAAGCTGGACGTGTACGAGCTGAGCCGGTGGCGCAACGGCCAGGCCGGCGGCGAACTCATCCCCGCAACGGTGCTGTCCAAGGCGCCGTCGGCGGAGCTGGCCCCCGACCAGCGCGACGACCAGTCGCTGCCCCCCTACGAGGTGCTCGACCCCATCCTGCGTCTCTACGTAGAGGATCTGCGCACCGTGGCCGAGATCCAGGAGGCCCAGATCGCGCCCCCGGATGTGGTGGAGCGGGTGTGCCGTATGGTCGATCTCGCCGAGTACAAGCGCCGCCAGACGCCAATCGGCCCGCGGCTCACAGGCCGGGCGTTCGGCCGCGACAGGCGCATGCCGATCGTCAACCGCCACCGGTGAGCAAGCCGGCCGCGAGTCGCGGCTACTCGGTGGCTCTCGGGTGCCGCCCCGGACGGAGCGGGGTTTCTGGGACGGCAGGTCGGTGAGTCGCGGCTATTCGGTCGCCCAGACGGCCCGTCTGGTGTGCGGGCTGCGGTGGGCCTGCGGCCGGCTGTCGGAGATTCTGGGAGTCTGGGCTGCACAGGCGGCCGCAGGCCCGGAACCCCACGCCTTCGCCGCCTTCCGCCTGACAGTGCTGAGCCGGCGGCTCGAAGCGCATCTCGAGATCCTCGACGGTCTCCAGCCCGACTCCGAACTCATGGCGGCGTGGAGGCAGGCTGCGCCCGCGGATCAGGCCCTGGTCGCCGCGCTCGACGAGATGGCGGCGATGGAGGGTCCGTTCGAGCGTCTCGCGGTGGCCGAGACGGTGATCGTCCCCGCGCTCGACGGTGTCTACCGCGAGATCGGCGAGCACGCCGCGCCCCACTGCGACGGCGCTCTTGCGTCGGCGGCCCGGGCGCTGCGCCACGACCTGGGAGGCGAGACGGCCGTGGCCGGGGCCGGACAGCTCAGCGCGGCCGCGGCTATCGAGGCGGCCGACCGCGTGCTGGCCGCGGCCGGCAGCCTCGTCGGGCCGCACGTGCTGAGGCCCAACGACTGGGCCTAGGGGCCGAAGCGAATTGGCAGCGTTTTGCACGGTATGCGCGCATTCTGCTGCCAATTCGGGTTCGGGCCGGGTGGCTAGCCGGAATTGGCAGCGTTTTGCACGGTATGCGCGCATTCTGCTGCCAGTTCCGACCGGGCCGGGTGGCGCTGAATTGTGCGGGCCGTGGTTGGCGATGGGCGAAACGTCGTTATCGTTCAACCTGTCAATGGCGAGCGGGGCGGCGATCGTCGTGGCTTGCTCCTCGGACCCGGAGCGGGGGTAAGTGGTCAAGGTCAAGGAGCGCGTTGAGCGAGACGAGGAGGACTTGGTCCGCCTCTATCTCACCGACATCGGCCAGTACCCGCTGCTGACCAAGGACGACGAGGTCCGGCTCGCGCAGGAGATCGAGGTCGGCGCGGCGGCCCGCAAGGAGCTCAAAGAGGCCACTCCCGGCTCGCTCAGCGACCACCGGCGCCGGGACCTGCGCCGCAAGGACCGCCGGGGCCTGGAGTCCGAGCGCACCTTCGTGCAGTCGAACCTGCGCCTGGTGGTGTCGATCGCCAAGAAGTACCAGGCGTCAGGCCTGCCGCTGCTCGACCTGATCCAGGAGGGCAACCTTGGGCTGATGCACGCCGTCGAGAAGTTCGACTGGCGCAAGGGGTTCAAGTTCTCCACCTATGCCACCTGGTGGATCCGCCAGGCCATCACCAGGGGCATCGCCAACACCGGCCGCACCATCCGCCTGCCCGTGCATGCCGGCGACACGTTGGCCCGCCTCCAGAAGGCCCGCTCCCGCTTGGAGCTCAAGTACGGGCGCCCGCCCACGCTGTCGGAACTGGCCGCCGAGGTGGAGATGCCCGAGGACAAGGTCACCGAGGCGCTCCGCTTCCAGTCCGAGCCGCTGTCGCTTTCGGAGCCGCTACGCCAGGACGGCGATGCCGAGCTGGGCGACGTGGTGGAGGACCGGTCCATCGACTCGCCCTTCGATACGGCCGCCACCACGATGCTGCCGAACGAGATCATGCGGCTGCTGTCGCCTCTCGACGAGCGCGAGCGCGACATCCTCAAGCTGCGCTTCGGCCTGGACCGGGGCGAGCCCCGCACCCTCGAAGAGGTGGGCGAGCACTTCAACCTCACCCGGGAGCGGATCCGCCAGATCGAGGCCAGGGCCATGTCGAAGCTGCGCCACCCCTCGAGCGACACCGGCGCTCGAGACCTGCTCAACGTCTGACCGTTCCGGCCCTCCCCGGGGCGCGGCTCAGAGGCCCTTCGGGGTTTAGCCGGACCGGGGCGCGGCCACGGCCCCGACGATCCGCTTCATCAGCGCGTCCCATTCCTGCTGGGTCGGAGCCGGCTGCCTCGGCCCGTCGGCGGAGAGGGCCAGGTGGGTCCCCAGATCGAGCGCTTGGCAGAACACCACGATGGCCTCGGTGCTCAGCGACGGGTCGATGAGGCCGGCTTCCTTGCCCTCGGCCACCATCGCGGTCAGCGTGTCGGCCTCGGTGTCGAGGCACTCCGAGACCAGTTTGGCGATCGAGTCGTCGTGCCGCGCGCTGACGAACGTCTCGAACATCAGGTCGCCGAGTCTGTGATCATCTGACGAGAGCAGGCTGGCGCCGAGGGCGGTCATCCTCTCATCGGCCGGCGTGCCGGCTGAGTTGCCGATGAAGGCCATCCGTTGGGATGTCGCGTACTCGACGACCGCAAGGAACAGTTGGGGCTTTGTGGGCCAGCGCGCGTAGATGGCGCCGGTTGTGAGCCCGCACCGTCGGGCGATCTCGTGGATCCGGGTCGCCTCGTAGCCGTTCTCGCCGAAGGCGGCGACACCCGCCTCCAGCAGACGTCTGGTGACATCCTGTGACTTGCGGGAACCCGTGGTGGCGCCGGACGCGCCGTCGGGCCCGCTGCCTTGCGTCTCAGTCCGGTCCGTGTCCAACGCCATGTGCATGTCCTGTCTCATTACATATGACGGTCATGTGTTGAAATCATCACCGGAGGCCGACTCTAGCACTTGCGCCTGCCCACGCACCTGGGCCGACGATCAGCCACGCCCCGCGCGAGGCCTGTGAGCACCTAATTTCGCAAGAAATGGAATATCCGAAAGAGCTGTAGCGTAGGAGGGCGCGCCCACACAGAACAGGATCGATAGTTTGACCAACGATGCCCTAAGCTGCGGCGAACCGGGGCCGAGAGCGAGCACTCGCTCGACGGCTTCCCGGGTTGCGGCCGAGCGATGGAGGGTGCCGGGTTGGGCGACAGTGACCTCTTGAGGGTGGAGAACGACATGCTGCGCGCCCGGCTGTCGGGATTAACCGAAGCGATCCTGCGCATCAGTGAGGATCTCGACCTTGATGTCGTGCTCCAGGAGGTGGTTGACAGCGCTCGGGTCCTCACCGGCGCACGCTACGGCGCGATCGCCACTCAGGACGATGCCGGGGAGTTGCAGGACCTGCTGCTGTCGGGGACGTCTCCCGAGCAGGAACAGGCGCTCCTGGGCTATGCCCGGGGCTTGGACTTGCTCGCGTACCTGACCGGCTCCCGCGAGCCGTTGCGGACCCCGGATTTTGCGGCTCTCCTGGAGTCTGAGGGCTTCGAGGGGTTCCAGGTCCCCATAGGCGCGTTTCTTGGGACTCAGATCCGGGTGCGGGACTGCCAGGTGGGATCGATTTTCATCGGCGAGAAGGACGATGACTCGGCGTTCACCCGCGAGGACGAGGAGACCCTGGAGATGTTCGCTACGCAGGCGGCGATGGCGGTCACCAACGCCCGCCGCTATGGCGAGGAGCAGCGGGCCAAGGCCGACCTCGAGGCTCTGGTCAACACTTCCCCGGTGGGGGTGCTGGTGGTGGACGTCGGCTCGCGGACGGTGGAGATGGCCAACCGCGAGGCGCGCCGCATCGTCGGCGTGCCACCGGCTGACGACCGCGACCCGACGGGCGCGTTCTGGGGGCTGACCTGCCGGCGGATAGACGGGTCCGAGGTCGCCTACCACGATCTGCCGGTGGTGCGGGCGGTCCGGCTGGGCGAGGCGGTGCAGGCCGAGGAGTTGGTGATCGAGCGCCGCGACGGCAGCGACGTGACCACCCTGATCAACGCCACGCCGATCCGCTCCGAGGACGGCGAGCTGGTGACGGTGGTGGCCACGCTGCAGGACATGACGCCGCTAGAGGACCTGGAGCGGCTGCGAGCCGAGTTCCTGGCGATGGTCAGCCACGAGCTCCGGGCTCCCCTCACGTCGATCAAGGGCGCCGCGGCCACCGTTCGGGGCTCGTCGATGCCGCTTGACTCCGTCGAGGTGCGCCAGTTCTTCGGCCTCATAGAGGACCAGGCCGACCACATGCGAGACCTGATCAGCGACCTGCTGGACATGACCCGGATCGAGGCCGGGACCCTGTCCATGGCCCCCGAGCCGACTGACCTGGCGTCCATCATCGACCAGGCCAGGAACGCCTTCCTCAGCAGCGGGCATCGCCACATCGTCGACGTCGAGGCCGGGCCGAGCCTGCCCCGGGTGTGGGCCGACAGGCGGCGCATCGTGCAGGTCC
This sequence comes from Acidimicrobiaceae bacterium, assembly GCA_009837445.1. Classification (GTDB taxonomy): domain Bacteria; phylum Actinomycetota; class Acidimicrobiia; order Acidimicrobiales; family Aldehydirespiratoraceae; genus Aldehydirespirator. The sequence goes on from VXTM01000026.1 coordinate 123,530, forward strand.
TGCACAACCTGCTGTCCAACGCGGCGGCCAACTCGCGCGAATGGTCCACCATCACGGTGGCCGCGTCGCTGGAGGGCACCCATGTGGCCGTCTCGGTCAGCGACGAGGGAGTCGGCATCGCGCCCGAGCGCCTGCCGCTGCTGTTCGTCAAGTTCTCCCGGCTCCACGGAGACGACCACGATCGATCCGAAGCCGGCTACGGCCTGGGCCTCACCATCTGCAAGGGCATCGTCGAGGCCCACGGTGGCCGCATCCGGGCCCACAGCAAGGGCGAGGGCCACGGCACCCGGTTCACGTTCACCGTCCCCGCGCTGGAGGAGCCGGCCGTCGAGGAGCCCACCGGCACCGGCCGCGACAACGGCGAGGCGGCCCGAGCGCCGTCGAGGGTGGAGCGCATCCTCGCCATCGACGACGACCCGCAGACGCTGCGCTACGTCCGCAACACGCTGGCGCAGGCGGGCTACACGCCCATCGTCGCCAGCGACCCCAGCGAGCTCGAGCGCCTCTTCGACGCCGAGAAGCCCCACCTGGTGCTGCTGGACCTGGTGCTGCCGGGAGCCGACGGCTTCGAGCTGCTCAGGCGCCTCCCCAAGATCATGGAGGTGCCCGTGATCATCATGTCGGGTAGAGGCGACGACCAGAAGGTGGCCGAGGCCTTCGAGCTGGGAGCCTCCGACTACGTCGTCAAGCCCTTCTCGCCCACCGAGCTGCTGGCCCGCATCAAGGCGGCGCTGCGCAGGCGGGCCCAGTCCCAGCACGCAGAGCCCTACCGTGTGGCCGACCTCACCGTCGACTACATCACCCGCGACGTCACCGTCGCGGGGCGGGCCGCGAAGCTCACCCCCACCGAGTACAAGCTGCTGGCCGAGTTGTGCACCAACGCGGGCCGGGCGCTGAGCTACCAGCAGCTGCTCGAGTGCGTCTGGGAGGAGGGCTCCAGCGGCGACCCCCGTCGGGTGCGCACCTTCATCAAGGACCTGCGGGCCAAACTCGGCGACGACGCCCGGAACCCCACCTACATCCTCACCGTCCCCGGCATCGGCTACCGGGCCGCCGCCCCCTAGCCAGCGCCCGGCGGCGCCGGGCATGTGAGAAAAACGACAACCACAAGAGGCATGTGCTTCTGAATATGCGCGGCTGATCCGGAGCCTTATAGTGGTCTGGCCCGGCCCCGATTAGGCGACTCGTACCTGATATGCCTTCCAACGGGGCCGGGCATCTTCATCCCCCGTCAGACTCGGACCGGTAGTGGCGGAGGTGGACGGGAATCGAACCCGCCGGACGGGGATCGCCCGTCCCACCCGCTTTGAAGGCGGGGGAGCCCACCAGGCGCTCAGACACCTCCGCCCGGCAGGGTAACCGGCTCGGCCGGCCAGGCCCCGTCGCAACCCGCGGAGCCTCGTTGCGGTCACGCGCCAGGCCATTACCCTTCGGCGAGTGAAGACCTTCAAGCGGCTCGTAATCCTCAGCGCAATCGTGGCTCTGGCCGTCGTGCTGGCCCGCAAGATCCGGGAGATCTGACCGACCGGCTGATCCGTGCGCGCCACCGACCTGGCCGGCGCCGCTGAGGCTCTGGAACTGGGGCGCCGCTCGCTGGTGTCCCTGGTCGGCGGCGGCGGCAAGACAACCCTGCTGTTCGCGCTGGGGCGGCAGCTACCGGCCCCCACGCTGCTCACCACCACCACCCGCATGGGACGCGACCGCACCGGCGGCTTCCCGTGCCTGATCGGCCCCACCGACGCCGAACTGGCCGCGGCGTTCGCCCAGCACGACGCCGTCCTGGCCTGGAGGACCACCGACGACCGCAAGGCACTCGGCTACAGCCCCGAAGACGTGGACCGCTGGTTTGCCGCTGGGGCTGCTGATCACATAATTGTGGAGGCCGATGGAGCCCGCCGCCGCCCCTTCACCGCCCCCGCACCTGTCTGTTATTCAAATAAACGAGCCCACCAGGCAGGCAGAAAATGCGTATTGCGGGTTCGGCGTGTAAAA
>VXTM01000048.1 GCA_009837445.1 Acidimicrobiaceae bacterium
GCTGGGGGCCGTGATGATGCTGGCGTCGGGGCTGGGGTTCGGGGCCACCGGCGCGATCTCCCGCAGCATCGAGGCCGACGTCTGGCAGATCGCCAGCTGGCGCAGCGGGATCGGCGGCGGTGCCGTGCTGGTCTACGTGTGGCTGCGGAGCCGCGTCGGCGGCTCGCAGGACGGGCTGCGCTGGAGCGCCACCCTCGGTCCCCAGGGGCTTCTGCTGGCCGGGCTGTCCGCCTTGTCGATGATCCTGTACATCGACGCGCTCCAGCGCACCGAGGTGGCCAACGTGACGGTGATCTGGGCCACCGTTCCGTTCCTGGCCGCCGGGCTTGCGTGGCTGATCCTGCGGGAGCCGCTGCGACGCTCGACGGTGGTGGCGGCCGTAGTCGCGCTGGGCGGCGTAACCCTCACCGTGGCCGGCAACCTCGGGCCGGGCGACCTCGACGGCAACCTGCGGGCGGTGGTGCTGGCGCTGACGCTGGCCCTGCTGATCGTGCTGATCCGCCGCTTCGAGGGCGCCGACGCGGTGCTAGCGCTGGGCTCGGCCGGAGTGCTGCTGTTCCTGGTGGCGCTGGTGGTGGCCGACCCGCTGGGCGTGGACCGCGACCAGATGCCGCTGCTGGTGTTCTTCGGGGCGGTGTTCGCGGTGTCGCTGGTGCTGTGGACCGAGGGGGTGCGGCTGATCCCGGCGGCCGAGGCCGGGTTGCTGGCGTCGAGCGAGACGCCGTTCTCGATCCTGCTGGCGTGGATCGTGCTCGCCGAGGCGCCGCCACTAGTGACGGTGGCCGGCGGGCTGCTGGTGATGGGCGCCATCTTCGGCCACGCCGGCGCCGACCTGGCCGCCGGCCGGGTCAGCCGCCCGTGGATGCGCCCCCGTACCCGCCCCAGGCTCTAGCCGCGCCTGCTAGCTGCCGGCGGTGTTCAGGGGGAAGCGCTCGCGTCCCCACGTCAGCCAGGCCCAGATTCGGCGTCTAGGAGCCGGGTTCGGGGGCGGGGGGCGGGGGGCGGAAGAAGAGCAGGAGCTGGGCCGCGCCCGCGCCCACGCCGAGCAGCAGGGCGACCCAGAAGCCGGTCCAGCCGTCGAGACGGTGGGCGATCCCGAACTCGGCATCCAGCGACAGGAGGCCCGGGCCCAGCATGGCCGTCACCAGGCTCATGGTGGCGATCAGGGCCACGTACTCCCAGCCCTCGCCGGTGATCATGAAGCCCTTGTCTCGGTGGACCGTCCAGAACGCCACCACCATCAGGGCGATCAGCCCGGCGGCGGCGAGCTGGGTGAGCAGGCCCACCACGAGCAGCACGCCCACCCCCATCTCGGTGCCGGCGGCCAGGGTGGCGTGGACCTTGCCGGGGCGCATCCCCATCGACTCGAACCAGCGGCCGGTGCCGGCGAGCTTGCCGCCCCGGAACGCCTTGTTGTAGCCGTGGACGAAGATCATCATCCCCAGCGCAGCCCGCAGGATCAGCAGGGCGAGGTCGAACACCCGCAGCGAGTCGACTGAGACGATGGCGTCCGCCGTCCGGACGGTCTCCTCGATCGTGGTGAACTCGGCCGACCTGGCGAAGATGTCCTCGTGGAACACCACGGCCAGCACGATGGCGAGCAGGGTCAGCCCGGTGAGCACCCTGATCACGATGTCGGATGTGCGCTTGCTCACGATGACCTCCTCGCGGCGTCCAGTACCGGGCGGTAGCCAGCGGCCGATGCGAGTGTAGACACGGCTGCCGGCACGCTCCCGCGCCGGCATCGGCAGCGGCACAGGAATCGCTCGGGCCCGCAGCCCGGCCAGCCTCGACCGTGCGGGCGACCGGCGGACCGGCGGCGAGTAAACATTCATGCCGTGGGTAGTCCTGCGTCGAGCTGGGTCGGGGCCCGGTCCCTTGGATCTGTGCGGGTCTTGCCGCTGTGTGACGACGTTCGCTGCGCACCTGGTCGGGCGCACCGGTGAGCACGGACGTGAGCACGGACGTGGACATGGTCGTGGCGGTGGCGGCCGTGGCCCGGACCGCGGTGCGTCCGGTGGACGGGGAGTTGGCCGGGTGGAACCCGGTGGAGCTCGCAGGCGTGGTGGGGCGGGAGGTGCTGGAGCGGGCCGGGCTCGGCGCGGGCGACCTGGACGAGGTGGTGGTGGGGTGCGCCGACCCGGTGGGGGCTTGCGGGGCTGACGCGGCCCGGGCCATCGTGCTGGCTGCGGGCTGGCCTGACTCCGTCGGCGGGATGGTGGTGGACCGGGGCGAGACCAGCGGCCTGGCCGCGGTGCAGGCCGCGGCGGCAGCCATCCGGGCCGGGCAGGCCCGAACCGTGCTGGTGGTGGGGTTGGGCCTGTGCTCGGTGGTGCCGCCGGGGGCGGCCGCCCTCAACCGCACCTACGGCGCGCCGTGGGGCGGGGTGGCCGAGCGGTTTGCGGCGGCGGGCGGCCTGCTGCCCGGGCCCCGGCTGGCTGAGCGGGCGGCCCTGGCGGCCGGTATCGACCGGGCTGCTCTCGACGCTGCGGCCGAAGAGTCCCGGCGTCGACGGGCAGAGTCGGGAGCGTCCGGAGAGCCGAAAGAGTCCGGCAAGTCCGGCGCGCCGAGGGAACCGGGAGGATCGGGGGCGAGCCCGGCCATTGTGGCGGTGGCGGCCCGGCCAGGGGATGCGGCCGGGCGGGGCGTGTACCCGGGCGACCCGGTGCCGGCCGACGTCGTGCGGGACTGGGGCGACACCGCCGAGCTGCCCCCCGCCTTCGACGACGAGGGGCTCCTGACCGCGGCCACGTTCGCTCCCCCAGCCGACTGCGTAGCCGCCGTCCTGCTTCAAGCGGTCGCGGGCCGAGCCGAGCCGCAGTCCGGTGGACGTCCAGCCGAGACCACAACCCCCCTAGGACCCCCCGCCGGCGTGTCCACGACAGCACATCAGGCGGCCGGCACCGAGAGCACGTCGTCCTGTGCGGACCCGGCCGGGGAGGCGATTGCGCCTGAGGTCGCCAGCACAGCAGTGACCCCATCCCGAAGCGACCCAGGTTCCGGGGAGGCTTGGCGACCGGGACGGGCGCTGGCGACGGTGGTGGGGACGGGTCGGGCCGCAGGTGACCCGTTCGACCCGGTCGGCAACGTGGCGGCGGCCGTGGATCGGGCGCTGGCCGAGACCGGGACCGGGACCGGGCTCGACGCAGTGGACAACATCGCCGTCGTCGAGCATGACGCGGCCACGGTGATGCTGGTGGCGCGGGCCCTGGGCGTGGGTGCGGACCGGATCAACCGGGCCGGCGGCGCAGTGGCTACCGGCAACCCGGGTGCCGCCGAGGAGCTGCGGCTGATCACGGACGGACTGGCGGTGACCGGGAGCCTGCTGCTCACCGTCAGCGCCGGACCCACCGGCTCAGCCGCCATCCTGTGGCGAAAGGAACTTTAAATCAATTTCAGGTTGTTTGTGTCATAGCAGTTTGCTACGGTGACTCTCATGGAAACCGAAGTCCTCACGATGCTGCTGGGAGTTGCGCTCGCCGCTCTCGTCGCGGCGTGCGGCGCGGGCTTCCGGTGGATGCGATCCGACTTCCATCGGCTTGAGGAGAGAATGGATCGACTCGAGTCGAAGGTGGACCGGCTCGAGTCGAAGGTGGACAACCTGATCATGGCCCTAGCCCGGTCCGGCATCTTGATCGACCCTACGCCGGCGGAGCCTCGCCCGCCGCGCCCGCCGACGCTTGAGGCGGGAGAGGGCGGAGCAGTCGCCTAGCTATGGAACCCGAAGTTCTCACCATGCTGCTGGGGATTGCGCTCGCTGCTCTTGTCGCAGCCTGCGGCGTGGGCTTCAAGTGGATGCGCACTGACTTCCGCGACCTGCGCAGCCACATCGACAGCCGGTTCACAGACCACATCACGACCACCAACGAGCGCTTCGCCGAGGTAAACAGACGCCTCGACCGGCTTGAGAACAGGTTCGACGGACTTGAACGCAGGTTCGACAGCCTTGAACACAGGTTCGACAGCCTGGAGCACAAGTTCGATGATCTGATCATGGCGCTGGCACGCGCCGGGCTAACTATCGAGCCTCGGCCGGTGGTGCCTCCGCCACCGCCACCTGCGGCCGGGTCCACAGCTGGAGCCCAGCCGCCGGAGTCGGCGCAGGCCCCAAGCGAGGCGCCTGAGGACAGGGCACTGCCATCCGAGACGTTGCCCGAGATCGCTGACCCTCCCCGGGCGCCACCCGAGATCGCTGATCCTCCCCGGGCACCACCCGCGACCGGCGGTCAGCCCTCGGCGGATCATCCGGCCCGGCGACCACCGCCCGAACTGTTCGGTCCCACCGCGGCGCCCGCCTGACCCCGCCACCGGTCAAGCCGTTCGGGCCCACCGCGGCGCCCACCCGACACTCGTGGCCCGATGCATCACCTGGGCGGCACGCCTGGACCGCCCGCCTGGGCAGCACGGCCGGGCCGGCGGCGTAGCATCGGGGTGGGCAGGGCATCGGGGACACTGCGGGCGGGAGGCCGTCACAGATGCAGCGGGAGAGGGCCGTCAATGTCGGGTTGATCGTGCTGGCGCTGGGCGGCCTGGTGCTCGGCGCCATCCTGGCCGATGTCGTGAAGGTCCTGATCGCGGTGGTGATCGGCTACTCGGTGTTGCGCCTGGGTCTGGCCATGCTGCGCAACCTGGCCCGGCCGCTGCCGGAGCCGCCCGACCCGGGCATCCTGCGCAAGGTCAAGATCGAGTACCGCTGCAGCATCTGCGGTGCCGAGGTGCGCATGACCGTGGCCCCCGACGAGGACCCCGAACCGCCCCGCCACTGCCAGGACGAGATGGATCTGGTGGCTCCCATCGAGTGATCGCCCCATACCCCGGCCTGAGTTATCCACAGCTGTGGGCAAAGTTGGGGGAAATTACAAAGGTGTTATCACCGGGTGCCGGTGAGCAGGATCCGATCAGCGGTACTGCGTCAGCGGTACTGGGTGGCGGTGATGATCCCGGCCAGGATCAGGCCGAGCCCCCCCAGAAGCACCACGTTCGAGGTGTCCCAGATCACGCCCAGGTAGTTGACGATGATCAACGCCACGCCCAGACCGAGCAGGCTGAACAGCAGGATCGGCACCCAGATCGGGCTCGGATCCTGCACGTCGAACCCGGTGTGGGTCTTGGTGTCGGGCTTGTAGTTGTCGGGACGGGTGCCCTTGGCCGTCACACGGCCGGCCGGCACACGGCGCTTGGTGGGTCTCGGCATGGTCCCGAGGATAGACGGTGGCTACCAGCGACCCATCAGGAAGTTGGCCGCGCCGGTGGCCTCGGGATAGGCGCCGGTGATGCCCGAGCTCATGAACCCGGCGTCGCTCACCAGCGTCACCCCGGTGACGTAGGCGGCGGCGTCGCTGCACAGGAACAGCAGCGGGTAGGCCTGCTCCATCGGCGTCGACGCCTCCACCCCGGCGTCGGAGCGGTAGTCGGCGCCGAACGTCAGCCACAGCTCCCGGTTGGCCTCAGCCAGCGGGGTCACGGTCGGGCCCGGGCAGATGGCGTTGATCCGGATCCCCCGCCGCAGCAGCGGGTAGGCCTGGGTGGCCACATAGGCGCACACCGCCTGCTTGGTGTGCATGTAGTCGGCCTTACGGTGCTCGACGAACCAGGCCGCGGCCTCGTCGAAGTCCGAGACGGCCAGCACCTCGGAAAGCTCCTCCAGGTTCGTCTCCCAGCCCAGCCCCGCCGACGACGAGATGAAGCCGATGGCCGCGCCGTCGCCCAACATCCACGCGTCCAGCATCCGGTTGATCAGGTGGCGGTGGCCCACGAAGTTGATCCGCTCCAGGCCCGGGGTGCCGTCGGCCACGCCCGCGCAGGCCAGCAGGGCGTGCACCGGTCCGCCGCACTCGTCCACCGCCGCGTCGATCGACGGCTGCGACGCCAGGTCCACGCCGACGGCGGTCACCCCGGGCAGGTCCACCTCGGCCCGGTCCATGACCACCACCTCGGCGCCCGCGTCGAGGGCCAGCTCGGCCGCGGCCGCGCCCATGCCGGTGGCGCCGCCCACCACCAGCACCCGCCTGCCGTCGAACCGGAACGCGTCGAACAGCGGCATTGCGTGGATCAGCCCTCCTGCCTAGCGTGACCGGGCGTATGTCTAGCATCGAGGTGCCCGCCGCCGAGACGCCCGCCGCCGAACCGCAAGCTCCCGAGGCGTCCGCCGCCGGGGCGCCCGCCGCCGAACCGCAGACTCCCGAGGCAGGAGTCGACTCCGGCCCGTACTACGACCCGTTCGACTTCGAGATCGACGCCGACCCGTACCCCACTTGGCGCCGGCTACGGGAAGAGGCCCCTCTGTACCGCAACGAGCGCTACGACTTCTACGCGCTCAGCCGGTTCGACGACGTCGCCGCGGCCTTCAAGGACTGGCGGACCTACAGCTCGGCCAGAGGCACCGTCCTCGAGATCATCAAGAGCGGCATGGATGTCCCGCCGGGCTTCATGATCTTCGAGGACCCGCCGGTCCACGACTACCACCGGGGCCTGGTGTCGCGGGTGTTCACCCCCAAGAAGATGAACGCCCTGGAGTCCAAGCTGCGGGAGTTCTGCGCCCGCAGCCTCGACCCGCTGGTCGGCACCGGCGGCTTCGACTTCATCGCCGACCTCGGCGCCCAGGTGCCAATGCGGGCCATCGGCATGCTCCTCGGCATCCCCGAGCAGGACCAGACCACCCTGCGAGACCTGGTCGACGACAGCCTCAAGCTCGACGACGGCACCATGCCCGAGTTCACCTACCAGGCCTCGGGCGATGTGAGCTCGATCGACTTCCTGCGCGAGTACATCCGCTGGCGGACCGACAACCCCGCCGACGACCTGATGACCGAGCTGCTGTACGCCGAGTTCGAGGACGAGACCGGCACGCCCCGCCGGCTCACCCGCAGCGAGGTCATGAACTTCGTCTCGCTGCTCAACGGGGCCGGCAACGAGACCACCACCCGGCTCATCGGCTGGACCGGCAAGCTGCTGGCCGAGCACCCCGACCAGCGCCGCGACCTAGTGGAGGACCGCTCGCTCATCCCGCAGGCCATCGAGGAGATCCTCCGCTACGAGACGCCGTCGCCCGTCCAGGCCCGGTGGGTGACCTCCGCCGTCGAGCACCACGGCCGGACCGTCCCCGCCGACAGCGTCATGCTGCTGCTCAACGGGGCCGCCAACCGCGACGACCGCAAGTTCGGCAACGGCGACACGTTCGACATCCACCGCAGCACCGACTTCCACCTCGCCTTCGGCTACGGCATCCACTTCTGCCTGGGCGCGGCGCTGGCCCGCATCGAGGGCCGGATAGCGCTGGACGAGGTGCTCAAGCGCTGGCCCGACTGGGACGTCGACTGGGACAACGCGGTGCAGGCCCGCACCTCCACCGTGCGGGGCTGGGAGAGCCTGCCGGTCGTGACCTGCGGGGCCTCTTAGTCGAAGTTCTCCCAGTAGCGGGACGGGACCGGTCCCCGCTGGCCGTGGTACTTCGAGCCCAGCTCGCCCGACCCGTACGGCACGTCGGCCGGGGTGGTCATCCGCTGGAAGCTGATCTGGCCGATGCGCATGCCCGGATACAGCGTGATCGGCAGGTTGGCCACGTTGGAGAGCTCCAGGGTGAGCTGTCCGTCGAAGCCCGGGTCCACGAAGCCTGCCGTCGAGTGGATCAGCAGCCCGAGGCGGCCCAGCGACGACTTGCCCTCCAGGCGGGCCACCAGGTCGTGAGGCAGGGCCACCCGCTCCAAGGTCGCGCCCAGCACGAACTCACCCGGATGCAGGATGAACGGGTTCTCGTCGTCGGCGTCCACCAGCGAGGTCAGCGCCGACAGGTCCTGCTTGACGTCGATGTGGCCCAGAGTGTGGTTGCGAAACACCCGGAAGCTGCTGCCCAGGCGCAGGTCCACCGACGACGGCTGCACCGCGCCGTCCTCCAGCGGGTCGATCACGATGCGACCGGCGTCGAGCGCCTCCCGGATCGAGCGGTCCGACAGGATCACCGCGCCGCCCCCCCGCCGCGGCCCGCGCCAGTGCCAGCCGCCGGACTCATGACCACACCCGTCGCCGGACTGATCGGTCCGCCTTCCGTGCCAGGAGCGCCGCCCATGCCAGGAGGGTACGCCAGCACGCGGGCCGATGGCCCGTCGACGCCGCCGTAGAGCGGCTCGGCGCCTCGTGAACAACCGGCGTCGGAGCTGGCTGCCCGCTCGGCCTCACGGGTGACAAATGTCACTTGATCGCCCCATCCGGGCTGTTAGTTTCGGTTGATGGAGTTCCGCCGGATAAACGGCCTGCCGCCCTACGTCTTCACGATCATCAACGACCTGAAGATCCAGCTCCGCCACGAGGGCGCCGACATCATCGACCTCGGGTTCGGCAACCCCGACCTGCCGTCGCCGGAGATCGCCGTCGACAAGCTGTGCGAGGCGGCCCGCAACCCCCGCAACCACCGCTACTCGTCCAGCCGGGGCCTGCCGGCCCTTAGGCGCAACGTCGCCGCCCTCTACCGGAGCCGCTTCGGGGTGGACCTCGACCCCAATACCGAGGTCATCAACACCATCGGGGCCAAGGAGGGGTTCAGCCACCTCATGTGGGTGCTGCTGCAGCCCGGCGACACCTGCCTGGTGCCCACACCCAGCTACCCGATCCACATCTACGGGCCGCTGTTCGCCGGCGCCCAGATCCGGGAGGTGCCCCTCGCTGGCGGCGACGAGTTCGTCCACCGGATGCAGCTCACGTGGCACTACAGCCGGCCCAAGCCCCGGGTGGCGGTGATCTCGTTCCCCCACAACCCCACCACCACCTGCGTCGACCTCGACTTCATGCAGAAGGTGGTGGACTGGGCCCGGGAGCACGACATGCTGATCGTGCACGACAACGCCTACGCCGACCTGGGCTTCGACGGCTACCAGCCGCCGTCGATCCTGCAGGTGGACGGGGCCGCCGACTGCGCGGTGGAGTTCTACTCGTGCACCAAGTCGTTCTCGATGGCCGGGTGGCGGATGGCGTTCATGCTGGGCAACGCCGAGGTGGTGGCGGCGCTGGCCAAGCTCAAGAGCTACCTCGACTACGGGTCGTTCCAGCCGATCCAGATCGCGGCGGCGGTGACGCTGCGGGAGCAGCCCGACTACCCGCTGGAGGCGTGCGCGGTGTACCAGCGCCGGCGCGACGCCCTGTGCGAGGGCCTCAACCGCATCGGCTGGGAGGTCGAGCCGCCCAGGGGGACCATGTTCGTGTGGGCCAGGATCCCGGAGCCGTACCGGCACATGGACTCCATCGAGTTCGCGTCCAAGCTGGTGCGGGAGGCCCATGTGGCCGTGTCACCCGGCGTGGGGTTCGGGCCCGGCGGCGAGGGCCACGTGCGGTTCGCGCTGATCGAGAACCGCCAGCGCATCGGACAGGGGATCCGCAACCTGCGGCGCTGCCTACCCGAGCTGGAACCCGGGTCGGAGCCTGCGGAGCCCGCCGAGTCCGACGAGAAGCCCGCGACCGAGAAGGCCACTGCGGCCTGATCGCGGTCGTCCCGCCCGAAATTGGCGACCAAATGGGCACCAGGCACCCACAATCCGCATCAATTTCGGGGAGCGGGGCCGGGCGGGGTATAACGGCACGATGCTGATCGTCGTCTCGCCGGCCAAGGCGCTCGACTACACCTCCGCGCTGCCGACCCGCAAGCACTCCCAGCCGCGGATGCTGGACGAGGTGTCGCCGCTGGTGGACGTGATGCGGCAGAAGTCGCCCGACGAGATCGCCAGGCTGATGGACATCTCCGCCGAGCTGGCTGAACTCAACTTCGACCGCTACCAGGACTTCCAGGAGCCGTTCACCACCGCCGACGCCCGGCCCGCGCTGCTGGCCTTCGCCGGCGACGTGTACCAGGGCATGGACGCCGCGGCCACGTTCACCGAGCGGGACTACACCCACGCCCAGAAGGTGCTGCGCATCCTGTCGGGGCTGTACGGGGTGCTGCGGCCGCTGGACCTGATGCAGCCGTACCGGCTCGAGATGGGGTCCAAGCTGGCCACCGACCGGGGCCGCGACCTGTACGCCTACTGGGGCGAGCGCATCACCGAGGCGCTCAACGAGGACCTGGCCGCCAGCCCGGGGCCGGCGGTGGTGGTGAACCTGGCGTCGCACGAGTACTTCCGCTCGGTGGTGGCGGACCGGCTGGAGGGGCGGCTGGTGACGCCTGCCTTCCTGGACGGCCGGGGCGAGACCGAGCCCAAGATGATCTCGTTCTTCGCCAAGCGGGCCCGGGGGTCGATGGCGGGCTGGATCATCCGCAACCGGGTGAAATCGGTGCGGGGGCTGCGGGACTTCGACGGGCTGGGCTACGGGTTCGACCCCGAGCGCTCGTCCACCGACCGCCCCGTCTACGTCAGGTACTCCTAGCCGGCCTGCGGTCCGCAACCCCGGGGCCGCGAGAATCTCGGGACGATTGCCGTAGCTGTACGACACACAAGTCACCCGAGATTCCGGGCTGTGCACACGACGCCGCAGTAGCTACGCTCGCGGCCCTCCGCGGGTGTAGTTCAATGGTAGAACATCAGCTTCCCAAGCTGAGAATGCGAGTTCGATTCTCGTCATCCGCTCTGTGGCGACTGAAGGGGACCGGGCGCCGCGGCTGCTGACCTACTACCTGGCCCAGGGGCTGTGCATGGGTTCGCTGGCCTCGGTCATCACCCTGCTCGGCGACCTGCGGGACGAGTTCGGGCTGAGCGAGACCCAGGTGGGGCTGATCGTGGGCGCGGGGTTCCTTACCGCCTTCGTCACCCAGCTCACCCTGGCCCGGATCGCCGACCGGGGGCACGCCCCGCTGATGGTGCGGATCGGGCTGATGGCCGCCGCGGCCAGCATGATCGGGTTCGCGGCGAGCACCGGCTTCTGGACCATGCTCGCGTCGCGGGGAGCCCTGGGCGTGGCCATCGGGGTGGCCCAGCCCGCCATCCGCCGCAACGTGATCCTGGCCGATCCGGCCCACACCGGGCGCAACCTCGGCCGCCTGGGCGTGATCGAGGTGGTCGGGTTCGCGGCCACGCCGGCGGTCACCGCCCTGCTGGCCGACGCCTTCAACCTCGATGTGCCGTTCTATGTGCTGGCGGCCGTCGCCACGGCGACGGTGCTGACGATGGGCCGGCTCGAGCCCGACGAGAGCGCCCGCGGCACCCGCACCACCAGCTCGCTGCAACTGCTGCGCGACCGGGTGGTGGCCGGCACGCTGCTGCTGGTCACCAGCCAGTTCGTGATGATCGGGGCGTGGGAGGCGGTGTGGGCGGTGAGCCTCGTCGACCTCGGGGCGGCCACGTGGGAGGTGGGCCTGAGCATCACCTTGTTCGCCATCCCGCTGGGGGCGCTGGCCCCGGTGGCGGGGGCGTGGGCCCAACGGACCGGCGGGCTGTGGCTGTGCGTGGGCGGCATGACCGGCTCCGCAGCGGCGGGCGTGCTGCTGGGCGTGTTCGACTCGGTGTGGGCGCTGGTCGGGGTGTCGATGCTGATGGCGGTCGGCGGCGGCCTGGGCTTCACTGCCGGGCTCTACGCCTACTCGCAGACGGTGCCCGACGACCGCCAGGCGTCGTCCCAGGGGCTGATGGGCGCCTTCGAGGTGCTGCTGGCCGGGCTGACATCGGTCCTGGGAGCCTGGCTGTACGACATCGCGGGCCGTTTGCTGGTGTGGACGGTGATCCCGGCGCTGACGGTGCTGGCGGTGGCGGCCGGGATGGTGTGGCGCGGCGTGCGGACTACGGACGGTGACGGGCCGGCAACCTGGCGCAGCCTGCCAGGCCGGATCCGCTAGCAGCGCCGGGCGGAGCGTGAGCCCAGGCCTCCCTCGGCTCTAGGACTCGCCCAAGCCACGCCCACGCTCAGCTCAGGCCTCGCTCGCTCTAGGCCTCGCCCAGGCCAGCCCAGGCTTCCCTTGGCTCTAGGCCCAGGCCAGCCCCACGCTTAGCCCCGGCCAAACCTCGGCTCAGGTCAGACCCTCCTCGAGGAGGGCCCAGCCGGCTTCCCGCTCGGCGGGGGTGCCCTGGAGGATGACGGCGATCTCGTCGGCGGACGCCTCGGCGTAGCGGGCCAGCTCGGCCCTGACCTCGTCGGGGTTCCCGACCGCCAGCAGGTCCATCATGTCGGCCACCCGCTCACGCTCAGCCATAGCCTGGTACGACGGCAGGGTCCGGTAGCCGGCCAGCTGGTCGCCAAGACGGGTCCGGGCCTCTTCGGGATCGCCGGTCACGCACACCCAGACGGCGGCCGACACCAGCCCGTCGCCGATGGCCGGGCGCACGTGCTCGGCGATGGTGCGGGGCCCGGTCCAGGCCAGCAGCGTGCCGTCGGTGCGGGCGCCGGCCAGGGCCAGCATCCTCGGCCCCATCGCCGCCAGCATCACGCCGGGAGCGGGCCCGGGCACCTCGATCTCGGTGCGGTGCGACACCAGGTCGCCGCTGACGTCCACCGCCTGGCCGTCCAGCAACGGCAGCAAGGCGTCGAGGTACTGGACCATGTGGCTGTAGGGCCGGCTCCACTCCAGGCCGAACGCCTCGGTCACGATCGGCTGGTGGCACACCCCGATGCCCAGCGTGAACCGGCCGCCGCTGACCTGGTTGACGGTGCGGGCCTGCTGGGCGAGATGCTGCGGGAGGGTGGACTGGATGGCGATCACGCCGGTGGCCAGCTCGATTCGGGGCACCCGGTCGGCCACCACGGCCAGGACCGCGATCGGGTCGGCCCGCTCCACCTGGGCCACCATGTAGCGGTCCAGCCCGGCGGCCTCGGCCCGGGCCGCGTTCGCCACGGCCGCGTCCACCCGTGTCGGCAAGTCCAGCAACGCATACTTCACGGTCATGCCTCCCTCGCGGACACGCCCTGGCAGCTGGGCCACCGGGGAGTCTGGTCCTGGTCGAGCAGTGCGTACTTCACAGTCATGCCTTCCTCGTGGACACCCCCTGGCAGCTGGGCTACCCGGGGGTTTGGTGCTGGTCTAGGCGGACTATGCGCTGGTCGGTGACTACCGCGGTTATGAGTTCGGCCGGGGTGACGTCGAAGGCGGGGTTGGCGGCCGCGGTGCCGTCGGGGGCGGTGGCCACCCCGGCGAGGGACACCACCTCGTCGGTGCCCCGGTCCTCGATGGCGATGCCGGCGCCGTCGGGAGTGTCGGCGTCGACGGTGGACTCGGGGGCGACCACGATGAACGGCACCCCGGCGTGGCGGGCGCCGAGGGCCAGCGAGAACGTGCCGATCTTGTTGGCGGTGTCGCCGTTGGCGGCCACCCGGTCTGCGCCGGTGAGTACCACGTCGGCCTCGCCCCGGGCCAGCATGAACGGCCCGGCCGAGTCGACCAGCAGGCGGTGGGGGGCGCCCATGCGGTCGAGCTCCCAGGCGGTGAGACGAGCGCCCTGGAGTAGCGGCCTGGTCTCGAGGGCGAGGGCCTCGGCCAGCCGGCCCCGCTCGTGCAGGGTCTGGATCACGGCCAGGGCGGTGCCCCGCTCCACCGTGGCCAGCCCGCCGGTGTTGCAGATGGTCATGGCTCGCACGTCGTCGCGGCCCGTCAGCTCGAGCACCAGGTCGGCGCCCAGGTTGCCCATGGCGACGGATGCGGCCAGCTCCTCGTCGCGGATGGTGGACGCCTCGGCCAGCACCGCTTCGAAGCCCTCGGGGGCGCGGGCCGCGGCCCGGTCCACCATGCGGGCCAGGTTCACGGCCGTGGGTCGGGCCTCTCGGAGCGAGGCGACCGCTTCGTCGAACGCGGGCCCGCTGGTGCCGTGGGCCTGAACCGCCAGCGCCACCCCGAAGGCGCCGGCCACGCCGATGGCAGGAGCGCCCCGAACCGACAGCCGGCGGATGGCGGCCACCATGTCACCAACGCTGTCGATGCGCAGCACGGTGTAGGCGGCGGGCAGGGCGGTCTGGTCGACCATCTCGACCGCGCCATCGGCCTCGCCGGCGCCGCCGACCCAGTCCAGCGTCCTCAGCCCGGTGCCATCCATGCCCCCGGCAGGCTAGTTGTCGACCCGCCCGGAACTGGCAGCGCTGCGCACGGTATGCGTGCACTCTGCTGCCAATTCGCCGAGCCCGGACCGGACCCCCCAGAACTGGCAGCGCTGCGCACGGTATGCGTGCATTCTGCTGCCAATTCGCTCTAGCAGGATTTCGGGACGGCGGGGCGCTCTCTAGGGTTGGGCGGGATGGACCGGTACCTGTGCGACGTGCTCGTCACCATGGACGGGCCGGTCGGTGGCGTGCCCGCGCCGGTGACCGGCGGAGCCGTGGACGTGGGCGACGACGGGCGGATCGTGTGGTGCGGTCCAGCCGCCGACGCACCCGATCTCGAACCGGGCGCCACCGTGCACCGGGTCGGAATCCTCATGCCGGGCCTCATCAACGCCCACTGCCACACCCCGATGGTGCTGGTGCGGGGCGCGGGCGAGGGGCTGCCGGTGGACCGGTGGCTGCACGAGGTGATGTGGCCCCGGGAGTCCAGGCTCACCGGCGACGACGTGCGGGCTGCGATGCGGCTGGGCGCGGCCGAGCTGCTGTGCAACGGCATCACCACGTCGATGGAGATGTACTTCCACGGCCAAGCCCTGGCCGAGGGCGCCACCGAAGCCGGGCTGCGCTGCCTGGTGACCCCCGGCGTGATCGAGGACCCCGGGTTCACCCTCACGGGTCCGTGGCCGGACCAGCTCGACGAGATGGTGGCTTTGCGGGACCGCTGGGCCGGCAGCGACCTGATCCGGGCCGGGATCGCGGCCCACGCGGCCTACTCGGTGTCGCAGGAGTGCCTGAGCGCCATCGCGGAACGGGCCTCCGCCACCGGCATGCCGGTGCACATACATCTGGCTGAGCAGCAGTGGGAGGACGCCGCGGTGCGGGAGCGCTCCGGGGGCCTGGGCGCGCCCGAGTACCTGGAGTCGCTGGGGCTGCTCGACGGCGACGTGATCGCGGCCCACGGCGTGTGGCTCACGCCGGATGACATCGAGGTGCTGGCCCGCAACGACACCGCGGTGGTGCACTGCCCGTGCTCCAACGCCAAGCACGCCTCCGGGGTGGCGCCGGTGACCGAGATGCGAGCGGCCGGGCTGCGGGTGGCCATCGGCACCGACGGTCCGGCGTCGCACCATCGACTCGACCTGTTCGAGGAGATGCGCACCGCCATCCGCACGGCCCGCATCCGCTCCGGCGACGCCCAGACCCTCCCGCCGGTCGAGGTGCTGCGGATGACCACCGCAGGGGCGGCCGAGGTGCTGGGCTGGGGCGACGAGCTGGGGCGGCTGGCGCCGGGATGCTGGGCCGACATGGTGGCTCTGGCGGCGGCCGAGCCGGCGCTGAACCCGGTGATCGCCGAGGAGGACGACCCGGTGTCGAGGATCGTGTGGTCGGGATCGCCCGGCGCAGTGAGCGGGGTGTGGGTGGCCGGCCGCAAGGTGGTGGAGGACGGCCGGGTCCTGACGGTTGACATGGCCGAGGCGGTGGCCGACGCCGCGGTCCGAGCCCGCCGCCTGGTCTGATGACCGCCGGGACGGGCTGCCAGGGTGAGGCCATGAACGTCGACGACGTGATCGAGATGCTGGGACTGGAACCGTTGCCGCAGGAGGGCGGGATGTGGACCCAGACATGGCGCGACGAGCGGTCCTCGGCCATCTACTTCGTGATGAGGCCGGGCGACTTCTCGGCCCTGCACCGGCTGCCGGGTCCGGAGCTGTGGCACCACTACGCGGGGGCGGCCGTGGAGATGCTGCTGCTGGCGCCGGACGGCACCGTGAGCCGGCCCGTGCTGGGCGACGACCTGGCCCGGGGCCAGCGACCGATGGTGGCCGTGCCCGCAGGGGTGTGGATGGCGGCCACCACCACCGGCGACTGGTCGCTGACCGGTGCCACTCTGGCTCCCGCATACCAGGATGACGACCTCGATATGGGCGACCCCGACGAGCTGACCGAGGCCTACCCCGAGGCGGCCGCCGACATCGCCCGCTTCACCCGTGGCCCGGCGTGAACCAACTGCCCGCCCCGGAAGAGACGATCCGAACCGGACGACCCCGCATCACCCGGAGGCCGGCGTGAACCAACTGCCCGCCCCGCACGAGATGATCCGCCTGGACGGGCGGGTGGTCGTGGTGACCGGCGCGGGGGGCGGCATCGGCGGCGGGATCGCCCGGCGCCTCATAGCCGCAGGGGCGACGGTGGTGGCCCATACCCGCTCGTCGCCGGTGGACGGCCTGGTGGACGCCGGCGGTGAGCCGGTAGCCGCCGTCACCGCCGACCTGGCCGAGCCGGGCGCGGCGGAGCGGGTCGTGCAGGCCGCACTCGACGCCGGCGGGCGCATCGACGGGCTGGTCAACAACGCCGGGATCCAGCCCGTGGTCCACTTCACCGAGATGAGCGACGACGAGTGGACCGAGATGATCGACACCAACCTCACCGCAGTGCACCGGCTCACGAGGGTCGCGGCCACCGCGATGCAGGCCCAGGGCACCGGCGGGTCGATCGTGCACATCTCGTCCATCGAGGGGCGCCAGCCCACCGACTTCCACGGTCACTACGCCACGGCCAAGGCGGGGCTGCTGATGCACGCCCGGGCCGCGGCGGGCGCCTACGGGCCCCACGGCATCAGGGTCAACAGCGTGTCCCCCGGCCTGATCGACCGGCCCGGCCTGGCCGACGACTGGCCCGAAGGCGTGGCCCGCTGGCAGGCGGCCGTTCCGCTGGGCCGGATGGGCACACCCGAGGACATCGGCGACGCCTGCGTGTTCCTGTGCTCGGACCTCTCCCGCTGGATCACCGGCGCCGACTTGGTGGTCGACGGCGGCGTCCTCACCCGCCCCACCTGGTGACCCTCATCGCCCTACCACTGGCACAGACCGCTGTGGCGGGATACTGCAGGGTTACCATGGTTGCCACCAAGGAATCCTGCCATTCACCGCGGAGGGACATCATCGAGGACGAGCGATTCACCCGACGGCTTTATACCGTCTCGCAAGCGGCGCGGCTAGTGGGCATGAGCCCATCCACCCTGCGCACTTGGTCGCACGGCTACAAGAGAACCTTCAAGGACCGCCCACCGGTGACACAGGGACCTGTCATCACCTCGCTGAACGGTGCTTCCTCCGACACGCGGTCGATTCCTTTCGTTGGACTAGTCGAAGCAACTGTCGTACAGGCCTTTCGCAACACGGGCCTGCCGATGCAGCGAATCCGCAAGGCGCTCGGAGTACTCGCCAAACAGGGCGAACTCGAACATGCGCTTGCATCCCACCAGTTGTACAGCGACGGCGCGGACGTGCTGTACGACTACGCGCAGAAGAACCACGACAGACAGCTCAGACTGCTGACGGTAGTTCAGACTGGCCAGCGGGTCTTTCACGAGGTCATCGACGAGTACCTGACGCGGATCACTTTTGGTGACGACTGGGCCACCGAGCTGATACTTCCCGTGACCGAGCGGCGACTGTTGCGCGTCGTGCCCAGCGTCGCAGGAGGCGACGCCTTGTTCGTTGACGGCGGCGCACCGCTGTCGGCCGTGCAATCCCGTGCGGCCGCGCTCGAGCCAATCGAGTCCATCGCTGCTGACTACGGGACGCCCGCCCAAGACATAAGGGAAGCTCTCTGTGCCATCTGGCCGTCGAAGGCAGCGGCCTGACACACCACCGCCAGTCTTCTTTCTCGACCGAGGACTGGGCCGTCGGCTGGTTGCCGAAGCTATCCGTTCCCGGGGCTACGAAGCGCTACCGATGGCGGACGTGTATCCGGACGGCGCCGACCAGCGCATCGCGGACCCCGAGTGGATCAAGAGAGCTGATCGAGAGGGCTGGATCGTGTTGACGAAGGACCCGTCGATCATCCGAGACCACCGTGACGTACTGGCCGAAACGACGCTACGGGTCTTCGCGTTCAACAACGCCAACGTCACGGGCGCGGAGCTGGTGAGTCGACTTGAGTCCAACTTCAACCGAATCCTTCAGCGGTCCGCCAAGCACGGTCCGTACGTGTGGGTGATTGCCCGCGACGGCCTAGACCTTCGTTGGCCAAAGCCCTCGAATAAGTAGAGGACGAGCACATGAGCGATCTGTATGAGCGGCTGCAGCGGACCGCGACGGTGTTGGCGGAGCGGACCGGGTGCGAGCGCCACGACGTGTGCGTGGTGCTGGGGTCGGGGCTGGGCGGATATCCCGACCGGGTCGGCGACAAGGTGGCTGTGCCGTACAGGGACTTGCCCGGGTTCCCGATCCCCACCGCGGTCGGCCATGCGGGCACGGCCTACTCGACGCAGATGGGCGGGAATCGGGTGCTGCTGCTGTCGGGGCGGGCCCACGCCTACGAGGGCCACGGCCCGGAAGCCATCACTTTCGCGGTGCGGACCGCAATCACCGCCGGGTGCCGGGTGGTGGTGCTCACCAACGCAGCCGGATGCTGCGGCGACGGCATGGCCGCCGGCGACCTGGCCGTCATCACCGACCACGTGAACCTGGCCGGGATCAGCCCGCTGGCCGGACCCAACGACGAGCGCCTAGGCCCCCGCTTCACCGACATGACCGACGTGTACACGCCCGAGCTGCAGGCCAAGGCCCACGACGCCGCGGCCCGGCTGGGACAGACGCTGCACGAGGGCGTGTACTTCTGGTTCCGGGGCCCGATGTTCGAGACACCGGCCGAGATCCGCATGGCCAAGGCGCTGGGCGGGTCGATGGTGGGCATGTCCACCGTGCCCGAGGCCACCGCGGCCCGCCACATGGGGGCTCAGGTGCTGGGCATCTCGCTGTGCACCAACCTGGCCGCCGGCCTGTCAGACGAGCCCCTCTCGCACATCGAGGTGATGGAGACCGCGGCCGCCGCCTCCGAGCGCTTCTGCGCCCTCTTCGACGAACTCCTGCCCACCCTCTAACGCCTTGTAGCGATCCTCCCGGCCGGCCGCCCGCACCGGCGCGCCCGAATTCTCGGGAGTGTTGTGTGTCGCCAGCGCACAGAAACTCTCCCGAGATTTCTGGTCGGGGAGTGATTGGCGCCGCTGGTCGGGGTGGGGTGCAGACGGTCGCGCCGGACTACGGCCAAATCGGCCCGCTTACCCGGCCCCGATGATACCGATTCGGCGCCGATGGGCAAGCGGGGAACAACCGGTAGCGTCTGGCGCCGTGAGCGAGGGGGGTGCGGACCAGGGCCGGCACGAGCGGCGGTGCGGGGAGTACGTGATCTCCGACGATCCGGGGCGGTTCGATTCCGGCGCCATGCACGACTTCCTGGTGCGGGACGCCTACTGGGCTCAGGGGCGCAGCCGGGAGGAAACCGAGGTAGCCGCGGCCAACAGCGTGGTGCTCGGGGTGTACGGGCCCGACGGGTCGATGGTGGGTGGCGCCCGGATCGTGACGGACCGGGCCACGTTCGGATGGCTGGCCGACGTGTACGTGCTGGCCGGGCACCGGGGTCTGGGACTGGGCAAGGCGTTGGTGGCGGCCGCCTGCGAACACCCGGCGGTGGCCGGGATCAGGCGGCTCATGCTCATCACCCGCGACGCCCACGAGCTCTATCGACCTGTGGGATTCACCGAACTGTCCCAGCCGGAGCGCTGGATGGAACTGCAGCCCGTGCCGGGCGGGGCGCCGGGCGAGGTCGGCGCGGATGAAGGGGCAGCGGGCGGCGAGGGCGAACGGGCGGCCGACACCGCATTCGACCCGGTGGCCGAACCCCGGCCGTACGCGACGTGGCAGGGCGGCGGGCTGCCCGACCCTCGCACCGCGCCGGTCGCCCAGATCGTAGCCCACCTGCTGGAGATCGTGGGCACGGAGGGACCCATCACCGCAGACCGGGCGTACCGGCTGTACATCCGGGGGGCGGGGTCCTCGAAGGTCACCCAGCGGGCCCGGGCCCCGATGGATCAGGCCCTGGGACGGCTCACGCTGAGGCGTCAGGTGGAGGCCGACGAACTCGACAACGCTGGAGAGGTCCAGCAGGTGCTGCGCCTGGCCGGCACGCCGCCGGTGGTGGTGCGGGAGCTGGGCGAGCGGTCGCTGTACGAGGTGCCCCTCAACGAGATCGCCGAGCTGATGGGCCACAAGCGCCAGGAGCTGCTGGGTCGGGCCGGTGCCGGCGAGCAGCCGGCCCATGCGGTGGCGGGCGTGATACAGCAGGCGGCGCTGCGGCGGGCCAGTCCCGACCGTCTCAAGCGGGCCGTGCTCGACGCCTACGGGCTGATCCGCATGACCCAGGCCGCCGAGCAGTACCTGGACGCGGCGCTGGCCCTTCTCGACAGGGGCGAGTAACGGCCTTCTGACGAAATTGCTGGCAGAAATGGGTATCCAGTACCCATTTCGTCGCCAATATCGGTGACGGCGACTTACGGACCGGGCTCGGCTTGGTGGAGTAGGGACCAAACTCTGGGCGGGGTCAACGGCAGTTCGGTGGGCCAGACGCCGACGGCCCGGCCGACCGCGGCGGCCACCGCGGCCGGGACCGGGTTGAGGGCGCCCTCGCCGGCGCCCTTGGCGCCGTAGGGGCCGGCCCCGTCGCCCCGCTCGGCCAGCACGGACGTGACCCGGCGGGGGGTGTCGCGCAGGCGGGGCACCCGGTACTCGATCAGGTTGGGGTTGGTGAGCTGCTCGCCGTCGTAGATCATCTCCTCCCACAGCGCGATGCCGAGGCCCTGGGTGGCCGCGCCGAGGTCCTGGCCCTTGACCAGATCGGGGTTTATCGCGTGGCCGACGTCGCCCACGGTGACCAGGTGCTCGACGGTCACCTCACCGGTGGCTTCGTCCACCGCGACCTCGACTCCGACCGCGCCGATCTCCCAGAACGGGGGCAGCATCTCGGTGACGCCGTCGCGGCGGATCACCCCGACGCCCACCACCTCGCCGGCGTCGGCGCCGAACCACCGGCGGATCACCTCGGCCGGCGTGAGCGTCTCGGCGGCGAGGTGCAGGCGACCGCCGTGGACGACCACGTCGTCGACGGGGATGCCGGCGGAGTCGGCGGCCTTGGCTCGCAGGTTGTCCCAGAGGTCGGCGCAGGCGGCCTGGACGGCCAGGCCGACCACGGTGGTGGTGCGGCTGGCGCCGGTGGTCCACTCGAAGGGGGTGAAGCGGGTGTCGCTCTGGCCCACGGCGACCGCTTCGAGGTCGACGCCCAACTCCCGGGCCGCGATCTGGGCCAGCGCGGTGCGGCTGCCCTGACCCATCTCGGTGCTGCTCACCAGCAGGGTGACCGACCCGTCGGCGTGCATGCGGACCTGGGCGGTCGAGATCGGTGAGGCACCGGCGTCGCTGGCGGTGACCGCCACCGCCCGGCCCCGGCGGACGCCCGCATCGGCGGCCGCATCCCGGTCGGCGGCATCCCGGTCGGCGGCGTGCTGGTCGAGGGCGTCGACGATGGCGTCGATGTCGGCGGCCAGGTCGGCGTCGAGGGGGCGTTTGCCGTCGATGATGGTGTCGCCGGGGGCCAGCAGGTTGCGGCGGCGCAGCTCGACCGGGTCGATGCCGAGCCGGTCAGCGGCCATGTCCATGTTGAGCTCGCCGGCCAGCGCGCCCTGGGGAGCGCCGAAGCCCCGGTACGACGAGGCCGGGGTGGTGTTGGTGTAGGCCGCCACGCCCCGCACCCGCAGGTTCGGGATCCGGTAGGGGCCGAAGCTGCGGTTGATGCTCTTGGTGAGCACCAGCGGGCTGTTGTCGGCGTAGGCGCCGGTGTCGAAGCGGATGTCGATGTCGCGGGCGCAGATCCGGGCGCCGGCGTCGAAGCCGGTGCGGACGGTGACGACGGCCCCGTCGGCCCGGGTGGTGTACATGGCCGCCTCGACGTCGGTGGTGACCTTCACCGGCCGTCCCGACGCCCATGACGCGGCCGCGGCCAGGGGCTCCAGCTTGGTGTAGGACTTCGTGCCGTAGCCGCCGCCGATGTAAGGCACCTCGACCCGCACCGCGGCCAGCGGCAGCGAGAACATCCGGGCCAGCTCCTTGCGGACCATGAGGGGATGCTGGGCGGTGGACACCACGTGCAGGGAGCCCGGCTGCCAGTCGGCCAGCGCGTTGTAGGTCTCCATGGCGTAGCCGTAGACGAGGGGGAAGGTGGCGGTGGTCTCGACCACGGTGGTGGCGGTGGCCAGGGCGGCCTCGGCGTCGCCCCAGGCCAGTTCGTTGCGGTGGGCGACGTTGTCGGCGGACGGGGTGGGAGCCACGCCCAGGAACTCCTGGCCGGGCTCGGTGTAGGACTGCTCGTGGACGAGCACATCGGAGGCGAGGGCGCCGGCCGAGTCGGTGAGGGCGGGCAGGTCGTCGTAGTCGACCCACACGAGCGCGGCCGCGTCGGCGGCCTCATGCGGGGTCTCGGCCACCACCACCGCCACCGGCTCGCCGTAGTAGCGGACCTTGCCCTCGGCCAGGACGGCGTGGTCGGGCACGATGTGACCGAAGCGGCGGCCCAGGTCGCCCAGGTCGTCGGCGGTGACCACCGCGATCACGCCGGGGGCGGCCTCGGCCTCGGCCCGGTCGATGCCGGCGATGCGGGCATGGGCCCGCTCCGAGCGCACCACCGCCGCATGGGCCATGTTGGGCAGGGCCATGTCGACGGCGTACCGGGCCCGCCCCGTGACCTTCTCCCAGGCATCGCTCCGGGGCACCGCAGTCACCGCAGAGCCTCCGGCGATCCGTCCCGCATCTGGACAGCCGCGGACGCGGGCGCCAACCCGGCCCGCCCCCGCGGCCTGACCACGGCCACCGACACGGCTGGCCACGACCGTCCGGACGCAGGCGCCAACCCGGCCCGCCCCGGCGGCCTGACCACCGCCACTAGCGCCGATGGGACCCGCGAGACCGATCCGGCGACCATCAATGGTCGTCCCCCCGCGAACCGGCCCCCATTCGGGACGCTGCCAGCGTGACCGCGGTCTCGATGGGGGCGTAGCCGGTGCAGCGGCACAGGTTGCCGTCCATCCACTCCCGGATCTTGTCCTGGTCTGCGCCGCGACAGGCGTCCAGCAGGGCGACGGCCATCATGATGAAGCCGGGCGTACAGAAGCCGCACTGGAGGGCGTTGGCCTCCATAAAGGCCTCCTGCACCGGATGCAGGTCCCGGCCCTGAGCGAGACCCTCGACGGTCAGCACCTCGGTGCCGTCGAGGTCGCAGGCCAGGGCGGTGCAGGAGCTGACCGGGTCGCCGTCCACCACCACGGTGCAAGCCCCGCATACCTGCATCTCGCAGCTCACCTTGGTGCCGGTGAGCCCGAGCCGGTCCCGCAGCAACTCGGCCACGGTGAGCCGCACCGGAACCAGCATCTCGCAGTCGTGCCCGTTGACCCGCATGCGGACCACGATCGAGGTCGGCGCCGGTGAACCCGTCATCGAACCACTCCGGGGCCACCCGGCCCGAGGCTCGTCCATGCGCCGCCTGTGCGGCTGGCGCCAACCCGGCACATGCGGGATGCGGCTGTCATCGGGTCGTCCCCAGTGCTCGTTCGAGGTAGCCCCGCAGCACCGAGCGCTTGTAGTCGGGCGGGCCGGTCATATCGTCGCTGAGCTCCAGCCCGTCGACAAAGGCGGCCAGCCCGGCGGTGTCGCCAGCGACGATCACGGCCCGGGTGGGCCGCTCGGTGGCCGCACCCACGGTGACCTCCCACTGGGACTCCGTGACGACGAGGGCCACGCCCAGAGTGGGGCGCTCGTAGCTCTGGAGCTTCCAGTACGACATGCCCGGCGGTTCGAACGGCACGGCGACCGTGGTGAGGATCTCGTCGGGCTCCAGCGACGTCTCGAAGGCGCCCACGATCAGCTCGTCGATCGACAGGATGCGGGCGCCTCGGGCGGAGCGCACTTCGGCGGTGGCGCCGAGGGCTAACAGCACGCAGCCCAGGTCGGAGCGGGGCTCGGCGAAGCAGAGGTTGCCGCCGACGGTGCCGGTGGAGCGCACCCGGGCGTTGCCCACCCGCGACGCGGCCGCGGCCAGCGTGGGCAGGTGCTCGCGGACAACCGGATGGTCGGAGAGCCGCCGATGGGTGACGGCCGCGCCAATAGTGACCGTGCCAGCATCGGCGTCCACCTCGATCCCCTTCAGGGCCTCGACCCGCTTGAGGTCCACGATGGCCGCCGGCCTGCGGAGGCCCAGCCCCATCGCCGGCACCAACTCGGTGCCCCCGGCGTAGGGCGCATGGTCGTAGTCGACCGCGGCCAACACCTCGTCCAGGTCCCCAGACCGGACCAACCCAAGTTCAGGCAGCACCGCCATCAGAGCAATCCTTGTGTAGCGGAGGCCAGGTGGCCCACTCCTACAAGAATCTGGTTATTCAGGTATCGGCGAGGCCTCGGGCGGCGTTGGTGCAGAAGGTGTCTATGAGCTTGGTGGCCTTGGAGCGGATCACGCCGGCGCCGAGAGTAGCCACCCGGCCGGTGATCTCGTAGGAGCCGGTCAGGCGGACCCGGGTCTGGTCGGCGCCGGCGTCGGACAGGCGGGCGGCGGCGTCGATCATGATGCGGGATCGGATCTGGCGATCCTCTCCCCGAGCCCGGATCGCCACCTCCTCCAAGTCGCGCACCCCGGCGACCTCGATGTGCAGGTCGGCCCGCAGCGTGAAGGGGCCGACCCTGTCCTCGAAGGCGGCCTGGAAGCTGGAGCCGTCGATGCCGCTGGCGCCGGACGACACCTCGGTCACGGAGTGCATGATCGGCAGCCAGGACGCCACCGCCTCCACGTCCAGCAGCCGGGGCCACACCTCGTCGCGGGCCGCCTCGACCACGAACTCCCGATCTACTGCTTCCCTCACATCAAGCCCTCGCCGGCCGGAGCCTAGGGGGGCCGGGGTTCAGCCGGGTGGTTCGCCCTCAGGCTCAGTGGCGCCCGCGTCCGGGATCAGCAATCTGTGTTCGAGCGCCGCCTCGACCGCCTCCGTGGCGTTGAGGTGAGCGACCAAGGCGGTCAGCTTCCGGTCGAGCTCGGCGATCTGAGCACTCAACCGCGCATCGAGTTCGGCGATCTGAGCAGCTTGCGCCGCGAACCCGGCGTCTACCTTGGCCTCGAGGCGGTCCATCCTTGCCTCGAGGCGGTCCATCCTGGCCTCGAGGCGGTCCATGCGCTCACCAAGACGCAGCTCAAGACGATCGATTCGCTCGCCAAGACGCGCCTCGACACCGTCGATTCGGTCGTTGATGCTGGTCAGGGCGAACAGGAGCAGGGCCACGAGGGCGGTTCCGAAGAGAGTCAGAGCCGCGCCGAAGAGGCTCAGCAGTGGATTCTCGACAATCTGGTCTCGCAGCCTTGGCCTGGCGGTCCCAGGCTTGACAGCCGACACCGGGGCCCGGGGTTGCGGGGCTGTGGCCGAGTCGGGGG